>NZ_CAJGZV010000001.1:1200000-2400000 GCF_904846065.1 Psychrobacter immobilis
CACGACATTAAGGACAACTAAAAATGAGTGGATTCGTTGTAGACATGGAAGGGCGGTTTCGACTGACAAAGAAACCGCCATTTTTGACCCCAGGTTATCAAGCGGTAGGGCAGAAGCTTGTAGACGTTAAAGGCATCCATGAGACAGTGCCTTTGGATAAATATAAAAACTATGATGTGCCATTGCACCCTCAACAAACGGTGGTACAGTTTAACTCGACTTATCTTGAGACTACAGGGCGCAATGAAAGACGACGTGGTGATGCGGTAGGATGGGGATTATGTTTAGGGTTTGTGGGGCTATCTGTGAGTAATGGTATCCTCTATCTGATTGTAAAATCCACAATAGATTTTGACATCGTATTTCTTAGTATTGGTCTTATTCTCGCTTTTTCTATGATTCTATTCTTCGCTCCATTAATCAATGTGCTCTCAACCGAACTATTTACCACATGGCATTATCCCATCCGTTTTAATCGTAAAACCCGTAAGGTCTATGTCCGTCAATACAATCGTAAAGTAGAAGTATATAACTGGGATGACTTAACTTTTTTTATTGCCTATATCAATGAAGATAGAGACATCAGAGCCGTGACCTTTGATAAAAACGGCGAAACCATTACGGGTATGTTTGCACTTGCCTTTCAAAACAATGTCTTTGATAAAAGTTTAATCAGTTATTTTGAGTTTATCCGTCGTTATATGGAAGGTGACGATCAGCAACTAAAAGAAGTCAAAGAGGCCATACGTTACATCTATCCCATACATAAGAAACGTGAAACCCCGCTGATGTCATTTAAGCGTTTGATATTGAACGTAGTACATTACTCTCACGAAAACATGGAGTACCCTGAACGAACTTTTAGGTTTTACCCAGTGACAATAGTTATTCTACCTTTATTAGCTCTGCGTTATGTTGGCCGTGTGATCTCAATGCTGACCAGCTACCGCCATCAGTTTAGCAAAGCTATTGAAGCGGAATGTCAGATTGATCCCAATGACCCTTATGATTTAAACAAACATTTACCAGAGGGCAACCTTGAACAGAATAACCAGCCTATTTGGAAGACCATTGTTTACAGTGTAGGTATTATTATTGCTACTATTATCATGCTGTTTATCGGTGCATTTATTATAGACATGATAGGCGCGGCAAGACCACATGGTGACTATCCGAGCATGGTCGATAAACTCTGGTATGTGATTGGTTTGGGGTGGTTGTCTTAATAAATCATTGGCTACCTTTTTATTACTGTATGTGATTGCTTAGATAAAAGTAATTAGGGATAATAACATGCAACTACGCGATGATTTCGCTACCCACCTTAGTAAGCTTCACAATCCTATTGACCGTCCTTATACCGCCAGTATAGACAAAAGCTTATTAAAGAGCACTGAAGAGATTGAACATCTTAACAAAGAAATTCATGATGTTAATCCTGATTACTTAACCTTCCTACCCGCATACTTCTGGGTGTTTTATTTTGCTGTTGGCTGGGTTTATTTTTCTTCATTTTGGTTAGGTAATTATTTTCTTCAAGATATTGGAGAGGTTGTCTTTATAGATGGTGAATTTAGTATTTTTGATATAGTATTCAGCTTCTTATGGATTGTTGTATTTGGTACGCCACTAATTTTATTTCTCTATCAACTCATCAGAAAGCGCTTCATTCGTACCCAGTACTACTTTTTAAAAAAAGAACAGAAAATAGCTTATTATTACCGTCCATTATGGAATTTTAGACAGCCTTATGCGCTTAAGATAGTCGACTATAAAGATGTGCATCCAGACTTACATCAAGACCCATATAATCGAGCCTACACACCGCTTAATCTGTATGTCGCTGATCCTGAGACAGGCGATATCACCCATCATCTAAAGCTAGAAGATTATAGAGTCAACCCGCGTGTACAATGGGCATTTATCCGTACCTATATGGAAAATGAAGCCGATGACTTACCGATAAATCCTGAGTTCTGCGAAGCTTACCCAGCTGACACTAGTAAATCACTGTTTGCTTGTGCTGATATTATCTATCGTAAAAACAGCATACTGCCTAGTGATCATTCTGGCGGTGGTCAAATCATGGTCTTTATAATAGGCTCAATAATAGCCTTAGGTAATCTATTTCAGGCTAATCATTACCAATGTACCAAACGCGCCATCTTGCATCCCGACGTGCAAAAGCTACTCACATGGGACGGTCAAGATAACCCGTATCCAATACAGCCCATAACTTATGAAGCCAAACTAGCGTTTGAAGGTAGAAATTGGGAGGTTAATGTCAGATGGGTATGTATCATACTCATCAACGTTGGCTTATTTGTATGGGCAGTGGTGGCTTATAATAGCTAGCAAAAATTGCTAACTACATATTGTATAACTATGATCTTACCTGTTCCTCCTATACCTCCTGTCGGTAAAATACTCAGTCGCCCTTATGAAGGAGAGATTGGTAATTTCCAAGAAAAAAAAGCCAGTATTGATAGAATAAGTACACTTATTCATGATGTGAATCCAGACTATCTGCTATTTCATCCTATCATTAACTCTATTCAAAATGTATGGCTTTTAGCGTCATATTGTGGTGCATGGTTGTTTGGACAGTTTTTATTTTTATTTTTATATGTAGTTCTTAAATATTTTTTTATTGAAGAGTTTGAGCTAATAGTTTTATTTCCAATTATTATGCTTATAATATTCCTAACAATGCTTGGCTTTTCACCATATTTAACTCTAAAGCAACTAAAAAGAAAGCAATCTCGATACCATAAAATTCTACTACTAAAAAATACCCAGCAGATTGCTTACTACGAACATAACGGTAAGCAAGCCCCTATCTTTCATCTGATTAATTATAAAGATATCACAGCCTCCATAAGGCGTAATGAAGGTTTGGTGTATGAAGTACTGAATCTGCACATCATCGATGAATCAACAGGAGAACCAAGCTTATCTATTAACTGTGAAGACATGCAACTAAACCCTTATGATCAGTGGGCGTTTATTCGCACCTATATGGAACGTCCCGCTGAAGAGCTACCGCTTGACCCACGATATGCCCACGCGTGTCCAACAGATATCAGCACATCGCTACTCGCCTGTGCCGATATTGCTCAAGAGAAAAAAGACAAGGGTCTGACTGGACTACAACATGAAGTGACCTTTATGGGTTGGTTGCGCGCTTGTACCGTCAGTTACTTAGACTTGGCCGAAGGCAATATCTATCAATCGAGTGCCAATCCTGCACTACATCCAGAAGTTCAGCGACGGCTTATGTGGGATGGGCAAAACAATCCGTATAACATTCTGCCTGTCACAGCAGAGCGTCAAGCCGCTTTTGCAAACCAAAACCAAGCGGTAAAGCGGAAATGGTATTCAGGTATCGCCGTGAATGCGACATGGTTTATTGGCTCGATATTGTATGTGATGTTGGTAATTGCTTAGATAAAAACTTATCAGCCAACCTCTATTAAACAGTACGAGAACCGCTAAAAATGAACAACTACATCATCAGACCTCAAGCAATCTATTTATTAGAACGTTACAGTTCACCCGTTTATTTTAAAGAGATGCGCGATGCTTTTGCGAATATGCTAGACGCTGCTGAATACGCTCTAGAACTATTCGTCAACGATTTACCCTTTGATTACCGTACGCGCTCCTTAAACCAACAACCTGATATCGTTTGGGGCGAGCGCGTATTACCGAACTTACGTGATACTTTAGATAGTCTTAATATTGGCTATCAAGAGCTGTTAAATGGCGACTTAGCAGCTAAAGGCATTGAATGGCACAATAGTGCCCAAAAAATAGCGAATGGAAGTATGGGTGTCGTGTCTGTTTTTATCGCATATTTCCAGTTAAATGCAGTGATCGCCAGTGTACCAGCGATCGCCAGATTAAAATACGCAGGCGACCCGCTACGGCTAACGCAAGAGCAATTAGGTACTATCAGCTCTGGACTTGCATTAGTCACGGCGAGTATGGATGTGGCAGCATCGGGAGCTAGCGTGCTTGGCAGAACCAGCTTTGCAAACAGGCTTGTCTATCGCGCAGGGTGGCTAGGTGTGGTTGGCGCGACGTTTGAGGTAGGAAGCTTAGCAATTTATGGCTATCGTAAATTTAATGATGGGAATTTAACATCTTCAGCGTTAACAATAGGTTCAGCCGTCTCGATAGGTGCTTCAGCTTATGCCGGATTTAATCTAGGCTTATTAGCGATAGCATCGCCAGCCGCCGCATTACCTGCGCTACCACTATTAGCGATTATGTTTGTCGGTATGACTCTAAGCTATACTTTTCAGCGCCTAGCCTATAAGTTTGATGATAAAAACAATACATTGATAGAATACTGGTTAGACAACAGCGTGTTTGGTCATAAAGCTATGCGAGGACAAGATTATTATTTAATTAATCCGTTTCAGTCAAAGTCGCCTTTCAATAGTTTGGAGCAAGACATTAGTGGCTTTATCACGGCTTGTACCTTTTTCTTAGCTAATAATCGTTTGCAAACCTTTCAAGGTAATGTACCTGTGGAGCACGAAATAAGCACAAACAGTGAGATAAGACTTCCGCCAATCCTTGAGATTGTAAAAGAGCATTTGACCTTATTTGAAAGTCAGGTTCATATTGGCAATTGGGACAAAGCAAGCCAGTTGACGATAGAAGTCATCGCTGACAAAAACGGCATAGAACAAAACCTATATAAAGCGACATTCTATAACTCTACCAGCGATGAGCCAGTTGCTAGTAATATTACGTCATTAGCTATTGAGAAATTGCTACCTATAGTGACAAAAGAGAAGTTAGACGATCAGTTTGTTATTAGAACGCAGTTATTAAAGTTTGAACCGCATAGTATCAATAATGCAAAAGTGATTGTGACTTATACGCCTGATACTAGCAGCAATCTGCCATATCCTTTAAAAGACGTTGGCTATCTAGATAACAACAAGTATTAAAGATTACGAGAAAATAATGATTTATAATCCTCCAAACAATACTCATCCTATCGAAAAGCTCCTGAGTCGACCTTGGGAAGAAAGCATACCTGCGTATCGAGAAAAAGTAGCGAGTATAGAAAAGCTGAGCCGTGATGTGCATGAGGTAAATCCAGATTATCTACTGTTCCATCCCATTATTAACTCATATCAATTGGTTGGCTTTTTAATGGCCTATTGTTTTAGTTGGTTGTTTGGGCAGTCGTTCTTTTTGATGACAGCTATGGTTATGGCAGTTATTAAAGATGGGTCTATATTTTATTATTTCTTAGCTTTTTTTATTATTATTTTAAACTTTTTAATGTTTGGATTATTACCGTACATAGCATACAAGCAATTTAAAAATAAAAAGTCTTATTCAAACAAAGTCGTATTATTAAAACAGACCCAACAAATTGCTTATTATGAGCACAATCGCAAACAAGACCCTATCTTTCATCTGATTAATTACAAGGATATTGTCGCCTCAGTCAGACGTAACAAGGGTGTTGTCTTTGAAGCCCTAAACCTGCATGTGATTGACCCTAACACTAACCAAGCCATTCAAAATATCAACCTTGAAGACATGCAACTCAGCCCTTACGACCAGTGGACGTTTATCCGTACCTATATGGAACGTCCAGCAGATGAGCTACCGCTTGACCCAAGATATGCCCACGCCTGTCCCACCGATATCAGTACTTCGCTCCTTGCTTGTGCTGATATCGCCCAAGAGAAGAAAAACAAGGGCTTAACAGGGCTGCGTCATGAAGTGACTTTTATGGGTTGGTTACGAGCCTGTACCGTTAGCTACTTAGATCTCGCTGAGGGTAATATATACCAGTCGAGCGCTAATCCTGCACTACATCCGGAAGTTCAGCGTCGGCTTATGTGGGATGGTCAAAACAACCCATATAACATCTTGCCTGTCACAGCAGAGCGCCAAGCAGCTTTTGCAAACCAAAATCAAGCCGTTAAGCGGAAATGGTATTCAGGTATCGCCGTGAATGCGACATGGTTTATTGGGTCAATACTGTATGTAATGCTGGTGATTGCTTAGGATGATTGACTAATAATCTATAGCTTTCAGCGTTTAGCTTATAAGTATGATAATAAACGAAACGTATTAATAGAGTATTGGCTAGACAACAGCGTGTTTGGTCATAAAGCTATGCGAGGACAAGACTACTACCTGATAAACCCGTTTCAGACACAGCCCGCTTTTAACAGTTTAGCAGATGACATTAGTGGCTTTATCACTGCGAGCACCTTATTCTTAGCCAATAATCGTTTGCAAACCTTTCAAGGTAGAATGCCTGTAGAGCATAAAGTTGACTCAACCAGTGAAATAAGGCTACCGCCAGTATTCGGCAGTGTGCGAGAGCATCTGACCTTATTTGAAAGTCAGGTTCACATTGGCAATTGGGACAAAGCAAGCCAGTTGACGATAGAAGTCGTCGCTGATAAAAACGGCAGAGCACAAAACCTATATAAAGCGACATTCTATAACTCTACCAGCGATGAACCCGTTGCTAGTAATATTACGTCATTAGCCATTGAGAAATTAATACCGATAGTGACAAAAAAAGTGACTGAAAAAGAGTCGGAAACTCACTTTATCATTGATACGCAGTTACTAAAGTTTGAACCCCATAATATTAGCAAGGCAAAAGTGATCGTTACTTATACGCCTGATAGTAGCCGCAATCCGTCATACCCCTTAAAAAACGTAAGCTATCTAGATAATAATAAATATTAAAAAATCTGATGAAACAATACATTTGAGTTGAATGCTACTATGATCTTACCTGTTCCTCCTATACCTCCTGTCGGTAAAATACTCAGTCGCCCTTATGAAGGAGAGATTGGTAATTTCCAAGAAAAAAAAGCCAGTATTGATAGAATAAGTACACTTATTCATGATGTGAATCCAGACTATCTGCTATTTCATCCTATTATTAACTCTATTCAAAACTTAGTTTTATTGGCATCTTATGCCTCACTATGGTTGCTTGGACAGTTTTTTTTCTTAATTTACGCTATGTTCAATTCAGTAATAAAGGAAGGAGTATTAATCTACTATCTTTATGCGATTATATGTCTAATATTTATCCTCATTAGTTTTTTCACTGCTCCTTTTCTAACTTTAAAACAACTTAAAACTAAAAAATCTCGATACCACAAAATCTTACTACTAAAAAATACCCAGCAGATTGCTTACTACGAGCATAACCGTAAGCAAGCCCCTATCTTTCATCTGATTAATTATAAAGACATCACAGCCTCCGTAAGACGCAATGAAGGTTTGGTGTATGAAGTACTGAATCTGCATGTCATCGATGAGTCAACAAGAGAACCAAGCTTATCTATTAACTTTGAAGACATGCAACTAAACCCTTACGACCAGTGGGCGTTTATTCGCACCTATATGGAACGTCCCGCTGAAGAGCTACCGCTTGATCCCCGATATGCTCATGCTTGTCCGACAGACATCAGTACCTCACTCTTTGCCTGTGCTGATATTGCTCAAGAGAAGAAAAACAAAGGCTTAACAGGACTACGCCACGAGGTGACTTTTATGGGTTGGTTGCGCGCTTGTACGGTTAGCTACTTAGATTTAGCCGAGGGTAATATATACCAGTCGAGCGCTAATCCTGCTCTACATCCGGAAGTGCAACGTCGGCTCATGTGGGATGGGCAAAACAACCCATATAATATTCTGCCTGTCACCGCAGAGCGCCAAGCAGCTTTTGCAAACCAAAATCAAGCCGTTAAGCGGAAATGGTATTCAGGAATGGCTATTAATGCGACTTGGTTTATTGGCTCTATATTGTATGTGATGCTGGTGATTGCTTAGATGAAAACTGATTAGCCAACGTCGATTAGACAGTACGAGAATCAATAAAAAATGAATAACTACATCATAAGACCGCAAGAGATTTACTTATTAGAGCGCTATAGCTCACCTGCTTACTTTAAAGAGATGCGCGATGCCTTTGCGAATATGTTAGAAGCTGCTGAATACGCATTAGAACTGTTCGTCAATGATTTGCCCTTTGATTACCGAACGCGTCCTATTAACAGACAACCTGATATCGTCTGGGGCGAGCGGGTATTGCCAAACCTGCGTGATACTCTAGACAGCTTAAATGTTGGCTATCAAGAGCTGTTAAATGGCGATTTAATAGCAATAAGATATGGTGGTAATGTTGAGAGTGATTTTCGCGCTATCAGTATGGATTATGATACCGACTGGATGCCAGAGCAGCAACAGCTGAATTATGAGAAATGGGAAAGAGAGGCAAGCTTATGCGCTTTTAACATGGGAATAACCAGTTATTTTGGTTGGTGTTTATACGACTTAATAGAAAATTATAGCATTGAATCAAGAGGAGCGCTCAATGCGCCTGAATCATGGCCTATCTATAGTCTCAACCAACAATATAGCGTTAAGGTAGATGAAGTCGTCCCTGTCGCTGGCATTTATGTACCAAATCGAGCAGATGCCAGTGCTCAAGTGCTATTGGATGGCATGTTAGCAAATGAAGCTAATGTCGGTTATGACCCTGATACGACACACGCTGTCGGTAGAGCTCCTGTTACTTGGATGCTCGTTGAGCGTATCGCGGATAGTGGTGGTGGCAGTAGTGTAGTACTGGAATCTTCACGTTGTGAGGCAAATCAGCCTTGTCCGCAGACAGGATATTGGTGGTCACCTGCCAGTCAGGAGTTGCAACATTTTCAAGCAGAAGACATCATGCCAGACATGACTAAAGGAAGGTGGGAAACCATTTGGTATTTTAACGCAACCAACCCGATGACTATTCAACCTACCACGAGTTATATAAAAAGGAAAAGAGCTAGGCGACCCAAAGTTTACCAACGACACAATGGAAATGCGTATTTAAATAGCTCTGTTAAACATGCCTTTTTCACTATGATCATCGTAGATATATCGATTCTGCTGTTTGTTGAACAAACTCGCGGTCCTTTAATCTATGAGCAATTATTAAAGGCTATCTTTATGCAGGCACTGTGTTTATTTATGCTCACGGATTCCAAATTAATGCTTGCGCTGGCTAGTGTCACCAATAGGCCGTTAAGTACTATGAAAGTGGCTGCTTTTTTTATCATGTTAGGATCGTTCTATCTATTTTTTATTACGACACAAGGTTTGCCTTTTCAGAATGGGATAATAGGATGTGGCTAACTATTGATTATATACAATTGATATAGCTTATTACCCTAAACGTGAGAAGGACGTTTAACAGTAAAGCTAGCAGTTGATTACTAGCAAATTGTCTAAATAGTGGAAAAAAATTAGTTTAATAAGAGAAAATGCACAATAAGAAAAAGGCTTCCAATTGCTTGGAAGCCTTTTAATATAATGGTACCCGGAGCCGGACTTGAACCGGCACGCTATTACTAGCGAGGGATTTTAAATCCCTTGTGTCTACCAATTTCACCACCCGGGCAAAACTTGTATTATCTAAAAGTAAGCTTTCTACTTGTTAGATAGTGGTCGCTATTATAAGCATTTATATTAATAAAGCAAGCTAAAATTAATATAATATGAATAAAATTTTAACCTAAATAATTGGAGGCTGAGGTCGGAATCGAACCGGCGTTAACGGAGTTGCAGTCCGCTGCATGACCACTCTGCCACCCAGCCAATCAAGGACGCCTATATTAGCAAATATAATTTAAATTACAAGTTATTTTTTAGCTAAATGCGAATTATCTACTCAATTCTCCTTATTTGACCATAAATTAATGGCTATTCAAAGTATTAAGAGGTCAAATTAAGCTATTATCAAGCTTAAAATTAGGAATGGTTCGTCAAAAAACATCATAATTATCAAACACACAACGAAATAATATCTTTATTATTTCGTTGTGTGTTTGATAAAACGAGATAGGGAATAGATAGTGTTTTAAAAAGGTCTTGTTTGAGCTAAAAAGGAGACCGTTTATTATCGAAAAATCAGCGTTATATGTCTGTCATTAAAGCGCTGCAAATGAGAGTTTATGAATAAGTGCGCTTAATGAGAGAGTCGAGCATAAAACTTTATAGGTCTGAATAATTTGAATAGTAAGTGACTCTGTTATCACGCAAAAAACCCGCTAATCCTAAGCCATAACGCTCAGCGACACGCACTGCGGTACTGGTAGGTGCAGACATACCGACTAGCCAAGGGATGCGCCCACGAATCGATTTTTGTATCAGTTCAATCGATAGGCGCGAGGTCATAAGGACGCAGCTAATCTCTATTTTATTGCGCAGTTGCCAACCGATCAGCTTATCAAGCGCATTATGGCGTCCTACATCTTCGAATAGGTATAGCTGCTGATTATACATCGTCGCAGCGGCGTGTACGGCACCAGTCAATTGGTGAGTATGCTGCATCGCATCGACTTGCTGGCGTATTGCTAATAGACAGTCAAGACTTGGTGTATCTGCCTTTTGTCTGTTTTGACGATAGATACTCAAGTCAGGCAGTGCTTGTGTTAGCCCTGTGATGCCGCATATACCACAACCTGTACGCCCTGCTAGCTGACGTTTTTGCGCTTGGATACGCTGATGACAACGCTGGTTTAGTACTAGCTCCACCACATAAATGTCATAATCTTGCAGTGACGATAAGCTTTGTTCAAATGCTGCAGATTCTAAACTTTCATCCGTAGCATCTCTTATAAATCGTTCCTTTATAAATGAATCTTGCGTGAGATTTTGATAATCTGCAATATCATTCAGTTGGGTAACTTCCCAATCAAGCAGCTCATGACTATGCTGAATTAAGCCTTCGCTAGACAAAAAGCCGACGGCTAAATACTCTAGCTGGTGAGGGCTTGCCATCAGTACCGCATAGTGAATACCATTGATAACGATAGCAACCGCAGCTTCCACTGCTAAGCTCGCTGATTGGCAGTCGATACTGATTTGCTGCATATGGGTCTGTGCAATATTAGTCTTAGCAACACGGGTCTCAATAATGTTGTTAGAGTTATACTTATCTGTCGGATAATGATGCTTTTGCGCCCAATGATTACGTGCAAGCGGCGTTGCAGATGACTCTATAGTTTCTGACGTCTTATCTGTTAGGGTGTTTACCGAAAAATTATCGCTATATTTTGCGTCAGTTTCAGTATCACTTTGGGCAATCATAATACCTCGTTATATCGTATGGTCATTACCAAAATTATCATCTCCTTTAAATATATGCATCATTCAATGATTCGCCCGTTGCTGACTATGCATGATCGGTCGTAACAGCATTTGCCTCAACGCGTTGCAAAACAACGGTCGTCGATTTATACGCTGGTATGTGAGAGTCTGGTGCATGCGTGTCTAAATCAAATAAATCATTACATTCAGGATAATAAGTTGCGACAGCGTTAGCGGCGATATCCATCTCAGTCAATACTAACGGCCCTAGCGTGCGTGGCTGAGCGGTACCGTCTGTGTTATTTGAACCATTTGAGCTGGCATGGCGAGATACCATTACTCGGTCACCTGCTTGCCAACCCAAACGAGTCATTTCATCTGGGTGCATAAACAACACATCACGGCGAGTGGTTTGGCGATAGCGATCTTCAAATCCGAAAATCATGGTATTAAATTGGTCATGGCTACGGACACTGGTCAATTGCCAAATTTTTTGTTCATTGTTTGGCGCACTATTAGTATTATCATTGGGTTTTTTGTCATGGTGAAAGGCTAAAGAGGTCTCTGCCATTTGTGCTGCGACGTAGGTGATAGGGTATTGTGGTACTTCAAATTGCGCTTTGCCACTGTCAGTATTCCACACACGATGCCGCGCAGAATGGTACAAATGAAAGCCACGCTCGGTTTCGCGAATACGCTGATTAAAGTCTTCAAAACCGTCAATCGCTTGGGCGATATAATCACGAACGATGTCAAAGTCTTCACTCATTGCTTGCCAAGGAATGGACGAATCAGCACCAAGCAAATGAGTGGCGATATCTGCCACAATTTGTGCTTCAGATTTCAACGTATCGCTGACGGGTTTCAGGTTGCCTCGAGTGGGTACAATCTGACACATGGAATCTTCGATAGTGGCAAATTGCTCACCTTTGGCAGTAATAATACGTTCGGTACGACCTAAGCAAGGCAGAATAAGATTGTTCGCGCCCGGATACAGCATAGTTTCATTAAGTTTAGTACCGACAAAAATATTGAGCTGAGTGGTGGTTAAAGCTTGCTGAATTGCACTGGTATCAGGTGCTGCCACGGCATAATTACCGCCCATACTCATAAATACTTTTAGCTTACCGGCAATCAATGCTTTTGCACCAGAGACCACATCAAAGCCATTTTCTTGCGGCATCGGACGTTCAAACACACGCTCAAGGCTGTCTAGTAGCTTTTGTGCAGGGCGCTCATGGATGCCCATGGTACGGTCGCCCTGTACGTTAGAGTGACCACGGACGGGAGACGCGCCTGCGCCATCAATACCAATCATACCCATTAATAATAATAGGTTGGTAATCATCGCTACATTGTCATCGCCTTGGACGTGCTGAGTGATGCCCATGCCCCAGGTGCAAATGGTCGCAGGACTCGCCGCTACCAGTTTTGCTATAATAATGATTTCCTCTTTACTGATACCAGACCCGCGTTCCACATCAGGCCATGATTGTTGGCGCAGCCATGCGTCGAGTGCCTCATATCCTGACGTATGCTCATCGATAAAGCTTTGATCGATTTTATTGTTTTTAGTCAGCCACTTAGCGATACCGGTCAAGAGTGCTGCATCGCCGCCGATCTGAATTTGAATGACCTCATCGACCATCTCATCACTTTGACCAGCTGCCATATGCGTGGGCTTTTGCGGATTTCTAAATTTACGTAAGCCTTGTTCGCGCATAGGGTTGATTGAGAGGATTCGACAGCCTTGCTCGTGAGCATGAGCAAGCATTTCAAGCATGCGTGGATGATTGGTCGCAGGATTTTGTCCAAACATCAATATCAGTTTGGCTTGCTCAAAGTCTTCCAATTTCACGGTCGCTTTGCCAATACCCAACTGTCTACCGAGCATTACCGACGTTGGTTCGTGACACATATTGGAGCAATCTGGTAAATTATTGGTGCCAAAACAGCGCACAAACAGCTGATACATAAAGGCGGGCTCGTTGGTCACACGGCCTGAGGTATAAAATAGCGCCTCATCTGGCGAATCAAGCTGTCCTAACTGCTCAGCGATACATTGATAAGCAGCTTCCCAAGAGATTGGTAAGTAGCGGTCTTGCGCGGCATCATAATATACAGGCTCTGATAAACGACCACTATGCTCAAGCTCATAGCCCGACCAGCCTTGTAATTCAGTGACGCTATGTCGCGCAAAAAACTGCGCATCGGCTTTTTTTGTCATGGTCTCACTAGCAATGACTTTGATACCATTTTCACAGACGTCGATGGCTTTATGTGATTTGTGGTCAGGCCAAGCGCAGCCCGGACAGTCGAATCCGCCTTTAGGTTGGTTGCTTTTTAGCACACTTACGCTACCCCGTAAAAAAGTCTGATAATCCATCAGCTTACGAGTAGAGGAAATCAGCGCAGGCCAACCGGCAGCAGGGTGGGAGTAGACAGGAATTTTGCGCATGACAGACCTCATAGTAAATGGCGGTAGCGAACTTTGATATACAGCAACTATATAGTGACGAGCGAGAAGTTTGTAGAAGCATTAACTTTGACATACTCCCACCACTTTCGCCAAGCTCAAGTGGGGGATTCTAAAAGCAGATGCTCTTAGGCGACTTTCTCACGAAGGTCGCTTGTTTTCTGTTTCAACGGGCGACCCTTACTGCATCCTCCCTCCGCAGACAAAACGGCATGTCCTGCCGCTAATATATTACGAGCCGCATTAAAATCAGCGTTCGCAACATACCTACATTTGACGCACTCAAATTTAGACTGAGTTTGTCTATTCTCTTTAGCAATATGCTGACATTGAGAACAGGTTTGACTGGTGTAGTGTGGGTTTACCTTGATCAGTAACCCACCGCGCCATTGCTGTTTGTACTCAAGCATATTAACCATCATGCCCCAGCCTTGATCTAGGATTGATTTGTTTAATCCCGACTTGGCTTTAACATGACGACCTTTGTTCTCCACCGACCCGCTGGCTGATTTCGACATATTAGCGACCTTTAAATCCTCACAAGCAATCATGGCGTGGTTTTTGCTGATGCGGGTGGTGACTTTATGCAAGTAGTCATGGCGAATATTAGCAATGTGGCTGTGTAGCTTTTGAATCTTGCGGTTTTGCTTTTTCCAGTTTTCACTGAATTTTACTTTCTTTGCTAACCCTCGTTGCAATTTGGCAAGTTTGAGTTGATTGGTTTTAAAACTGTTTTTCGGTTTGATGTACTGACCGTTTGAAGTGGTGAGTAGTTTGCTGATACCCATGTCCAAGCCAATGGCGCTTGTGGCAGGGTGACGAGGGTTCTCATCCAGTTCTCGCTCCGTACCAAAAGACACGTACCAGTGCCCTGATTTCTTGCTGATGGTGACATTTTTAATTGTACCAATGATGTCTTGCGACTTCCTAAACTTCACCAGGCCAATGCCATTAGGCAGTTTTACTCGATTACCTTCAACACGGCAATATTTATCAAACTGAACCAAGCGAATTGAGTCGCAGCCATCGGATTTGCGCTTAAATCTTGGCATCAACGAGCGTAGCTGGATTTCTGTGCCGTCAGCCAGTTTAAAGAACTTGGGTTTGCGAGGTTTCTTTTTATTGTCTTTTAATCTGGCATGTACTTTAGGATCAAAGAACCGCGACCAAGCCGATGCCAGATCGCGTACTTTTTGTTGTAAAGACACAGCGTTTGAGCTGCTTTTTAGGAAGTTAAAATCAGGATTACTTTTTAAATCTATAATTTTATTAACCAGATTGGTGGCATTAATAAACTCATCTTTAGCAAACATCTCAAATGAGATTGCCAGCATTTGATTCCAAACAAAACGTGCAGAGCCGACAAGATTATTTAAAATAACCTCTTGCTCCGTATTAGGCTCAAGCCTAAATTTATACGCTTTGTTGATTTTCATAAATGCTCGTGGTGAGTTATAAGTATTACAATAATTAATTATTATACTGGATTCAGGCGCATATTATGTAATTTAAACATTGAAAATGATGCGAAATTCACCGCCACCCTAATGTCGGATGGCGTCCTCTTTCGCGGGTTTGATAGATAACAAAAAAACCTTTAAGAAAAATGCATTTTCTTAAAGGTTTATCGTGTCAATGCTCACTCACAAGCGAGCATAGAATGATGTCTGCTAAGTGAAGTCCTCTTAAGTAAAGTCTTTATAAATACCGTCTTCTTAAGATATTAGTAACGCGCGTCTTTAGGTTTTTTACCATTTGGCCAATCATTGACCTTACCAGCAAAGTCAGGGCGCGGCTGATGAGTAAAGAAGTGCGCCACATCGACGGCATCTTGATCGCTCAGCACATTTCCGTGACCCCATAAGCCTTTGGTCTGAATACCCATGGGCATGTTGTATTTTACAAAGGCTGCCGCCTTGTAAGTACGTGCCATACCAGCACCGATATTAAAGGATTCATCGCCCCACAGTGGCGGGAACACGATATCGCCGCGACTGTCTTTGATGCCTTCGCCATTATCACCATGACAAGTTGCACATTGAGCTTTATAAATTTGTTCGCCGCGGACAGGGTCTGGGGTTAATGATTCATCCACTTTACCCGTATTTTGGATATCGACTTTTTGCTCTTTTGGGGTGTTTTGCGATAGCCACTTCATATAAGCCAACATTGCCAGCATTTCAGGGGATTCAGGTTTCAACGGTTTGCCATTCATTGAGCGCTGGAAGCAGCCATTAATACGTTTGGTTAAATCAACTTCCTTACCAGATCGTGGCATCACGCGCGGATAGAAGTTATAACTATTGATGTACGGATCACCCAGTGGAATTTTACCTTGTGAAATATGGCAGCTGTTACAGTTCATTTGCGCGCCCACATGCTCTGGCAGTAAGCGCTTAGTTTCGTTTAATAAGCGTTTACCATAAAATATCTCATCAGCATTTGGTTCATCCAAGATAGCCGTATCTTGCGGCAGCACATAAGTGCCGATATCTTCGTTGGCATCATCAGTGGTGACTAAGCCGTACTCAGGTGCATTCTGCTCGATAGGCTCGGGCTGCGAGCAACCACTACTGATAGCGGCGATACTAAGCGCTGAAGCAGTAAGGATAGCGGTGGTTAAGTTGCCTATGGTCATTTTTTGAGAGATAACGCGAGCAATAGTAGGCAAGTTGAGTGGAGATTTTTTCATTATTTTGCTCCTTTTGTTTGCGCGTCAATACTTAAGTCTGGAGCAATATCCGTACTGGTTTTTGGTTTTTTGGCGAGGAAAGCCCGCATTTTTACCACGTCATTGACATCGATTTCAGGCGCTTGGTTGGTCCAGCTATTGCGGACATAATTGACCACTTCTGCCACATCTGCATCGCTAAGATTGCTGAATTCAGGCATAGTAAATGCCATACGGTCATGTGGAGTTTCAGGCATACGACCACCGCTCAAGGTAATCTGTAAGACCGAATCGGCATTGTTAGAATAAACCGCACTATTGCCATCAAGCGCTGGGAAAATACGCGCGACTCCTTTACCATCGACACGGTGACAAATTTGGCAATATTCGGCGTACAAAATCGAACCGCGCGAATCATAGTCACCATCTAGTAATTTTTGCGTAGTGATGTCTTTTTTCGCAGGCAGTGTGGCTTCTTTGTTTGGTGCTGGCGTTAATGTTTTTAGATAAGATGACATGGCGTTGATGTCGTAGTCGGTCATATACTGGGTGCTATGCTCAACCACTTCGGCCATGGCACCAAAGGCAGCAGTGGTATCAGTACGACCAGTTTTGAAGAAGTCATTTAATTCTGCAACCGTCCAAGTGCCAAGTCCGCGATGCTCACCGCGGATACTTTTGGCGCGCCAACCATCGATGATGGCACCGCTCAAATACTTGTTAGAATCTGCATTACTTAGAGCGATTTCTTGAAAGCCAATACCGCGCCCAGTATGACAAGAGCCGCAGTGCCCAGGACCTTCGACTAAGTATTGACCACGAGTCAATAGTGCGTCGTCTGTCTCAGGGACAAAGTCACGCTTGCGATCAAATAAGACCTGCCAGTATGCCAAGGGCCAGCGCCAGTTTGCTATCGGAGGTAGCTCGCTTTTTAGATTGGCTTGCTTGACGGCTGTGACATCGGACATAAAGAAGGCGTACATCGCGGCTAAGTCTTCTTCTGGCATGAGCTGGTAAGAGGGATACGGCATAGCAGGATATAAGGCTTTATTATCACTGCGTACCCCATGCTTAACGGCATTTTTAAAGTCGGCGAAACTGTAGTTGCCGATGCCAGTTTCTTGATCGGGTGTGATATTGGTCGAGTAAATTGCCCCAAGTGGCGTTAGCATAGGCAGACCGCCTGCATAAGTCTCGCCATCGAGCGTGGTATGACACGCAATACAGTCAGCAGTGCGAGCGATATATTCGCCCTGCTTGATGAGAGCAGGATCAGTGATATTGACCTCGATATCGTTACTGCTGGTGCGCATATTTGGCAGTAATTTCCCAATAATAAAGGCAACCACCAGCCCGATGATGGCTGCTATTATTATAATCAGTGGCCATTTTTTCATAAGCCCGCCCTCCATAAGATATTTTTACCAAGCTTATAATTCATCACCCATATTTCATGAGGTGTATTAATCATTCTTATTGAAATCAAAATTGAAATCGAATATTTGTGACTTAAGCTCAGCGAATTAAAAGTTACACGACTGTCATCTAGTATAGGGTAGCGGGTAATATTGTGATATTGTGGAAAACCACATTATGATTAAGGTTTTTAATTATAATGTACGTTTGGTAGGTCAAATATAAGGCTAGGTGTATGCATAAAAAGTCTAAAATTTGGACTATCTTAAAGGCTTGTTTTATTACCGTGGTAGCATGGGCTGCTTGGTTGCCGCTATCTAATGCCACCGCCCAGACTTACTATTTGGGTGTGCTGGCACCGCAAGGCGAGACAGCCGCACAAAATCGCTGGCAGCCGTGGCTTGACGAGCTTAATGATCAGTTATCAGATGACACCGTGATATTGGTACCTTTGGCGCTGGAAAATTGGCAACAGCAAATAGAAGCACAGCAGTTTGCGCTAGTGCTTGGCCCGCAAGTGCAGTTTATAAAAATGAATACTATCAGATGGCGCTGGCTGGCTACCTTACAAACAGAGACGGCTCAATTAAATAGCAATGCGCAAAACGCTCGTGATAAAAGTTCTCGTGATAAAATTTTTAGCAATCAAGGATTTGATGCTGAGGGTATTAATGGGCAACAATCGCAAAATCAGCTATCGACGACAGTCACCCTCGCCAATGAATTTAATAAGCTAAATGAATATACGCCATTAAAACAGCCGAGTGCGATGGAAGAGGTCGCCAGTGCTTTATGGGTCGCTGCCGACAGTGATATTTATCGTTTGCAGGATTTGGAGCAACGTCATATTGCTGCCGTCGACACTGACGCATTTGGCGGTTATTTATTGGGCGCACATTTATTACAGAAAAATGGCATTACGCCAAATCACTATCAAACACAGTTTGTCGGTTATCCGATAGAGCGCACTTTGCATGCCTTGGCTAGTGGCAAAGTAGACGCTGCCATTACGCCGCTTTGTTTGATGGAGGATATGGCAAGGCGCGGTCAAATCAATGACAAGCAATACCGTCTCATTCATCCAGTCGCCACTGTATCCAGCTGCCACTCTTCAACGAAAATATATCCAAATTGGACACTGGCAGCGACCGAGCAAGCGCCAGATGCTTTGGTGCGCCAGATCAATCAACATCTATTTGGCAAGCGTCAATTAGAGCAGCGCTGGTTACCAGCAGAATCAAGTAGCGATGCTGAGCGCATCCTTTATGAGATGAATCGCCATCCCGCCCAAAAGCAGCTGAGCGCGCATATGATCGACTGGATAAAGGCGCATCGATTATGGATGGCTGTGATTATTTTGGTTGTCCTGATATCGACAGTAAATTATGCTTGGATGAGCTGGCTGGCATGGCGGCGGCAAAAAAAGATAGTGCGGCAAAATAGACTAATCCGTGATTATGATCAGCAGTTACACCAATCAGAGCGCTTTGCGGTCATCGGTGAGATGAGCGGTGCTATCGCTCATGAAATCAATCAGCCGCTGGCAACCATTCAAAATTATGCGCAAGGATTATTGATACGCAGTCAACATGCAAGGTTGTCTAAAAATGCTATCGACATAACGCCACTTGACAATGCGGCAACAGAGAATGCTCTACAGCAGATTGTCAATGAAACAGAACGCGTCGCTGCTGTGGTGACTAATATCCGCCGCTGGGCTGGACGGTCGCAAGCGAATGAAACTCGTGTCGATATCGCAGCTATCTATCAACAGTGCATCTTATTATTGGGTGAGCAAGCAGTAGGTGTCAATTTTTGGCTGGCAAGTGATTATCAGCATTTAACCTTGCCAAATTTATTATTAGATCAGTTACTGATAAATAGCATGACCAATGCTGCACAGCAAGGGGCGACCAATATCATGCTACGCTGTCAGGCAGAGAGGTATAATAATAAGCAATGGTTGGTATTGCATCTAAGCGATGACGCTGGCGGCTTTGATCAAACTCAGCTGAATAGGCAGCACCTACCAGAGAGCCTACCCAGTCAATATGCTACCCAGTCTACGAAAACAGACGGTCTAGGATTAGGACTGATGATATGTCAGCGCTTATGCAAGTCGCTGGGCGGTATGATGCAGCTAAACAATATTGATGTCGAGCATGAAATTGAGCAAGTTTACCAAGTAATGAGCAGCGAGCAGCACCGCTTTAAACGTAGCTTAAACGGTAAAATCCAACTGCTACAAACCAATGCTAACTATCAGCTGTCAAACACGGTGGGCGCACAAATATCTTTTTATCTGTCATTATCTTTAGCGAATAATGACGAAAAACTCTAATGAATATCAATAATGTATTTAGCCATAAGGTCACATATGACGTCTAATCAACTCTCAAATGAGCCTACGTGCTGGCAAGATGAAAGCAGTCATCTGTCTGACGATTTATCAGGCATTACGCCAGAATCGCTTATCATTCATATCATTGACGACGAAGAAAGTGTGCGCATGTCCTGTGATTTTTTGATTAGCAGCTTAGGGCTATCGACCCAAGTGTGGGCAAGTGCTCTGATATTTTTACAGCAAGTCAATATCTATCGTCCAGCAGTGATTGTGAGTGATTTGATGATGCCAGAGATGAGTGGTCAAGCGCTACAAGTGCACCTTAGTCAACAGGACAGCCCTATGGCATTGATAGCGCTAACGGGAAATGGCGAGATTGCTGATGCTGTCAATATGCTGAAGCAAGGTGCGGCTGACTATCTGGAAAAACCGATTAATAGCCGCCGGCTACAAGAAGCGCTTGCGCGTGCGCAAGACCTCACTCTAAAACGCGCCACGCTTTATGATATTAAAAATCTTTATGCGCAGCTGACCGATAAAGAAAAGCAGGTCGCCAATGAGTTACTGCAAGGCAATCTGAATAAAAATATCGCCAACCATTTAGATATATCGGTCCGCACGGTAGAGGTGCATCGCTCACAAGTGATGAAAAAAATGCAGTCACAACATGTCAGTGAGTTGATTCAAAAGTTAGTATTGCTTGATGCTTAAAAATTAAGACAGTCGTATCAATTAAAGCAGTCATAAAAAAACGCCTGATATTAAACAGACGTTCTATTTTTTCAAGAGTTGAAGAATTTTGCTAAGTTATTTAACTCAATATCAAGCTATCATCTTCGACTTTTTCGCCGCGAGTTTGCTCAAACATATCAAGTAAGTCATGTACAGTCATGCCTTGACGTTTATCGCCAGCCACATCTAATACCACTTGTCCTTGATGTAACATCACTGTTCTGGTGCCATGCGCCAATGCCTGCTGCATCGAGTGGGTAACCATCATCGTTGTAAGCTGATTGTCCGTTACAATTTTATCGGTCAATTCTAAAACGAAAGCAGCAGTCTTAGGGTCGAGGGCAGCAGTATGCTCATCAAGCAATAAAATTTTGGAAGGTTGCAATGAAGCCATCAATAGGCTAACAGCTTGACGTTGACCACCGGATAACAGACCCATACGGTCGGTCAGACGATTTTCTAGCCCCAATTTTAATACTGATAATTTTTCGCGAAATAAATCACGGTTATTTTGGTTGAGTGCAAAGCTCAAACCACGTTTGCCGCCGCGCTTATAAGCCAGCGCCATGTTTTCTTCGATGGTTAATGCTTCACAAGTCCCCGCCATCGGGTCTTGGAAGACACGAGCCACCCAATGGGCGCGTTGGTGCGCGGTCTTTTTGGTGACATCGATACCATTTAATAAGATTGAACCGCTATCGACGCGCGTGGTACCACTGACCGCATTTAAAAAGGTTGATTTACCCGCGCCATTGGTACCGATGACAGTGACAAATTCACCATCAGCGATGTTGAGATTGATACCGCGTAGGGCAGGGTTTTCAATGGGCGTTCCAGGATTAAAGGTCAACCGCAAATCTGTAGCTTGCATCATAATAATTATTCCTTATGGTTGCACATTGACATTAAGCCCGAACTTTACGACTTAAAAATTTATTTTTAGCTTTTGGCAATACCAAGGCAAATACGACGAGTAGCGCTGTAATCAAGTTTAAATCTTGCGGACCAAAACCAATACTACGGAGCGTATCGCTCGATAGCGCCACCTGAATAAATAGCTTGTACAGCACCGCACCGACGACCACGGCAAAGGTAATCAGCCAAATTCGCTTGGCAGGAATGATGGTTTCACCGATGATGACCGCTGCCAAACCGATGACAATGGTACCAATACCGATCGAGATATCTGCGCCACCTTGAGTCTGCACAAACAATGCACCTGCTAGAGCAATCAAACCATTAGAAATCGCCATACCAATGATGGTCATCCATGAGGTATTGATGCCTTGCGCCTGTGCCATGCGGAGGTTGGAACCCGTCGCCCGCATCGAAAGACCCGTTTCGGTACTATAGAACCAGTTTAAAAATAACATGGCAGCTATCACCACGACACCAATAATTAGACAGCGCATCCAATAACCGTTGCCATCAGTGACCAAGGTGCTAAAGACCGTGGTTTCACCCAATAATGGCAAGTTCGGCGCACCCATAATCCGTAAATTGATAGAATATAGTGCGACCATCACCAAGATACTGGCAAGTAGTTGCAGGATGCCAAGTTTGACGTGTAGCCATGCCGTAACAATACCAGCGACTGAACCTGCCAACATACCAAAAGCACAGGCAAGCCATGGGTTGACACCAGCGATGATAGAAATACCAGCGACAGCGCCACCTAGTGGAAAACTACCGTCAGCGGTCAAGTCGGGGAAGTCGAGGGTGCGAAATGAGATCAGCACACCAAGTGCTACTAGGCCATAAATCAGACCGCTTTCAAGTGCACCAAAAAAAGCAATTAAAGACATAAGAGATCAGTAAGTCATAACCAAGCGTTTAGCAACTAACGTTCTAATATCGATTCATAGAATGAGTGCGTGATATAGATCAGCGCTGTCTCATCTATACGTCAATTTTAGCTAAACGACTAAGCGGTGAATTTAACAGATTAAACAATCTGCGGTTAGGGTAAACCAAAACATGTCACGATCAACAGCTATCATAAGCTACCTAGGTTCAAAGCTTTGATTAAAAAAAGGGCAAATTTAGAAATGACGCAAATACTTTATATTTAATCAATGTGGTTTAAATAAGAAGCCCAGCCTACTGATTCATAGCTGGGTTTCTGATGTTAAACATTTAGCCTCATCGCATAAAGGTAGATGACGGCTGACACCAAATCCATCAAACTCGATATCTACCTTATGATAGCTGTAATGAGCTAGCTATAAAAGTGCGTTATTCTACCACTTCTTTTGCTTTATCGATAACCGCTTGTGACAAAGTAATGCCTTCTTCTTTGGCATGCTTTGGACTAACGTATAGATCCAACATTTGCGGGGTGTAGACAGGAATAGCGCCTGCTTTTTCACCATTTAAAATACGTACCACGATTTTGCCTGTTTCGCGACCAAGCTCGTAGTAATTCACGCCCAATGCAGCAACGGCACCACGCTCAACTGAGCTAGTGTCAGACGCAATCAGTGGGATTTTGCTCTCTTTAGCGACTTGATATAGTGATTCGTAAGCCGATACGACGTTATTATCGGTTGAGGTATAGATCATATCGACCTTACCTTCGAGGCTACGTGCTGCCATCGCAATATCAGTACTACGCTGGGCAGGCGCTTCGAGTACATTGATACCTAGTGGTGTCAGTTTTTCTTTTAAGTTTTTCAAGATAATCGTTGAGTTGACTTCGCCTGGGCTATAAACATAGCCGACATTCTTCAGGCTCGGGATGATTTGACGCATCAATTCAATTTGTGGCTCATAAGGCAGGGCATCAGAGCCGCCAGTGACATTGGTGCCAGAGCCATCTAGTTTGGTCACTAGTTTGGCGGCAACTGGGTCAGTGACTGCTGAGAATACTAAAGGGATACTGCTAGTAGCAGCAGCTACTGACTGCGCTGATGGAGTACCAATCGCAACGATAACGTCTGAATTGTCTGCGACGAATTGCTTAGCAATCTGTCCAGCAGTGGCAGTGTTACCCTGTGCGCTTTGGAAATTAACCTTTAAATTTTCACCATCCTTAAAGCCTGCTTCATTAAGCTCGTCGATAACGCCCTTACGGACGTCATCAAGCGCTGGATGTTCGACGATAGCTGTGATTGCGACAGTCTTCATAGCCGTGGCTGCATCGCCAGTCGCAGCTGTATCAGTGGTGCTGGTATCTTGTGCTGATTGATTACAGCCAGTCAAGATGGCAGTACAAACGCCACCTAATAATAGTGCTTTACTAAAGTTAAAATGACCAAAACGATTTTGATACAACATGGGTCTCACTCCTGAAAATAATAATGTGTCCGTACATTATTTAATTTATAGATAAAAGGTATAGATGGATAAAGGGTAAAGCGAGCCATCTATATAGAAGGCTAAATGTTATTTTTCAGTGCTACTTGTCAAAACTATTTATCCGTATTATTTATCCGTATTATTTATCCGCACTCTGCGCTTGTTTGTCGATATTAATGGCATTTTTTAGCAGCTCATCAGTCAGGCTGAAGCCTTGCTCAGCCGCATGTTTCGGGCTTGCATATAAGGTTAAAGTATTCATCACTTCAGGCTTAACGCTACTAACTGCTTCGCCATTTAAAACACGATACACCATTTTGCCTGTGGTACGACCAAAGTCATAATCATTGACACCAAGTGCCGCAGTTGCACCACGTCGCACACTGAACTCGTCTGAGGCAATGACAGGAATATCAAGCTCATTGGCAGCACCTGCCATCGCTTCAAAGGCGGATACCACATTATTATCTAGTGAGGTATAAATCACATCAACACGACCAGCAAGGCTACGAGTCGCCATCGCCACATCCGTTGGGCGATTGGCGGTTACGTCTAATATCTTAAGCCCACGCGCAGGCGCAGCTTTTTTTAGTTGATTGAGTACCACCACCGAATTGACCTCACCTGGACTATAAACATAGCCAATGGTTTTTGCATTAGGCGCAATTTTTTGAATATTGTCCAGTTGCGGCTCGATAGGTAGCTCACTAGACAGTCCTGTCACATTAGATTGGATAGGCGTATTGTTCTCATTAATGAGCTTTGCCGCGACAGGGTCTGAAATAGCCGTATAAATAACCGGAATCGTCTTAGTTGACGCAACGATAGACTGAGCTGATGGCGTCGAGATTGCCACGATGGCATCTGGATTGTCTCCTGCAAACTGCTTCGCAATCTGACCTGCTGTCGCTGTATTGCCTTGAGCACTTTGAAAATTAATGGTTAGATTTTGGCCTTCAACATAGCCATTATCTGCCAACTCATCAATAATGCCGCGACGCATCGCATCTAACGAAGGATGTTCGACGATTTGAGTGATGGCTAATGTCTTGGCAGGCTTGTCAGAATCTGCGGCGGCACTTGTATCTGTCGTTGCAGCAGTGTCGGTCGTGTTTGAGCAGCCAATTAATCCAAGCGCGGCGCTCATAGCAGCACCGAATAGGCTGAAGCGTAAAGTAGTAGCAAAGGTCATTTTATTGGGGCTCATAGGTTAGAGAGTGCAGGTTACCCGAGTCAATGTTATGTGCATGCTGAGATAACGGGCTAACATCAAAGTAATCAATCCATTGATCATTACGTCCATATTATGACAGTAATGTAACTTATGGCAATAAGAAATTAAAACGCGTTTGTCATTACCTCTGTAAAGAACGTACTGAATCAATATTCATCGATATTATCTTCTATATAAGCACTGATTTTGGCGATTGACCAGCGATAGTTTTGGGACAATAAAAAAGATGCCCAGCTGGACATCTTTTTTGTTTGTTGAGTAAGCCTAACTATTAAGCAAGCACATCGCCAATCACGCAGTTGTCAGGTAAAGTAACCACTGTCAGCTGAGTTTTTGGATTGCCAGTTGATAGCACCATACCTTCTGAGACACCAAACTTCATCTTACGCGGGGCAAGATTGGTCACGCAAATGACCTTTTTATCTAGCAATTGCTCAGGCTCATAGAACTTACGGATGCCGCTAAACACATTGCGCGGTTTGTCTTCGCCAACGTCCAAGGTAAATTGTAAAAGCTTATCTGCGCCTTCGACATGATTGCAGGCTAGAACGTGAGCGACTTTCATCTCAACTTTGGCAAAGTCTTCGATGCCGATATAGTCAGTTTGCTCAGTATTTGTCTCAGCATCTATATCAGTAGCAGCTTCTTTTGCTGGCTTATTATCTTTTTTAGCAACGGCTTTGCTAGCCACAGGAGCAGCAGCTTGAGCCAAAGATTCTTTTGAGGCCTCAACCATCGCGGCAACGTCTTTTTCTTCTATACGCTGCATCAAAGGCTTGAACTTATTGATCTTGTGCCCCAGTAGCCACTCATTACGGCTGGCAAAGCTTAAGTCGTCAATGTTCAAAAACGCTTTGGCATTGGCGGTTAGCTCAGGCAATACTGGCGCAAGGTAGACCATCAATTGACGGAAGATATTAATCGCGACCGAGCAAACATCTTGAACTTCTTGCTCTGCGCCTTCAACCTTAGCAAGTGCCCATGGTTTTTTCTCATCGATATATTCATTGGCTTTATCAGCACATTGCATAATCAAACGCATGGCACGCGAAAACTCACGGTTCTCGTAAGCGGCAGCAATCTCATCGCCCGTTTTGGTAATATCTTCTAATAAACTTGGCTCAGCGCAGACTTCTGTGAGCATGCCGTCGTACTTTTTGACCAAGAATCCAGCACTGCGGCTAGCGATATTGACCACTTTACCAACCAAGTCAGAGTTAACCTTTTGCATGAAATCTTCTAAATCAAGGTTGATATCTTCGACTTTATCAGACAATTTACTAGCAAAATAATAACGCAGGTATTCAGGATGTAAGTGATCAGCATACGTTTCGGCTTTAATAAAAGTACCGCGTGACTTACTCATTTTTTCGCCATTGACCATCAAGAAGCCATGAGCAAAAACACCCGTTGGTGTACGGAACTCACTACCAGCAAGCATAGCAGGCCAAAATAGCGCATGGAAATAAACGATGTCTTTACCGATGAAGTGATACACCTCGGTTTTATGCTCGTTTTCTTGCATCCAATAACGGTCGAAATCAAGCGCCTCGTCTGTACCTGCGCGCTTATCGCATAGGTTTTTGAAACTCGCCATGTAACCGACTGGCGCATCTAGCCATACATAAAAATATTTGTCTGGCTCATCGCTTGGGGTATTTGGAATCTGAAAACCAAAGTAGGGCGCATCACGGGAAATGTCCCACGTTGCCAGACCTGCTTCAAACCATTCTTGTAGTTTATTGGCGACCGATGTTTGCAAGCGATTGTCACTACGCGTCCAATCTTTTAAGAATTGCTCAAATTCAGGCAAATTAAAGAAGTAGTGCTTGGAGGTTTTTAGAATAGGCGTGGCATCTGATAACGTTGAATGCGGGTCTTTAAGATCCGTTGCATCATAGGTCGTACCGCAAACTTCACAGTTATCGCCGTATTGGTCTGCCGCTGCGCATTCAGGGCAAGTACCCTTGACAAAACGATCGGCTAAAAATAGCTGTTTTTCAGGGTCAAATAATTGTTCGACATCTTTTGTACTGATATGCCCAGCATCATTCAAGCGACGATAAATCAGCTCAGAAAAATGCTTGTTTTCTTCTGAGTGCGTGGAGTGATAATTGTCAAAGTTAATCAAAAATTTGGCAAAATCTGCTTCATGCGACGCTTTCACCGCGGCAATTTGTTCCTCCGGTGTGACGCCATTGGCTTCTGCTTTGAGCATGATTGCCGTACCGTGTGCATCGTCTGCGCAGACATAAGTGACCTGATGGCCTTGCGCTTTCATGGCACGTGCCCAAATGTCGGTCTGAATATATTCTACAAGATGCCCCAAATGGATATGGCCATTGGCGTAGGGCAGCGCACTGGTTACTAGAATCTCACGCACTTTTATCACCTATATTTTTATATAAACGGGTTGGTTATCAAACGTCTTAAGCGGTTTTGAGCTATTAGACGCGATACTATTAATATCAAACTATCAATGCTAAAACGTATTAAGCAAATAAAAATTTAAAAAAGTGTGCCTATGATACCGTAATTCGGCCAAATTTGTGACATTACCTGAGTAATTAATATAGTCGCTAATAAAGCGATTAACTCTATACGGTATATAGAGTGTCAATCAATTATGAGAGATAAATAGTCGGTTGTATTTAGAGGTAGTAATGAGAAAGCATGCATAAAAAACCCACCAAGCAATCGCTCAGTGGGCTCTTTGGTATCAAGCAATAATCGTTAAATTTAATTATCTTTAAGGTTTAATAAATGCCTCATTCTAGGATATTAGAACGAGCCAAATATCGTCCCTAAAATGATAACGGCGACCACAGCAATAAGTGGAATCACCATCGTTACCATGGCGACGTTTAGATAGGACTGCTTATGGGTCAAACCACAAATCGCAAGTAAGGTGATGACCGCACCACTATGCGGTAGCGTATCCAAACCACCTGCTGCCATCACAGCAACACGGTGCATCAATTCTGGGTCAATACCCGCTGCGACCGCCATTCTTAAATAGTCTTCACCCAACGTCGATAACGCGATACTCAAACCACCAGACGATGAGCCAGTAATACCAGCCAGCGTAGTCATCGCCACCGCTTCTGAGATTAAAGGATTGTCAGGTGTTAGATTTAAAATACTATCACGAATGATGAGGAAGCCTGCTAGCGAGGCGATAACCGCGCCGTAGCCAACTTCTGAGGCAGTATTAAAAATCGGCAGCATCGAATCATAAGTACCACGGTTGATGGTTTTTTGCAGATTATTCCAATGACCGATACGTAGCAAAATTAACACCGCACAGGCCACGACTAACGAGATGATTATTGACCATAAACCCAGTGAGCCTGCGATATTTAGATCAGGAAACTGAGCTTGTAAGCCGCTAAAATCCACTGATGGAAAGACAGTGTAAGTTAATAGAGCATTCAAGCCAATGACCAACACCAGTGGAATCATAGCAATAGTAAATGAGGTGTGATGCGTATTTAATACCTCAGTTTCTTTTTTGGCTGCGCCAACGCCGCCCACATCCTCTTCGTCATGCTGACCATAGCCTTCGCCTGCTGCATTGGCTTTTCTGGCGCGTGATTGTAGCCATAACCAACCGCAAATAAACATGATGGTGCCGCCGATAATACCCAAGATAGGCGCGGCAAAAACGTTGGTATTATAGTAAGGAATCGGAATGGCGTTTTGAATGGCAGGCGTACCTGGCAATGCCGTCATCGTAAAGGTGAATGAGCCTAAGGCAATCGCTGCCGGAATCAAGCGCTTAGGAATATCAGCGGCTTTAAACAAGTCTTTGGCGATTGGGTAAATAGCAAATGCCACCACAAATAACGAAACGCCACCATAGGTTAAAATGGCACAAACTAAGATAACTGCTAAGATGGCTTTGCTGGCACCAAGCTTTTCGACCACGGTTTTGGCAATCGCGGTCGCCGCACCAGAGTCTGCCATCAAACGCCCAAATAGTGCACCCAGCAAGAATATAGGGAAAAACTTAAGTAAAAATCCACTCAATGCGCCCATAAACACATCGGTATAAGCAGGAATCGTGCTTAAAAAATCACCTGATAATAGTACGGCTAATGTCGCCATAATCGGTGCTAATATCAACACTGAATAACCGCGATAAGCAAAAAACATCAGTAATAATAAAGTAATGACAATAGCAAAGGTACTAAACATGATCGCCCTCCTTGGCAAAGTTCAATCAGCGAGTATGCAGAGCATAGTGATATCGGTCAATAAAATTATTTAAAATAGGCAATATTTGATATTTTATTAAACATAAATTCTGTCTTAATGAGATATTGCCCCATCATATATACCGCTACTGCGCTGGCTTGTATATTCCTATGGTTATTCTCTTCTCGCTACGAGAATAATATGGTAAGTTAGCACAAGATTTTTAATTATGATATATCGATAGAAACTGTATTAATATAAATATGGAAATATTGAGTGATGTCACCCACTCATAATCATTGATGATAGAAGTTAATAACAAAAAATAGACTTGCAAGGAGATAAGCATGAGTCAATCAAAAGTATATAGCAGTGCCGAAGAAGCGCTAAAAGGTATCGTCAGCGATGGACAAACCCTCGCTATTGGTGGTTTTGGTCTGTGCGGTATTCCTGAAGCGCTCATCGAAGCGTTACGTGATAGTGGTGTTAAAGGGTTAACTTGCATCAGTAATAACGCAGGCGTCGATGATTTTGGCTTAGGGTTGCTATTACAAACGCGCCAGATTAAAAAAATGATTTCATCCTATGTCGGTGAAAATAAAGAATTTGAGCGTCAATACTTGGCAGGCGAGTTAGAAGTTGAATTAACGCCGCAAGGGACGTTAGCGGAAAAACTACGTTCGGGCGGTGCTGGTATTCCTGCGTTTTACACCGCCACTGGCGTTGGCACACTGGTCGCTGAAGGCAAAGAAACCCGTGATTTTGACGGTCGTACTTATATACTTGAGCATTCATTGCGCGCTGATGTGTCATTAATCAAAGCGCAAAAAGCGGACAAAGCAGGTAATTTAATATTCAATAAAACGGCGCGTAACTTTAATCCAGATTGCGCTATGGCAGGAAAAATCACCATTGTTGAAGTCGAAGAAATCGTAGAGACGGGCACCTTTGATCCTGATGACGTGCACCTACCGGGTATCTTTGTGCAGCGTATCGTCTTGAATAGCAATCCTGAAAAGCGTATTGAAAAAACCACGACTAAGGCCGTTGAAGGCCCTTAGTTAAAGGCTTTATAGATTTTTTTAAAATGTTAAATTAATAATAGAATATTGTCATACTATTCCTAAAGATTTGAGTGGCAAGGAAAACGAGTGAAAGTGCTACATCTAGTAGACTAAGTGAGTTTGACACCGCTCATCATATTTTTTGGGGTCGTTATAAAAATAAGGAAGTTATCATGGCATGGACAAGAGAGCAGATGGCACAGCGTGCCGCACAAGAGCTACAAGACGGCTATTATGTCAACTTAGGCATTGGACTACCAACCCTAGTCGCCAATTATATCCCTAAAGATGTCGATGTTTGGCTACAGTCTGAAAATGGTCTATTAGGTATCGGCGAGTTTCCAACGGCAGAAAATGTCGATGCAGATTTGATTAATGCGGGTAAACAAACCGTCACTGCCGAAGCGGGTGCCAGTTATTTTAGTAGCTCAGAGTCGTTTGCGATGATTCGCGGTGGTCATGTTAATCTTGCGATATTGGGTGCGATGGAAGTGTCAGAAAAAGGTGATTTGGCCAACTGGATGATTCCCAAAAAAATGGTTAAAGGCATGGGCGGTGCGATGGATTTAGTCGCTGGCGTGCAGCGCGTGATTGTCTTGATGGAACAAGTCAATAAACACGGCGAGCCAAAAATCCTTGCCAGTTGCGAGCTACCATTGACGGGCAAAGGGGTGGTTGATCGGATTATTACCGAACTTGCTGTACTAGATGTTACTGACAACGGTCTAAAGCTAGTTGAGCTGGCAGAAGGTGTTAGCTTTGATGAGCTACAAGAAAAAACGCCAGTGAGCATTGCTCAATAAGCTTGTTAGATATATTTGGCACAAACCTCTAAAAAACCTATTTATAATGGACTATAAAATATGGCGACCACATTACAACAAGATTTGACTGGCAAGGTGGCATTGGTCACCGGCGCTGCCAGCGGTATCGGACGTGATATCGCTGAGACTTATGCGAAGGCAGGCGCAGCGGTTGGTATTGCTGATATTAATCTTGAAGCCGCTCAGAAAACCGTTGATGCTATTGAAGCGGCAGGCGGACGCGCACTGGCCATTGCCATGGATGTGACTTCAGAGGAGGCGGTAAACGCTGGTGTGCAGCAGCTTGTCGATACCTTTGGTGCTATTGATATTCTCGTCTCCAATGCTGGTATTCAGATCATCGATCCGATCCATAAAATGGCGTTTGAGGATTGGAAAAAAATGCTTGCCATTCATTTAGATGGGGCGTTTTTGACCACTAAAGCGGCGATACAGCACATGTATAAAGATGACAAAGGCGGTACGGTCATCTGTATGGGTTCAGTCCATTCGCATGAAGCATCCATGTTTAAGGCGCCTTACGTCACAGCGAAACATGGGTTACTTGGGCTGTGCCGTGTATTGGCTAAAGAAGGCGCTGAGCATAATGTACGCACGCATGTAATTTGCCCAGGATTTGTCAAAACGCCATTGGTCGAAAAGCAAATTCCGCAACAAGCGGCCGAAAAAGGTATCAGTGAAGAATCTGTAGTCAATGATATTATGCTGGTGAATACGGTAGATAAAGAATTCACGACCGTCGATGATATTGCTCAGTTAGCGCTATTTTTAGCAGCATTCCCGAGCAATGTCTTCACAGGTCAGTCTATCGTTGCCAGTCATGGGTGGTTTATGAATTAACTGAGTGGTGAATTAATGGGTTTGCGGGCTGTTTGATTGGTTTAAGAATCATGGGCTTGCTAATAAAAGACCAATCCATTAGCATCTAGTTTTATATTAATTTGAGCCAATTAGATTGGCTCTTTTTTATGAGCGCTTGAATAGCGTTTCGGGTTGCACGGAGTAAGTATAATGAATGATAAGAATTTTGCAAAAACGCTTGCAGCAAAATTAAGCCGTGCTATCGAGCAACAGCAGTTTGAGCAATCAATCAATCAACTTCAAAATTTGCGCCCGATTGATATTGCCGATGTTCTAGCACTCATGGAGCCAAATCTTGCATGGCAGCTACTTGAGCATCTGCCCAATCGTTCTACCGTGTTCTCCTATTTAGAAACGGATATTCAGGTTGCACTTGCCTATGTATTTCCTCGGGCTGTGTTAGCGAAAATAGTAGGCGAGATGCCTGCGGATGAGCGTACCGACTTATATAAGCACCTCAATCAGGAGCAGCGGGATGCTTTGTTACCCGCCTTGGCACAGGCACAACGTGAAGATATTCGTAAGTTATCTGCCTATGAGGAGCGCACTGCTGGTGCGTTGATGACGTCTGATTATGCGACTTTAGCTGCTCATATGACTGTCTCTGAGGCATTGGCAGCACTGCGCCTAGAAGCACCTGATGCCGAGACTATTTATCATGCTTATGTGATTGATGATGAGCGTAAGTTATTAGGCGTTGTCTCTTTACGAGTACTTATTTTAGCGGCTCCTGAGCAGCTGATTAATGACATTATGATGAGCACAGTAGTGTCTTGTAATGTCAATGATGATCAAAAAGACGTTGCGAAAGTCGTGGCTCGCTATGATTTAATTGCGCTGCCTATTACCGATGATAGTGGTGCCTTGGTCGGTATTGTTACCCACGATGATGCGATGGATGTGGCGAGTGATGAGGCAACCGATGATTTCCATAAGTCGGGCGGTGTCTCGACCATGGTTGGCAAATTAAAAGACGTCAGCGTTCGAGTGTTATACCGTAAGCGCGTATTCTGGCTAGTGTTTTTGGTATTTGGCAACTTGCTCTCAGGCTTTAGTATTTCCAGTTTTGAAGATGTGATTGCCGCCAATTTGGTATTGGTGTTCTTTTTACCTTTATTGGTCGACAGTGGCGGTAACGCTGGCTCGCAGTCAGCGACCTTGATGGTGCGAGCTTTGGCGACTGGCGATGTGGTCATGCGTGACTGGTTTTCATTATTGGGTCGAGAGGCAGTGGTTGCGTTGATGCTTGGGGCGACGATGGCGGTGGCTATCTCAATCATCGGTTATGTACGTGGTGATGCAGTGGTGTCGTTAGTGCTGGCACTGAGTATGATGTCGGTGGTAATGATTGGTTGTGTGATTGGTATGAGCTTACCTTTTGTGCTTAATAAATTGGGTTTTGACCCTGCCACTGCCAGTGCGCCTTTGATTACCTCTGTCTGTGATGCCTCGGGTGTACTTATTTATTTGTTTATTGCTTCACAGTTTTTGTCTATCGGTTAACGCTGCTATAAAGCCTAGTCCCACTAGCGTTGTGGTTTTTTTATTTATCCAATTCAGCTACACTATCACTGTAAAAGGTTTGGCTAAAAAGCTTATGGGCTATGTTATTTACGCTATTTACGACAGTATCAATTGAGTTGTTTTACCATACCTACCCACTTGTATAGGCAGTAACGGTCGCTATGTTTAACTTTATGAAGAAAACCTCCACCAAAAAACCAGAAACACCAGAGCAGCGGGCAGAGCGCGATAGTGCTGTGGACAAGGTGCTGCTTGGTTACGAAGTAGGTACCATTAGCATTGCCACCATGGTCACAGGACTTGAGCGCGATGGCGATCAGCTTACCTTAGATTTGCGTCTTCCCGTAAATAGTAACCCTGAAATCATCCAACAAGAGCTTGGGCAGCTGCTACATCCGCACGGTATCAAAGCGATTCACATGAATGTCCGTCTACCAGCGCCAGCGAAAGGGACAGGATCAAGCTTACCGAAGGCAATGCCCAAGACCACCAATGCAATGGACAGCCAAAGTCAGTCTTCAGTTAATAATAAGACAACTGATGCCGAACCGCCGATTACCAAAGCCGCACCGACACAAGCATCATTGACAGCGCATCCGCGCATTCGTCATATTATCGTGGTGGCGTCAGGTAAAGGCGGTGTTGGTAAATCAACCACTACTGTCAATATCGCCTTGGCATTACAAAAGCTCGGCAACCGTGTTGGCGTGCTCGATGCCGATATCTACGGCCCTAGTATGCCAACCATGCTGGGCGTCAATAATGTCAGACCTGAGCTAGAAAATGAGCAGTTCGTTCCTATCAATGCGCATGGCATGGCGATGTTATCGATTGGTAGCTTGCTCGATGGTGACAATACGCCTGTCGCATGGCGTGGACCAAAAGCCACTGGTGCGCTGATGCAGCTGTATAACCAAACCAACTGGCCGCAGCTAGATTACTTAGTCATTGATATGCCACCGGGTACGGGCGATATTCAGTTAACACTAGCGCAGCGTATTCCCGTAACGGGCGCGGTGATTGTCACGACGCCGCAGCATATTGCCTTGCTTGATGCGCAAAAAGGCATTGAGATGTTTAACAAAACCAACATCCCAGTACTTGGCGTAGTCGAAAACATGGCGCTGCATACCTGTAGTAACTGTAATCATACAGAAGCTATCTTTGGCACAGGCGGCGGCGAAAAAATCGCTGAGCAATATCAGGTGCCGCTGTTAGGTCAGTTGCCATTGGCCAGAGGTATTCGTGCACAAGTGGATAAAGGTGAGCCGAGCGTATTAGCCGATGATGAGTTTGCGCCGTACTATCTTAGCATTGCCAAAAATATCGAAGCCAATATTAATAAATTCGCCAAGCCTGTCGATGATAAACGTATTTTTTAATAGTAGTTCTTAGTGATAGTAGAACAGCTTAAGTAGAAAATCGTTAAAGAACTTATATTTTTAAACAGGGAATATTGCGAGCTTATCAATTTATCAACGACATTTAGATAATATTCCCAAACAGTATAGGTGACTGAAATTATTCCGTTCGCCGATATATGCGATTGAGCTCTCAAACAATCAACTGATGGCCGTTTGCTACTCTAAAGACGGGAGTAGCAAACGCCATCAGCAAATGTGACGGAAAGGTTGGCAGATGGATTGACCAGCATTGAAGTTAAGGTGATAACGGCAGCGTTTTTTGTGGGTTCTGCGAAGGCAAAAAGAAAAACTGTACATACTGCCGTGAGTTATCAAGGAAAAATAGTACCTTTAGAAAAATTTGGCTAGGATGCCTCAATCATGAATCAAAATCGTAATGAGCAAGATCAGCAACACTTATCTACCAGCATTAAGCCAGCTGTTCTTAACGAGCTTATTCAAAATGGTCAGCCTATTTTTGGTGTTTTTGCTCACGTTAAAAATATCAATTATTTGGACTATCACAGTCATCTTATTTCGCAAAAGGCGCTGCCAAACTGGCGCAAAGAGTTAAAAGCCAATCAATTCTGCTTTATTCAAATTATCCAGCCGCCTTATCGGATTTGTTTGGCATTGGCAACGATTAAGTTGGCAACCAGTGCCTTTGTTTATCTTTATAATGATGAGACTAAGCAGTTAGAGGTTTGTGAAGCATTGCAGCCGTTGATGCATCACACACAGTTAGAAGGCGATTGCTATCAAGGGCAAATGGCATTTACCCATAGTAATCTCACATTAACATTGGATTTTACGCCATCAAAAATCGCAGTAGCATTGGACAGTAAACACATTACGCTTGATGCGACGCTACAGCGGCAAGCAGCGCCATTAGCAGTCTGCACACCAACGGGCAGGCGTGGCTGGACCTTTACTCAAAAAGAACCGTTAACTGCTCTAGCTGGTCATTTGCTTATTAAAGCCCATTCAAAATTTAACACTGATGCTCAAGCCAAACAAATCCACTTTTCCGAAACGACTATCGCCAATCTCGATTGGACGCTTGGCTATATGCGTCACAAGACCAATTGGTTTTGGAGTTGTATCAATAGTTATTTGCCAGACGGTCGTCATTTTGCCCTAAATCTAGCGATGGGCGTCAATGAAACAGGGGTTAGCGAAAATGCGTGCTGGCTGGATGGGCAGATTTATTATTTACCGCCTGTGATGTTTGTCCGTGATGGTTTAAAGTTGCCAGCTAATGAGCAGGATGATAATGCTAAAACCATAGATAATACGCGACAGCCTTGGCGCATCTATCATCAAAACCTAGGCTGGAGCAATGTTGATATTGACTTAACTTTCACGCCGATAACCGTTTATAAAAAGACAGATAACTTTGGTGTGCTTGCCAGTATATTTGAGCAATGGCTTGGCTTTTATAGTGGTGAGATTCGTCTAAAAGATGACGTGATTGAAATCGATAAGATAATGGGCTTAGCAGAAGATCATTTCGCAAAATGGTAGGCGGTTGTCGTATTGATTGTAGATTTATATTAAACGCAGGCAAGCCTATAAATTGAGCGCTCAATTCCGTATAATCGTCGCTATCAAAATACCGTTCATATCGTAAATTTTATTTTATAGCTGCTAAGGAACAACAATGTCTATCAAGTCTGACCGCTGGATTCGTAAAATGGCTGAAGAACACGGCATGATTGAGCCGTTTGAAGCGGGTCAAGTACGTTTTAATGATACAGGCGAGCGTTTGGTTAGCTACGGTACGTCAAGCTATGGTTATGATGTACGCTGCGCGCCTGAATTTAAAGTTTTTACCAATGTTCATTCAGTGATTGTAGATCCAAAAAACTTTGATGAAAAAAGCTTTATTGATGTCATCGGTGACGAGTGCATTATTCCACCAAACTCGTTTGCGCTAGCACGCACCATGGAATATTTCCGTATTCCACGCGATGTATTGACGATCTGTCTTGGTAAATCAACGTATGCCCGTTGCGGAATTATCGTCAATGTGACGCCGCTGGAGCCTGAATGGGAAGGGCATGTCACTTTGGAATTTAGCAACACCACCAATCTACCAGCGCGTATTTATGCAGGCGAAGGAGTGGCACAAATGCTATTTTTCCAAAGCGATGCTGATGACGTATGTGAAACCAGCTATAAAGATCGCGGCGGTAAGTATCAAGGTCAACGCGGCGTGACATTGCCAAGAACCTAGTAATCTTATATGCTAACTGAAAGTGCACAATGATAAATCTTTTAGATTAATCACAAAAAGGCTGACCGTATATAATACGACCAGCCTTTTTTATACCGAAAAATTGACTATTTCAACACTTTTAAACCTGCTTTATTATCACGTTTGGCTTTAGGTGCCGCAGTAGGGCTCTTCTGTGAGCTTACTATCGCATCATCTTCAGGTTGATAGTTGTCATATTCATTGGGGTCAAAAAACATCCCTTGCGAGTTTTCTTTCGCATAAATACCTAACACCGACGTCATTGGTACCCAAATCTCTTGTGACACGCCGCCAAAACGCGCACTAAAATGAATATAATCATTTTCCATACTCATATTACCAGTCGCACGGCTGGCGATATTCAATACGATACGACCATCTTGCACGTGTTCCCTTGGAATCTGTACGTTTTCGGCAGTGGCATCAACCATCAGGTAAGGCGTTAGTTGATTGTCTTCTATCCACTGATAAAGCGCGCGCACCATATAAGGACGTGTTGGGGTAATAGAGGTGGTTTCGCTCATCTAAGGGTTTCCTATACTGATAATTTGAAGATAATAACTTAAAGGTATTTTGTTGTTTTCTATTTTAAGACAGCGGTTAAGCATTGTCTAGGGTGTGTCCTGCTCTTGCAAATGGTAATAAAAATTGCAGCCAAACAAATAAAATAGTACTGATAATATCGAAATATAAGCAAGCTATTTGACACAGTTTGACAAAGATTTAGTCATTTTTGACCCATTTAAGGTTTAATGCTCAGATTGAGGATACACCCTAATTAACGCACACTTTTTTGAAAGCTAGTACGCTCAAAGACCCGCTGTTGATAATCAAATAAGGGGCGACTAATTGCGCGTGGCAGCTCAATTCCCATTTCTTCAAGTCGCCATAACAAAGGTGCTAACAATACATCACACCAGCCAAAATCGTCTGCCATAAAATAAGGTTTATGAGCAAACAGTGGTGATAGAGTAATCAAAGAATCGCTTAACTGTTTTTTCGCAATAGCAGCTTGTGTTTTATTAAAGCTATTAGGGTGCATGAGTAGACGCTTACCGAGTACCAGCCAATCATGCTGAATACGCCAAGCCAGTTGGCGAAATTGGGCACGCTCTTGCGGGGTATCTGGTAGTAGCTTGTTTGTATGGTAACGTTCTTCAAGATACTCAAAGATAACGTTGATCTCATACAGTGCGATTTCACGTTGTTGCAGAACAGGTAAGGTGTGATAGGGATTCAGCTCGGTTAAATCTTCAGGCCGTTCAGAGTGCAAGCGTGATAGATAATAGGCAAGCTTTTTTTCCTCAAGTAATAGGCGCACTACATGACTGTCGTAGCCGTCATCAGCGTATAAAATCAGCTGACTACTTGGAATGTCGTTCGCATCAATCATGAAAGCCTAATGTTAATAGTAAAGCCTATCATCGTAAACAAAGTTGCCCTGATTATCAAGGCAAGGTACGTAAACATTGCGGGTGAGCCTTGTTTTAAATTATGGTTCAGTGTTTTATGGTCTTTTAAGAGACAAAAAAAGGCACTACCAGAGTAGTGCCTTTTTTTCGATAAAAATATATTTTTTAATACTCAATTACTTTACATCTTTCCAGAATTCTTTGTTCAATAAGTAAACTGGAATGAGTAATACTAATAAGAATAAAATCACAAAGAAGCCAATCACTTGACGGTCATGACGGTTAGGCTCTGCCATCCACGCCATAAAGTTAACCAAATCACCCACTTCGGATTCAAACTCTTCAGCACTTAGCTCTTCTTGCATATTATGCAATACATGAGGCATCGCCGCATTGGCAAGTACTAAGTTATTGGCACCCCAAGGACGGCTTGGGTCTTCATAAAACGATAACAGGTAAGTATATACCCAGTCATCGCCACGTAGTCTGGTTTCAAGTGATAGATCAGGAGGCGCTGCGCCAAACCATGATGCTTGTACTTCAGGATCAATTTCAGCATTAATATGATCACCGATTTGATCGGTGGTGACCATCAAATACTTTTCGACCAACTCAGGTGGTATCTCTAAATCTTTAGCAATGCGCGAGTGACGAACATACTGTGCAGAGTGACAACCAGCACAGTAGTTCATAAAGATTTTCGCACCGTTTTGTAGCGAGCCCTTATTGGTAAAATCAATAGGAGCAGTACTACAAGCTAAGTGTTCTTCAACACCCTCAGCATTGGTGAATGTACCACATCCACCGCCACCAGCTGCCAGTGCAGTACCAGCCGTCAAGGTTAATGCCGCGCCTAAGCCTAGACCCGCTAGGGATTTAATTAGCGTGTTCATTAGTGACCTCCGGTAACGCGTTCTGGTGGCTGTTTACACTTCTCAATAGAGGTATAAATTGGCATCAGTAAGAAAAACAAGAAATACAAGACAGTGAAGATACGAGCCATCAATGTTGCTGTTGGTGTCGTTGGCGTCGCGCCTAAGTAACCTAAAACTAAGAAACTAATCGCAAACACGGTTAAAGCAATTTTAGATAAAATGCCTTTATAACGTATAGAGCGTACAGGCGATCTGTCTAGCCATGGAATCAAGAATAGTACGGCAATCGCACCACCCATCGCAATCACACCACCCAACTTGTCAGGAACCGCACGTAAAATGGCATAGAATGGCGTGTAATACCATACTGGTGCAATGTGTGCTGGCGTTTTCAATGAATTCGCTGTCTCAAAGTTTGGTGGCTCAAGGAAGAATCCGCCGCCTTCTGGGAAGAAGAATACCACTGCAAAGAACAAGATAAAGAAGACCACGATACCAATCATATCATGCACTGTGTAGTACGGATGGAATTCAATACCATCTAACGGCACACCATTTTTATCTTTTAGCTTCTTGATATCAATACCATCAGGGTTGTTCGAACCCACATGGTGTAGCGCTACAATATGCATGAATACTAAGCCCACAAGTACAAGCGGGATAGCAACCACATGTAGAGCAAAGAAGCGGTTTAGGGTGATACCTGAGATAATATAATCACCACGTACCCATTCTGCAAGCCCATCACCAATCACAGGTAGAGCAGCAGGAAGGTTCAAGATAACCTGTGCACCCCAAAATGACATATTGCCCCAAGGAAGTAGGTAACCGAAGAAACCTTCTGCCATCAATGCTAAGTAAATACCCATACCGATGAGCCAAATAAGCTCACGTGGTTTCTGGTATGAACCATATAGCAGTGCTCTGAACATATGCAGATATACGACCACAAAGAACGCAGATGCGCCAGTTGAGTGCATGTAACGGATAAGCCAACCACCTTTGACATCGCGCATGATGTATTCAACAGATGCAAATGCCCCTTCGGCACTTGGGTTGTACATCATGGTCAGCCAAATACCTGTTACCAATTGGTTAACCAATACCACCATTGATAACACGCCAAAAAAGTACCAAAAGTTAAAGTTTTTTGGTGCATAGTACTTTGACATATGGTATTCATAGGTTTCGGTCGCTGGAAAGCGTGCGTCCACCCAATGCATTAACTTTTTACCCATGCTCATATTAAGCCTCCCCAATCGTCAAGATGGTACCATCCATGTTGTAATCTGGGACAGGTAAGTTAAGCGGTGCAGGAACGCCACTATAAACGCGACCCGCCAAGTCATATTTAGACCCGTGGCATGGGCAGAAAAATCCGCCATACCAATCATTACCACCCAAGTCAGCCGCGCCAACATCAGGACGGTAGTTTGGTGCACAACCTAAATGTGTACAGACGCCTTCTACTACCAAGACTTCTGGCGAGATAGAGCGTTCTGGATTTTTACAGTATTCAGGTTGTAATGATGCATCAGATTCAGGGTCAGACAGTAAAGGTTTTACTGACGCTAAAGTCGCTAGCATATCTTCTGTGCGTTTGACCACAAAAATGGGTTTACCACGATATTTGACAACGATCATCTGTCCTGCTTCGATAGAACCAATATCTTGGGTCACTGCAGCCCCTGCAGCCTCAGCTTTAGCGCTTGGGTACCAAGAACGGACAAAAGGTGTTGCCACAGCAGCTACCCCAGCTGCACCAATCGCGGCAGTCGAGGCAATAAGAACTCTACGGCGTTGTACGTTAACGCCTTCGGCTTGGCTCATTAATACTTCCTCCAGGTGAATGAAATGGGATTATCCCACACTGGGTTTGTGGCTTAGAAAATGTACAATATCAAGCCACTTTGGCTGTGCCTAATTTTGCTAATTGTTGCTATTCTAAGCTATTTCGGTGATAAAATAAATTATTGCGTTAAAAATAAAGCAACCTTGATAGAACATACTCTAAGGTTGAATAGGAGAATTGATGCAAAATAGCTGCATTATCAATGTCTCACATAGATTTTTTGGCAAGGATTATAAGCGTGATGACCTTATAATTAATAAGGATATTTTGCAATAGCGAATGATACTCGAAATTAAGGTAATGTTCACTAACTTTCAGTACCTAACTACTATGTAAGTAGTCGTAAACCAATAATCACCGCTTTATAAGAACAAAACGGTGATTATTTCATTATTTTTCATATCTTATAAAACTCGAAGTTTTATAAAACATCGCTTCAGTCGCTAACGTTAGCTCTCAAGCGCACTCCAACGCTCAAGCTTATTCATCATCTCATCTTCAATCGTCAGTAGGCGCTCACTTGCGGCAGTCGCTGCATTAACGTCAGTGGTGAACCATGAGCCATCTGCTAGTTTCTCTTGCAATTGCGCTTGTTCAGCTTCTAATGCAGCGATTTCTTTTGGCAAATTATCCAGTTCACGCTGTTCATTGAAATTGAGCTTTTTAGCAGATTTGTTAGGTTTTGCTGCAGTTGTCTTATTGGTAACTTTACTGGCAGTATTTGCATTATTGGCTGGTGCTCTAGCCGCGTGTGCGGCTTGCTCACGGTTTTTCTGTACCAAGTATTCTTGATAACCACCGACATACTCTTTGACGATACCTTTGCCGTCTTCATCTTGGTCAAATACCCAAGTAGAGGTAACGACATTGTCCATAAATGAGCGGTCATGGCTGATTAGCAAAATCGTACCGCCAAAGCTGGCGACGGACTCTTCTAGTAGCTCAAGTGTCGCCATATCCAAGTCGTTGGTTGGCTCATCAAGTACCAGAATGTTGGCAGGCTTTAATAGCTGTTTTGCAAGTAGCACGCGGTTACGCTCACCACCTGATAGTGCTTTGACAGGGGTACGCGCACGCTCTGGGGCAAATAAGAAATCTTGTAGATAGCTCATGATGTGTGTCTTACGACCACCCACTTCTACAAAGTCTGAGCCTTCAGAGACGTTTTGCGCCACACTGGCTTCAAGGTCTAACTGATCGCGCAACTGGTCAAAGAAAGCGATTTTTAAGTTAGTGCCTAATTCAACACTACCAGTCTTTGTGACTTCATCATCAGACATATCGAGTAGGGCTTTAATCAGTGTGGTTTTACCCGCACCGTTGGGTCCGACAATGCCGATTTTATCACCGCGCATAATAGTGGTTGTAAAATTATCAACCAATACGTTGCCATCATATTCAAGATGTAAGTTTTTAACTTTACAGACCAGCTTACCGCTTTTCTCACCTTGACCCATCGTAATGTTCACATTACCGACTTGCTCACGGCGATCGCTACGCTCTTCACGCAATGCTTTTAGCTCGCGGACACGGCCTTCGTTACGGGTACGACGGGCTTTGATACCTTGGCGAATCCATACTTCTTCTTGCGCCAGTTTTTTATCAAAGTTGGCGTTATTTTTTTCTTCAGCGAGTAACTGTAGTTCTTTTAGCTCTTGATAGCGTGCATAGCCACCTTCGCCTTGAGTGACGTCATAGCTGGTTAATTGACCACGATCTAGCTCAATGATGCGCGTCGATAGTTTGTTAACGAATGCTCTATCATGGGTGACAAATAATAATGTCAGGCCTTGCCAATCCAATAAGAAGCGCTCTAGCCACTCAATACTATCAACGTCTAAATGGTTGGTTGGTTCATCGAGCAGCAGTACATCAGGTTTGGTGACCAATGAGCGTGCTAGTAGTACACGGCGCTTACGACCACCTGATAATGAAGATAAATCATCATCTGGATCCAGCCCCATGGTTTTGATCAGGCGGGTGGCTTCTCGTTCTAAATCCCAACCGTGTACCGCATCGATATCATGCTGCAAGTCTGCCATACGCTCACAAGCATCCATGTCGCCATTGGCACATAAATCTGTTTGGGCATTGTAGTTGATAAGCAGCTCAGCCGTGCGGCTGCTACCACCCATAACGATGTCTAGGATACGTCCGCTTGTCTCGGGAACATCTTGTTCTAGCATCGCCACGCGCACGCTGCTATTGATAATGACTTCGCCGCTATCAGGTTGTAAGGTGCCGTTAATTAGCTTAAATAAGGTGGATTTGCCTTCGCCATTACGGCCAATTAAACAGACACGTTCACCTGCTTCAATAGCAAAATCAATGCCATCAAGAACAGGAGCGACGCCAAAAGCGAGGTGGATATCTTTTAAATGTATCAGAGCCATAGAATATCTTAAGCTTATATAATAGTGAGGTAGGGGTTGCTGCAAAATTGCGAGCAGTATAACATGCCATCACGTGACTGTAGTGAGCGTAAATGATTTTATCCGCACTATTTATGACTTTTGTTCAAGGCTGCTATTTTATAAAGAGCATCGTCGTCTAATTGCTACTTTTTATCGGTCATCGAGCCATTTCATTAATGAATCCTACCAGTCTTATGTTTATGATAATTCAGAGAAAAATATGAATCAATTTAATTCTCAAGATAAAGCTCAGAACGAGGCTTTAGCTATGCATGTTGACTTACAAACGCAACAAGTCATTGATTTACAGATGAGTATGGCGCATCTAGAGATGACAGTAGAGCGACTCGATGAGGTGATTGCGCGGCAAGATAAAGATATTCAGACATTACAACGACAGTTGCAGCTGATTTATAAACAAGTGGAAAGTCAGGATCCTGAAGGCGGCATTGCACCTTTTGATGTAATGGCAGAAAGACCCCCTCATTATTAATATCTGCAAAAACTAAATGGTTGAAAATTTATGACTATAATATCCACTATATCCGCATTATGAAATACAGATACTGTTCAGTCATAATCGGGAAATAATGTGTTTTTGCAGTTGTTTTAATGTTCGAAAATCATTACTATCCTCCACCTCGGATGCTGCTTGCTTATTAAAATTAAGTAAAGTAGTAAAACAATGCGGACGTTTGGAGATACATAATGCGCGCAAATTTTCATTTGAAAACTCTCACAGTAGCTGTTGCTGCTCTTTCTATTGCTAGCGTTGCTAGTGCTGCTGGTCTTGATCGTTCAGGTCAAGATATCACTGCATTCTTACAAGATGGCACCTACGCCGAATCTGTTTATACTTATATCGATGCCGATGTGAGTGGTAACGACTTGTCAGGCAATAAGCTCAATGATATCGCAGAGTCTTATGATTTTTTCCGTTATGGTGTAAAAGCAGATATTAACGACACGTTTAGCATCGGTATTTTATATGATGAGCCTTTTGGTGCAGCTGCGGATTATAACGGTCAAAACGATTTCGTTACCGACAGTGATCGTGACGCTATCATTCAAGACTTTACAAAAAACCCTAATATTACCGAAGCTTATGTCGATAACGTATTAATACCACAATTGCAAGGGGCGCTTGCTCCAGGTAATCCAGGTGGTCTAACTGCTGAAGAATTACAAGCCGCTCAAGGTCAGCTTATTGGTCTTGAAGCCGCTAAAGGTCTAGCAGCAGTAGCGGGCGAAGCGACGCAAGTAGAAGTACGTACTGAGAGTATTACTGGTATTCTTGGTGCTAAATTTGGTGCTAACAAAGAGTTTCAAGCTTATGGTGGTCCAGTTGCTCAGCGCGTAAAGGCAGATGTAAAATTGCGCGGTGATGCATACAGTTCAGCCAAGGGTTATACCACTCACATCAGTAATGACCAAGACTATGGCTGGATCGCTGGTATGGCTTATAGCAAGCCTGAAATTGCACTTAAAGCTGCTTTGACGTATCGCTCTGAAATCAAGCACAATGCAAAAGCTTTTGAGACTTTTCCAATTGCTACGGCTGCAGGTGCTACCGCTGGCCTAGCGTTGCCGACTACCAGACATTCTGATATTGAAATCAACACGCCAGAATCAGTCAACTTTGATTTCCAGACGGGTATCAATCCTACCATGCTAGCTACTGCGAAAGTCCGTTGGGTGCCTTGGAGTGATTTTGCTATCGTACCGTCACTATACAATGATGTCAGTAAAGTATCGACAAAAGATGATGAAGGCTTGGCATTAGTTAGTTACGATGAAGATCAATGGCAAATTGAGCTAGGTCTCGCTAAGCGCATGACGCCAGCATTAGCAGTGACAGGTACTGTCGGTTGGGATAGTGGTGCTGGTAACCCTGTAACCTCGCTAGGTCCTATCGAAGGCTACTACAGTGCTGGTTTGGGTGCCAAGTACAATGTGACTGAAAACTGGGCAGTATCAGCTGGTGGTAAATATCTATGGTTCGGTGATGCTAAAGGCCAAATTCCGACTAAAGCCGTGGTTAGTAACTTTGAAGACAACGATGGTTTTGCACTTGGCGTGAAGCTTTCTTACCAAGCAAACTAATATAAGTTGTAATTTGCTAACTTATAAATCCATAGTCTAAATAATAAAAAGCGATCCTGATTGGGTCGCTTTTTTATGCCAGTGTATTTAAGTTTAATAAAGGATTGGAGTATTTTAGAATTATTAAGTTATAACAGATAAGTATCTGCCTGCTATCTCTAAAAAATACTGAGAGCAATTTAAAAAATATCAGAATGAAAAACTAGATATTAGTTTTGTACCTGTATCTTATTTGTACTGTCCAGTCATATTCGGGAAATAAAGCACTTTAATTGTTGTTTTAGTGTCAAAAAGGCATTAGTATTCATCTCAGGACACGACTTTTATAATCATAAAGTTATGCGCAGCAATGCTACATATTGATTATTTAAGTAGTAAAACAACAAGGACGTTTGGAGATACACAATGCGCAATACTTTTCATTTAAAAACTCTTGCAGTAGCGATTGCCGCTTTTTCTGTAGCTAGCGTAACCAATGCTGCTGGTCTTGACCGTTCAGGTCAGGATGTCACAGCCTTCCTCCAAGATGGCACCTATGCTGAAGCTGTTTACACCTATATCGATGCTGACGTTAGTGGTTATGATAGTGCCAATAACGTTCCTAGCAACAATACCTATGTTAGAGGTGATAAGACTGGCGATATCGCTGAGTATTATGACTTTTTTCGTTATGGTGTAAAAACAGATATCAATGAAACCTTTAGTGTTGGTATCTTATATGATGAGCCCTTTGGCGCAGCAGCGCAATACACTGGCGACAACAATTTTGTGTCGAAAGGCGATCTTGATGCTTCTGTCGCTGCCATTACTAACAATCAAGCTCCCACTTATGCCGCAGCTTTGGCTGGAATAGGTGCGCTCACGCCAGGAGAAACGGCTGGAGTCTTGACAGATGAACAGCAAGCGCAGTTAGATGGTTTGCGTGGAGCAGTAGGTATCGCAAATGCTGAAGCAGCTAATGCAGGGGAAGGTACTAATGTTGAAGTACGTAGTAACAGCCTGACAGCTATTCTTGGGGCAAAATTTGGTGCCAATAAAGAGTTTCAAGTATACGGTGGTCCAGTCGCTCAGCGTATTGAGTCTGAAGTGAAATTACGAGGTTTGGCTTATGGTCCTGCTACTGGCTATACCTCACGTAACAGCCCTGATATGGATTATGGTTATATAGCTGGTATTGCCTATAGCAAACCTGAAATTGCCTTAAAAGCAGCGCTGACCTATCGCTCTGAAATCGACCACAACATGAAGATTGCTGAAAATTACCCGATTGCAGGTGCTTTAGCTGGTGATCCAGCTGCAGCCAATCGCACCAGTAATATGGAAATTACTACTCCTAAATCCGTAAACTTTGATTTTCAAACCGGTATTAACCCAACGACGTTAGCAACTGCAAAAGTGCGCTGGGTACCTTGGGGTGACTTTAAGATTACGCCGCCACTATATAATGAGGTTAGTAAAAGATCTTATGGACCTGATGGTTTAAACTTGGTTGAGTACGAAGAGGATCAATGGCAAGTAGAGCTTGGTCTAGCCAAGCGTGTTGCGCCAGCACTTGCAATTAGTGGTACCGTTGGTTGGGATAGTGGTGCTGGTAACCCTGTCACGTCGTTAGGTCCTATCGAAGGCTATTACAGCGCTGGTTTGGGTGCAAAGTATAACGTGACAGAAAACTGGGCAGTATCAGCAGGTGGCAAATACCTATGGTTTGGCGATGCCCAAGGTGTGTTGCCAAGTGACAAAATTGTTGGTGATTTTCAAGACAATGATGGATACATATTCGGTGTAAAATTGTCTTACCAAGACACTAAATAATACGTATATTTAGCAGTATCAATACATAAAAAAAGCGATCCGTGATGGGTCGCTTTTTTATCGGTGTTCGAAATAGAAATTGATATAAAAGAACATTAAATCAACGACTTTAAAGTGTGCATAAAGGTTTTTAGCAAAATAATAAATTTATTTGACAGCCTTTTTTAGGCGATGTCTAAGAAGGCGGTGATTGGTTTCTTGCCTGCAATGAAACGATATTTGCCTCAAACATAAGCCACAACATCATTGAGTTATGATGATCATAAGTATATTTCAGCTGAAATATACGCTTCTTGAAACACACTTAAATCCAAGACTCATTGACCTCTCAGCGCTAATAGATATCATAACTGCCATATCTCTAACTTTTTAGCCTCGCTGAGGTAGTTCTGCTTATCCATTTATCTTTGATATTTGAGGTGCATTATAAATTTATTCAGTAGTATATCTTACACTAACAAGTTAGATGATTAATGACATAGCATAAGTGGCTACAAGCGTGATGATTGAGTGAAAAGTTAACACCTGAATTATGAAATGTTATAGCGCTATTAGCTAAGTATGAGATCTCTAATAGAAATAACCATAGCTTACTTATGTACCAATGTCCTAGGTATTATATTTAATAGTCATCAATAAAAAACCTCGCCAATAATGGCGAGGTTTTTTTATAGTGATAATTATATCGATAAGCTTATTTATTTAAATTAAGTTCCATTTCTTTAAATTTCGCAGTAACAGAGGCTTTTGGACCGCCTGTCATGATACTTACCGCAAAAATGGCGATTGTACTTAAGATAAAGCCTGGAACGATAGCATATAACCAGCTATTGAGTGCCATGCCATTCATCTGGAAAGGACCATAAATCCATAGAATAACCGTCAATGCACCAACGACCATACCAGCAACTGCACCATTACGGTTCATACCGCGCCAGATTAGGCTGAAAATAACCAACGGTCCAAATGCGGCACCAAACCCTGCCCAAGCGTTAGAAACCAAATTCAATACTGAGCTTTCTGGATTAGACGCCAGTAAAATGGCAACAACGGCGACAATGATTACGGAAATGCGGCCGACCAATACTTGACGCGCCTCAGGTGCATCTTGATCAAAAAATAACTTATAGACATCTTTAGTCAATGAGCTTGATACTACCAATAGCTGTGATGAGATGGTACTCATAATCGCAGCTAAAATTGCCGCTAATAAGAAGCCTGAAACCAATGGATGGAATAAAAACTGCGTAAATACTAAAAAGATGGTTTCAGGATCATCTAAAGTCATCGCTGTCTTTTGCACATAAGCACGACCAGCAAAACCTGTCATCAGTGCCCCGATAAGGCTGACAATCATCCAGCTCATACCGATGTTACGAGCAGTAGGGACATCTTTGACTGAGCGAATGGCCATAAAACGTACAATGATGTGTGGCTGACCAAAATAACCTAAACCCCATGCCATCAATGACACAATACCAAGGATACTCATACCATTAGTAATGTTAAGCAAGCTCGGATCGATATTTCTAACCGCTTGAGTGGTGGCTGAAATACCACCCAAATCAGTGAAAGCGACGACAGGAACAATGACCATCGCAAATAGCATGATGATACCCTGTACAAAGTCAGTCATTGAAACGGCTAAGAAACCACCGAATAACGTATAAGCAACGACAACGCCAGCGGTGACCCATAGACCAGTGCTATAAGAAAGATTGAGCGAGCTTTCGAAGAGTTTACCACCGCCTACTAGGCTTGCAGCAGTATAAACCGTGAAGAATAAAATGATAACCACGGCTGAGATAACACGCAGCATGTGCGACTTATCTTCGAAGCGGTTGGCGAAATAATCGGGTAGAGTGATGGCATTGTCAGCCACTTCGGTATAAACGCGAAGGCGCGGTGCCACGATAAGGTAGTTTAAAAATGCACCAAGTGTCAAACCAAGTGCGATCCATATACTTACGACACCGTCAGCATACATATAGCCGGGCAAGCCAAGTAGTAACCAACCTGACATATCTGATGCACCTGCCGATAGTGCAGTAACTGCTGGACCTAAACTGCGTCCTCCTAACATATAGCCTTCAGTATTATTGGCTTGCTTAAAGTAAGCGTAAATGCCAATACCAATCATCACTAAAAAATAGGCGCCAAGTGATACCAGCACGCCACTAGAAACTCCGTTCATATAAATTGTCCTTAACCAACATGGTTGGCGGTAATTATTTTAACTATAAAGATTAAGTGTTATAAGACGATGTCCCAAACAATATCTAAAGACGAAAAAAGCCATTAAGTAGGACATAATGGCTTTTATTCAATATCTGCTGTTAGTTTTATATGATTGATGCTGTTCTAGGGCTAATATGAATTCGCAGTGCTTAGAGATCAATAAGAATGTCATATTAAATAATATCGACTGCTCGCATTTGCGACTCATTTATCAGTATCGGCCACCTATATAACCAATCATTTAAAACCATTAAACCTACTGTTAACCATCATATATTACTCGAAGTGTTCAATATATGACTATCAGTGTTCTTATAGTAAATTTTTGTTATAAAAACAACGTCAAGCGTATTATAACGCATGAGGGTCATAAATGCGAATAGCGTGCTTTTTAGATTCCATAGCACGCTCTAATCCTCATTTAGCGGGAGTCTTATTCAATAGGCGCTAACAAGTCTAACAAAGCTGTAACGCTGCTAGATTGCGTCAATTTCGGATTGATAACCACACCCAAATAGCGTTGTAACTCTATATTGTCTGCCATATCGATACGTTCTAAATCCTGACTAATCATGGTTTGCGGTAATACAGACCATCCCAGACCAACAGAAACCAGCATGCGGATAGACTCAAGAGGATTGGTGCTCATCGTGGCATAAGGTTTCAGATTGTGCTTGGCGAATTCAGCCAAGGTAATTTGACTGGTAAAGGTGTTGGCAGACGGTAAAATAGCAGGATAGCGTGCCAATTGCTCTAGTGTCACATTAGATTTGGTCGCTAAAGGCGATAGCGTACCTGTCATAAAGTAAAGAGGGTCTGACCATAGCGTATGATAGGTCAAGCGCTTATCATAAACGGGCGGCAGTGTTAAAAATGCTAATGATAAATCGCCATCGAGTACGGCTTTGTGCGCTTTTTCTGAATCGACGAAATGTACTTCTAGTTGTACGGCAGGATAAGCTTGGATAAAATGCTTAAGTACAGGCGCTAAATGGTGCAAGCCAATATGATGACTGGTGCCGATCACTAATTTACCAGATACGATATGCTGAGAGTGTTGCAGATTAATCTTAAAATTCTCATAATCTTCTAGCCACCGCTTGGCATGCGGTAGCATTTCATTGGCTGCTTGGGTCGGTACAATGCCGCGTCCCACCGTATCAAACAAAGTAATGTTGAATTCATCTTCCAAATTTTTGATGCGTTTACTGACGGCAGGCTGTGTGATAAACAGTTTTTCTGCGGCACCTGAGATGCTGCCAGTGTGCATAACGGTAACGAATGTCGTCAAGTTTGTGGTGTTCAAACGGATGTCCTTAGCTACTTTGCGAGCTATAAATAAAAGTTGGCTGACCCAATCACAATGTATTAGAAATAAAAGTTTGCGTCTGGGCAAAAATCATCAATTATTATTATAGGATTAGCCTGCTATAATCACAAGACATCAAGGCGTATTGTGACATATTTATTCTATTAAATTGACTATTTGCAGCTCATCGCACGTTTTAAGCGCTGATAATGGTCATCAATGTAAAATCGCCAATATAAAAATATCGATTTTGATACAAGCGCCGCTGACGATGCCGCTGATGATAAAGTATCGTGACGTATAAAATTCAAAGAAAATTTTTACCATAGGCTATAGTCGAGTCAATTTAAAAGTAGTACAAGGCAACCGAGTGTAGATGTATATTTAATACTTCAAGCGAGGTTAACGCTGTATGTAATACTTTTATAGTGGAATGACTATAAGCAAGTAAAAAAACAGTAATTAGCAACCAATAAAGGATAGCAACATGGCCGGTCAAACGTTATATGACAAACTTTGGAATGCTCACGAAGTCACCAAGCGTGACGATGGTTCGAGCCTGATTTATATCGACCGCCATCTGTTGCATGAAGTGACCAGTCCGCAAGCATTTGAAGGTTTGGAGTTAACCAATAGAGCACCGTGGCGCCTGTCGGCTAATATCGCCAGTCCTGACCATAACGTACCCACAGTCACTAAAGAGCGTTTAGAAGGCGTGCCTGGTATCAAGGACAAGGTATCACGCTTGCAGGTAGTGACATTGGATGAAAATTGCGCCAAATTCGATATCGCTGAGTTTATGATTAATGATGCTCGTCAAGGTATTTTACACGTCGTTGGCCCTGAGCAGGGTTTGGTGTTACCGGGTATGACGGTTGTTTGTGGTGATTCTCATACCGCTACTCATGGCGCGCTGGGCTGCTTAGCGCACGGTATCGGCACATCAGAGGTTGAGCATGTATTGGCAACGCAGTGCTTGATTCAAAAGAAATCAAAAAATATGCAAATTCGTGTCACTGGTAAGCTTGGTGCTGGCGTGACCTCAAAAGACGTGGTATTGGCTATCATTGCCAAAATTGGCACGGCTGGCGGGACAGGTCATGCTATCGAATTTGCTGGGCAAGTATTTGAAGAGATGAGCTTGGAAGGTCGCATGACCGTCTGTAACATGGCAATCGAAGCGGGTGCTCGCGTGGGTATGGTTGCGGTCGATGACACAACCATCGAGTATGTCAAAGGTCGTCCTTATGCGCCAACCTCTGAGCAATGGGCACAAGCGGAAGCTTACTGGCGTACCTTATATTCAGATGATGACGCGGTATTTGATACCGTGGTTGAGTTGGATGGTAGCCAAATAGCGCCACAAGTCTCTTGGGGAACCTCTCCTGAAATGGTTGTCGATATCACTCAATCTGTACCAACACCTGATCAAGCGGCAGATGAAGCACAAGAAGAAGGCTGGTTACGTGCTTATACCTATATGGGTTTAGACGCTGGGCAAAAGATTACCGATATCCAGCTTGATCGCATTTTTATTGGTTCATGTACCAATTCGCGTATCGAAGATTTGCGTGATGCCGCCGCAGTCATTAAAGGTCGTAAAGTCGCGGACAATATCAAAGAAGCCATCGTTGTGGCAGGTTCTGGGCAAGTGAAGTTGCAGGCTGAAGCAGAAGGCTTAGATGCCTTGTTTACTGCGGCGGGTTTTGAGTGGCGTGAGCCGGGTTGTTCGATGTGTCTTGCCATGAATGCGGATAAGCTTGAGCCACAAGAACACTGCGCTTCAACGTCTAACCGTAACTTTGAAGGTCGTCAGGGCAATGGTGGTCGTACCCATTTGGTAAGCCCAGCAATGGCCGCTGCCGCCGCATTGGCGGGTCACTTTGTCGATGTGCGGACGTTTTAACTTTGCATTTCTATAGAGCATAAAAATGAAAATGCTGTTTGTTTTATTTTGCTTATTGGGTAGCTCTCAGCTAGCAATGGCTCGTGATTACTGTAATGGAAGATTTGCCTATTGTGTCGATGTGCCAAATCAATTGGCATGGTTGCCTGAGGCAGATAATGGTGATGGTCGTCATTTTAAGTTACCCAATTCTAATGCCACTATTTTGGTCTTTGGGAGTAATACACCAACTGTTTTCTTTTATACAGATAGTGATTATCTAAAAGAGAAGCAGCATCGATATAAAACAGGCATGACAGTTACTTACGAGCTGTTAAAAGATAAAACCTATACAGCAAGCGGCTATAGAAAAGACGGTCAAGTTTTTTATCATGTTATTAAAGTTAAGGATGGTCAGGAAGCAGTATTACATCTGAATTATCCTGAAAGTGAAAAAACTAAAATGACAAGTATTGTTAAACAAATGGCACGCTCTTTTAAGATTCATTAGACCGTCAAAAAAATTTACGTTAGTAATCGATATTTTAAGGAAAACTCATGCAAGCTTATAACACTCAAACGGGTATCGTTTGCCCATTAGATCGCGCAAACGTCGATACCGATCAAATTATTGCAAAACAGTTTTTAAAGTCTATTAAACGCACAGGTTTTGGCGTCAATTTGTTTGATGATTGGCGTTATCTTGACGAAGGGTATCCTGGTCAAGACAATAGCACACGCGTTATCAATCCAGAATTTGTGCTAAATAAGCCACGTTATCAAGGCGCGACGATTTTGCTGGCACGCCGCAACTTTGGTTGTGGTTCTAGTCGTGAGCATGCGCCATGGGCGTTGTCTGAATATGGTTTTCGTACGGTGATTGCACCAAGCTTTGCCGATATTTTTTATAACAATTGCTTTAAAAATGGCATGCTACCAATTGTCTTGGACGAGGCAATTGTAGATACATTAATGAAAGACACGCTTGCTAATGAAGGCTATGAGCTAACCGCAGATCTTGAACGCCAAGTCGTCATCACCTCAACAGGTAAAGAATATGCATTTGACGTGGATGCTTTTCGCAAACATTGCTTGTTAAATGGCCTTGATGATATTGGTTTAACCTTGCAGCAAAGCGATGCCATTAAAGATTATGAGCATAATATAATGCAAAAAACACCATGGATATTTAACGATGTACGAGCATAAATAATGAATCTGCAAGCCATTACTTATAAAACTGCTGAACAGTAATAATGTAACGTTGAGTTATGGCGGTGAACTGGCTAAAATGAAGGGTAGTTTTTTTACGATATTTTATTATTTCTCTCATAAATAGTAGCCGCCATTATGAATAAAAAACGTTATGCTTTATGGACAAGTACGGTTGTTGCCGCAAGCTTATTGTTGTCAGGCTGTCAGCTATTGACTGGGTATCAGAAAATAGATGAGGCAGAAAACGCCAAAGCATGGGCAGGTAAGATTCAACCGATTGCGGGTGAAGTTAATATTGCCTGTATAGGAACTTATCATTGTGAAATTGCAAGGATAGATAAGACACGAGTGATAGGGGCTGATACGCATGAGCCTATCAATCCTGCCATGCTGGTCGCGATGAAAGATATGAGTGCAAAGGGCAAAAGTCATACCAGCAGTCATACCAACAATAAGCATGCACAAACATTAATGCATGCAAACATAGATATGACACCACTCGCTCATAAAAATGAGATTAAAATTGTACCTTTGTCTGCCTCAGGCATGCAGGGTCTAACCAATTATTATGCGCGGGTAAAACCTGCAAAACGCGAAGTACAGGTGAATTTCTATCCAGAAAACAATCTGGGCTATGTTGAGCGTTTTACTTTAATTCACGATTTTATTGACGCTGATACTTATCAATTACGGGCTTATCAGAAAAAATCTAACGATAATTCTGGCAGTTTATTAGACACCGCTTCACCACAGCCGCTATGTGTTGATCTGTATCAAGGCAACACCGTACAGCGCCGCTTTTGTAAAGAGCTGTCTGCTGAGCATCAAGGAGAGTTTGTAGAAACTCGTATCGTGAAAGCATTGCCTGCATCATCGAAAGTAAAAGCCAAAGCTTAAAGCCTATTTGAGTTTCAAAAATAGTAAATTGACCACGATTTTTTGTGCTATTGAAGGCACTAAAAATCGTTTTTAGGAAAATATCGTAAATTTATAGTATTAGGGCGTGTCCTCAATTCAATCGATTATCCTCTAAATGAGTTAAAAATGGCTAAATTTTGCCAAACATCGTTAAATAGCTTATCAATATCTCGATATTATTTGCGCTACTTTCCTTGTTTGACGGCAATTTTTATCACCATTTTTAAAATGAGGACACGCCCTAACATAAATAAAAAACTACCTACCCACAAGGATTAGTATGGCAACGATTTTAACATTAGCGGGCGATGGTATCGGTCCCGAAATCATGACTCAAGCCATTGACGTACTGAATGCGGTCAATAAGAAATTTGCGTTAGATTTGACACTTGAATCTGGATTGATTGGCGGGGTGGCCATTGATGCAACGGGTGAGCCTTTGCCAGATGAGACGCTAGACCGTGCTCGTGCAGCAGATGCGGTATTGTTAGGAGCGGTCGGTGGCCCTAAATGGGATGGTATTGAACGCAGCAAGCGCCCTGAACGTGGTTTACTTAAAATACGTGGTGAGCTTGGTTTGTTCGCTAATCTACGTGTGGCAAAGCTTTACCCGCAGTTGGTCAATGCGTCTAGTATCAAACCTGAGATTATTTCAGGCTTGGATTTGCTTATCGTTCGTGAGTTGACTGGTGGTATCTATTTTGGTGAGCCACGTGGAATCCGCACACTAGAGAATGGTGAACAGCAAGGCTACAACACCATGGTCTATAGCACAAGCGAGATTCAGCGTATCGGCAAAGTTGCTTTTGAATTGGCAAAAACGCGTGCGCAAGCAGCAGACACAGCAGCTAAAGTTTGCTCAGTGGACAAGGCAAACGTATTAGAAGTCACCGAGCTGTGGAAGCAAACGATGACCCAAATGCAGCAAGCAGATTATAGCGACGTGGCGTTATCGCACATGTATGCTGACAATGCTTGTATGCAATTGATCAAGAATCCTAAGCAGTTTGATGTCATGGTGACAGGCAATATGTTCGGTGATATCTTGTCTGATGAGGCTGCTATGCTCACTGGATCTATCGGTATGCTGCCATCAGCCAGTCTTGATGAAGCAGGCAAAGGGATGTATGAGCCGTGTCATGGTTCAGCGCCTGATATTGCTGGGCAGGACAAAGCCAACCCATTGGCGACTATTTTATCGGTTGCGATGATGCTGCGTTATACCTTTAAGCAAGAAGCAGCGGCACAAGCGATTGAGCAAGCAGTGAGTGATGTCCTTGATGACGGTTTGCGTACGCTTGATATCTTAGACAGTAGTGAAGCTGGATTGAAGCAAGTAGGGTGCCAAGAGATGGGTCAAGCAGTATTGGCTAAATTACTCTAGTCCCACTATAGTGATATAGATTGAATTTTCCCCTGTTTTATTTTGATAGGGAAAAATTCTCATCTTTATCGTTTATCGTCGTTCTAAACCCATAGTTTGCTCAGCAAATTATGGGTTTTTTTATGTTTATTATTAATCGCTTTCTAGCGGTAACACACTAAACCAGATAGTTGTAAAAAAGTACTTGTTTTAACACAGACACCGCAGGACAAGGGCTTTATTAACATAAAGCTGTTATATGCTCACAAGGTAATATGACACTATTAACAGCTTACAAACCACTAGAATCTCAGACTTTCACGTTAGAAGAGAGCTGATAAAAAGGCGTTTGAGTAAAGTTGGTTATGAAGGCGTTACAACTCAAAATAACAAGCCTTGATGACAACATAACAAAATAAAACTTATTATTTTTATAAAAAATTAGGAGCATGAGGTGTATCAATTAAAAAAAATCAGCACAGCAGTAGCGATGATTGGTTTTTCTACGGCAGTTTTCATGGGGCAGAGCATTGCAGCACCACTGGATAGTGTAAATGCTAACAATCAAGCACCGACCAATAACGATGAAGCCAGTATTAGCAAAAATAATGCTAATAAAGCGAATGCTGCTGAAGAGGTCAGCCCTGTGACCAATGGCGTTAGCCAAAAGCTAGCACGTGATAGCAAAACCGCAAATGCTTCGAACAAATTTTTACCTACTATCAAGTATACGACAGACAATTTATCAGTTGCTGCGCAAAAGGTGAATAATGCTACTTGGAAAGAGGGGATGAGTATCGACCGTATCATCGGTACTAAATTGCAAGCCTTATTAAATTGGCATCACAATGGTGTAGGCCCTGTTGATGGTTATTGGGGCAAAAATACCCGCAAGGCCATGCAAGCGTTTCAACAAGCAAATGGTTTGGCAGTTACTGACACGCTAAACAACGAAACATGGCAAGCGCTGACAAAGAATGAAAAACTCACGGTGCAGCCAGTGCTAGTCAGTTATCAGATAACTGATGCGGATGTTAATATTAAGACGACAGAAATACCAGCTGGTGCTGAAGCCAAATCCAAACTTGAGGGATTGTATTACGAGAGCATCATAGAAGGGCTAGCAGAAAAATTCCATATCAGTGAAAGCTATCTCAAAGCGTTAAACCCTAAGGCTAGCTTTACGGCAGGCGAAACCATCACAGTTTATAATCCTGGCAATCCAAATATCAAGCCTGTTAGTCGAGTCGTTGCTGATAAAGCCACTGAAACGCTATATGCCTATGATGATAAAGACAACTTAGTTGCCAGCTATCCGACCACAGTAGGTAGTACGGCAACACCGTCACCAACAGGGACACATACGGTAGAGGTGAAGGTACATGAGCCTAATTATACTTATACTGCTAAAGACGGTAGCAAGTCTATTCTTCCACCTGGCCCCAATAATCCAGTGGGCTCAGTATGGATTGGGCTTAGTAAGCCTTCTTATGGTATTCATGGCTCACCAGATCCTGATCGTATTAGTCGTCAAGCCTCAGCGGGTTGTATACGCCTGACAAATTGGGATGCACTTGCTTTGCTAGGGGTGATTCAAAATGGTGCGACGGTCGAGTTTAAATAGTGCCTCACTACTTCTTAATCATGCTAATTCTTAACCATGCTACTTATTAATCATGATTTAAAAGTTTGAAAGGAAGTCAACTCATAAAATTTAGACAAAAAAATACCGCTGAAATTTAGCGGTATTTTTTATGATAAAAACAAATAACTAAGACTGAATAACTAAAATATTGATAGGCAATAATGAGCAGGTTAGCATTTTCATTATTATTATCAGTTAAACCACCCAAGCGTCTATATCAGCTATCAGCGAAAAGAAGCCATTTAGCAACCAGCTGTATATATATAAATGCTTTTATAACCATTTTAGTGTATAAGAAATTAGTTTTTGCCACGATAAGTAATACGACCTTTTGATAGGTCATAAGGTGTCATTTCGACCTTAACTTTATCACCTGTCAAGATACGGATATAATGCTTACGCATCTTACCTGAGATATGAGCAATGATTTCGTGTCCGTTTTCTAAACGAACTCTAAACAGGGTATTTGGAAGGGTGTCAATGACTTCGCCTTCAAATTCAATAATATCGTCTTTTGCCATAGTTGGTATCAATCAATTAAAAATAAGCCCATATTATACGTAAGTTAGCGGATTAAAGCAATACAGCACTAGGTTTTTACTTGACAGCCTGTAACCGTTATGTATGCCAACTTCTATTTATTCAGTCAGGTAAATTTAGCCAAATAGGGGTTAAAGGAGCATTTGGCAGTCGTTGTTGAAAATGCTCAGGATAGTAAGCATTGATAAAGTATAGACCATCACCAGAGGCAGTAGGCGGTGCGATAGTACGATCTTTTTTGGCTAAAATATCTAAAAAGGCTTCTGGCTGCAATTCGTGTCGACCGATGGCATACAAGGTACCCATTAAGTTACGAACCATATGATGCAAAAATCCATCTGCTTGAATATCAAAAACAATAAACTGACCATGAGCAAAGAGTCTTGCATGACTGACTGAGCGTACCGGCTGATTAGACTGGCAAGCAGCGGCGCGGTAGCTACTAAAATCGTGAGTACCGACGATCTCAGCCGCCACCAGTTGCATCGCTGCTAAATCGAGCGGTTCATAGATGTGAGTAACTTGGTGATTCAAAATAGCAGGGCGCTGTGCTTGATTCAGCGTGATGTAGCGATAGCGACGGGCAATGGCACCAAAACGCGCATGAAAGTCGTCAGGCATTGGTTGAATCCAGCGCAAGGCGATATCATCAGGCAATAGACTGTTTACCCCGCGCAGCCAGTTATGAGTAGGACGATAGGCACGTGTCGTAAAGTGGGCAATCATATTGCTGGCATGAACGCTTGCATCGGTACGACCAGCCGCGACGACCTCTACCGTCTCATTTGCGACTTTACCGATAGCGGTTTCTAATGCTTCTTGTACGCCTAATACTTCTCGTTGTCGCTGCCAGCCATGATAGCGCGTGCCCAAGAACTCAATTGCAATGGCTAATGTATAGGTTGGGGGCATTTCAGCGTTGATGCTGTTAATCTCGGACATGTTAATCTCGGACATGGTTGGTATTGGACATTTTCGTATTGGCGCTTATAAAGTAAATATATTTAACGATAGTCTAACGTTTTTTGATAGTGGTGCCCGCCTGATTGACATTGTTCAACCAACGTTGTCTGCGCCGAGTGGGATTGTCATAACGCAGCAATAGCCATAATAATCGTGCATAGATAGCGGGAATCGTTAAGCGTCCGCCAGCAATAACATGATACTCATATTGCCAACTACCAGCCGCATAGCTGTCACTGACACCGCCAAATGGAGACTGGCTAGCGCATATCACCATGTGGCCGTTTTTATAAGCAAGCTCTAGTGCCTCTGCTAGCGCTTGCGAATAAGGAACATTACCTGCGCCAAATCCTAACAGGATAATGCCACATGGCGGCTGTGATAATAATGCCTGTAGCTGGCTAGTCATTACCTCAGTGTCGTTTGGCAAGCAATATAAAGCATGAATGCGTGCTTGCTCAGCCCGAGATTCGATATGGTCAATCATTGCTTGCTGATCATCGAGCCAATGCTGGCGGCGGGTATCCGGTAAGTTTTTGATATAACTATTGGCAGGGTAGGCGGCTCTGAAGTGACCCGTAAATGCCATCAGATCATGGCTATGAATTTTTTGTACCGTTTGCGCAGGCCAAGACTCACCGCCAAAAGCAATCTTCACACCCGACTCACCAGCAGCAGCCAGTTTTAATGAATCGCTGAGGTTATCCCATGCGTCGCTATGGTCATCGATATCATAGGAATGTATCACCTCGCTGTCTAACAATGGGCGCATACTACCAGTGACGACTATACAAATATCACTGCCAGCAAATGCTTCTGCTAAAAACGCACCCAAATAACTCAAAGTATCTGTACCAGTGATGAGCACAAAACGCCTGTCGCCTTGTGCATAGGCTGCTAGCAAAAGCTGATAAAAATGTACAAAGTCGTTAGGGGTAAGTTGGCTACTGTCTTTAATTAAGGCATTATCCAGCCATGAGATTTGAGGCAAGTGGTTAGCGTTATCTTGGTCAGTCAATAGCTTTTGTAAAGTTGGTAAGAATATTTCTGCTGATAACGGTGCTAAGGGTCGTCCATAGCTACCAAAAGTACCGCCAGCATAAATGAGTTGGACAGGATTGGATAATGTATTTGTCATAGCAGAAAATGGCATAGTATGAGCCGTAATAAAGAAGTATGTGATAAAAAAGAGAGTTTAAGGTTGGATGCTAATAGCGCTCAGTAATAATAAATAGTATAAAGGTTAAATGCAAAAAAAATCAGCAAGTATTCTTAGTGTTATAGAATACTTGCTGACAAAAGAACGATGGGGCTTTTACGCAGTACGATCTAGTAATACTTTTGCTTGGTTCTGTTGCTCACTAGTGCCCTGAATTAATACCTCATTCAATAAGCGTTTGGCACTGTCGTATTCACCTAATTGTAAATATTGGCCTGCCAAATCTAGCGTAACTTGAGTGCTATCTAATGATTTGACAAAGTCAAAGTCGGCCGCAAAGCGTGAGGAAAAGTCTTCTGCTGTTTCAGCAGCATCTTCGGCGGTAAGGGTAGACTCGTCCTCAATTGGAGCAACTGGGCTGAGTGCTGTTGAAGAGTGAGTATCGAATTCATTGTCTAATAAAGAATTATCATCGAACAGCAACGGGGCTGTCGGTGTGACACTAGATTCTTCAGCAAGAGCATATTCTGAATCATTATTATCAAGCGATTGTGCTTCGAGATTAATATTTTCAAAGCTTTCAGTTTCAAAGCTCTCAGTTTCGAAACGATCTTCTTCAATAATGAAGTTATCAGTATCACTATTTTCTTCAAGTACAGGCGCTTCGCTTTCTGTTAATGTTTCTATATCGTTTGGCGCATCGAGACTGTCTAAAGACAAAGTGAAATCATTTTCTTCGTCATTCTGGACAGTGTTGATAGACAATGCTTCAACAGTCTCGTCAATATCTTTATCGACATCAGTTGCTAGATGATCAAAGTCTAAAATGAACGCGTCATCTTCTAGCGTCATTTCATCGTTGATATTATCAGGGCGGTCTGGAATGACAGAATCCGTTGCCTGCGCATCAGTTTCTTCAGATGAATCAAAGCTGAAGTCAAAATCACTAAGATCATTGAGATCATTATCTTCTGCGGACACCGCGACATCATTATCAGTTATGTCGATATTGGCAGTGTTCAAGATTTCATCATCTGTCATCTCTAATGATGACGTGACTGGTGCCGTCGTATCAGTCGCCTCAGATGCGCTAATATTACTCTCTAAATCACTCAGCGTAAGATCAAAGTTATCCTCTACATTGTCGCTAGTAAGACTGGACTCATAAGATGTGTTTGTTACTGCCGAATTAGACATGCTGTCATCTATCAGCGTACTACGGTTATCTTCAGAGGTTGCTGGCTGATCAGATAGCGCGTTCTTACTATCGATTTGATTAATCGGTAAGTCAAAATCTATGCTTTCAAAATGGCTATTATCTTCTACGGGTGCCTCTTTTGCTGCGACTTGATTCTGCTCTTCTGAAAATAAAGTTTTTAACTCATCAGCTAGCGCAAGACTTTTTGGGTCGCTTTGCGTCTTGATGGCATCATAAACTTTGTTAAAGTTCTCTGGCTGATTAATAGTCGCGTATATACTGAGTAATTTAACAGACAATTGACCATCATTCGGTTTTTCGCTTAGGCCGCGACTGAGGGTTTCAATGGCTTTGTCATAACGCTGCTGATCCATGAAGCGCTGGGCAATCGTAATATGATCAAACTTATTGTCATCATCTTTGTGGCTTTGGGCAGGAGTTTTGTGATCCGTTTTTGGCATCGGAGCTGGCGTAGTGGTACTCATTCCCGGCTGCGCTGAGGGCTTTTGCGCTTTCTTTTTGTACAATAGTAAACCGGCTACTATTAGAATAAGTACCACTCCGGCGATGATATATAGCATATTGTCCATAGTTACTCCCACGCCTATGATCACAGCACACTGCGTTGATCAGTTAGGCAATTATTGATTGCGTAGTTTTTTGAGACGAGCTTGGAGCTCAGCCAGTTTTTGGTTTTGTAATTGAATTTTTCTTGTATAGCTATCAAGTGCACTGCTGGTTTTTGACAGTTGCTGAGCTTGAGCTGCCGTACTTTGTCTTGAGGCCTTGAGCGTGGCTAATATATCTGTGCTGAGACCATTACCTGTTGTCGTTGCTGATGTTGCTTGGGTGCCATCTGCGTTGCCATTACGACCAGGTGCGAGCACTGAAAATTGTGCTTTTGGCAGCGTTTGTGTTTTAGTAATCATGGGTTTTTTACGCTGTTTAGCGACTTGATTTGTTTCAGACGGTTTTTTAGAGGGTGCTTTGGCGGCCTTTTTTACCACAGGTGTGTTTGCTCTGCGGCTATATTGTCTTTGCGCTTTAATAGCCGTTTCTAGTTTTTGTTGTGATGGTACAACATCGTAACTGGGCAAGCTAAGCTTGGCATCCGCTTTGAGTTGACCCGCGTCTTTATTAATAAAGGCATCAGGGTTTTGTGTCTGAATCTGCTTCATTACTGTTTGAATGTCTAAGTCATTTTCTTGCGCAATTTGCTGTGCAATAACCCATAGACTGTCGTTGCGCTGTACTTGATATTGAGACGCAGTAGTAGTGCTGGCTGCCGTACTGATAGAGGCGTTGTTGGTAACACTAGATGGGACAGTGGCGACAGCTGTATTGCTAGTGTCAAGACTGGCTTTTGGTGTACTCGCTTTGTTGTCACTCGGCGTTGGCATAATAGGAGAAGCAGTCATCATGCCAGCTTCTGATTTGCTACTCGGCTGTATCTGGCGAGTGACTTGGATATTCAAAATATCGAGCTGTTTATCAGTGACAGCTGTAGCTGATATACTATTATCTATTGGCATGGTCTTGTTATTGACTAGGGCTGTATCATTCGCTACATTCTTAGCAGAATTGAGGTCGATATTGCTGTTACCCATTGTGGTAACGTTGCCATTTGCACTCAAGCGACCATTGTCTAATCGACTGGTTGGATTACGATCATTGTCGTTAGCGTTAAGAGTATTGTTAACGTTGTTTAAACGACCATTATCTAGCCGGCTAGGCGCATAAGCAAGATTGTTGCCTTGCGAGGTAGGAGTCGTTGTAGGTGCTTGGATATTAGGTGCTGGCAATTTAGACGCCACCAACTCGCTCGTTGACGAGTGAGTAGTCGCTAGTATGGGCGATAATGTTAATGGCGGCGGTGCACCTTCTCTAACAGTCAATGGTTTAGCCGTATTAGAGGACACGCTGGGTAGATTCGGTTTTTTTGCGCCAGTAACGATGTTTTTAGGCGTGTCAATGGGCAAACGGCTATTGAGCGGCATCAACAATGTCTTGGGAATGACGTTGCGTTGACCCTTATCATTTATGTTTAAAACCACATCAGCAAAAGGTGTAGATACAGGTTTTGAGGTAGTAATAAATACTTGACCGCTGGTCGCTGAGGTAGGTTTAAAGCGTACGGTCATCGAATCAGTTTGGGCTAAGCCCATTTGCTGATAAATAGTAGAGTTTGCCAAACTTGCTGAAAAGTCAGCGGCTCGAATATCACTGACCACAATGCTCGCAGCTAGCGGCTCATGCTGGGCAGAGGTCACAACAGTCTTGCCAATCGTTGCAGCTTGTGCACTCGATACGAGAGCCGCATAGCCTACGGAACAAAGTAGTGCCATCGAGACCGCGCGATGTACCGTAGTCAACCGATGAGATAAATGACAAGACATGTGCAGACCTTTAAGATATAAGTTATCTGTGCTGTTATAACAAAATACCATTTAGTTTACCAGTTTATTTCACAACTGTTGTGGACAATGCAAAAAATGTTTAAGTATTGTTTAATCTCGCTTTCTGTCGAGCAGCATTGCATCGCCATAACTAAAGAAGCGATAGTGTTCTTTAATCGCATGTTGATAAGCATGCTCAATGGCATCTTTACCCGAAAATGCCGACACCAGCATTAACAACGTTGATTTGGGTAAATGGAAATTGGTCAATAGTCGATCTATCACACCAAACTTAAACCCTGGGTAAATGAATATATCGGTATCACCTGACCAGCTGGAGAGAGGCTGCCCGTTAACGGCTATTTTTTGATAAGCCGTTTCGAGCACGCGTGTGACCGTGGTGCCAATAGCGATGACTTGTTTACCATTCGCATGGGTTTGGTTGATGAGTTCGGCTGTTGCTTGTGGTAAATGTGCATATTCACTATGCATGGTGTGATTGAGCAAGTTGTCCGTTTTTACTGGCGCAAATGTACCAGCGCCAACGTGCAAAGTCACAAAAGCAGTACGAATACCTTTTGCCGCAAGTTTGCTCAGTACCGATTCATCAAAGTGTAAGCTTGCAGTCGGTGCAGCCACACTTGCAAGCTTGGTTGGATCATGAAAGACCGTTTGATAACGAGTATTGTCTGTCTCATCCGCATGGCGTTCAAAGTAGGGGGGAATAGGCAGCTCACCATAAAGCTCTAAATGCGGCAAGATCGGCGCATCAAACGCTAAAATAAATAAGTTGTCTTGACGACCAATCATCACCGCCTTCATATGACCGTCAGCAAGCTGCAAGTGTTGTCCAAGTTTGAGCGCTTTACTGGCTTTAACATGGCAAAGTGCAATATGTTCTTGATTCACGGGTTTGTTATTTGCAGCTTCTACAGATTTTTCAGCCTCTACATATAAAGTCGCTGTCTCTAAATCTGAGATATCAACCAAACGTTCAATCAATACTTCAAGCTTACCACCAGTATCCTTTTGTCCGAAGAGGCGTGCTTTCATCACCTTTGTATCATTAAATACAATCAAATCACCTTCATTTAATAACTCAGGTAACTCAGTGAATAAGCGATCTTCTACAAGCGTAGAGTCTTTTTGATTATTGGCGGGCAAATATAAAAGTTTTGAGGCAGAACGCTGTGAGAGAGGATAGCGTGCAATCAGGCTATCTGGCAGCTCATAATCATAGTCATCAATGCTCAAATAATTCAAATCATTGTTGTTTTTTCCGGCATCAATTGAGGCGGCAGTAGTAGAGTCTATAGTGTGAAAATCGGTCATAATCAATCTTTAAATGAATGTAAATTTTGGCGTAATTGTAGCAGAAACGATGTTATGAAAGGACAGTTTAGTAAGGACTCATGCGCACAAAACGGCTTGTATATTAAATAGCCTAAGCATTAATTGTTAGAATGAATCATCAACAAAAGCAATGAGCGTCAGTATGTTAGTCAAATAAATTTAACTGCGGAAACAATTGGGCGGCAGGTGCCAATGAAGAGAAAGTAACACCGACTAAGCGGATAGGTAGCTCACGAGGAATGTCTAAAAACAGTTTGTCTAACCAATAATGGGCAGAATCAGCACTGTTAAAGGCAGTCGATAGCGTGTGTGAGCGGGTGATTTGAGTGAAGTCTGCGTATTTAACTTTTAGAGTAATGGTATAGGCGACCAGCTGTTTTTGTTGCAGTTGATGAAAGGCATCGGCATTCTGTTCATAAATTTGTATACGTAATTCATGGTTATCACTTAGATTGTCTTTGAACGTGGTCTCAGAACCCACAGATTTATGCGCGCGCTCAGATTTGACAGCACGCTCATCACGCCCATGGGCGATATCGTGATAAAACTGCCCACGCTTGCCGAACTCCTGCACCAATACAGCCGCTTGCATTCGCTTGAGATCCGCGCCAGTACTTACACCCATCGCATGTAGGCGCTTGGCAGTGGCTTTACCAATACCATGAAAGCGCTCGATAGGTAGCGTACTGATAAAGGCATCAGCGTCCGCTGGCGTGATGATAGCCGTACCATTGGGCTTATTGATATCAGAGGCAATTTTAGCCAGCATCTTGTTAAACGACACACCTGCTGAGGCCGTTAATCCAGTATGCGCTAGTATTTGTGCCCTTAGCCAGTTCGCCATCAAGGTCGCTGAGCCTTTATGGACTTGTAGCCCTGTAACATCGAGATACGCCTCATCTAGAGACAATGGTTCAACATGTGGCGTTAAGCGGTACATAATCTGACGAATATCGCTACTAACTGCGCGATAAACCTCAAAACGTGGCCTTACAAAAATGACTTCTGGGCAACGTTTACGCGCCTCATAACAAGACATGGCAGAGCGTACACCAAATTTACGTACCTCATAGCTGGCTGCCGCGACCACACCGCGACCACTTGGATCGCCACCAACCACCAATGGCTTACCGCGCAGTTCAGGAAAGTCACGCTGCTCCACACTGGTATAAAAAGCATCCATGTCTATATGAATGATTTTACGAGGGCTAGCATTTATAGAAGTTGTCATACTCACTATTTTACCTGATTCAAGCGCTTTGATTGAGTATCAAAATTTGGATTTATCGATAGACAGCTTTGCTAGGTTAGCAGGACGCTAGCAATGATATATGAATAATTTTATATGTCATAAATCTTATATATCATAGAGTTAGTTAATGATAAACAGTGATGTTAATTCAAAAAAATCGTATTTAGCAAACATATTTTTGCTCTTGAATGATCTAGGTCTACTGTAAATCAAACTCATTTGTACTCTTGCACCATCTGTCGTATCCACCTCACCGTTTGTCATAAATCTCATATTTAGATGTTACAGTTTTGATTCTGGTGTTTTACAATATAGTATCCGCGCTAATGGATGACTGTAAAACAATAAGTAATGCCTTGTGCGCCTCTATGACCATTTAAAAAAGACATTGCTTATCGCTCATGCCAAGATCGAAAATGGAGTTTTGGTAAAATTAACTCTTTAAGAGCTTGATGTTAGAGAGTTTAGAATGACTAAGGAGCTGATGATGAATAATGAACTAAAAGGGAGCGATTTAACAAGGGCGATGCTAGCACGCGGCGATAAAAAAGTATGGTGTGCGGTTTGTGATGATAGTGATGAGCAAGCAATGATGGATCATTGTGGTAATGATTTTACGGCTTATATCGTGTCATTTCGTGACGGACATTTTTATTGCAATGCTGGCATGCCTTGGGAGTTTGCCGTGCCCATTAAGATAATTGCGGTGCTGCAATCTGAAATAGAGAAGTAAGTATAGCAATAATATTACCGGCACAAAAAAACCTCCTAATGAGGAGGCTGATTTGTTACTAATATTGGTACCAGTGGTCGGACTCGAACCGACACGCTTATAAAGGCAACGGATTTTGAATCCGTCATGTCTACCAATTCCATCACACTGGCATGTTAGAAGATAAGGTCTATTAGATAGAGATTATCGAATTGGGCTACAGGGTTAACTCTGTATAGGCTGCGTATTATAGCAGCCTATTTTTATCCGTCAAGAATTATTTGATATAATTTTCAATTAAATCAAAAAAATGGTTTAGCCTACAAAAGCACGTTCAACGGCATAATCTGCTTGGACACCCATGCGTGGTGAAACGGTCAAACCAAAATCGTCCAAAATCGCTGAAACTTCAGCATTAAATGGCATGCTACCGCAGATCATGACACGGTCGTCTTCTTTATTTATCGGTGGTAAGCCAATGTCTTCAAAGAGCTTTCCTGAGGTCATTAAGTCAGTCACGCGACCTTGATTTTTGAAATCCTCACGAGTCACTGTTGGGTAGTAGATGAATTTTTCACGGTACCATTCACCAAAGATCTCGTCGTTAGGTAACTCGTTTTCAAACATATCACGATACGCCAAATCATCGACATGGCGCACACCATGTACTAAGATGATTTTTTCAAAGCGTTCATAGACTTCAGGATCACGTGCCAACGATAAAAATGGTGCCAGTCCAGTGCCTGTAGAGAGCATATAAAGGTTTTTGCCAGGCAGTAAATCATCTAGTACCAAAGTGCCCGTTGGTTTTTTGCTCACCAACAGCTCGTCACCAACTTTAATATGCTGCAAGCGCGAGGTTAATGGACCATCTTGAACCTTGATAGAAAAGAATTCTAAGTGATCTTCGTAGTTCGGGCTAGCAATCGAATAAGCACGCAATAGCGGTCTGCCATCGACAACGATTCCGATCATCGCAAATTCGCCATTACGAAAGCGCAGGCCATCGTCGCGAGTTGTCTTGATGCTAAATAGAGCGTCATTCCAGTGATGAACCTCTGTGACCGTTTCGGTGCGAAGTTTTGACATAAAGTCCTCGTTAATAAGTTGCTATCGGTTTTATTAAGTTTAAATGAGTGTTAAATTAAAATTTTCAATGAAAAAGGGTATAGAAGGGTAGTAAATTTTCAATCACTATTGGAACAGTCAATCGTTTAAAACCTCTGTCACGCAAAATAAGTAGCATAGCCGATGTTTTAATCAATGTTGTGGGGCAATATTCTAACATCTTATTAAGCATTTAAAATCAGGAGAGGGACTGATAAAGTCTAAGGATAGATATGATTTAATCTGTCTCCTGTCAAACCACGACAATGGCTGTTGCTGTAGATGGCTTATAAGGTTTGAAAAATAAAGGCTCTCATCGAATTTATGGCTCATAATACCAAAATTTAAAATAAAAATCCGTCTAGCAGCGGCGATGCGGCATGATAAAATGGAATATCGTTAGTGAGTAATTTTGTATCACTGGATAATATGCGCTAAACGTTCTCATAAAAGCAGATGCTTACTATTGAACGGCTTTTTGGAGAAACATGATGTCCGATGATAATATCTCTTTGGCGGGTTACCACCATGCGCCAATGATTGGCTACCATCGTGCGCCGCTATCACAGAAATTTGGTGCGCCACGCCAGCCGAATTTGGTTGCGCTCACCAGTATCATTGAGATGATAGCGCCTTATGACTCGCCAGCAGCATTTGCCGGTTTAGACGCGTTCAGCCATATCTGGATCAGTTGGCAGTTTCATCATAACTATACCAATAAAGACACTCATATTGGCAAAGGCGGCACTGGCTTTCGTGCGCAAGTCCGCCCACCAAGGCTCGGTGGCAATCAAAAAATAGGGGTATTCGCCAGTCGCAGTATGTATCGACCCTCAGCGCTTGGGTTATCTGTCGTTAAGCTTGAAAGTATCGAGGTTGTAGAAGGGCGCGTGTTACTTATTATTAGCGGTGCAGATATGATAGATGGTACGCCGATTATCGATATTAAGCCCTATGTCGCTTATAGCGATGCGCTCAGTAATGCAAAAAGCGGGTTTGCGCCAACTGCGCCAGACTTATTAGAGATAATTATTACGGAGTCTGCTTACGAGCAATTTATGACGTTGGTTGACGCTGGACGATGCGATAAAAATGACAATGACAATGACAATGACAATGACAATGGGACTGAGACTGAAAATAAAAATAATGAGAAAGCTATTCATGCAAAAAATAATAGTGTAGAGACGCTTATTCAACAAACGCAAGAGCAATTGCTTATTGCCGATATCGAGATTATTAAAGCATTAATTGCGCAAGACCCGCGTCCAGCTTATCGTCGCGCGGAGATCAATACGCCGTTTGTCATGCGTTATAAGTCTGTCGATGTGAGCTTCCAGTTGATAGAATCAGGGCAATTGCAGATAACGGCTGTTGTCAAAGTGAGCTTGTAATGCCCAGTGACGCCATTACTGCCGCATGAATTATCCATAAATCACTCCTCAATAAATCACTCCTCAATAAATAACGCATCAATAATAAAAGAAGAAAAATATGTCTGCTCAGGAATATTCAATCGTGATTGATTTACGTTGGTGCTTAGATGAACTATTGGCAGATAAAGTGATTGATCAGCGTGGCTACAATTTAGTGATGACGAGCCGCCGTGATAAAGCGCAGCATCCACTCCTGACCATCAGTGAATTTGGTCTGCCAAACGGTCATGCACTGGATAAAAATGTTGAGCATAAATTGACTTTGGTATGGTTGAATCAATGGTTGGCGGCCAAAGCAGGCATGGCACTTGTCCGTATTGACCCGTTAAAAGTCGATGTCCCAGCCGTCACTCAGTTGATGTCCTTTGAATATGCCCGCTCACAGCATATTTTGCCCATTGAAGTGACGAATGATGAAGTCGTCATCGGTACAGACCAGCCGTTTTGTACTGAGTGGCAGACAAGTATCGAAAAATTAATCAAGTCTAAAAGCTATCGTACGGTTTATATCAATCCTGAGCAAATCAATCGCTACCGTCAAGAGTTTTACCAAGTCACCCAAGCGATTGCAGGAGCAAATAGTGTCCATAAGCGGGCGGCGGCTGATGTCACCAATGTTGAGGCATTATTGCAACTGGGCGACAATACCAACCCTGATGCCAACGATCAACATATTGTCAGAGTCGTTGACTGGCTGTTGCAATATGCTTTTGAGCAGCGAGCCAGTGATATCCATTTAGAGCCTCGCCGTGAGACGGGTAAAGTCCGTTTCCGTATCGATGGTGTGCTACATACTGTCTACGAGATGCCTTTGGCAATCATTGTCGCGGTGACGGCACGGATTAAAATATTAGGACGACTGAATGTGGCAGAAAAACGCAAACCACAAGATGGCAGGTTGAAAACCCGTACGCCAAAGGGTCTGGAAACTGAGCTGCGCTTATCGACGATGCCGACAGCCTTTGGCGAAAAGCTGGTGATGCGGGTATTTGATCCTGAAGTGCTGGTGCGCTCGTTTGCTCAGCTTGGTTTGTCAGGTAAGCAGCTCGATACTTGGCATGAGCTGACCGCGCATCCAAATGGCATTATCTTGGTTACGGGTCCGACTGGCTCAGGTAAGACTACGACGTTGTACAGTACGCTTAAGGAGCTCGCCACCGAGCAAGTTAACGTTTGTACGATTGAAGATCCCATCGAGATGATTGAACCAGCTTTTAACCAAATGCAGGTCAATCCAGGCGTTGATTTGCATTTTGCAGATGGTATTCGCTCTTTGATGCGTCAAGACCCAGATATCATTATGGTCGGTGAGATTCGCGATGCCGAAACCGCCAATATGGCAGTACAAGCATCGCTCACTGGACATTTGGTACTCTCGACGTTGCATACCAATGATGCACCAAGCTCACTTACTCGCTTGCATGATTTGGGCATTCAGCCGTTTTTGACCTCAGCAACGATATTAGGCGTCATGGCGCAGCGTTTGCTACGCACGTTATGTCCGCATTGCAAAAAAGCCCTAGACGTAATTCCAGACAGTGAAATTGCTGTGCAGTGGCAGGAACTGGTTCAGCCTTGGCGTGCGCCCGCTCCAGCGCAAATTTATACGGCGCAAGGCTGCGAGCATTGTCGCCATACGGGCTATCAAGGTCGCGTTGGTCTGTACGAGATCATGCCGTTGTCAAATGAGCTAAAAAAACTGGTCGCCGCCGATGCCAATTTAGATGTGCTTAAGCAGCAAGCGTATCGCGAAGGTGTGCAGCCGCTGCGATTATCGGGCGCAAAGCGTATTAGTGAAGGGGTGACGACCATAGAAGAAGTAATGCGAGTGGTGCCGCTTCATTAATTTTAGGCATTTATGACCCAGCCTTCAAGATGGTCACATTTGCGCTACTTGAAAACAGCTGCCTTTGGGGCAATCAATAGGGTTAGCTGTTTAAAGACTTATTACTAAAGTGTGTCCTCACTCTGAACGGAAACAACTAAATGGGTTAAAAATGGCTAAATTTTGCCAAGCTGCGTCAAATAGCGGGTCAATATCCTGATATTATCTGTATTATTTTCATTATTTTACCTACCGTTTATCGCATTTTTATCGCTATTTTCAAAATGAGGATACGCCCTAATATTTTTTATTCATTTATGTTTATTAACGAGATTACTTATGTTTACTGATAGCCATTGCCATCTTAATCGCTTAGATTTAACCAAGTATGATGGTAAATTGTCTGGCGCGATTGACGCGATGAAAGCTGCCAATGTCACTCGGGCAATGGCGATTATGTGTGATTTTGCCGAATATGATGAGATTGCTCATATTGTCAGCACCTATAGCGATGAGGCGCTAAGTCTTGGCATGAGCGTCGGTATTCATCCTTGTGAAGATATCAGTGTCTTGCAATCAGCGACAGTTGAGCGTTTGATCGAAACGGCTGATGCCGACCATGTATGGGCGATTGGGGAGACAGGATTAGATTATTACTGGTCAACGGAAAATAAAAAAGAGCAGCAAGCCAGTCTTGCTCGCCATATTCATGCCAGTCAAAGCCTGAAGAAACCACTCGTCATTCATATGCGTGATGCCAAAGAGGATACGATTGATATCCTAAAATCAGAAGGCGCTGAACACGGTATTATTCATTGCTTTACCGAAGATTGGGAGACGGCCAAACGTGCACTTGACTTAGGGTTTTATATTTCATTTTCGGGCATTGTTAGCTTTAAGAGTGCTCAAATGATTCAAGATGCAGCAAAAAACATGCCTAGAGACAGACTGCTTATCGAAACTGACAGTCCTTATCTAGCACCGGTGCCCAAGCGTGGTAGACCGAATGAGCCTGCCTACGTACCGTATGTCGCCAGTTGTCTGGCAGAGATGTATGGCTGTAGTAGCGATGATGTTGGGGCATTAACTGCAAAAAACTTTGAGAATTTACTGGCACAGTATCACTAAAATGGTTATGCTATGACCACTCAGTCATTTATGATACAGTCCTGTTGCTTTACGTTATTTGTACTTATAATGTGGAGCGTAAGCCTATGATTATCAATGACTATTTAGCAAACATAAGCATATCTCCTTTGGTGGTTTTCGAGCAGACTTTGTATGACGTTATACGCTTGTCGCCGATGCATTCATCCACACGATGGTCATATGCTTAATCTTGTCAGGTTTTAGGAGAGATTATGAGTCGTCAGCATCAGTTCAAGGCACGAGAAGAAAATATCTTAGCGATGGCAGAGCAATTGCTACTTGAGTCAGGCGATGGTGATATTACTTTAGACAGTTTGGCAGACCAGCTTGATCTGGCTAAAGGTACACTGTATAAGCATTTCTCCAGTAAAGATGAACTCTATTTGCGTATTATTATCCGCTATGAAGAACAACTGTTTGAGATTAATCGTATTGATGATTGTCCATCAGCAGGCGTTGCTCGTATGATCTTTCAGCAGTTATTTAATCCACAAAAAGCTATGTTGCTCAATCAAATCGAAGAGCGTTTGGCTGCATCAGTGACGGGTCTTAATCGTTTATTTGGTGAGCTATATGATATTCGCCGTCAGCGTATGAAACGCTTGATTGACATTATCAGTGCGTATTTACAAGAGCAGCACAGTAGTTTGAGCACGCGCGACTATTTGTCCTCGATTTGGGCGATGGGTCAGGGCGGTGCTGGACTATTAAATTCAAGCTTTTACCAGCGGTATTTGGGTCGCCGTGATACCCTACGTTATGCCTTCGTTCAGCAAATGCTTGAGTTGCCGAGTCATTATCCTGCGGCTGACGATGAGGTGATGGATGAAGATATGCAGGAGTTGGTCGAGCAAATCGATACTGAGTCAGAAGAGCACCGTAATACCAGTTATTAATATCTTTGTTTAACTTATGGTCTTTTAACCCAATTTTTTAAATTCGTGTTGCTATATTCGTTATCGCAGCACGGTGTATCCATGCTAAAAATGGATACATGGTTATCAGCTTTACCGCCCAATCATAGTTTTATTCTTTATACCACAACCTACTTATAGGTTCATAGGTGCAATATGCCGGTCACTGCCAAGACTCCGTCCAGCTCAGCGGTCACTTGCTATTCATACTTAAGTCATCAATATTTGCAGTATAAAAACACGGATAGATATCTCTTACCTCTTGTTTATCAGCATAAATCCTTTCCATTACAAAACGCTTACGTTTCCCCTTATAAATCCTCAAACCTTGCTCAGGCACAGCAGGGCTTTACCCTTGTCGAAATTGTAGTGGTGGTCGTTATTCTATCTATCTTTGCTGGCATGATGAGCTTGTCGGTGGGCAGTAGTGAATCGCGTAAAAACCGTGCGTTTTATGAGCATTTAACGGATTCGCTGAGCTATGTAAGGTTGTTGTCTGCTGAGCGTATGCAGCCGATGGGTTTAAGCTTGCAAGCAGATAAACAAGGTCAAGTAGCTCCTGTGATTGTTACTTTATCAAATCCTTATATTGCCTATCAGACCAATGATACCCCGTCAAATAGCATGGACAGCACGCCTAAAAATTCGATGGAATTGTCTGCTGACCTGACAAATATGTCGGGGGCGATGAGAAAGCAACAGCCAGTACCTAGCTGGGAGATTGAGCCAGAAGTCAGTTTGCCAGAGTTACCTGCTGGGGTTAGTTTAAGGGTGCAAAGCTTGGAGGCTGGCAATCTATCAATGCCTGAACAGGGACAAACATTGCAGCCTTGGTTTGCCAATCAAGCAGTCCCACAAATATTATGGTTTGGTACAGGGCAAGCAACGCCTGTCACCATTGAGGTGCTGCACAATTCGCGTCTGGTGGGCGAGGTCATTACCATTATGCCTGATGGTAGTATGACGATCGGACAAGGACTGTAGCTGATGATAGATAAGGATGGCATTCTATCTGCTGATATAAACAAAAAGCCAATGCTATCAAAGCATGAAAGCGGCTTTACTCTGATTGAGGTAATGGTGGCGTTAGCGATTTTAGCGGTTGTTGCTGTGGCTGCTAGCCGTGCCAGTAGTGCCTATCTCAGCTCAGTGGATGTCTTACGCACACGTACACTCGCACATTTTATTGCACAGAATGCAGCCGCTGATTTGCGTATTCAAGAGACATGGCTGACGGCCAATCGCACACAAACAATCAATGCTCAAGGGCGTGATTGGCAAGTAGTGATGACGGTCAGTGATGCCATTACGCCTGCTTTAAAAGAGGTGAATATCGCTGTCGCACCTATTATAGATGGACAGACGCGCACCGCCGTGACTGATATCAACGTAATATTGAGCAATGCGGAGCAAGACATTGGTAGTTTGGACTTAAGCAGTTTGGGCGCTGATATTGCAGGGCAGTCTGGAGGCAATCCGTGAGGTCGCAGCGTGGATTTACGCTACTTGAATTGATGGTTGCCATGGCAATATTTGCGATGCTGGCGGTGGCTGGCTGGCAGGTGTTTGATAGCGTCAACCGCGCCCGAGAACGTGCACAATTTCATGCTGATAACTTAGCTGTTTTGCAATATGCTTATTTGCAGCTACAGCAAGACATGGGTCAAATTATCCCTTATCAAATACCAAATACTCAAAATAACAGTGTGACAAATAACAGTACAAATGCCAGTGATAGCACAAATAATAGCGCCCAAGCCAATGAAACAGTGCCTGAGCCTTTCATGAGCTTGGATGGTGAGCATGTCAGCTTTGTTCGTTTTGCCGACCCCGATCCACGTTATCAAAGTAGCATGAGTGTCCAACATATCGAATACATTTTTGCCGATGAGCGTTTAATTCGCCGCCAATATACCAGCATCGATGGTGGGCGCGATAGCATCAGCCTAGACAGTGTATTGCTAGAAGGCGTCACCGCAGGGCGTTGGCAAGCATATTTACCTGAACTGAGCACCAAATTTCCTAATGCAGACAGCAGTAATAACGGCAATAGCAGTACAAATACAACCTCTGGGCAAACAGCCAATGCCGTAAGCGCCAAGCCAGCAGTGGTTTTATTGCCCAAAGGCATTGCTGTCAATTTTACTTATCAGGATATGCCCATCACTTGGCAGTGGGCGCTTGCTCCCCAACCAATACCAATTAACAATACCAACAAAAGCAATAACAATGCTGCTAATAATGGCAATGGTAGCAATAACGATAGTAGTGATAAGACTAATAATGACAATCCGAATAGCAATGTAAATAACAATGTAAATAACAATGCAGGAAGTAATATTTAAAATGTACCACTGGGTCAATAATAAAGGCGGCTTAAGTCAATGACAGCAAACTCTCAGCGCGGAGTAGCGCTGCTCACTATCTTACTATTGGTGGTCAGTATTACCGTGGTGGCGGGGGCGATGCTTGCCAGTCAAAAGATTGCTATTAGGCGTAGCGGCTTATTGTTTGATCAAAATCAGCTGTCACAAGATATCAATGCTGGTCAGCAATTGGCCATCACGATGATTCGTGCTGACGATAAGCTGAATGACACAGATAGTGAGCAAGACATTTGGGCGCAGCCACTACCGCCTTATCTTTTAGCCAATCATAGCATCAGTATTGAAGTGCGCGATGAAGCCAGTCGTTTTAATATTAATAATTTATATCAGAATGGCGCGGTTGATAGCGCCGCTGTAGCCATATTTCAAAGACTGTTGACACAATTAAATTTGGAACCTGATATTGCCATTGCTGTTCTTGATTATCAAGATACGGATAGCGACGTTTATCAAGATGGTGGTGATGAGAATGTGGTTTATTCTCAGCAATCAAGTGGCTCAGCGAGTAAGACTTTGCCCAATCAAGCATTGGTCAGTGTCGATCAGTTGCAAGAGATTCGAGGGGTAAATGCTGAAGTACTAGCGGCACTACGTCCTTATATTACGGCGGTTCCTTATTATGTGCCTATTAATGTCAATACGGCCAGTCCAGTTTTGCTGGCTGCACTGATAGATGGCGCAACCAGCCAACAGATGCAGGGGTTGGTCGATATGCGGGCAAAGCAGGCGTTAGCCTCTATCGATGATGTGTGGAAATTGCCGATGTTGAGCAGCTTGAATGATGATCAGCGAAAGGCGTTAAAACCACTGCTCGCAGTCGATAGCCAAGCCTTTATGGCGCTTATTACCGCAACGGATAGTGCAAGCCTTGGTCAACAAAGACAACGGTTTGCAACCGTATTGATTAGCAAGGTTGCGACTGACGCTAGCGCGGCAGCAGGGAGTAATGCGAATAACAGCACGCCTAACAATAATAATGGCAATAATAAAAAAGCCAAAGAAATTAAAGTGGTGACACAGCGTTTATGGGCATTTAGACCCAGTTTCTAACGTTGAGCCACCTAAAAAGAGTCTTGCTTAATACCGAGGTAGTAGAATAGCTGACGTCACCTAATCTCCTAAGTGCGTCTCTTCCGTAGATTTCCAGTTATAAGCCCCATAGAACAGCATCTGTGCTTGGCGAGTGCAATTATGGAGCATCAGCTGTTTATTTTCTTCAATCTCATTCAAATCGATTTCATCATCATGGTCTTCAGTATAAGTCAGCTCCAACCAATCGATAATCCAAGAAAAGAACATATTTACCCCAGCTTCAGCCAGTAGGCGACGGTCATAGGCATTGATATGAGTAAAAGCAGGCTGTAGCGCTAAATCATCAGCCAAGCTTTGAGCATGTTTTTTGACAAGTTCATTAATGGCTTTTCGAACCGCTTCTGAGCCACCGTAGCGCTCACTGACTAAAAATTGCCAGTAATAAGGCTGATCACTGACCATATACAAGAACAGCTGAATGCTCTTAGCAATTTGGCGATCAAAGCTACGTTTACGCCCAATCTGTAAGCTATCGCTTAGGATTGCCAGCGTACCGCCTAGCTCTTCCACCACCAATGCTCGACCAAGCGATTCCATGTCATCAAAATGCCGATAAAATGCGGTCGGCACCACACCAACCTCACGCGTTACTTGCCGGAGGCTAATTGAGCTAAAAGACTGCCCTGTCATACATAAATCAAGCACGGCGTTAAAAAAGGCGTGCCGAGTTTGAAGTTTCTTTTGTTCGCGACTGCTCATAATATTTCAAAATTGTCCGATAAGGGTTTATCATACTCATTTCAGCGTAAAAATACGACTGAAATACGCAACTTGTATTAATTTACTAGACCGGCACGGGTCTTTTAAACCATTGTACCCCAATGGCCTTGTAACTCTTGTGCCAATCGATACGCCTCATGATCATTCATCCCAGTGATAAAGTCCAATATATTTAAGATATTGTGATAGACATTATCTGATAATAGCCGCCGATGCTCATCGAGATGTGGCTGTAACAACATTAGTAGGCGCTGCTGCTCAAAGGAGATGGATTCAGGATCAGATGTTGCTCTACTACTTGTCCAAGCCAATGGCATAAAAGCATCTAATAAACGATGCAGGCATTGATTGGCCATCAATTCCATACGTACTTTACTTGGGTGATTGAATATTTTCTCACGTGCCAACTGCTTGGCCTGCAAGATGCCACTTTGCACACTGATATCACAGTGGTCAAATAAACTGCCTTGTAGTGTACCAGCCAGCAATGCATCACTGTTGGCAACAAAGGCATCGGTCACCGTGTTTACCAAACGCATCATCGCACGTGCTCGCAATGACGCTAAGCTCTGCCTCACAGACATGTGTATGGGCAGATTGATACTGCTAGGGCGCTCACCAATCAGCTCATAAAATATGGCGGCAACCTCACTATAGGTCAGCATATTGAGATTGATACCATCTTCTAAATCGATCAAGGCATAGCAAATATCATCTGCCGCTTCTAGTAAATAAGCCAGCGGATGACGCGCAAAACCTTCGTGTTGCTCTGAGCGCGGCAAATTTAAGCAAGCTGACAGCTCTTCTAATTGTGCTGACTCACTATAAAAGCAGCCAAATTTTTGTACATTTTGATGGTGGTGTTTATCATTGACATCGTTGCTGTGAGAGGCAAGCCACGGATACTTCATAAAAGCGCCTAGCGTTGCACAAGTGAGACGCATACCACCTTTATCGGGATGGTGCTCATTACGCGCCAACAGTCGAAACCCTTGTGCATTACCTTCGTAGGCCAGCAAGTCCAAGCGCTCGTTGCTACTTAACTTTTGTAATATCGCTTGAGGTTCAGGCTGCCTAAACCAATCTCGAATGGCGTACTCTCCCGCATGACCAAAAGGCGGATTGCCAATATCGTGAGCGAGGCACGCTGCTTGTACAATGACACCGACATCGGCTGGCGATACGCCTGCTGGTAGACCGCTGGCTAATTTATCATGAAGCTTTTCTGCTGCCATCATTGCCAAAGAGCGTCCAATACAGGAGACCTCAAGCGAATGAGTTAAGCGAGTATGGATGCCAAGCTGATTGGTCAATGGATGGACTTGGGTTTTTTGATTGAGCTGTCGAAAGGAGTGCGAAAACACCAGTCTGTCATAGTCTTTATGAAACTGAGAGCGAGTGCTCTTATTAGCGTTGAACTTCTTGGAAGCACCAAGGCGCTGTGAGTTGAGAAGGTGAGACCATTGCGTGGTAGGAGACGGCAAAGAGGTTGGTGTACTTAGCATATTGAAACATCCGAAACCAAGGGAGCCTCTAGCATAGCAAAATAGCGCCCTTGGTACAGATATATAGTCAGAGAACTACATTAAGATTTTTGGCAGTTAAAAAGCACTTCTTCCTTTTCGATAGCCACATTGCTGCCCAATGTTTTATTTCGCAACGTTGCCTTGTCACCATTTACTTGCCATATAATGCCATGGGTATTATCCAATCCGATATCACTGGTATAGATGGTTTTTTCAGTACTGGCGTCGCTATCAGAGGTAGCGGTCAAATCGTATTCGATACCATCGATGAGTAGGTGCACTGTCTGCAATGGAGCATCATCATGGTAGGACACGCCGATAGTAGCAGTAGGCTCACAAGAGAATGGTGTGCTGTTGCTGGCATGTTCTGCATGATCGTGTCCTTCATGCGCGCTTTCTTCGTGGCTATGACTTTCATGATTGTGTCCTTCATGACCTTGTTCCATAGCATCGTGCCCTTCGTGCTCTTCGTGCTCTTCATGAGCATGTTCAGCGTGATCGTCTACGGGCGTTACTTCTTCGGATACTACCGTATCACCTTCTGTATTAGGCTGACAGCCCAATAGAGAGCCTGTCATGATACTTCCTACAAGCGCAACACTGGCAAATCTAGAAAAAGAGAAATAGTCAGTCACAGTATAAGTCCTCAAATAATAAAGTAAAGATATGTTATAATATAACAATGTTAAGATAAAATAAAGCCGATGATGGAGAATTTCCAACATCGGCTTATTAACTATCAGACAGGATGTACTGCTTAAAACTACACGTTAAATCTAAAGTGCATGATATCGCCATCTTGTACGATATAGGTTTTGCCTTCTAAACGTGATTTGCCAGCGGCAGCGGCGCCTTTTTCACCGCCATACTCGATAAAGTCATCATACGCAATAACTTCGGCACGAATGAAGCCGCGCTCAAAATCAGTATGAATCACGCCAGCAGCTTGTGGAGCCGTTGCGCCAACTGCAACCGTCCAAGCACGCACTTCTTTAACACCAGCAGTAAAGTAAGTCTGCATATCTAGCAAGTCATAACCACCGCGAATCACTTGATCAAGACCAGCTTCTTCCATATCCATCTCAGCTAGGAAGTCTTTTTTGTCGTCTTCATCAAGCTGAGCGATTTCAGATTCGATTTGGTTACATAGAGCGATAACGATAGAATCTTCGCCAGTCGCATAGTTGCGTACCGCATCAAGGTAAGGGTTGTTTTCAAAGCCATCTTCACTGACGTTAGCGATATACATGGTTGGTTTTAGGGTGATTAAACCATAACTTCTGATGAGCTTTTTCTCATCTGCATCAAGATTAGCGGCGCGTGCTGCCTGACCTTCTGCTAATAAAGGCTCAACTTTTTTAAAGATATCAAGCAATGCTTGCGCGTCTTTGTCGCCACCTTTAGCCTTCTTGGTTTGGTTGTGAATGGCACGCTCAACGGCCTCTAAATCTGCCAATGCCAATTCAGTATTAATGGTTTCGATATCATCAATCGGGCTGACGCGACCATCAACGTGGACGACGTTGTCATCATCAAAACAGCGTACGACGTGCGCAATCGCATCAGTCTCACGAATGTTGGCTAGGAACTGGTTGCCCATGCCTTCGCCTTTTGACGCGCCAGCGACCAAACCTGCGATATCCACAAACTCCATCGTCGTTGGCAATACGCGCTCAGGCTTAACGATATCAGCCAGTTTTTTAAGGCGTGGGTCAGGTACTGGTACGATACCTGTGTTGGGATCTTTGGTACAAAACGGAAAGTTTTCAGCGGCGATTCCCGCTTTGGTCAACGCATTAAACAAGGTGGATTTACCCACGTTTGGTAGGCCGACGATGCCGCAATTAAAACCCATAACATTCTCTCAATATAGTAATAAAATCAGTTGGTATAAAGATTGGTTAAATGATAAATCAAAATTGGGCACATTGTAGCAAATTTACCTGAATAGGGGTGAGGTTGTTGTGTTGTATACTGAGATTTTGCGTTTGGTCATGACTGGTAATTTTGCTGTTTTATCGATTATGGTAAGCTGTGCTATAAAAGGATAGTTTGGCTTGTAGGCGTATGACAGGTAAGCGCCTACGACTCGTTACACTGTACGAGTAATCTTCATTATGAACACCAAGCGCTCTCAGTCAAATCTGCAAAACACTATGTATAAATGCGCCGTATTGATAAAGGCCGCTAAAATAAAACGAAAGGCAAAACCCTATAATGACTAACACGATTTTTGATACGCGCCACTACAATTATCCCCAGAATTTCATCGAGATTAAGCCTAAGCTGGCACGACTTGAGCAGGCAATTAAAAAGCTAGAGGCAAATTTAATCGATGCTAATAATGCTGCAAATATTAAGCTGTTAAATGAAAGGCTGAATGGTGCATTAGGATTCAAAGTAGACTACGCTCGGGAACTAAATCCCGACCAATTATTAGCAGCCACAACTATCGACGGCAAAGTGTTGGTGATTGCGGGTGCGGGCTCCGGCAAGACCAAAACGCTCACGTACCGTACCAGTTATTTATTAGAGAGTGGGGTCACGCCCAAAAGTATCTTGCTACTGACCTTTACGCGTAAAGCTGCAAATGAAATAAAAAGCCGCGCCAAAACCTTACTTGCGAATACCTTGTTTGATAAACAGTCTGATGAAGACTTGGTAAAGGATAAGCTGCCAACGGATAAACGGCTCAACGATATCACCAGTGGTACTTTTCACTCATTCTGCAATATGCTGCTGCGTCAGTATTCAGGTTTATTGGGCATTAATCCGCGATTTACGATTTTAGACACGGGCGATAGCGAAGATGCCATCGACTTAATTCACAAAGAAAAAAAGTATCCCGCGCAAAATAAGAGCCAAGCATTCCCGCGCAAAAAGACACTGCAAAATATCATCTCTAGCTCTCGGAATAGACGTATTCACATCCGCGATTTAATCGAAAGCAGTTATCCTGATATCGCCGTACATATTCCGATTATCGAACAATTGGCAGTCGATTTTCATGAGTATAAGCGTGCCAATCACCTTTACGACTTTGACGATATTATCAGTCAGGTCGTACGGCATTTAAAAACCAATGATACCTTTCGCCAAATGCTACAAAACCAATATCGCTACATCATGGTCGATGAATATCAAGACACCAATATTCCGCAAAAGCAGCTTATCGATCTGATTTGCGTACCTGCGTCGGTCTCGCTGATGGTCGTTGGCGATGATAATCAAAGTATCTATGCGTTTCGCGGTGCTAATTATGAGAACATCTTGCTCTTCGGTGAGACCTATCCAGAAGCAAGCCTGATTAAACTTGAGCAAAACTATCGCAGTACGCCTGCTGTTTTAGATTATATCAATGCTTTGTCCGTGCAAATCACGCTAGGTTATCAAAAACAATTGTACTCTGGTGCATCGATAAGTGGGCATAAGCCAGTGTTTAGCCGCCTAAGTAATGAGACAAAAGAAGCCAAGTATATCGCCGATAAAATCATCGAGCTAAAGTCAGATCATGATTATGATGATTTTGCGGTACTGTGTCGCACATCCTTTCAATCTAACTATGTCCAGCTAGAGTTTATGGAGCGTCATATTCCATTCATTGTGGTGGGCGGTATCAAGTTCATTGAAAGGCGACATATCAAAGACGTTTTGGCCTTTGTTAAAGTCCTCTATAACCCGAATGATACGATTGCATGGCATCGTATTTTAACCTTATTCCAAGGCGTGGGAACAGTCACCGCGACGCGTTTGACCCAAGCGATTAATGCCGATAACAACTCCTTTGAGCCATTACTTACGGCGAAGTTTGCTAAAAAAAGTATACAGCTTGAACCTTTATACAATACGCTCACTAAAGCAAATCAAGCTGAATCCGTCGAGACGGTCATTGAGCTGATTTTAGAGTTCTATATTCCTGTCCTAAAAACGATTGAGGAAAATTGGCGAGAGCGCAAGGAGGACTTTCGTGTGCTCAAAAATTTGGCAATAGAACACAGTAGCCTTGATAACTTCTTAGAAAATTTGGCACTCGATCCGCCTAATGATTCGGTCGCAGCCATGGAGAAACCAGAAGATAATGACACAGATAAAGTGACGATTTCGACCATTCACAGTGCGAAGGGGCTGGAGTGGCCAGTGGTGTTTGTTAACTCATTGGTTGATGGTATCACGCCGCACTATCGCTCTTTGGATGACTTTGAAGAGCTAGAAGAAGAACGAAAATTATTCTATGTTGCTTGTAGTCGAGCCAAGACCAGACTGTATCTAACGGCACCTGATTACTTCGCCAGTTATTCAGGGTATTTTGACAAGCCATCGCGGTTTATCGCTGAGCTGTCTGCGAATGAGGTCACTGTCGAAGCTTCTAAACAGGTGAGAGAGGAGAGTGATGATCCAGTGTGGTGGTGATATTGTGAGTATATTACCACCGCACTGGCATTGACTGACTCTTATATATTTAAGCGTCAGTCTCCGTTTCGCTATCTATGTTGGTATCAATGTCAGTTTCAATATCGAGTATGGGTTCTTCAACAGTATTGACGATTCTAGATTCAACATACGAGCTGCTATGTGCTGTGTCGGTAGTGATTGGATAAATCTCTAAGCGTTCCAATTCCGCCAATAAATCTTGGATGACTTCTTTTTTACGAGTGACAAAAGTAGAGGCAAAGCAGCGCCAAAATTTCCAGCCCGCACGCTCTAAAATACGCTGACGTTGCATATCGCTGTCCCATTTGTCAGGCCCATGATATCTATCGCCATCACATTCAATGGCTAGACTGTTATCGTTTTCACCTTCGACAACCATATCGATTCGGTAGGCACCAGCCTTAACCTGCGGAACCACTCGATAGCCTCTCTCAACCAGAAGGTCAAAGACTTCTGTTTCAAAGGGAGACTCACATTTTTGACGCAAATCAGAGACTTCTTCCTCATCTTGCATGAATGGTGCTTGAAAGTGTTTAATAAGCTCTGCTCGGTAGTAATCAGCTTGGCTAAGCTCGTCTAGCTCAATACTACGTACTAAATACATTCTATCGCGCGCTCTTGAGGCCGCGACATTCATCCGCTGGGCGAAGGTATCTCTTGTTTGTGCATGGGCAGCTCCAGGTACCACTACCAATGACAAAAACATGATATCGCGCTCTTTACCTTGGAAGGTTCGGGCATCACCGCAAGCAATGTCAAAAGCAGTCATTACCGTTTCATCTAGTTCTTTGTTGAGTATCTCCATAATATTATGTGCTTGCTTATTGCCTAGCAATGAGACAACACCGATGGTTTTACCTTTGTAAGCTGGATCAGAAACGAGGGTTTTGATTTCATCGACAATAAATCTGACTTCTGATGGGTTAATATCAGAGCCTTTAATCCGATAGCCATCGGTGACATAAATATCAATCAATGGAGGGTCTAAGCGCTCTGAGGGTTTTGCTTTACGCAAAGGTATCAGCTCATGATTGTAAAACTCACGTTTTGAGAACTCAATAATAGGTGCCACACTACGAAAATGTTCTTTTAGCATCACACTGCTATCTGCAAAAACGACTTTGAATAAATCATAGATTGAACGATCAGGCGACATTTGTGAGCGATAGACAGGGATTTGATTGCTCAAATACTGTGCCATCAGGTTACGGATTTTCTCGATATCGAGACCGACGCCTTCTGGTGACACTTGCTTATCGTCACCAACGATTAACACTTTTTTGGCTCTCATGATGGCTGGCAATGCCGTTAAATCAGATTGAGAGGCTTCATCGATGATAACCAAGTCAAAACTGCCGAACTCTGCTGGCAAGGATTCAGAAATGCGATAATGCGGCATAATCCAACACGGGATAGCAGCACTTGCTCCCGCAGAGGCTTCTCTCGCTTCACGGCGATAATAGTGCGCACCTTTGCCTGTTCCTTTACCAATACGCATAATGGCAGAGCGGTATTTTTCTAAAGAGGCTCTCACGTTTGGTGTCGCATTTTCTGCGACCTTTAGCCAGGCTCTTTTGGTGATGGCTTCTTGATAGAGTCTGGCTAAGTTTACTTCTAAATTGCCACGGGTTTTGGCCAGTTGAACCAATTCCTTGCGACCATCGATGCTGTCTATAAAGCTGGTCAATCTAGCAATTCGCCAAATCTGCTGCCAGTTATCTGATGCCAAGGTGTCTTGAGAATTATTATGAGGTTCATAACGCAATTTCTTCGCCCAAAGTGGTGCACCGTTATTTTCAATGAGTTGGGTAACGTCAGCGACTGTCTGTAAGTCTGTTGCAAGGTTATTTACTCGTTGCAGCTCACTCAACAGTTCTTGATAGTCTGTTTGTAATTGTTCATCAGATAAACTCGGATCACCAATATTTTGAGTGACAAAGGCTGTCATTTTTTCACTAATAGCGCCTTTACAGTCAGCTAAATTAGTAAGTAATGTTTCTTTTAACGTGAGACTTTCAGCCAGATTATGTCTTTTTAAATGTTGTTTAAGAACACTCTCAATTTCAATCAAAATATCTTTGTCATAAGGTGCTGTAGAGATAACATCCCAATCTACAAAGATAGCGCTTAACGCCTGCTTAATACTGTGCTGCAAGTGTTTACTAGCAACGATTTCATCGTATAGATGAACGGCTGCATGTAACGCAGACAGATTATTGGGCGATACCTCAAATATCGGTAAGGACAGCTCATTTGATAAAGCATTCCAGCGAATGATAAGCGCTTGAGATTTTTTTCTAAACGTTATAAAGCTGGATATATACTGCCAGTCTGCCGTACTTGATGGCGCTGACGAGACTATCGTAATAGACTCAAGGCTTTTCTTTTCAGTAGATTTACCAAAAATCCCAGCGAGACCAAATGGCTTTCTGCCTTCAGATAAATTCTTAACCGCATCAACGAGCTCTAGATTTTTATCAAAATCATCAGTCATCGTAATAGGTCTGGTTAAATAAACGGTTCTCTCGTCAAAAATGGCTTTGATCTCATCGTTTAGTATAGTGAGATGGCCGATGATGTCTTGTTTAGTCTCATTAGATAGATGCTGCTGAATATCCGTCGTCCAGCGCTGCCCAGCCGCGACAATTTTTTGTAGTAGGTCAGTTAGACGATATGTATTAGCAGTGATTTCCTGAGCAATATTTATTGTAGTAGCACTGTCATTGATTAAGCTTGGCAATTCTCCTTGCTGCTCAGCTGCTCGCGACTCATTGAGATAGCTCAAATCCTTATGAAGTTGCTTGATAGCGTTGGTAGGAGGCATGTCTGCAACGGCAGGAATTTTTTTATTAAGATAACTCAAATCATTGCCGAGATTTACTCTTGCGTCTTTTAGTGCTGTGATATCAGCATGAGTAAATCGAGGCTTAAATATCTCTTCTATGCCCAATTTATCGTGAAAGCTTTCGATAAGCTGCCTGTTTTGAGCAACCTCAGTCGCGGCATCTATGGGCTTGATAGTTTCATTATCGATGGTGATATCATCAAGGTTCAACCGTGCCCAAGCCGTAATTTTATGATCAGTGCTGGCCAACTGTGCATGGATGGTATCAATTTGATTGTCAAACATGATAATGTCTTTTTTGTAGGCCTCGCGATTGATACTAGACACTTCGCTCGATATTTTTTTGATGGTATGTTCAAACTGCTTTAGACCCTCGTTTTCACTGGTCAGTAGACTAACGGCGAGCGGGCGAATAGATTCAGGTAGTTGTCCTTGCAGCACCTTTAACGCAGGGTCTTTCATCGACGTGACCAGTACCCGCTTGCCAAGTGCTAAGTAATGACAAATGACATTGGCAATAGTGTGGGTTTTTCCTGTGCCGGGCGGGCCTTGAACGACGACTCCTTCATGGACATCTAGCTGTTGTATGATTTGCACCTGTTCATCATTAAATGCTTTGGGGAAGTATAGCTCGGCTGGCGTGCCGATATAGCTATCACTGCCACTCACCATAGACAAACCACGATAAGCAGGCAGTATGGTTTCTTTGTTTTCTGTAGCAGGCTCTGTCAGCATTGCCTTAAGGGCGCTCGGTAAATCAATGCCAGTGACCGATTCTAGCTGAATGGATAAGTTGTTTAAGTCTTGCAAAAAGATATTGTTACTTCTAGGACGCGCCATAATGACCCATGTGTCAGTAACAATCAGGTTGTTTTGCGCTTTAGGGATTTTTCGATCATCTGCAATGGTATGATCTGGTTGATAAACGCCAGAGGAGTCAAGCAAAGTAACAGCTGATTTTAAGATAGGCTCATAGCTACTCGGTAAAAAAGGACTTAAGGACGCATCTTCTGAATCATAAAAATCTTTGCTGTTCTTTAATAACTTCGCTAAACCCTGATTTTCTTCTATAGAAAAAGGCTCCGTTTCAAGCGTGGGAGCAGATAGGGTAGGCTTGATGAGTAATGCCATTGTCTTTTGATCTAAGGTGATTTCAACAGATTGCGTCAATAGTGGATACTTTATCTGCTTGCTACTCTGCTCATCGTCCGTGCTTTTTCGTGTGGCAATACCCACACCCCACACCAACTCTAACTGTGCATCAGCGAGATTGCCCTGAAGCTGTTGATTCAGCATGAATAGACTGGAATACAAAGCAATGCTTTGGCGAACGAGTTTCTCTTCCGTTAGCCAAGGTTTCCAAACGTCTTTGAGGTATGTATTGAATTCATCTCGTACAGTGTCTTTTGCAAGAAAGTCTTTTAAGTAAACCTCTGCTTGTAATGGCTCCTCTACCTCTAATGATTCATTTGTATAATTATTTTCAACTTCAAACGGAGTGAATACCTCTGTAGCGCCCGAGGACAACAGACCATCATCTATGAATGATTGCACAGATGTTTTTTCTTTTAATGACGGTGGTTCGTTAAAATTAACTGGAAACTTTAACCAATGTGCTAACAGTGCGCTGTTGGATTTAGGTGCTGAGTTTTCACGCAATCGCTCTAAACGAAGCCAAACGTCCTCTGAGGTATCATCGGCGCTGTTAAGGTTGATACCCGGCAAGCCTAATAATTGCTCCTCAGTACAAGTGAAATCACTGTGTTTAGCAAAATCTTGAGTAGGCGCTTTTTTCATCAAAGCACACTGCTTGATGAACTCAATTTGAGAGGCCAGTCTTTGTGCGTAAATACTCATTTGTTAAACCTTCCAAATCATCAAAATATTAGCCCTGACCTTACTGGAACATCATAAATACTGTTTATCAGATTTTATAATTAAAATGCTTAGGTGGCTGATCATTTATAAATTAAAAAAAGACCAAACTATAGCACAGAAATTGATAGCACTAAGTCGCATCTAGTATTTTTAAAAATGATGGCTAATCATTACTATTTTATCAACCAAATTCTCATTATTCCTATCAAAAATACCTTTTTAAAAATCCCATAACCAAAAGTATTTAATAGCAAAAATATTTATGAGATTGGGGTTTAATATTCAGCTCAATGCGTTACTATTACCACCTTATTCCGTTAGACCCTCATATTTGATACTTTGTATTAACACCATAAGAAAAGGATAGGTTATGCGCTATGAAGTGATCGTTATCGGTGCAGGTATGGTTGGCACGTCAGTCGCGTGGCATTTACAAAAAAATAATTCAAAAGTACTAATGTTAGACAAGAAGTTGCCAGGCTCAGAAACCTCGTATGGCAATGCAGGATTGATTCAGCGCGAAGCCATTCATACCCATCCTTTTCCTCGTCAATTGACTGAGATGATCAGAGTATTACCGAACCAAGGGACGGATATTCGCTATCGTATTCCAGCAATTTTGCGTTATCACCAAGCGCTGCTACAGTACTGGAAATACTCTACGCCAGCTTCGGTCAAAAAAATAGAATCAGAATGGCAGACACTGATCGCGCATTGTACCAGTGAGCATCAGACAATGATTTCAGCCTCTGGTGCTGACGAGCTAATTACTCGTGATGGTTGGTTGCAATTGCATCGTTCGGAAGAAACGTTCAAAGAAGCACAAGCATCAGCCATTGATGCGCGCAATCAAGGCGTTGAGCATAACGTATTGAACCTTGAAGCGCTAAAAGCCATGGAGCCTAGCGCTAATTTTGAAGGTTTCGTTGGTGCGATTCATTGGAAAAACTCTTGGCAAGTGTCAAACCCAAGCTCCCTCGTAAAAGCCTATGCGAAAAATTTCCAAGAGATGGGCGGTACAATTAAAGAGAGCGATGTAAAAGAAATCGTACAAGATAGTGAAGGTTGGAAAATCATTACTGATAATGACACTTATTATAGTGATAAGTTGGTTATCGCAGCAGGTCCATGGTCTAATGATTTGATCAAGCCACTTGGCTATAATCTGCCATTGTTCCCAATGCGTGGCTACCATCAGCATTTCAAAGTGACGGAAAAAAACACCATCAACCACAGTATGTTTGATATGGACAAAGGCTTTGTGATGGGTCCAATGCAGCAGGGTATCCGTATCACGACTGGTGCTGAGATGACTACGATGGATGCACCAAAGAACTTTGGCCAATTAAAAACAGTCCTGAAGCTGGCAAGAAAAATCTTACCATTAGAAGATGCGGTTGAGAGCGAAGCATGGGCAGGATCACGTCCTTGTATGCCTGATATGAAGCCAGTTATTGGTCCTGCAGACAAACATGAAAAATTATGGTTCGCATTTGGTCATAGCCATCAAGGTTTCACGTTAGGGCCTATGACAGGGCGTCTGGTTGAAGAAATGATTCATGACAAGCCATTATTAGTAGATGTTGCGCCATTCAGTGCTCAGCGTTTTTCTAATTAACAGCGCATTTGCCAGATTTAGCACAGACTTAAATTAATAAATTGAAGGTATATAACATGATTAAGAAGCTACATAGCAATCAACGTATGAGCAAAACTGTAATCCATAACCAGACTATCTATTTGTGTGGTCAGGTAGGTAATGCAGAAGACGATATCAAAGCGCAAACATTGACTTGTTTGGAAAAAATTCAAACGTTGTTAGAAGAAGTGGGTAGCGATAAATCAAAACTACTGTCAGTCACGGTTTGGATAAAAGACATGGCAGACTTTGCTGCTATGAATGAAGTCTATGACCAGTGGTTTGAAGGCATTCAGCCGCCAGCTCGTGCTTGTGGCGAGTCTGCATTGGCACGTCCTGAGCTGTTGGTTGAGATGATTGCCATCGCCGCTGAGTAAGTAACAGATTAATTGTAGTAGTTGTTTAAAAAAGGCCATGATATCGCTATCATGGCCTTTTTTTGTTTTTCTATTTTCTCATAGATTGGTTGTGAGTATATTTTTATAAGCGATCAAAGTAGATTAAGTCATATTTATTCAACTTATGTTTTATAATATTATGTGTTTCTCACGTTACCTGTTATTATACACCAGCAACAGTTCTGAGATAATAAACAGCCTCTCAAAACCATCATTTTTTAGCATTGATGGCTAAGCAAACTGCTGGTAGTTATATTTTCAATGTCTTTTTAAATTAATAATAGTTTGTTTCTTATTAAACATTTTGAGGAAATTCACGTGGAATTCATAGGTGTTATTTTACTTGTCATCGCAAGCATCATGTGCATTATTTATAGCATTAAGTTAATTATTATAGCCTTCCAAGAGTCGGTACTCTGGGGACTGTTATATCTATTTCTTCCATTTGCCAATTTATACTTTATTATCACTCGCTGGGCAGAGTGCAGTTCACCATTTTTGAGATCACTCATAGCCGTTGCATTTATGATTGTGGGCGCTTTGATGGCTTCATAATAATAGCAACGCCATCTTTCTTTAGTCAGAGTATTTTCGTCAAACAGTTAACATCCTTTCCATACGGCTTGACGCTTTTCAACAAAGGCGTCAATACCTTCACTCACATCGTCTGCCATCATATTACAAGTCATCACTTCACTGGCATAGTCATAAGCATCTTCGACGCTCATATTCAATTGCTTATAAAACATATCTTTGCCAGTTCTGACCGCTACTGGAGATTTGGCGGTGATTGCCGTTATCAACGATTGCAAGACTTGTTCTAATTGCTCTGCTGGGGCTACTCGATTGATCAATTTATATTGCAAGGCAGTATGTGCATCGATAAACTCACCAGTAATCAGCATCTCAAACGCTTGCTTACGAGGTAGATTGCGACTGACTGCAACGGCAGGCGTAGAGCAAAAAAGCCCAACGTTTATCCCTGAAGTGGCAAATTTGGCTTTATCAGCGGCAACGGCCAAATCACAAGCTGCGACCAGTTGGCATCCTGCTGCTGTCGCAATGCCTTGCACCTTTGCAATGACGACTTGCGGTATACGATTAATAGTTAGCATCATGTGACTGCATTGTTGGAATAGGGCGCGCTGAAAGGCTTCATCTAAATGTGCGCGCATCTCTTTTAGATTGTGACCGGCACAAAACGCTTTACCATTTGCTGCAATGACGACTACACGGATATTGTCATCTTGAGCGATACTGTCCAGCTCCGCTTGTAGCGCAGAGAGTAGCTCAACGGATAAGGCATTGAATTGCTTTGGTCGGTTTAAGGTGAGAGTGACCACGCCACTTTTTCTATCGTCTTTTCTAATAACGAGAAAGTCGTCCATGTTTAAGGCAACGTCAGAGTTTGTCATTTATCATCCTTGATAATGGGTTGTTTCGTTTGGTAGATGCTATGTATAGCTACCTAAATAGTAGCATGGCTTACCTCTTATATAATAGGTTGCTCATGTAGAAAGCAGACAAATAAAAATAGCGATCTCATATTCTGAGGTCGCTACTTGTTTATCAGTTAGATACAAGTCAAGGCTGGATTAAGCTGTATTTACACTGAATTTAGTATGCGCCTTCGCTATAGATAAGCTCGTAGCTGTGGCTGTATATTTCAACGATGTTGCCGAACGGGTCTTCCATATAAATCATGCGGTAAGGTTTTTCGCCAGGGTAGTAGTAACGTGGTTTTGCCATACGCTTTTTACCGCCTGCTGCAACCATACGCTCAGCCAGTTCTTCAACATTTGGATCTTGAACACAAAAGTGAAAGATACCTGTTTTCCAATATTCAAAGTTATTTTCAGGGTTTTCTTGATTTTTAAATTCAAAAATCTCAACACCGATACGGTCACCAGTCGATAGGTGAGCGATACGGAAGCTGCCCCAACCAGCACCGAATACTTCAGTACACATTTCACCAATCGGGCTATTATCTTCAACAATCTCTGTTGGCTCCATGATGGTGTACCAACCCATTACTTCAGTATAAAATTTTACGGCGGCTTCTAGGTCGGGAACTGAAAGGCCGATGTGCGAAAAACTCCTTGGATAAACGTTGTTCATAGCTTTTGCTCCTGTTAGTTGTACTCTTATTTAACGTGAGGCCAGTATACAAACATACGATTATTATGTAAAATTATCAAATATTATATAAATAATTATGTATCGTAATGATAAATATCACATGGTTGCGCACTTTTTGTGCGCTTGCCGAGTTCGGGCACTTTACTCGTACCGCTGAGCGCTTACACATGACGCAATCAGGCGTGAGTCAGCACATACGTAAGCTAGAAGATCAGTTGGATACAGACTTACTGATTCGTCAAGGAAAACAGTTCTCACTGACCAATGCAGGTGAGCGGCTCTATAAAGAAGCAGGCGAGATATTGCAGCGCTTATCAAATCTGGAGCAGCGCATCGGTGAAGATCCTCCTTATGAAGGATTGGTGCGTTTGATGTCGCCTGGTAGTGTGGGACTCAAGCTATATCCGCAGCTTTTGACCTTACAACAGCAGCACCCAAAGCTAGTGATTGATTATCGCTTTGCCCCAAATTCTGATATTGAGCGGGCACTGGCTAATCACGAGATTGACATTGGTTTTATGACGGATGTCTCAGATGATGAAACGGTTAGTTGCAAACCTATGGCGCAAGAAGCGCTAATATTAGTGACACCTGCAACTACGGTAGAGCCGAGCTGGGAGCATCTCACCGAGCTTGGCTTTATTGATCATCCAAATGGTGCCCATCATGCAGGCATGCTACTGACTGCCAATTATGAGCAATTTCAACACATCAATGATTTTGAGAAAAAAGGCTTTTCTAATCAGATAGGTTTAATCTTAGAGCCAGTCAGCAGAGGAATAGGCTTTACCGTATTACCTGCACATGCAGTGGCTGCTTATCCAAAGCCTGAGCTGATTAAAAGCCATCATCTGCCTGTTGCCGTTAGCGAGACGCTATATCTTGCGGTAAGACGACAGCATGCACTCTCTAATAGAATGCATACTGTCATTGATGAAGTAACGAAATGGCTATAGATATTTTGAGAATAAATGATAAATGCAAAGCTATCAAAGGTTAAATAGCTGTGCATTTAATAGAAGTCGCTTATTTAATAAACTATCGTTATTTCAAGTTTTGCCCAAGTTTGATACTTGCAGCGATATTGACAGCAGTTGTTTCAATATTGTCATAAGCCTGACTCAGTACGTTTTCGATGGTATCTACTTTTTGAATACTGGGCATGATGACCTCGAACTGGCTAGTTTGCGCAGGTTTGAGTCCGTCAACACTACCGCAAATAGCAATGACTGGCGTATGGCTGGCTTTGGCAAGCTGACTGATGCCACCTGCCACTTTACCCATGGCTGTTTGCGCATCGAGCTTACCTTCACCAGTGATGACGAGATCAGCCTCTGCGATATGCTGTGGCAGGTGAGCCACCTCAGCAACTGTGTCAAAGCCTGATTTTAGCTGAGCTTGAAAGAACGTCATCATCGCGTAGCCAAGACCACCAGCTGCTCCAGCGCCTTCGACATGTTGGCAGTCCTCATAACCGTGATGACCGCACATGGTGGCAAAGTGACTGAGTGCTTTATCTAAAGCTTTTACTTGCTCTGCACAAGCGCCTTTTTGTGGACCAAATACTGCGCTCGCACCCAAAAGACCACATAATGGATTGGTCACATCACAAGCGACTTCAAATACTGTGTCTAATACCTTTGCATGAAGATTTATATTATCAAGCCTATGTAGGCTGGCAAGTGCGCCACCACCATGAGTGAGTAGAGTGTCATCGATATCGTGAAATGTGATGCCTAATGCCATTAGCATGCCAAGACCTGCATCATTGGTTGCACTACCACCTAGACCAATCACGATACGTTTAGCCCTTTCTTCTAACGCATCAGCAATCAGCTCGCCGACACCGTAACTGCTAGCAATCACAGGATTGCGTTCACCGCTTGTCAATAGATGTAACCCGCAAGCTTGAGCAACTTCGATGACGGCCGTAGCGTCGGGCAATAACAAATACTTTGCCGTTATCGGTCTCATCAGTGGATCATTGACCACCACTTCTTTCCAGCGTCCACCCAATACATAAGACAGTACCGCAGACGTGCCTTCGCCGCCATCAGCCATCGGCAGTAGCTTATAATCAGCCTCTGGAAACACTTGGCTGAAGCCAGATTGAATGGCGCGGCAAACATCCAGTGCGTCTAAGCTTTCTTTAAATGAGTCGGGAGCAATTAAAATTTTCATGAATGTCTCTTTGAATCTCTTTAAATAAATACCAACGTCAATAACCAGATAAATACAATACTGGTCACACCTTGAATACCAGTGGCCATCGAATGAGCTTTGTACGCTTGTGCCACACTCATACGGCTGAACTGACTGACAATCCAAAAGAAGCTGTCATTAGCATGAGAGATTGTCATTGCGCCCGCACCGATTGCCATGACACAGAATACACGGCCCAGCTCACTGTCTAGACCAATTTGATCAAGTAGAGGCGCTACCATTGCAGAAGTGGTGACCAGTGCAACTGTGGTCGAGCCTTGAGCTGTCTTTAATGCAGCAGAAACGATAAATGGCATAAAAATACCCAGTCCTAGTGCGGATAAAGTCGTACCCAAATAGTCGCCAATCGGTGTGACTTTTAACATCGCACCAAACGCACCACCTGCACCCGTAATCAGTAGAATAGGGGCCGCAACTACTAAGCCTTGTGAGATACTATCGCTGATTTGCTGGGTTTTTTGCTCGCTGTTAATCAGTAAGAAAGACAAAAATAGACCAATAAGTAATGCGGTGAGCGGATTACCGATAAATACAAGAATATCTGTCAATGTTCCACTGCCAAACGGCGCGCTTGGGAAATTGGCAACAGAGGACAGGCAGATTAATATGATAGGCACAATGATAGGTAAAAATGCCATGGTCGCTGACGGCAAATGGCTATACTCGTCGCGAGTTTTCATGCCTTCAGGCATTGCTGCTGCCGGTGCGTCTGCTGCATTTATATTGTCAGGAGTCGCATTGAGGAAACGATTAGACCACCACCAGCCAGCCAATACTGCCACAGCAGTCACCACCACACCGACCATGATGACCAGACCTAGATTTGACTCTAGTCCTAAATTGCCTGCGGCGGCAATCGGACCTGGCGTCGGCGGTACAAAGGTATGAGTGGCATACAGACCAGTCGCTAGAGCGATACTCATTGCCACGCTAGAGACATTTAAACGCTCAGCCAACGACTCTTTAAGAGAGTTTAGGATGATATAGCCTGAGTCACAAAATACGGGTATTGATACCACCGCACCGACGATAGACATGGTCAAAGTAGGGAAGCGAGGGCCCAATACTTTGATGACTGATTCTGCCATCACGATAGCAGCCCCAGTTTTTTCCAGTATCAAGCCAATAATAGTACCAAATACAATCACAAGGCCAATGTAACCTAAAATACCGCCAAAGCCATCAGAGATGGTTTTAGCAACGGTATTAAGCGGCACTTGGTAAAATAGCGCTACTAAAAAGGCTGATAATATCAATACTAAAAAAGGATGCCACTTTAACTTTGCTGTGGCAAAAATAATAAAAAGAATGGTCAGCACAAGCCAAAATACGATCATTACTGTCTCTACATGTAGGGTTGATAGCGATAATTGTGGATGCTGCTACTGAGCTATTATTTCATTAATAGCAGCATCAATAGGTATATGGATTTTTAAAGGGGCATATTCTATAGTAAATCCAAGCTGCTAGGGAATCTATTCGGCTCATATTTGATTTTATTCATGGTAAAGCTTAGATACTCTGCTAGTATGTGCTTTTTGCTTCACACGTACCATTATCAGGATGCCTACCTTGACCATATTTACTGCGCCTACTATAGCCAATATAGAAAATGATGAATTACGTCAGCAGCTACAGCAGATTATAGACCTAAAAACCAAGCCGCTGGGCGCGCTTGGGCGAATAGAGGCACTCGCTGTGCAGTTGGGTATGATTCAAGGAACGATCACACCGCATATTGAGCAAGCGCAAATACGAGTGTTTGCGGCAGACCATGGTTTAACTAAGCATGGTACATCAGCGTTTCCTAGTGCTGTCACTGCGCAAATGGTTCATAACTTTTTGCAAGGCGGTGCCGCCATCAACGTACTGGCACGCCAGCATAATATTGAGTTAAAGGTTGTTGACGCTGGGGTGGATGCCGACTTTGCTCCTCATCCAAAATTGCTAGATTACAAGGTTCGCCATGGTAGCCGAGACGCGCTAACAGAGCCTGCAATGACAGAAACAGAGTGTTTAGCAGCGCTAGAAAACGGCATGAAAGTCGTCAAGAATCTAGCGGGTAATCTGTTGATTGTTGGTGAAATGGGCATAGGCAATACTTCAGCAGCGAGTCTTTTGCTCGCGAGACTGGGAGACTTGTCTATTGCTGATTGTATTGGTCGCGGTACAGGACTTGATGATGCAGGATTAGAGCATAAGACGGATATTTTGACGCAAGTATTAGAGCGTCATCAACAGGCACAAGCACCGTTTGATGTACTCGCTGCATTGGGCGGGCTTGAAATTGCCATGATGGCGGGTGCACTGATTCAGGCTGCTAGTGAACGGCGTATTCTCCTGATTGATGGTTTTATTGCCAGTAGCGCATTATTGGTGGCTGAACGCCTAGCACCCGGTGTTGCCCAATACGCGGTCTTTGCTCATCATTCTGTTGAGCCGGGACACACGCATTTATTGAAATCACTAAATGCTGAGCCTTTACTTAATATGGGCATGCGCTTAGGCGAGGGTAGCGGGGCTGCGCTCGCGTATCCATTGTTGCAATCCGCTTGCGCCATTATCAATGAGATGGCAAGCTTTAGTGACGCCGGTATCAGTGAGCAAAACAACTGATGTCACAATCATTAAACAAACCATCAAATCAGCCATCCTTGCCTAGACGAAATCTTACTCAATTTATAAAGCATGAATGGATATTGTTACTGGTCGCCGTTCAATTTTTAACCCGAATACCTGTACCATCATTTAAGCATTATGATCCGCAATGGTTGCATCAGAGCAGTCGCCATTTTCCCGCAGTCGGTTTACTGGTGGGCTTACTCTGTGCTGGCGTGTTTTGGCTGGGCAGTCTGTTATTTACGCCGCTAGTTGCAGCAGTGCTGAGCACAGCTTTTGGAATTAAGCTCACTGGGGCTTTTCATGAAGATGGTCTTGCGGATAGCTGTGACGGTCTCGGCGGTGGTCTGACTCGCGAGCGCACACTGACTATTATGAAAGACTCGCGCCTAGGTACTTATGGTGTATTAGGTTTGGTGTCGGCGCTATTACTCAAAATTAGCTTACTTGCCTCGATGCCCATACCGATAGCTGTCATCGCGCTTATCATAGGACATACCGCGTCGCGTTTACTTTGCATTAGCCTGCTGTCTTTACTGCCTTATGGTGGAGAGATAGAACACGCAAAAGCCAAACCGATGGCGCAGCAGTTGACGCCAATACAAGGGCTATATAGCAGTGGCTGGCTAATATTGGCTATTATTTTAGTCGCCCTTATATTTCCCAATACGATGCAGCAGATTGGGCTTGGTCGATGGTTGTTAGCATTTATATTGGCGCTGATAGCCACTGATTACATGCGACGTTTATTGCGCAGGCGCTTGGATGGTTACACGGGCGATGGGCTCGGCGCGACGCAGCAGCTTAGTGAAATTGCTATTTATATCGGACTGGCTGCTTCTATACCCTTCATTTAAATTAAATCTTCACCAAGGACCATACTTATTCATGATTCTCTATATTTGGCGTCATCCCAAACCGATGAATACTGAAGGAATTTGTATTGGACAAACTGATATCGGCGTCGATAAACGTAAGTTGAAACGTCTTGCCAATAAAATCGAGCGCTTTGTGCGTTTGCATCAATTACCAAAAATAATTTGGGTCAGCCCCTTACAACGTTCACTAAAAGTCGGGCAAATATTAGCACAACGTGGTTTTGAGTGTCGCGTCGCGCCTGAATTGGCTGAGATTCATTTTGGCGAATGGGATGGATGTCGGTGGGAGCAAATCACCAAGCAAGAGATTGATGAGTGGTGTCATAATTTTGCCCATTTTGCGCCCAGTCATGGAGAGAGCTTGCAGCAGCTATTTGAGCGTGTTGGAGGTTGGTTGGTTAAAGTTTCAGCTGAACAAAAAGATAGCCCAGTATTAGTCATCGGTCATGCAGGCTGGATAAATGCGGCCAAGATAATGGCTGCTGACCAAGAAGTGCCGAAAACAGCCGCTGAGTGGCCGCGCTCTGTCGCATATCTGTCCTGTAATCGTATTGATATTTAATTAAAAAAACGGCCATTATATTGACCGTTTTTAAATTTTGAATGCTTTTGAGTGCTTTTGAATAATTCAGGAGGCTGCTAGCTTTCAGCTTGTAGCTCATCCATTTTTTCAAAATAGGCTCTCTCGTTTTCTGCTAATCCTAGGTTAGAATCAAAGCTCACATAAATGCCTTTATCATCCAGTGTTGCGTACCAATGGTCTGCATCATTATCGGTTAGGATTTGAAAGTATTTATTATTAACGATTCTACCCACCTTATAAATTTCACCTTCGCTATAAAAGTGATTGCCTTGGGTGCAGCGTAATTTGTCGTCAGTATTTATCATGTCATTGCAGCCTATCGTTATCTAAATAAAATCTATCAATTAAATACGACGAGCATATCAACTCAGGTGACAATAATAAAGATGACTTTATAGGTAGTATCTTATTGTTAAGTATAGGCTTTCCAAGCTATTTATTACAAATAGTTGCTAGAATATATCACTGCACAAGATACCTGATAAAATCATAAATTAAACGCGACAGCAAAACGCAAAAAAGCCAGCAACATGACGTTACTGGCTTTTTTAGACTAGATCTAGATATTCAAAAAATTACTCTTCTGAATAATCTTCGTTATCGTCTTCAACTTCTGTTGCTGACTCTTCATTGTCGCCATCTTCAGAAAGAATGGTAACTAGAATAGTAGCGGTAACGTCATGATGTAGCTGAATATCAACATTGTATTCGCCAACTTGACGTAAAGTGCCTTCAGGAAGCTTGATTTCAGCACGGTCTACTTCTAGACCTGAGTTAGTCAATGCTTCAGCAATATCGCGAGTACCGATAGAACCGAATAGCTTGCCTTCGTCGCCTGATTTAGCACGCATGATGACATTAACGTCAGTTAGCGCATCAGCACGTTCTTGAGCAACAGCTACTTCTTTCGCTTCTTCAGCTTCAAGCTCGGCACGACGTGCTTCGAACTTTTCAATGTTAGCTGCAGTAGCAGGTAGTGCTTTACCCAAAGGGATAAGAAAGTTACGTCCGTAACCTGGTTTCACATCGACAGTTTCACCGAGTTTACCAAGGTTGACGATACGCTGTAACAAAATAATTTGCATGAGTCATTCCTAGTTAAAGTTAACGGTTAACCCTGATGGTTATCAGTGTATGGGAGTAGCGATAAATAACGAGCTTGCTTGATAGCAGTAGCTAGTTGACGCTGATACTTAGTAGATGTACCGGTAATGCGGCTTGGTACGATTTTACCATTATCACTGATGTACTGTTTTAGCAATTCAACATCTTTATAATCGATGTGAGTGATGCCTTCAGCAGTGAAACGGCAGAATTTGCGACGGCGATAGAAACGTGCCATGAGTATTCTCCTTTAATTAGTCTTCACTGTTGTCGTTGTCGTCATTATCGTTTTCACGACTGTCTGGACGACGAGTAGTTGCTTTGCGTGCGCGTTTTTCATCGGCATTCTTGGCTAACTGCGACTCTTCAGTGACAGCGTCGTCACGGCGCATAACTAGACTACGAATGATCGCGTCGTTATAACGGAATAATTCTTCAAGTTCAGCTAAAGTTTCACCGTCAGTTTCAATGTTGAAAAGAACGTAATGAGCTTTGTGAATCTTGTTGATTGGATATGCCAATTGACGGCGGCCCCAATCTTCTAAACGATGGATAACACCGTTGTTGTCTTGAACTAACTTGATGTAGCGCTCAACCATGCCGACCACTTGGTCGCTTTGGTCTGGGTGTACAAGTAACACCAGTTCGTAATGTCGCATTATGACTCCTTACGGATTAGTAGCTATTAACCCTATGTTAATAGCAAGGAGATTTATAAGGTAAGCCCGATTTCTAGCTATTATTATGAAAAATAATAAGAAATAAGCTTAGTTTATAAAGCGCCGTATTATAACAGTAGTTAGCAACTAACACAAAGGTTAATCACTAAGCCACCGTTAATAAGTTATAACAATAATTAGAAATGCTCGGCTAATAAAAAAGCAGCGATATCACGCTGCTTTTTTATCAAAACAATAAGATGGATTGTTAATAAAAAAGCTATTTTATTTTTGGTTCTTTCACTAGCTGACTGCTATCTGCTTTTACCACCAAAGTTTTGGCCAATTTGTCATGCCAGCCGATATTTTCAGGGCTTTTTGATGCCATGTAATAGTGAATAGCAATAATCACGAACCCTAAGAAGCTGGTAAACGAGAACAATAAGTTATAGATTATAAACAATAACAAAGTACGCACACCAATAAGCTTGGTAAAAGAGGGCAGACGGTGCGTGGTTTGATCCACCACGCGAATACCCGTAATCAGCTTACCGAGTGACTGACCACGCAGTGTGATAAATACCAATTGCAGCGCAAATAAGCCAAATACCATCACTTGCGACATCATCAATGTGCTACTAGGAAGACTCTCCATCAGTGTCATTGAATACTGATAAGCCGCATCCATGTCTTGGATATTTTGGAATTTGGTATAATCCACATCCATTTTTGTCAATGCCATCACTAGCGGAAAGATAGCGAGTAGATAGAGTAGTCCATTGATGGCTGTTGCTAATACTCGCGACATAATCGGTGCAAGTACCACATTGCCGACGACTTTGTCTTTGCTAGACGCAGCCTTATTGCTATTAGACTTGTTTAGCGACACATTATTGTGCGGTGTTTGCTGACGATTGGTGGTCATGTCAGCTTTCACATTTTTATCCGTGTCTTTTGGACGTTCAGGCTTGCCATACAATCTATCTAATGAAACTGATTTGCTATCCGAGCTATTGCTAGCGTTATCTTCAGGAAAAACAGTTACATTATTGATAATAGAGTCATTAACCTCAGGCTTGCTAAGGTTTGTAGGTCGATAAACCGTTTGATTATTGGTCAAGTTACCGACACGCTGCCATTGGTCTAAGCCTTCATGCCACATCAAATCATCCAGCAGTACTTCACCAGATGCCAACATGATATTCAGCTGCTCCAAATTGTAAGGACCAGCTTGTACGTTATTTCGAGCAAGGAAAATCTGCATAATTGCCTGCATAGTTAGTCATATCTTAAGTCACTATATATGATACATAATATTAGGGTCTATTTAACATTTTTCAAATAGACCCTAATAATTGTTTCTTTAATGACTGTGTGAATTATTGCTGTGACTGAACGTTAGGGCTTACTTCGCTTCTTCACCAGCTAAGAAGAACCAAGTATCTAGTACAGAATCAGGGTTCAATGACACTGAGCTGATACCTTGTTCCATGAGCCAGAACGCGAGATCTGGATGGTCTGATGGACCCTGACCACAGATGCCGACATATTTGTTTGCTTTACGGCACGCATCAATCGCCATGGTCAATAGTTTCTTAACCGCAGGATCACGCTCATCAAATAGATGTGAGACGATACCTGAGTCACGGTCAAGACCAAGTGTCAACTGAGTCAAGTCGTTAGAGCCGATTGAAAAACCATCGAAGTGCTCTAGGAATTCATCTGCCAATAGGGCGTTGGTTGGTAGCTCACACATCATGATAACGCGCAAACCGTTTTCACCACGTTTTAGACCGTTTTTCTCAAGTAATTCGATGACTTCTTTGGCTTCGCCAACGGTGCGAACGAATGGAATCATAATCTCGACGTTGGTCAAGCCCATCTCATCACGTACGCGTTTTAGTGCTTTACACTCAAGCTCAAAGCAGTCACGGAAGTTGTCAGATACATAACGACTGGCACCGCGGAAACCAAGCATTGGGTTTTCTTCTGATGGCTCGTATAATTTACCACCAAGCAAGTTAGCATATTCGTTCGATTTAAAATCTGACATACGAACGATAACTGGCTGATCCATAAAGGCAACGGCTAGGGTTGAGATACCTTCGACCAACTTATCCACGTAGAAATCTACCGGTGAGGCATAACCAGCGATACGCTCTTGGATGGCTTGTGCAATTTCGCGTGGCAAGCTGTTCATATTCAGTAGTGCTTTTGGATGCACACCAATCATACGGTTGATGATGAATTCTAAACGCGCAAGACCAATACCTTCGTTTGGCATTTGCGTGAATGAGAAGGCACGATCTGGATTACCAACGTTCATCATTACTTTGAATGCAAGCTCTGGCATAGACTCAACAGAGTTGGTCTGTACTTCAAAGTCGATTTGGCTTTCATAAATGAAGCCAGTATCACCTTCGGCACAAGAAGCAGTTACGTCTTGACCATCAACCAATAGCTCAGTCGCATTACCACAACCAACGATAGCAGGGACGCCTAGCTCACGAGCAATAATCGCTGCGTGACAAGTACGACCACCACGGTTAGTGATGATAGCAGAAGCACGCTTCATGACTGGTTCCCAATCCGGATCCGTCATGTCTGATACCAGTACATCACCTTCTTGTACTTTGTCCATCTCGTTTAAATTGCTAACGATACGGACTTTACCTGAACCGATACGCTGACCGATTGAACGACCTTCACACAATACTTTAGCGTTAGTAGTGTCGATGATATAGCGTTCCATGACATTGCTGTCTTGGCGGCTCTTAACCGTTTCAGGACGCGCCTGAACGATAAAGATTTCATTGGTATCGCCGTCTTTTGCCCATTCGATGTCCATTGCTTGACCGTAATGCTTTTCGATCGTCACGGCTTGCTTGGCAAGAGAGGTTAGCTCTTCAGTTGATAATGAGAACTGCATACGATCTTGTTTTTCAACATCGACAGTTTTTACTGATTTAGTGGTGCTACCTTCATCACCGTAAATCATTTTCTTATGCTTGCTGCCTAGGTTACGGCGAATTACCGATGGTTTGCCATTGGCTAGCAATTGCTTAGAAATATAGAATTCATCTGGGTTAACCGCGCCCTGTACAACCATTTCACCTAGACCATAGCTTGACGTGATGAATACCACTTGATCAAAACCGCTTTCGGTATCTAGCGTGAACATCACACCCGCCGCGCCAGTTTCTGAGCGAACCATACGCTGTACAGCAGCAGATAAGGCAACGCCTTCATGCTCAAAACCTTTATGGACACGATAAGAGATGGCACGGTCGTTATAAAGAGATGCAAATACTTCTTTAATTGCAATTAGGACGTTATCAATGCCGCGAATGTTCAAGAAAGTCTCTTGCTGACCAGCAAACGAGGCATCTGGCAAATCTTCGGCAGTCGCAGAAGAACGCACAGCAACAGCGATGTCTTCGCCGCCGCTCATCGTTTCAAACGATTGACGCACTTCTTGCTCAAGATCACTTGGCAGCTCTTGCTCAATAATCCAAGTACGAATCTTTTTACCCGTTTCTGCAAGTTTTTTGACGTCATCAACATCTAATGTTTTTAGTTCGCTGTTGATTTTGTCAAGCAGGCCAGTTTCATTCAAAAAACGGTTAAATGCATTTGACGTGGTGGCAAAGCCGCCTGGTACACTAACACCCAAATCAGACAAATGGCTGATCATTTCACCTAATGAGGCGTTCTTGCCGCCGACCATTTCAATGTCGTCTTTTCCTAGCTGATCAAGATTGATTACAAGTGCTGTAGATTGCGCTGCCATGATAACTCCAGAAAATAAGGTTATTTAGTAAAGATTATAACGGTGAATTATACCGCTATATTTGGAGAATTTCGAGGGGTTGAACCAATATTTTTGTCAAAAAGATACAAATTGTGGGCTTTGCTACATAATTAGTAGAAGGTTATTCATTTTTCTATTTTTGAGATGACGTAAAAATGCGAGTAAAGACCACTCTAATTATCAAGATATGTTTATAAATTGATTGATAAATAGAGGGTTTAAAATAAATAACAGAAGAGCTTTAGGATATTCTTATAATATTTGCCTTTATATATATCAGGTAATGCTGCGCTAGTATGAGTAACCAGTCAGCACAATAATGGTTATTAATCGGTATGATAAGATTAAGGGCACTGTGGCTTTCTAAGTGTACGCCTGTAACATTGATTTCTATTAGGCCGCTATTATGCGTATAATGTAGAGCATAAATAGTAGCAGTTTATCCTGATATAAATGTGCAATATTAGCGCTTATACAAAACGAAAATTACGTCTGAAAATCAAGTCTAAAGCCGATCAAAAATAAAAGCCAAATGAAAATTACCATTGTGTTTTCAATCGAGGTGCCAACGTTATGTACTCAAGTAATCCAGCTGAACAACTGAATCCCACTATTCAAAATCGCAACGCATTAAACTTAGACAGCTCTCAAGCCGTTCGAACCGCGTTTTTTATCTCAGATGGCACAGCGATTACGGCGGAGACGCTTGGCCGCGCTATCTTGAGTCAGTTTGCTTCAGTACCTTTTGAAACACGAGTGTTGCCATATGTCGATAGCTTAGAGCGTGCAGAAGACGCTGTTGAGCAAATCAACATGGCGTATCAACGAGATGGTTTGTTGCCATTAGTCTTTGATACGATTGTTAACCCTGATATTCGTGAAAAGATTAATTCTGCCCAAAGCTGTAACTTGGATATGTATGAGGGTTTGATAGGTCGCGTCGCTGAAGAAACGGGTGTGGAGCCAGACGGACATTCGGGTCATGCACACGACGATGTGGATTCTGAGACTTATAAAGAACGTATCGACGCGGTGCATTTCGCTTTAGACAATGATGATGGTGCGCGTACGCGTCATTACGATGCGGCGGATATTATTTTGGTGGGCGTATCGCGTTCAGGAAAAACACCGACTTCTTTATACTTAGCCTTACAGTTCGGTATTCGAGCAGCAAATTATCCTTTGACCGAAGATGACTTGTACGATAATCAATTACCAAAAGCATTGCGCGAGCACAAAGACAAGCTGTTCGGTCTATTGATCGATACTGATCGCTTGGTGAAAATCCGTCAAGAGCGCCGTGCGGGCAGTCGTTATTCGAGCTATCAGCAATGTCAGCAAGAGCAGCGGGCGATACAGGGGATTTACATCACGCATGGTATTCCAAGCCTTGATGTCTCTGAGATGTCCGTTGAAGAAATCGCTACGCGCATCTTGCAGATGACGGGTCTCAAACGCCGTATCGGCTAATAAAATATAAGCTATCAATTAATTGCTTGAATCAATCAATCAATTAATTATTTAGTAATAACGGTTTAGCAATAACGATTGCTCAAAAAAGAACCAGTATTTAAAGCATCATTATTAATAACCATCATTTAATACCATCTCATTATCACATAGAGAATATTATGAGTTCATCTTATAAGTCTAGCAAGACCCCTTTGTTATTGGCCAGCTTGCTGAGTGCGGTCAGTTTACTGAGTGCTTGCCAAACGTCACCTTTTTCACGTGAGCCAGTGCCTGAGCCACGTTATATCCCAACCATTGTATTGGGTGAAGCGCAAACGCTAACAATTATGCCCAATCGTGTGGCCTGTGCCTCGGCATTACCGATGCAGTGTTTACTGGCCAAATCAAGTAAAGATGGCAGCGTGTTTCAGGTACCTTATGATTGGATTGATGACTTTAAACCAAGCCTTGGCACAGAATATGTGATTAGTGCGCGTCCGCAGATTGATGAGGGACAGAAAAGCGCGACTGGGCATTGGACACTGCAAAATATTGTGTCACAACGTATGGTGGGCACGCCTTAGTCGTGTGGTTTTGACTCAAGCAATTGTTGATTCATACACAGTCTAAAAATCAAATAAATAAGTAAATGTAAAGAGGACACGATGGGAACTAAAAAACCAAGCGACGCGACCAATGATATTGGTAAAGACATTCATACCGAAGTATCGAATAAAGAAAGCGGTCGCGTGCCGAATCCTGAACATACTGAAGGCAAAAATAAAAAACAAAATATTGAACAAACCCATGAGCAGGTCACTGATGATGTCATGCACCATCCTGATCTTATTAATCCGCTCGATGATACGCGAATCGATATCAAGTCTGGTTATACGAAAGATTCACGTCGCTTAAAAGGCGATAACCACGAGTATGAGTATGATGCGGTCGTTTTAGGAGCAGGTCCTGCTGGCGAAGCGGCAGCTATGAAGCTGACTAAATCTGGCAAAAAAGTGGTGGTTATTGATCCACGTGATCAGGTAGGTGGTAACTCTACCCATGTGGGTACGATTCCAAGTAAAGCACTGCGCCAATCGGTATTTAACCTCATTAACTTTCGCCGTGATCCTATGTTTACCAAGGCGATGGAGTACAAGCAAGTTCCTCTAAATAGAGTGCTTGCCAATGCCCGAAAAGTCATTCGCAATCAGGTTAGTACGCACACACGATTCTATGAACGCAATCGCATTGAAGTGATTCAAGGTTGGGCAAGTTTCATTGATGCTCATACTTTGCGTGTTGAAACCGATGACAATGTCTTTGAAACCATTACCTTTAATAAAGCCATCGTAACGGTTGGTAGTCGTCCTTATCGCCCTGAAATTTTAGACTTTAACCATCCGCGCGTTTTTGATTCTGATAAAATTTTGCAAATGGATTATGTGGTCAAAAAAATTATCATCTATGGTGCGGGCGTGATCGGTTGTGAATATGCCTCTATCTTTACGGGTCTTGGTTATAAGGTTGATTTGATTAATAACCAAAATCAATTGCTCAGTTATCTCGATAGCGAGATTAGCGATGCTATCGCGCATGACTTTAGACAATTTGGCGTACTGATTCGTAGTAACGAAGAGATTGATCATCTTGAAACGCATGACGATTATGTCGTCTTGCATCTAAAGAGTGGTAAGCGCATCAAATCTGATGCCATTCTTTGGTCAAATGGTCGCTCAGGTAATACGGAAGGTTTAAACTTAGAAGCGATTGGTCTAAAAGCAAACAGCCGTGGTCAATTAAAAGTTGATGATACCTATTGTACTGAAATCGAAAATATCTATGCCGCAGGCGATGTGATTGGCTGGCCATCTTTGGCTTCTGCCGCTTATGACCAAGGACGCTGTGCGGCGGCCTTTATGGTTGGTGATAGCGATGCGGAACCAGTGTCAAGCGTGCCAACTGGTATCTATACGATTCCTGAAATTTCTTGTATCGGTAAAACTGAGCAAGAGCTAACCGACGAAAAAGTCCCATACGAAGTGGGTCAAGCATTCTTCAAGCATTTGGCACGTGCACAAATCATTGGTGAACGCTCAGGCGTACTAAAGATTTTGTTCCATCGTGATACGTTAGAGATTTTAGGCATCCATTGCTACGGTAACCATGCATCAGAGATTATCCATATTGGACAAGCCGTGATGAAGTGTAAGAGCAATAATACACTTGAGTACTTTGTGAATACTACTTTTAACTATCCAACGATGGCAGAAGCGTATCGCGTGGCGGCACTAAATGGTCTTAATCGTGTTTTTTAAGTGATAGAATATTGAAACGTTATAAATAAAAAAGCGTCTGCTATGTTAGCAGGCGCTTTTTTTTGATTCAGGATTATTGATTTGGCTTTTATTGATAGTAGGCGCTAATGACATGCAATCGTCTTTTGCTTTAGGACACTGTTTTAAGTGCTTTATTCGTATCATGCCAGCGCACCCACATAAGTAGCGCAAAGTAAAATACCCATAAGGCGGCTAGTGCATAAAATCCAGTAGAAACTTGGGAGATACTAGCTCCCATTTGATTAAGCTGAACGGAGGTGTTGATACCCGGTGTCGTGGGTATGAACCAACGTATGATTTGTAAAACTGTGGGCAGCTGATCTGCTGGCCACGGATAACCACTGACAAAAAACATCGGTAGTGAGCTAAAAATTAGGATTTGCATACTACGTTCGCGCTGGCGAAACCAGAGTCCAAGCACACAGCCAAGTGTCGCTACGGTTGGACAAAATAACAGAAGGAACAGTAAACTGCCAAGCATGTTTTGCCCACGCGGATAGTGGTGTAGCTCAAATGTCCAACCATAATAAAAGCAGCCAATAATGAAGCTAAACATACTGAGCGCAGCAATTCGCCCAAGCCAACCACGGATACTCGTCGCATGTCGCCGCTGCTCATACCACGTACCAATCAGCATCGCTGTGGCGATTAATAAGGTTTGTTGCAAAATCAGAATAGAGACCGCTGGCACTACGTAAGCGCCATAACCTTCTGTTTGATTGTATAGAGGGACAATCACTAATGGTACTGCTTGAGTATTAGCAGCCGCTGTTGCTGAATAAGCACCTTGTGCCACATTTTTTTTGACTTCAATCCCTGCTGATACCGTACTGACTGCTTTTAAAAAGCCCATCTGCACGTTTTTATTTAATAGAAAGTAGCCGCCATTACCCAATACGCTGACGCTCGCCGCTTTTCCCGATAGTACTTGCTGCTCAAGCCCACTTGGAATGACCATGTACCCAGCGATTTCATCTGACCACATGGCCTCTTTAGCCTGCTGCTCGTTGAGAAAAAGCTGTGTGTCTAACTGCGGACTGGCACTGGCATAGCGAACGATGGTTCGTGATAGATTACTATTGTCGTTATCAATGATACCAACAGGTACATGGTTGACCACTTCTGTCGAATACGGCCAAGGATAAAAGAAGCCATAAATAATCGGGGCAATCAGTAAGAGTAATAGCACACCTTTATCAGAAAAGATGTCCTTAATGGTCTGTAAAAAACTACCTAAGAAACTAGGTGTTGAGGACTGCTTGGTTGAATCTGACGTTGTCGAAGATAAATGGTCTTTTGGTGGTAATGACATTAGCGCGCCCCCCAACGTTCAGGATGCGCCAGCGCGCGTTTGGTTAATAAAGTAGTCAAGGTCATCGCAATCGTCGTGGCAATAGCCAGACCATAGACGATCGGCAATGACACAGCAACAGGCGCTTGCATCTGTAATTGTGCAATGTGCAGTTTTAGATAGTGAGTGAGTGGCAGTGCATCTGACCAATGCCGAGCACTGTCACTGATAGCAATATAAGGGAAGGTCACACCAGCAAAGGCATAAGAAGGTGCTGAAATAAAACCAGTAGCAGACAAGCCCATGCGTAATGAAAATGAGCCTAAGGTAAAGATAGCACCCAGCCAAAACGATAGCATTATTAATAATATCAAACCAGCATAAGTTGCAAGCACTGAGCTCATGGCAACGGATTCTTGCGGCGTGGCAAGCCATAGAGCCAACATCGCCCAAATGCTAAAGGCCAATGTCGGCCAAAAGTATTTGCCTAACAGACCAAACAATAAGACTAAAACGTTTACCCTTTCCGTCATATCTTCATTCGCATGGCTAGAGACGGAGATTTGATCGTTTTTGCTCAAGTATTGGTTATTTTCTACGGCATTTAATACTTGCCCTGATGTTGACTCGTTTTGTGTGGTTAGAGTCAAATCAGGATGACCTGTACTGATAAAGCGATACCAGTGGCCGAGTCGTTTATCACGCAGCTCACGACCAATCGTCGTTGCACCGATCACCATTGCTAAAATATGCAGCAGTGCGGGTATGACGGTTGAAGCCAAAAACTGCTGATAATCGGTGGCTGCGTTAAATAGGCTGATGCGCTGTATACCAATCGGTGAGTAAGCAATCGCAGCTTGCGACGGTGCCATGCCTTGTTTGACTAAACGCTGTATCTCAACGCCTGCCGATAACGTCCCAGCGACCGCTTGAACGCTGGTTTGGATAATACCCGAATGTGTGCCGTACTGAGCATTTACTTGTAAAATCAATGGAGCGGGCTTACCAGATAAAATATGCCGAGAAAAATCTTCAGGGATAATGACAATAGCGTAAATATCACGCTGCAAAATAGCCGCTTTTGCCTCAGCCTCTGAGTAATAAAGCTGTCTAACCGTTAGAGTAGGGCTGGCTTCCAAATAGCGTACCGCGGTATTGGCAATCGGGCTATTGTCTTGGTCTATCACCCCAATGGGCAAATCCGTAATCTGTGTTTGTGAAAATATCCACCAAATCAGTAAAACGGTTGCCAGTGGTATCCAGACCACCATACTAAAGTCCCACGGATTTTTGGTCAAAAACCGTCGTTCATAGGCAGCACTACGTAAAAAAGCCTTACTTAACTTCATCAGGTGCATGGCTTACTCTTGGCTTGCATTAGTAAGTGCTGGATTGACGCGTACAATAACGCTCATACCTGAGCGAATACGTGCATCGGGAGTCGTCGGACGTGCCTTTACTTCAAAGGTACGTACATCGAATCCATCATCATTATTAGTCGGGCGCCAAGTGGCAAAGTCAGACAATGTTGACGTAGCATAAACGGTGAACTGTTTGGTATAAGGCTTATTTGCTGATGACAGCGCAGGAATCGTACCAGTAAATTGCTGACCAATCGCAAACTGGTTTAAGTAGGATTCGGTGACATTAAGTACGACCCATTGCTCATCGGTATTGACCAAAGTCAAGATAGGCACGCCTTGTCCGATGACTTCACCCGCGCTGACAATGACATTGTCCACAATACCTGCAATAGGGCTTTTTAAATTGGCTTCTTCTTTTGCCACCAGTGCTTCTTCTAGTTGCGCATCGACTTGTGCTACTTGCGCTGTCGCCGCTGATTTATCTTCACTGCGTGCGCCTTCTTTTGCCAAATCGTATTGCAAGCGCGCCGCTTCAGTTTGATCTTGAGTAGCCAGATATTGCGCATACGCCTCATCGCGTTTTTGCCGTGCCATAAGACCTTCTTCATAAAGGCGGTTGACACGCTGGTAAGTGTTCTCTGCCAAATCAGAAGCAGCTTTGTTGGCTTGCCATGCCGCTTTTGCTTGAGCGATCTCTTGTGGACGGGCGCCATTTTCGGCTTTATCTAACTGACTTTGTGCCATTTGCTTGCCAGCCAGCGCCTGATTGATCTTTGCGTTAATCTCAGGCGAGTCCATTTCAATCAGCTGTTGCCCGACTGTCACTGCATCACCTTCTGTGACCAGAATTTTGGCAATACGTCCCGGCACTTTTGCAGCGATGGAGGTTTGCTGCATCTGCATCTGCCCTTGCAAAGTCACGATTTCAGGTTCGCTATGCTGATTGCTTTTATATAGACCATAGGCAATAACGCCTAATACAATCAGAATCAATAGCGCCAGAAGTGCCTTTTTTATCATGGCAGATTTATCCGCTTTTTCTGCATGGCGCTTATAAGTAGGCACTGCTTGCTCATTTTCAGCATCAGTTGCTTGATCGTTATGGTTATTGACTGAGTCAGTAGATTGCTCTGAGTCGTTTAACTTGCGCGAGTCGTCTGATTCGTTGGTAGATTCAGTCATGACAGTGAGATTCCTAAAGCAGCAAAATTGAGGATAAAGGGTATGTTATTAGTACATTCGTACAGCATAAGGTTTGGCGCTTTCTAAGGCTTCAGAATTAAAAATCGCACCAAAGGCGACGATAAATGCTGAATAATAAAGCCAAAGCATAATGACCACGGCAGCTGAAAGCGCGCCAAACTCAGCGCTATAGTTATTAAAGTTTTGCACATAAATCGAAAATAGCACAGACAATACAATCCAAAGAATGGTCGCCAGAGCTGCTCCTGGCACCAGTTTTTTTAGCGCGACGGCGTCACGGTTTGGGGCTAGGCGATAGAGGCTTAAAAAGCTCAAAAATATGATACCAGCCAATATAGGCCACCTGCTCCAAAGCGCAATCGTTTTAGCTATTTGCGGGAAGGGGAAATAGGCTGCCCCTACAGGAATAATAGCAATAGAAGAGACCGCTATAATCAAGATTACTACCGCGCCAAAGGTTAAGCTGACTGCTAAAATATTACCTTGTATGAAGTTACGCTCTTGAGTGATATGAAAGGCAAGATTGATAAGAATAATTAAAGATTTAACACCTTTAGAGCCAGCATAAAGGGCGAGTAAGGTCGATAAGACAAGACTGAACGTGAGTGCGGATGTGGTATTAGAGACCAATGCGCTTAGGCGTGAATTGAGGACTTCATACACCGTATCAGGTATAAACGGACGCAAAATCGAGATTTGCTCTTGCATCTCAGCTGGTGAAAACGCGAGACCATAAAGCAGCACAAACACCGCCATTACTGGAAAAATTGATAAGAAACCAAAAAATCCCACGCTCGCGCAGTGTGCCCAAACATTAGAGTTGTTCGCAATACGCCACGTCTTTAATGAAGGCTGCAGCCAGTTACTTATTAATTTAGAAGTCGGGTTTTTCATAAAACAGTATTCACAATAGAGTTAGCAATAGTATGGTTAATGGCAGCTTCATGATAGTTAGTATGGTCAGGCTACTGTAATAGTATTGCGGCGTTAACCTCGCTTGAGGTATCAAATATATATCTTCGCTCAGCTGCCTTGTCATACTTTCAAATCGAATCAACTATATAAACGCTTATCCACACTATCTATATTTTTCAAATTAAATCATTACTCAGTATACAAAGTCGGTAATCGAATATCAGCAGCATTAAGATAGGCATTAAAGGCAAGAGGCGTACCACAGCTTTGCATGAGTGCGGCCAGCGATTGTACATAGCTGTTCGCCGCTTGCGCTTGTTCAGTACGTGCTTTGAGCGACTGCGTTTGTGCTTGGACTACCTCAATCGGTGTATTTACACCTTCTTGTAGCCCCAACTGGCGCAAACGCAATACTTCTGCGGCCAGATCTACATTGCTTTGTAATGCCTGATAACGAGATTGGGCATTATTAACATCGTGCCAGTTTTTTTCGACCAGTAATAATAAATTGTCACTGACTTCGATTTCAGACAGATCTGCTTGGCGTATTTTGGCATTGCTCGATGCGAGTGATGCATTTTTATCAAGACCACCCCACAGCTTCCAGCTGGCTGATATACCGGCTACCCAACTGGGGTCTTTTTCAATTTGCCCGTAGCCATAGAGCATAACGGTAGGCTTGTGACCAGTATCTGATAGCGCATGTAGCTGCTCAGCTTGTGCGCGTTTGGCGGCGACTTTTTGTAGACCTGGGTGATTGGTGAGTGATAAATTTTGAAAATAGTTTACATCGGGTAAAGGACGGCTAGAGACAAATAACGGTGTCGTGGGTTTGATACGATAGTCGGTGCGCAATAGCCGCTGTAAAGCCATCATCGCAAGACGAGCATCGTTATTGGCATTGACGGACTCACTTTTTGCATCGGCAAGCGCAGATTGTGCTTCTAAGCGATCAACACGCGAGATAAAACCTTCTTCAAAAAGCCGCTGCGCCATATGGTCAGTCTGCTGCAAGGTATCATAAGCATCTTCGCGTAAATAAGCGGCAATGATGGCCAGCTGTGCCTTAAAGTAACGCTCAATCAGGGTGTTATAAAGCTCGTTTTTATCCAATAGACTGTCTGCGACGGCTTCTTGGGTACGGGCATTGGAAGCACCTGTCAAAGCGTTGGTACGTCCAGCAGTATAGATGGGCCAAACCACGCCCAGACCTGCACCAGCCGTTGAGCCTGAGCGCTTTAACTCATAAGAGTCTGGGATACGCTCACCGACCAATTCACCAAAATTTGGCAAATCTGGTAGCGGTGGAATAGGCGGAATCACATTATCGATACCATTATTAACGTCATTAACAATACCGTTTTTCAATGATGATAAGTCAAGATCCGCGTCTAAGTTGTAAGCGTTGGCTGATAATTGGGCAAACACCAATGGATTGTCCAAGGTTTTGAGCGCATCCGTTTGATATTCACTAGCTGCAATCGCCGCTTGATTGGCGGCCAGTTTCGGTGACACTTGTAATAAAATATTTTGAGCTTGCTCAAGGCTTAACAGGCTAGATACTGCTAATGGATAACTATTATCAATACTTTTATGGGTAATGGGATCGATAAGCGTTGTTAAGCCAGTTTTTTGCTCAGCTTGACCCATGTCTGTATCTGTTGTTGACCTTTTGTTTTTAATCTCATTTTTATGAGCGTTGTTTTGAGCGATGTCTTGAATGCTGCTTTGAGTACTGTAGTGAGTGTCAGCGTCGACAATTTGCGTCACTGCAACGGCTGTGACCTCATTCGGTGATTCGATATTATGATCAGTAGCGCTTGCAAAAACAGGCGCCGCTAAACCCATGAACGTAATCGTCATCACCGCAGTAGACAGAGTCGATAAAGCAAATTTCATAAGTCACATAAGCCATTAATTAGAATGCAAAGTATTTTAGAGTCAGGCAAAAAAGTATCAACTGTTGTGGTCAAACCCTGTCCAAACAGTTCAATATGGTCAACCATTAACAGAAGCCAATATTTTGTTATGGATAACAAGCGCTACACTGTAGTGGCACAATAGTGACGGGTCAATGCTCAGTATTTGCTTACTGTGCGTTGAATAAGCCATGATTTTATGTTAGAGGTCGGATGTTAAGACAAATAATAACATCATTTGTTAATTAATAATAAAAGGTTTATCAAGTCATTAGCACTTAAATCGATTTTAGATCACTTTTAAAAGCTTTTAGCGAAAATGATGGTTAGTGATGATTGTTGTATTACAAAGCAGCTTATAAACTATACATAATAGTGGTGTGTGCTATATTTCAGCACCTTATAGCGTTGAGCAAGATTAAAATGAACGGCATTTATTTTAACCGTCGGCAATTGCTCATTGGCGCAGTGCTAATGTAAATAAAACTGGCTATTGCGATAGGCGTTACTCGAAAAAAGTACGTGCTATCAATAAAGACTCGGCTATAAAATATAAATGTAAAAAATGAATGCGACAAAATAGGATGTGAGTAATGGCAGGATATATTTTGGCTTTGGATCAAGGGACGACATCGAGTCGAGCGATATTGTACGATGATCGTGCGCGTCCGATAAAAATGGCACAGCAGCCAACCACTTTACAAACCCCAAAAGCGGGCTTTGTCGAGCAAGACGCGCAACAAATTTGGCAAACGCAGATTAGCTGTGCCCATGATGTAATTAATCAAGCAGGGCTGCTTGCTACCGACGTCACCAGTATCGCGATCACCAATCAGCGTGAATCTATTGTCATGTGGGATAAGCAAACGGGTAAACCTTTAGCCCCTGCCATCATTTGGCAAGATCGCCGTACGGCGAACTACTGTAAAACACTCGCAGCTGAGAGTACCAGTAGCATGATGAATGGCAGCCATGATGATGTGACAAGCGAAGTGCAACGTATTACAGGCCTACGTTTAGATCCATATTTCAGTGCCAGCAAAATCGCTTGGTTACTAGAGCACAATCCGAAATTGAGCGTACGAGCCAGCAGAGGAGAAATAGCGGTTGGTACTATAGACAGTTGGCTCATATATAAGCTAACCGGTGGCGAGCATGTCATTGATGTGACCAACGCTTCCCGTACTTTATTATATGATATCCACAAGCTTGAGTGGTCAGAAGAGCTGTGCGCCCGTTTTTCGATACCTATGAATATTTTGCCTAAAGTCCTACCATCTGATAGTGACTTTGGCAAAACCAAAAAAGGACTATTTGCCAAACAAATTCCTATTCAAGCGGTATTGGGCGATCAGCAAGCGGCACTTTTTGGACAAGGCTGCCTCGATGCTGGCATGGCTAAAAACACTTATGGCACTGGGTGTTTTATGCTGATGAATATTGGTCAAAAACCCAAACTGAGCGAGCATAAATTACTAACGACAATCGCTTGGCAACGAAAATCCACACCGACTCGCCCAGACAATTTATCTTTCGATCAAATTGTACAGTCAGGCAAACGCATGTTGCAGCCACCCAGAAAGGAAGTCACTTATGCCTTGGAGGGTAGTGTGTTTATGGCAGGTGCTATTGTCCAATGGTTACGGGACAATCTGGGTATGATTCAACAGAGCAGTGAAGTCGAAGATTTAGCTCGCCAAGTTGATAGTAGTGAAGAGGTGGTGTTACTGCCTGCATTCACAGGGCTAGGAGCACCCTATTGGCGCTCCGATATCAGCGCCAGTATTACTGGTATGAGCCGCGGCACGACTAAAGCCCATATTGCTCGTGCTGCGTTAGAGGCGGTTGCCTATCAAACTTATGATGTGCTCATTGCCATGCAAAAAGACAGCCCTCATCCATTAACTGAGCTAAGAGTAGATGGCGGCGCGGCTAATAATGACTTATTGATGCAGTTTCAAGCTGATTTACTCGATGTGCCTGTCCTGCGTCCGAGAGATACAGAAATCACTGCCAAAGGTGCAGCATTACTCGCAGGTTTAAAAACAGGGCTATATGATGAAGGGACGATGCAAGCATCATGGCAAGTCGATCGTGTTTTTGAACCCCAGATGTCCAGTGATATCCGTGAGCAACATCTTAATAAGTGGCAACGAGCCATCGATAGAGCACTGACATCCTTATAAGTATTGAACAGACACATTAAAATATTGTAACAACTCAATGAAAAATTACTTAAAACAGCTTCACTGTCCTACAAAATCATTATAAAGATACAGGCTGTAACGTAAGGCAATCGCAATCTGGACACAATTTACACAACCTATCTATCTGTTGTTATCCATAAATTTCTATACTTTAGGCGACTCAAGTAACACATGATTCGAGTAAGACCGCTAATTTTTAGCACTTAATAAATCTAAAATATAACAAATTAATTTAAGGATAAAATTATGAGTAACTATGACGGTATTGATCGCAGTGAAGTAAAGCATATGTCAAAAGAAGCTAAGCAGGATCTGAATGCTGATATCATCACAGGTGAGCCAGGTTCGCATCCAGTAGGTACAGCTATTGGTGGTCTTGGCGGCGCAGCAGCGGGTGCAGCAATCGGTACAATGGCAGGACCACTTGGCACACTCATTGGTGGTGCGATTGGTGCTATCGTTGGTGGCGGTGCAGGACATGCAGCAGCAGAAGCGATTGATCCAACACGTGAAGAAGCTTACTGGCGTGCAGAATATGCAAATGTTGATTATTACAAAGAAGGTTATGACTTCGACCGTGATCTACATCCAGCTTATGCAGTAGGGTACGCCAACCGTGCTCGTTATCCTGCGGATGCACGTTTTGAAGACCATGAAGCTGAATTAGAGCGCTCATGGCATGAAGTAAAAGGTGAATCACGCATGGAGTGGGAAGAAGCACGCAAAGCATCGTATGACGCATGGAATCGTGTATCGTAATAAGCGAAACTAACAGCACATTTGATTTAAGTAAGTAGACAGTATATAAGCTTACTACCTTATCACTGGGCTTAGTCTGATTGTAGACTTGGGTCTGCTGATAGACTAAATACTTTCAATTTATGCTATTTTAAAGTCTTCAAAGATTTCTTTGGAGGCTTTTTTGCTGTATATTACTAAGTATGAATATATTAAACAGCCAATCATCTTTGGAAGCAATATTCTAGAATAAAAATAATAGGTAATCTATGAACAATAATGCGGAAGCTAAAAGCGCCAGACAATTCTATATCGCCACTGCCAACTTGCTCAATTTTGCCAACCCTAACCGAATTTATTATGACAATGCGCCAGCTTACAGTAAAGACGAATACGAGCACAAGCTAAGCGGCATCACCGATTTATTAGCAAAAGCTCATGCTGATATTATTGCGGTGCAAGAAGTCTGGGATAGTAATGCGCTTGAAGCGTTGGCGGTGTCGTTGGGATTTAAGCCCGAGCATGTTGTTGTTCCGTTGGCAAGTAACGACCGCTCAAACCCTTATACCCATGGCAAAGGGGCACAAAATACTCCTGCCGTTGGTATCATTAGTCGCTTTGAGCAATTAGAAAGCCGCTTGCTTGCAGATATTGCACCAAAAGCGGTGATTGATATCCCTGATATTGGTCCTTACCAGCGCTTTAATCGTCCACCATTGGTAGTGCGGGTCAATGCCTTTGGTCAACCGTTAACGATTATTACGGCGCATCTAAAAAGCAAACGGGCATTTTTCTTGCGTGATGAAAGTGGCAATTTGTTAGAAGACATGGACGATCCAAATATTCGAGTCCGTGCCAAGCTCCGTAGCTTATGTATGCGCGCCGCAGAAGCAGCCTCTATTCGCATGTCTATTATAGAGCGCTTACGTCATACTCGTGAGCCATTGATTTTGTTAGGCGATATGAATGATGTCACCGGTAGCGTCACCACCCAATTGATGGCTGAGACTGGTGAAGTTAATTACGATAAAGGCATGCGCGATGTTGCATTATTCGATGCTGCGCGTATCCAAGCACGCTATGGTTGGATGAAAGATGTGGCATATACCCATATATATCAAGGTATGCCAGAAGTGATTGATCAATTATTTGTTTCAGAAGAGTTTCTTCCTGAGAGTAAGTTTTCACTGGGTCAGGTTGAAAGAGTAGACTATTTCAATGACCATTTAAAGTGGGACTATGCAGATAGAGTCATCGATCATGGTATTATAAGAGCGAAAATTAAACTCAATGATTAAATTTTTTACATTACGTGGTTAACGCTATTAAATGGTTGACCTATACATTATTTTTTAACCCATTTATCTCCCTTGCTTGATAGTGTACAAGCGTTTATGATGCCTCTCCATTAGACATAGTAGTGCTAATATCAGTGCTACATTATTAGCTAATAGGATGTAATTCTTCAATTTAGGGCGAATACTATCTATTGAAGATTATATTTATAAAATAGGGTGTAACATTAAGAGACTTATGATGAGCGAAAATAAAGACGAAAAGATTGAAGATGTGTTGGTAGATTCGGAACTGGCAAAAAAACTGGTCCCGAATAAGTTTAAGTTTACCAGCCAACAAGGCCGCGCGCGCCGTCAAAAACTTTTGGCTGGTGCCAAGAAGTTAAGTGAAACACAACCTATCAATGACATTACTTTGGCGGCTGTATGTGAAGAAGCAGGCATTCCAAGAGCTTCTGCTTATCACTTTTTTCCTAACATAGAAGCGATATTTTTAGCATTGCGTTTTTTGAATGCTATCGAAATATTAGAAATAGTAGAAACAGTCGATATTGGTAATTATGACAGATGGCAGGGCTATTTGACGGCGCTTATTGATAATTGTGTGACGATATTCCATAACGACGAAACCAAAGCCAAGCTCATTTATGACACGAACACGCCTGATTTTGAAGGTGATAGTTTTGGTGAAGATATCGATCATCAAATCGTCGATTTGGTTTATAAGCGTTTATCAGAGCGCTATGAGATGCCGAGTTTCCACGATATTCAAGACACGCTATTGATTGCTTATAGCATTATTAATGCGATATTTACATTGTCTTATCGCCGTCATCAAAGCATTACCAATGAATATATTCAAGAAGCAAACACTGCGTTTATCGCTTATTTGCGTTGCTATTTACCAGAAAAGCTACCGCGTAAGAATCGCTAGTTTTTTCGCTATTTAGATGATGTATAGACATTAGAGTGTAATTAACATGCTCTAATATCTGCTAAGTAAATACAAAAAAGCCGACATATGATGTCGGCTTTTTTGTATTTACTGCCTTGATGAGTAGTGGTAATAATGAACTTAACGGATAGGCGTCAATACTTGCCCACGGCAACTATCAGTACTCGCATCTAATGTCTCATATTGCTTATAATAGCTGACGATCAGCTCTTCTAAAGCGACATTGGTCTGTGAATCATGGGTATTGACGTATGCTTCGCGGGCTTGTTCAAGCCAACGATCTGCCATGCGGAAATGGATGCCTGATTCCCGCCAGCCGCGCTCGCATTGGTTCGTAGCTGCCCAAATTAAAGCGACCTCGCTGAAAGCTATCTCTCGTGGTGCTGACTCGATACCACCACTATCTTTTAGCGCGCTTAAGGTTGCCCATAGATCGGGGCGCATGAGAGCAGAGTTTGATGGTATGTCTTGAATAAGGTTGAGATCTTGTTCCTTGCCATTTTTTAAGGTGGTCAAAATCGTCTCTGCTGCCTGTGCGGCTTGCTGCCCAGCAGGTGAACGACTATTCATGCTGTCTTGATGGAGGGCATAGTTAAGCCAAGCCTGAGCTTTATAGGCAAAGTACTGCTGACGCGCGCTCATATTTTCTTGTTGATATGCTTGTAACTCTGTCAACATACAGTTCATAGCACGTTGGCGCGTACTTTGGTATTTTGGGTGGTGAGACTGAGTTTGAACATCATTGGCACAGTGAGTAGCGTCATGGGTTACTGCCACTTCAGGAGTATGATGGCTCGCCGATGCAACCGAGGTCATTGTCAGGAAAAAAACGGCTGATAATAAAGCCTTTATAGGCTGTTTATAATAGGCTGCTTTGTTGGCAGGATTAGGCATGATGCAAAACCTCATATTAAGCGGATCAGTATCAATATTGGTATTGGTACTTGCGGTTTTCGGCGCTGATCTCATCGCTTATTAAAATATATCTGTCATATAATATGATGAACAGCGCGATAACGCCCGCATTGTCGTCAGATGATAACACGACAATGGGGATAAATTACAATGTAGAGTGAGTCGTCAAACGCTGGTTCTTACGTGGATCATCACGTTTGAATAGGTCTTCGTCAAACTTGAAACGTAATCTAAAGTAAGCGCCTTCCATAGTGCTATCGTCATAAGCGATGTCTTCATCCTCAAAGCCCATGAAGTTATAACCTAGTGACAACCAAAGATTGGTCATCGGGCTATAGCCTACTTCCGCACCGAGCATATAAGACATATCATCTGCTTGTTTGTTCCAATAAGTGCCTGCTTGCAAGCCTACATCCCAGCGCTCACTGATGTCATATAGACCACGAGCATAAAGCGCATGGGCTGTATTGTCGCTACTGATATTATCAGCATCAAACTGAGTATATTTACCTGCGTAACGGCCTGATAACGTCAACGGACGCGTTGGATGATAGTTACCACTCAATGACCAGATAACGGCGTCTTTTTGATAGGCGTCATCGCCAGTACTGTTATCATCTAAGCGATACTCAAGTTTGGCTAACATGTCTAACTGATTGCTATCATAATCACGATAAGCAGCTCCTAGCTGGAAACGATTAATCGTGCGATTGCCATCGTCATAATCGACGCGTGAATAGATGTCTTTGGCCAACAGAGTCACATCATCAGTATAGCGATAAGCAATACCAGCGCTACCTAGCAATGTGTCACTGGTCTCACCCCAACGCTTCTCAAAACGCGCCGAGGCTTTATAATTTTCTTTCGCAAGATACTCTACACCAATGCCAGCTGCCGTTGCGGTGTTTTCGGTATCGCCCTCTAATGATTCAACACGCTCAAATAAGGTGTTTAAAGTCAGACCTTCTTGAACATACCACTTGTTTTTTAGACCAATGGCCGCTTCCGCTTCGCGGGCACTGATAGCATCGCGCATGCGGTATTCGCTATAGACTTTGCCGTCTTTCATGTAGTTGGCGTCAAAACCAAATACGGTACGCTGGCGTTCTTCAGTATCATCAAGACCATAGCTACCAGATAGACTGTTGATCAAGTCATGACGGGCGTATAGGCGACCTAAACCACCTAGCAGCGTCTCGCCTCCGATGGAGGTGGCATTACGATTACTGTTCTCGATATCTTGCTCATATTCTGCAAATACTAAAGAGTCATTGAGCTTGGGCAACCGTGCCGTGATACGAGCGCGGGCGGTAGTACCTTCAATATCTTTTTCAGAATCACTGACATTATTTAGCGCTGATTGATTGATAATATCGTCATTAAAGAGAGTGTTATCAGTCACATCTACGACGTCTGTTACCGCTTGGATATTGCGTGAAGCTGCCGTCGCATCTTGCTTATAATAACGTAAGCCAATCTCGCCAACGATGTTGGTGCTCAAACGCTGTTCAATACTGGCTAAGACACCTTGGCGGCTAGCATCAGTGGTATGATCTTTAGTACGTACGCCTTCTAGTTTTAGCGCGGTCTTTTTGTCATTAATTAAATGAGTGACTTCGACGCCCGATTCAGCGCGCCCAGCAGTCTGCGGCGAGGCACCAGTCACGAAACCTTCGTCAGTATCGTTATAATAAGCTTTGGCACGAGTGTTTTTCTTGTTATCAAAGTCAAGCTCGATACGCAAGGCATTACCTTCTGCGTCCTGACCGTCTAATTCTGTCGCATTGATTTGATTGCTTGGCTGAAAATTTGGATTCTCAGCTTTATTCATAGCGTATTCAGCGACCAGTTTTAGCTTATCGTTAAACTTGATAACGCTGTTGACGCTAGCCAGCTCTTCTTTGTTAAGAGGGTCATCACTGTTGACATAGCTACCACCGATGGCGACTTTATCAGTCAACTGCTGCTTGGCAGCAATGCCACCGACCAAGTATTTTTCGCCGCCTTCGTCTACTTCTACAGTGACTCGTAGATAAATAGGGTTGCCATCGATGTCTTGGCTAGCGATAGGGGCTTTTAAAAATAAGCTGCGGCTGATAGGGTCAATTTCATAATCGGCAAAGCGGGTAAGGGTCTCACGGCTAATGATCAAGCCTGGATTGTTGGCATCACGAGTGATCACTTCGACAGTTTCTGAGTTTTCTAATACGGCGTCAAAGTTTTCAGCCAATGGATAAGGGCCTGAGATACCAAGACCACGAGTCTCATTGACGCGCTGGCTGGTACTGGTCTCCGCGACAAAGGCGGTAATACGAGTATTGCTATCTTCATACTGGGCTTTTAGGCCAGTCAACGTACGGTTATATTGACCTAATTTAATACCTTCATCGTTATCGATTTGAGTTTTTAAGTCGCCATACATAGCAAATGAGCGGCCCTTGTCCAAGCGCACATAGAGTTTGCTGGTAGATTGCGCATCAAAGCCTTTGGCTGATGAATCACCATAGACAGGATAGTATTCGCCAGGCTCGATATCACGGAACAGACGCTCGCCTTTTTTGTCGCTGTCATAAGCCAAAGTGAGCAAATAATCGCCACGTACTTTGCCTTTAAGGAACATCGCGGCGCGACCAGAAGCGGTATAGTCATCGTTACCAGCGAAATCATTGAGCTCTTGCTCAAAAGCGCCTTGGGCGTCAGTAATGCTGCTGCCATCAAAGTCTTTAAGTGAGATTGCGCCTTCGACGATGCCGACGGCAATGAGAGGACGTAATTGCGCGGTAAATTGTAACGGGATAATCTGTTTACTGCTACCAGTGTCGATGACCAACTCACCTTTACCCGGCACACTTGGTGCAGTCACGGGTATGAGTAGCTCACCACCTGAGACAATAACTTGCGTACCAGCTTGATCTTTACTGCTGTCATTAAGATTGATACGGCCGATATTGGTATCGATAGTGATAGGTGTTGAGGCGATATAAGGACGGCCATCACGGTCTTTTAGGCTAATAACGACTTGATAATCGCTAACACCATCTGCCGGTACTAGCAGCGCTTGAGTACGGTAGTCAATGGCTTGTAAACTGTCTGGCGTTGATACTTTAATGGTTTGCTCAGAGATAATTTTGCCATTCACGTCAGTAGCGACACCGCGCAAGATATTGTTACCGCGATTTAAGTCGACGGCATAGTAATCAAAGGCAGTCACATTCTGTTTTTCTTGCTCAGCAGTTTTGCCGATTTGTTGTTCTGATACTGCTTTTCCATTAGCATATAGTGTAAATATTGAACCTAGTGGCGCTTGCACTTGTACCATTTGTTTATAAGTGCTGAGCTGTTGACCTTCGTTTAAATTGATAAAAGCCACGTCATTGTTAGCCACTTCTTTGAGATATTCTTCCAGCTCTTTTTCTACTGGCGGTGCTACCGTAGTGACGGTCATATCAACACGATTGGCGGCTGGATTGATCATCTCATTGACGATAGCAGAGTCACAGTTGCTGCCCAGATCTAAGTCGCCATTGATGTTGCAGCCACTGGCGTCTACATTATCATCGTAGTCACGATTGTAGTCAGGATCTAGGGTTAGCTCGGTTTTTACTGCTTGCTCAAGGCTATCATTCTTAGCGCTTACTGATTTGCTACGAGCGACAAGCTCTGTATTCAAACGCTCAGTGCTATCGCCCATACCGACCACGATACCGAAATCGGCACGATGTAATTCGCCATATTTTAAGTCAACGAAACGGCTGCCAGCATCGCCCGCATTGCGATTACTTTGAGTGACCATCTCGGTTGAGTGAGGGATGGTGGTGCGGTCAACTTTTAAGACGTGAGTTTTGGCACTGACACCATAGAAGTTATACTTACCTTCAGGATCAGTCACGACAAAGTTACCATTTTCCATGTAGATACGCACGCCTGCAACGCCAAGTTCGCCATCTTCTTTTTGTTGAATGCCATCACGGTTGATATCGTGGTAGACCTTGCCGATGATGATGCCATCAGTATTCATGACGCCGCGCTCTACTTCAATCTTCCACTGTGCTTCTCTTGAAACTAAGCTTTTACCTTGTTCATTGCTAGCAACGGCAGTCGCGCGGTTGATGCCATCACCGCCTAATGATGAGGCACCGATTAAGACACGGTAAGTAATTTTTTTACTTTCGCCATTTGCCATATTACCTAAACTTAGCACCTGATATTTACCATCAGCTTTAAACTCAGTGGTTTGCGCTTGGTCGATACTGATATCAGCAGTTTGGTTGATACGTACACTACCATCTACATAAGCAAAACCACGTGGTAGGGCATCTTTTAGTTGCACATCATAAGCGGTAGAGTTGCCACTATTGGTGATATTGATGGTGTAGCTAACATAATCACCAAATTCAGCGCTTTTAACATCGCTTTCTTTGGTGACGACTAAGCTTGGGGTATCATCGACGATATTGATTTGTGTATCTAAGTCATCGATACGTACGGTGAAGTCACCTTCGCTTGGTAGCTGCTCAGCGCCAGTGCCGACAGAAGGCGCGATACAGGCATCTAGACTTGCAGTCAACGTATCATTTGCTAGAGTCTGAATAAATTTGTCGTTGATAGCGTTGGCATTGTTTTGTGTTGGTGCTGATAGCTGATATTTACCAGTACTATTGCCCGTCTCAATCGCTTTCAATGCGTATTTGTCACCCGTCAACAAAGAGGTAATCGTGACCCATACTTGATCTGGCTTATCTAGCTGAACGTTACACTGCGCATAGCTGGCATCGATATAGATGTTTTCCTCGATTTGCGAGGTGGTTTTGTTTTCATCAAACTTAGGCGTTGTAAATTTGATTTCAGGCTCAACGATGATCAGTCTATCAATCGCGTTGACACTCGATACGGATGGGTCTTCTAGAACGACAGCGCCAATTTTAATATCTGCAGTATCGCCACTTTTGCCGTTAACATCTGATAAAGCTTGCACGATAAACTGGATACTTTCACTGTGTCCAAGTTTGATTTGTGCGCTTAAATTATCGAAAATAACTTCAGTATCACCACTATCAACGACGCCGTTTTTATTTAGATCTTGATAGACTTTTAAGTTTGAGAGCGTTGGCGATACAGCTAATGTTAGCTCAACAGTCTGGTTGCTATAGCTGGTATTGCTGAGGACATTTACCCAGTTGACCAAGGCGTTAGGCATAACGGTAAGTAACGGCTGTTGAGTGAGTTCAATACCGTATTCAGGAAGGTCTGAAGCTTTGACTTGTACTTGGTTTGAGGTGCTAGATATTGCGACCTCATTTTGATTGCCAAGGTTATAGCTAGCGTTTGCAATATTGTTAATGATTTGCAGATTAGGGTTTGCTGCATCAGCTGCAATCGCGATATTTGATTGCATAAGCAACATTGCCAATGACAGCGCAGAGATCTTCGCTGAACACAATGCAGTACGATTAGACGGTGTCATGGTAGATAGAGTCATATGTCGCTTATCCAATAAAATATTAGTGAGGGTAAGGGTAGAGATTCTCTAGCTTGGCTAATATAAAAGAATTAGGTCAAGCTAGAGGGGATCTATAAGCAACTTTTGCTGCTTGTAAGTTTTGAATATAGGTAAAGTAGTATCTTTACTTTCCTCATTAACTTTTAAGGTTTTGGCGTTACTGTTGTAGCATTAGCCTTGATTTTAACTGAGAATTGCAGGGTTGCAGTGTCAGTAGGGGCAAGTTTAGTTACTCCAGCTTCGATAGCAGTACCAGTGTTAGTTACGCTGCCTGCTGTAGAGTTTGTACTAGAAACCGAAATGGTACCGTCATTTTTGTAGTCAGCACTATTTGAGAATCTAGATAACAAATCTGAAATGGTAACATCTGTGATATCAAAACCTACTGGTTTAGCTGAGAAAGTGTTTTCAGCTGTTATACGATAGATAACACATTGATTAGGGGTAGCTAACAGAGTAGCAATACCCATTGATTCACTACCATCTAGAGTACCATTACAGTTTGTATCTATGGCTTGCTGTTTTAGTAGCTTTAAGCCTTTAACGTTGGTTGTATCAGTAATTACGAAACCACCTGTTGTAGGCGCATCAGTACCACCTGGAATCAAGGTTACTGTAGTAGTTTCGCTCGCAGCTGCTGGAGAATTAGCTTCATTTGAAGCACTTGGCGCATTTGTTGATGAAACTTCATATTTTATAGTTACAGTACTTTCAGAAGCCATACCTGGGAACGGAGTAGTTCCATTTACAGCATTCTTAAGATCATATATGCCATCTGCAGGAGCGTTAGGGAATGTAAAATCCTGAGCGGTACCATTTTTTGGTTTGTAAGTTATAGTGACAGGTGTTGTAAGGTTTACAGCAGCACTACCAGCATTGTCCACAATTTTAAATTTCACTTCGCCAGCAGTATCACCTTCAGTCTCTTTACCAGTGTTGGTAATGATAGTTTCATGCTTGGCTTGCGTATTAGTTGGACTAGCAGACGTAGTGTTTGGGACTTCTTTAGTCGTTGCTCCAGTTAAGGTTAGCCCACGCTCGTTAGATGTCAACGGTGCTGTTGAATCGCCGCCAGCTGTAGCTGGAGTACTGCCATCCTGAACTTCAGAATCACCTGCTGTAGGATAGAAAGTACCAGTGTTCTGTGCACCAACTTCAGAGTCTGTACTATCAGTTACGATATCATCAATAGTACTTGCATCTTCATCTAAGTCATCTTTAACACTCGCATGGTTAACGGTACTTTTAGCTAGAGTCTCAGTAGTATCTTGTTGTACCTCAAATGTAATAGTAACTTTGGCATTAACTGCTAAGTTCACACCAGTGACCACAAAGCCATCTAGAACACCAGACCCTACTGTACCAGCGCCTTGAGTATTCTCTACTACTGTGCCAACATCTGATTTAACTGTGCCTGGTACAAGTTTAAGACCTAAAGGTAGGTTATCAATGATAGTTGCATTAGTTGCAGCCGCAGAATAGGCTGTTTGACTGTTAGTAACAACGATTTTATAAGTGGCTTTAGAAGTATTGTCTTGCTTATTAATCGTACCTGTTACTGACTTTACAATGCTAAAGACTGGTAATACGGTATTAGAATAGTCAAAGTTGGTTAAAGATTTCTTAGTTGGAGCAGCAGTAGCTAAGTAATCACTAACAGCAGTTAATGTTAAGTTTTGCTTATCTGCGCCTTTGTTATCTTTCGTTTTAGCATTAACGACGATTTCCGCATACTGACCAGCTTGTAGCTCAATCTTGTTAGCGTTAAAGGTTGAAAAAGGTTGGTCTGTTACTGTTGTAACAGCTGTGCCACCACCCGTATTGAATATCTTGTAACTTACTGTTGTTTTACTAAAGTCATAATTTTTATCGTCAGTAGGTGTAGCTGGAATATCTCCTGTAGCCCCATTTTGAGCTAAGGTCATAGTATATTTATCTGTAAAGTTACCTGAGTTAGTCAAAGTATGGTTGAAAGCTACAAAGCCATTAGGCGTTACTTTTAAGCCTTCGTTTTTATCATCATCATTCACTGCTCCGGTTGCTAAGGCAGCATCTTTAATAGTAGCTACAAGAGAAAAAGCAGCTGTTTCTGTTACTGTTATAGTAACTTGATTAGATTTTACTTCTTTTTGATCAATTTCGCCTACTTTGTATGTTGCGCTTGCTACGTTATTGATAGTTGCTTCACCGCCAAGAGACTGTGTGGTTTTTGCCATAGCCCCAGTAGAGATACCCATTACCGCAGCAACACCAACGGCTAACAGGCTATAATTAAAATTATTTGATTTCATATAGATATCCTAAAATTAGAAGAGCAAGATTTTGTGAGTTGAAGGAGAGGTCTAGTTGACGATTGTATTAAGTGCCACGGCGGCAGACTTCTGTGCTGGTAATAACTTGATATTCCAGCGCAGGGTACGGTATTCAGAAAACGGAATTTTGACCATTTTGCCATTGACTTTACGCATCAGTGGCATATCGGCATAGTTCTTGCCATCGATACTGGCTTGAGCACTGGTAGGATTAGCTTCACCAGTGAAAGCCATATTGGCAGGGATAGGCAATACGACCGCCAGATCTTGGATATCTTTGTTAATAATATTGCTATAGGTTGCTTTGTACTGAATGACCGTACCCGCTGGAGCATTACGAACTGGTAGATAAGAGATCTTACCTTCGGCGTTTTTGGTGACTTGATTGGCTGTTAAATCCATTTTTAAGGCATCATTGGCGTGAGCAGCACTTAGTGCTATTACCGACGCTAAGCTTGCTAATATGGCACTGCGTAAAAAATTAAAACCTTTCATATCGTATTCCTTGCTTAAACCATTATTATCAAGTCAATCTTGACTTCGTCCCATGCAATGTAAAAACTGCAATCAACTATGAATAAGAGATGCTGATAAAGTTAGAATTGTTCCTTAATGTGATTGTCACGCAAACAATACAAATATTCACCACAAAAACGACAAATGGTATTTTGGAGTACACAAACGGTAAAAGCCCTATCTATAGAGATAGGGCTTTTGTCAGTAAAAAATATTTTTTAGAGTTGATAATATAGCAAGGGGGAATAGTTACTAAGGATTCACAGTAGTGCCGTATTTGGTGTTGAAGCGAATAGCTCGACGGCGATCGGAGCTAGTAATTCCTAGCGGGAAGCCATTAGTTAGCACTTGACCATTATTACCAATCGATACTGAACTATTAGAAAAAGAAGGTACACCGCTGTTTTCTCCGATAGGTGTAGGCGTGGCTAAAGTAGACGTTACAAGAGCACCATTTTCTCCTTTTTTCTGTAAGGGGTCTCTAATAATGATATCTGTCAAAGGCACATTACCACGGTTAACAGCTTCAATCCTATAAGCGATACACTGGCCTGGTATGATGTTAGATATTGGGTTTGTACTATAAACAGTACTGGCGCTACCCGTATAATTAACACTAATGGTCGTCAGGTCAGTCAAGCTGCAATTATGGACATATTGACTCTTGAACAGTACTAGAGCTGCATTATCTTGAATAACATCACCGAAGTTGTTATCAGGATAATTAAATGTATTATTTGTAATGTTTATTTGTCGCACATTGCTCGTAGTGTCCACAGAGTATGTGTAATTATTAGGTTCATTCTGAGTAGCACAGAGCCTCGTATTGCTTCCAAGCTGTGCAGGTGTCAGAGTGAAACTATAGGTTCCATCAGGATTGATGTTCATAGTTTGAGATGTAAACGTGCCCGTATCACCTGCGCATTTGTTTAGGGTGATAGTATGACCTATAGTAAAAGGAATACCAGATTCAGTTGGTGAATCGTATTTACCGTTGAAGTAAAGATTGTTATTTAAATATTTATCGGATACATCATCTTTAGTGGGGTTTGTGATTTTACCATTGTCGTTAAACACAATGCCTGAGAATACGTAATTAGGCCTGCCGTTCGTGATTGTGCAAGTCCAGTTATCTCCGTAAGTCATTTTTATGTTCTTTGGGTCTAAAATGGTTACGACTTCATTATTACCTGAATTTTTACATACATATGAAGCAGCATAGTCTGCTAAGTTAGTCGTTCCAGCTAACGCTTCTGTTAATGTGTAAGTTTTAGTAGGGTTAACTTTAAAAGTCCCTGTAGTGCCCGTACCAGTAGTGACAGTATTACCTGAACCCCTTGTTGTAGTTGAAGCGATGCCATTAGTGACGACTGAGCTATCGGCATTATCTTTGATTTGCACAGTGAATTGATCAGTATTCGTTTTACGATAAGTCGAAAGCACTTTTGAATATGTTAAGCGCGGCTGTGGCTGATAGCAATAACTATCAAATCTAATATCAACTAGTTGATCGCCAGGATCATCAAAAAAGACATCATCCTTATCATCATCGCTCTGATCATAATAATTCAAGTCTGTATTGTTGCCGTATGTTACATCTACTCTGACAATAGGCTGACTAAACAACACTGACACTTTACAATTGTTATCTAGACCACCACAACTAATGCTACTAGTAGTGTTGGTTTGGCGATAAGGTGATGAGCTAGATATTCCTGTGCCTTTAGACTGTATAGTTGGCTCGACTACTTGATTTGAGCTAGTAACACCTTCAATAATTACTTGATCAAAAAATTCAAAGTAATCTTTACGTGTAGGGCTTGATGTAAACCCTACATAGTTTGTATCTATATCAAATATACTTAAGCTCACATTACTAAGCGCTTGGGGCTTTTTATCAAACTTATTCTTAAAGGTATATGAGACAGTTCTTGTTGTTGTTTTATTAGCAAAATCTTGATAAAACCTAAAAACTTGAGCCGCTGTACTAGTGGTAGTAGCTGCAATGAATGTTGATTGATATGTATTTACTCCTCCCGCATCTAAGATCCCAGCGGTAGTTAGAACATTAGAAGCGATCAGGTAACTCTCATTGCCTATACCAACTATATCTTGATCTATTTTAGGATTTGGGGATGAGGCAACTGGAGCTAAGCTATTATAATCCTTGCTATCAAAATTATCAGAAATATAACCAACAGGACACTCAACTGCAGCTAAGGCTGAACTATTTATTAAAAGCATAATAATCGCGGCTATCAATGTCAGCACCCGATATATATGTTCACTGAATAGTTGTGAAATTATTGAATTTAGAACGTATGGCATTTTATGCATATGATTATTCCTATAAGAAGCTAAAACTTGCTATAAGCGTTTAACTAGTTCTCAATTATTTCACTAACTAAACTAATGTATATATTACGTAACTTAACATATTAAGCAATAATTTCGTAAAAGTCCTACGAAATGGATGAATGGCAGATATTTCATGACCAGCTACAGTATCTGGTTATAGATGTTAGCTTGTTAGCAAACAATCCTTATATTTCTTTGAAACATTTCTAAAAAAACTAATGATTATTTATTTCAAAAATACTTGTCATATCACCATTTCTTTACAGCTATAAACAACTGCAGCATAAAAGCCTATAATAAAGAGTTATTATCATTTGATAATTGACTATAAAAGTTGGGTTAGTATTTTATTATTTAACCACTTTTAAATACTCAGTTCATATGCGATGGATAGTAGCGCTGTTTTTATTTTGGCTATGTGAGGCTGCTCCAGATGATGAGTCGGTCAAATACTGCTGCATAACCGCACCCTACTATAAATCTCGCTTCTTAAAATTAACAAGGAAGTCATTGAGAAAATTATTCCCGCACGACAATATTGAAGTAACACTTTGATTTAATAATATCCTGTCTTCGGGCAGGACTGACTGATAAAAAAGGACAATAGTGATGAATTATTATAAGGATGCTGATAGCACCGAAACCCAAGAGTGGCTGGAAGCGTTTGAATCTGTTATCAAACATGCAGACAAAGATCGTGCTCAGTTTCTGCTAAAAGCTTTATACAATATGGCAGTTCAAGAAGATTTGCCGTTCAATCGTCTTGATACCGCTTATATCAATACCATCGCCGTTGAAGATGAACCGATGTACCCTGGCGACCTAACCATTGAGCGAAAAATCCGTGCTTTGATTCGCTATAACGCATTGGCCATGGTCATGCGCGCGAACAAAAATGACGACGATTTGGGTGGTCACTTAGCAACATTCGCTTCTAGTGCCACGCTATATGAGACAGGTTTTAACCATTTTTTCCGTGCTGCCAGCGATCATTTCGGTGGTGACATGATTTATTATCAAGGTCACTCAGCGCCTGGTATTTATGCACGTTCTTATTTAGAAGGTCGATTGACCGAAGATCAGCTGGATAATTTCCGTCGTGAAGTCGGCGGCAAAGGCTTATCAAGCTATCCGCATCCATATCTCATGCCAGATTATTGGCAGTTCCCAACCGTATCGATGGGACTTGGTCCGATCATGTCGATTTACCATGCCCATGTACATCGCTATATGGAAAACCGCGGTCTGCTAGAGAAAGAAGGTCGTAAGATTTGGACATTCTTGGGTGATGGTGAAACGGATGAGCCAGAAAGCTTGGGGGCTATTTCTCTCGCTGGTCGTGAAAAGCTAGATAACCTAATCTGGGTCGTCAACTGTAATTTACAGCGTCTTGATGGTCCAGTCCGTGGTAACGGTAAAATTATCCAAGAGCTAGAGTCTGTATTCCGCGGCGCTGGCTGGCGGGTGATTAAAGTTATCTGGGGTGGTAAATGGGACAGCTTGCTTGCCAATGATAAAACGGGCGTGCTCAAACATCGTATGGAAGAAGTGGTCGATGGTGAGTATCAGCTATACGAAGCCCGTACAGCTGAGTTCACTCGCAAAGAGTTCTTTGGTAAATATCCTGAGTTAGAAGAGATGGCTGATGCGCTATCTGATGAGGATATCTCGCGCTTGAATCGTGGTGGTCATGATCCAATGAAAGTGTATGCTGCATTCAGTGAAGCGATGAAAACCAAAGGTCAGCCAACCGTTATTTTAGTTAAAACCGTTAAAGGCTATGGCTTATCGGCTCAAACACAAGCGGTCAATAAATCACATCAGATTAAGAAACTCGATCAAGAAGCGTTGATGTATTTCCGTGATCGCTTTGATTTGCCATTTACTGACGAGCAGCTAGAGACGCTACCATTCTATCGCGCTGAAGAAGGTTCAGCGGAGATGAAGTACCTTAAAGGTCGCCGCGAAGCGCTAGGTGGTCATTTGCCAAATCGCCGCAGTGGACATATTCCATTGAATATCCCTGAACTGTCAATGTTTGATCGAGTGCTAAAAGGCAGCAATGGTAAAGAGCAATCGACAACGATGGTGTTCGTACGCTTATTGTCAGCCATGCTAAAAAATAAAGACATCCAAGATCGCGTCGTGCCGATTGTACCTGATGAAGCGCGTACTTTTGGTTTAGAAGGTATGTTCCGTCAGTTGGGTATCTACTCTGCAGTTGGTCAAAAATATACGCCAGAAGATAGTGAGGCTTTGATGGGCTACAAAGAAGCCATCGACGGTCACATGTTAGAAGAAGGTATCAACGAAGCGGGCGCAATGAGTACGTGGATTGCGCTTGCAACCAGTTATTCTGTCAACGCATTACCGATGATTCCGATGTATATCTACTACTCAATGTTTGGTTTCCAACGTGTGGGTGATTTGGCTTGGGCGGCAGGCGACTGTCAAGCACAGGGTTTCTTACTCGGTGCAACAGCTGGTCGTACTACCTTGAACGGTGAAGGCTTGCAGCATCAAGATGGACATTCACAAATCTTGTTCAATGTCGTGCCTAACTGTGTGACATATGATCCATGCTTTGGTTATGAGTTAGCAGTAGTTATGCATGATGGCCTACGCCGTATGTATGGTGAAGGCGAGCGTGTTTATTATTATCTAACGCTAATGAATGAGAATTACGAGCAACCTGCGATGCCAGAAGGCGCGGAAGAAGGCATCAAGCGTGGTATGTATTTGCTCGAAGACAATGGTTCAACTCAAGTGCAACTATTAGGCTCGGGCGTTATTTTACGTGAAGTACAAAAAGCGGCGCAGATTCTAAAAGATGAGTTCAATATCACCTCCAACGTCTGGAGTGTGACCAGCTTTAACGAGTTGACTCGTGACGGCATGGTTTGTGATGATTACAACCGCTTGCATCCAATGGATGAAGAGAGAGTGCCTTGGGTCACTGAGCAGTTAGCGCCGCATGAAGGTATCGTCGTCGCCGCGACAGATTATATGCGCAATTATTCAGAGCAAATCCGTGCTTGGTTACCAGATAATCGTCCTTATACGACTTTAGGAACAGATGGCTATGGTCGTTCTGATACTCGTGAAAATTTGCGTAGCTTCTTTAACGTTGATGCGGCTCATATCGTGGTTGCGACGCTCAAACGCCTAGCGGATGAGGGTGAAGTCGAGATGCGTTTGGTGAAAGATGCTATCTCAAGTTTAGGCATCGATGTGGATCAGCCACCTGCTTGGCAACAACAGCCTTATTATGATCATTCTCCCGATGCACCAGCACCTGGTAATGTCAATCCCAATCCTGTCCCTGAATTTGTCGCTGAAGATGATGATGAAATCAGCAATGAGGGTCGGGCTGAAGATCAAGCGGATGCGACTTTACTTAATAACGGTGATGTCAAAGAATAATAATTATAAGACTAGGAGATAAATCATGGATATTAAAGCCCCCGATTTGGGTGTTGATAGCGCCGAAGTCAGCGAAATTATGGTAGAAGTGGGTGATGTCATCGCAAAAGATGACAACATCATTCTATTAGAATCTGACAAAGCCTCGGTTGAAGTACCAAGTTCTGCTGCTGGCAAAGTCACCAAAATCAGCGTTGCTGTTGGTGATCAGGTCAGTGAAGGTATGGTGCTTATCGAGCTTGAAAGTGCAGGAGACAGTACGGAAAGTGATGACGGTAGCGCTGCTGATGACAACCAACAAGCGAGTGATACAGAAGCCGCTGCTGCTAAGGCAGAAGCAAAAGTCGAGCCTGCTGCAACTGAATCAAAGCCATTAGAGCCTAGTGACGAGCCTGCGTCTAACGCTGGTAAATCGACCACTCATGCATTGCCAGATTTAGGTGTTGATGAAGCGCAAGTTTCTGAAATCATGGTCAGTGTTGGTGACATCGTGACTGCGGAACAATCAATCCTATTGATTGAATCTGACAAAGCATCGGTAGAAGTACCCGCACCAGTCGCTGGTAAGATTGAAAAAATCTTAGTTCAGACTGGTGATATGGTTGCCAATGGTCAAGACTTTATCGTTATCATGAGTAGTGGTGCAGATGCTGCTGATACAAGTGAGTCTACATCAGATAGCGCTGAGCCAAAGCCTTCAGCACCAGCCAAATCAGAAGAGAAAGCTGCTGCTAAAACAACGGGTGAGCCAAAACAGGCAGAAAAATCTACAACGCCTAATGCGGTCGCTAGTAAGCAAGCTGATAAGCTGACTGAAGCACAGGTCAATGAAAAGTTGGTTGACGTATATGCAGGTCCAGCCGTACGTAAGCTGGCGCGTCAGTTAGGTGTCGATATCACCCAAGTGAATGGTTCGGCACTAAATGATCGCATTCTAAAAGAAGACTTGTTTGCGCATGTTAAAGAAAGCCTAAGCACTCAAAAAGCGGCACCTGCCAGTGGCAATGTAGCCAGCGCTAGCCTGCCAAGCTTACCTGACATGAGTAACGTTGAGATTTGGGGTGAAACAACAACCCAAGACCTTAGCCGTCTACAAAAAGTCTCAATACCGCAGCTCAACTACAATACCTTGTTGCCACAAGTGACCCAGTTTGATTTGTCTGATATCACTGAGACAGAAAAACTGCGTGGCGAGCTAAAAGGTAGCATGAAAGCAGAAGGTATCGGCTTCACGATTTTAGCGTTCGTGGTCAAAGCGACGGCCTATGCCTTAACGCAGCATCCACGCTTTAACAGTCATTTAAGCGACGACAATACCCAAGTTATCTTACGTAAAAGCGTAAATATGGGCATCGCGGTGGCAACGGATGATGGTCTCATCGTACCTGTTATCAAGAATGTGCAGGATAAAGGCTTGAAGCAAATCGCCATTGAAATTGGTGAGCTTGCGGTAAAAGCGCGTGACAAAAAACTCACTACTAAAGATTTGCAAGGCGCAAGCTTTACCATATCAAGCCAAGGCAACTTGGGTGGCACTGCCTTTACGCCATTAGTAAATTGGCCTCAAGTGGGTATTTTAGGCGTGTCTGAGGCAAGCATGCAGCCACGTTGGGATGCTAAAAAGCAAAGCTTTGAGCCGCGCCTCATGTTGCCATTGTCACTGTCTTATGATCACCGTGTGATTAATGGCGCGGATGCTGCCGTATTTACCCGCTATATCGCAACATTGCTGGCTGATCCGCGCCGTATTTTGCTGTAAGAATCGTTTGTACTAAAAGGATCTGAAAAAAAGACTGTCTTAGGATGGTCTTTTTTTTATGCTTAAAATTTGTTAATCCATGGTTGCCAGATTTTTAGCGGTTAATGACTTTAGCACAATCGTTTCTATCTATAATCTTTTTGGGGCTGTAGTAGATAAGCACTATGCTAGACTACTTTTATGAAGATAACCCGTTGTAAACTAAGTAAAAAAGTACAGCGAAGACTGTTAGAGTTTTTTGCAGCTGAAGTAACCGCTAGAACAGCCGCAGATTTGCTCGACATTCAACCTAACACTGCGGCACTTTTTTATCATAAAATTAGACTTGTAATAGACGACCATCTCTCATTAGAAGCTGATGAGCTCTTTGATGGTGAAGTCGAATTAGATGAAAGTTACTTTGGCGGCGTACGCAAAGGCAAAAGAGGTCGCGGGGCTGCTGGTAAGACAGCTGTATTTGGTATTCTAAAACGAAATGGTAAGGTTTATACCATTGTCGTAGCAGACACCAAACAGACGACTCTAATGCCTGTCATCAAACGTAAAATCAAGCCTGACAGCTTTGTTTATACTGATAGTTATCGAAGTTACAATGCGTTAGATGTGAGCGAGTTTAAACACCTCAGAGTCAATCACTCTAAAGAGTTTACTTGCGGTAAAAACAATCACATCAATGGCATTGAGAACTTTTGGAACCAGTCTAAACGAATACTCAGAAAATATAATGGGATCGATAAGAAGAACTTCCATTTATTTTTAAAAGAGTGTGAGTTTAGATTCAACTATGGATCACCGTCTACTCAGCTTAAAACTCTGAGAATATGGTGTGATGTTTAATCCTTATCTACTACAGCCCCATCTTTTTATCTATAATCATTGCCGCTTAAACTTTAAGCACAAAAAAGCCGGCGATTAAGCCAGCTTTTTTTATTCACATTACTTTATGTTATATTAGAAAGTTTTAACAAAAGCAACGCCATATACCCAAGGGCTGATGTCAACTTCACCAAGTTCAATGGTCTCACCATTAGCTTTTACGCTGGCGTCTGTTTTGATGTCCATATAGCGAGCATCAATACGGAAGTATTCAGTTGGGGCAAAAGGTATGTCAAGACCGATGTGACCAGCAACGCCAACGCTGTCATCAAGTTCTAATTTTTCGAAAGCATCGCTATAGATTTTTTCTTTAAAGAAAGTCGTATAGTTCACACCAACACCAACAAATGGCTTCACATTCATAGGCATGTTGTAGCCATCAAAGTGATACTGTACCGATAGAGTCGGTGGTAAATGCTGAGTTTTAGCATCGATAGTAGCATCGCCAGCAGTTAAGGTAATGTCGTGATGGAATGGTGTAGCCGCTAGTAATTCAATACCAATGTTATTGGCAACGAAATATTCGCCGCTAATGGTTGGTTGGACATCACTGTCTACGTCGACACCAATAGTGCCATCTGCCAGAGTACCGTTATCGCTCTTTGGGTCAACCATGTGAGCACCAGCAGCGACAGACCAAGTACCAGCTGGTACAGCAAATGCTGTGGTCATAGTAAGTGCAGCAGCAGTGGCTAAAACTAGGGATTGTAGTTTCATCATTTGATTCCTTAACGTGATAGAAGATTATCGGTGGCTATCTAACGAGGGATGACATTAGGTACCGATACACAATGTTATGATTGTTGACTAACCTGTAACATTACAACGCCATTATAATACAAAACCATATTTACTGTAAGGTTTTAAACGCATATTAATGGCTTTTATGGCATAAATTTACCGTAAAAGGTATATTTGTCGAGGTAATTAAAAATTACTTAGGACAGTTAGTGTTTGTGAGGCAGGACTTAGATTCTGTCATACCGATGTTATACGGAGATATTGCGCTAGAATTTGGTCGATAGTCAATGATGTTAAACTCTCGCTGATATTTTTAGAATGTTAAAATGTCAAAAGCTTAGAGTCGGTAATGATGGTCTCATTACTTTTCGAATGAATAACGAGAGTGGGAAAAGAGGGGTAATATATTATGCTTGGCTATTGTAGTAATTCTCCTCTACGCTGCACAAACGCACGTTCTGTAACGATATTGGATCGGATGGACTCTTGCTGTCCTGAATGCAACTTATTTTTGCTGCCTGCTCAAGATATCAGTGAGCAATTACGTGCTGATGAACGATTCTTACGCTTCGCTATCATCGCCATTGTGCTGGTACTAATTTTGTTTGCCTACATGTATTATTTAAATTTAGTATAATCATCGATCATGATTCATACTAAATAAGACAGTCCTATCACTAGTAATACTCTAAGAGCACTATATCGCTAAGTAGTGATGAGTATGAAATACTGATGGTGACCGAGCATTAATGTCATATTCTGTGATGATTGCTTTATTATACTAATATAAGACCGGTGTTTCACCGCATAGGGACGGCATGCTATTCCAATCTATACGGCGCTTGCGTCTTTTCGTTTACGATATTTTGCAAAATGATGAGCACGATACGCTGTTTAGCCGTTGCGTTGACTACTTTTTAATATTTTTAATCATGACCAATGTAGCAGCGGTCATTGCTGAGTCGGTTGACAGTTGGTATTACCCTTATCAGGAGTATTTTACTTGGTTTGAAAATTTCTCTATCGTAGTGTTTTCTATTGAGTATTTGCTGCGTTTGTGGAGTGTGGCCGAGGAAAAACCAGATGACACCACTTGGCGTCAGCGTTGGGAGTGGTTGAAAAGTCCTTCTGCGTTGATTGATTTAGTCGCCATTGCGCCAGCTTTCTTGAATTTCTTTGTTACGATTGATTTACGCTTCTTACGTATTTTACGTTTATTCCGAATTCTCAAACTGACACGCTATTTTGCTTCGTTACGCATCTTATTGGTGGTCATTAGCAAAGAAAAAGGCTCGTTCCAAGCGGTTATTTTTATTTTAATAATTATGATTGTGACGGCATCTAGCGGCATTTACTTGGTTGAAAACCACGCCCAGCCAGAAGAATTTGAGTCGATACCTAAAGCGATGTGGTGGGCGGTGGTGACGCTAACGACGGTGGGCTATGGCGATGTTACGCCGATTACCAATGCGGGTAAAATATTGGGTGCGGTTATTACCATATTAGGTGTGGGTCTGGCGGCATTACCTGCAGGTATTTTAGCGACTGGTTTGGCAAATGAGCTTGCTCAGCGCCGTGAAGAGCTTGAACAGGACTTTCGAGCACAGTTGATTGATAGCGATTTTGATTTGGTAAAAAATCAGATGATGATCGATAAGATTCGCCGTGAGCTGGGACTGGATAAAGAGCAGGCGCAAAATATCGTATTGCAGGTATTACGCGAACAAGAGCTTGAGCGCCGCGAAAGAGAAGTGGAAGAAAGACAAAAGAACTTTTGCCCACATTGCGGTGAGCCACTGTAAGTCTTATATAGTGGTTACTTTAGGTTTCAAAAAATGGATATGTAAGAAAAGGGTGCAACGTTATCAGAACGTTGCACCCTTTTTATTAGCAATAAACGGATATTTTATGGTATTTAGATAGCTTGTGGAATGGGTAGCGCACGTGCCAATTCATGGGCGACTTGCTGCGCCGTCGTTGCTAAATCTTCGGCAGAAAGGGGTAAGTTTTGCAGTGTGAGATGCCAATCATCCACTTCTCGGCGTAAATGTGCCACCCACAGCGTCGTGCAATCACGTGGCAGTTGCTTTAGATTGACTTCAAAGCATCGATTGCCTTCATCATCGCTTAGATGAATCTCGCCTTTTTTGACTCTTGAAAACGGATGACCGTGGTAAGAGTTGGCTATCATAGCAATGTGGGTGATATGTGCTGGGATTTTATCTAAGTAAAGCCTGATTTGCTCTTGGTCAAGAGGCGCCAAATACATCGCTTGTTCGCCGCGATCTTTGCCATTGAGACTGTCGCCTTGATGTTTCACTGATTCCACTTTATCGCGCAATTGTTTGAACCAAACGATATCACTGATGGTGCAATTGTCGTCATATAGTACGCAAGCCAAATCAATATCAATAGCGCTCTGGTTTTTTTTAAAGCGCTTAAACATGCCTTTTGGCTCAATCTTGGTAAATTCATAGTTTAGCGCAAAAAATAAGGTTCCCGCGTCTAAGCCCAGTCCTCTTAAACTGTTTGACAGTAATGGCAATGAGGCAGTGGTCGGCATAACATTCCTTATCTATTTTCGTTCTTTATTTTTAAATAGTGGTAATCGTCTGAATACGGTTAAATTTGAGCATCATTACCCGCAGTTGTTATTTATGATCAAAAAACTTATCCAATACGGCTTGATGTAACAATGCTGGTTTGGCATTCAATAAACCATTGCCAAAACCACGTAACCACCAAACCAGTTGTGAAGTTAGGTTAACGGTGGCTTGAATGGTCAGCGTGTCATCATCCAACGTAACAGTTTGATCGTCACTGAGCTTGCTTTCAGTCAGGCTTTTGCCCGCTTGTTTGGTGAATTGTAGCTCAATAGCGGTGTTTTTTCCATGATTAGGCAGCTCACCGAATAAGGGGTGGCTAAAGCCCATACCACCAGCATCCAAATAAGTATCGAGTTGGAAACTCTCAGGTGTTTGTGCGGCGCTTTCGAGAATATCAACGCTAGCAAATCGATGTAGGGCAAAGGTACGAATGGTAAAGTTTGGATCATCAGTACGAGTTGCCAGCAGATAAATAATCACACCGCGCTGGATAATAGCGATGGGATTCAAAAGGTATTCACTGGCCTGTGATTTATTGCTGCGGGTATAGCAGGCTTTGATTTGTAATTGATAAAATAGCGCATGGTAAATATTGTCTTTGCTATCCAAGTCAATATGCGGCGCGATTAGTGGCTGAGTGGCAGGCTCAATACGCACTCTGTCGATCCATGAATGGGTGACTTTACTGTTTTTTAGCTGCCGCCTTGCCAAGTCAAACCATGGAAATAATTCATCTAAAATAACGGGTGGTAGTAGCTGAGTTAGATTGGCTTCAACCATATTAAAGGCGACTGCTTGCGATAGATTCATGTGCGGTAAGCTTTGGAGTGGCGCGTCATCACGCCAGCGCCAGCCTTGTGGGTTGGCGTTATTTTTTTCTATGGGAAAGCGTTTTGCCAGCGCATTTAAGTCGCGTTGAACAGTACGCAAGCTGATGTCAAAGCCTGCCATCATCAGCTGCTCGTAGATATGGGTTGTGCCCACCCAGCGGTTGCGCTGTAGTTGCGATAGTACTTGCCACTGGCGCGCCGTCGTCGCCGCGCCATGGCGATTATCGTTATTATCTCCTGAGACGTGGCTATCTCCTGAGACATGACTGTCCGCTGCCGCTACAGTATTAGCTTGCTCAACAGAGTTTATTTGAGCATGGGAGTGGTCGGCGTCAGTCGAATGTACAGTCATTAAGCAATAACCTTTATGAAATTACGAGTTGGCTTTTGTATAGCTTAGCGGAGTATTAACCATTCATCATCGCAGAAAAGCATCGTAGCGTCTAGGATATCTCTTCAATTACTACATTGATTTATTGATTGGTTTTGGTACAGCTAAATTTCACTATAAATCAGCTTATATGGCGTCGATGGGTGTTTTAGTGGCATTGTTATCAATACCCTGATTGATGCCTTGATCATCATTTATAACGACTTCGTTGTGCTCCGCCTTGTCTTTGTGTTTTTCTTTTTTTCTCTTGTCCCGTTTTTTTTGACGTTTTGTTTTCTGCTTCTTTTTGGACTTTTTATCATCAATACCATCGTCATTGTTATCTTGATTTTCATCCCATAACATCAGACGACTTAAGACTTTACCAAACAACGTGTCTTTACGATAGCGACCTTTTTTGTTCATGGTATCGATAGGCAAACCAGTCATCAGCGTCAATGCTTCGCTCAGTGTATAGACACCATAAATATGAAATTCGTTCGCTTTGACGGCAGCAATGATGTCGTCACGCAGCATGAGCTGTTTGACATTGGCCATTGGAATGACCACGCCTTGCTGCCCAGTCAATTCTTGCTCGCGGCATGCATCAAAGAATCCAGCGATTTTAGAATTGATGCCACCAACCGCTTGCACTTCACCCAATTGGTTCATAGAGCCAGTAATGGCAAATGATTGATCGATTGGAACGTTTGCCAAGGCAGATAGCAGCGCACAGCCTTCGCTGACGGTGGCACTATCGCCATCGATATGGGCGTAGCTTTGTTCAAAAGCGAGCGAGGCGCTAAAGTTGAGCGCATGATGTTGGCTGAATAAGGCGCGCAAATAGCTGGTCATAATCAGCATGCCTTTGGCGTGTAAACTACCGCCCAAATCTACATCACGCTCGATATCGAGAATTTCACCCGTACCGATATTTGGTTGAATGACGGCAGTCAAGCGGGCGGGCATGCCAAACTCGCTATCGGCATAGCTGACCACTGTCAGCGCATTGACTTGTCCGACAGCGCTACCTTGGGTTTGAATAAGCTGCTGACCATTTTTGAGCTCATCCCAATAGAGGTCACGCAGGTATCCTGAACGCTCGTCCATATCATCGATGGCTTGTGTGACATGATATGCATTAACAATGTTTTTTCCGCTTAAATGCGCGTGGCGGTTAGACTCATGCAACAGCTTGATTAATAAATCACTGTGCAAGCTTAAGCGGTCTTGGTCTTCTGCTTGTAAGCTTAAATGCTCAAGTAGGGCAGCTTGCGCGCTACGATCAAACGGATAGAGATTGGCATAGTCAATGATGTCAGCCATTTTCGCGACTAACGCCAATTCGTGCTCACTGCTGCGAGGCACATCATCGTGAAAATCTGCACGTACTTTAAATACCGCATCAAACTCAGGCTCAAGCTCTAACAGCTCATAATATAAGTCTGCTTCACCAAGCAAAATCACTTTAACATCAAGGTCAATGGGGGCAGGTGCTAACGATAAGCTGCCTGTTAGGGTCAGCATTTGTTCAAGGCTTGAGAGTTTGATTTTGCGTGATTGTAGTGCGCGCTTGAGACCCTGCCAAGCATACGGATGCTCAAGTAAGTGACTCGCTTCTAATAGTAAATAACCACCATTGGCACGGTGTAGAGCACCTGCTCTAATCATACTGACATCAGTGGTGACCGTGCCCAATTGGGTGATTTGCTCGACATGACCCAACAAGTTCAAGTGCGTCGGTAAGTCCTCAAAGATGACAGGTGCGCCATCTTCTGGGGTGTGATTGACAATGACGTTGACCGCATAGCGACTTGGGGTCGTGGCCAAAACTGCTGTCACAAATTCTTCGTCATCGCCATTGACGATGCGCTCGACATGCGTAACCATGTCGGCAAATACGGTCTTGAGATAATCAACGACCAGTGGGTGACTGGCAAATTGCTCATAAACAGGGGCAAATAACGGTTGTAATGCACGACGTGCAATATTGCGATGCAGGGCTTCTATCGCATCATTGGCTTCGTCCTCTAACTGCTCTAACGCGATGGTCAACTGACTTAAGCGTTTTTGCATATGGTTTTTTTGGACAAAGTTATTTAACTCCGCTTCGTATTCACTATTGCCGTATTCACTATTGCCGTATTCAGTATTGTTTTCATTCCGCTCTGCATTAATAGGATCGTTATACTCGGTGCTAGAAATGCTCGCTTTGCTACTATTATCGCTCACGGATTTATTTTTATGGCTAGCAGATAATTTATCATCACCACCACTAGTTTCTATCGCGAGTTGACTGGGATGGACAAACACCGCTTTATTATCAAAGGAGCGAAACGTCAACGCCAAATCATATTGTTTGCCTTCCGCATTGAGCACATCATAAGCCTGACTTTCTTTTTGATGCGTGTCATTTTTGATGGCTTCGATTTTGCTTTGATATTGGTCACTACGAAAGCGTTGGCTCAATCGTTTTTTGGCTTGTTGCCATAATTGATTGACTTGCTGCTGCAATAAAGAGGCTTGCCCCGCAGGTAGTCGCAGCGCTAAAGGGGTGCGTGGATCGGTGAAATTATGCACATATACCCAGTCGTCAGGTGTGGGTGCATCGGCGGCAATACGCGTTAGCAAGCGGCTGATGACGGTGCGTTTGCCCAAGCCATTTTCACCAGCAGCAAACACATGATAGCCACTGGCTTTGATATCCAAAGCTGTTTGTAAGGCTTTTAGGGCACGCTGCTGACCAAAGCCCACGTCTAGATCTGGTGCCGTACGGGTATCCGAGGGTAATTCATCAGGGTCGCTATAGCGTTTTAATTGCTCAGCGGTGACAAGGCAGCGCTGCTTGATATCAATAAAGCATGGATGCGGTGCATCCGCTGTTGCTGATTTGGTGCTTTTTAATTCAATGATGGGTGTTGCCATATTATTAGCGTCTTTTTTATTAGCATCTCTTGATAATTGAGAGGTAGGGATGTGTGGCTGTTTGGTCATAGGTATAAATTATATCGTTTGTAGAAAGTGGCGTAGTTATTAAGTGTTATTAAGTGTTATTAAGTTTACTAATGAGTGCTAATACTTGGCTTTTTCCAGTTAATTTGCATCGTTCATAAAAACATCTTACAAGATAAAACGGTGTTTTAAATAAATCATTAAAAGCAGTTTTGTATCATTAGCAGGCTCTGTTAAAAACGCATATATAAGCAATCATTCATCATCCATTTAAGGCGATTAAAGAACAATAACGCCTCAATATAGGCTCAGATAGTATAAGATGTCTCACATTGGCGCAATCTGCAACTATTCAATGGGCAGACTGCATGATAAAATAGACGGTTCACATGTCAAAACTGGATAACTCGTTGTATGTCAGACTTTACTAAAACATCTTCATCCTCTGCTAACACGGGCAATATCCGTATTGATCCGACTGGCTTTGTAAAGCTTGGCGCACAGCTGCCAGCGCTGGCGAATACCTTGGCACAAGCGGTCAATGAGCTCAAGTTATCCTTGAGTGAAACACAGCAGCGCACATTATTATTGTACTTAGACCAGCTTTTGTTGTGGAATAAAGCGTATAATCTGACCGCCATCACTGATCCAGAAGAGGCTTTGATCAAACATATAATTGATTGTTTGGCTATTATAACGCATTTACCGTCAGGGTCACTGTTAGATATTGGCACAGGAGCAGGGATGCCAGCGGTTATTATTGCGATTTGTCAGCCAGAGCGTCAATGCACCGCACTTGATAGTAATCAGAAAAAAATTCGCTTTATTAAGCAAATCAGCAGCGAGCTTGGCTTGAATAATATGCAGCCAATTGCTTCTCGTATCGAGGCGCATGAAGCCAGCTATGACGTTGTGACTTCTAGAGCCTTTGCCAGTTTGATTGATTTTGTTGAAGTGGCTCAGCCGCGCTTAGCAGATAACGGTTACCTATGCGCGATGAAAGGCAAAGCGCCAAGCGATGAAGAGCTACAAGCACTAGACAATGACTGGCATATTAAGACGATTAAGCTTAAAGTGCCTCGTTTACATGATAGTCGTCATTTAATTGAATTGTCCTATAAAAATGTCTAAGCTATGAACACCTTTTAAGTGATACATGTCGGTATCACATGATTTTGTTGATATTTGAATGGCAAGATATTCAAAATATGGTGATATAAATCGTGCTAATTATATAGAGATACTCATATTGTTTATGAGTATGATGCTATGCAAAGTTTAGCGAAAAATTGATTGTGTAAGCCAAAAGTAAAATAACAGTAATAGACCCTAATTAAATTGAGTGAGTGTATGGAAATCATAGCAATTGCGAATCAAAAAGGCGGCGTGGGCAAAACCACGACGGCAGTAAATTTGACCGCCAGCTTGGCTGCGAAGCGCAAGCATGTACTGCTGATTGACTTAGACCCACAGGGTAATGCGACAAGTGGTACAGGTGTGGACAAAAACGAGCTAGCCCTGACGATAGCAGATGTGTTGCTTGATGGAATATCGCTATCTGATGCTATTATTACCAGTCCAGCAGGGTTTGATGTGATCGGTGCCAATCGTGATTTGGCTGGCATGGATATCACCCTAATGAATAAAACCAATAGTCATGAGCTGCTTAAAACAGCAATGGTGGCATTGGTCAATGATCAGATAGCTGCTAAAAAACCTGCTTACGATTATGTGGTTATAGACTGTGCACCCAGTTTGAATTTGTTGACGATTAATGCGTTAGTTGCTACAGATAGCGTTATTATTCCGATGCAGTGTGAATACTATGCACTAGAAGGCTTGGCTGATTTGTCGCAGACGATTGAGCGCTTGACGGAATTGAATCCAAAGCTATATATCCGCGGCGTGGTGAGAACATTATTTGATGCACGCAATACACTGGCTCGCGACGTGTCTGCCGAGCTGGAAGCTCACTTTGGCGATATTATGTATAAGACCCATATTCCAAGAAATATTCGCTTGGCAGAAGCGCCAGCACATGGTTTGCCAGTCATCGCTTATGAGAGATGGTCAAAAGGTGCGCGCGCTTATCAAAAATTGGCGGCTGAAGTCATGAAACAAAGTGATTAATACGCATGTATGCATGTTTTTTAGCACCAGTGATAGAATGTCAGCACAAGCGACTAAACAGATATTGAACATTGAATGTCGTATTTATGAGTAATGAGTAAGCTGTATTAATAATTATTTGGCTTTTATTTTAGCGTTAGAGGATAGGTAATCATGGCGAAGAAAAGAGGGTTGGCTGCCAATCGAGGCTTAGATGCCTTATTGGGGTCAATCAAAAAAGAAAAGCAAATCACCGCCTCTGCCTTGCAAGACGATATGGCGGCGCGTGAGAGTACTTTGCCAGCTGAAACGCTAAACGCTGATAGATTAAATATTAGCAAGACTGCTCAATCTGATAGTAATGAGACCAGTGAAAAACCAACGACCAAAGCTATTGCCTCTGACACCACTGCCAGCAGTCGAACCACACGGTCGCCGCGCACGATAAATAAAGGTACGGCTAATAAGAGTCGTGTTAATGGAACAGATACTAGTGCCTCTGAAGACCAGATAAGCTTGGTGCAAATAGATGTCACGCGTTTGCAAGCGGGTAAGTATCAGCCACGCCGTGATATGAGTGAAACGGCGCTTGCAGAGCTGGCGTCTTCGATTGAACAGCATGGCGTTATGCAACCGATTGTTATCCGTCCGTTGTTGGCCAATGAAGACAAGAGTGAAGCATTCGTTACCCATGAGATCATTGCTGGTGAGCGCCGCTGGCGTGCGGCAAAAATGGCAGGTAAAGCCGTTATTCCAGCGATTGAACGTGCTTTATCTGATGAGCTTGCCATCGCACTGGCCTTGATTGAAAATATCCAGCGTGAGGACTTGTCTGTGATTGAGCAGGCCGCTGCATTACAACGCTTTCATACTGAATTTGGTATGAGTCATGCGATGATTGCCGAAGTCGTTGGCAAGGCGCGCACCACCGTATCGAACCTGCTGCGTCTCAATCAGCTGCATGATACCGTCAAAGATCATTTGGCAAATAGCGCCCTAGATATGGGTCATGCGCGCACGCTTTTGGCATTATCCTCTGAGCAGCAGCCGATTATCGCGCAAAAAATTATCGACGGCGGTATGACGGTACGCGACGCTGAAAAGTTGGTTAAATCGATCTTGCAGCCTGCACCGAAAGCCAATCGTGCTGAGCAAACGCAATCTCGTGAGGTTGAGCGCTTGACGCAAAGACTGACAGATATGTTAGGGGCTGAAGTCAAACTCAAACACAAAAAAGATGGTCAAGGTAGTGTTGAGATATTTTTCCATAACCAAGATCAATTAGCAGCTTTAATTAAGCACATAGAAGCACAGGCTTGATATCGCTAATGAGTTTGTCATGATGCTTTGAACTTGAGATATTTTGATAACCGCTATTTTTATAAAAATATAAAAGAGAGTCAATATGTGGGAGTTGGTAAAAGCGGGTGGTTGGTTGATGACACCTATCGTGGTGTGCTCAATATTGGCATTGGTTATCATCATCGAGCGTAGTCATACTTTACAGTTTAATAAAGTTGCTCCGAGTAGATTGCGCGAACAGCTAATCACGCGCTTACGTGAGAATGGGGATATTGGTCGTACACAGTTGATGAATGTCAAAGAAAAAACACCTTTGGGAGATATTTTAGCGACAGGGCTGCTGTATCGTCAATATGGCTTAGACTCGATGACGATGCATATGCAAAACCGCGCTAGCGTACAAGTGCATCAGTTAGAAAAAAACATCAATATGCTTGGGACCATAGGGGCGATTACGCCACTACTCGGTTTGTTAGGCACGGTGTTAGGCATTATTTCGTCGTTTTTGGCGATTACCGATGGGGCGATGCAAGACCCAACGATGCTTGCTGCTGGTGTGTCACAAGCGTTGATTACGACTGCTGCTGGTATGATCGTGGCTATCCCAGCACTGGTTGCCTATCGTTATTTTCAGCGCCGTATTATCGATATTAATGCCCAGTTTGAGACGCAAGCGGGGCTCATGATTCAAGAGTTGTATGATTATCATTTGCTGGAAAATACGTCTACTGCTGGCTTGAATGTGCCTGCACATCGTGCGCCATCGGCTGACGTTGTAGATAATGAGGATGCAGTGGATGGGTTAAGCTCAAATAATGGTGTTGCCGTCACTTCTTAGTATTTATTTCTTAGTATCTGTGACTGTTCAGCACGCTATAATAATCCATCAAGCACATGAGTATTCAGTAAATTAAAGAGAGTGATATGCGCTTTAGAAAACCGACTGTTGAGCCGCTCGAAATTAACTTGACCCCGATGATTGACTGTTTATTGTTTTTGATTGTGTTTTTACTATTAGCAACGTCGTTTAATCATTTTAGTCGTTTAAATATTATTCTTCCTGAAGCTGAAGGTGTCGCGCTGACAGAAGAGAAAAACAGTATCGAAGTGGCGGTACAAGAAGATGGCAGTTATCTGGTGAACGGTATTACGCTTGCTAGTAGCAATGAGGCAGAGTTGACAAGTATGCTACAACAAGAAGCTGGTAGTAATCGTGACATGCTATTTGTTATTGCTGCGGATGCCAATGCCACCCACCAATCGGTTGTGCGAGTGATGGACATTGCGGGTAAACTGGGATTTTTGAATCTTAATATCAGTACGGTCGTGCCACTTGGTTAGCCGTTACCGCAGTAGCCTATAGCTACTTAAGTAACATTGATAGATGCTCTTATAAAACTGTGATTTTAACGCAGTCCATTCATATTATGATCCCCAAATTGAGGCTTTTATGAGCCAAGCACATCAACCGGACTCTGCAAAAACTGCTGCTAAAAAACTATCAGCAGAGCCGTCAAACATACCTAAGCATAAGACCTTGCTGCGTTTGCTGAGTTATCTAAAACCATACTGGTGGGCATTAATGCTTACTGTGTTGGGCTTTGCGATTAATGCGGCGACAGAGATTTGGATTGCCAAATTACTTCAATATATCACCGATGCCATTAATCAGAACGATCAAAGCAAACAGGATTTATTTCCATTATTGATCATTGGTCTGTTTTTTGTCCGCGGTGTTGGTAGCTTTTTGGGTAATTACTATTCTGCTCTGGTCTCACGTAATTTGGTATATGAGCTGCGAGTGGAAGTCTTTAATAAATTGCTTCGTCTGCCAAGCTCTTTTTACCTAGCCAATCCTGCTGGTACCATTTCATCCAAGCTGATATTTGATGTTGAGCAAGTCACCGCAGCTAGTACAGACTCTATGAAGACGCTATTGCGTGATGGTCTGACAGTCGTCGCTTTGATAGGTTTCTTGCTTTATAGCAATTGGCGTTTGACGTTGATTTTATTCGTTGTACTACCGCCAATATTGTGGCTTATTCGCATCGCCTCAAAGCGTTATCTAAAGTTGTCTAAGGGTATTCAAGAGACGATGGGTGATGTCAGCCATATTACCAATGAAGTGATTGGTGGCTATCAGGTTGTCAAAAACTATGGCGGTCAAGCATACGAAGCCGCACGCTTCGATAAAACATCAAAAAAGAACTTACGCCAAGGCATGAAGGTCGTGGTGACCAACAGTATCAATACGCCAGCAGTACAGCTGCTAATGGCTGTCGCCATGTCAGTTGTGGTGTGGCTCGCACTACGCCCATCGGTGATAGACAATATCTCAGCGGGTGAGTTTATCTCATATATCGCCGCTGCAGGCTTGCTCAGCAAGCCGGTACGCTCATTGACTGATATCAATCAAAAACTGCAAAAAGGTATCGCGGCAGGTGAGTCTATTTTTGCCTTGTTAGATGAGCCAGAAGAAAAAGACACTGGTGTGCTTAGCCCTGCTCTGACGGGCGAAATCAAGCTGGACAATGTCAGTCTGGTTTATCCTGACTCAACGGTCGCTTTGCGTGACTTTACGTTAGAGGTAAGAGCGGGTGAGACGGTTGCATTGGTAGGGCGAAGTGGTGCTGGTAAGTCATCTTTAGTAAATTTACTGACGCGCACCTTATCGACCTCTTCTGGGCAAATTACCTTGGATGGTATACCGATTGAAGACATTAAGCTTGAGAGCTTACGGGCGCAGATTGCGATGGTCAATCAACAAGTCGTCCTGTTCAATACCACGGTATTTAACAATATTGCTTATGGTGGCTTAGCCAATAAAACCCAAGCTGAGGTTGAGCGCGCCGCAAAAGATGCCTTTGCTCATGATTTTATTATGAAAATGCCAAACGGCTATCAAAGTGAAATCGGTGCTGAAGGTTTGCAGCTGTCTGGCGGGCAGCGTCAGCGCTTATCGATTGCTCGTGCGCTATTAAAAGATGCGCCGATTTTAATTTTAGATGAAGCAACCAGTGCGTTAGACAATGAATCAGAGTATTACATTCAGCAAGCGCTTGATAATGTGATGAAAGATCGTACCACATTAGTCATTGCACATCGACTGACCACCATTGAATCAGCCGATCGTATCGCCGTGTTAGACAGCGGTCAAATCGTCGAGTTAGGCACGCACGATGAGCTTATACAATTGCAAGGTCATTATGCGCAAATGTATGAACGTGACTTTGAATAAAATTATTGGACTATTCTTTGAGCAGCTTTGACGTTCAAATCGTGCTAAGTTAAAGTTTAGCTGAATAGGTAAGTGGTCAATTATCATGAGTATTGAAACGACAGTGACGCGTGCCTGGCAACGTCAAGCCGCTTGGCTATGGCTATTGCTACCTATTAGTTGGTTGTACGGACTTATCACCACGCTGCGTCGTCAAGCTTATAAAGCTGGGCTGTTAGCAAGTTATCGTGCGCCTGTTCCCGTTATGGTGATCGGCAATATTAGCGTGGGCGGTAGTGGCAAAACGCCATTGATTATTGCTTTGGTTGATTATCTACAAGAACGCGGAATAAAGGTAGGGGTTATCAGCCGTGGTTACGGTGGCGATATCAGTCAAATGCCCGCTTTGGTCGATGCCGCCAGTTTGCCTAACGTGGTAGGGGATGAGCCCTGTTTAATTGTAAATATGACAAAGGCACCCATGGCAGTATGTCCTGATCGTAAGCAAGCGATTATAACCTTGTTAGCTGCCCATCCTGACTTGCAATTCATTATTGCCGACGATGGCTTGCAGCATTATGCACTGCAACGTGACATTGAATGGATTGTGGTCGATTCAGCACGGGGCTTTGGTAATCAGCAACTGCTGCCAACAGGGTTTTTACGTGAACCCATGTCGCGATTGCAGGGTGCAACTGTCATCTACCATGAGCCACTAACAACAGATGCAGTGGACAATAAAAAAGATAATAGCAATCTGTACCGAGCCCATCGTTTGACAATGCACTTAGAAGCGGATGCTCTGCAACTCTTATGGCAACCTACTTTATCTTATTCTCAAATTGATGCGCCTACAAAGGGTTGTAGAGTGCATGCGGTGAGCGGTATTGGTTATCCGCAGCGGTTTTTTGATACTTTAAATTCGCTTGGCTTCGATGTCGTTGGACATGCTTATCCTGATCATTATGATTTTGAGTTGGCGGAATTATTGCAGTATACCGAATATCCAATCGTAGTCACCAGTAAAGATGCGGTAAAAATAAGAGCGTTGCTATCGAAAGCCACTACTGATAAAGCGCTGAATAATGAATATCAAACGCTGATAAACAGACTATGGGTACTGTCAGTAACTGCCGAACTCTCTAACAGCTGTTATGATAATCTGCAGCAGCAGCTAAAAAAGCTAGGTATTGATATCGCAAACAATGACAATAACAGTACCAAAGCAAATAATAGATGATGCTTTAAACCGTATAAAAATTGCTATAGGAAACCCCATGTCGTCAGTAATTATACCCGCCAAAACTCACATTGTTATCCCTGCTCGTTTTAAGAGCACGCGGCTGCCCGGCAAGCCATTACTAGAGATACATGGTAAGCCGATGATTCTTTGGGTTGCTGAAAAGGCGCAAACAGCGCACTTCGCTGATGATATGTGTATTGCCACGGATGATGACGATATTGCCAAGATATGCATAGATGCAGGGTTTGATGTGGTGATGACCAGTAGCGAGCATGCTTCAGGCACTGACCGTTTGGCAGAAGTTGCCGCCATCAAAGGGTGGGCTGACCATGATATCGTGGTCAACATGCAAGGCGATGAACCGTTAGTGCCACCGTTATTATTGGAGCAGGTAAAGGCGCTTTTGGTCGCAGACAGTGATAGCGTGATGGCGACTTTGTGCGAGCCTATCGACGACTATGAGACCTTTATGCGTCCATCAGTGGTCAAGGTTGTCAGTCAACACGCTAATGACTTGCAACGTGCGCTTTATTTTAGCCGAGCACCCATTCCTTGTGATCGTGATGTCGTATTGTCCAATGATGGTCATAGAAACCCACCAAAAAATGCTTATCGTCATTTAGGGTTATATGCTTATCGCGTCCGTTTATTACAGCAATTTGTGCGTTGGCCGCAAACGCCACTTGAGACACTTGAAAGCCTAGAGCAGTTACGCGTTTTAGAAAATGGAGCGCAGATTGCTATTGCAGTTGCCGCTTGTCAGCTACCTGCAGGGGTCGATACCCAAGAAGATTTAGACCGCTTAAATGCCATGAGTTTGACTGAATTTCAGAACCCCATTGGATAAATAGCCTAAGCAAAAATATTTCATCTAAAGCGTCATGAACACGCTATATCCTGAATAATCAAGCGAAGTTATAGGACGTTAGCTATGAGTGATAAGACGCAAAATACAGGCACAATGGATACTACAGACCACATTTATTTCGCCGCGTTATTGCCATGGCAGCAAAATCTGTGGTCGCAATTGACCAAGCGAGTTTTGACATCACAGCAATCTTTGCCACATGCACTATTAGCTGCTGGTATGCAGGGTATGGGCAAGCGAGCTTTTGTATGGCGTTTGGTTGCTTGGCTATTATGCCGTGAGCGTGATAGTCATCCCACAGGGGCTTGCGGCGTGTGTGAAAGTTGCCAATGGCTAAGATCTGGCACGCATCCAAGCTTACAGGTATTGCCACTGATCAGTATGCCAATCAGTGCAGACAATGTTGATAATAAAGAGAAATTAAGTAACGCTGCAAAGGATAAAAAATCATCCAAAACAGCCAATAACAGTGCTCTTAAGATTAAAGTGGATGATATCCGCAACTTGCAGCCTTTTATCTACCAAGGTGGTCAAGGGATGCGTATCTGTGTGTTAGACCATGCAGAGCAAATGACGATTGCCGCGGCCAACGCGCTACTCAAAACCTTAGAAGAACCACAAGCTAAAGTCCATTTATTTTTGATCAGCGATACTCCAGCACAACTACTGCCCACTATTAAAAGTCGGGTGCAGCAGTTGCCATTACAGACCATTCAGCCTGTGATCGCCGTTGACTATGTGACACAGGCACTTGGCTCTATGGTCAATCGTGAAGCGGTCGGAACGGCTGCGATTGAGCAGCTTATTCAATTGGCAAATGGCGCACCTTTGGCCGCGATAGCCATGGCACAAGCGCCATGGTATAGCAAACGTGCGCTATGGTTGACGACGTGGCAGGCATTGCGGAGCGGTAAACGTAGTAGTGTGGCAGCCAGTGACTATTGGCAAAACCAACTGAGTATCACAGAATTTATTCAGCTGTCTGAGCTGATGCTACTTGATATGCGCCGTGTTTGCTTAGGGCTTAATGAGCTTCAAAAAGACGTCAATCTATCCGCTGCCTTAGAAAAGTTTCCACCTGATAATAATGGCCTAGCACTTTTTTCTAATAGCTTACAGCAGACAAAAATCGCTCTGCAACAAAATGTGCAAGAAAAATTTGCCTATGATAAGCTAATGCAAGAATTGGCTTGTTTATAAGAAAATCTGCCTCGATAGCAAATAAAAATACCAAACTTAATGAAGGAAGCTGACTATGGCCATGCCAGGACGCGGCGGGATATTAACCTGCCACATTGAAAATATCGAAATGTTATATGCCAGCTACTTGTCCTTTGTCAGTAATGGCGCATTATTTGTGCCATCCAATGACGCTCAGCAGCTAGGTAACGAAGTATTTATCGCCATCACTTTACCCAATTCTAGCGAACGTTTGCCTATGAATGGCAAAGTGGTTTGGATTAACGCCAAAACGCAAGGTGGTCGACCGGCAGGTTTTGCGGTACAGATTGGAACTGATATTGCAGGTCAAAGAATTAAAAACGAAGTTGAGCGATTATTGGCGGGTAAAATAGATAGTTTGCAGTCCACGTATACCATGTAATTATTTATTGTACTTATAATGGTTTTGATAAGTGTTAGACGACTATTATTAAATAAATAGTATAAAAAAAGCCACCTTATATATCGATAAGGCGGCTTTTTTTTATGAGTATAAGACTAGGGCGTGTCTTCATTTTAAAAATGGTGATAAAAATTGCCGTCAAACAATAAAGGCAATGCCAATAATATCGAAATATCAATAAGCTATTTGACTATCCTTGGCAAAATGTAGCCATTTTTAGCCACTTTAGAGGACAATCGATTGAATTGAGGACACAGCCTATGTAAAACCAGCATATCTTTTAATAACGCGGTGGCACATACATATCATCTGGAATAGGCTCACGGTAGTATTCGTCATCACGTTTACGATCGGGTAATTCTACCTCATCACGTGGCACTTCTTTATAAGGAATTTGTTCGAGTAGATGAGCAATACAGTTTAGCCTTGCGCGTTTTTTATTGTTACCTTCAACCACCCACCAAGGTGCTTCAGGGATATGCGTTCGCTCAAACATGGTCTCTTTAGCCTTGGTATAGTCTTCCCAACGGCGGCGTGACTGTAAGTCCATGGCTGAGAGCTTCCATTGCTTGAGCGGGTCATGAATACGGCTCATAAAGCGTGAATGCTGCTCATCATCAGTGATCGAAAACCAGTACTTCACCAGGCGAATACCTGAGCGTACTAGCATACGTTCAAACTCAGGCACCGACTGAAAAAATTCTTCATACTGTGCATCGGTACAAAAACCCATCACACGCTCAACCCCCACACGATTATACCAACTGCGGTCAAACAGAACAATCTCACCAGCAGCAGGCAAATGGGCGACATAACGCTGAAAATACCATTGTGATTGCTCACGTTCCGTCGGTGCAGGTAGGGCTGCCACTCGACACACACGAGGGTTTAAGCGCTGCGTGATACGCTTGATAGCGCCACCTTTACCCGCCGAGTCACGACCCTCAAATATGACGACGATACGCTCACCGCGATCAACGACCCAGTCTTGCAACTTAATAAGCTCGCGCTGTAGCCTTACCAACTCTTGAAAGTACATACGACGATCAAGTCTTTCTTGCTCACTCATTTCGCGCCCATCAAAACGAAAGTCACGCACATAATCATCTATCTCGTTTTCTAACTCTTCATCATAAGTATCGATGAGGTCTTCGTGCATCTTACGACGCAACTGATCATTAAAAACCTCCTTATCCATACGCTCGATAAAACTGTGTTGCTCAGGTGAGCTAAGTTCCTGACGCTCTTGTGGCGTGAGGGATTTGGGATTGATGGACGAAGGTATCTTACCCATAAAAAACTCCTAATCAGTGTTGTTATGATTTTTATTGGTTATCCTCTTACTTTAGCATAACTATCGATAGAGCTATGCGTTGGCTACGTTTCATTATTGTGTTGTTAGCAAAACCTTGACTATCATCCAGTGTTGAGTAGTGAATGGGCATAAAAAAGCACCCTCTAATCCATCGATTAAAGAGTGCTTTAAAGTATTAATGCCAACTATTGACTGATAATAGCAATCAAATAACAGCAGTCAAAGAGTTATTTCTCTAAGATACAAGTCACGCCCTGACCACCAGCTGCACAGATAGAGATTAGTGCACGACCTGAGCCTTTTTGATCCAATAGCTTCGCTGCAGTGGCTAGGATACGACCGCCCGTTGCGGCAAAAGGATGACCCGCAGCTAACGACGAGCCATTCACGTTTAGCTTGCTACGATCGATAGAGCCTAGTGGTGCATCTAGTCCTAGACGCTCTGCACAGAATTTTTCATCTTCCCAAGCAGCTAGTGTTGATAACACTTGTGATGCAAAGGCTTCATGGATTTCATAAAAATCGAAATCTTGTAGTGTTAGACCTGCACGCTCAAGCATACGCGGTACGGCATAAGCAGGTGCCATTAATAGGCCTTCTGTGGTGCCAGATTTACCAATGAAATCAACGGCGGCCGTTTCTTGATGAACGATATAAGCCAATGGCTTAAGACCACGCTCTTTTGCCCACTCATCGGTTCCTAATAGGACACAAGAGGCACCATCCGTTAACGGTGTAGAGTTGGCTGCTGTCATCGTTGGCTTGGCGTTCTTTTTACCAAACACAGGCTTTAATTTAGCCAGTTTTTCCAAAGTGGTATCAGGGCGCAAGTTGTTATCGCGCGTCAGACCTTTGTATGGAGTGATTAGGTCGTCAAAGAATCCTTCATCATAAGCGCGCGCTAGGTTTTGATGACTGTTAAAAGCAAGCTCATCTTGTGCTTCGCGGCTGATATTCCACTCAAGTGTGGTGATGGCTTGATGGTCGCCCATTGATAGACCAGTGCGTGGTTCACCGTTTTGTGGCGAATCGATTAAGTCTTTTGGATTTAGACCCATTAGCGCTTTTAGGCGTTGTTTGTTGTCTTTAGCCGCACCCAGTTTGATCAGTACTTTACGTAGACCATCACCAATCGCGATCGGTGCATCAGAGGTCGTGTCTACGCCGCCAGTAATTGCTGAATCGATAATACCCAGTGCGATTTTATTGGCAGAAGCAAAAGTCGCTTGCAAGCCAGTACCGCAAGCTTGTGAGATATCGTAAGTTGGCGTATGTGGGTTGAGCGCTGTGTTAAGCGTGGCTTCGCGAGTTAGGTTGATGTCACGGCTTAGTTTCATGACGGCACCAGACACCACTTCACCCAACACTTCGTCTTGTAGATTATAGCGTTCAATCAAGCCATCTAATGCAGCTGTCAACATGTCGGTGTTGCTAACGTCAGCGTATGAACCGTTCGAGCGTGCAAACGGAATACGGTTGCCACCTAAGATAGCCACACGATTTTGACCAGCAACGGCTTTGGTTTTGCTGGTTTTTTTAGCAGCAGATGCTGGCTTTTTCGTAGTAGAAGCTGGTGATTTATCATTTGCTTCTGTGTTGCTAGAAGACTCTTTATTAGACGTGTCTGTAGCTGTCGTGCTTTTAGCTTTTTTAACAGCCGTTTCTGTTTTGGCACTGTCTGATTTATTATCAGTAGATTTTGACGCACTGGCTTTTACCACTGTGCTTTCAACAACAGGGCTATCAGAGTGATTGTTTTTATTACTCATAATATTATCCTTAAAAAATATGGGCAGAAGAAAAGAGGGTAACAATAGTAAAGCTAATAATAAAAATGATTACATTAAAAAATTCAATAATCGAAAATAAACAAGAAGCAAATATTATCACTTATTACGCAGCATAACTGTTTATGATAAGACGTTTTTACGACCTTACTGTATATCTTTGGCAAACTATGTGACGCTTATCTAAGGTCGGTATCAGCTTTGAAAGACATCAATATGACTTTCGTAGACTGGCTAGTATCGATTATTGGCATTGCATAACGATAGATTTGATAATATATTGTTATCGATAATTGCATTTGCTATAACTTATAGGTCTGATTTTAGCACAATGTGGTGATTTTTAAATCCAGAAAAAGTGACCGTCTTGTATACTGACTTGTTTACAGATTGTTGTAGACATTATCGGTTTTTGGACTTGTTTAAGATGGCAGTGTATAGTTAGGCCAGCTTTAGACTCATTTACTAAATATCAATGATTATGAGGTTATTGAGTCTATATAATAGGCACATTACATTTATTACTATTATTCTAACCGTTCGTTATAGGGATTATATTATGTCAGACCGTTATGGTGATTTTGTTCAGTCTTCTATTGGCAAAAAAGTGGCCAAAAATTTGGGTTTACCGTTACCTGTTACTCTTGATCGCTTCGAAAGCGGTGAGCCTTTAGTACGTGGTAGCGTATTGGTTGGTCGTGCTAATGGCGATGATAAAAGCGTCAGTGAGTCTGTTGCGCGAATTTTGTCAGACGTACATGCTGATGTTTATGTAAACAGCAGTGATGATATCAAAGATGCCCTTGCTGATGCAGGCGTGGAAGCAAAAGCCAATACGGGCGGCGATGATAAATTTAAAGTTTTGTTGTTTGATGCCAGCAATATTAGCAATGCCGATCAATTAAAAGAAGTGTATGAGTTCTTCCATACTGTCGCTCGTCGTGTAGAAAAATCTGGTCGCGTCATTATTATTGGTCGCCCACCAGAAAATATCACTGACATTGATACAGCTTTGGCTCAGCGTGCGCTTGAAGGATTTGTGAAGTCTGTCGGTAAAGAGTTCAAACGCGGTATTACGGCACAGCTTATTTATGTGGAAGACGGCGCAGAGCAAAATCTAGATTCGACTTTACGCTTTTTCACCTCAGCTCGTTCAGCTTATGTCTCAGGACAAGTCGTACGCGTTAGTAAAGGCAGTAATGTTGATGTGGATTGGACACAGCCTCTTGGCGGTAAAACCATGCTGGTAACCGGCGCAAGTCGCGGTATTGGTGAAGCAATTGCTCGTGTATTGGCTCGAGAAGGCGCTCACGTTATCTGCCTCGATGTACCGCAGCAACAAGCAGACCTACAAAAAGTCGCTAGCGAAATTAGTGGCTCAGTATTGACCGTCGACATCACCAGTGATGACGCTGGCAAACAAATCGCCGAAGCTGCACAAAAGCGTGGTGGATTAGACTCAATCATCCATAATGCTGGCGTGACTCGTGATAAGACATTGGCAAACATGGACGAGAAAAAGTGGGACATGGTTATTAATATCAACCTAGGTAGTATTGCTAGGCTGAACCGCTATTTACTAGACAACGACGTATTAAAAGACAATGCACGTATCGTTTGTGTGTCATCGATTTCAGGTATCGCTGGCAACTTGGGTCAAACCAACTATGCCACCTCTAAAGCAGGGGTGATTGGTTTGGTGAATGCCACTGCCAAGCAGTTAGAAGACAACGCCAAAGGCATGACAATCAACGCCGTTGCTCCAGGGTTTATTGAAACGCAAATGACAGAAGCCATTCCATTTGCTATTCGTGAAGCGGGTCGCCGTATGAACTCTATGAGCCAAGGCGGCTTGCCAGTAGACGTGGCTGAGACCATCGCATGGTTTGCATCACCTGCTTCTGGTGGCTTAAATGGCAACATCGTTCGCGTTTGTGGTCAAAGCTTATTGGGTGCTTAATATCACTTTATAAGTAAGTGTCAATTATAAGTAAGTATAAATGATGATTTAGATGATGGTAAATACATGATATTAATCAGTATTTTTAATTTTCCTCACATATGCTTACGAAAAAATTGCTCATGAATCGTAATAAAGCTGCCCAAGGGTGGCTTTTTTATGATAAAAACACAGAGAACCAGTAGCCAAATTGTTTTTTGCTGTGAGAGTTGCTTACATTGTCTAAAACCACGCCTATGAATTGTGCCTAATTTAGGCATAATACTGGTGGCATTGCTCAATGATAGGCTGTAACCAATAATGTCATAGCATCTTTAGATACACCAAGAAAATTTGCTCAAGCCCCACTTAGGATTTATTATGTCAGACAAACATTATGATGCGTTGCCGAAAGCGCATACGACCTATGCCAATATCGTTAAAAGTTTATTGCCTATTGGTAATAATGGCAAAATCAGTAAAGACCAATTGCCGCAAGCGACTTACTATGTGGACGATTTGCACATTGACCAAAGTAACTTAAACGATTATCGTAAAATTTGTGGTTTTGCAGATAATGGCAAAGTACCTATTACTTACTTTTCAGTGCTGTCTCAAACGCTGCAAATGAATATGATGGTCAAAGAGCCATTTCCATTTGCTATGTTGGGTCTAGTGCACGTCGATAATAGTGTGACTCAGTATCGTCCTATCGGTGAGCGTGAAACGGTTGCTATGTCAGTCACCTTTGATAATTTGCGTGACCATGCTCAGGGTCAGCAGTTTGATTTTGTGACGACGGTCAAGTCAGAAGATAAGGTGATTTGGGAAGGTACTTCGACGTATCTATCACGTAGCAAAAAACCAATCAGCAGCAAAGACAAAAAAAGCACTCCACGTCCAATAACGGTCAAGCCATCAGTCAACCCAGAAGGCGTGCATAGTATCTTTGAAGTGCCAGAAGATATCGGTCGTCGTTATGCTTTTGTTTCAGGTGACTTTAACCTTATTCATCTCCATCCATTATCTGCGCGTGCGTTTGGCTTTCCTAAAGCGATTGCTCACGGCATGTGGTCAAAGGCCAAATGCCTTGCTATGATGGACGAGTTGCCAGATGCGTGTACGGTTGATGTGTCATTTAAACTGCCTATCTTTTTGCCAGCCGAAGTAGAGCTGATCGCTGATCCGGTAGCTGCACTTAAAGACACAGACGATACCTGTGAGTTTGGCTTATTTAGCTCTAAAAATGACAAGCCGCATTTGGCAGGTACGGTTAAATTACAGAGTGGCCATGAGTAAAAGCCAGTAGAACGACTGTCATTTAACTAAAAAATATCTCAATATGGTCGATTCTTGATAGAAAAGTGATAGCGTTAACCTCGCTTGAAGTATTGCTTATACATCGACACGCGGTTGCTTTGTACTTATTTTAACTGGAATTGATCATAGTAAATATAATGAACAAATTTATAATTATGACTTCACATACCGCCGTACCAGACCCAGATCAACTGAATCATTCAGTAGCTATTGACACAGTATCGAATGCTGGCAATAGCGTTTTAGACAATGATGTTGATCTTAGTACTATTCTTGAGCCTTATTTTCGTCCTGATGACACTACCATTGTATGCGGTGCACTCAATGACGAAAAAGTGGTTGCCTTAGCGAAAGCTGGGGTTGAGTTAGTGATTAACTTACAGCCAGATGATGAATTGAGCTTTGATGAAGCCGCAGCGGTCGAGCGAGCTGGCATGCACTATGAGCATCTGCCTATTAACGGTGCTGCAGACTTAAAGCAGCTTAATATATTGGCATTTGATAATATATTGCGCCAACATCATGGCAAAAAAACGGCAGTGCATTGTGGCTCAGGCAATAGAGTGGGTGCCGCAATGGCGCTACGCGCAGGATGGCTACGTGGACGTAAAATGGACACCGCTATGGAACGTGGGCGCAGTCATGGTTTAACGAAGCTTGAGCAAGAAGTTCATAATCGTCTGTTGGTACCGCGTTAAGACATAAAGATGACAACGTATTATTGAGCAGCATTGTATGACTGAGAGGCGACCACTAGGTTGCCTTTTTTATTAAGGCGCGTTGTTATTTTAAAAATGAGGACACGCCCTAAGCAAACGAAAAAATAACGAGTTAGTATTGAGATACTGAACAGTTACGCCTTAGCAAATAATGTATTTTTTATCATATGAACACTTAATATTAAGGGCTAAATAGTTTTTTACCGTTTAGCTGTTTTATAGAAATGGAGCAGGGTAGCCATGATCGACAATAATAATAAAACCACGCAGATTTTTGATCATCAGATAAATATAACGTTGCAACAACGTTTGCAGCAAATACTCACCGATTTACAGCTTGATGATGCACCAGCAGGGGGTGCCGTGGTTGTCTATCAGGCAGGAGAATGCATTGCACAGGCGAGTGTGGGGATGGCACGTCCAGAGATGTCGTGGCAGCCTGATACTTTGGCGATTAACTTTTCGACGGGTAAAGGTGTATTGGCGACGCTCGTACATATATTGGTTTCGCAGCAGATGCTTGATTATGACCAGCCTATTGCCCATTATTGGCGTGCATTTTCTGCACAGAATAAAGGGAATATTACGCTACGTAGCGTGATGTCGCATCAAGCCAACTTATTCTCAATTCAGAGTATCGATGCGGATAGCGAAACTTTGCTTGATTGGGATCAAATGCTCAATAAAGTTGCTGCCATGCCAATCACAGCATCAGACCATGGCGAGCTATATGACAGCGCTTATAGTGCTCTGGTCTATGGTTGGGTGTTGGGCGGTCTGATAGAAGCCGTTACGGAAATGTCTTTAGCTGAGGCATTGCGCCATTATCTTACTGAGCCTTTAGGTATTGCTGATAGTTGCTATTTTGGTGTACCAGAGAATAAAGTCAACCAAGTAGCAAGACTCGCCAAAGACTTCGAAGCATCAAATGAGGCTGGCTCACAACTGCGTCATAAACGTCATAAACCAACGCTAAAAGCTGACTCACAAAGTACTTTACGTACTTATGCTAGTCTGCCTAGCTACACTTGTTGGCAGCAGCTCGCCTTAGTTGATATACAAGCGGCAGACCTAAGTTCAGATGATGAGCAAAATACTTTACCGATACTAGACACGGCTCATATTAATCGTTTGTACTTCAATACCAGTCAGCTTAATCTAAAAAATTATAAGGCGGCACTCATACCTGCTGGCAAACAAGCAATCGATTATCACAGTCGTGAGACATTACAGGCGATTATTCCAGCAGCAAATGGTGTCGCTTCAGCTCAGGCATTGGCCACCATCTATGCGATGTTAGCCAACGGCGGAACATGGCAAGGACACACGTTTATTAATAGCGCCACTTTTGAGCAACTATCCAAACCGCAAGTCACAGGGCTAGATGCCGTCATGCCAGCAAACATGGATTGGCGCTTGGGTTATCATCGGTTATTTAGTCTTTGTCAGCATATAGACAGTGAAAAATTTGATGCAAACAAGCAAGGATTTGGGCATATGGGCTATAACGGTTCAGTGGCTTGGTGTGACACAGAGCGTCAGTTGTCATTTGCCTTTATCCATAATTTTGACACCACGATGCTGAATGATGTCCGTCAATTTGCACTAACGGAAGCGGTACTTAACTTAGTCGATTCAGAGCTTTCAAAGCGCTAGATAGCTCTATCGATAAGGTTAATGTGATTTATTCGGCGTCATTTTAAGCAATTTTGTGGCGCTAAGACCATGAATAAAGATTGACGCCAAAATGACAATTGAACAGACGACCCATAGCTTAAGCGCATCTTCATCACCGAAAAAACCTTGGTTGAGCGCATAAGATAAATAATATAGCGTACCAATGCCACGGATGCCCAAAGCAGAAATGGCATACTTTTCAGTGTGTGGCATGTTTAGTCCTGATAAAGCAATAAACCCACCAATGGGACGTATCAACAAGAGGAAAGTGAAGCTGACGATGTAAACACGCCATGTCAGCTCAACACCCGACTGCAATCCTTGACCAAGAAACATGCCGAAAGTGACCAGCACTAGAGACATGAGTAAGCCTTCTGATTGTTCTGCAAAATCATGGAGCTTGTGGTGATAGCTATGCTCATGCTCTGAGCGGCGAAAGGCAAATGCCGCGATAAACACGGCGATAAAGCCATAACTATGTACAAATTCGGCAAGTCCATAAGCCACTAACGTTAGTGCAATGACCACATAGCCTTGAGAAATAGTGGTGTTTTGGCTGTATTTTGAAAATACCAGCTTGGCCATAATTTTACCAACGACAATCCCCACCACCAGCCCAGCACCAATTTTCCATAAGACATCATGAGTGAACCATGACCAGAGCATCTCGAGGGTAAAGGAATTGCCTTGGCTAAAGGCTTCCGCTATTTTTATGGCCAAATAAACAAATGGGAAAGCCAGTCCGTCATTCAATCCTGCTTCTGAGGTCAAAGTAAAGCGCGGTGTATCTTCGCGACCTGTGTTGGGTGGCCCTACTTGAATACTAGAAGCTAAGACGGGATCGGTTGGAGCTAGTACTGCGCCCAGCAATATAGCGGCTCCCAGACTGAGACCAAATGCATAGTAGCCCAGTACCGCCATCGCAAAGATGCCAATCGGCATGGTAATAAGCAACAGACGCACGGTCGGTCGCCACAATTGCCAAGACAGCTTCGTATCAATTTTAATACCAGCACCAACCAAGGATACGAGCACCACAATTTCGGTTAATTTTTCGATAATTAAGCCGTTATTCATAGGGTCTAAAAATGATAAGGTCGTCCACCAGTAGCCCATCAGCAGCCCAAAGCTGACCTGCAACATAGGCAAAGAGATAGGCGTGCGCTTAAATATAATGGGGAATAACGCCCCCAGTAAAAAAGCGATACCGCAGACCAATAAAAATAAATTGTAGTTTTCAATCATAAGGTAGGTGCACGCTGTTATGTTTATCTTAAAAAGTTAGAATAAGGCCATATTTACTAGTCCATTATAATGACGCTAAAAAATAATGATTACCGCAAAAAATCGTTATCAAAACGACATATGCGTTGTTTTTTGGTGAAAAAAAAGCCTGCATAGCGCAGGCTTAATAGATTTTTACCAATATACTTTAACAATTAATAGTTTAAGGCTCAGCGCTCAACTTGACTCACGTCACGTACCGCACCGGTATCGGCACTGGTAGTCATGGCAGCATAGGCACGTAGCGCAGGGGTCACATGACGGTCACGGCTTACAGGCTTCCACGCATCGCGGCCACGAGCTTCCATCGCTTCGCGGCGAGTGGACAAATCGGCATCACTGACTTGCATGTTAATCGTACGATTAGGAATGTCGATATGGATGGTATCGCCTTCTTCAACCAGACCAATGGCGCCACCTTCCGCTGCTTCTGGGCTGGCATGACCAATGGATAAACCTGATGTTCCACCAGAGAAACGACCGTCAGTTAGTAAGGCGCATTCTTTACCCAAGCCTTTAGACTTAAGGTAAGTGGTCGGATATAGCATCTCTTGCATACCAGGGCCGCCTTTAGGGCCTTCGTAGCGGATGATAACCACATCACCTGCGACGATATTGTCAGCTAATACTGCCGCGACAGCATCATCTTGTGACTCAAATAGACGAGCACGACCAGTAAATACTAGGATGCTGTCATCCACACCTGCGGTTTTGACCACACAGCCACGCTCGGCGATATTGCCATACAATACGGCCAAACCACCATCTGTAGAATAGGCATGTAGGGCACTACGGATGCAACCTGACTCACGGTTGACGTCAAGGTTTGACCATTCTTTTGATTGTGAAAATGCCTCAGTGGTACGTATGCCACCCGGTGCTGCAAGGAAGCGTGCGCGAGCCTCTTGATTATCAGGATTCATGATATCCCACTTATCAATCGCGGCTTTCATCGTTGGACTATGGATGGTCGGTACGTCAGTTTTGAGTAAGCCTGCACGATCAAGCTCGGCCAATAAGGCAAAGACACCGCCAGCACGATGCACATCTTCCATATGGTATTTTTGTGAGGCAGGGGCGACTTTTGCAAGGCAAGGTACACCGCGACTTAGACGATCGATATCTGACATTTTGAAATCGACTTCTGCTTCGTTAGCAGCCGCTAACAGATGCAAAATAGTATTGGTTGAGCCACCCATCGCGATATCTAAGGTCATTGCGTTTTCAAAAGCCGCTTTGCTAGCGATGGAGCGTGGCAATACTGAATCATCATCTTGCTCATAGCGACGTTTGGCAAGCGAGACAATGGTGCGTCCTGCTTCTAAAAACAACTCGCGGCGTAGCGAATGGGTGGCGAGTAGCGAGCCATTACCCGGTAATGCCAAGCCCAATGCTTCAGTTAAGCAGTTCATTGAGTTGGCCGTAAACATACCGGAGCACGAACCACAAGTTGGGCAGGCAGAGGCTTCAATAGTGGCTACATCTTCATCACTAATGCTGTCATCAGCGGCATCCATCATCGCATCGACAAGATCAAGCTTACGAATCGCACTACTGTCACTACCATCGGTATTATGGCTTTTACCAACGGTACTGGCTAAAATCTTGCCCGCTTCCATTGGGCCACCTGAAATAAACACTACTGGAATATTGAGGCGCATGGCTGCCATCAACATACCCGGCGTTATTTTATCGCAGTTGGAGATACACACTAGTGCATCCGCACAGTGAGCATTGACCATGTATTCTACAGAGTCAGCAATTAGGTCGCGGCTGGGTAGCGAGTACAACATACCGCTATGACCCATCGCAATACCATCATCGACCGCAATGGTATTGAACTCTTTAGCCACGCCGCCTGCTTGTTCAATCTCACGTGCGACCAGTTGCCCCAAGTCTTTTAGATGAACATGGCCGGGTACGAACTGGGTAAACGAGTTGGCAATCGCAATGATTGGTTTACCAAAGTCGCCATCAGTCATGCCAGTCGCACGCCATAATGCGCGCGCGCCTGCCATATTACGGCCGCCAGTAGAGGTTTTTGAGCGATAATCCATGTGATATTCCTTACAAATAGGCGAGGTTTGTGAAAATGTGCACCCTCAATTTTAATATTGATAGTGTGCTTTTTATAAAATGCGAGGACTAGTGAATAATACTAGGTCGTTACCATACCATTAGATATGAATCACTGAAAACTATTCATTGATAATGCCAAGTCAATAGTAGTCATAACATCGTAAGTATTTGGAAGATAAGGTGTTATTCGACGCGCTCTACTATCGCCGCCTCAAACCAAGGTAGCTCTGTTTTGTCCGCTTCCAATTTAGCGATAACCACTAACGCATGAGTCGCTGGCAAGCATTGATAATCAGCGTTTGCTTCAATACGAAGTAGTTGCTCATTGCCTTCAGCTTGTTCATCTATACTGATTAAGGTTTGCTTATTATTTTTGTAGAGTACATCGATACGACCAAAAAACTGCCAATCTTTAAAAGCGGCTGTAATAGCATCTGCTTCATTCTGGGTATAAAGTTGTTGGGTGTCTTTGCCCGTATTGGTCCAATGCAAGCGTACGGCTAACTGCAGCGCTTCGCTAAAAATCACCAATGACCCGATGATTTTGACATGCCAAGGGCTGCTTATTAGTGCTTCGCTAATACCAATCAGCTTGGCTGCTTCATGAGCGCTCATGGGCGTATTGAACTGTGACAGGAGGGCGGGTGTGAGCGGATTCGCTTGCTTAATCGCATCATTTAAACTGTCGTAATGATATAAGAACGGTAGTGGTAAATCCTGTGTGACCGTCTTTTTAGTGATTTTGCAATTGTGTATCTTCCAACCAATCGTCTTGTCGCTCAGTGCTTCGGCCAGAATGAGCGCGTTAGGCTCAATGCTTTGAGTGGGGGCTTGAGTCTCATTTTCAGTCTCAGCGCTGCTTGGTTGTTTTCCATTATTGAATACAGAGCCAGCTGTGACAGACGTTTGCGCTGCTTGAGCAGGTTCTGTGTAAATGTTACTCATATTTGATTGAGTCGGCAAAGTAGACGAATCCATAAACGTAGTGTTGTTAAAGTAGAGGGTTAATATAACATTTAAAGCGCCTGACTCGCCAACCAAATTAGTGAGCTACCGCGATTAGCTTACGTATTGCGAATTTTTAATAACGAGTGCTATCGCAACTTGTGCTTAAACGACATTTCGTCCACTATATTACAGGTTGTCCCACCCCCTCTAAAAGCTGTTGAGCAACCAATAATCAAACAAGTAAAGGAAAAAATAATGACCCAAGCCAATGAGCAAGCCGCGTATGACGATAACAATATCTTTGCCAAAATGCTAAACGGTGACATTCCCTATCACAAAGTTTATGAAGATGATAAAACCCTTGCTTTTATGGATATCATGCCACAAGCAGAGGGGCATGTGCTGGTGATTCCTAAGCAAAAAGCCGTTGATTTGGCGGATCTTGAACCAGAGTATGCCGCAGCGGTGTTAATGACCGCTAAAAAAGTCATGCAAGCACAGCGTCAAGTGTTTGCGCGTGAAGGCATTATTCAGATGCAATTAAATGGTAGCGAGGCGGGTCAAACCGTTTTTCATTATCACGTGCATCTCATTCCATCGAGTATTCATCAGCTCGGTCGACATGCAGTGACCCAAGCTGATCACACAGAACTGGCTGAAACGGCTAAGCAACTTGCTGCTACCATTACTGTTTAGTAATAAAAAAACGAGATAGCTGTCGAATTAACAAGCAAAACGTAAATTGTTCCAGAATAAAATAAAAAAGTCGCTAACAAGCGGCCTTTTTTATTACTTGGTAATAGTCATGTAACAATCGTTAAAGTCATGTTACAAGTTGGGCGCTTGTCTGGGGTTTTTGAGCATAGTGTGATAAAAATTGTATTTGTTTAATAATAACTGATGCATTTTCGCCTTTGTGAGTCACTTTTTATAAAAAAGGCACTGCTCCTTCTGATTATTAATCTTGATATCGAAGATTATTTTTCATTGCTACTTTTTGGGGATATCACTTTCTATGAGTAAATTACCTCGCTCCACTATTTTGTTGCCGGTTTTTGTACCGGCAGCAGCGATTATGCTGTTATTGGTGATTGGCACAGCCATCAACCCTGACGCTGCTGGCGAGCTGTTCAGCAAAGTGCTGGCATTTACCACCGACACTTTCGGCTGGTTTTATATGTTGGCAGTCGCCATATTTTTGATGTTTATTATCGCCTTGGCATTTTCGCCTTATGGCAGTATTAAATTGGGCCCTGACCATGCGGAGGCTGAGTATAAGTTTCTGGAATGGTTTGCCATGCTTTTTTCCGCAGGCTATGGCATAGCCTTGCTGTTTTATGGCGTAGCAGAGCCAGTATTGCATTTTGCCAGTCCGCCACTTTCCACGCCGCAGACGATTGAAGCTGCCAAAGAAGCTATGCAAATTGCCTATTTTCATTGGGGTTTTCATATTTGGGCGATTTATGGCGTAGTAGGTTTGTCGCTGGCGTATTTCTCTTTTCGTCATGGCTTGCCATTGTCGGTACGCTCAACGCTATATCCATTAATCGGTGACAAAATCTATGGCCCTATTGGACATACCGTTGATGTGTTTGCGATCGTGGGCACGATGTTTGGTATCGCCACCAGCTTGGGTCTATCGGTGGCGCAAATTAACGCGGGTCTAAATTATTTGCTACCAGAGATGGTGCCAGTTAATACGACGGTGCAGGTTATTATCATTGCTTTAGTAACAGCAGCTGCCTTGGTATCCGTGCTGGCAGGTATGGACAAAGGCGTCAAGCGCTTGTCTATCTTAAACATGGTATTGGCAACGGCACTCATGTTATTTGTCTTTATCGTTGGTCCGTCGATCTTTATTCTCAATGCTTTTATGGAAAACACGGGCAGCTATCTGGGCAATATCGTTGAGCGTACTTTTAGCTTGCAAGCATACCAATCGAGTGATTGGATCGGTAGTTGGACACTATTTATTTTCGCATGGACGATTGCTTGGGCGCCTTTTGTGGGTCTGTTCATTGCCAAAATCAGTCGCGGTCGCACCATTCGTGAGTTTGTATTGGGCGTCATGTTAGTGCCAACGTTATTTACCTTCTTTTGGTTTTCGGTGTTTGGTGATACAGCACTGCATATGATTATGGTTGATGGCTACGACGCGCTGATTAGCGAGGTGCAAAACAACCAAGCAATTGCGTTATTTAAATTGCTAGAGAATTTACCATTTACACAGATTGTCTCATCATTGACAGTACTGTTAATTATTACTTTTTTTGTGACGTCATCGGATTCAGGGTCATTAGTGATTGACTCGCTCGCTGCGGGTGGACGCAGTGATACGCCTTGGTGGCAGCGCTCGTTTTGGGTGGTAACTGAAGGGGCGGTCGCAGCGGTTCTACTTATCGCAGGCGGTCTAAGTGCACTACAAACAGCGGCTATCGTTAGTGCTTTACCGTTTGCGATCATTATATTGATTTCGACATTTGGTATGTGGCGCGCACTACGTATTGAAGGACATCGCAATCAAAGCCTAGCCAATGACAATCATTTGCCGCCGCATCTACTTAAGCTTGACGCATGGCGTGATCGTATTGACTATATCACCAATCAACCAACGCGAGATAAAGTGCTGGGTTATATCAAAGGTACGGTTTTATCATCGATGCATGAGGTGGCAGAGAAGTTTGCCGAAACAGGCTGGTTGCCTGATGTAAATTATGATGAGGTCAATAACCGTGCTGTATTGGAATTAAGACGCGGTGACAATGTAGAGTTCTGGTATGAAGTTCGTTTGTCAGAGCATGAAATTCCTGACTATTATACGGAAGATATGGCCAATGAATTACCACAAGAGCACCATCATCGTGCTGAGGTGTATTTGCGCCGTGGTGGTCAAACCTATGATTTATATGGCTATCAATCAGAGTCAGTGATTAACGATATTATTGATCAGTTCGAAAAATACCTACACTTCTTAAATGTGTCGCCAGATAGTTTGCCGTGGCGTATGCAGGAGCATGATGAGGACATCACACTAGAGCAGGGCAGTGTGTTTGATAAGTAAGGGTGCACTGTTGAAAGCGTAGTGTTTCTTAATGCAAGTTATTCACGTTAATAGCTTGCATTATGTGTACGATTCCTTAGAATAACGGCTTGTTTTTATTATCTTATTTTAATTAATGGCAAGCCGTTTTTTATGTCTACTGATTCTCCTGCTTTACCGTCGTCTTTGCCAGTATCTGACCATCCATTATTGCAACCATTGAATATTGGTGGCTTGACGATTGAAAACCGCCTCATGGTTGCTCCTATGGCGGGCGTGACAGACAATCCTTTTCGGCGATTGTGTAAATCATTTGGTGCCGGTCATGCGGTGAGTGAAATGATTATCGCTGACACGGCGCTTTACGCGCGCAAAAAGTCCTTGTATCGTGCCAATTTTGACAATGAAATTGCGCCTATATCAGCGCAAATTGCAGGGGCTGAGCCTGATAAATTGGCAGAAGCGGCACGTTATCAGATTGATAATGGCGCGCAAATTATTGATATCAATATGGGCTGCCCTGCCAAAAAAGTTTGCCGTAGGCTGGCAGGTTCTGCACTGTTGCAAGACGAAGATTTGGTTGCGCGCTTGTTAGATGCGGCGGTAAATAGCGTAAATGCCCCCGTGACCTTAAAAACGCGATTGGGTTATGAAAACGGTCGTGAGAATATCTTGCGTGTGGCGAAGCGTGCTGAGCAAGCAGGTATTGCGGCGATTGCCATTCATGGGCGCACGCGCGAGGATATGTACACTGGCGAGGCGCGTTATGAGCTGATACGCGAAGTTAAAGAAAGCATCAACATTCCCGTCATTGCCAATGGCGATATCGATAGCGCGCAAAAAGCCCAGCGTGTCTATGAGTTGACAGGTTGTGATGCTGTGATGATTGGGCGTGCTGCCCAAGGACAACCATGGATATTCCGTGATATCGAGCACTTCTTACGCACTGGTGAGAGTCTTGATGCACCGAGCGTCAGTGAGATAAAAGAGATCGTATTGGCGCATTTGCAAGAGCTATATGACTTTTATGGTGAGTACTCTGGCTGCCGTATCGCTCGCAAGCACATTGCTTGGTATACCACAGGCATTCCTAATTCTAATGCTTTTCGCCAAGCAATGTATGGTGAAGAAAGTACCGCTGGACAGTTTCGCGTGGTCGAAGATTTTTTGCAGGCGCACGGATAGTAAGTGAGCAGAGGGTTCATGCTAAGCGTTTGTTAAATAATAAAAAAGCTTTAAGGCTCGTCCACTTTAGCGGTACTTGGTTCTTTTTTGAGTGCGGTATTTTCTTTTTGCCAAGGGAATTTGCCTTCTAATTCTACTTGTAGTGACAAGCTCAAAAAAGTCCGAATGAGTACGATAAAACCTAGTACTAGGACGCTGCGTAACGTCGGTTCTGTGACGACAGTCGCCATAATATCAGCGGCGATGAGGACTTCTAATCCTAACAAAATAGATTTACCGACGGTTTGTCTGACTTCGATATAGGTCTCATGGTTAAACCCACTGGTTAGGCGAATCCCTCGATAAAAAGCAAAAAACAGTCCAAAAAACATAATAAGTACGCCAATGACCTCGACTATCTTAGCAATTAAATCAATGTAATGAGCTAGAGTTGCAATCAAAATAGATACTCCTTATCGATGCTCGGTGAAAAGCGTAAGTCTGAAAAATACTGCGATTATACGTTTATCGATCCTTATGATCGGCAAATTATCTGGCTGAGACGGCGGTTTTGTTCACTTTAAGCCATAATTTTTTGCTATGCTGTAATCGAACATTCATAGGCATAGAAACAACAAAAAGGATTTTTTATGGCCAATCCCTCAAAAAAAGCAATCAACAAAGCGGTCAAAGATAAGCATATCATTATCACAGGGGCATCAAGCGGTATTGGTGAGCGTACAGCATATTTACTTAGTGAATGCGGTGCGCATGTTATCTTATTAGCACGTACCGAAGACAAACTAAAAGCCGTTAAAGAAAGTATCGAGGAGCTTGGTGGCAATGCCAGTTATTACCCTTGTGATTTGACCAATATGGATGATATCGAAAAAGTTAGCACGCAAATTTTGGCAGATTTCGGACATGTTGATGTCTTGGTCAATAACGCTGGTCGTTCAATTCGGCGTTCGGTTCACGAGTCTATTGATCGTTTCCATGATTTTGAGCGTACTATGGATATCAATTACTTTGGCGCGGTTAAAATAGTTCTTGGGTTTTTGCCGAGGATGATTGAACGTCAGACTGGTCAAATTGTGAATATCTCATCGATTGGCGTATTGGCAAACAGTCCGCGTTTTGCCGCTTATGTTGCCTCAAAATCGGCATTGGACGCTTTTAGCCGCTGCTTAGCTGCTGAAGTGAAGGGCGATAATGTGACGATTACCAATATTTTTATGCCATTGGTGCGTACGCCTATGATTGAGCCTACTAAGTTATACCGTTACATGCCTGCATTAATGCCTGATGAAGCCGCGATGATGGTTGCCAAAGCGATTGTCCATAAACCAAACAGTATTGCCAGCAACATGGGTAAATTTGCGTCAGCTACTTATTCACTGGCACCAGCAATCAACGTTGGTATTCAGTCGATGGGTTATCGTATTTTTCCAAGCACCCGCGCTGGACTGACTACCGATAAGAAGCCAAACCTTGCTCAGCGTGCTTTTGCCAGAATACTGCCTGGTGAGCATCATTAGAATAGGCTGTATATGAGCCTTGATTTAGAATAAAAAAGGACGCTGCGGTGTCCTTTTTTAATGCCTTAAAAATTATTATTGTTGATATAAAATAGGAGAGAGGGCAGTAGCAGCCTTTTGTTCTTAACGCTTTATTATGATCAAAACCTATTTATAAATGTCTATCATCATCACTTTTATGGGAACTAAAGTGTCTTCAACTCAAATTTAGATATGACACGGACATTAGATCATAAGTCGTTTTGGGTCATAAATGAGTCAATCATGGCAGCTCAAATCGTGATTGCCATGATGTTAGATCCTGTATGAGTCAGGATAATGTTTAAGGCATATGTCAGTCGGCTTATAATTAAAGCTCCGCTCCTAATGCTTATGTCCTGTAGAGTACTTTGACCACATGCCAGCCAAATTTGGTTTTTACCAAATGTGGGGTGAAGAGTTTGCCGCTGAAGCAGATTTTGTCAAATGGCGGTACCATGTCGCCTTGTTGAAACTCACCTAAGCTGCCGCCTTTTTTACCTGATGGGCAGGTTGAATGTCGTTTCGCCAGCACATCGAACTTAGCGCCTTTTTGAAGCTTGGCAATAATGTCTTCAGCCTGCTCTTTGTGTTTTACTAAAATGTGTAATGCGCTAGCTGTACGAGCCATAATGTAAACCTTTCATAAAATATCAATTATCGGGGCATTATATCACGGCTTATCTTGGTTGCTAACTTCACTTGTATGCGCTACTTCTTCAAAAGCCATTATCTACACAGGGACTACTATTTGGATGAGAATCAGTGTCTTTTGAGTGTCGCTGTCATTACATCGGTGCAATGCATTTGGGTAGCTTACGAGCCCAATCAAGCCTAATGGTTAGGCATTAAGCGCTTTGCTAACTTTTTAATATCGTTATTCCCAACAGGATCTAGTGATTTGGCATACCATAATGATCTGCGATTAGCTCAACAGTGCGCGATTGGGCGCGGCGCGAATAGCCCTGAACCACCATCATTACCTCATCGACACCTGTCTGCTCCTGAAGATCCTCTAAACCTTTTGCGACCTCGGCAGCAGTGCCATGCAGGGTTTGATCGGTATACTGTTCAATAATCTGGCGCTCTTGCATATTGCCTTGAAAAGCGGCTACTTCATCAGGAGGCAGTAAAGCAAAAGGCTTGCGCTGAAACATTCTCAACATTGCCATGGCAGACGATGTTGACTGGCGACGTGCCTCTACAGGATCTTCGTCCGCAATCGCGCCAATGCTGACTAAGCAGTATGGCTTGGCTAGAATTTTTGAAGGACGGAAATTCTCTCGGTAAATGCGCATGGCACTTAAGACATCAGCATTGCCAAACTGTAGAGCAAATGCATAAGGTCTACCCAGCTTTGCTGCCAGATGCGCGGAGTAAGTCGATGACCCTAAGATCCAAACATCAGCAGCGGTCTTCGATGGGGGTACTCGGTTTTGCTCGGCTTGCCATGGGCCTGGCACCGCATGAACCGCATGATAAGGATGGTCTTTTGGAAAACTGTTTTCTAAAAAGCCCAACAACTCTGCGACTTGCTGAGGAAATTCATCGTTTGCTGCCTTATGCCGACGCAAAGCGGAAGCCGTTGCACCATCCGTACCCAGTGCCCGTCCCAAACCAAGATCAATTCGTCCTGGCGCCATCGCATCGAGCATGCCAAATTGTTCAGCAATGACCAAAGGCACATGATTCGGTAGCATGATGCCGCCTGCACCAAGCCTAATTCGCTCAGTTTCCCCAGTAAGCCGAGCCACCATCATCTGCGGTGAAGGCACCGAAGCACCAGGCATGGCATGATGTTCAGACATCCAAAACCGCTGAAAGCCTCTTTTGTCAGCCAATTTCGCAAGCGCAATCATCTCTTGAAAGGTGTCCTCTGCCGTGTGACTAACGCCGGTGAAGGCATTGTCGAGCACCGAAAGAACGAAAGGGGCGCTACCTGAATGATTTGGCATATTCATAAACGATCTCATTTTTACCGTATTAACGATGCATAGCAACACACTTTGGGTATTGCCACACAGGGAAGATTTAAAGACCCAACCATCAAGCACTAGAATTTATAGGTTTGACCATCATTAGGGACAAGCGCACGCTGCTTGTCTAAGTGCTTTTCTTCGATAAAGCGGCGCAGCTCTGCCTTGGTGAGGGTGGCATGATTGACCGTATCCATGTGCACGCTCACGATCTGAGCATTAGGAGAGAATTTATACGCACGGTATACATCCTCTTTACCCATAATGATAGAGTCATCAACAAAGGTAGTTAACTTCGCATAGCCTGTATTAAGGATGACCGCATCAGGCTTATAGCGAGTGAATGCATCTTCCACTTCCTTATTCCAAACGGTATCCCCTGCGACATAAACGGTCTTGTAGTTTGGTTTCTGGAATACAATCCCCATCGTTTTGCCCAGTAGTTCAGCTAATGGTGCCACTTTGTACATCTAATCAGTACCATGCTGTCCGATGGTTTTATGAATTGTAACGCCTTTAAACACAAAGCCTTGCTCTGTTAATGCTATAACATTGGTAAAACCATCTTTACGTACGATTGCCGTATCCGCTTCATCTTGGGTAAAAATTGGCATGTCACGCGGCACGAGGTTGCGTGCGGCATCATCCCAATGGTCAGCATGAAGATGCGTCAAGATAATGGCATCAGCCCTAAGCACTTCGGCAACAGTCATCGGCAAATCCACCATTGGATAGCGTATTTGGCTATTTACTGTGCCATCAAACCCTGGATAAGCGTTTTTAGCTGCTAGCATCGGATCCACTAAAAACGTGGTGCCAGCATAATCAAGCTTGATCGTGGCATTACGGATTTGCTGAAATTGAACGGTATTGGTAGCTGTCTGTTTTACCGCGTTAGAATTTGCTGCTGGACTGGCAAAGGTGGTACATGCCGTTAACAACATGACGCCACTTAACAGTGTGGTGCCGGTCAGTGATTTTGCGATATTCATAATAGTTACCTTATTGAGGAAATTCTTCTTAATGGGACTAGGGTTTAAGAGTCTATTTCATGACTAAATCATGGTTTGGCTAACAACTCTGGATTAACGGGCAATCCAAGTTTGGGTATCAATCACTTCGCCATATAGAAACTCAATCGCTGCCATGATGGTGGCATGAGCCTGAACAGCAGGTACTTTCGTACCATTAAATTCAAGATCAAGCGTGGCACAGGCATCATGAACCGTAGTGGTTGTATAACCAAAGTCCACTGCAGCACGAACTGTGGCATCCACACACATGTGGCTCATGGCGCCAATCACAGTCACTTCTTTGATACCTTCTTTATCTAATAGCTCTTTCAGATTGGTCTCACGGAACGAATTGGGGTAATGCTTAGTGATGACGGCTTCATTCTCTATTGGTTTTACCTTTTCATTGATTGCTACACCATCGGTACCAGGCGTAAAGATCGGTGCGTCAGCAGGCATTTCATGACGGATATGAATGACGGTATGACCTTTTTCTCTCGCAGACGCAATCACCAAAGCTGCATTATCAGCGGCTTCGTTAATACCTACAAGTGATAAGTTACCTTGTGGGAAATACTCATTTTGAATGTCGACAACGATCAATGCTTGTGTGTTCATGATAATGCCTCTTTGTTTATGGAAGTGACTGTATAGGCGTATATTTTACAAGCACTGTGCTACACTAACGAGTGGCTACATCGACACATAAGAGGTTAATAACGATATATGAATCAAAAACATGCTATTGAAATTGGCTTGATCGTTTATGAGAAAGCACAAACGGCGGCTGTCCTTGGACTGACTGATTTATTCGTGGTGGCCAGTAAACTCGCCGCTAAACGTCAAGATACAACCGATCTGCCTTTACAGGTCAGTCACTGGGAGATTTGCGGCGTTAAGCAGCAGCCTAAGCGCACTTTTTCGAGCAATCCTGATAGCGTAGGAAGATTAACAGCCGTCATCATTCCACCCACGTTAGAAGCACCGATTGCAAAGCAAGCGGCAGAACCTTGGCTAGAATGGCTAAAAGAGCAGCATTCGACAGGGGTGATACTGTCGTCCGTCTGCGCCGGTGCTTTTTTATTGGGCGAAACAGGACTACTCTCCAAGCGAAAGGCAACCACGCATTGGGGTTATGCAGAGGATTTTAAGCAGCGTTTCCCTGATGTGGAGCTCGATGTCGATCGCATTATTATCGAAGACGGTGATATTGTGACCGCTGGTGGCGCGATGGCTTGGACGGATTTGGGATTGAGAATGGTGGATCGCTTTCTTGGTTCTCAGGTGATGAATGAGACCGCTCGTATGTTATTAATTGACCCTTCAAGGCGTGAACAATGTTATTACAGTGCTTTCTCACCCAACCTCACCCATGGAGACACAGCCATATTAAAAGTGCAGCATTGGCTACAAAGAACCAATGCACAAGATATCGATTTATCTACCTTAGCCGATTGCGCACAGTTAGAAGAGCGTACTTTTCTGCGTCGTTTTCATAAGGCGACGGGCATGACATCCACAGAATATTGTCAGCGATTACGCATCGGAGAGGCAAAAGACTTTTTACAGTTCTCGTCATCTCCTGTTGAGCAAATAGCGTGGAAAGTTGGTTATAGTGATGCCAGTGCATTTCGTAAAATATTTAAGCGCATTGTTGGGTTGACACCAAGTGAGTATCGACGTAGATTTAATTCGAATAAGGTGTGATAGGTTTAGGTAATGATTTTTTTAAAGGTAGGCTCATTGACTGCTTCTAGGTAAGAGGTGGATGTAATAAAACGGCCACTGATGTAGCCATAACCGTTTTATTCTTTAACTGTCATTAACGGGAAGACATTCCTTTAAAACGCAGTAAACGCAATGCATTCAGCGTCACCAGTACCGTAGCACCAGTATCCGCTAGCACAGCAATCCAAAGTCCTGTCACGCCGAGCACAGTGGTTATCAGAAATATGCCTTTTAACCCAAGTGCAAATATGACATTTTGATGGATATTTCTCATGGTGGCGCGGGATAAGGCAATAAGGTTAGCAACGTCCATCACGCGGCTTTTTAATAGGGCAATATCAGCCGTTTCGATAGCCACATCCGTGCCACTGCCCATCGCAATGCCAATATCTGCCGCTGCCAAAGCGGGTGCATCATTGATACCATCACCAATCATCGCTATTTTACTATTGCTTTGCATCTCGCTGAGTAGACGTAGCTTGTCTTCAGGTAACAGCTCAGCCTGCCACTCTATATCTAATTGACTAGCAAGTGCTTTTGCCGTACGGCTATTGTCACCTGTGAGCATGACAGAGCGCACGTTCATTTTATTGAGCTGGGCAATGGCTTGCTGTGCATCTTCTCGTAACTCATCACGTAGAGCGACCAATCCGAGCGCCTCCCTCGTGTGCTCATCAAACAAAATAGAAACCGTTTTACCATCATTTTGTAGCATCTCAATTTGAATCTGCTGCTCAGCTGGCAACCTCACTTTCTCAGCGACGTAGACTGGTGAGCCGATGGCCAAAGAGCGTCCAGCAACCGTTGCATGAACGGCTTTACCGGCAGTCGCAAAGGCGTTGGAGGATCTAGGTATGACTACCTTAGCGGCTTTGGCATGATCCACAATAGCGATAGCAAGCGGATGACTAGAGACGGAGTCGACACTCGCAAACAGTGACAGTAGTTTATCGTGACCCTCAGCATCGCCATGTACTGTTTTAAAATCAATGACATCGGTTACCCGTGGTTTTCCTTCAGTCAAAGTACCCGTTTTATCAAAAGCGACGGTGCTGACCTGACCAACCAACTCCATGACATTACCGCCTTTGATAAGCAGTCCATGGCGCGTGCCGACCGCCAAACCTGAGGCAATAGCGGCAGGTGTTGACAGCACAAGAGCACAAGGACAAGCTATCAGTAATAGCGCCAAACCGCGATATAACCATATTCCCCATTCTGCTCCCATCAGTAGAGGTGGGATAATAATGACCAGCGCTGCAATCGCCATCACGATAGGCGTATAGTAACGGCTAAAGGTTTCAATAAAGCGTGCAGTCGGTGCTTTGGACGATTGCGCCTGCTCCACAAGTTCAATAATACGCGCAATCGTATTATCTGCTGCTGTCTTTTCTACGCGTATTTGTAGTACCCCATCAACGTTGATAGATCCAGCAAAGACCTCAGCACCTATGGTTTTGGCAACAGGAACAGATTCTCCTGTCACAGGTGACTCATCAAGGCTAGATATTCCTTGAATAATCACCCCATCAGCAGAAACTCTATCACCGGGACGCACAAGCACCTTATCGTTAATCTGTAATGCAGTCGCTGCCACCTGACGTTGTTGTCCTTGCGTGTCTAACAAGATAGCTGTCTTTGGCACTAGCGATGATAACGCTCTGATGCCAGCGCGCGCACGATCAGCTGCGACACTTTCTAGCAGCTCACCAACTGAGAATAAAAATACCACGGCGGCAGCTTCTTCTGCCTCTCCAATGATAAGGGCGCCGATAGCCGCAACAGACATGAGCATTTCAATTGAAAAAGGCGAACCTACTAACGCCAGTGCAAAAGCTTTACGAGCAAATGGTAGGACTCCGATAGCCACAGCGGCAATAAAAACCCATGCGCCATATTCAGGGAAAATTAAGGACAACATATATGCGGCACTCATCAAAATCCCAGTACCAATAACCTGCTTACCCTTTATGGTTTGCCACCAGCGCTGATTCTCTATCGCTGATTGACTTTCATCAGTGCTACTCTTCTCTTGTTGACCATTTAACGCTGATATACCGAACCCGAGACGCTTAATGGTTTTTTCGATATCTTTAACATCAGTCGCTGCATCAGACGCCAAGATTAGCTCTAGCTTTTGGGTCGCAAAGTTTAACTGAACACCAGAGACGCCTGGCATACGTATGAGCGCCCGCTCAATTTTGCCAACACAACTGGCACAGTCCATACCTTCAATATGATATTGCATAGTTATTTATCCTCTTATTGAAGATATTATGAACCCTATAGTAGCTTCAGGGTCAAGGCTTTTAACGATAAAGGGGTTTGATTTTTTATCAGCAAACCTTATAGTTACTTTATTGTTTTAGATAATAGAAAATACTATTTAAGGAGATACACATGCTTATCAAAATTGGCGAGCTTGCCACGCGCACCGGTGCGACGGTCGAAACCATTCGTTATTATGAGAAAGAGATGTTATTACCAGAGCCTGCGCGTAGCCAAGGCAACTATCGTTTGTACAATGAGGCGCATTTTGAGCGTCTACAATTTATCCTGCACTGCCGTACGCTCGATATGACTTTGGATGAAGTACGAACCCTGCTTCAGTATAGAGATAAACCTGAGGAAAACTGCGGTGAGGTCAATGTGCTATTGGATGAGCATATCGATGCGGTAGAAACACGTATGGAAGAATTGGTTCAGTTAAAGCAACATCTACTAGCGTTGCGGCAAAAATGCGCAAGTGAAGCGCTGGCTGAATCCTGCGGAATATTGCATGCGCTTGCCGATAACTCCTGTCATAAATAAAGTATTCATTTTGGTAACATTATCCACTTTTCATACGTAAAAGTAGACCTATCACCAAACGCGCGTGGTCAATAAATTCAAAATGATTCAGCCCATAATCCTTTCTGTTAATCGTATAGACTGCGCGTCTATCAGACTGACTCATTGCACTTGTGCAGGGAAGCCAGCCTTTGCTAAAGCAGCCGTCATCTGCTCAACACTTGCGATGGTTTCAATACTGACCACTTTGGCTGCTAAATCCATGTCAACCTTGGCGTTTGAGTCGATATCGTGAATAATTGCTGTCACACCACGAGCACAGCCGCCATATTTCATGTTTCCAATCCATAGTTTCATAGCCTTTCTCCAAATAAGTTTTATTTCATCACTAAGCTTAAGCCTTGTCTTGATGGTAATGTCAAACATATTTTAAAAAAACACGCTTGACCTTACCATCATGTCAACCTCTATGCTGTTGATAACAGATTGAACATGATAGAGGATGTTATGAACTCAGAAAATAGTAAGTCTTATCTTTACAATGAAACATTACCCATTGAAGGTATGACCTGTGCTTCCTGTGTGGGGCGGGTGGAAAAAGCATTAAAAAAAGTTGAAGGTGTTGAAAATGCTGAGGTGAATCTTGCGACTGAAAACGCCATGATTTCCTCGTCTCAACCTTTAGATCTTATCGCAGCAACCAAAGCCGTAGAACGAGCCGGTTATAAGGTCTTGGCCTCTCAGCCGATTGAGCTGTCGATAGAAGGTATGACTTGTGCTTCCTGCGTTGGACGGGTAGAAAAAGCCTTAAAAAAAGTTGAAGGCGTACAACAAGCAAACGTCAACCTTGCTACTGAACGCGCATGGGTACAAGGCAACGCTCAAGTACAGAGCAGCGATTTGATTCAAGCCGTTAAAAAAGCGGGGTACACGGCTAAGCAGATTGAGCAGAATGCACGTGTTCGACAGGATAAAAAAGCCACGGAGCAGCAACAGCTGAAACGAGATTTGATGATCTCTTTAATTCTAGCCGTGCCTGTTTTTATTCTAGAAATGGGGTCACATATGATTCCAGCTTTTCATATGTGGGTCATGGACAATATCGGCACGCAACAAAGCTGGCTGATTCAATTTGTTTTGACCACGCTGGTACTCATCTTTCCAGGCCGACGTTTTTATCAAAAAGGTATTCCAGCATTATGGCGCTTGGCTCCAGATATGAATTCATTGGTGGCTGTTGGAACACTGGCGGCTTATAGTTTTTCGCTAGTCGCAACATTTATTCCACAAGTTCTACCTGAGGGTACTGTGAATGTGTATTACGAAGCGGCGGCTGTGATTGTGAGCTTAATTTTATTAGGGCGTTATTTCGAGGCAAAAGCCAAAGGGCGTACCTCTCAAGCCATTCAACATCTAGTGGGTATGCAAGCAAAAACAGCACGTGTTCACCACAATGGGCAAGTGACTGAAGTACCGATTGCAGAGGTGACCACAGAAACGATTGTTGAGATTCGTCCCGGTGAGCGTGTTCCAGTCGATGGTGAAGTAATTGAAGGTCAAAGTTATATTGATGAATCCATGATTACAGGTGAACCCGTTCCTGTCAAAAAACAAGTCGGTGATCAAGTGGTCGGAGGAACAGTCAATCAGAATGGAACCTTAAATTTTCGGGTGACTGCTATCGGAGAATCGTCGGTATTGGCACAAATCATTCGCATGGTTGAACAGGCTCAAGGGTCTAAATTACCGATTCAGGCATTGGTTGATAAAGTCACTATGTGGTTTGTCCCCATGGTCATGCTCTTAGCAATGCTCACTTTTATAGTCTGGTTTATCTTTGGTCCTGACCCTGCGTTGACGTTTAGTCTCGTCAACGCCGTTGCCGTCCTAATCATTGCTTGTCCCTGTGCAATGGGATTGGCAACCCCTACATCCATAATGGTTGGTACAGGTCGCGGCGCAGAAATGGGCGTCTTATTCCGCAAAGGTGAAGCGTTACAAGCTTTACAGGAAGTAAAAGTCATTGCTGTCGATAAAACTGGCACATTGACTGAAGGCAAACCAACCTTAACAGATTTTTATGTCCAACCAGGGTTCGAACGTGAGCAAGTCTTGCGTATTGTGGCATCGGTTGAAGCAAAATCTGAACATCCCATTGCCTTAGCCATTGTTCAGGCCGCAGAGCAACAGAATATTAGCTTATTGCCGATTACCACTTTTGACTCTGTGACGGGATTTGGAATCAAAGCAGGAGTTGAAGGTCAAGCCGTTCATATTGGTGCTGATCGTTATATGCAGCAATTAGGACTTGATGTTACTCCCTTTAAAGACGAAGCCGCGCACTTAGGACAAGAAGCTAAAACCCCCATATATGTCGCGATTGATCAGAAATTGGTTGCTATTATTGCCGTTGCAGATCCCATTAAAGACACCACTTATGCCGCGATTGCAGGTTTACATCAACTGGGCTTAAAAGTAGCAATGATTACAGGGGACAATCGGCATACTGCGCAAGCTATTGCAGCAAAATTACATATTGATCAAGTGATCGCAGAAGTGTTGCCTGATGGAAAAGTAGATGCAATACGTCAACTGCAACAACAATATGGACGAGTGGCTTTTGTTGGTGATGGTATTAATGATGCACCCGCTCTTGCTCAAGCTGATGTCGGACTGGCAATTGGCACAGGGACAGATGTGGCAATTGAAGCCGCAGATGTAGTGTTAATGTCAGGTAGTTTACAAGGGGTTCCTAATGCGATTGCTTTAAGTCAGGCTACCATCAAAAATATTCGACAAAATCTATTTTGGGCATTTTTCTATAACATTGCTTTAATTCCAATTGCCGCAGGGGTTTTATATCCAGCATTTGGAATTTTGTTGTCACCTATTTTTGCAGCAGGCGCAATGGCGCTATCCTCTGTTTTTGTACTAGGTAATGCCTTACGCTTAAAGTACTTTCAGGTGCCCGTGATTAAAGCGTAGAACTGTTAATATAGGGTTAAAGTACCCGTTTGGCTTTAACCCTTTTTATATCAGGAGGAAAGTTATGAATATCGGTCAAGCGTCAGAGCAATCAGGAATCTCTCCCAAAATGATCCGCTATTATGAACAGATTGGGTTACTTGATGCCGCAAAACGCTCAAATTCAGGATATCGAATCTATTCTAAACAAGATATAAAAGACTTATGCTTTTTAAGACAGGCTCGTGATTTAGGTTTTTCGTCCAAACAGATGAAAGAGTTGCTTGATTTGCGGAAAAATACAGATCGGCAGAGTGCTGATGTTAAACAATTGACACTGCAACATATCGCAACTTTGAACCAAAAAATAGCTCAATTGCAAGATATGGTGAGCTCACTACAGATTTCAGCTGATCATTGCTCAGGTGATGCAAACGCCGATTGTGCCATACTAAAAGATCTTGAACAGAATAAATAAAGTAAATTACATGTAATCTCATCTGTTTTTTATGCATATTTCAGTCTAAAAAAACATGTGTCTAAAAGAATACTTTCAGAAAAAATTAAGGCTATGGTTTCCTAGTGAGGACTTGAACACTCGGCTGTAAGCTAATAGTATCAATGGTTTTGCCCACTGAAATAGTCGCAGTATACTTCATGGTGTACTTACCATATATATTCTATCTGTGATCGGTGCGCTATACAGGAGTCGAACTACTAGTTTTAGATATGACTTTCATGACTATGAAATTTACAGTATAGGTTATGACTACTGAGCTGTTTGATTAAAATCTATAAGGTTTATCTCTACAGTTTGTTCAATATAACTCAAAGGTTGGTTTTTGATTTAATTACCAAAAGATCCAAAACCATCTATATAACCACCATACGGCTCTGCTATAGCATTCAGTAATGATTCAGTTTCTACTACATCATAATAGTTAGGAATCATGGATATTTTACAATAGCATGTAAAATCATCTTCTTCCTCTTCAATGCTGAAAGTAGTATTTGGTAAAGCTTCCTTAATTTTTTCTACTACTAAGATTCCAAAACTCTCAGATGGTACTGAGATAAAAAAATCTATTTCGATCATTTTTGTCAAATCTGTTCCATCATCTTTTAATCTTTGCAATGCATTTCCAGTATTATCATTCGGTAGTTCCTTATTCATCTTGATGTCCTTTGTTCATATTTAAAGTAATAGAGATATTAGAAAAGGCTATACCTCAAAGAAACCAGTTATTTCAGCCCTCATGCGTATTAGTAGACTACTTAAAACAGACTGATATAACAGAACCACTTATAACAGACTATAAAAAAATTAACACGACGATATCCTGTCCTATTTAACCAAATACTCGCCATAATATCCAAAATAATCCAGCCATAATGATGGCAATCACCAATAGCCGTTTCAGCCAATAGGGTATCAGCGGTTTTTTATAGCCTAAATCATTAAGCTGGCTGTCCACACCATTTTGTAGACTCTTGAATCCTCGACTTTGCTTAGTCGTTTTGACGCGATTTTTTATCAGATGTCCAGCTTCATCCTCAGCACCTTGCTCTCTATCAAAGCTAATAGCATGGTTAGGAATGCCTTGCTTGCTGGCGATAGTGTTGAGTTTTTGCTGCTGCTTCACCTTTAGTTGTGTCTCATAGGCATCAATCCTATTCTTGGCGTCATCCATACTAATGTCTTCATCTGCCGCCAAAGTTTTGATCGCCATCACTAAATTGTTTTTTTCGATCATCATGATGACGTCTCTTGGCAGCTTTGGGTTGACTGGTTTTGAGCTAGGGTCGGGGTTAAACATGACTGTCCTTATGGCGATATGAAAAATAGGCATCGATAGTGTTGATTATTATAACCATTTTATAGCAGTAATATTCAATCAAAAAAATACCGCAATCACGATAATGACTGCGGCATTTTAATAGCTATCCTTTATTAGCATTTCTGCCAATTTTTGATAGCCTATAGGTCTTTCCAGCGTTGGATAGACTCTTTGATGACTTCTTTTGCTTCTGCAACGTCGCCCCAAGATTCAACGACCGTAGTGCCTGGTTTTTTCAGATCTTTATAGTGGCTGAAATGGAACTCTAACTGGTTGATTAGCTGCTTTGGTAGATCCGCTAGGCTGTTATAAGCGTTGCCTGTATCACGGTCGTCAGCAGGTACGACGACGATCTTGTCATCGACTTCGCCATCATCAACGAACTTCATCACACCAATGACTTTGGCTTTTAAGAAAATACCAGTTGGTAGCGGCTGCTCAGTCAGCAATAACACGTCAAGCTCATCACCATCTTCGTCAAGCGTTTGCGGTATAAAACCATAGTTACAAGGCTTGGCAAAAATCTGTGGATCAATACGATCAAGCTCAAATACCGCCAGTTCACGATTCCACTCAATTTTATGGCTGCTACCAGCTGGGATTTCTACTACTACGTTGATAATGCCGCCGTCTACATCGCCTGCGTCCAAAATTTTGTTAAAATCTGCCATAAAGTACTCCAATTTGCTTTTGTTTTAAGTGCTTGAATAATAAGTGATGATAAAAGAATAACGTTGCGGCACTGCGATATTATCACTGTGCCCAATATGTGCCGCCTGCGATTATAACAAGTTTGACTCAAATTTTCTCACAATGCTTAAGTCTAAGCGTGCACGATATTATGCAAAAAAAGATTATGCAAAAACGGACCTAAAGACCTCACTTGGGTGCGAGTGCGCGTAGCTCAATGAGTCCAGCATGACGCTTAGCAATGTTATCAATAAGTTTTTGGGTCACTTGTTCATAGCTTAAGGCTTCACCAGTTTGTTCATCTGACTCTTTTTGCATAGCCGTAAAGTCGGATAACCGTAACATTTGCATCCCCGCATAGCCGCACGGATTAATCGCATTAAATGCGGATAAGTCACAATTTAAATTAAGCGCGATACCGTGATAGCTAAATCCATGTTTAATTTTGAAGCCTAACGATGCCATTTTTCCAAGCATCATTTTATCATCCGCTACAGATGTATCAGCATATAGATAAACACCGGGTGCGTCACGGCGCGCATGGGCGCTGATGGCTGTTGTGTCTGATGAAGCAGGATTTTGCAAACAGTCATTGATGACGTCTTCGATTGCTTGCTCGGCATGCGAGACCAAGTTGCGCACACTCCAGCCCAAGCTATTCAAATCGAACAACCAATAAATAACCAGCTGCCCGTGACCATGCCATGTCACTTGACCGCCGCGATCCGTTTTTATAATAGGCGTATTGGTACGTTGCAAGATGTGCTCTTCTTTACCTGCTTGCCCTAAAGTATACACATCATTGTGATCGACAATCCATAATTCGTCAGGTGTGCGCAGTCCTTGCTGTTTTTTTAAGTCAATACGTGCAAGTGTACGTGCTAGCATCGCATCGAGAGTGGGAACGTAATCGGCTGTTGTTAGAGATTTGCTGATCAGTGTGTCATTAAGCTGTTGCGTGGTGTTTTGCATGAGAGTCGCAGTCTTATTGTGGTCTGGTTCGAAGAGGTGTATCACTGATATTTAGTCGTGATATCGATAGTGAGTGTAGCAGTTTTTGCGATTGGTACCCAAGATTATCTCTGGTCACGCTGTAAAACTCAACAATCAAAACACTGATAAATGCCCTAACGGAGTAGCCATAATAAGCAAAAGTTCTCAGTGCTTAATATGAAATTTCTAGCATTGTGATGCGTGTTTATAGACACTTATTTCATACAGACGCAGGAGTCAACTTAATGTGCTGTTCATTGATTCGTTGATGCGCTACATTAAAGTGCAATGAATGGAATCGCATTACTTATGTTCAGGGGTTGCCATCAATGCAACCCGCTGATTAGGGCGTGTCCTTAATTCAATAGATTACTTTCTAAATGGGCTGAAAATGGCTAAATTTTGCCAAACATCGTCAAATAGCTTCTTAATATCTCGATATTATTTGCGCTACTTTCCTTGTTTGACGGCAATTTATCTCATGTTTATCACCATTTTTAAAATGAGGATAAGCCCTAGAAATACAGAGTCTCTAACCCAATAGAGTATATTGACTCCAACGCAGATGACAAGGAAGATAAATGACAGATAATAATCAAAACATGAATGAGCAGACCTCAATCGACACGGATATGTTGCAGCAACCTGCGCCAAAATCGCCTAGTATTGCTAATACGGTTGATGAGATGCGAGCGCAATTTTTACGCTTACAAACACTCAGTCGCACGCAGCCAATCAATGACTGGGCCACTCGTGAAACCCAACTAGACAGTCTAGAAGTCATGCTTAGCGATAACCAAGCCAGTTTCGCCAAAGCGATCAGTGCCGACTTTGGTTATCGTAGCGAATCAGAGACCCAGTTTGCCGAGTTGTTTCCTAGCTTTACTGGTATCAGTCATGCCAAAAAGCACGGTAAAAAATGGATGAAAGTTCAGCGGGCTTCTATTTCAGCGCTGTATATGCCAGCTCATAATGAAATCCAGCCTCAGCCATTGGGCGTGGTTGGTATCATGGTGCCTTGGAACTATCCGTTATTTTTAGCAGTAGGACCGATGATTGATGCACTCACTGCTGGCAACAGAGTTATGATCAAGATGAGTGAAGCGGCACCGCAATTTGCCCAAGCATTTGCCAGTGCGATTGCTCGTTATTTTTCACCAGACATGATTTGTGTAGTACTGGGTGAGGTAGACATTGCGGTTGCTTTTAGTGAGCTGCCTTTTGATCATCTGCTTTATACGGGCTCTACGGCTGTGGGCAAAAAAGTCATGGCGGCGGCGGCTCCTAACTTAACACCCGTCACGCTCGAGCTGGGCGGTAAATCACCGGTCGTCGTGTTAGAGGGCGCAAACTTAGAAAACGCCGTCAATCGTGTGATGATGGGCAAAACACTAAATGCGGGTCAGACCTGTATTGCCCCTGATTATGTACTGATTCAGCGCCAATATCATGAAGAGTTTATCCGTTTAGCAAAAGAGTGGATGGAAAAGCACTATCCAAATATTGAGAGCAATCCAGATTACTCACGTATTATCAATGGCGAGCAATTTAAGCGTGTCAAAGGCTATCTAGATGCATTATCGAGCGATGGGATCCATAAGCTCACTGATGCTGAGTCTAATATCGAAACGCGTCTAATGCCGCCTGTCATCGTGAGTGAGCCTGCCCCCGATAGTGATGTGATGCAGGAAGAGATTTTTGCGCCGATTTTGCCATTGATGCATTACGATACGCTTGATGATGCCATTCATTTTGTCAACGAGCGACCACGCCCACTGGCGTTATACGTTTTTGGTGATAACTATAACGCCCTAGAGAAAGTACGTAACAATACGGTCTCTGGTGGCCTATGTATTAATGAAGTGCTGATACATGTTGCCCAGCATGACTTACCGTTTGGCGGGGTTGGCGATTCAGGAACGGGGGCTTACCATGGTAAAGCGGGATTCGAGCGTCTTAGCCATATGAAACCAGTATTTGTACAATCCAAGTTAAATGGGTTGAATTTGTTGTTGCCACCTTATGGCGGGTTGTTTAAAAAAGCCATGGCAATGTTTTTAAAATAACAAATGCTAAAGTGAGCAAAGTTGACATAACTTTCGTTCAAGTAAACAAAAATACCTAATCATTGTGAGCAATCATATAAGCAACTTTAAAAAACAGCATCTATCTCAATAGGTGCTATTTTTTTGTATAAAAGTAAGCGATAAAAAATTAATGAGCATTTGTCATCTTGTCTATAAATCGCTACACTTTGTAGTGAGCCTAAACGATAGTAGTATTAGTTTTAGATGAAGACGTTGTCTAGTCTTCAACGACTGAATGAGTCAAAAGCAATACACGCTTGGCGTAAAGCAATAATGTTATTGACTTGGGCGTTCATTTCCATAATAAAAATTATAAATAGGACATCTTATGCGCCAATGGATTGCGTTAAGTTTACTATGCATGAGCGTGCTGTTACTGCCAGTATCGGCATCAGCAGCCTGCGACTCACCAATCAAATTTGGCGCTCTGACATGGGAGAGCGGTCAGTTTATCTCTGGGGTGCTTAAGTACATCGCTGAAGATGGCTATGATTGTACAATTGAAGAGGTGCCGGGTGCTGGTCCTGCACTCGAAACGGCATTGTCACAAAACGACATTCAAGTGATTGGGGAGCAGTGGGTTGGACGCTCGCCAATTATGGAACAAGCCATCGAGCAGAATAAAGTGGCAGTCATCGGTGATACGCTCAAAGGCGGCGCAACTCAAGGTTGGTATGTACCCAAATATGTATTAGAAGAAAACCCAGGTCTACGCAGTTATCAAGATTTGCCTAAATATGCTGAGCTGTTTAAAGATCCTGAAGACCCTAGCAAATCACGCTTTATGAATTGTCCGTCTGGTTGGACGTGTGAGATTTTCAATACTCGCTTGCTGAAGAATACAGGTTTGGACAGTATCTTTAATAATGCCCATCCCGGCACTGGGGCAGCGCTCGACGCTGAGATTGCCTCTGCTTTTGAGCAACATAAGCCACTACTGTTTTATTACTGGCAGCCTACGGGCTTGATGGCAAAATATGACTTTGCGCCATTAGAGTTCCCTGCCCATGATGACGCTTGTTGGCAAGATTTGTTACGAGCGGATGGCACCGCCGATTGTGTGTCTGGCTTCCCTGTCTCACCTTTAGGTATCGCAGTATCTACCCCCTTTATTGAATCCAATCCAGAGCTTGCTGATGTCTTTAAAAAAGTTCAGTTTAGCTCCGATGAGCTCAATGGTGCTATCTTGGAGATGAGTGAAAATAAACGCAGTGGCGATGAGCAAGCACTAGCATTTTTGCGTAAATATCCGAGCGTCTGGCAAGCATGGTTGTCTGATGAAGCAGCCAGTAACCTTGCGGCTAAGCTAGGCATCAGCTTAACGGGCGAGGCTATCACTTCAGATGCAACCGTCTCTAGCACTAATCGAGCGACCTCATTATCGAGCTTTCCTTCTTGGTCACTTGAGACGCCGCTTAATAATACATTAGCAAGCGTTGTCCAAAATTATGGCGATGTGTTTCGTACTGTCAGTACCATGGCGTTAACCTATCTATTGCTACCGATTGAGCGTCTATTAACCACTATGCCGCCTTGGCTTATCATTGCGCTTGTGAGCGTATTGGCATGGTTTGGTGTCCGTAAAATCTGGTTTGCACTGGCATGCGGCGCAGGACTTTTTCTCATTGGTGCATTTGGACTATGGGGCGCATTGATTGATACCTTGGCACTGCTCATCGTATCAGTGTTGGTGACCGTCGTGATTGGTATTCCTATAGGCATTGCTATGTCGGGCAGTAAAATTCTTCGCAAGGTTGTGACGCCAATACTGGATGTGATGCAGACCATGCCAAGTTTTGTCTATTTGATACCCGTATTAATGTTATTTGGGATTGGCAAAGTGCCTGCGTTATTTGCCACTATTATTTATGCCTTGCCACCACTGATTCGGCTGACGACATTGGGGATTACCCAAGTCAATCATGAGATGGTCGAAGCAGGGCGCTCGTTCGGTAGCACACACTTGCAGCTGCTCATTTGGATTAAATTGCCGCAAGCATTACCCAGTATTATGGCGGGCGTGAATCAAGCGGTGATGATGTCGCTCTCTATGGTGGTGCTCGCGTCTATGATTGGCGCACCGGGGCTTGGTGAAGATGTGTTGCAATCGATTCAAACGCTTAATATCGGTCAGGGCTTGCAAGCAGGTACGGCGATTGTCATCGTTGCCATTATCATTGACCGTATCACCCAAGCGTTCGGTCAAGGCAAGCGTGCTCGGCAAAAAACCATCGATGCTGGCAGGCATCCCATTGGTTAATTATCAGTGCCCTGGTCGAATGTTCAACACGCCCTAATCATAATGATAACTAGAAAAATAAAAATGAGAGCCATCATGAATCATATTCAATTGGAAAATATCAGCAAGATTTATAATGCCAATAGCTCGCAAGCAAAGTCTGCATTGGCATTACTAGCAGAAGGTATGGATAGTATTCAGGTAAAGGAACAAACAGGCTATTCGGTCGGGCTTTATGACATCAATTTAAGCGTTAAAGCAGGTGAGCTGCATTGTATTATGGGCTTGTCAGGTTCAGGAAAATCAACCTTGATACGCCATATCAATCGTTTGATTGACCCAACCAGCGGTAAAATATGGGTTGATACTTCTATTAATGCTAAGCCGTCTACTATTGCTAAGCCCTCCACTAATGCCAAACCCTCTGCTGATGTATTAGAAAATGGAAGATCATCGTCTGCTATTAATATTTTAGAGCTAAATGATAAAGCGCTACAGCATTATCGCCAGCAGACACTCAGTATGGTTTTTCAGCATTTTGGTTTGGTGCCACATATGACGGTGCTGCAAAACGTCGCTTACGGCTTGCGAGTGCGAAAAATGAGTATCAAAGAACGCCACGAGGTTGCTCGGCATTGGCTTAATGAAGTTGGGCTAGCAAATTTGGAGAAAAGTTACCCTGATGAGCTGTCAGGAGGGATGCAGCAGCGAGTAGGGCTTGCGCGTGCCTTAGCAACCGACAATCAAATATTGCTGATGGACGAGGCTTTCTCTGCCCTTGATCCCCTTATTCGTGCCCAATTACAAGACCAACTACTTGAGCTACAAGCACGGCTAAACAAAACCATCGTCTTTATCACTCATGATATCGATGAAGCGATTAAGGTCGGTCAGCGGATTAGTATTTTAAATGGCGGGCGTTTGGTACAAACGGATACACCCAGTGAATTACGCCACAACCCAGCTGATGAGTATGTGGCGCAATTTATGCGTGCCAAAATTTAATTTAAAAATAATACGACGTTTTTTTAAATGCTGTTTTATAAATTACACCTGCAAAATGATAGATTTCTGTCTATATCATTATTCTTACACTGGTGTTAAAAAAGTGTAGCAACCCCTTAGTTACTATTAAAGTAAACTCCATCATCGATGTATACTATTAAGATACTCTAATAGTGTATTAGCTTTGCTAAAATCTTGATTTATCCACTCTCATTGATTACGTAAGAAGATCATGAGCGAGCATAAAAACTCAGTTTATGATCGTAAGACTTCGTAAAAAGGACCTCGCATGCCGCATAAGAAAATTCGCCATAATGATCATAGTCATACTAATAAGTTAGCGACAGACTCACCATGTGATTCATCACGTTGGCTAAAAAACATTAGTGCCGTTGGTGTCACGACAGTACTGAGTGCTGGCATATTGGTCGCTTGTGGACAAATGAGTAGTGCGGAGAGCAATGCAAGTAGCACGACTAAATCAGCCAAGCAAAACAGTGGAGTGACTAGCTCACGTGACATGCTGCCTTCCGATATGCTTGGACAAATGCGAGCGCTGCCGCAATTGACAAAAGGCTTAGGTGACACGGGCACAGCAGTCATTGACCCTAATAAACCGACATTGATTAAATTTTGGGCAAGCTGGTGCCCATTATGTTTGGGTACGTTGGCAGAAACCGAAGAATGGCGCACCGATCCCAAGTTCGCTGATTTAAATGTCGTGACTGTTGTCAGTCCCGGTCATCTAAACGAAAAAGCCGATAGCGACTTTAGCACTTGGTATGCAGGCGTCCAAGCAGACTATCCAAAGCTACCAGTATTGTCTGACGCTTCAGGCGAGCTGATTAATAAACTTGGTGTGCAAGTTTATCCAAGCTGGGCGATACTCGATAAAAGCGGCAACTTGGTGCATTTGGTGAAAGGCAATATATCGGCAGAGCAAGCCTATGCCCTTGCTGAAAATGCCAATAATGATTTTGCTGAGCTTAAAGCAGGGAGTGCTAAACCAGCAAACGCGCAAACCTTAGACAACAACAGCAAGATTGAAACCATCAAACAAAAAGAGGGCGTTTATTATAACGATAAAGGCAAAGCGATTAATACGCGCTCAATCTACTTGGCGGGCGGCTGCTTTTGGGGCGTAGAAGCTTACATGGAGCGCGTCGAGGGTGTGGTCGACGCTGTATCAGGCTATGCCAACGGTGATACCGCCAATCCAAGTTACGAGCAAGTGATTCGTGGTTCAGGTCATGCCGAAGCCGTCAAAGTCACTTACGATGCGGATAAAACAGACCTTGATACTATCTTAAAATACTACTTCCGCGTGATAGATCCAACCAGCCTCAACAAACAAGGCAATGATCACGGTGTGCAGTACCGCTCAGGCGTTTATTACACCGATAAAGAAGATAAAGCAGTGATTGATGCTGCCCTCCAACGTGTGCAAAGCCAGTATAAACAAAAAATTGTAGTAGAAAATGAGCCGCTAGACAATTTCTACTTAGCTGAAATGTACCATCAGGATTATCTGGCAAAAAATCCAAACGGCTATTGTCATGTTGATTTAAGCCTTGCCGATGATAAACCAGAAGGTACTGCGCGTACCAAGCTTGCACCTGTAAGTACCGTTGCTGAGACTTTAAATCCTAAGCGTTACGCAGGATTTGATAAAGGCGCGCTCAAAAACACCTTGACCAAAGCACAATACAATATCACGCAAGATGCCGGTACTGAGCGCGCCTTTAGCCATGAATATGATAATTTATTTGCGCCGGGTATCTATGTCGATGTGGTGAGCGGTGAGCCTTTATTTTTATCAACTGATAAATACCAATCTGGCTGTGGTTGGCCAAGCTTTACCAAGCCGATTGACATGCAAGTCATTACCCAGCATGAAGACACCGCTTTTAATATGGTACGCACTGAAGTTCGCTCGCGAGTAGCAGACTCACATCTGGGTCATGTATTCCCTGATGGGCCAAAAGATCGTGGCGGGCTGCGCTATTGTATCAATGGCGGGGCGCTACAGTTTATTCCAGTCGATGTGATGCCGCAGTCAGGCTATGCGCCATTAGTGAAGTTGGTTAAGCCTGCAAAACCTTAATTATTAATACTGATAATCGACTTTATATAGAGACGTTAAGATAATTCTTAGCGTCTTTTTTATGATTGATGCCTTGAGCATAATTACTATCACAGCATGATGGTTCGTTTTATTATCGTTGTATTTTTGCTGTTATAGCCGTTGAATTATGAAAAACCAACCAAACTTCGTTATACTCAAAAGCTGAGCGTTTTCTATTATTAATACTTTTATCATCTAGCGCCGTAAAACCACGTCCTTCTAGGGCATGGATATCAGGCGTCAACCGTTGTCACCTAGGATTGAACATACCTTGATAACCAAATACATTGAGATCATAATTACCCCATGAAAACGCTCAAACTACGCATCAAAGACAAACATGCCACTCAGCTAAATATCTTAGCGGGGTCGGTTAACTTTGTCTGGAATTACGTCAATGAGCTAAGTTTTAAACACCTCAAGCGTACTGGTCAATTCTTTTCGGCTTATGATTTGGCTACTTACACCAAAGGTGCGGGTGAATATCTAAACCTACACAGCCAAACCTTACAAGCAGTGACCGAAACCCATGCCAAGGCTCGTAAACAGTTTAAAAAAGCCAAACTCAACTGGCGCACCAATAATCTTAAAGCCAAACGTAGTTCTCTTGGTTGGATTCCGTTTAAAAAGACCGCTATTAAGCATATCAGCACCCGCCAAAGTGGTAAAAAGTGTCTAAAAAGCACCCTGCAATTCAGCTTAGCTAAAGGTAAAAAACTCACTATTGACCTATGGGACAGCTATAACTTAGCGCTCTACACCATCAATACTTGCGAATTGGTACAGGACCATCGCGGTCACTGGTACGTCTGTGTGACGGTTAAAGAATTTCCAAAAACAGCGTGTGGCACTGGTCAAGTCGGTATTGATTTAGGTTGCAAAGATTCAGCAGTCAGTAGTGATGGCGACAAACTACAAACCAAAGTCACTCATCAATATGCTGAAAAACTGGCCATTGCTCAAAGAGCTAAGAATAAAAAGCGGGTCAAGGCCATTCACGCCAAGATTAAAAATACCCGTCAAGACCTTATTCATAAATTCACATCAAAGCTTGTCAAAGCCAACAGCCTAATTGTTGTTGGTAAAATAAAATCAACATCATTCACTAAGGGCAAACTTGCCAAATCCGTCTATGACGCAGGTTGGTTTGAAATTAAGCGGCAACTGGATTATAAATGCGCGAACGCAGGTTGCCACTATATCGAAGTGAATGAAGCGTACACCACCCAAACCTGCTCGTGTTGCGGCTCTCGCCAAGACAGTCCGAAAGGTAGATCAGCGCTTGGTATAAGAGTATGGTTTTGTCGTTCTTGTAAAACGACCCATAACAGAGATGTTAATGGAGCAAAAAACATTCTCGCGGTCGGGCTTGGCCGTCTTTAGTAGGAATCCCCCTCCTTTGAGGGCGGGGAGGAAGTCAAAGTTATGTATACCTATTTCGTCGCTGGATTTGTTTGGCGGCTTTTCATTTTTGTATTTAAGGCTGTAACATGACCGTTACTCATACCTCTAAACCTTTCGAACCTATTATTACCTCTTTACTCGATAATGATTTATATAAATTTACGATGCTGCAAGCCATGCTGCATCAGTTTCCACAGACACATGGTGTGTATCGCTTTCGCTGCCGTAATAATAAAGACACGCTGTATCCATTGGCTGATATTAAAGATGATCTAGAGCAGCAGTTAGACAATTTATGTGAATTACGATTTTTAGAGGATGAACTAGAGTACTTACGTGGTTTGCGCTTTATGCGCTCAGACTTCGTTGACTATCTAGAATTGTTTAAGTTGAAACGTCGTTTTATTACCGTCAGTACGGATGATAAAGGTCGCTTATTTATCGATATCGAAGGACCGATGATTCAAGCGATGTTCTTTGAAGTGTTTGTACTCGCCATCGTTAATGAGCTGTATTTTGATGCGCTATCGAATGCCAGTGTGATTGAAGAAGGGCAGCGCAGATTGGATGAAAAAGTCACATTGTTGCATCAATATGCGACAGAGCAGGCAAAATGTGATGCTAATACCCCGCCATTAATTATCGCTGATTTTGGTACTCGTAGACGTTTTAGCAAAGCTTGGCAAGCCCATGTGGTTGAGACTTTGCATAAAGCGGAACCAAAAATAGTGAGCGGTACTTCCAACGTGTATTTAGCAAAAAAGCTGGGAATGACGCCAATCGGTACGATGGCACATGAATTTATGCAGGCATTTCAGGCTTTGGATGTGCGTTTACGTGATTCACAAAAAGCGGCGCTTGAAGCGTGGGTGCATGAGTATCGAGGCGATTTGGGTATTGCGCTGACCGATGTCGTTGGGATGGATGCGTTTTTACGTGACTTTGATTTGTATTTCGCTAAGCTGTTTGATGGTTTACGTCACGATAGCGGTGACCCGTATATCTGGGGTGATAAGGCGATTGCTCATTATAAAAATCTTAAAATAGACCCAAGAACCAAGATTTTAACCTTTAGTGATGGCTTAGATTTGGATAAAGCTTGGGATTTACATCAGTATTTTAAAGGTCAAATAAAGACCAGCTTTGGTATTGGTACCAACCTCACCAATGATATGGGTATCACCCCGATAAATATTGTCTTAAAATTGGTGGAATGCAATGGGCAGCCAGTCGCTAAACTGTCAGACAGTCCAGGCAAGACCATGATTAATAACGACACGTATCTTGCCTATTTGCGCCAAGTATTTGAAGTCGACGAGCCTGAATAGAATTGACTTAACTTAACTGTCGCTATTCTCTGTTTTATCTTCTTCTTCAGCAAAAGCGGCATCTAGTGCTTGCTGTACCGCATTGATACGGGTTTCGCAAACGCGATAAGCAGCAATCGACTCTTCAACAGTCGTCATCAGATTATCAATATCTGGCTCATCTTGTTGCTGTAATTCAGCGGCATTGGTTTTTAGAATATCATAAGCCGCTTTAAAGGTTTTTGGGGCGGCTTTTTTGCGTTTGCGAGTAGGGGTTGTCATAAGGTTTCCTAATTTTAAAATAAAGTCTTTGATTAAGTTGAATCGACGGTAGGTTGTACTTCTTATTTATTAATATTTACGTCAATAATCTGTGCTTTTGCTTTACCGTCTTTTAAGAGAATGTGCACCGTTTGTTCTGGATGGAGCTGCGTACCGCTGGTCAGTATTTGCTTGTCTTTTGCATCAGTAAGCATGGTATAGCCTTGCTTGAGCACCCGAGAAGGACGGTGCAGGAGCACAATATCACGCAGATGTTCGCTATCACGCTGTGCTTGTATTAACTGCTGCTGTGCGGAATGCATAATCGTTTTTTGGTTATTTTGACTGGCGCTAGCAGCCACTGTTAACTGCTGATAGGCAGCCGCTTGAGTCTGTGTGCGTAGCTCGCTGGTGAGTCTGGCGGCTTGCTTGACTTGGCGCTGAGCGCTTTGCTGAATACTACGCCACGCATAATCACTGTCTTTTTGCAGAGCGGTTAATTGACCAATTGTTTGTGATTGTATTTGGCTCAACTGGCGTGTCGTTTGTTGTGCAGCGGTGCTTAATTGACGCTGAGCAGCTTGTTTTATTTGCGCTTGGTATTGCAGCGTTTGAGTGACGAGCTGGGCTAAATGCGTCATGATAGCGGCAATCACCTTTGATGGGGTATCAAAGCTAGTATGCGCGACTTCATCTAAGATCACTTTATCACGCTCGTGACCAATGCCAACCCAGACAGGGATAGGCTGCTCGGCAACCAATGCTGCCAATTCATAATCATTTAGATAGGCTAAATCACCGACCGCACCGCCGCCACGAATAATGACTAATAAGTCTGGCAGGTGCTTATAAGTATCAAAAAACTGCTGCTGGGCGTTAACGATTGCTTGGCGGATCTCGCTTGGCGCATGATTACCCTGAAAGGTCGCATTATGATAATGGAAATGACAGGCACCTGTGCGCGCTAAGCGATCAGCGTCGGCTTGAAAATCGCCTAATCCAGCGGCTTTTTCAGGGGCAATGACCAGCACATGCTCAATATCAAATGGAACAGGCAGCTGTTGATTCAGGTTTAATAAGCCTTCTCCCGTCAAGCGGTCGACCATCTCTGCATACTGCCGCGCCAAGTCGCCTAACGTGTAGCTAGGGTCAATATCTTCAATAGTGAGAGAGAAGCCATATTGCGCATGGAAGCCTGCGGATACTTTGAGCAATACTGTCAAATCACGATCAAGGGGCATGCCAGTTGCGCGCTCAAATTTTGCTAAGACGCGTGCTGCTTTAAAGCGCCAAAGATTGCCGCGGCAACTAGCAATGACCTTACCGTCATCATCTTTTTCTGCCAATTCAAAGTAATAATGCCCGCCTTTACTAGATAGATTGCGAATCTCTGCTTTTACCCATACACGGTGGTTAAAGGTCTGTTTGATAACCATATCAACGGCTGATAAATAGTCACTCAACCGCAGAACGGTATCTTCTAAATTGACTTCTATATTGTTTTCTTGCTCAGCTAACTCGGCTTCCAAGGTCGCTAAATCTTTAGCAGGCGCTAATACCTTAGCTGGTTTCATATTTGACAGGTTGGGTTTGCGCATAATAATAGACCAAAAGTGAGGGAGCTTAAAAACGAGCTGTTTATAGAATAAGAGTCATAAAAAATCAGAAAGGATAGTTTACCCCAAAAGCGAGCACACAAAAAGAGAAGCCAACCAGTCAGCGACTAATATATTCTTATCGCTGATTGGTTCGCTAAATACTTTGTTAAATAACAAGATACTTTATTAAATAACGAGCCGCCAAATAAGTGCTTTATGAAATAATAATTATTTTATTGGCAACGAAAGTTGATTTTATACTCGTAATCGTCATCACGTGATAAGTTCGGCGAGCCCGTACCAAGGATCGTACCGAGGACGGCACTGGCTTGCCCAATCATCCGACCGGTATTTTCATCTAAAATACCGTTATAAGTGACTTTGTCATCGACGATAATAACTTGCTTACCTCTGCAAGTCTTTTGTGCGCTGTCTATCGCATTTTGCTGTGCTTTTACTTTGCTATCGGCGATGCCAGTCGTCTCATAAATAGAGTTTGCACGCTGGATAACTGGTGATGAAGGCGTAGTTTGGCAAGCACTTAGGGCGAGTGCTGCCGCCAAAGTAGCAGTCAGTGCAGCGGTTTTATTAATAGTATTCATAAACGATTCCTAATGTCTGTCAGTCATATATAAAGTTGAATATCACAGCAAAGTTGAGGATACGCCATGCACGTATCCGTCCATAGGTGGCTCAACAACTATGATGAATCTACCCTATTCGGCTCTGGGGTGTCTAGTCGGTTATTGTGTGCGGTATTGCAGAGACCGCACATATTCATCATATATTCATAGGCGACGTTTACTTATGATGAGCGAAAATGAAAATAAGCGGTACTATGACACAGCAAATCACTTGAAATATAAACCATATCTAGGATAATTGACCTATTCATTTTTAATCAATAAGTAATTTTATGCCATTAATTCCTGCTCCTGCTGGCGTGCTCGAAGTCGACGCGCTTTGGCAACAAGATAATCCTAACAATCCAAATACCGATACAGTGGCGTTACTGTGTCATCCCAATCCGTTATTCGACGGCACGATGAATAATAAAGTGGTAACGACGATGTATCGCTTTGCTCGTGATAATGGTATGCACGTGGTACGCTTTAACTTTCGCGGTGTCGGGCAGTCGACTGGCGAGCACGATTATGCGGATGGTGAAGTCGTAGATGCAATGACCGTGCTACAATGGATTGCAGAGCAAACCAATGCGCGCAAGTTATGGTTGGGTGGTTTTTCTTTTGGCGGTTATGTGACAGCACGGGTGGCTGAGCAGGTACTTGAAGCCCCTCATATTTGGGGGCTAGGCGATTTTGAGATTACTAAAATCGCCCTTATTGCTCCATCCGTTGAAAAAAATAACAGCAGTGATATAAGCTTGCCAGCCGATAAAACTTTTGAGATTTATGGCAATGCTGATGAAGTGATTGACCCTGATAATATGCAAGCATTTGCGGAGCGATTAGGAATTGCTGTCAGCGTTGTAGAGGGCGCAGGGCACTTTTTTCATGGACGTCTGTCAGAGTTGAAAGGCTTATTAGAAAAGCATACCTTTGGTAGCGACGCTTAGTTGTTACCTAGTAATATTAGGATAGAGAACCGCTATCAAGTCATGAGCTCTGATCGCTTTACTTTGACGAGTTCATGCAGAATCAACCATTACCTTACTATTTATTTTGTCTAATGATGAGTCGTATTATGAGTTTATCTCCATTGCAACGTTACGAGCAAGCCGTCAGTACAGATGAGTTTACTCGAGATGAGCAGCAATTTAAGGCCATGAGCTATCTTGATGAGATACATCATCAGCTCATCAATAGTGCGCCACAGAAGAAAAGCTTTTTTGGCTTTTTAAAGTCCAAGCCGACAGCACCAACGGGGTTGTATATGTGGGGCGGGGTAGGTCGTGGTAAAACATGGATGATGGACATGTTTTATGATTCATTGACCATTGATCGCAAGATGCGTCTGCATTTTCATCATTTCATGCAGCGCGTTCATCAAGAGCTAAACAAGCTGCAAGGTGAGAGTGACCCATTAGAAAAAGTCGCCGACATCATTTATGCAGAAGCGGTTATTATCTGTTTCGATGAGTTCTTTGTTTCTAACGTTTCTGATGCCATGATTTTGGGTGATTTATTTACCATGCTGTTCAATCGTGGTATTACATTGGTCGCCACCTCAAATATTGAGCCATCAGGATTGTATAAAGACGGCTTACATCGTGACCGTTTTATGCCCGCTATCGCTGAAGTAGAGCGTCATACTACGGTGATGAATATCGATTCTGGTATCGACTATCGTTTGCGCGTATTGCAGCAGGCAGAGCTATATGAGTCGCCTATGACGAAAGCGAATCATCATTGGTTAGCCAACCGTTTTGCCAGTTTATCCAATAACCAAAAAATCAGTAATGAGCCAATTACGATTAATGGTCGCGAAATTAGAATTAATGCTCGCACTGAGGATATTTTATTCTGTGATTTCCGTCATTTATGTATGGAGCCACGATCAGCATCTGATTTCATCGAAATCGCCAAGCAGTTCAGCACAGTATTGGTCAATGCCGTGCCTGCCTTAGATGATGACTTACGTGATCCGACCCGTCGGTTTATTTATCTGGTTGATGAGTTTTATGATCGCCGTGTTAAATTGCTGGTTAGAGCGCAGCAGTCGATTTTGGACCTATATCAAGGAGAGAAATTGGCGTTTGAGATTGAACGGACACGCTCGCGCTTACTTGAGATGCAGTCAGAGGATTATCTGCGCATGGAGCATCGGGTCGATGATGCGGCATAATTAAAGCCTCTTCATAGCCGATGATAATCTACAAGTTGTCGATTAAAACACTCATGGTTTTCCATTCAAGTCATTCACACTCAATATTGATATATATTCGTTTGACATAACGTGTTTTTTGACAGTATTGAGAGCCAACCAAAGCATTGGTTTTTTGCATAAAAAGATAATAATAAATAAGGAGCGGTAATGACTACATCCGACGAAAATGATAAAAAACTGTCGACCAAAGACATCACCACTAACAGTATGCCGATTAGCAGTGAAGAAATGATTGGCTGGATCAATTCAAGGCGCAGTATGGGCAATTTGGATACGCCAGCACCCACACATGCCCAAATCGAAACAGCGATTGAGTGTGCGGCGACAGCGCCAGATCATAAAAAACTGCGCCCATGGCGTTTTATAGTGACACAGGGGGACGCCCGTCATGAATTGGGCAATGCCTTGGTCGCAGCGGCTCAAGCTAAAGCGGTGCAAGAGGGCGAAACGCTGTCCGAAAAGGACATCGTAAAAACTCAGGCCATGCCATTAAGAGCGCCCGTCATCATCACAGTTGTCACAAAAATACAAGCGCACAAAAAAGTTCCTCCTTTTGAACAAATGCTAAGTGCGGGTGCAGCTGTACAAAACCTGATTTTGGCGCTAAAAGCCCAAGGTTTTAGTACAGTGTGGCGTACGGGACTGCTATGTAATGAAGCTGCTGTTAAATTATATTTTGACGTTGGTCCAGATGATTATGTGACGGCTTTTGTTTATACTGGCACCAGTCCCAAAAATGAACCCGCCCGTAAACCGATTGATATCGAGTCTTTAGTGCGATTTGAGTCATAATATATCTAAGCGCTGTTTAGTGGCGCTTTTCTCTTGACGAATACCGCTCTCTAAGAAGACAGTCGGTCGTGTAGCAAAAAGATAGATAGCCTCAATACTCCAAAGCGTCATAAGTCATGATAAATAACCCATGATAAATTCTATTAATAATAAATCAGCCAATACGGATAACAGCAAATGACCAGCCCTAATGAGAGCAATAAAGACATAAGTAGCGATAATACTGAGGTGAATACGAATGCCCCTGAAAAGCAAAACAGTCTGCTGGCAGGTATCATCGAACGTGCTACCAAATCGGGTATTGGTCGTAAAAAACTCAATCCTAGCGCGGTAGAATCAGCAGTGGCAAAAAACATGGCGGATATTCACAGCAATCCTACCAAGCTACGTTTGGCGTTTCTAGGCGGTGGTAGTTTTGGTACAGCAATGGCAAACTTGGCTGCACGCAATGGCTGTGATACCACGCTATGGGTACGTAACAAGCGTACGGTAAAAGCGATGATAAAAACGCAGACCAATAAAAAATATTTACCAGGTTATAAGCTTGATGACAGCCTTAAGTACAGCCATGACTTGGCAGCAGCCGTCAAAGACAAAGATATCGTTTTCATCGCTGTGCCTGGCTTAGCTTTTCGTGAGACCCTAAAGAATATTGCACCATTTATCAGTGGTCAGTCTATTGTGTCATTGACCAAAGGTATGGAGAAAGATACTTTTGCCATGATGAGCGACATTATTAAAGATGAGCTACCTGAAGTGAATTTTGGTGTCATGTCGGGGCCAAACCTTGCGATAGAGATCATGAAAAACATGCCATCGGCGACCGTTATCGCCAGTGAGTCTGAGCCCTTGCGCCATGCCGTACAAGCCGCATTACATAGTGCGTTTTTTCGAGTGTTTGCCAGTGATGATGTCAAAGGTGTGGAGCTTGGCGGTGCGCTAAAGAATATCTATGCGATTGCCATGGGAATGGCGGCGGCCTATGATGTCGGTGAAAATACCAAGGCAATGATATTGACTCGTGCTTTGGCAGAGATGAGCCGCTTTGGGGTTGAGGCGGGTGCGAATCCGCTTACCTTCTTAGGATTGTCTGGTGTGGGTGATTTATACGCCACTTGTAGCTCAGAGCTCAGTCGTAACTATCGTATCGGCAACATGCTCGGTCGCGGTATGAGTATTGAGGCCGCGGTGAAAAAACTCGGTCAAACAGCTGAAGGGGTCAATACCATTCAGCAAGTGCATGAGAAAGCTACCAAAGAAGGCATCTACATGCCTATTACCCATGCATTGTATGCGGTCATTTATGAAGATAAAGCAGCATTAGGTGTGGCGTTACATCTCATGGAAGCGGGCTTCCGTAGTGATGTTGAATTTGTAATGGCACATGATCATAGTAATGCGGCGCTAACTGCGCAGATGAAGACGTCAAGCGATAGCACTGATGATGAAAGTGGCGATACTGACAGTAAGTAAAAACCCCAATGTTAAATGATGACGTTGTTCTAAGAATGATTATTCTGCAAACAACGTCATCATGACAATGCATAAAGGAAGGTTATGAAAATTATACTAGTACGTCATGGTCAAGCAGAAGATGAGTCGCGCCCAGACAGCGCGCGCCAGTTAACTGACTTTGGTCAACAGCAAGCAATGCAGACGGCAGAGTATGTGATGACTCACTATCATCCTGATTATTTTGTCGTCAGTCCCTATGATAGAGCACAGCAGACGCTAGCAGCATTTCAGACGCGCGCGCCCAAGGTTCCAGTAATCGTACAGCAAAATATCACGCCTTCTGATGATGCGCGTCAAGCCTTAATAGATATTGCGAATATTGACGCTGAGTGTCTGGTAGTGGTGTGTCATATGTCTATCGTTGCTTATATCGCTGGTTTATTAACCGGTGATTATCCTGAATCATTTTCTCTTGCAGAAGCAAGGGTGTTTGAGATGGAATTTGTAATGGCAGGTATGGCAAAAGAGATTGATCGTTTTGTGCCTGAGCAGCCGTATTGAGATTAGGTCGAATCGTCAGTGATATTGTTGACACTTAGTCTATTGATGCTTAGTGGTGTTAAACTGGCTAAGTAAGGGTTGGCTACTAAAATTTCAGTCGCCAATGCATCAGGTTTTAGCTATTACAGGAGAACAATGATGATAACAAACCAACCTGCATCAGCATGAGATTGTCTGAATCCTATCTTATCCTACATTTAAAGCAGCTTTAATAATTAAGGACACGCTTAGTGTTACATGTTTGGTTACGAGCGCAGCATAGCCCGCTAGCTGTCTGGCATGAAGATATTCAGCAATGGCAAACGGTCGATGGTTGGCAACAGCTACAAGCAATCTATGGTAATTATAAAACCAATGCACAGAAGACTTTGTGTCTATACTTTCCATCAAGCCATATATTGCAGGTAGATACTGAGCTGAATGCGACTCAGCTTAAACAGCTGGGCAATAGCGGCAAGCAATACTTGTTTGAAGAGACATCCTTGACCCCTGTTGAGCAATTGGCGATTCGGCAAATCAGTGAAGCTGATAATCACCAACTGTATGCACTGGCGCAAAGCGATATCGAGTCATGGCAGCAGAGTGCTAAGCTCGCTGGCATGAGCATAACGGCGTTACTGCCTGATTTTTTATTGCTGCCAACGCCAGATGAAGGGGCAGGTCAGCAAGTAACACTGTATCAAGATGAGCAAACCATGCTACTGCGTCAGTCATTGCGACAAGGTATGGCTGTCAGTTATTTGCCCTTGATCTTTGAACGTTTCCCGCATTTAAGTGAAGTGAATATATTACCGCCCATAACGGCTTTAGATGATCTTTCAAAGCCAACAAATTCGGCAATGCCCACGAGCTTTATGGCACAAACGGCCGCGCTTGTTGCAGATCATCAGTTATTATTAACCACATTGACCACGCCGCCCAAGCCTGTTGACAGCCCTGAGCGTCACGCGCTTAACTTCTTTATTAAATCAACGGACTCAAAGCTCTCACCGTATTTGCGTGTGGCAGCGATGGTCGCGTTATCGGCACTGGTATTACAGATGGCGACCGATGGCCTGCAGTGGTATCAGTATAGTAAGGCGACGGTAGCGACCAAAGCTGAGATTGCGGCGCAGTATCAAGCTTGGTTTCCAAATGAGCCATTAAGCTCGCGCACCAAACTGCAAGTGCAATTGCAACCAAAGCTGCGCAGTGACAGCCAAGCACCAGCCTCTCATATGGCAGCATTGACTCGTATATCCCCGTTAATCAAACAGTCTTCACTGCGGGCGCAAGCATTAGTGATGCAGCCATCAGCACTCAGCTTTACCTTGATTGCCCCTGATCGTAATAGTCTTGATAAGTTTACGAGCACACTTGTTGCGCAGGGTTTAAATGCCAAGCTTGCACAGGTAAACAGTAATGAGCAAGGGCAGTTTAGTGGTCAAGTTACGGTGAATGTCGTAGAAAATAATGACACTACGCAAACCAATGTAGCGGCATCATAATTTATTTGCCAACTAGGCAACGGTAATAAATAGGCAGTGGTAATAAAAGTCAAAAAGGTTGGAAAATGAAACGATTGCAGCGCCGCACTAAACGTAATAACATCACGCCAGAGACCAGTAACAGTATTGGAACCAATGTGCTGTCAACGCGTGTAAATAATTTTCAACAGATGCTATCGTTACGTTGGCAGGCACTTTCGCCACGTGATCAGTTGGCATTGGCCGTATTGTCTATGTTCTTATTATTGTTCATTGGGGGCTATGGTGGTTATAGTATTCATCAAGCGGCAAACGATAGTAAGCGCGACTATCAAGAGCAAGTGGCTGATTACTTTTGGTTGCGTGCCCAAGCTGGCAATATCGATAGTAATGCGATCAATGCGGCAAACACGGCGGATGGTGAAGCCGCCATGCCACCTGCCAATAGTATCAGTGCATTGTTAAACAACTCAGGTATTGCCAACGCTCAAGTCGTTGCGACGGGTGATGCTGTGCAACTGAGCTTCAATCATGCCAGTCAAGCGGTGGTCAGCACAGCACTTGGAAAGCTGGAACAGCAAGGCTGGCAGTTCAGTCAGCTATCGATACAGCAAGACTTGGTTACCAAAGCCATTCAAGTACAAGCGACTGTCACCTCATAAATCGATATGCTGTGGAAACTGGAAATATTTTACTCTTTATCTACTATTGCCCCAAATTAACTAATCATCAATTTCTAAAATAGCCATTTATCATTAGCATCATTGAAAAATTGCACGTTTGACACAATTGATTAACTATCACACAGCCAGAGATGGATATTTAAGATGAATCAATCTTCTGATCGCAAACCTGCCACACGTAGCCATCAGCAGACCAGAACTGCTGAACACCAGAGTAATGCGTCAGTTGAAGCTGCATTTGATCATGAAATGACTCAGCAAAGGCAGAGCTATGGGGCGAGTGACAATATGAGCACTGGTAAGCGCCGTTCTTTAATCACTTATAATCATATTACTTATTTTTTATACGTAATCAGCTATTTTACCGCTGGATTACTGTGGGTTGTACCAATTGTGATGAACTATGCGAAGCGCCATGACGCAGAGGGTTCGTGGTTGTCCACGCATTTCGATTGGCAGATTAAGACCTTTTGGTATAGCATCGTGTTTTTCTTCTTAGGCATCATTATCATTACCTTTGCATTAGGGGGTTTTGGCATCAGTATGCTGGCTGATAGCAATAATATTGCCATTGGTTCGGTATTATTAGCGGTATTTGGCCTGCTAATCATGATTTTTACCTTCATATGGCATCTTTATCGTATCGTCCGTGGTTGGATAGCCCTGACGGATGGTCGTCCTGTACCTTAGGGACTTTAGAATACATCTGTCAGCTCCTTAGCCAATATGTAGGTATAGCTATTAGTACTCTAATACAGAAATTTAGCGCATGAAACTTTGCTCTTATTTCTGTTAAGCTGATATAATCGCAGCGCTTGATTTTATTCGCACTATTCACTCACTATTTCTTTCGAGCAGGGTCTGCCATTACTATGTCTTATGCCTTACTTCGCCCTTTTTTGTTTAAGATGGATCCAGAGCACGCCCACGAGATGACCTTATCTTTATTAGATAAAGCTCATAAAGCACGTGTTTTAGGTTTGGTATACGGTCAGTCAATGCAGCCAACAGACTGTATGGGCTTGCAATTCACCAATCCGGTCGGCCTAGCGGCAGGACTGGATAAAAATGGTGATTATATCGATGCGTTGGCTGAGCTGGGCTTTGGTTTTATAGAAGTGGGCACGGTCACGCCAAGACCGCAAATAGGCAATGATAAGCCAAGGTTGTTTAGAATCAAGCAAGCGGATGCTATCATCAATCGAATGGGTTTCAATAACCAAGGTATCGATTATTTGATCGAAAACGTCAAGCGCTGTCAATATAAAGGCAATATTGGGATTAATATTGGCAAAAATGCCGATACGCCAGTAGAGCAAGCCGCCGATGATTATGTCTATTGTTTAGAGCGTGCTTATCCGCATGCCTCCTATATCACCGTTAATATCTCCTCACCAAATACTAAGAATCTGCGTGATTTACAAAGTGGCGAGGCCTTGACTCAGCTTTTGGATACGATTAAAAATCGTCACAGCCAATTAGCCACTGAATATGGTTTTTATGTGCCACTGGTATTGAAAGTTGCGCCTGATCTAGAGCCGCTACAAGTGGATTATATCTCGCAGCAATTGCTCGATTTTGAGATAGATGGGTTGATTGCGACCAATACAACGTTGAGCCGTGTTGGTGTTGAAGATTTACCTGATGGTGAGCAAGCAGGTGGTCTATCCGGTCGCCCAGTCAGCCACATTAGTACCCAAATTTTACAACAGTTCTCCGATCAGCTAGATGGTAAAGTCGCTTTAATAGGCGTCGGCGGTATTGACAGTGGTGCAAAAGCCGTCAAAAAAATCGAAGCGGGTGCAGATATGGTGCAGCTCTATACGGGGCTCATTTATCGTGGTCCTGGGCTGGTACAGTCTTGTATTCAAGCAATCGGTGGCTATTACGACGCGATGGAGCTATAGCGGATCAATATCCTTAGCTCATTACCTATCATATGCACAAGATGACTGTATTTTGAGCTGAGTCATCAAAGATTAATGTGTCACAAAAAAGAAAGTAAACATCTGATAAAAATCGATAAGGTATGAGGCGTAGAACATGAGTGGTCTGGATATCGTGATTGCTATTGTTGTTTTGATCGGCTTATGGCGCGGCTTTCAAGTCGGATTGATTAAAACAGCCGTTGGTCTAGTCGGTTGGTTTATTGCCCTGATTGCTGCCACACGTTTGGCAGGAGTGGTTTCGCCGCAACTATCAGGCATGGTACAAAACCCTGTTTTACAAATGGCAATGGCATTTTTATTGGTGGTGATAATCATATTGGCCATCATGCACTTAGTGGCATTTGTATTCTCAGGCGTGCTTAAAACCTTACGCTTGGGTGTCGTTGACAAAATGGCAGGTGGTGTTCTTGGTGCTGCTAAAAATGTACTGATGGTTTTAGTTGTGCTTAGCGTCAGCGCGCCGTTACTGGTGCAAATGCCACAATGGCAAACGTCAGTGCTCGCGCCTGAGCTATTGCCTTATGCCCCGATGGGTAAAGCGTTGGTCTCAGATGTATTAGGTATGGCTTGGGATCAAGTCAATCAGTCGTAAGTATTTTTACGGTTAGCCTTTAATGTCTCAACGCTTCGATGCTGATAGCTTGGATTTATGGTGCTAGAGGTTATCGCTTCTATCATATCCTCTGTGTAAGTCATCCTTGATAAAAAATTATTTAATCGCATTTAGAGACCACAAATGCCAACAAATAGTGCATTTTGCTAATAGTCAAAAGATAAATATTCGTTAAATTCTGAACAACAATCATCATGTCGTCGGTGAGTGACAGTACGCATTTTTTATAATCTACTGTTAGCAGTCTTGCCACTATTGTAGTACTAATTAATGAGTCAAAATAGGATATAGCTATTATGTGTGGAGTCATTGGAGTTGCAGCTCACGAACCAGTCAATCAGATTCTTTATGACGGTTTGACGATGCTACAGCATCGTGGGCAAGATGCAGCGGGTATTGTCACTTTGCAAGATGGACGACTCTATCTACGTAAAGAAAATGGCATGGTACGTGACGTATTTATGAATCGTCATATGATGAAACTGGTTGGTAAGTTTGGTATCGGTCACGTCCGCTACCCAACAGCAGGCACGTCAAGCAGTGCCGAAGCGCAACCATTTTATGTCAACTCACCTTATGGTATTACCCTTGCACACAATGGTAACTTGACCAATGCTGAGAGCTTAGCCAAGTCTTTATACATCGAAGATCGCCGACATCTTAATACCGATTCAGATTCAGAAGTATTGCTAAACGTACTTGCCCATGAAATGCAAAACTTGGGTAAAACCAAAGCAACGCCTGCTGATATCTTTGAAGCAGTCACGGCTGTATATGGTCGCGTCGAAGGCGCTTATGGCGTGGTCGCTCTGATTACTGGTCATGGTTTGCTCGCATTTCGTGATCCAAACGGTATTCGTCCGCTTATTTTCGGTAAGCGCATGGCACCGAATGGCGGCACCGAGTACATGGTTGCCTCAGAGTCAGTTGCACTGACAGGATCAGGATTTAGTATTATCCGTGATGTCAAACCTGGCGAAGCCATATTCATTGATTTAGATCATAAATTACATACCCATCAGTGTGTTGAGCAGCAAGAATACACGCCTTGTATCTTTGAATATGTGTATTTTGCCCGTCCAGATTCTATCATGGACAACATCTCAGTTTACAAAGCACGCTTACGTATGGGTGAAAAGCTGGCTGATAAAATCCTTGCTGAATGGGGTGAAGATCACGATATCGATGTGGTGATTCCTATTCCAGATACCTCGCGTACGTCAGCGATGGAGCTGGCACTAAAAATGAATATTAAGTACCGTGAAGGGTTTATGAAAAACCGCTATATCGGTCGTACCTTTATTATGCCAGGTCAACAACAACGTAAAAAATCAGTTCGTCAAAAACTCAGCGCCGTACCACTTGAGTTCAAAGGTAAAAACGTCCTGTTGGTTGATGATTCTATCGTTCGTGGTACCACTTGCCATGAAATCATCCAAATGGCACGCGATGCTGGTGCGAATAAAGTGTTTTTTGCTAGTGCCGCGCCACCGGTTAAATATCCAAACGTCTATGGTATCGATATGCCAGTACGCAGTGAGCTTATTGCCTCAGGTCATACGGTAGAAGAAGTACGCGATATCATCGGTGCGGATAGATTGATTTTCCAAGATTTGGACGACTTGATTGATGCGGTAAAAGATACCAAGTACAGCAAAGTTGAAGGTTTTGATTGTGCCGTATTTAATGGTTGCTACATCACTGGGCAGATCAATGAAGCGTATCTTGAGCATCTACAAGAGCAGCGCAATGACACTGCCAAGACGGGCAAAAAAGGCGTACAGATAGTGGCTGATACCCCAGTTGATATGATGGGCGTCGAAGAGCTTTAAGCTATCAATTTCTTAAAAGTATCAGTTTTTTGCAGCACTTTTAGAAAGTAAAAGGCTGGATTCTCATAAGAATCCAGCCTTTTTTTATTTTAAATATAGTTCAATTACAGGGTTTAAAATTATTCATATGAACTATAAGCTGTTATCCATTCACGTGTTTATCAATTTTCTAGTAGCCACTTAAAAAATTAGTAAATACCCATAGTAAGCCATTAATGGCGGCGATGCCAACGACCATACTGACCAACAGCTGACGGCTGATATGATAAACGAACAACACCAAAATAAGGGCACCAATTTGCGCCATCAATAAATGCAGTTCAGCACTATCTAGCCCAGTCGTTGCTGATAAATTTTGATAAGAAAGGCTGGTCAAAATAAGTAATACCATGACTGATAGCGGCAAGCTCTCATTGAGCCGATGCAGCCAAGGTGTGTCTAACAACTTTCTGGGTATTAAGGCGGGTAGCGCACGGGTAATAAAGGTCACGGCGGCCATCGCAAAGGTTGCGAAAATAAGGTAACTACTGGTCATTGTTGGCTCCTGTCATATTGCGCTGCGTCCAAAACCCACGAGCTAAAATCAATAGCATACAAATGGTGATAGCTACCAATAACAACCAATTGCTAGTAAATAAGGAGGCCACCGCTAAAGAAATGATAGCAATAGCAATGGGGAAATAACGTTTGATACTTTGGAACTGCTCATAAGCTAAGATTGCAAACAGACAGACTAAGGCAAAATCCAAATGTGGTACCAAATCGCTCAGAGTACTGCCGATCATGACACCAACCGTGCTCGCCAGTACCCACCAGCTTTGATTAAATAAGCTCAATGGTAGTATCAACGCTTGTCTTGACTCATTAGGTAAACTGGTCATAACAGAGAAAGTTTCATCAGTCAGGGCAAATAGGCAATAGGTTTTGGCAAGCTTATGTTCTGGTAGGTATTGCAATAATGGCATACCATAAAATACATGACGTAGATTAATAGCGGCAATATTGGTTGCGATGCTACCAATCGGTAAACCAGCGCTCAGCATCGGCAAACAAGCATATTGAGCGGCGCCCGCATACAGTACAACACTCAACATAATCGTTGCCCACACAGGGATACCGGCAACTTGTGCCAGCACACCAAAGGCGATACCCGCAGGTAAATAGCCCATCGCCACAGGTAGGCTTTTTTTGAACCCCGCCGCCCAGTCGTAGCTGGTCTCATGCTGTTGATGTAATTCTTTTGAATGAGTAGTCACATGACATCCTAATTTTTGCTGTTTTTTGGTTATTATTAATATTTTACTGAAAGATTAATGTTAGAAAACTGGTTTTAAAATGAAGCCTAGTGCGAGCAATGGCAAAAACACCCTAGAAAAAATACACTTAATCGAAGAACATTACACAGACGGCTGGAGCTTTTCATAGCTGGCTGTTTGATGAGCCCGGTACAAGAAGCCACCCAAAATAATCAGCCGAAGTAATAACAAACACCACACGCTTAGCCAAATACCAGTCATATCCCACTGTTGGTAGAGCACCCAGCTAAGTGGAAAAAAGATAGCGGCGAGTATCAATGCTGCGTTACGAATCACATTACCGGCAGTTAAGCCAAAAAATATACCATCTAGCCAATAGGCACCAACGCCAACGAGAGGTAGTAATACCGCATAAAGATGGTACTCATATGCCAACGTAAAAACGGACTCGATATTGGTCATAAATTGCAAATATGTTGGCATTGCCAGCCACCATATTGCACTCAACGTTATCGCTAGACCATAACTGACGATACCGGTGCGCTTGACGATAATACGAAAACGTGGCCAATCCCGTCGTCCTGCTGCTTGACCGCTTAACGTCTCAGCCGATACTGCCACGCCATCAAGAGCAAAGGCTGAGATACTTAATACTTGAAGCAAAATAGCATTGGCGGCTAGGATGACGTCACCACTTTGAGCCGACAAGCGGGTAATCCAAGCGAAACTCAACGTCAAGATTAGAGTACGGATAAAAATATCTTTATTTAATGAAAATAGCCTAAGCATTTTTTCTTTAGAAAAATGTTGCTTGTCGGCAGTGAATAAGGCTTGCCAAGATATTTGCAAATGCTGACGGCTGAGCCACAATGCTAGTATCACGCCTAGCCAAAAGGCAATAGTGGTTCCTAACGCCACCCCAACCAAGCCCATCTGCATGCCGTAGACAAAAAACAAGGTTAGAATGATATTTAGCATAGCGATAAAGCCTTGCTGGTAAAGCATGTAGCGAGTCTTACCTTGACCAGCAAACCAGCCAATAAAGGCAAAGTTCATTAGCTCAGCGATGACGCCCCAAAAGCGTACATCCAAATAAGTCTTTGCCGCTTGCCCACTTTCAGGGTTAGCCGATAGGGCTTGCAAGCCAAAATCTATCAACCAAGGCTTTGCCAGTAACAGAATGCTACCGATAGCAAACGCTAATAACAAGGCACGTTGCAAGATTGATAGTAGGGGTGATGGGGTTGACGATTTTGTGGTATGAGTAGAATTATCAACATGATTGACCGATTGTCCGAGCGCTTGAGCCGATAGCCCAGAAGACGCATATTGCAAAAAGTTAAAACTCACGAGCAATAAAGACAATAATTGTATCGCCAAGCCCATCCCGGCAAGTTTAGCCGTGTCATTCATATTACCCACAATCGCGGTATCGATGACGCTTTGTAGTGGCATTGCTAGGTTGGCTAATAACACGGGCAACGCAATAGCAATGATACGTGTATAGCGAGTATCAATCGGTGGCATAGCACTAGGTGGCGAGGTGGTCATTGACATTTTTGGCTCGTTTATCGATGAAAAACAAGAAGGACAGAGTTAATGTCATTAACGCTATGACATTACCGTATAGTCAATTCACTATAAAAGCATTACGGCATTAACCTTACTTGAAGTATGACTTATATATTTGTACTTTGTTGCCTTGACTCCGTTTTAAATGGAGTTAGCTCTAGTAGGTGTGATATTCAAGGCAAAAATAGCTACAAAGACAAAAGCACCTAGACTCATTATTCACGAGTCAGGTGCTTTTTTTGATGCTTGCTTAAATACTATCTTAGCTAGCGATTAGCTTTAGAAAGTATAAAATTTATTAAGCATTGTCTTGTTCAAACATTTTTGGATCATTGAAAGTGACAATTTCTTCTTCAAACTCAGGCTTTACTTTCACAATAAAGTCATCGCGTGATAGACCCATACGTAATGGAATCGAGCTTGCAATATACGTTGATGAGTAAGTACCAGCAAGCAGACCAATGAAGAGCGCTACTGAGAACCAGAACAGTCCATCGCCGCCTAAGAATAGCATGGCAAGTACAACCAGTAAAACAGTGGAAATGGTCATAATGGTACGGCGCAACGTTTCGGTCAAAGACAGGTCAACGGTCTGGCGAGGTGTGATACCACGGACACGACGAAAATTCTCACGAATACGGTCATACACAACAATTGTATCATTGATAGAATAACCAACCAGTGCCAAGACGGCCGCCAAGACGGTTAAGTCGAAAGGAAAGCCAAATAACGCAAAAACACCAATGGTCACGATAGCATCATGAAACAGCGATAATACCGCACCAAGAGCGAGTTTAAATTGGAAACGTAAGGCAACATAGCCCAACATACAGACCAATGCTAATACCAGTGACATGACTGAGTTTAGATAAATTTCATTACCAACTTGGCTGCCAATAATATTAACGTTACTGATTTCAACATTATTATTAGGCAGGGTTAATGCTTTAGTCAGGCTACTATTTAGGCCGTCTACGTTATCAGACTGTGGTGGCAAGCGTACGAGGAGTTCTTCTCGCGTACCAAGATACTGTACCACGGCATCATCAAAGCCATTATCGGCCAATGCTTGTACGACTTCAACTTGCTCAACAGGCTGCTCGTAACGCACATCTGCGGACACACCACCCGTAAAATCAAGTCCTAAGTTTAGACCGTTTACTGCAATTGCAATGATACTACCAATAACCATCAATAGAGATAAAAGTGCCATTGGCTTTTCTATCTTCATAAACGGAATAATACGTTGGTTGCCAACGGCTTTGATACCGCCTTCAGCGATTGCAGCCGCATCATCAGCGGCATCACCTGATTCTATCTCAGGATTGGCTGCTTGGGTGGTCAGTGCTTGACTGTCTTTACCCGCATCCTTACTACCGCTCAGAGCTTTGCCTTTTTTTGATTTAGCGGTAGTTGGGTTATTGGCTTTGGTATTACTACCTTTCCCATCACGGCGTGGTTTTTTACGGCGGTGTGTGCTTGCCTCAACATTTGAGCCACTTGAACCATCTCGATCTGGATTATTCTGCTGTTCTAAAGGATTGTTCTTATCAATCGTCATAATGTTCTCCTAACCGATGCTCAAACGTTTGATAGATTTACGCTTACCATAAGCAATCTGTACCAGCGCACGTGTCACCATAATAGCGGTAAATAGTGAGCTGACAATACCAATAGCCAATGTAACCGCAAAGCCTTTAATCGGACCCGTGCCAATTGCAAATAGAATAAAAGCAATCAATAGGGTGGTGATGTTGGCATCGAAAATACTACTAAAGGCTCGATCAAAACCTGCCACGATGGCGGATTTGGGTCGTACCCCGTTTGCTAGCTCTTCACGTATTCGCTCAAAGATCAGTACATTGGCATCGACGGCCATACCGATGGTCAAAACGATACCAGCAATACCAGGCAAGGTAAGTGAAGAGCCTAAGATTGACATAATAGCAATGATGATAATAACGTTCACGGCCAGCGCCACGTTGGCAATCACGCCAAATAGACGATAGAAGATAATCATAAACGCAAACACTAATAGATAACCGACTTGCGTAGAGAATAGACCTTTATCAATATTGTCTTGACCTAATGATGGGCCAATAGTGCGTTCTTCTACAAAGTACATCGGTGCGGCAAGTGCGCCTGAGCGTAGCAGTAGTGCAAGCTCGGCAGCTTCCGCGCTACTATCTAGCCCAGTAATACGGAAAGAGGAGCCAAGGACCGCTTGAATATTGGCACGGTTAATGACTTTGGTCTCAGCATAAGGCGTTCTAACTTCGACAGTTTCGCCAGTTTCTGGATCTTCTTCGTAAGTGATTCTTTGCTTGTTTTCTATGAACAACACGGCCATCTGTTTGCCAACGGCGGTACGAGTGGCATTTTGCATGAGCTTACCACCAGCACTATCTAAAGTAATGCTCACTTCAGGAGAGCCGCTTTCATCCACACCAGTTTGAGCATTGGTGACTTTATCACCCGTGACAATCGCTTGACGTTCAAGCAGTACCGGCGGACCATCAAGTGTCTCAAACGGGAAAGCTTCGGTACCCGCTGGAGGGATGCCGCCCGTATAGTTTTCGCTGTCTTCAGCAACCATACGGAACTCAAGGTTTGCGGTGCGCCCTAAGACACGTTTTGCCTCAGCAGTATCTTGTACGCCAGGAAGCTCGACGACGATACGGCTAGCACCTTGAGACTGTACTAAAGCTTCAGTCACACCAAGCTCAGCAATACGATTGCGAAGGGTGGTCAAGTTTTGATTAACCGCATAGCTATTGATTTCATCAAGCGTTGCATCGTTGTACGCTAAAATCAGTGCAGGACCTTGCTCATCAATAGAGGATTGCAAGCTAAACGTATTGCCCATTGAGCCTTGCAAAACATTCTGTGCACGGTTACGAGCATCTGTATCAGCGAAATGTAATACCACACTTCGATCTTCGGTCTTAATGCCTTTGATCGCAATTCGCTCAGCACGTAGCTCGCGACGCATGTCACGACTGGCACTGGTCAAACGCTGTTCAAGCGCCTTGTCCATATCGACTTCTAGTACAAAACGCACACCGCCACGTAAATCAAGGCCGAGCTTCATCGGTTTTGCACCGATATCACGTAGCCACTGCGGCGTCGTTTGCGCCAAGTTAAGCGCGACGACATAGTCTTCGCCCAAGTTTTGACGCAGCACTTCCTGAGCTTTGAGCTGATCGACTGGATTGTCAAGACGTACCAGTGCACTGTTGCCCTCAAAGGTTCCATCGTGGTTATTGATGCCAGCCTCTTCAAGCAAGCTTTGAGACTCAGTCAAGATACCTTCAGACAGCTGTGTACCTGCAGCGGCGCTTGTAATCTGCACGGCAGGTTCATCAGGATAGAGGTTAGGAGCAGCATATAGACCGGCAATGATTAGCACGACGGCAATAAGTAAGTATTTCCAAGCGGGATATTGCATAATCACTTCTTTAGGTTGATAAACGACTGGCGACGTAGGCCACAAGTTAGCAGATGGGAAGTTAGCGATAGCAATGGTTGAGTGCTGTATCTAGCAGTCGTCATCATGCACCATTGCGATCATCCGCGATGATAGTAAAACAGTAGAGCAAATAATACAGACGTATCTTTATATAGTCATCAAAAATATATAGTCAGCAAAATATCACTGATAAAATCAATAAAGACAGCATGGTCAAAAGCATAAACATAAATTGTCTATACTCTATGAGACTGTTTTTACATCATTGCTCTATAGCGAAAAATGACCGTAAATAAGGTACGGTCATTCTTAGGCACTGTATTAATCACTATATTTATTAATGACAGATGAGGGCGTGTCCTCAATTCAATCGATTATCCTCTAAATGGGCTAAAAATGGCTAAATTTTGCCAAACATCGTCAAATAGCTTATTAATATCTCGATATTATTTGCGCTACTTTCCTTGTTTGACGGCAATTTATTTCATTTTTACCCCTATTTTTAAAATGAGGACACGCCCTAGTAATCATTAATAAAACGCGACTAATATTTCAATCAATCATTAAACGCTTTCGATTGTGCCAGCAGGTAACACTGAAATAACAGAAGCACGTTGTACTTTGACATCAGTATTATTGTTTAGGCTGACCACTGCATAGTCACCTTCAATGGCTTTGATACGACCCATCAAACCACCAGCAAAAATGATTTCGCTACCGACAGTCAATGCATTGACCATGGCACGATGTTCTTTGGTACGCTTAGACTGTGGACGAATGACTAAGAAGTAAAAAATCGCAAAAAAAGCAACAGGCAATAGTATTTGACTAAATAGTGACATCGCACCAGCAGCTTCTGGTGCAGCATGGGCAGCTTGGATAAATAACAACATAATTTCTCTCAGTAAGTCATAGATAATAATAAAATTAAACGCATAGTAACAAAAAATCCCAGACTTGGTAACTGTTAATCATAGGCTGAGTATGTTTTTCTTAAGGTAATGGCATGCTAGCGGTCATTACTTTTTGCGGCAATATTTTTGCCACCTCATATAAGTGACGCCAAAGCGCTGAGAGTATAACAAAATTCAAGCAGCGAATGGATGCTAGGTAGTAGTAGCGTAGCAAAAGGTATGATCAAGGATACCAAAAAACAAAGACTTAACAATAGCGTCTTATTGTGAAATGACATCATCAATGCTACTATCAAATGGCAATAATTCCCTGCATTTAGCGCACAGTTTATTAGTATATAATATATCCTATTATCTGCTGCTAAATCAGTTTTGAGCAGCGAGTTACCATCGTTTTAGCAGATAACTAATAGCTAATTAATCATGTTTGTTTTTAATGATTTAGTATCGTTTGCTCATTATATTATTATCCCTTTTACTTTTTTCTGTTTAGGTTACCTAACTTGTTTACCACTTTTATGTTTGTACCTCGTTTGTGTCGTCCGCGCGCTTGTAAAGAAGCGTCTGCTAAACCTCCTCCGACATCACGCTATTCAAAGCGTCTTAGTCGTACCAATTCAATTGCTGGATTATCAGCACTGACGGCGATGCTGCTATTGCCATATCCAGCTTTTGCCGCTGATGCTTTAGCAGAGCCGACCGCGATCAGTGTGCTATTACTCATACTTTTTGTGGTTGTCGCTATCGGTATCTCGTTTGTCTGTTCATTGGCTGAGTCTGCATTACTGAGCATGACGCCGTCTTATATCGCTGATGTTCAAGAAAGCAATCCGAAAAAAGCAAATATGCTAAGACGCTTAAAGGTTGATAATATCGATCAGTCATTGGCGGCTATTTTGACTTTGAATACAGTGGCTCATACATTAGGTTCTATCGGTGCTGGTGCCCAAGCCACGATTGTGTTTGGTAGTGCTTGGTTTGGACTGTTTTCTGCCATTATGACCTTGGCGATTTTGTTTTTATCTGAAATTATTCCAAAAACGCTTGGGACACTATACTGGCGTCAACTAAGCGGTATGGTCGCTTACTTCGTGCGAGGCATTATCCTGCTGTTGTATCCACTTATTTGGATCTCAGAAAAGTTAACCAAATTGCTAGTACGTGGCAAAGAACCCCAAGCATTCAGTCGTCGTGAATTTGCGGCACTTGCCAGTATCGGTGAAGAGTCAGGACAGATTGACCCATTAGAATCGCGCATTATTCGCAATTTACTAGCATTTGGTGCGATCAAAGTCGAAGATATCATGACCCCGCGTTCGGTGATGTTGGCGTTTGAAGAAAACAAAACAGTCGCTGAATTATTGGTTGATCGCCCAAAATTGACGTTTTCACGACTGCCAATTTATGATGGTGACTTGGATAACATCACAGGTTTTGTATTAAAAACAGACATGTTATTAGCAAAAGTAAACCATGCGATGCACAAGCCGTTGACTCAGTTTAAACGTGACATTACTTTTGTTTTTTCAAAAATGAAACTGTTTGATTTGTTAGAGCTGATGCTAAAAAACCGTATACATATTGCGATTACAGTCGGTGAGTATGGTGAAGTCAAAGGTTTGGTTACTTTAGAAGATGTGTTTGAGACGCTATTGGGACTTGAGATTGTGGATGAAATAGACCGCGTCGAAGACATGCAAGCACTGGCTCGACAAATGATGGACAGACGAGTAGAGCGATTGGGCATGAAGCTTAGTGATGATGAACAACAATACGAAGATAATAGTACGGACGCTAAGTAAGCTTCCATTTGGCTTATTAAATTGAGATTGGATTGACAGAAAGCGACCTAAAATTAGAGCGAAAACTGAGCTGTGTACTGCGTAAGTGGTTCAGTTAATATATCTAGTATTTATGATAACGATGGGCAGTGACTCATATTTCCAGAAATAATTGTGCCATATGGTTGGTATTTTAGTATTCGCAATAATTACACAGGGTGTCACATAGCTGTGAGAATTGAATGATAGTCTCACTCTATGGTAAAAGTACGCTGTCATCATTAATAAGTAGGTGATGATTAAACAGATATTTTTCACAAGTAGAATGAAGAGGGCACACGCTAGCCAGTGCTCGCTTCATTTATCATGATGTTAATGAGTAATAAACGACTACTATATTTAATCAATAAAAAACGTTAGTCATCAAAAGATGGTAACAACGATAACAGCATTGCTAAGGATTATGATGAAACGATTATGGGGAAAAGGGCTTTTGGCATTATTGCTAAAAAGTGCCAGCGTGGCGGCGGTAGTGACCGTTGTAAGTACTGTGAGTATCAGTGCACAAGCGGCAGCCATGACCGAAGCTTTGGTGCAGAACTATATAGCAGCAATGAAGTCATCAGCGAATAGCCAAAATGTCAATCAGGTCGCGCGTCTTGTCTCTGACGATGCACTGATTTCATTATCTAGAAAAGGTAAGTCTACCAGTTTAGATAAAGATGCTTATTTAAAGTTGTTGCAAAATAGTTGGAATAACACCTCTAATTACCGTTATGATATTTCTGTGGATAACATCGTTATTACGGGCGATCAGGCCAAAGCCAATGTCACGACCAATGAGAGCTGGGTAAAAGATGGTAAAAATGTCTCATTTGTCACTACCTCAAGAGTGACGCTGACGTTATCGACTGGTAATGCGGTGCTGCTACGTGCCGTATCACAAGTAACGATTAATTAATCGTTACTCGACTAATAACTCAGTACTGGCTAGTCAGCAATTAGACATTATCAACAATTAGGTATTAATGGATAAGCATTGATTAAGAAACGTCTTTATCAGTGGATAATCAAAGACAATAGTGCATTAATCAGGCTCTTCGAAAGCTAAGCATTCCATCATAAATAGCCATACAAATTCACAGGGTTGAACAACTAAATGGTTGATTGCATTTCGTGAGAGGTCTAAAAATTGACTCAACTTATGATGATTATCTTTTTATATTAGACTGGTCTTTGCTTCACATTGCATACTATACTAGCAAGCAACTTTATCTTATCACTTTCTGTCGTTAGGAAACTTCCAATATCATGTCTACTGTGCTATCAAAATCTCGCTCATTTATTGCGTTGCCATTGACGCTTGCGGTATCAACTTTACTTATCAGTGCTTGTAGCAATACGTCAGCGGTAAAAAAGGGTGCGACCAATAGCTCATCTGTTATTACTAAACGCCCAGCTACTAAAGCGCCTGCAGCAAGCAGCAGTACGGACTATTCAACGGCATATTTAGATGCAGATAGCTTGGATGAGTTAGCCGATTTACTCGAAGCCACTGACATGACTATGGTGGAAGGCAACAAACTTGCTATTCAGCAGTATGGTGATTTATGGAGTCGCTTACGTGCTGGCTATCGTATGAATGGCGGTCAGCCGACTTATAATCAGCGTATCGAAGGGCAAAAAAGCTGGTTTACCAGTCGACAAGACTATTTAAACCGTTTGACTGCACGTGCTAGTCGCTATATCTATCACACCGTACGAGAAGCTGAGCGTCGTAATATCCCGACAGAGCTGGCTTTGTTACCTGTTATTGAGAGCTCTTACGATCCAAGCGGTACCAGTAGTGCGGCAGCAGCAGGCTTATGGCAGTTCATTCCAAGCACGGGTCGTATTTATGGTTTGAATCAAAGCAGTACCTATGATGGTCGCCGTGATGTCATCGAATCAACTCGCGCCGCTTATGACTTCTTGACCGCACTACATAACCAGTTTGGCAGTTGGGAGTTAGCATTAGCCGCTTATAATGCGGGTCCTGGTCGCGTGCAAAAGGCCATTGATGCTAATAGAGCTCAGGGTTTACCGACAGATTATTGGTCTCTGAGATTGCCTACTGAAACGATGAACTACGTGCCGCGTTTCTTGGCGGTAGCGGAAATTGTTGCCAAGCCTGAGCAATATGGTGTCTACTTGCCTGCTATTGCCAACCGTCAGCATTTCCGTAGTGTGCCAGTGAATTACGGTGTTAGCTTAGCTGAAGTCGCACAAATGACAGGCGTTAGTTACGACGAATTAGAAAGGTTAAATACGGCCTTAACGTCAGGGCGTGTTGATTCTTCTGGTCCCCAACGTATTATTATTCCTAATGATGTGAGTCTTAATACCGACGTTAAATTGAGCTCATTGAGAGGCAATGGTACGGGCAATATACTGGCATCGAGTAATACAAGCACACCAAGTAGCACGACCACGACGCCGAGCTATAATAATAAGCCCTATACTGGCTCTTCACTACCATCGACAGGTAGCGCCTTGGCTGATTATGCTGCAAGCGCTAGTGTGCCGCAGCAAACGACCAGTTATATATCACCGTCAGCCACACCTACTAGCAGCTCTGTCTACAGTAATAATGCCTCGGTGCGTACTGAGCCACCATTGAGTACGGCAGAAACCAACAAGATCAATGCTGAGCTAAAAAGCAGCAACAGTTTACCGACCACCTCTGCTCAAATTACACAGAATAATACGATTGTTCAAGAACCACCACTGAGCAAAGAAGAGCGTGATTTTATTGCCAATCAAATTCGTAGTAACACGCCTGAAACCAATGTAATCAATGCTGATGGTAATATTAATTTATCCGCAGTACAGACGCAGCAGTCTATTCTAGAAGCCAGTGGCGAAGAGAAAAAGCTTAGCTTTGCAAAAACATCAGTAAGCAAGCCAAAACCCCAAGGTGCACGTACCACTTATACCGTCAAGCGTGGTGATACCTTATCTAATATCGCCAGCCGTGCGGGTGTCAGTTGGCGCGATATCGCTGAATGGAATCAAATAGATGCCAGCTCTAAGTTGCTATCAGGCAGTACCTTGTACTTATACAATGCAAAAACTATCGAACCGTTGAGCACAGCTAACAATACCGCGGCAAGCCAACCAGAGAGCTATGTAGTACAAAGCGGCGATACGCTGATTGGTACTGCTAACCGCTTTGGTCTATCGGTGACTCAGTTGGCAACCTACAATAATTTGAGTAGTAGAGCGGATTTACTACGCGGTCAAAAGCTATGGCTGATACCAGGTAAGGTGACTGCGCCAGTGACCACGCCTGCTGCTCCCTCGACCAAACCAAGTAAATCAAGCACGGCTACTAAGAACTATAAAATAAAATCGGGCGATGGCTTGATTGCTCTCGCACGTCAGTTCGATGTATCAACTGATACACTTGCCAGCCTCAATAATATGAGCACTACAAGCTCACTATATGTTGGTCAAACTCTAAAAGTACCTGCAAGTGTCGATTTCGATGCAGCAAACACCTCAAGCTCTAGTAGCCGTAACAGCAGCTCAAGTTCGGTGGCAACCACCAACTATAAAGTAAAATCTGGCGATACTTTGATCGGCATTGCCAATAGCGTAGGTATCAGTCCAGCTGAGCTTGCGGCGGTGAATAGCAACTTTGATGCAAAAGCACGCTTACAACGTGGTCAAACCATCAAAGTACCCGTGTCTAAAGGATTGGTTGATCGTCAGCTAAATGATAAAACTGTCAGTTATAAAGTAAAATCAGGCGATACGTTAACAGGCGTGGCTCAACGTTATAATATCGGTCTTAGTGACTTGGCAACAGCGAACAACCTGAAAACCAACTCTAATTTGATACTCGGTCGTACGATTACGATTCCTGCCAGTGGCAGCGTTGTAGCGACCTCTAGTAGCAATACCCAAAGCAGTAGTACGGCTAGCAGCACTGCCGCGACTAGCACAGCGAGTAGTGGCAAAAAATTGGGCAACACCGAGAGCTATAAAGTTAAATCAGGTGATGGTTTGATTGCTTTAGCACGTCAATTTGGTGTTTCGATAGACGACTTGGCTGCGACCAACGATCTCGCGACCAATGCCCAATTACAGCGTGGACAAACGCTTAAAGTACCAAAGCTCACAGTGAGCTACACCGTTGGGTCAGGAGACAGTTTGATTGGCTTAGCACGTAAATATGGCGTCTCTACGCAAGAATTGGCTGAAATGAATAATATCGCGGCGGATACGATGCTACAGCGTGGTCAGCGCCTGACCGTACCTAATCGTTAAGAGTAAGCGGCTTAGTGGAATAATAGCCAAGTAAATACGATTAAGACAGATCATTCTGCACAAAAAAGCTGCTCTTTATAAGAGCAGCTTTTTTTATCTATAAAATTCAATTCTCAAAATATCTAATAGCACTTATCAACTAGACAGTTTGAGTTTTGATAGTCTCAAGATAACTTCTAATATTGCTAACATAATGCATGGCTTGGCCATAACGACTATTGGTAGCTTTATTGTCACCTAAGTACGCATAAACGTTCGCCCAGCTTTTATCATCAATACCCTGATCTCGCAGTTTACGCTGAATACTCTTTACTGCATTTGGTCCCATGTTGTAGCCGGCAAGCGCAAACCAAATACGATCTGTCTTTGGCACATCAGCAAAGTCATCTTTCATTTGCTCTAAATAACGTGCGCCGCCGCCGATACTTTGGTAGGGATCGACGCGATCTGAGACCCCCATTGCTTTGGCTGTATTATTGGTCAACATCATAAGCCCACGCACGCCCGTTGGCGATACGGCATTGGCATCAAGGTGTGATTCTTGATAACCCATGGCCACTAATAATTCCCAATCATGATTATAATTGCGTGCTTGCTCTTCAAAAGACGATTGATAATCAGGCAGTTTTTCGGTCAACGTTTTTTGGAAATGATCTTGGCTATAGGCGTCTTTTAGCAAGTTTTGATTGTAAAAGGCAGCAAGTTTTTGTGTGTTTTTCAGCTTAATGCTGTCACATAAAAAGTAACTGGCTTTTTGTGATAATGGGTCATTGGATGAATTGAACGTCCAACTGACTTTTGGATGTAAACCATTCTTTGTTAAGCTGGCGTCATAGCCGCAACTGATGTTGATAGACGATAAGTTAAACTTGCTCTTTAACTGTGTACTGGCCGTTGTTAATGCCATGTCTACCTCGCCCGATCTCAGCGCCTTTAGGGCAGTTTCTTCATTGGCATACGCTTTTAGGTCGATATCAACGCCAAGCTCGTCAGCATAAGTACGCACCAAATCAAAACCAAAGCCATGTTGAAAACCGTCAGTCGCAAAATAAGTGCTGTCACCGGGGACGGCAGCGATAGTTAACGTGCTTTCTAGCATAACGTTATCATAGGCTGGCACTGGCGCACGCATCGTCGTCAGACTCTCAGCAGGTAAAGAGAGAAGGGCGATACTAGAAACTTGCGCAAGCTTTTTGGTTCTAGAAAAACGACTCGATGTCGTCGGGGTAACGGATGAAACGATGTTACTTTTAGTGTTCGGTAGGCGTTTAGATGGACGCAGTAAATAAGAAATACGGCGTCTAGCCCCTTGCGCAGATACTTTCACACGATAAGTAATACGCTGCATGGATGTCTCCTGATTTTAGCCATCCTGCTTACCGTAAAACGCTTATGAATGTATGCTTATAAAGTAGTCATACATCGATGTTGCATTTTAGACAACCACGCACTTCTTAATAAGATAAGTGCGTCGTCATCTTGTTTAATAATAGTGCCGCTAATGAATTTTTATCAGATGTAGCGGTGCAGTTTTTAATTAGCTGGTTATCTACTGGCGTATTCAGTGTATCAGGTAAGAGGGCTAAAAAATCTCTCAAAATATCAATATAAAACATCGATATAAAGTATCAATACAAAATGATGAACGCACAACACCGCGAAGGATATAAATCGGATGATTCCTTCATCGATGCATAGATAGGGCTAAGAATAAAACAACTATATATTAAACATAGGTAAGGTCATGAACTAAGTTATTGAGACAAAACATAAAATGAGCGGGGTGCTTATGCACTCAGCTTTTCTATGCTGATATTAATGACCATGTCCTCTTTAAATCATTTGTAATAGAGTCAACAGTGATTAATTTTTTGTCCAGCAATAAGGGTAAGCAAGTCGCTATTTTCATTACTAATAAAAAAATGATAGAAAATTTACTACCAATCAGCGGTTGCTAACCCAGTATCGCGACACTTAAATCAAGACATACCATGCTGCTGAAAATATATCACGCACAGTGTGTCTATTAGTAAACCGTCCAAAACCTCGCTATCTATATGACCTCAATAGCTATACAACATAGTAAGATTTTAGGCGGTTATACTCATTTAAGTACCATAACCGGAAGCTGTAATAAATGGGAAGCCTCATGACAAGACATTCTTTCTTCGGATATTAATATGCGGATATTCCTTGGATTATTCAAGTGTGGTTAAGAAATTAGCGATAAAACTTAACAATTGGGCTATAGACGGTTAAAAAGGCCATTGTTATTGATACACTATTGAAAATTGCAGCAGCAAAAATTGTGCATACTGGACGACAATACTGATTGTTATTAGCCTTGTTTTCCGAAAATTATTCTAAATTTAGATAGCTATGAGTAGAGTTGAGGACACAGTTTAAGCAGGATTATCAATATCTACAAAGGTCACGGGTATACTAAATGCTTGAGAAACTATGTGACCGAGTGCTTGAATACCGCCGCGTTCTGTCGCGTGATGTCCACAAGCGAAATAATCAATGCCCAGCTCACGGGCAATATGGGTGGTACGTTCTGATATTTCGCCAGAGATAAAGGCGTCACAGCCCATCAATGCAGCTTGCTCGATCATATCCTGTGCGCCGCCCGTACAAATGCCCACGTGTTCGATAATTCTGTTATTATCGATATGAGCGCTTGTACTATTCGGTGCGCTATAATTGGCAGAGATATGCAATGGCAATCGTCCTAGTGTCTGAGTAATGTGAGCAATGAGGCTTTGAGCATTCTGCGGGGTACAAGTGGCGATATTACCCACTGGATGCGACTCACTAGGGTATAAAGCGCCGATAACGGTCATGTTTAATGCGTCAGCCAACTTGGCATTATTACCAATGACAGGATGGGCATCGAGCGGCAGATGATAACCAATCAAAGAGATACCATGCTGCATAAGTTTACGGATACGCTGACCTTTCATACCAGTGATGGGGGCAGGTTCGCCTTTCCAAAAATAACCATGATGCACCATAATGGCGTCTGCATTGTCAGCAATCGCCGCATCAATCAACGCCTCACAAGCCGTCACACCAGTGATGATTCGTTTGATAGGTCGACCCCCATCTACTTGTAAACCATTAGGGGCATAATCTTTAAAAGCATCTGCTAATAAATAGTCATCACAGAATGTGGTCAGCGCTTGAACGGTAATGGCGGTGTTTGAGGGCTCGCTTGAGATATTGTGTGTGGTCATGGTATTCCCTTATAATTGATTCAGTGGGGCAAGCATTTATGGCTAACATGTGGCTTTTGATAATGAGTATTTTAACATGTAGCTACAGTAGGATAGACAATCCTACTCACTGAAATGGTACACGATACGTTACAACTGGGTAGTATTGGCGGTTATAATTTATACATGTAAGCTTGCCGTATAGATAGTGCAAAAAAACAACCATCTAGTGGGCTGTGAACGTTTGATAAATGCCGCTCAATGCATCCTAATATACACCATGCTTCTTACCTTATTTATCTTCGTCTGTTTGTATCAAATTTATAGAGGTTTTATATGTCGTCATCTCGGAACACCAGCAGCAAGGCGTCTGTATTAAAATGGTTACCTTGGGTTTTATTGCTAGTCGTGATTGCCGCATTTATTTGGTTGTTTGCGAGTATGAAGACGGCATCAGAGCAAGCATGGGAGCCGCCCAGAACCACACCTGCTGAGCAGCAAGCGTCAGCACCTGTTTCTGATACACCCGCAGCGATTTCTTCTTATCATAATGCGGTTGCTCGCGCCTCACAATCAGTCGTGAATATCTACACCACGCAAACGATGGCAGAGCATCCTTATATGAATGATCCTGTGTTGCGCCGCTTTTTTGAGTTCCATGGTGCACCGTCAGAAGAGCAGGGCAATACCAATTTAGGCTCTGGGGTGATTGTCTCAGAAGATGGCTATATCGTGACCAATGCCCATGTGATCGAAAAAGCTGATGAAATTACGGTCGCCTTTAATGATGGTCGTAAGAGCCGCGCTAGAATCGTTGGTACAGATCCAGACAGTGATTTGGCAGTGATTAAAGTAGATATGACCGGTTTGGCACCACTTGGTTTCCGTAAAGAACCTATCCGAGTTGGCGATGTCGCATTAGCGATTGGTAATCCTTTCGGTGTCGGTCAAACGGTAACGCAAGGGATTATCTCGGCGACAGGACGTACTGGGCTTGGGGTCAACAAGTTTGAAGACTTTATTCAGACCGATGCAGCGATTAACCCAGGTAATTCGGGCGGCGCACTCGTTGACGCTTTTGGTGAATTAATTGGTATTAATACGGCCATTTACTCACGCTCTGGCGGCTCTATGGGTATCGGTTTTGCTATTCCTACCGCTATCGTTGAGCAAGTGATGAACGCCATTATCAAAGATGGTAAGGTGAGCCGTGGTTGGTTGGGGATTGAGATACAGTCACAGCTACGTGACCCAACGCAGCTTGAAACCTCGACTGGGGTAGAAGTGCTTAATGTCGTTCCTAAGAGTCCTGCTGCTAAGAGTGGTCTGCGTATCGGCGATATTATTTTGACGATTGACGGCGTTGAGATGACGGATGCCAATACCTTGATTCAGTATGTCGCTCGTAAAGCACCGAATACCACGCTGAATGCGCAAATATTACGCCGTGGTAAAAATGCGCAAGTCAAAATACTGTTAGAAGAGCGTCCAGCACAAGAGCCGATGGAACGTCCGGTTGTGATTCTTGATGAAAATGTTGGTGGTATAGAAGATCCAAATCTACAAGGTGAGAGACAAGACGTACCGATGATGTCAGAAGCCGAGCGTGACCGTATGCGTGAAGAGCTGTTGCAGCTGTTTGAAAGAGATGGTGCACCCTTATAAGGTCACTCTTCATCACCTAAAACTTAAGCAAAATAAGCTTAATCAAAATGGCTTGAACAATTTATAGACAGTAAAAAAGCGCGTTATCTTGAAGATAACGCGCTTTTTGTTTCGACTTTTTTAGCACTATTTTGGTTAATATTACTCTATAGTAGGCTCGTGATTAATGTAAATCACCCCCTGCACACGACAACAGCAGGGTAGGATCTCGTCTTCATCAATCATGGCAAGGGGCGCAAACGGATAGTCAATGACGTGTGAGCTGGCGATACGCTTGATGCGGCAACTGCCACAATAGCCTTCCTTACATTGATAATTGATATCATGTCCGGTGCGTAGCAATCCATCAAGCAAGCTTTCGTCATCATGCAAGTAAAATTGCTTTTTACTCGTCATTACCCAAGTCATAGTCTTATCCTGTTTGTTTCCCTATCATTCTGTACTTTCTAAACAATAATCTTTCAAAAACTATTTTTTAAATGAACACATAAGCTCTAAAGTTCAAAATCATCAAAATCACTGTCTGATAAATCTGAATCAATTTGACCAACCAAGTATGAGCTGATTTCCGTCTCTTGCGGGGCAACTTGTACGTTGTCAGATGACAACCATGTGTTAATCCACGGGATTGGGTTTGATTTAGAATTCGGGAATGCGACTGGCAAGCCAACCGCTTCCATACGTAAATTGGTGATGTATTCAATATATTGGCAAAGAATGTCTTTATTGAGACCAATCATTGAGCCGTCTTTGAATAGATAGCCTGCCCATTCTTTTTCTTGCTCAGCCGCTTTACGGAATATCTCGATGCTTTCTTCATAGCACTCTTTGGCAATGTCGACCATCTCAGGATCATCACGACCGATGCGCATGAGGTTAAGAATATGCTGAGTGCCCGTTAAATGTAGCGCCTCATCACGAGCAATCAATTTAATAATCTTGGCATTACCTTCCATTAGCTTACGCTCAGCAAAGGCAAATGAGCAAGCGAATGACACATAAAAGCGAATGGCTTCTAAGACGTTGACTGCCATCAAGCACAAGTAAAGCTGCTTTTTCAGCGATTTTAAATCGACAGTAATTTGCTTACCATTGATCGTGTGCGTGCCTGCACCGTATAGGTTATATAGCGATGAGTTATAATATAAGTCATCGTAGTACTTGGCGATGTCTGCGGCGCGCTCTAGGATATGATCGTTTTGCATGATGTCATCAAAGACGATAGCAGGGTCATTGATAATATTGCGAATGATATGGGTATAGCTGCGCGAGTGAATGGTCTCAGAAAACGTCCACGTCTCAATCCACGTCTCAAGCTCAGGAATCGATACCAATGGCAGTAGTACGACGTTTGGGCTGCGACCTTGGATAGAGTCGAGTAGCGTTTGATACTTTAGGTTACTGATAAAAATATGCTGTTCGTGTGAGGACAAATTGCCATAGTCCATACGATCACGTGATACATCGACTTCTTCTGGACGCCAAAAGAACGACAGTTGCTTTTCAATCAATTGCTCAAAGATAGGGTGCTTTTGTTGGTCGTAACGCGCCACGTTGACCGGATTACCAAAAAACATCGGCTCTGTTAGCGCATTGTTTGGCGTTTGGGAAAAAATCGAATAAGTCATGAGACTGCCTTTATCATTGATATGGTTATTAAGTTATAGGGTTTTGACTAGATTTGGTTTGATTGGATGGGATTGTATTACAAGTGCTCTAAAGATATCTGTTCTGGCGTCTGTCCATCATTCATATACGCTTTAAATATCTCACTTAGCTCACTATCGTCCAAACCTTCCAATTCATCGATCGCACTCTTACGCAGCGCACTCAAGCCATCATCATCTGATAGTTGATGCATTTCTTTCTGTACGTCTTTTTTAGTCGTTCTCTTTATTGGTTTTTTCAATACTTTTGTGGTGACTTTCTTTAATGCTTCTGGTTTTGCTGCTGTGCCTTCGCCTAATTGCTCACGGACGTCTGCGATGTCGACTTCCACTTGTACGATATGCGAGTCACCATCGTTTAGGTCTGAAAATACGTTAGGGATAAACAAACCACCGTCTTTGATGATTGCGGTATATTGCACTCTATGACCTCCGTTATTTTTATTCTGTCTGTGTTTTAATTAGGGGTGGCGTGTCGCAAGCGCATCATATACTTTGTTATTCTCTCTTTTGCCTACTGCTAATACATAAACCACGACCACATCATCTTTAACGGTATACACCAAACGATAGCCTATGGTGCGTAGTTTGATTTTATAAGTATCATTATGACCTGATAACTGTGAAGCAGGAACACGAGGATTTAATAAGCGCTGCTGTAACTTTTTCTTAAACTGCTGCTGAATACTGGGTGCTAACTTTTTCCATTCTTTTAACGCTAAAGGGTGAAACTCAAGATTATAGGTCATCCAACGTTACCTTTACAGGTTTTTGCCCGTCATTCATCCGTGAGCTAATAGTTTGGCTTAATGCCATGTCGTCCATTGCTTCCATCATGCGTTCAAAGACGTCTGTTGAGACTAAATAAGCCACTGGTTTATTGTGGTTTAAGATAGCAATAGACTCACCGTCTGACTGTTTAATCAGTGCCGAAGGGTTGTTTTTCAGCTCTGAGATACTGGCTGTCTGTGTCGCAAATATTGGTTGCATGATTCATTCTCCGCTAATATTAAGCTCTAAATATAGAGACAATATTAGCACGAAAATTAGGTCTTAATTGTTAATCTATTTACGCGTATTTTGTAGGGTGCGCCAAACGTAATTTCCATGCTATCACTGCGCTGGGAATATCCTACAAAAAATATAAATAATGTTTAAACAAGCATATTTATTTAAACAAATTGTCAATACCAGATACTTGCTGACTTGCTTTATCGAATAAATCTAATAGTGCTGGAGAGTTCTTTTCATATTTGTATACAATGTAATCATCTTTAATGATACAAAACACTGTATCTTCACACCAGCTATATTCAGATTCATCATGATAGTATCTATATCTTCTTAAATATAAGCCTAGGGATTGAGATTGGTATTCTGTATAAAGAAATAATGGGAAGAAATCATCTGTGCCATAAGATAAATTTTTAGGGGGTATTCCTATATTCCATCTAATTGTATTAGAGTTAGTTTGTTGTATTAAAATATTAATTAGATTTTCAAATTTAGATACAGTATCCATAGTATTCATTTCCATTTTAAATCTTTCTCTAATTCTGAAAGAGTAACAACTAGGGCAGATAGTTCTCTCAACAACAACCAAGATTCTTTGTCTGTAAATTCTATTTTTTTGCGATAATAGAAAAAATATTTTTTAGTAGTAAACATAAGTACAAAATTTCTACACTTTTTTTTGTGTGAATCCTCAGTGAGCTTTTTTTCCAGACTCTCAACAAGGCTTTTAGCATTTAAAAACTCTGTAAATATATATTCTTTGTTGTTTTCAAAATCATTCATTTTTTCTGATACGTCTGGATAGATCTTTTTTAAAGATTTATTGATTTCTGGAATCCTAGCCTTTCCGATAAATAGTTTATATATCTTCCTAGCTTCAAGAAATAAGAATATAGAAATAGCTAAGCTAATAAAAGACATAATTACGGAGATATCTGAAGCTAGAGCTACATAGTTGCTCGGAATGATCCGAATGTCCAAAATAATACTCCATACTATTAAAACTGGCTAAAAAGCTAAGATCGGTATAGTAAATATCCTGTCACCTATAGTTTTTAAAAGTAACAGGATAGTATTTCCAATATTTCTAGCCTAAATCTTACATGCACCGCCAGCACAATCATCTTCCATATCCGCTTGGGCATCGTTCGCACCATCACGGGTGTTGTGATAATACAACGTCTTCACGCCAAGCTTATACGCGTTTAGTAAATCCTTAAGCAATATCTTCATTGGTACACGACCGCCTTCATAACGAACGGGATCGTAGTTGGTATTGGCAGAGATACTTTGATCGACGAATTTCTGCATGACAGCGACCAGCCGTAGGTAACCGTCATTGTTTGGCATTTGCCATAGTAGCTCATACTGATTTTTTAGCTTATCAATCTCAGGCACGACTTGCTTTAGGATGCCGTCCTTTGACGCTTTGATAGACACCAAACCACGTGGTGGCTCGATACCGTTGGTCGCGTTGGCGATCTGACTAGAGGTCTCAGACGGCATCAAGGCGGTTAGGGTAGAGTTGCGCAGACCGTGAGTGGTGATTTCAGTACGTAGGGTTTCCCAATCGAGATGTAGCGGCTCTTGGCAGATTTTATCCAAATCTTTTTTGTACGTATCAATCGGCAAGATACCTTGCGAGTACGTCGTCTCATTGAACGCAGGGCAAGCGCCTTGCTCTTTTGCCAATTTGTTTGACGCTTTCAAGAGATAAAATTGCAACGCTTCAAATGTTTGATGGGTGAGACCCAATGCTGAGTCGTCTGAATAGCGCACGCCATTCTTAGCAAGGTAATACGCATAGTTAATAACGCCCACACCGAGTGTACGACGACGCATGCTGCCATTTTGAGCCGCTTTAACTGGATAGTCTTGATAATCAAGCAGGGCATCAAGCGCACGGACGATTAGCTCAGCTGGTTCTTCGATGTCGCTGACGTTGTCGACTTTACCCAAGTTGACCGCTGATAGCGTACAAAGCGCGATTTCGCCTTCTTCGTCATTGATATTATCAAGTGGCTTGGTCGGTAGGGCAATTTCCATACATAGGTTTGACTGACGAATCGGCGCAACCGTTGGGTCAAATGGGCTATGCGTATTGCAATGATCGACGTTTTGGATGTAGATACGACCCGTGCTCGCACGTTCTTGCATCATTAGGCTGAACAAATCAGCGGCTGGGATTTGACGGCTACGAATGCTTGGGTCATTTTCGTACTTGGTGTATAGCTCTTCGAATTTGTCTTGATCTTCAAAGAACGCATCATACAAGCCCGGCGTGTCACCTGGTGAGAATAGCGAGATGTCTTGACCTTTGATGAGGCGCGTGTACATCGTTTTATTTAGCTGTACGCCGTAATCCATATGACGCACACGGTTGTCTTCCACGCCGCGGTTGTTTTTAAGTACCAATAATGACTCAACTTCTAAATGCCACAATGGGTAAAACAACGTCGCTGCACCGCCACGGACGCCGCCTTGTGAGCAGCATTTAACAGCTGTCTGAAACAGTTTATAGAATGGGATACAACCGGTATGCTGTGCTTCGCCGCCACGAATAGGGCTACCAAGGGCGCGGATGCGACCCGCGTTGATGCCGATACCAGCACGCTGTGACACATAGCGTACGATGGCGCTGGTGGTCGCGTTGATAGAATCTAGGCTATCACCACATTCGATCAATACGCATGAGCTAAACTGACGCGATGGGGTACGCACTCCTGCCATAATAGGTGTTGGTAGCGAGATTTTGAATTGCGACGTCGCATCGTAAAAACGCTTTACGTAGTCCAAACGATCTGATTTGTCATAACGGCTAAACAAACACATACCAACCAGCATGTACAAGAACTGCGGGCTTTCAAAGACGGTCTTGTTGACACGGTCTTGGACGAGGTATTTACCTGCCATTTGCTCAACAGCGGCATAAGCAAGGTTCATATCGCGCCAGTGATCAAGATATGCTTCTAATTCATCAAACTCAGCACGGCTATAATCAGCTAGGATATGCTGATCGTATTTACCAGCGTCGGTCAGTTTTTTGACATGATCATAAAGGTGCGGCGGGGTGAATTTATTGTAAGCAATTTTACGCAGATGGAAAATCGCCAAACGCGCAGCCAAATACTGATAATCAGGCGTATCTTCAGAGATAAGATCTGCTGCTGACTTGATGATGGTCTCGTGAATATCGCGAGTCTTGATACCTTCATAAAACTGAATGTGCGACTTTAGCTCAACTTGCGACACAGACACATTATCCAAATTGTGAGCTGCCCACTCGATTACCTTATGAATTTTATCCAAATCAATAAGCTCTAATCGTCCGTCACGTTTGGTCACTTTGATTTTGTCGATGTGTGTCATGTTGCCCTCTTAAGTTGATAACTTGGTAATTATTTATAATGTTGCTTATAGTGATGCTGCACAGTCAGTAAACGGCAGGCATTCTTTATAATGCTACGATGCTTGCGCCGCGATAGGTGTTTTTTTAGGCAAAAATCTACCGCTACTCATAGTGACAATTAAATTCACTGAGTACTACATATAGCGTGTTTGTTAGTAGGTAGGCACAATATAGCGGGAAAATTTTGAAAATACTATATTGATTTTAGCATCAAACTATGTTGCTGTGAGGTTGTGCTGTGTCCGAATTTTAGCAAAGGACGATGGGGTAAGGGTTAGACGCGATTGACTCAAATAATAAGTTTTTTGTAAAAATCGTAGGATCATTTGCTTTTCATTCGCGAGTAAATGACCCACCAATAAGGGGATATAGAACAATAATCATGAGGGCGCAGATTGTACAGCAAACCACAAAAAATCGCCACCCGTATGTGATTAATAGCGAGTGACGATTTCGACGGAAAAGCAGCTGGCTTTTTTTAAACGACAATTATCTGTTTATACGACCAAACGGACTGTTTTGGCAGCGTCGAGTGAGGCATACAGTACATTGACCTGATCGGCTGCTGTAAGATATAGATTGACCCGTGCTGAATGGAAGCGACCCGTTTTAGACGGTTTCACTTCTATCGAGGCCAAATCGAAATCAGGGAACTGACTGCCCAAAATAAGCTTCACTTCATTGAGTAAGTTCTCACGCTCGCCTTCATGACCAATGATGCTAAGTGGATAGTTCATTGGAAAGTCCCAGAGCTCAGGATTTTGAATATCCGTCCTTTTGCCTGTGATCACACCTTGATTGGGCGTTAGGTTGGTCATTTTTACTGATTTTTCATTTGCTGGTGCTTGGTTGTTGTTTTGATTGGTGCTGTCTTTTGGATCGTCAGTCATGATGTGTGCCTCGCTTTATTAAATGTTAGCTATTAGCATAAGAGCTTTATTCACCATTTATAGTGGCACTAAACTTATAATTCAAGTGCTAAAATGGCAATGACAGTATGCTATGGATCACTGTGATCTGTCATAAATTTTGCTCAGTCATCCATGATAATCAAATGTTAATACACATATCAGCTCATTTTTTATAAGCACAAACAGCGACATAATCCCCACGGTCATAGCCTTCGATGACTTCTTGCACCTTGTCATTGGCATACATAGGATGGGTCAGTAAGGTCTGCGCATACTCAAAATCGACGAAACCATTGGCTTGCATCAGCGCGATTTTTTCATCAGAGGTGCGCCAATTTGCTGATTTAACCAGCTCAATAGGATAGGGATCAGCAGGAGAGATATGCGCAAGTAGCGGATGCTCCCAAGTATTTAATGAGCTGGCCAAATTATATAAGCTGGCAAAACCGCTTTCTTTTGGCACATCGATAACAATCAATTTGCCGCCGGTTTTTAAGGCATCAAATGCCTTTTTAATACAGATATCCAAATCGTTGATGTAGCTGACACTGCCGTTAAACATGATGATATCAAACTTATTTGGCTCAATATCGCAAGTCTCGGCAGGACTAATATCCACTTGTAAGCCGCGCTTTTTAGCGATTTCAGCCATGTCTTTAGAAGGCTCAATGCCGTGCCTGATATGGATATCATAATCCTGCGCCAATAGTGACTCAAACAGTCCACTACCGCAGCCGATAGACAATATCTCACTATCCTTATCTAAGAAATGCGCGACCAGCTTTAGCTCACTGGTCAGTAAGTTTTGGTTGTCAAAAAACCAGCTGTCATACGCGCTTGCATGTTCATCAAATGCTGCCATGATGTTTCTCCTTGAGTGTGTCCATTATTATGTTTAGGGTTAAGTTAAATTTTATTTATAATAAATATGGTATATAAAAGTATTTGCCATAAAGCTAGCACTTTGCATAGGGCTAGGACAGATCAAGCGCTTGTTGCCAAAAATTCACTTCCATACGTGAAGCAGTATTAAATAACTGTTGGAATTTGTCTGCCTGAGCGGGGTTAGCCTGTGCTAGTAGCGTATTAATCTGCGCTTCATTCTGCGCGGTAATCGCTTGAAATTCGTCACTGGCAAAGACATCAATCCATGGCTGGTAAGGATTGTCCGCGACAAAACCTTGTTCTTTAATGCGTTTGCCAATTTCGCCATAGCCCATCAAACAAGGAGCAATTGCCGCATAAAGCTCAGCTAATGAGCCTGACATGGCAGCGTCCAATAGGTAGCGGCTATAGGCAATAGTCACGGCAGATTCAGAAGCGCTTTCTACTTCTTTAAGTGGGATGTCCCACTCATGACATAAATCGAGATACATGCCAATTTCCATATCTAGCATGGCATTGATGCCTGCTTGACCGACTCGCATTTGTGCCAGCGTATCACTCCTATACACGCTCAACGCCATCACACGGGTATAGTGAATAAGATATAAATAGTCTTGCACAAGATAGTGACGAAAGCTGTCAGGGGCGAGCGTACCTGCTGTTAGCTGTTTGACAAAATCATGCTGAATGTAGTCATCCCATGTGGGGCAATGGTGGCGTAATGTTTGGTAGTTCATAGTGTTCACTTACTGTTATAAAATGCGAGTAAGCAAAGAGTAGGAGGTGATCAGTGAGCAGGCACAAAAAAACCTTACCAGATTATATGAATAAACTGGCAAGGCTTGCTTAGCAATGTATGCTTAAGAGGTGTGCTATAAAATGTCACGCTTGTTTCCTACGTCAGTGCTAACTGCATCAGGTTCGCGGGTAACTCTCAGCCATGATTTTGAATTGTAGTTAAAGCATCAAAAATCAAAGCACCCCGACAAGGTTTATTTTTCAGAAATAAATATAAAGTTTATATAAGTTTAAACTGCTCGTACTTAAGCAATCGGCTCTATGGTAGACGAATTCAGTTATCATTAGCAAGTGATGCGCAAAAAACCATGAATAAAGGTTGTCTTACAAGCGTAAATAGGCAAGTTTTTACCTTTTATTAAGCTGATCAAGTACCACGAGAATGGTGAAAGAAATCACTATTTTCAAATGTATTTTTTATTCATAAACGCTCTACGATTGCCTATATTATTTAGCTACCCGACGGTAGGATATTAAAAAATATCTTATAAATTAAGGCAACATGTTTATGGGACACTGTCTCATTTAGCATTGATTAATTTATGCTTTATAATCATTCAGCTAAGAGGCTATGGCAAATAGCCATTGATAGGAGTGATCTCAGGCGGAATATCTGCCTCTTCTAGTGCTTCTCGCAGATTAATCTCGATAGTACGCGACAATGCAGTCAGGGGTAGTTTGTTGGCGGCTAAGCCGAAAGGCTCTTCTAGCTCTTCACTGAGGGCATCCAAACCAAAAAAGGTATAAGCGATCACGGCACAAATCAGTGGGGTCACCCAACCGAGCGAGGCCACCAAGCCAAAAGGCAACATGATGCAATACAGATAGGTCGTGCGATGGACCAGCAGCATATAAGCAAACGGCAGCGGTGTATTATGAATGCGCTCGCAGGCCGCCAATACAATGGTCATAGACGTCAGGCGCTCGTCCATGTTCTGTATGACTTGCTCTGACACCAGTCCTTGACGCCGAATGTCGCCGAGCTGCTTACCCATGAGGCGCATGATGTAATCAGGTAGGTTGCGCGCTTGGCGCATACTATCATGGTGTTTCGATGCGACAAAAGGCTCGACATCATGCCAAGGTGACGAGCCGCGCAGGCGATGGCGCACAGCATGCGCAAAAGCAATGGTCAGGTAAACCATCGTTCGCCCAGTCTCGTGCCCATTCTCGGTATCAGTATCTATAAAAGAAAGCACTTGACGGGTTAAGCTACGCGCATCATATACCAACTGACCCCAAAGCCCTCGAGCTTCCCACCAGCGTTGATAACTGGCATTGTTGCGAAATCCAAGAAATAGCGACAACGCGATTCCTAGCAAGGTAAAAGGAGCCATACCATAATAAGGAAAAGAGTCAGGAAGCCAGTGCTGAATAATTGTTATAAGTGTGCTGAGAAGCGCGATCAGCAAAATTTGCGGATAAATTTTTGGAATGACAGAGCCGTGCAGGGTAAAAAGTATCTTGAGGGCGTTTGGGGTTTGCCGGACAATCATGTCGGTTTCCTATCGATGGCATGTATAAAAAAGCGATGACAGAGGTATCAATCAGCGTATACTCAAATCATCGCGACCTATCATATCAGTAGTTACCAATATGGCAATAATAAGATGATACTTAAATACTCAAATCACTTTTGTATTGCGCAGCAGCAAGGGGAACGGTAAGCACGCTTTAAAGGGTCTCTTCTTCACGCAGCGTCAGCACTTCATAACCATCGGCAGTCACCGCGATGGTATGCTCCCATTGGGCAGAAAGCTTTTTGTCTGCAGTCACCACCGTCCAGCCGTCTTTTTTCATTTTTACTTTGGCTTTGCCTTGATTAATCATTGGCTCAATAGTAAAGGTCATGCCTTGTTCTAGAACCAAGCCTGCACCAGCGCGACCATAATGTAAAACTTCAGGCTGTTCGTGCATTTCGCGACCGATACCATGCCCGCAGTATTCTCTAACGACAGAGTAACCGTGCTGTTCGGCATGGCTTTGAATGGCATGCCCAACATCGCCGAGCGTTGCGCCCGGCTTGACCACACGGATACCTGCCCACATGGCCTCATAAGTGTTATCGACGAGGCGTTTTGTTAAGGGCATCACATCGCCAATCATATACATTTTGCTAGAATCGGCAATAAAGCTGCCTTTTTCTAAAGTAATGTCTACATTGATGATGTCGCCTGATTTTAGGACTTGATTGCTTGAGGGTACACCATGACAAACCACTTGATTGACAGAAGTATTGAGCACGTATTGGTAGCCGTATTGACCTTTGCTGGCAGGTCGCGCCTGCAAAACATCCACAATATAGCGCTCGACTAAATCATTGACAGTCATTGTGGAGATGCCAGCGACCATGTGCGTATCTAGGTAAGCAAAAACCGATGCCAATAAGCGTCCAGACTCGCGCATGATGGCCAATTCTTCAGGTGTTTTTAGCGCGATTTTAGCCATCGATAAGATTTCCTATATTAACATCTGCTCGTTTTAACTGCTCGCTGATGATATCGGTATAAGATGCGTGAGGATTGGCCTCGGCCAACATACCTATCTTTATCCAATACTCTGCCTGCGCGTTAATCGAACGTACCATTACCGCACTGGCTTTACGAAGCTCTTCGTGTAGCGCATCATCAATCTTAACAATACCCATTATTTTACCTAGTATATGAAATGTATACGAATCATATATATTGTATAGTGCCATTGCAAGCTCGTTCTTGTATTCCTTGATGAAGACATGTAGTTATAGCACTCGAGCCATCAAATCGATGACCCAAAAAAGCCGAGATAAACTCGGCTTTTTTATTGGTGCTTAGTTTGCTTTATGATTAATCATTCTCTAAGAACGAACGCAGATGCTCAGAGCGTGACGGATGACGCAATTTACGCAGTGCTTTTGCCTCAATCTGACGAATACGCTCACGTGTTACGTCAAACTGCTTACCTACTTCTTCCAAGGTATGGTCAGTTGGCATGTCGATACCAAAGCGCATTTTTAGTACGCGTGCTTCACGCTCAGTCAGATTGCCCAATACATCACGAGTCGCTTCACGCAGACCAGCTGCGGTCGCATCATCAACAGGGCTTGAGATAGTACCATCTTCGATGAAATCACCTAGATGTGAGTCTTCATCATCACCGATTGGCGTTTCCATAGAGATAGGCTCTTTGGCGATTTTCAGTACTTTACGGACTTTAACTTCGTCCATCTCTAAGCGTTCACCTAACTCCTCAGGCGTTGGCTCGCGTCCCATTTCTTGTAGCAACTGACGTGAGACACGGTTTATTTTATTAATCGTCTCGATCATGTGTACAGGAATACGAATGGTACGCGCTTGGTCAGCGATAGAGCGGGTAATTGCCTGACGAATCCACCATGTTGCATAGGTCGAGAACTTATAACCACGGCGGTATTCAAATTTATCAACCGCTTTCATCAGACCGATGTTACCTTCTTGGATTAGATCCAAGAACTGTAAACCACGGTTGGTATATTTCTTCGCGATAGAAATAACCAAACGCAGGTTAGCTTCGACCATTTCTTTTTTGGCGCGGCGAGCTTTTGCTTCACCGACTGCCATACGGCGTGCCACGTCTTTCATATCGTGGATTTTCATGTCGAGCTGTTGCTCGTAGTCACGAATGCGACGTTGCAATAAAATAACATCATCAGTGACTTTTTCTAGCGTACCAGCAAACGCAGGCTTACCTTTAATACGTTCAATCAACCAATCAACATTGGTCTCGTTGCTAGGGAAAGTCTTACGGAATTCTTCGCGCGGCATACGACCACGGCGAATGACCAAACGCATGATTTGACGCTCTTGCTTACGCACGTCGTCATAGACGTCATGCATGATAGCCATCACTTGGTCTGACAAGCGATTGTTCAGCTTTAGCATCATAAAGCGTTCGGCAAGTAGAGCATAAGCAGTATCTGCTTCTGTGCTACCACGGCCATAATCTAGCAAGGCTTGCTTGGCTTTAATAAATAAGTGTTCGATTTCTTCTAGACGCAGACGTACTTCTTCAGGATCGATACCGCTGGTTTCTTCTTCAGCTTCCTCTTCAACGTCGTCTTCATCCTCGTCCTCATCATCAAGCGCCGCTGCTTTGGCTTTTGCTTTGATCACAGGTGGATTTTCTTTTTCTTCTTTGATGCGTTCACGTTCTTCTTTTGCTGCCTCTTTTGCTTCTTGGGCAGCGATTTTGTCTGCTTCGGTCTCAGGATCTAAAAAGCCAGTAATGACGTCAGAAAGCTTTTTTTCGCCATCTTGTACTTTTTGATACTCATCAAGGACGAACTGTACGGTACCCGGCCAGTAAGACATCGCATGCTGTACGTCACGAATACCTTCTTCGATACGTTTGGCAATGGCGATCTCACCTTCACGGGTCAATAGATCAACCGTACCCATTTCACGCATATACATACGCACAGGGTCAGTGGTGCGACCCGGCTCAGTCTCAACAGAGGCCAATACCGCCGCTGCCTCATCCGCTGCCATGTCATCATCGCTTGAATCGTCGTTCATCAAGATATCATCGGCATCAGGCGCAGATTCAAAGATTTTGATACCAACGTCGGTCAGCATTTGCACAATATCTTCGATCTGATCGCTTTCGGTAATAGAGTCGGGCAGTTGGTCATTCACCTCAGCATAGGTGAGATACCCTTGCTCTTTACCCATTTGGATTAAGGTGGCCAGTTGAGATGTGGACTTAGAAACTGACTTATCGTTCATAAATACTCGCTTACTTGCATCGGACATTTTTATATTGTGACGCGCTATCGCTCGCTCAGTGCGTTGATATAATCAATCGATTCATCAAAATATGGCGTAGAGGTTGTCAATAATATCAAAAATGAGTTGATATGAATAAAGGCTCAAAATACTACAATTACAATGCTAAAAAACTGCTAGAAATTAGTAACGCTAAAAAGTCTTCAAGATAACATTATCTAAAAAATAATATATAAAAATAACGGTACCTAAAAACGGATACTTCAAAATAATATCTAAAATTTGTGCTTAATGAGGCGGATTTATCGCCATCTATTAAGTCGGGCTATAAATATATAGCGACATAGTTTAACACACACCAGCGTAATCAAGCACGAGGTAGTGATATCTACCGACCGTTTTTTACTGATTATTTGCTGTCAGTTGAATGATTAAATAGCAATACATGCTATTGGGCATAATCATTAGTAGTGGGGGCAGCCGCTATACTTTTAAAGGGTTGGAGATTTTTTAGCAAAAATAATGGCAAACATTAAGATTTGACGGTAACCATCTGCGCTGACTGCTCAGCTTGCTGCGCGCGTAACCAATCATTTAATAATTGCGACTGCTTACGGACAATCGCCAGCTTGATATGATCAGGATTTTTGATGAGCTCTTGCATCTTTTTTTGCAGATGTAACTTGAGCAACTGCATCACCAAGTTTTCGATCAACTCATCCAAGCTCAAAATATTTCTGCCAATTAATGTCTTATAAAATCCGCCCCAGCTACGGCTAAGTGTTTCTTGGGTGATTGGTTTGACATTAGACAATATAAAGTGTGCGGCGGCGTTGGCATCTGTGGGTAAATGATTCAGGCAGCGTTTGATGGTGCTAACGATATCCAGCAAGGCGATATCTTGCAAATCTTCCCAAGCAAGCGGACGCAAGATGTCAGGCGCGGCCTTTTGCTTGATGTGTGCTGGCAGCTGTAAATCATTAATACCTGCCTGCTGCCAAATGGCTTCGATAGGGTCTTCAATTAAGGCGCGTGGCTGAAACAAAAAACAAAGTTGCAATTGCTGACTGATGGTCATGTCACCATCAAAATCTAGCAGCGCATCTTTGGCTTCGATATTTTGGCTACGTTTACCACCCAGCTTCTGATAGACGTCATTGTTCAGCAAATAGCGAAAGCTACTGCCTTTAGGCAAGGCAGTGGTCAGAGCGCGCACTTGCGACATGAGCTTGGCTTTGCCTTCTGCCAAGGTTAAATCGTAACGCTCGCTTAAATAGGCAAAAATATACTGTGACAATGGCATGGCATTCGCGATTTGCTCACGCATGGCATCGCCGCCCTGACTTTTAATAAAAGTATCAGGATCATGATTATTAGGTAAGGTTAAAAACCGCAGTTCTTTATCATCGGCCAGTACTGGCAAAGCCACTTCAAGGGTACGCCAAGCCGCTTTTTGTCCTGCGCTATCGCCATCAAAGCTTAAAGTTAGCGTTGGATTGAGTGTCAATAGCCGCGAGATTTGGCTTTCATTGATCGCCGTACCCATCGAAGCGATAGCACCATAAATACCCGCTTGATAGAGGGCAATCACATCCATATAGCCTTCGACCACTAGCCAGCTGTCGGCACGTTGTTGGCGTGATTCGTAATAGCCATACAGCACATGCTGTTTATGAAAAACGGGCGAGTCAGATGAGTTGATATATTTAGGTTTGACTTCATCATCGAGCGCCCGCCCACCAAAACCAATGGTGCGTCCTTGATTGTCTCGAATCGGGAAAATGACCCGATCACGGAGTAGATCATAATCGCGCCCTGACTCTGATTGGCGCACCAAACCAAGCGCCTTTAAGCCTTCAATATCTTGTGGAAACTGATGCTCAAGATGCTGCCACCCAAAGGGCGCATAGCCTAAGCCAAAGGTCTCAAAGATGTCTTCTGTAATACCACGCGATAAAAAATAGTGCTTAGCATGCGGATGAATGGTGAGATTATGCTGATAAAACTGCTGGATTTGCTCTAACAGCTCATACAGGTTACCGTCTTTATCGGAAACGCTATGATCATCGTACAATGCCGCAGCGTCAGTATCGCCACCTGTCAACCATGCTGGCGGATAGCTATTATCATCTTGGTAGTCTGTGCCATAAGAATCTTCTGGATAAGACGCTGAGTCGTAAGCATTTAGCGGTGGATACTCATCGTAGCCGTTGCTACTATCGTGATAAACGGGTTGATCGGTATCGCCGTACTGGTTTTGTTGCTGAATAGCCGAAGTAGCGTTAATAGAAGGTACATCAATTGTTTGAGCAGGACTTTTAGCGTCGATAGTCGGACTAGGTATTGACGGTGGTGCAATCGGTTTTGGTGCACGGCGCTGATAGCTGACGTTTTGTTGTTCTTCTTTTGGAACTTCGATACCCGTCTGCTTTGATAGCTCATTAACCGCTTCAATAAAAGTTAAGTTTTCATAATCGCGTAAAAAACTGATGGCATTACCGCCGACGCTACAGCCAAAGCAGTGATAGATGTTTTTTTGTGGATTGACATAAAAAGAGGGCGACTTTTCGCCATGAAATGGACAGCAGCCTTTAAACTCACTACCAGCACGTTTAAGCGTCGTATGACGCCCAATGATACTGATTAAGTCAGCTTGGCTATTTAATTGGTCGAGAATGTGATTTGGAATACTCATGCAAAAAACAGTTTACCATAGGTGTATTATCTTAAGCATAGGCAATATTGGGCACAAACAATATTGGGCATAGATAATGAAACAGAAACAGAAAAAATAAGGCCAACTCTGTTGTTGACCTTATTTTTTTCATGATGTGCGTTGATGTACTAAAAAGAAGAGACGTTCTCTTAATTAAAAGAGAGACGTTGCCTCAAATTTAGCGCATTTATTCATCATTCATATCGACATCTGCTGGCAGGATATCAATCCCTTGAACAGGCAATGTCGTACGGCGTACAGGATTGGTGTTTTGCGGATCGACATTGGCTTCTCTTGCCGTAGAGCCAGTGCTCGATTGGCTAGTAATGCGCTCAGCGGATGCTTCAGGCAGACCTAAGCCGACATTGATGCCAGTATTAGCGCGCACAGGTGAAGTACCTTGCGCTGCACTGGCTGCTGCATTATCGCTTGGCAGTCTTAATTGACTGGCGTTACGAATAACCTGAGTTTTGGTCGCGCCGTTATAGTCGCCTGTCGCAACTGATGAAGTATCTTTGTTAAAACGACTTAACTGTCCAAAAGTCAATTTGTTGATGAAAGAACGCTCACGTTTGGTGTCGAGTTTAACGCGTCCATCGGCACTTAACATGTTGGGATAATTAATCTGCAATAGAGTTTTGTATTCTGCTGCCAAATCAGACATACCCAATTTATCATAGCTATAAGCTAAGACCGCGATTGCGTCTGGGATGGATTCACTAAGTGGATAGTATTGAAACACCCATTTGGCACGGTTAACAGCAGCGACATAAGCTTCGCGCTCGATATACCAGTTGGCTGCACTCATCTCACTTTCAGCAAACTGATTGTAAATGAAAGTCATGCGCTGAGCGGCATCTGGCGCGTAAGGGCTGTTAGGGTACTTGTTAATAAGCTCTTGAAAGTTAGCGAAGGCAATACGTAAATAGGCGGTATCACGCTCAGCTTGATTGAGCTTAAACAGTTTCAGGCCTTCTGATGAGCCTTGCATATTGGCGACGCCGCGCACATAGTAAGCGTAGCTGACTTGCGGATTAGAAGGATATAGGTTAATGAATTGCTCAGCGCTGGCAGCTGCCATTTCATACTTACCACTGGCATATTGTGCGTACATCATGTCGAGTAATGCTTGCTCAGCGTATTGTCCAGTAGGATAAAAAGTGCGCAGATTGGTCAAATCTTCGATGGCTTGTGTATAGCGGCCTTTATCAATCTGGGTAATGGCGTCGTTATAATAGTTCTGCTCTGATTTTTCGGCAGTTTCTACTGCATCGACGTCTTTACCGCCAGTCAGGTTTTTGAAAGTCTGACAGCCCACTAAGTTTACGCTTAGCGCAAGTAGGGTTATTGAGGACAGTTTGATAAACGTATTGCCAACAGCTTGCATACTTCTTCTCCGACACAAGACGTATAATAGCAGCGACGCTATCATACTAGATATTAGGTTAATGATAAAAAACGATGCGTAGGCATCAATAGTGGTCTGTCATCTACTATGTCAATCATCGGACATACCAGTTATCGTTATTAAAAAACGCTTGATGGCATAGGGTTTATATCAAACCAAATGCTTTTAATAAAAATTCGATAAGCGTACAGTGGCATAGCATACAGCAAAATATGGCTATACTTTATAGAATAACGTTTGCTTCGTCTATTTTTTCGCCATCTATATTGTACTTAATCCAATCGTGCTCATCGAATTTGAGTCAGTATCGTACAGTTATTAGTCTACTGCAACACAGGTGCGATATGCTGCTGCTCGCAATGAGCTGTACACCAACGCATGTCAGTTTGACATTTTAACATGAGCTGCTGTCACGAGCGATATCGAATGTCGCTGACACTGATAAATATACAGTAAATTACAGCAATGTCATATTTTAGAGAGTTAAGTACGGCGCTGACGCTCGCTGCGGTATAATCAAAAAATGACAGATAACACACAGCTTCTATAGGGCTTAGGCGCTTGGCATGCTACACTAGCATGGTATTGCCTCCGCTTTTTTCGACGACGATCGCTTTTATGATAAGCGATTGATAGCGAATGGCCTTTTGTTTTTTATAGCGTTACGCTTAACACTTTATTAGAAATTTCTCAAAAGCTACCTTTCAAAACCATGTCAGGCGCTTTGCCATATATAAATCTGCTATGAATAATAATGCTATGACTACCCATTTACCACCGAATCAATCACGACAGACTGATTCATCAGCACAAGAGTCACCGATGCCAAATGACGTTTTAAATAATAGTGAATTACCTGACGATAATCAGTCGATGCTTGATGAGCAAAGCCATAGCGATCATGTTTTAGAAGACGCTGTGTCAGAAGAAGCTATGTTAAAAGATAGTGATGAGCTTGACGACGATATGATAGATAGCAGCGATGAAGATGCTGACGACATTGATGATAGCGACGATGATGAAGCGTCAGCCGCCGGTCAAGTGGTGCCAGTAATTATTAATATGACGCATACGGTTATAGAAGACGAAGCTGGTTTACGTATTGATAAATTGGCTTCAAAAATATTTACCGATTTCTCACGTGTTCAATTACAAGGTTGGATCAGTGATGGCAGCCTGCTGTATAACGATGGCGTGCAAAAACCGAAAATTCGTGTCAGAGCGGGTGATGTGCTGCAGTTAACCACCACATTAGAGCAGCATAGTGAAGATCAACCAGAAAATATAGACATCGATGTGGTCTATGAAGATGATGACGTATTGGTCATCAATAAACCTGTTGGCATGGTAGTGCATCCTGGTGCGGGTAACCAAACCGGCACCTTGGTCAATGCACTGCTGTATCACTATCCGCAGCAGCACCATCTGCCGCGTGCAGGTCTGGTGCACCGTATTGATAAAGATACCTCAGGGCTATTGTTGATTGGTAAAACCAAGCCAGCACAGCTTGCGCTGATGGAGCAACTAAAGGACAAGTCGGTCTATCGTCACTATCAATGTGTGGTAGCAGGGGATGCAGCGAGTCTATCGCGCCATCGCCGTATTGACGCCCCAATCGGTCGTCACCGTAATCAGCGTACTAAAATGACGGTAATGACGGCAGGACGTGAAGCTGTGACACATTTACTGAATGTGACCGCGCTTAACGGCAATTATTGCTTGTTGGATGTAGGTCTTGAAACGGGACGTACGCACCAAATTCGTGTGCATTTAAGTCATGTTACTTATCCGATAGTGGGTGATCGTGTCTATGGTGGTCGTCGTCAATTGCGGGCAGGACTGACAGAAGCCCAGCGTCAAGCGATTAATAATTTTCCACGTCAAGCCTTGCATGCCTACACACTGGGTTTCGTGCATCCAACGACTGGTGAAGATATCGAAGTCACCACACCACTGCCTGAAGATATGCAGCAGTTAATGGCTGTGCTAAGTGATGGCTATGATGACGAGTAGACCGCTCCTTGTAGGCGAGAGCGTAAAGTCGCTTGTAAAAAACAGAGCCTAGTAGTAAATAGCGATCCGTGACATAAAAATGACTCATTAAGACGGTAAATCAGCCATGACTCGTCAGTTTCCTATGACATTGCTTGCACAGATTGATGATGTGGCTGTTTTTCAAACGGCTGCCTTTTCAAGCGATGATGTTGAATCACAAGACCAGCCTACAGAACAGCTGGTACGACAGCAACATCAAGCGAATTATGGTGAGCTAAATTTAGGTTTGCATGTCAATGATGATGCTGCAAAAGTACTGAGCAATCGCATGCGTTTATTATCTGCCATCAATGAGCAGCTTGCACCCTTATCGTCGACATGCCAACACGTACCCATCAAACGCTTACACTGGGTTAACCAAGTTCATGGTAAGCAAATTCATGATGTTGATGGCACGGCGCTAGGTATGACGCCAATGTCTGCTGACGCGATGGTCAGTCGGCAACAAGGGCTTGGGCTTGCGATAATGACGGCTGACTGCGTACCGATAGTCTTATATCAGCCAGCTAGTGGTCAAATAGCAGCGATTCACGCGGGTTGGCAAGGTCTGGCTTGCGGGATTATTCAAGCGACTGTGCAATGCTTTACGCAATCGGGACAAATCAAAGCTTGGATTGGTGTTTGTATCAGTCAAGACAGCTATGAAGTTGGCGCTCAAGTTCGCAATCAATTATTGAAAGGTTGCACAGAAAATAAGTTATTGAACACAGCCAGTATTGAACATTTTGATTCGTTATATGTCATAGATTCTGTGGCTACTATTAAAGGCGATAGCAATAATCAACATGTACAGGATACGGTTGATAAGCTGTCAAGCTGTAACACAGTTGACACGAGAAAAATCAAGATAAACTTACCAAAGTTGGCAGCGGATCAGCTTAGTGCGGCGGGCGTTATAGTAGATGACACCTTATCTAGCAGCTGTAGTTATACTGATGACCACTATTATTCTTATCGGCGTCAAACGCATTTGCAACAGCCTGCTACAGGTCGAATGGCGCTGGTCATTGTACGTGGCGCTGCGTAGGATTACGCTATTTGCTGTTGCGCGCAATTAACTGTTGAACTTATATTGTTTTTATTTAACCATTTATAGCCATTATTAGAGTTTGTATGAATACACCTGCCAAATCGTCCACTACTGATAGCATACCGACTGTATCTATTGCTGTTATTTATCATAGCAACTACGGTCATACCAAGCGCGTCGCTGAAGCGATCGTTAAAGGGGCGCATCAGCAATTGCCAGCAGCACAGGCCAAAGCCGTTGATGTCCACAAGGTTGACTGGGATTATTTGGATCAGGCGGATTTGCTGGTTTTCGGTAGTGCCGTATATATGGGTAGTGTCACTGCTGAATTTAAGACTTTTATGGATGAAACCTCAAAGCGCTGGTATCATCGTAAATGGGAAGGCAAGTGGGCAGCCGCTTTTGCCAACTCTGGTGGGCTGAGTGGTGATAAGCTGGCGGTATTGCAGCAGATTTCTTTGTATGCGATGCAGCATGGTATGAACTGGATTGGATTACCGCTGATGCCGACAGGTCATGAGGCTCACGATTTAAACCGTTTATCTAGCTTTTTGGGCTTGATGACCCAGTCGCTTGATGGTCCCCCTGAGGAAACGCCAGGACGGGGAGATATTGATACAGCTATTTGGTTCGGCGATCATTTGGCCAAGACAATTGTCAAACATCAGCCAGCGGCACGCCCTTGAAATGAATGGCTATTGAATCATTTAAGGTAATTTATTAAACATTAAAGGCAGATATCAAACCGATATCTGCCTTTTTTTTTGCTTATTTTATGAGTGTGATGGCACTATTTTTGATTTTTTGTACTGGTATTATTTTGAACCTGCACAGTGGTAGCAAGCGTATTTTTGACCAAGATATTATTGGTAGGGGTGGTATTCACAGGGATAGGGCTGTCGACAAATTGAAATGATTGGCAGCCTGTCATTAACAGGGCTGATGTAAGTATATAAGCAAGAATCGGTAACTTCATAGTGGTGTCTCAGGCGGCGATCGGCAATGTGGAAATAGCGCCTATCATAAACAAAATATGGTGCGTTGCAATAGCTTGTTTCATAGCATTATAAAAATATGACTGATAAAAAAGCGAGTGCTAACTTAAGTCTATGTATCTATTATGTACAACTAAAATCGATGATGACAAAAAATGAAGCAAATTTTTGACAGCTATCTACAATGATAGGTTTTTTATAAAAGATATGCACCAAAAAAATAGAACTTTAGTTACTGATTTTAAAGGTATTATTTAAATGACCTATTATTACAATATAAAAAAACATATTACGTTATCAAAAACTGATAATGACAATGCGGTTCTTTACGTTTTGTAAAAATTTGAGACCAATACGTTACTCATTAAGTAATAGTAGCGAAATAGTCTTACATTAGTAGAGTGAGTAGACATCATTTAGTAACTATGCTTAGTAACTACGCTTATGAAATTACTTTTACCACGCTACTGTATTAAGCATTTACTGGATGATTTGCTACCTCATTTAATGGACTATCAATTGAGTATAACAAGTCGTCACTCATTAAGGCTTGCTCAATACTAAATGTTTCATCTCAATCATTCATCCTAATAATAATTACAACACCCTAGGTGCCAGCTATATGAGGATATTATGAAGCCACTTTCTGTGATGTTATCGATGCTCGTCATTGGTATGACCTCCAGCGCTGCGATGGCTGAAGGCGCAAGCGTCGTCAATACCAGCCTAGCGAATGCTAGCTTGCCTAATGCTAGCTTGCCTAATGCCAGTTTACCTAATATTAGTCCAGCCAATAGTGAGCTTGTCAATCGCGGTGCTTACATTGCCCGTGCAGCCGATTGCATGGCATGTCATGGCGAAGATTATACTGGCGGTACAGCGATCGAAACGCCGATGGGAGATATCTATTCAACCAATATTACCCCGTCTAAACGTTATGGTATCGGTGATTATACCGAAGCGGACCTAAAGAACGCGTTGCAAAAAGGTCGTACGCCAAGCCATATGCTTTACCCTGCCATGCCATATCCTTCTTATAGTGGCATGAAAGAAGAAGATATCAGTGCGTTGTTTGCTTATCTGCAAACCGTACCTGCTGTCGATGAAGCACCAAAATATAAAACTGACCTGCCGTTTCCCTTTAACATTCGCAGCTTAATGATTGGCTGGAATTTTCTTAATGTCCCGTCTACTGAAAACCGTGATGGTCTCACTGAGACGCAGCAACGTGGTGAATATATTGTCAATAACTTAGAGCACTGTGGTACTTGCCATACCCCGCGTAATAGTACTATGGGTTTCGATAAAAAAATGTATCTATCAGGTGCTCAGCTTGGTCATTGGCATGCACCAAATATCACGCCTGACGATTCGAGCGGTATCGGTAGTTGGAGTGAACAAGATATCGTCACTTATCTGCGTACTGGTGAGCTTGACCAGCGTGCCTATGCGGGTGGTCCTATGGGCGAGGCGGTTGCACATAGTACGCGCTACTTAAAAAATGAAGATTTGAATGCCATTGCTTCTTATCTAAAAGCGGTGCCTGCTATCCAAACAGATGATAAGGTCGCAGCCGTTGATGTCTCGCGTTTACCAACACCCATTAGCGAATCTATCACTCATGATTTACTGGCGCAAAAAGATTATTTAGCCCAAGCCAAAGCACAGGTGAGTAATGGCAGCAATTCACCAGAATCGCTATATTTGGCAGCCTGTGGTAGCTGTCACGGCGTTGATGGTTATGGTCAGCCTGATGCGCGTTACGCCCCTATCGTTGGACTCAGCAGTATTCGCCGTGAGAAACCTGATGCGCTGGTCAATATGATCCTTCATGGGGTAGAAGGTGCGACTAACACATCACCTATCATGCCAGGGTTCTCAGATGAGCTAAATAGCGAGCAAATCGCTGGTATTACCAATTATGTGCGTGTGAATTTTGGTGGTCTCAACAGTAGTGAGGTGAGTGCTAGTGATGTTGACCGTATCGCAACGACAGGTACTGACAAGCCCTTCTTAATCAAATACGCGGGCTTACTGGCAGTAATCGGTATCATCGTGGCCATTATTATCATTGTGTTTATTATACGAGCCATCTTGCGGTCTAGGCGCCGTCGTTAATTCATTGATTCTATAAAGACGATTCACATATTTATTATAGGACAAGATCTACAGGCAACATGGTAAGGCACAACAGCTCGAAAAACAGACGTAGAACTAAGTCGAGCTGATTAATAATACATATGCCTACCGTCTTGCAGGAACGTCTACTTTAAGGACATTATTATGAAAGACATACTTCAATCACCAACGCGGCGCCAACTGCTCTCGATGATTGGTAAAACAGCGGGCGCGACTGCGATGTATCAGGCGATGACGACATTAGGATTTGCGTCAGAGTCGAGTTTTAAAGAGACCATGGATCTTAAAGGTGCACCTCCTGGCGCTAGTGTCGTCATTCTTGGTGCGGGTCTTGGCGGGCTGACTGCAGCTTATGAGTTACGTAAAGCGGGTTACGATGTCAAAGTGCTCGAATATCAAAATCGTGGCGGCGGTCGTAGCTGGACATTGAACAGTGGGGACAAATATACCGAGCTTGGCGGCGAAGAAGTCACTTGTGATTTTGAAGAGGGCAATTATTTTAATGGTGGACCGTGGCGTCTGCCAAGCCATCATTATGCCGTCTTCCATTATTGCAAACAGTTTGGCGTTGAAATGCAGCCCTTTATTCAAACCAATGATCGTGCTTATTTGCATCGCAGTACTCATTTCGACGGCGTGCCGCAGCGTTTGGGTGATGTGAAAAACGATATCCAAGGTCATGTCGCCGAGCTGCTATCGAAATCAGTTAACGTCGGTGGTCTTGATCGCTCGGTCAATACTGAGGACAAAGAAAAGCTATTAGAAGGTTTAAAAGGCTGGGGGGTGCTGGATAAAGATTATCGTTACCGCGCCAGTAATGAGACCAGTAAACATCGCGGCTTTAGTGTGTTTCCAGGTGGTGGCTTGATGCCTGATGCGACGCCATCAAAACCTTTGCCGATTAGTGAGATACTAGATTCAGGTATGTGGGCAGATATTTATGGCAACCATATGACTTATGGTCATCAACCGACGATGTTTCAGCCAGTAGGTGGTATGGGGAAAATTGGTGATGCGTTCACCCGTGAATGCCGCGATATGATTGAGTTTAATGCAAAGGTTATTAAAATTCATCAAGATGACAGTGGCGTCACTGTCGATTATGTAGACAGCAACAGCCCAGATGGTGCCACCAAGACCATTCGTGCAGACTGGTGCGTGTGCAATATTCCATTAACTGTATTAACGCAGATGGATATCAATGTCTCCAAACCAATGAAGCAGGCGATGGCCGCCGTGCCTTATGAGACCTCTTATAAAGTCGGTCTAGAGTTCAACCGCCGCTTTTGGGAAGAAGATGAATGGATATTTGGTGGTCTGACTTATACCGACATGCCCATTGCTCAGATTGCCTACCCGTCACAAAATATGTTTAAAGATGGTACGGGCGTGCTACTCGGTGCGTATGGTTATGGTCCGACGTCTTATAAGTTTAATAGCTTAACGCCGCAAGAACGTATTAATGTTGCGCTTGCTTATGGTAAATACATCCATCCTCAGTATCCAAAAGAATTCCGCGCAGGGACATCAGTTGTCTGGCACCGCATCCCATGGACGCTCGGCTGTTACGGTATTTGGAATGAGTCGACCCGTCGTCAGCATTACGACACCTTGTGCAGTATTGATAATCGTATTGTGCTGACAGGCGAGCATTGCTCACACATTCCAGCATGGCAAGAAGGCGCTATTTTATCTGGTATGGATGCCGCAAAGCGCCTACATAAAAAAGCAAAAATGCTGGTTTAATAACGCTTGGGTTATATAAATAACTATAAGATTCAGAGGCTATCATGGACAATGCAATTGTGAAGAAGGCAATCGTGGAGAAAGCAATCTTGAAGAAAAAAGTCATGAAAAACATGACACTCAAACTGCTGACGGTAGTGCTGCTGAGTGGGATCAGCAGTACAGCACTGTTGGGCTGTAGTCAACAGTCAGATGATGAAGTGACGGTTTCCAGTGTACAAGATCAGGATTCCCTAACAACCAATGACTATCAAGCAAGCCGAAATACGGATGCGTGGGGCGGCGTTTATATGAGCCGTGAGGAGCTTACTGCACCTGCTATCAATATTGTAGACGACAGCTCATTGCCCAATATGGAAGACGACCCAATTATTACTGAATGGGACGCAAAGTTTGAAGGCACAAATGGCTTTGTAACGACAGATGGCAAAAAGCTGTATCACGACTCTTGTGCGGCTTGTCATATGCACAAAGGCGAGGGTGCTTACGGTGCAGGCTATTATCCGCCACTGGCGAATAACAGTAAGATGCAATCAAAGTATTACATCATCGATATCTTGATTAATGGCTTTCGTGGCATGCCCTCATTCCATGGAATGATGAACGATGCGCAGATAGCGGCGGTTACTCAATATGTGGTCAGTGACCTAAATGGTTTTACCGATACCGTGACTGCTGAAGATGTGGCAAAACTGCGGCATCCCAATCCATCAGCAGGTGATCCGAGTGATGATTAATAGTATTCACTACTTTAGTCAATAATTGTCCAATACATGCTAGTGGCAAAATTATTTAACCGTGCTTCGCAATATAAAAAAGCGCCTAATTATTTATTAGGCGCTTTTTTATGAGCAAGACTTTATGAATTAAGAAAGATAATGATAAATATGGTTTATTTAGGGCTAGATGACCAAATTGGTGAGCGAGCAATGCCTTGTACAGGTATGTCAAACGATTGACCACTACTCAAAGATTTAATTGTTAATTTACCTTTGCCGCCTTGTTTTGAAGCATAAATTACATTTCTGCCACTGGGTGAAAAGCTTGGCGCTTCATCGATACCGGTATTGCCCAAGTTAGTAGTAACAGCGCCGCCGCTATTCATGATCGCCGCTGAGCGACCACTTAAAAAGGCAATTTGTGAGCCATCGTTACTAAATTGCGGACTAGTGGCATAACCGCTACTTGATACCTTAGTCGTACGTCCTGAACCAAACTCATAACGATAAATCTGTGGTTTGTTAAATCCAGTTTTGTCTGATACAAAAACAAAGGATTTGCCATCAGGCGCATAACTTGGTTGCACTTCGCTGCTTGGCCAATTGATAAGCCTTCTAGGTTGACCACCACTGGCATTCATCTCATAAATATCTGCGCTACCTTCAAAGCTGCTAGAGAATAATATCTTGCTGCCATCAGGAGAGAATGATGGACTGAGATTGCTGCCAGGGAAGGGCGTTAACGGGGTTGCACCGCCACCGCTCACACTTTGTACATAAATAACGGGATAAGATTTATCGCGTTGTAAGGAATAAGCAATGCGATTGCCATCTGGCGACCATGTTGGTGAAAAGATAGAACCAGTTACTTCAGTAATGGTTTTGGCATTTTCGCCATCGGCATCCATCACTTTTAAACGTGAGACTTTTTCTTTACCAGCACCAGTCTCTTCAATATAAGCAATACGCCCTGAAAAGTCACCTGGCGTACCAGTAATCAATGCGTAGATTTTATTGGCAATGACGTGTCCAGCACGACGCATACTGTCAGGATCTTTATTTGTTGTCGAGGTTTGCTTACCCTCAAGAATTCGCCCCGATTTGACATCAATCACTTCATAATCTGTGATAATTTTACCTCGGTTGGTACGCGTGCTACCGATTACTAAGTACGGAATACCTAAATTTTGCCATACTGGCAAAGTACCCGCCAGCTCGCTACTACTGCGTGGCTGCTGCGGTAGGTTTTGGCTAGTAATTTTTAGACCTTCTTTGCTTAAGTCGTTGACGATAATGGGTGACAACACAGAATCACCAGCAAAGGGTACAAACGCGACTTGGTTTTGTTGTCTTGGCGCAGTAACAGTCATATCAAGCACCATTGATTCAGCGGCATAAGCAGGCACTGATAACAAGGGAGTGATTAACAACAGGCTTGAAGTGGCACGAAGGATAGAATGTGTAGATAGCTTCATGAAGTAATATCCTAAAATAGAAATAATTGGTTCATCATACAGGCTTAATTATTATTTATAGTGAGATTAACTGTACAACGTTAGGTGTTTTTTATTGAACGTTAATTTTAATTATCAAGTCTTTAAAGTTTTCAGGTTTATTTAAGCCAATGGGTAATGGACTAGCAGATAAGGCTGCTCTTTTTACTACTTGATTTACAGCAGGATTTGTACCTTGAGCTTTAACAGATAACACATTACCTTTTTCATCCAACTTAAAGTATAAAGTAGTTGTTGATTCTGGGGTAGCAGTGGGTAGAGTAATATTACGTTTAATTTTTTCTAATATAGCTGTTGTTACATGACTCTCATTACTTAAATCATTTTTTCTAGTAGTAATAGCGGCAAACAAGGCTTTTTGATCCATAAACTCATTTTTGACATTATGGCTTTCTGGTAATGTGCCAGCGACAGAGTAGCTAGATAATAGAAAAAAAGACAGCAATAGCAGTAAAGTTGAGGTATTACGTAATATATGACACTTGCTTAAACTCATAAACAAGAACCTTAAGATAGTAGAAAACCATTAATGATATAGGATTAGAGGCTATACAAAATCAATTAATAGTAACGTTGATTGTCAAATTTGCAAAACTTTCAGGATTGTCTAAATCAATTGGCAATGGGCTAGCAGCGCGTGCAGCTTGTTCAACTGCTTGGTTGACGACAGCATTTGGACCACTAGCCTTTGCAGATTTCACGTTGCCTCTGGTATCTAATTTGAGCGACAATGACGTGGTTAGACCCTGTGTTTCGATTGGGGTATCAAGTTTGCTTTGTATTTTACTTAATATAGCACTTTTGAACTCACCAGTAGAACGAGAGGTACTGCCACTACCACCATTAGATGTTGTTGAGTTGCCGTCTGCTTCTAGATCATATCTCTGACCTGCGCTACCAGAATCACCTGTATTAATCTTTAAATTTTTATCAGTCGCAGTCGGGCGTGTAATCTTTGGCGGGTTATTTTGTTTATTACGGAAATCGCCCAGCTGATTTTGTTCTTCTATCAGCTTTTCATTTTTGTTTTGCTCCACCTGACTATGCTCTTCTGTCACCGACTCATCCAATTGTGCTGCAAACTCAGCCATATTGCGCTCGTATTCTTGATTTTGCTCAAGCAGACGCTGATTTTGTTCCTCGCTCATCAGCATTGGCTGACTGGCGCTATCGCTAAAGCTTTCTGATGATGAGGTGCTCGATGCACTGCTTGTGCTATTTGCAGCTTGCATCGCGCTAGCTGCCGCTGCACGATTGGCAAGGATTTGACCTTGCATTTCAGCCAATTGCTCAGGGGAGACCATGACCGTCTCAATACTTTCCACAGTGTCGGTTTTAGTATGTTGATAAGTATAAACGAGTATCCCAATCACGAGACCATGTGCCAGCACGCTAAGTAGCGTAGGCAATGTTAGCCCATTGCCTTCAGGTTGGGTCGGTACATAAACGACAGGAGCATTATGCATGGTAAAGATACTCAAGGACGAGGTTCATCAAATTATCTACTTTATTATAGCAAGCTGAGCGAGGAATAGGATTTATTACAATGATGGTGTGGGCAAGGGTGCGCCTGTTAATAATCCCACCTTTTGAATGCCTGCTTGTTGTAAGGTGGCCATGAGTGTCATGATAGCGCCATATTGATTGTTTTGATCGGCATTAATCATGACTTGTAAAGGCTGCGCCCCAGCATCGCTACTTTGATTTTGTAAGTTAGATAGGGTATCAATCAGCTCTGGTTCACTAATCGGCAGGTCAACATTGTCTTCATAACTGATAAAAATATCGCCACTATCGGTCAAGGACACAATGACGGGTAGTTGGCTTTGGCTCATGGTATTGGTTTGCTCTTTTGGCAAATCAACATCGACGCCCGTAATCAGCATGGGCGCTGTGACCATAAATATGACAAGCAGCACCAACATCACATCGATATAAGGAACGACATTCATCTCCGCATTTAGCGCTTTTTTTTCACGGCGATAGGGACTCTGTTTCATGATTTCATAGTCCTTGTGCCTGATTGGCCGTAGATTGCGTTTCTCTCGTAGCGATATTGTCTCTACCAACAGTGCTTTCTGCACTGGTCTCGCGCTGGAGCATGCCCGTCATTTCATCGCAAAATAAAGCACGTGAATCGTACAAGCGACTAGATTTGGCGGTAAAGTGGTTATACGCCAGTACGGCAGGAATCGCTGCAAACAAGCCCATAGCGGTTGCGATTAATGCTTCGGCAATACCAGGTGCGACAGACGCTAGGGTTGCTTGCTCCGTTTGTGACAACCCTAAAAAGGCGTTCATGATGCCCCAAACTGTACCGAACAATCCAACATAAGGCGCGACTGAGCCAATACTCGCTAGCGTAGTCAGTCCTGATTCTAATAGTTGCTGCTGACGTCCTAAACCGACTCGTAGCTTGCGCTCAACACCATCGATGATGTCATCTTTGGGTTGGCGCTTTTTATGCATTCTTAAGTATTCAGAAAATCCCACATAAAATATTTGTTCAAGTCCTTGGCGTTCAGGCGAGCCTTGTACGCCTTGGTAAAGCTTGGCTAAATCTTCACCTGACCAAAACCAAGTTTCAAACTGTTGATCGAAATTTTTGGCCGTACCAAGCCGCGCGCTCATACGAAAGATAATTACCCAACTGACTAAAGACGCCAATAACAATAATGCCATCACAATCTGCACCAAGAGACTGGCTTGGGTAATAAGGTCGATAATATTTAATGATTCAGGCATGTATGGGACTCATGGGTAATTAATAATAGCTGGTATGGCGCGACACGCAGACCAGATAGGATCTTTAATAACGAAAATATAATATGACAGTCATGATGCATATTGCTATCAGCCGCCTAGTGTACTGCTAAATGTCGAAAAGGTCATTTGTTAAAGTGTTAAATACCAAATAATTAACAGCTGTTTGTACAATCCATAGTATAAGGTTAATTTATATGTGGATATCTGAAATATTGTCTGGCTGTTATGTCTCAATCGACTGAAAAGGTGGGTTTGTACCCATAAGGCACTGGTAATGATTGAATTTGTACCGCAACTTCTCTAAAATGTTGCACCTTGTTACCGCTGTCTTTTGATAATGACGTCGCCATCCATTGGCTGACGTCATATTTATTTTAGGCATCAATAAATTTGTTCTTTCACTAGCAAGCTGGGCGCGACACTTATGAATGCAATTGAACGCTATTTTGGGATTAATGGTGAAAACACCACAGTCAAAACGGAAATCCTTGCCGGTATAACCACCTTTTTGACCATGGCTTATATCATCTTTGTCAACCCCAACGTATTGGCGGAAGCTGGTATGGATAAAGGGGCGGTATTTGTTGCCACCTGTTTAGCAGCGGCAATAGGCTGCTTTATTATGGGTATCTATGCCAGACTGCCGGTGGCACTCGCACCAGGTATGGGTTTGAACGCTTTTTTTACTTACGGCGTTGTATTGGGTATGGGCTACGCTTGGCAAACTGCGCTAGGTGCTGTTTTCTTATCGGGTTGCTTGTTTATCATTTTGAGTTTGTTTAAGATTCGCGAATGGGTTATCAATGCCATTCCAAACAGCCTTAAGCAGGGTATTGTGGCAGGTATCGGTGCTTTCTTAGCATTTATTGCGCTACAGAGCTCAGGTATCATTGTCGGTCGTGATGCGACATTGGTGATGCTGGGTGATATGACCTCATTTGCACCTATGATGGCTGCTTTGGGTTTCTTTATTATTATTGGTTTGGTCTATAAAAAAGTCCCAGGTGCCGTGACGATTGGTATCTTGGTTATCACCGTGATTAGCTTGTTGACAGGCCATACACAGTTTGCTGGCATCATGTCTGCGCCGCCATCTATCACACCAACATTGATGGAGCTTGATATTGCGGGTGCGTTTGACGTTGGTATGATCAGCGTTATTTTTGCCTTCTTATTCGTCGATTTATTTGATACGACAGGTAGTTTGGTTGGTATTGCCAATAAAGCGGGTTTGATTGATAAAGACGGCAATATTCCTAATATGGACAAAGCGCTACTGGCCGATTCTACTGCTACGGTCGCTGGTGCAATGTTGGGTACGTCATCGACCACCAGTTATATTGAGAGTGCTTCTGGAGTGGCATCAGGTGGTCGTACAGGTCTGATGGCAGTGACGGTTGGCGTATTGTTTGTACTGAGTATTTTCTTTGCACCATTGGCTGGTATGATTCCTGCTTACGCCACAGCTGGCGCGATTTTTTATGTGTCGGTACTGATGTTATTTACCCTAAAAGAAATCAATTGGGAAGATTTGACAGAAGCGGCTCCTGTAGCGGTTGTTCTGTTATTGACCCCGCTGACGTACTCTATCGCTGATGGTATTGCGCTTGGTTTCATCACCTTTACCGCGGTAAAACTGATGACTGGTAAATTCTCTGAAATTACGATCCCAGTTTGGGTATTGACCGTTATTTTGCTGACCAAATTGGTGGTTTTATAAGTTTTACTAGGATGCAGTGAGCGTTCGATATTACTTTACTGCTTTCGAGTTTTGTTACGTTAAATTCCTCTTTATTCGGAAACGATAAAGGGGTTTTTTTTGATTTAAAATGGCTCAAATTTCCCTAAATTTATTCAAGTGTTTGATTTAAAAAAACAATTAATCGCCAATAGTAAATAGAAAAGTATAACCAGTGCGTCATAAGGGATAAAGTGCTGTTAACTAATTGTTTTTTAGAAATATATTAATTTGTGTAAATAAGCAATATCGTTAGTTTGAAAATTTTTTTCATGATATTATAGCCGAGTTAAGCGCATCACCTCAATCAACGCCGTAGAGGTTTTTCTTACAGTGAATTAGCAGCACTCAAGATGGCAGATTTTTTTGCTAAAGCGATTTTTTCGTTTTAATAGCGATATCTGATCATCACACTCCTTTCACTACAAACAAGAAGAAGGCACTAATGCCGCTTAGCTGTTCGTTGTTGCCTTTGTATTGTTAACGTAGCCCGTTTAACAGTCGAACGACCTACTTAACCGCTTCCAGCCTACGCTGGATTTTCTCGTTTTGTGATGGCGCCGTTTGGACTTTTGATTATTGTTATAAGTATCTATCGATAGCCATCATCTAAATGAATGATGGTGATGGCTAGTTATACCAGACGATCAGACTTCCTAAAGCACTATTTATGATGGTTTTTAAACGATAGTTATGGAGTTGTTATGAACCCAGTAGACCAGTTTACCCCGCAAGAGCCGATTTTGTTTAATCCTGTCGATTTGCTATCGCCAGATTACATTGCCCAGTCGGCAGAAACTCTGCACGCCCGTATTTCGCCGTTGTATAGCGTTGATGAAGAGCGCTGGTTGTCCAAATTATTGCCACTTGCTAAACCCAGCACAGAAGAACGTGACGCCGCTGCTGAGCAAACGCGCCAGCTGGTTGAGCATGTACGTAATGATGGCAAAGCGGTCAAGATGGTCGACTCGTTACTGCTTGAGTATAGTCTTGACACCCAAGAAGGTATCTTGCTGATGAGCTTGGCAGAAGCCTTGATTCGAGTGCCAGACAATTATACTGCTGATGCCTTGATTCATGACAAAATGAGTGTGGCTGATTGGAAAAAGCACATCAAAAATGACAACGGTTTTATGGTCAATGCCTCAACATGGGGCATGATGATGACAGGTCGTGTCGTCAGTATTGATAGTAGCACCACAGCATCAGGCTTTTTGGATCGCATGACTAAAAAGATGGGCGAGCCTGTTATTCGTAGTGCCATGCAAAAAGCCATGCGTATCATGGGTCATCAGTTTGTATTGGGCGAGACCATCGAGGACGCCAATAAAAATAGCCAACCTTATCGTAATAAAGGCTATACCTATTCGTTTGATATGCTCGGTGAAGCGGCTATTGCGCATAAAGACGCTGAAAAATACTTCAATGACTACCTGCATGCGATCAGAGCCACTGCCAGTATCAAAGTCAAAGAAGGCATGCCTAAGCCATCAGTATCTATCAAGTTGTCAGCATTGCACCCTCGCTATGAAGCCACGCAAGAAGCCCAAGTCATGGGTTTATTACGTCAACGCTGCTTGCTGCTCATCGAAGCGGCACGTGAAGTCAATGTGGATCTTAGTATCGATGCCGAAGAAGCCGACCGCCTTGAAATTTCTTTAAAACTGTTTGAGTCTTTGTACCGTGACAATTTGACGGCTGACTGGGATGGTCTTGGCTTGGTCGTGCAAGGTTACTCTAAGCGCGCCATTGCTATTTTAGTGTGGCTGGCTCGTCTATCGACTGAGGTGGGAGATCGTATTCCAGTACGTCTGGTAAAGGGTGCCTACTGGGATACTGAGATCAAGCTTGCCCAGCAAAAAGGTCTGTCAGGCTATCCTGTCTGGACACGCAAAGAAGGCACGGATACTGCTTACCTTGCCTGTGCGCGTTTCTTATTGTCAGATCATCTGCGCGGCTTGATTTGGCCACAGTTTGCGACACACAATGCGCACACCCTAGCGTCAATTATGACCATGAGTAAGCATAGAGAGTTTGAGTTTCAGCGTTTGCACGGTATGGGCGATGCTCTTTATGATCATATCTTACAAGCGTATCAAATTCCGGTACGTATTTATGCCCCAGTTGGCGCGCATAAAGACTTGCTGCCGTATTTGGTACGTCGCTTGCTCGAAAACGGCGCCAACAGCTCGTTTGTCCATCAGCTGCTAGACAAGTCTTATCCGATTGAGAAGCTGACAGTACATCCCTATGACAAGCTGCTGGCCAATGCGACGTTACACAATCCAGAGATTCCGTTGCCGTTAGAGATTTATGGTGCGCGCCGTGCCAGTTTTGGTCCTAATATATTCGTAGAGTCACAATGGCTGCCCTTTAAATCTGCTATCGATAGCCATTTGCATAAAACTTGGTCAGCGACGTCCATCGTCAATGGCAAAGCAGTTGATGAATATGAAGTAGAGGGCGTAACGCACAAGCTTGAGACTCAAACCGTACGTGCACCTTGGAACCACGAAGTAAGTGCTGGTGAAGTCACTTATGCCAATGCTGAAATAGCTGATCAAGCAATCGATGCGGCAGTGGCAGGGCAACGTGTCTGGCAAGCAGTATCAGCTGATAAGCGTGCTGAAATATTGCGTAAGATAGCGGATCTCTATGAAGAAAACTACGCTGAGCTAATGGCGCTATGCCAAATCGAAGCGGGAAAAACCCTTCAAGACGGTATTGATGAAATCAAAGAAGCGGTTGATTTCTGCCGTTTTTATGCCGATGAAGCAGAGCGTTTAAACGACGTCGTGCATGAATTCACCGATTTGGCTGGCAAGCAATCTCGTCAAGTTTATAAAGCACGTGGCACCTTTGTCTGTATTAGCCCATGGAACTTTCCATTGGCTATCTACACTGGTCAAATCGTAGCGGCACTAGCAGCAGGCAATACGGTTGTGGCGAAACCTGCCGAACAAACCAGCTTGATTGCCCATTTTGGTGCTCAGCTAATGTACCAAGCAGGCGTACCAACACAAGCCTTACAGTTAGTGATCGGTGCTGGCGATGTTGGTGGTGCATTGACAGCGGCTGACAATATAGCAGGTGTGATATTTACGGGTTCAACCCAAACGGCTCAACGTATTAACCAAAGCCTAAATGATCATGCACAAGCCAGTGGTGAGCTACCTGTCTTTATCGCTGAAACTGGTGGTCAGAATGCTATGATTGTCGATTCAACGGCATTGCCAGAACAAGTGGTTAGAGACGCTGTCTTATCTGCATTTGGTTCAGCAGGTCAGCGTTGCTCAGCTTGTCGTATATTGTGCGTGCAAGAAGAAATGGCTGATAATTTAATTGAGCTATTACAAGGTAATATGGCTGAGCTATCGGTCGGCAATCCTTTATATGCTGCTACAGATGTGGGCCCAGTGATTGATGCGGATGCCAAACGTAGTCTTGAAGCGCATATCGAGCGTATGGACGCTGAGCCAACAGCGACTATCTTGGCACAGACACCAATGAGCTCAAGCTCAGTTGTCAGTCAAGAACAGTCTACCTTTGTATTGCCAACAGCGATCGAAGTGAAAAGTATCGACGTGATCGGTGGCGAGCATTTTGGTCCGATTTTGCACGTACTGCGTTATCAAGCACGTGATCTGAATAAGCTGATTGATGCCATCAACGCGACAGGCTTTGGTTTGACCCTAGGTATTCATAGTCGTATCGAAAATACCGTTGAGCACATCGAGCGCCGTGCGTTTGTAGGTAATACTTATATCAACCGCAACCAAATCGGTGCCGTCGTAAACGTACAACCATTCGGTGGTTGTGGTCTGTCTGGCACGGGTCCTAAAGCTGGTGGCCCGCATTATGTCGCACGTTTGATGCAGCTTAGCTCAGAGTCAAATAGCAGTAACCAAACAACTGCTAATACCACTACCCAAACCACCACTCAAACAGAACTCGCATAAGGAGTAGCAACATGGCGACTGAATTCAAAAAAAATCATGCCCAGGTTTGTGAATCTTGGCGATTACTTGGCGCAGTGAATCGCGCAACATATCTACAAGCGGCTATTCCAAAGTTGGCGCTGCTGACTGGTGACGCCAATAAAGCAAAGCGTTTGTTCAATCATCTATTGAGCGCCGCGCCTAGCTTGGATGAGGTGCATCGCATGACTGGTGCAACTGGTGAGTCCAACGATCTATATGTCACTGGTCGTGGTAAGACCATGGTTATTGGTGGTGAATCTGCTAGAGCCATGGCAGTATTAGGACAGCTGGTAGCCGCACTATTGACAGGTAATGAAGTCATCCTGCATTGCCCAAGCCAAGATGAGATGTGCAATGAAGCTGCCAAGATACTATATGATACAGGTATCAGCGAAGATGTATTGAGTGTGGCGAATGACTCGCAAACCGTCACGCTTTTATATATCGATCGTCTGGCACAGGTTGCAGTCTCTGGCAATCGAAGCGAAGTACAGACTATCAGTCAAGAGCTTGCCAATACAGACGGTATCTTAACGCAAGTCATCAGCGTCACTGATATGGAAGGCTTGTCAGAGATGCTAACGCCTGATTATTTGCATCGTTTTGTCACTGAGCGCGTCAAAACAATCAATACCACAGCGATCGGTGGTAATGCTAGCTTGCTTGAACTTGGTACAGAATAACCGTATTAATTACAAACCCACTTCGCTCTTATATCCGTTTTGATAAGTGCGAAGCAGTGTTTGGTATAGCTATAAATACCGAATACGATTTATAAGAAAAAACCGCTATCTGAGTAATTGTCGGATAGCGGTTTTTTTTATTTACGTTATTTGATTAATGTCTGATTAATAGATATTATTCAGCAATATCAATCCACACCCAGCCGTTCTCTAGCCATTCGCTCAAATCGTCTGAGTCAACATCGGCGACATCTTGACTATTTAGGTGTTCGCCATTAGCCAAACGCACCAATACCGCTACTGCGGTCTCGTCAAGCCCGTCAATGCGTTGCCCATTGGCATATAAAACGATGTCATTATCCGCCTGGGTGTATAACAAACGATTGCTATAATCCGCTTGCAAGGTAGCACCTTCTGCTAGAGCTTGCATGAGCTCATCTGTATCTAATGTATCCTCTGGCATCAGCGCATCATACTGGCGTTTGCTGACGACTTCAGAAACTGCTTGACGAATGATATCACTACCACGCTCAGACTGTAGCATTTGTAATAGCTGATCTTTGATCGCATTGATGCTGCTCGCTTGCAATTCACCTGACGCTTGCAGCGCTTGTGGCAGCAGCATTGGGATAAATAAATCGCTATCGTTGGTGGCGATATCAGCCAAGCTGTCGATGATTTGCATCAAGTTAGGACGACGGCAGCCAAATGAAAAGGTTAAGCAATCGTCTTGTGCCACACCAAAATGTGACAGCTTCGGCGGTACGTAAAGCACGTCACCCGCTTCTAATATCTCATCAAAAATAATCTCACCCATATCATCAAAGAGGCGAATCGGCTCATCAGCGACAAACTCGGTATTTTTATCACAGAATTTGCCCAGTTGCCAACGTCTAGACCCAAACCCTTGCGCTAAAAACACATCATAATCATCATAGTGTTTGCCGACTGAACCACCTTTTGGCGCATAAGAAACCATGATGTCATCACGTTGCCATTGTGGAATAAAGTCAAAGGCTTGCCACAATTGACCAAGCTCAGGCGACCACTGTTCCATATTCTGCACCAGTACAGTCCATTGCTCAGGTAAGTTATCGAAATCAGTTTCAGTCAATGGGCTTTTTTTGAGTTGCCACTGCGCCTGACCTTCTTTTTTACTTGCTGCTTGAGTCAGCAGGCGCACTGCGGCATCTTCTTCTAGTGCTAGACCAAGCATGTCGTCAGGTTCAAACATGCCAATTAGCTGTGGTAAGCCTTGTTTAATTAAGAGTGGCTTTTTTTGCCAGTATTCGCTTAAAAATTGCTCAGGCGTGATAGAGTCGGGTAAACAAAGCGGTATAGAAGTCATGGGTAGATCCGTGTGTTTAAGTAGAAAGGATATCAAGGTAGACAGAATATAAAACTAGAACAGTGCTTTATAGCTGACATGTATTGGTTTATGATTAGCGTCTAGCTGATGGTGAAATTATAGCCATCAATGCCTCTCATTATCCGTAGGAAATTTATGAAAAAATTACAATTTATCGTCATCATCGCCAGTATATTTATGCTGCAAGCTTGTGTGCATAAAATCGTCACTGTACCTGTAAAAGTCGCCTACAAAACTACTAAAGGCGTCGTCAAAGGTACTGTTGCTGTGACCAAAGCCATCATACCGGGTGATAGCAGTGATAAAAAAGATGAAGACGATAAAGAATAAAACCTCACCCATTAACTATGTATTTAAAAAAATCATAGTGTTTAGAGTAAGGTTTTTTGAAAAAAGATATAAATGAGCTCATTTATATCTTTTTTACATTTTATAAAGATAAGTTTGTTGCCAGTTAAATCTTAGCAATCCACTCTTTAATCGTGCGCGCTTGCTCCGCCGCATTACCGATATAAGTGGCTGGCGTCATCTCACGTAGGCGCGCTTTATCCGCATCGCTCACCGCAGATAGCTCATCACTTTCAACGAATGTCAGCATGGCTTCGCGAGTCATCGCATTACCACGAGTCAGAGCTTTAAGCTTCTCATATGGGTTTTCAACACGGTAGCGACGCATAACCGTTTGAATCGGCTCTGCCAATACTTCTTGTGCATTATCCAAATCGTCGTTTAAGCGCTGGGCATTCAATTCAAGTTTGCTGACACCTTTTAAACAAGCATCATAAGCAATCATGCTTTGTGCCAGACCAACACCGATATTACGAAGTACGGTAGAGTCTGATAAATCACGCTGCATACGTGAAATTGGCAGTTTTTCACCCAAATGAGCCAGCATGGCATTAGCAACGCCCAAGTTACCTTCTGAGTTTTCAAAATCAATCGGGTTCACTTTGTGCGGCATGGTAGAAGAACCAACTTCACCATCTTTTAGGCGCTGTTTAAAATAGCCTAAGCTAATATATTGCCAAATATCACGGTTAAAATCGATTAGGATGGTATTAAAACGTTTGACAGCATCAAATAGCTCGGCGATATAATCATGCGGCTCAATTTGCGTGGTATAAGGGTTAAAAGTCAGCTCAAGACTTTCATCGATGAAACGTTCTGCATGTGCTTGCCAATCGACGTCAGGGTATGAGGCGTAATGAGCGTTATAGTTACCAACCGCGCCATTGATTTTACCTAATAGCTCTACTTGACCGACTTGTTTGATTTGACGGGCTAAGCGATAAGCGACGTTTGCCATTTCTTTGCCTAGCGTCGTTGGGCTAGCGGTTTGACCATGAGTACGTGATAGCATGGGTTGGTCAGCATGGGTAATCGCTAAATCAACGATGCTATCAGTCACTTCTTGCATTTTAGCAACCACAATCTCGCGGCTGTCTTTTAGCATTAATGCATAAGACAAGTTGTTGATATCTTCACTAGTACACGCAAAATGAATAAATTCTAATGAATCTTCAAGTGCTGCCTGACCACGGAACTTGTCTTTGATAAAGTACTCAACGGCTTTTACATCATGATTGGTCGTCGCTTCGATGTCTTTGATAGCTTGGGCATCTGCTTCACTAAAGTCATCAACGATACTGTTTAAAAAGGCATTGGTATCGGTATCAAATGCTGCCAATTCACCAATAGCGCTGTTATCAGCCAATGACTGTAACCAGCGAATCTCGACAGTGACGCGGGCCTTAATGAGACCAAATTCAGATAAATAAGGACGCAAGCTGTCAGCTTTGGAGGCGTAACGACCATCGATTGGGGAGAGTGCGGTAAGTAAGTTCATAATAATGCCTTTAAATTAAAAAAGTAAAAGTGATGAAAACTGTGAAATCACACAAATGAACACATCATATAAGACTGTGGTCAAAAAAATACGGGTAGTGTAGCAAATGTAGCCGTTGATAAAATCAAAATATGCATATAACGCCATTATTAAGGGGCATCGGGTGTATTAGAGTATGTCGTGCCATACTTAGTATTAAAGTAAAAACTACGTTTTGTCCTTGGATCTAAAATTGAGGTTACCGTTTTAACAGTACCGTTATTGCCGATAACGACACTGTCTGCGGCATATTCGCTTGCTTGATGAATTGGATTCGCAAGTTTTGATGTCACTATCGCGCGATTCACATTTTTTTCTTGCAAGACATCTTGTAGAACAAAGTGATTGATACTAAGGTTGGCTCGATTGGTCGCAGTGATTTTGTAAGCAATACATTGTCCTGGAGTTACTTCAGATAGGGCGGCTTGACTATAGGCAAGCTTGTTTTCTAGATTTGGTAACAATGAGGAGATTTTGCAATCGTTAAGTGCTTGTTCTTTTTCAAGGACTAAAGCTGTGTTCTTATCAATCACTCTGCCAAAGTTATTATTTTCATAGTTATACTTGTTAGTAGTTAAGGAAATAACAGTTTTTTCATTAGTAGTACGAATGGGATAAGTGCTACCACTATTTTCTTCAATCAGGCAGACAGTACTTTTGCCAGTTAGAGAAGCGATAGGTATTTTAATCTCATATTTACCGACAATATTAGTAGGAATATTGATAGTTTCAAAAGGAGCATTGGTTGTACAGTCAACCAGCTTGACTGTGCTACCTGCAATACCACTTTCAGCAGAGTCAAAAGTACCATTGAAGAAGTTGGTATTGTTATATATACCGCTGTCTATCGTAGCGTTATCTTTTTTGACATTGATGTCGCTATCGTTTATACCGCCATTATCATTGAATACAGTGCCTGAAAAGACGTAATTCAATGGTTCACTTTCTACCCCAAAGCTGATCCATTCATTAAAAGTTTCACCGACTACGTTACGCGCAATGCCGATATTACCATTCATAATACCTTCATAGGTCAAAGTCACAGCGTTCGCATTTCTTACCGCGACAACGTAATTGCTTTGACTATTTTCAATGCCATAACTGACATAAGTACCACCATTGGAAATAGCCGTATTAGATGAGAGTGCAGAATACGTGCTGCCATTATTGATACTTTTAATAATATTTTCAAAAGTTGGCGTCGGTGGTAAAACCCCGTTATTTGAGCTAAGGGCGACTAGATTGTTAGTTAAAGTAGGGCTATATGGATTTTGGCTACCAGTAGCACCCGCTAGATTAGTAATATTATAATAATATAAACCACTACCATTCACATTTGAGCTATCGGTACGCAGCTGCGGGTTGAACACAGCATTTTGTGAATTCAATTGAGTCGCATTAAGTTTGGTCCCCATAAAATAATCACCCATTGCATTATAGTAATAGGGGACATCTGGGTTGTTTTTGATAGTGGCTTGCACAGGTAGACTAATTTGACTATTTTGGGTAAAACTTAACGTTTGACGTGCAATTTCTGAGTTACCACCCATTGAATAGCTGGCTTGACCAATTTTTATGGTATGTATAGAGGCGTTATCATTAGGCGTAATAGTGAAAGTGTACTCAAATTTATCTCTATCAATACTAGTATTAGAATCATTCCTGATCTCAATACCATTGGTACGCGTACCACTAGACGGTGTTATCTCAGCATTACTGTTATAACCAATATTTTCATTGCGCACTAAAGTAAAACGACCAGTAGCACCAGAACCTGCTGCGATATAGGTGCCAGAAGCAGTACCAGTCGAAGCATTAGAGCTGGTAACCGTAATACTACCCAGCTCTGATGGTGCTGACTGTGCACTAAATGACGCAGCAATGAAAGTAAGCGTAAGACCTCTCTTTACCCATATCGAACAAGAAAATGAGATATTCAGCAAGGCGAAAAGGCGAGCGGTCATTCAGTATCCTAAAAAAAGACAAATCATTGTATTAATTAATGTTAAATGAGATGTCAAATCCCGCAAGGCGCGTCAATAGAGGCAATGACACCGCCGCCCAAACAAACCTCATCGATATAAAATACTGCTGATTGACCTGGCGTCACTGCCCGTTGCGGCGCATCAAATATCACTCGTACTTCTAAACCTTTATCATCAACAGAAAACACTCGGCACGCTTGGTCTGGCTGACGGTAGCGCGATTTTGCCATACAACGTAAACCTTCATCGGTAAATATATCTGCAGGCGGTAAACCATCGACCCAATCGAGCTTATAAGCTTGCAGCTCATTACTCAGCATCATGGGATGCTCATGACCTTGTCCAACGATCAAACGGTTGTTGTCCAAGTCTTTTGCCAATACGAACCAAGGCTCTTCTGGGCGATCTTTGACACCGCCAATGCCAATACCACCGCGCTGACCTAACGTATAATACATTAAACCATCGTGTTGACCGATAATGTGACCATCGTCAGTGACGATATCGCCTTTTTGTGCCGGCAAGTACTGTTGTAAAAAGTCTTTAAAGCGGCGCTCACCAATAAAGCAAATACCCGTTGAATCCTTTTTATTGGCAGTAATAAGATCATGTTCTTCAGCGATTTGACGAACCACTGGTTTTTCAAGCTCACCGACTGGGAACAGTGTCTTAGCGATTTTATCGCCGCCAACCGCATGTAAAAAGTAACTTTGGTCTTTATTGTTATCAAGCCCGCGTAATAGCTGCGCAACCTCAGTGCCATTAGCATTCGTATAGTTCATACTACGGCGCGTGTAGTGACCGGTGGCGATATAATCTGCGCCCAACGTCAAAGCATAGTCTAAAAATGCTTTGAACTTGATTTCTTTGTTGCACAAAATATCTGGGTTGGGCGTACGACCCGCTTTGTATTCGGCCAAAAAATGCTCAAAAACCCGATCCCAATATTCCATGGCAAAATTGGCTGTGTGTAGCTTCATACCGATTTTGTCACATACCGCTTGTGCGTCCGCTAGGTCGTCCATTGCCGTACAGTATTCGGTGCCGTCATCTTCTTCCCAGTTCTTCATAAACAGACCTTCGACTTTAAAGCCTGCTTGTTGAAGTAAAACGGCTGATACAGAAGAATCAACGCCACCTGACATACCGACAATCACGTGCTTGGCGCTAGGATTTTCGATATCGGCAAGTGTTAATGGACGATGAGTCGTAAAAGACTCGGAAACGGCTATGCTTGAGGTATCTTGTATGGCTGACATAAAGCGGCTCAACTATTTGTACGTTCTCCAAAATAGATATTGACGCCAAAAATTATGCCATTGCTACAATAGGTAGTCTCAGCAGAACGACGTCAGCTTATCTTTTGGATCTGGTATTATGATAAAATAAACGTCATATTATACCAGTTAATTGAAACTGGTGGCGACCGATGGTGTCTAGGCATTGGTAAAATCGCTTTAGAAATTTAGATAGTGGTTTTGAATTATTTTAATCACGTTTCACTCATCTTGGAATAATAATGATAAAAATTGGTCAAGGTATCGACGTTCACGCTTTTCACAATAATGGTCAGCAGCAGCAATATGTGGTGCTAGCAGGTGTGCCTATTGAACACACGCACAGCTTGCTTGCACACTCTGATGGAGATGTGGTGCTGCATGCGCTTGCTGATGCACTGCTTGGTGCATTGGCGCTTGGCGATATCGGTCAGCATTTCCCTGATACAGATGCTGCCCATGCAGGGTTGGACTCGCGGGTGCTGCTACGTTATGTCTACAGTAAAGTGCAAGAGGCTGGTTATAGTCTAGGCAACGCTGATATCACTGTGATGTGTGAGCGTCCAAAGCTGGCACCGCACAGCCAAGCCATGCGTGATAATATTGCCAGTGATTTGCAGACTGCGGTCAATAATATCAGCGTTAAAGCCACCACCACTGAAAAGTTAGGCTTTACAGGTCGGCAAGAGGGCATTATGGCCAATGCCGTGGTATTATTAGTGCCTAATGTTGTCGAATCTAGATAGCTTGGATCGGGTGTCATCGCTGTTTGAGCACTCCGAGTCATATTGACTGGGTCAGTTGCGCGCAGATTTTATCTATGTAGATTTTATATATATAGTCTATAGAGTTGTACTTGTAATACCGTGGCGCTTGCCCCATGTATCAGCCATCTCTTTTCTCAATCATTTTGTAATATCAATCACTGTTTTCAATGAACCGCTTTATCAATAGGAGCTTTTATGAGTGAACAAACCCCAAATACTGCTGCAAACGACGTTGAACAATTGATCCGTGATCAAATCCGTGACAATAAAGTTATTATTTATATGAAAGGCACGCCGCAATTTCCGCAGTGCGGTTTTTCTGCTAAATCGATTGAAGTTCTTACTCAAATCGGTCGTCCATTTGCGTTTGTAAATATTTTAGAAAACCCAGAAATCCGTGCGACGTTACCTAAAGTGGCTAATTGGCCGACTTTTCCACAGTTGTGGATTGACGGCGAATTGATGGGCGGATCAGACATTATTTTGCAAATGTATCAATCAGGCGAGCTTAAGCCATTGGTTGAAGCAAACAGCCCTGCTGCATAATGCTGAAAACACTTATCTAAGCTTTTTTATTATCAAGCTGATAAGTTTTAACAATAAAAGCTCGAGCCAGTCCTTAGATGGGCGCTCGGGCTTTTATTGTTTTTGTCAGTATTGACCCCATATATGGCTCAACAGCAAGCATTATAAAAACATAAATAATGAGAGAGTATTATGAGCAATCAACTAATAGAACAACAAACACCTGAACCGGTATCTGCTGAGCAAGCGACCATAGAGAAACGCCGTGAGCATTTAAAAAATGAATCCACGCGCATCATTGAAATTGCTGGCAATGAGCCACATTCAGCCCTGAAATGTATTCATCAGCTTAGCGTGGCAGGCGGCGCAACAGAAGCCACTTATATTGCGATTGAGCAGCGTATCGTTGCGGATCAAGATTCTGCGGGCGCTTATCATTTGGCATTATTGGCACAGAATACGCCAGATTTACCTATCGATGCGCGTCAACTTATCGAGATGGTCGTTAATAAAGGTAATAACCAGCAGCGTTTGGCATTGCTAAAAAACTTGCTGCTACCGCCAGTGGACATGATTAAAGAGCAAATTTTGGCGAGTAATGATGGCGATGCTATTGGCTTGATGAATGCTTATTTGCAGATCAATCCAGAAGGTTATGGCAGTCAGCATATGCTGAGCAGTGGTCAATCAGATCAAATCGTACCGCTGAGCCCTGGTAACTAGGCGCTAATTATTAAGTTACTAGTTACTAAGTTTAAAAATGATGCTTAACACTTAATGTAAATAGTTTCTACTGCGGCGTTTTTTAAGCATCAAAAAATTGTTATAATGATGGGTTAGCAATCCAATATCTAGCGGCTTTTCCAAGTCGTTAACTTTTTAAATCCGACTGACGTTTATTTGCTGATGACCATGCTATTTAGCCATAAAATTCTGGTAATGATAGTTTTTGGCTAAAAGCAGCGTTATGAGTCAAGTGAGGCGTATATGCAATACCCAAAAAATTACGACGTGGTAGTGATCGGTGGTGGTCATGCTGGCACAGAAGCTGCTTTGGCAGCCGCACGTATGGGCGCGCAGACCTTGCTGTTGACACATAATATTGAGACGCTCGGGCAGATGAGTTGTAACCCTGCAATTGGTGGTATCGGCAAATCCCATCTGGTACGTGAGATTGATGCGCTTGGCGGTGCAATGGCATTGGCAACGGATAAGTCAGGCATTCAGTTTCGTGTGCTTAACAGTCGTAAAGGTGCTGCCGTTCGTGCTACGCGTGCGCAAGCAGATCGTATTTTATATAAAGCCGCCATTCGCCATACGCTTGAAAATCAGCCAAATCTTGATATATTCCAGCAAGCAGCTGATGATATCTTAGTTGAAAATGGTCGTGCGACGGCAGTGGTTACTGCAACGGGTATTATCTTTAATACGCAAACGGTGGTACTGACTTCAGGAACGTTCTTGGGCGGGGTGATTCATATTGGTCTCGAAAGCTCAAAAGGTGGTCGTGCAGGGGATCAACCTTCTATCAAGTTGGCTGATCGTTTACGTGAGCTTAAGCTGCCAGTCGGTCGTCTAAAGACAGGTACGCCAGCACGTATTGATGCACGTAGCGTTGATTTTAGTGTGATGACCGTACAGCCGGGCGATACGCCACTGCCAGTCATGAGTTATATGGGTGATGTGTCGATGCATCCAGAGCAGGTCAATTGCTACATCACCCATACCAATGCGCGCACCCATGACATCATCCGTGAAAATTTAGACCGTTCGCCGATGTTCTCTGGCAAAATCGAAGGTGTGGGTCCACGTTATTGTCCGTCAATTGAAGACAAGATTCATCGCTTTGCAGATAAAGACAGCCATCAGATATTTATCGAGCCAGAAGGTTTGACGACACATGAGCTATATCCAAATGGTATATCAACAAGTTTGCCGTTTGATGTGCAGTTAGAGTTTATTCATAGTATGAAAGGCTTAGAAAACGCGCATATCACCCGTCCAGGCTACGCGATTGAGTATGATTATTTTGATCCGCAAAATTTGAAACCAACGCTTGAGACCAAATCTATCGATCGTCTTTACTTCGCTGGGCAAATCAATGGTACGACTGGCTACGAAGAAGCTGGTGTACAGGGTTTGCTAGCAGGTACCAATGCGGCATTGGTTACTACTAATAATAGTGAGTTTGAAACGTGGACACCGCGCCGTGATGAAGCCTATCTTGGCGTGCTCGTTGATGATTTGATTACCCATGGTACGACTGAGCCATATCGTATGTTTACGAGCCGCGCAGAATATCGTCTACTATTACGTGAAGACAATGCAGATCAACGCCTAACTGAGACGGGTCGCAAGCTTGGTCTAGTAGATGATGTGCGCTGGCAAGCGTATCAAGAAAAAATGGAGGCGATCACAACGGAGACCTCACGTCTCAAAGATATGTGGGCAACCCCTGCTAATACGTTGGGCAAAAAAGTCACAGAGCAAACGGGCGAGGTGCTGTCAAAAGAATCAACTGCTTTTGATTTGCTCAAGCGTCCGCAGATTCATTTTGCTGATATCGCTGCCATCACTGATTCGCAGGTCGATACACAAGTAGGCGAGCAGATAGAGATTTCTGTCAAATACGCAGGCTATATTGATCGTCAGCAAGAAGACATTGATCAGATGAAACGCCTAGAAAATACAGCGCTACCACTGGACTTTGATTATAGCGTGGTATCGGGATTATCGAATGAAATTGTACAGAAATTGACGCAAATACGTCCTGCGACGCTTGCTCAAGCAGGACGCGTGAGCGGTGTGACGCCTGCAGCCGTTCAATTATTAGCTATGACAGTGAAGAAACATAAAAAAGCGAAGGCCGCGCTAGATTCGTAATAGTAGTATAACTAGTATAACAAAAGCCCATAGCGATATATCGTTATGGGCTTTTGTTTGTTAAAAATACAGCCGCTGTTAAAAGAAAATAGAGCAGGCGCTTGTCTTACTTGCTATTTTGTCTCTATACTAGGTTATAAAACTTAATGATTACTTGTTAATTTATCTCGCTGATGTCCATATCATGATGGGCTTGTCAACGAACTGAGCCTATTTATGATTGATGCTATTGTCTTTGCTATTACCATTGTCTTGCCCAACCTTGCCTTAATGTGGTTGGGTTTTTTTATGCAGAGACGCGGTGAGGCGAGCCAGACTTTTATTGACCAAGCATCGAGCTTTGTCTTTAATTACTGTTTACCCTGTTTGCTTTTTTTTAGCGTCGTTGATAGTGATGTCGATTACAGCAAACAAATCACGCTGATAGTGGCTGGTATTCTGGTGACATTCATCTTGTTTATAGGTGCAGAGATTTACGCCAAATATTTTGTGAGCAAACCGGCTGATCAAGGGGTGTTTGTACAAGGGATATTTCGGAGTAACATGGCTATTATTGGACTGGCAACGGTTGCTAATGCCTACGGAGAACGTGGCTTAAGCATCGGTGCTGTCTATATGGGTGTGGTGACGATACTGTTTAATATCTTAGCGGTTATCACTCTCAGCCGTGTTTCCAAAAGTGTGGATGATACTTGGCTCAGTCGCAGTACCATGATTATCAAAAAACTATTTACCAACCCACTGATTATCGCATTGGTAGCAGCATTTGCTTATAAGGCGTCACCGCTGCCGCCTATTACAGGTGTGATTCATACGACTGGCGATTTACTGGCCGCGGTGGCATTGCCCTTAGCATTGATTTGCGCCGGTGCCAGTATTGATTTGAAGTCGATGTTGCACCCTTCAGGGCTGTCCATGCAGGCGAGTATCGGACGTATTATTGTTGCGCCATTGATTGCCATCGCTATTGGATTGGGATTTGGTCTATCAGGTGTGCATATGGGTGTGTTGTTTTTGATGGCAGCCTCACCAACAGCCGCCGCCAGCTATGTAATGGCAAAAGCCATGGGTGGCAATGATGTGTTAGCTGCTAATATTTTGGCTTTTACCACCGTCGTAGGTATGTTTGGAATGGCGATTGGTGCGGCAATATTACGCGGGTTGGGATTAATGTAGTAGCCGTTTTGGCGTGATAAAACATGTTCTAATAATAAATCTATAAATAGGAGTACTCAAATTGCAATTACTAAACAAAGCAATCGTGACCGAACATCTCAATATGCAATCTGCCATTGGGGCGATAGAAGCATTGTTACATCAACAGGCAGCGCACCCCAACTGGATCAAAGCGCCTGAACGTTTGGTCATTGAAACTTTTAGTGAAGATGACACTCATCGCTCAGGTTCGCATTTATCAATGCCCGCGACGATTTATGATGGTAAGAATGAGTATACCGCGGTAAAATTGGTCACCATTTGTCCTGATAATCCGAGCCGAAATTTACCAACCACAACGGCGATTATTACCGTGTCAAACAATGATACTGGTGAGATATTGGCAATTATGGATGGGATTTATATTACTCAAGTGCGTACGGCGGCATTGTCAGGCATTGCGACCAAATATATGGCAAGCGCTGACTGTCAAAGTGTGGCGGTGGTCGGTTGTGGTGGCATGGCTTATGAGCAATTACATGCGGTTTTGACGGTACGTCCTGAGATTAAAACAGTATATTTATGGAATAGAAGCAGGGAAGGCGCTGAGATTTTCAAAGTGAAATTTACTCGTGAGTATCCGCAATGGGACGTTACTATAACGGTTTGCGAAAATATCAATGATGCTATCCGTGATGCAGATGTTATCAATGTCGCAACCCGTGCAACAGAAGGTTTGTTTGATCTCAACCATATTAAATCTGATGCACACATCAACGCAGTCGGCGCCTATCAGCCTTCAATGAAAGAGATAAGCAATGATGTCATTGCAAACAGTCGCATGGTCGTTGTCGATGATTTGGTTGGCAGTCGTCATGAAGCGGGCGATTTAATCCAAGCTCACGATAGTGTCGATTGTGCATGGACATGGGACGACCTCAGTGGTGACTTACAAGCGCTAGTCACAGGGGCGCTACAAGAAAAAACCGCTAAGTCTAATCATGGTGTTACGTTATTTAAATCGGTTGGTGCAGCCAGTTTTGATGCAGCAGTCGCTCTATATGTCGCACAACAAGCCGCACAAAAAAATCTTGGCTCGTCAATTGAATGGTAAGGCCGTCTGAATAACAGTACGTAAAGATTGCTGTATTTTTATTATGTAGCAAGCCAAAAAAAGCCCTCTTTCTAAATAAGAAAAGAGGGCTTTTTACATTGCTTTAAACGTTAAATTAATACGACCCAGCATGTTTCGAGAGCGGTTATTAATTTGGATTGTCTTTATTGCGTTTGTCTTCGCGCCGCTGCTTACGTTTTGGGCTGGTGCGGTAGGTCAAATAACCACCAACAGCCATCACCGCCAGAAAGGCAACAATGTACATAAATATTGATGAGCCAATAAGCAGTGAGGCACCGATAATAGGAGTTGCATCCATGTCAAACATCCAGCTAAGGTTTATCAATAATTATGCAAGTGTCTGATTTCATTGTAAAGTAAATAAATTTAACTCAGGTGTAAGTTCCAGTGAACGCATGCGCGCTGCCTGATCGTAAACGTTAGCCGTCACAATCAGCTCGTCTGGCTCATACTGAGCAAGGAATGCTGCCAGTCTCGGCTTGACAGTTTCCACAGAACCTATGAATGACACTGACAATGCGCTATCCACCATCATTTTTTCAGCAGGGCTCCAGATGCTGTCCATATCGTGAGTAGGTTTCGGCATTTGACCTGTCTCACCACGGCGCAAGCGTATGAAGCTTTGCTGCGCAGAGGTAAAATGATACTGTGCAGTAGCATCGTCATCGGCGAGTAATAAATTGGCTGCCAGCATGACATAAGGCTTATCTAAATAGGCTGATGGTCTGAACTGTTCTCGATAAGCTGTAATCGCTTGCCCAAGCATTTGCGGTGCAAAGTGTGAGGCAAACACATAAGGAAGTCCTAGATGCGCCGCTAACGTAGCCCCAAAAAGAGAAGAGCCTAATATCCAGATAGGAACGTTTGATTTTGCCCCAGGAAATGCCTGTACTGGGCTATTATCTGTACCGTTCCCTAAAAAGTACATCAATTCTTGGACATCTTGCGGAAAGCGATCAGCATCTTGCATCTGACGGCGTAGTGCCTGAAAGGTTGCGCCATCAGTACCCGGCGCACGACCCAGCCCTAAATCTACGCGATCACCATATAATGCCTGCAAAGTACCGAATTGCTCAGCGATGACGAGCGGTGCATGGTTCGGAAGCATCACACCACCAGCACCAATACGTATATGCTTGGTTTGGCTACCGATATGCGCTAGTAGTACTGACGTCGCTGCACTGGCGATGCCCGGCATATTGTGATGCTCTGCCATCCAATAACGGTTTAAACCGACTTTTTCTGCTTGCTGTGCTGTCTCAACCGTTTGAGCAATGCCTTCAGAGATGGTTTTGCCTTCGGGAACAGGTGCAAGATCTAAAAAAGATAAAGGAATTTTGTTACTCATAAATTATCCAGTAGTGTGTGAATTACTTTCCACTGATATGCTTATGGTCATTGCCAGTTTCAAGTAGTTGTAAACACCGTTAATGAATGATAACAAAGTCAGCTAACTCTGTATTTAAATCCACTTAACAATTATCAGTGTGCGTTTATAGATATAAAGTCGTGCCTATGATGAATACAGCACAAGCAATATTACTGTACTAAAAAAAGCAGGCAACCTAAGTTACCTGCTTTTTGATTGGCTAGGGATAAAGTGGTAATGCTAATAATACAAAGCGACTAAATTTGACGTTTTAACTGTTTTGCTAATTATGGATAAGTGAGAACGATAGCGTCTTTATTCTAATGGTTAAACTGCTTTTGGCACAATTCCATAAAGGCGCGACCATACTGACGAATCTCTGCATCATCACGTACTGCCATCCAACTGGTAAAGCGGCCGAAATGATCCACTGGAATGGCGGTCAAGTTCTGATAGTGACTTGGTTCAAACGCCATCTCTGCGATAATGCCGATACCCAAGCCCAGACCTACGTAAGTACTGATTACATCAGCATCGAGTGCTGCTAGCACGATATCTGGTTCCAATCCTGCTTCTTCAAAAGTTTTGTCAATTGCACCGCGCCCCGTAAAGCCACCGTGATAGGTCACAATCGGATAGCTGGCGAGGGTCGGCAAATCCACAGACTCGTGATTGGCCAGTTCGTGATCGCTTGGCACAATGACGCGATGCGTCCAGTCATAATAGCGATAGCAGCGTAAATAATTGTTATGAAGTAAAGACTCGGTTGCAATGCCAATATCTGCCTGCCCGCGAATGACCATCTGCGCGATGGTCTCTGGATCCGCTTGTTGTAGTATTAGGTTGACTTTGGGGAAGCGCTCTTTAAACTCTTTGACGACTTGCGGCAATACATATCGCGCTTGCGTGTGAGTGGTGGCAATCGTCAACGTGCCAATATTCGGATTATTAAAATCGAGACTTAGGTTTTCAATCGTACGGATCTCGGCGAAGATAGATTCGATATGCGGCATTAGTGCTGTACCCATGGTCGTAAGACCCGTTAGGCGTTTGCCTTGACGGACGAATACTTCCGTTTTGAGCTGATTTTCAAGTGCCGCAATATGTTTTGATAGGCTAGATTGGCTGGTGTGCAGTACGGTCGCCGCCTGACTTAAGTTATAGCCATTAATCACCGTATGCCATACTGTCTCCAACTGCTTGAGCTGAATCTGTAAATGCCGCTGATTGACCACTACGTCGATTGCCATAACTAAATCCTATTGTATAAATATACAAACCCTGTCTGTATACAAAAGTGAAAATGTACAAATATGCAGTAAGCAGGTAGTGTAAAACAAAGTGTTTATTCTTGTATATACTTAATGGTTATCTATTTATGTTTATTTGGAATATAGAATAAGTCGTTTGTCCGTTGCTAGAAGTAAACCATTACAATAAAAAAACCCTCGATTAAAGAGGGCTTTTTTAAGATAAAGGCGTATCTATTTCAGTGGGTTTTAGCGAAAACGATCCGCATTCATGACTTTATTCCAAGCATTCACAAAGTCTTTAACGAATTTCTCTAAGTTGTCATCTTGTGCGTAGAGCTCAGCATAAGCGCGTAGGATAGAGTTAGACCCAAACACGAGGTCTACACGGCTGGCTTGCCATTTCAGATTGCCAGTAGCACGTTCACGTACTTCATAGAGAGCAGAGGCGTTATTATTGTCTGTCTTAACGGGATGCCAAGAATAGCTCATGTCTGTCAAGTTCACAAAGAAGTCATTGCTAAGTGTTCCAGCACGCTCAGTAAAGACCCCTTGTTGGCTCTGAGCGTAGTTGGTATCCAAGACACGCATACCACCGATTAAAACGACCATTTCAGGTGCAGTCAAGCCCATCAGCTGAGTACGATCTAATAGCATCTCTTCAGGTGATATGGCATAGCTGCCTTTGATCCAGTTACGGTAGCCATCATGTCGTGGCTCTAAATCAGAGAAGCTCTCTGTTTCAGTCATCTCATCGCTCGCATCGCCACGACCCGCATCGAATGGCACTTCAATTTGAACATCTGCATTAGCTGCTGCTTTTTCAATGGCGGTGTTACCAGCGAGTACCACTAAATCTGCGATGCTGACGTCTTTATCAAAGTTCGTTTGAATGGCAGTGAGCGCCTCAAGTACGCGAGCCAATTGCTCAGGCTCATTACCTAGCCAGTCTTTTTGCGGGGCTAAACGAATGCGTGCACCATTGGCGCCGCCGCGATAGTCTGAGGCGCGGAATGTACGAGCGCTATCCCAAGCGGTAATAATAAATTCGCGATGGTCGATACCACTGCCTAGTATCTGTGCTTTTAAGATTGCAATATCATCAGCGCTCAGATTAACATTGCCTTGTGGAATTGGATCCTGCCAAGTGAAGTCCTCGCTTGGCACATCCGCCCCTAAATAGCGAGATTTTGGCCCCAAATCACGATGGGTAAGCTTAAACCAAGCTTTTGCAAATACTTCATCGAAATATTCTGGATTTTGATGAAAGTTCTCTGAAATTTTACGATAAGCAGGGTCTTTAATCATTGCCATATCAGCATCGGTCATGATTGGGTTGCGGCGTACACTTGGATCATGTGCATCTAAAGGCCGATCCTCTTCCTTGATATCGATAGGCTCCCACTGCCAAGCACCAGCAGGACTCTTAGTCAGTGCCCACTCATGATTTAGCAATAACTCAAAATACTCATAATCCCATTGGGTTGGATGCGTCGTCCATGCACCTTCGATACCACTTGAGACGGTGTCGCCAGCATTGCCTGTACCTTTAGGGTTGCGCCAACCTAGACCTTGCTCTTTGATGTCAGCCGCTTCTGGCTCATCTTCTAATAAGGTAGCGTCACCATTACCATGACATTTACCAACCGTGTGACCGCCAGCAGTCAAGGCGACCGTTTCTTCATCATTCATTGACATACGAGCAAAAGTTGTACGAATATCTTGTGCCGTTTTAATAGGATCGGGGTTGCCGTCGACGCCTTCAGGGTTGACATAAATCAAGCCCATCTGTACCGCTGCTAAAGGGTTTTCTAGTGATTCACGCTGATTATCATCTTCATAACGATTTTTGGTAGCCGCCAGCCATTCACGCTCGGAACCCCAATAGATATCCTTTTCTGGATGCCAAATATCGGTACGTCCACCAGCGAAACCTAACGTCTTAAAGCCCATAGATTCATAAGCCATATTACCCGCTAGTATCATCAAATCTGCCCAAGAAAGTTTGTTACCATACTTTTTCTTGATTGGCCATAATAGACGACGTGCTTTGTCCAAGTTGACATTGTCTGGCCAACTGCTTAATGGCGCAAAGCGTTGATTACCAGTGTTAGAACCACCGCGGCCGTCAGAGCGTCGATAAGTACCAGCAGAATGCCAAGCCATACGAATCATCAACCCACCATAATGACCCCAATCTGCTGGCCACCATGGTTGTGACTCAGTCATTAGATTTTTTAAATCTTGCTTGACGGCTTCTAAATCTAATTGCTTAAAGGCTTCTGCATAATCAAAGTCAGGATCCATTGGATTGGTTTTGTGATCCTGCTGATGCAAGATATCTAAATTTAAGCTATTCGGCCACCAGTCGGTTGCTGCCGAGGCGTTCGTAGTATGCGCTTGGTGCATGACAGGACAGCCACCCATGCTTGGACGTTGTGGCTCGTGCGAAGTATCTACATTTTCACTATGAATGGTTGGTCCATGACCATCTCCTTTATCATAAGTGGTGTTACTTGCAGCATCTGATGTTGAGTTTGAGTTAGTCATCATGTGGCTCCTAGGCAGTAATCAGATAAATGGCAATCGAGTGTGTTATTTACTATTGTTTGCAAAAATCATTTGTCATCTCTAGCATATAGAAGAATGATTGATTCAGGGAACTAATTTATACAAACATATTGTTTTATAAAATAAATGGTATATCAAATAATGTTTTAATTTATGAATATATAAAAGTAAGAATGTAGCAAGAATTTCTGGTTATTAAAGCATGAATTATTAATAACTTATCAGGATAATGATTGGCTAATCACAAGAGAAAGGGGTTTATATAAAAGGGTTGTGATGCAAAATGCGATATTTTCCTTATTTTTATACCCATTCTTAATATGAAAGTAAACCCTAGTCTATAAGTTAGGTTTTATTCACTAGTAGAAAGAAAGGTTAATGCAAAAATATCGTTAGAATGTCTAGTCAAGGTCAGCGTTCTCAAGTACCATAATTCAATTTTGTTGTAATGGCTGTATTTGTGCAACGTTAAGCAATTTTTATCGATCCCGTTTATCAGTGCTATTTATCAGTATCAGTTACCGATAGATGATACTAATGATTGATAAAAATTGTGCGCGGTTGTGTTCTTTTTCTTAAGTGCTAGTGAGCGATTATGTCTGCTGTCAAATCTGTGCCACCCAATCAATCAGCTGTCAAAAAATCATGGTCTGATGCATTGAAATCTTTTTCAGATATTCGTGTGATGATTATGTTATTTCTTGGATTTTCAGCAGGTGTACCTATTCTGTTGGTTTTTTCAAGTCTATCACTATGGCTTAGTGAAGCGGGTTTAGAAACCGGTGTGATAACAATGTTTGGTTGGGCAGGTCTTGGTTATTCGTTTAAGTTTATTTGGGCGCCGTTGATTGACTCAATGCCACTTCCTTTCTTAACTAAATGGCTAGGTAGGCGTCGGGCATGGATGTTTATGTCACAACTGATGATACTGGTTGCTATTTTTACGATGGCTAGTGTTAACCCTGTTGCTGAAAACGTCCTTTGGGTTATGGCGCTTGGTGCTGTTTTGCTTGGTTTTTCATCAGCTACTCAGGATATCGTTGTTGATTCTTATCGTATTGAGTTGGCAGGGTTTGAATTGCAACCTACGTTGTCTTCAGTATATGTCGCTGGTTATCGTATTGGCATGATTGTCGCAGGCGCAGGCGCACTTTATTTAGCAAGTTATTTTGGCTCTTCTGAAGAGCTTTATAATTATGAAGCATGGCGCAATACTTACTATACGATGATGGGTGTCATGTCAGTCGGTTTATTAACGACGTTTGCTATTTATGAGCCAGCAGCACAGTCATTAGAAATATATAAACAAAAAAGAAATTTAAAAATATTTTCCATATACGCGGCTTTTCTCCTTATCCCTGGTGTGATTTATGGATTGCCAGTATTCGTCAGCACCTTTGCAACCAGAGTATTGAGTAGGCCTTTAACGTTAATACCTATTGAGTACTTGCCAGCGATTAATATGTATTTCTTGATGGTAATGGCATGCGCACCTTTCTTAATGATATTTTTTATTTTAAATCAACCCAAAATAGTGAACAAAATTGACTCAGTTGTACAGTCTCGTGATGACAATATTAGAATATTATTCTTATTTATCTTGTCAGTTTTTGCGTTTATAGGCGCTTTTGTATTTATAGGTAAAATATTCCAAGCTCCTGATGACAGTGTTTTTCTAAAGTTTTTGATAGAAGTAGTGAGATTGTTGGGTAGTGTGGCTGTGGCTATGGTTGTGGGATATGCGCTTATATCAGTCGGGCTGGCAAAAAAAGAGGTGGCAAAAAGATTGTGGGTAGAGCCTATTGCTGATTTTTTCCGTCGCTATGGTAAGCAGGCAATACTGTTGCTATTGTTGATAGGTTTTTATCGTGTGTCAGATATTGTCGCAGGCAATCTATCAAACGTTTTCTACGCTAAGATGGGTTTTACTAAAATTCAGATTGCTGACGCGGTCAAATTTCTGGGATTGTTTATGACGATTGCAGGTGGATTTTTAGGTGGCCTTGTTGCTCAAAAAATGAAGATGATGCATGTCATGTTGATTGGTGCTATAGCATCGAGTACAACCAATCTTCTATTTATTCTATTGACCTATCATCCTGGTGATATGAATTATATGTACCTAGCAGTGGTTGTTGATAATTTGGCAGCAGGTTTTGCGACTGCTGTTTTTATTGCATTTTTATCAGCGCTTACTTCAGTTAAGTTTACCGCTGTACAGTACGCTATATTTTCATCACTCATGACTTTGTTTCCAAAAGTACTGGGTGGGTATTCAGGTGGCATTTCAGACAACATTGGATTTGCCAACTTTTTCTTAATCACATTCTTGATTGGGATACCTGTCTTGATACTTATTTATTTGGTAGACAAGCATGTGGTTATTGGTAGCAATGACGATCCAGTTGAACTTTCTACCAAACTTGAGTAATCAATTTTAATAGGTGATGAACTATATATGACAGCATCAAGTATTCGTCAAATAAAGCAGCACATTCAGCAATTGACGAATGAGACTGCAAATAGCAAGCTACCGTCATTTTGGCTAACAGATTGGCTGTTGTATGTCGTCGAGAAGCCTGCGATATTTTTAATAACGGATGAAGATTACCAATTAACTGATAGTGAATTTGAGCAATTCAATGCAGGTGTAAAAAAGATGCAGCAAGGAATGCCACTTGCGTATTTGACTGGTCAGCAAGAGTTCTGGTCGCTGATATTTACTGTTAATGAGCACACTTTAATTCCGCGACCTGATACTGAGATACTGATTGAGCAAGTATTAACTTGGATAAAATATCAGCCAAACAGTGTCAGCAGCCCAAAACGGTTATTGGATTTAGGGACGGGTTCAGGTTGTATTGCGATTAGTCTTGCACATGAGTTAAATACGCAGCGTTCAGACAGTGAGGCAGAAAGTTGGCAAGTCGTTGCGGTGGATATGTCGCCAGAAGCGCTCAAGGTTGCTCAGCACAATGCAGTTATCAATGATGTTGCTGATATTGAGTTTATACAAAGCAGTTGGTATGACGAGCTGCCCAGTCATGGCGAGCTATTATTTGATGTGATTGTGTCCAATCCTCCTTATATCGATGAGGAAGATGAGCATTTAGCACGCCTTGTAGCCGAACCTATTAGTGCCTTAAGTGCTTCCAATCATGGGCTTGCCGATATAGAGCATATCGTAGGACAGTCACCGAAATACTTGCGTGTCGGTGGGCTACTGGCTATCGAACATGGTTTTGACCAAGGTGATGCCGTTCGCAAGTTGTTTGTAGACAGTGACTTCGAATCTGTGCGTACAGTACAAGATTATGGTGGTAATGATCGTGTTACGCTGGGTCAAATTAAGTCATCAGATTTTTGTTAGTAGACTTTTTTAATAATAGGTTATTGGTAATAAATATGGCGCACACATCAGATGAAGGGCAGTTGTTGGATGAAGAGCTGCTGCGTTATGCAAGGCAGATATTATTAGACGGTTGGGATATTGACGCTCAACTACGCTTAAAATCAGCTCGGGTGGTTATGATAGGGGCAGGCGGGCTTGGTTGTCCTGCTTCTGAGACGCTGGTGCGTGCAGGACTTGGGCAAATTCATCTGATAGATGATGACATTATTGAAGCCAGCAACTTGCAGCGCCAAACGCTGTTTTTACCTGAGGATATCGGTCAAACTAAGGCGCTAACAGCGGCGCACATGTTAGAGCGTATTAACCCTTTCATTACCGCTCGCGGTACAGTTGCAAGATTGAGTGAAGATAATGCTTATGAATTGCTCGATATGGCGACAGGCAAGCCTGATTTGCTTTTAGATTGCACCGATAATTTTGCTACGCGTGATGTCATCAATCGTATTAGCGTGCACTATAAAATCCCGCTATTATCTGCCTCAGCGATTGCGATGCAAGGTCAGTTAGCCTTATATGAGCCGCAACTAAACACTGGTTGTTATCATTGCGTGTTTGGTTCGGTAGTACTTGATGCAGCGGCTGATGAGCGTACGTGTGCCAACTCAGGTGTGCTAGCGAGTACCACTGCTATCATGGGTAATTTGCAAGCGAATGCTGCCCTGCAGTATTTGGGATTAACCAAAAATCCACTGACAAATAAGCTATTAGTATGGGATGGTAGCCAGATGCAGCAACGGCTGATGGGCTATCGCCAAGATGCCGCGTGTCCTGTCTGTAGTAGTCATTAGTGATTGTTCATTAGTGGTTGTGTTGCTTGTTATTATTTATGATCGCCTATTCTCAAAAACCTTCCTTATGACCATAGTTGTTTTTTATGAAAATTCATCGTCCGCATTTATTAAAGCATACCTTCAATGTCATGAACCGTGTTCGCCAAACAGCCAGCGTGGCAGGTTTATCTGCGCTGAGAGTGGCAAAAGGTGAAAAGCCTGATGCCACATTATTAAAAGAAACGTTTGAGCAATTGGGCACGACTTATATCAAGATTGGTCAGTTTATCGCCAGTACGCCGTCACTGTTTCCACGTGAATATGTAAAAGCTTTTCAGAGCTGTTTGGATCAAACCACGCCATTATCTTATGCTTATATTGAGCAGGTATTGAAAGAAGAGTTGGCCGTTGATGGCATGACGCTTGATGATAAGTTCGCCCATATCGACTCAAAGCCACTAGCATCAGCTTCTATTGCGCAAGTGCATGCGGCACGGTTGCATAATGGCGATGAAGTCGTATTAAAGGTGCAAAAGCCTGACGTCGAGACCATTATGCAAACGGATTTGGGCGTATTGCATGGGGTGACTAAGTTACTTGAGATTCTGATGCCGTCGATGAAGTTTGCCAGTATTGCGCCGATTATCGATGAGATTCGCCTGCGCATGCTTGCCGAGACAGACTTTATCGCTGAGGCACAAAACATCCGCGATTTTCAGCAGTTCTTAGCCGTATCAGGTAATACGCGCGTGGTAGCACCCAACGTATATGAAGAGCTGACTACCAAGCGTGTACTAACCATGAGCCGCTTGTACGGCGTATCTATGGTCGATGAGTCGCTCATGCGTCAGTATTGTGCTGATCCTGCGCAAGTCATGGCGGATACCTTAAATACGTGGTTTGCCAGTCTCATGCTGTGCAACAGTTTTCATGCTGACCTGCATGCGGGCAATTTGATGCTATTAACCGATGGTCGTATTGGCTTCTTGGATTTTGGTATTGTCGGTAAGCTAAAAGCTGAGAGTTGGCGTGCATGCATGGGTATGATGCAAGCCATGCAGGACAGTGACTATCAAGCGATGGCGCGCCATATGATTGATATGGAAATGACCCATGGTGGCAATAAAGTCGATGTAGTGGCGTTGGGTAATGATTTGCAGCGTATGATGAAGACTATTATGGCGGAGGACAAATCCTTTACCAGTGGTGTGCCTTTTAATAGTAAAGAGCAAGCCGATGAGTTAAATAAAATGATGCTTGAGATTGTAGAAGTCGGTAAGCGTCATGGTATTCATTTCCCACGTGACTTTGCTTTATTGACCAAACAGATGCTATATTTTGACCGCTTTATGCGTACACTTGCGCCTGATATGGATATGTTTAGTGATCAACGCGTACAAATGCTAGGACACACAGAAACAAATGTGACCATGCCGCCAACAGTAAACGTATCGTAGTTTTCGCTTGTATGTTTGATTATTAATCCGCCGCTGCTCTTGAATGCTCTAACACAAAGGATTGTGTGCTAATTGCCGCAAAAATGGCTCTGTCATGATGACTGCTCTCAAAAGCCGTGCTTTTCCTCATATTACTAATGAAGCTGCCATTGCCTGTATCGGTATGTACTGCATGGCAGTCGTCATGGGCTATGGGCGTTTTTTGTTTACTGCCACCTTGCCCGATATTATGGTGCAACTGTCGATTTCAACGACGATTGCAGGCTGGCTTGCCTCTATCAATTACATCGGTTATTTTATCGGTGCCCTCATCGCCATGTTTGTGCCTCAGCGCTCGACGTGGCAAGCGCTGACACTGTGGGCAATGATAAGTGTCGTCACAACGATGCTACTTGTCGTACCTGATATGTCATTAACTGTATGGTATCTCATTCGTCTAATCGCAGGTATTGCAAGCGGGGTAGCGATGATTTTAAGCTCATCGTTTGTGATTCAAAGCTTAAGTCCTGAACGCCGTTCTGTACTGTCGGCAGTACACTACGCAGGTATTGGTGTGGGCATCAGTGCCTCTGCCATACTGACGTGGTGGTTGTTAGTATTAGGCTATCATTTTGATGTCATTTGGTTGGTAGCAGGCTTTACAAGCTTACCTCTGGTATGGCTACTCTATGCGGTAAAACCAAGACAAGCACACGGTTCCGACTTGCTGCGGACTGATCCTACACAGCACGTGTCAGTGCATCAAACCTATTTGAGCTTTAAGCGCGCTTTGTATGAGGCCATTGCTGGTCATCGTAAGGCTATTGCTTTGCTGTCAGCGAGCTATGTACTGGCGGGCTTTGGTTATATTACCTCTGCGACTTTTTTGCCAGTCATGGCAGCACAGCGCCTCACGACGCAGACGTATGCTGGATTGCTCATTTGGCTAGTCGTTGGTGTGTTTGCGATGTTATCAAATCCACTGTGGGGCGCACTTGCCAAGCGAATTGGTGAAATTAAAACGTTAATAGGCTTAACGATATTACAAGCATTTGGGATGTGCCTGCCCATATGGTTCGACGGCGCTATTGGTTTGTACGGCAATGCTGCTATTTTAGGTTTGACCTTTGTGGGGATGGTGTCGATGACGCTCACTTTGATTAAAAACATCAATCCTGATTACTCAAATTTGCTGATAGGATTGGCAACTTTGGCTTATGCATTGGGTCAGTTTTTGGGACCATTGGTGACGGTAGCATTGGCAGGGCAGGACGACAATTTCAATGCAGGGTTACTCGTTGCCGCCGCTGGATTGATGGTTGGACTGGTGCTATTGCTATTGTTTCGTCGACAGCCACCGACTACTATTTAAACCACACTACGATTAAATATTTCTCGCAACTCAAAACTGGTATGTACTTGAGCGACACCTTCGATACGATTGAGCCTATGTAATAAAAACTCCTCATAATGTGCCATATCGCGTACCCTTACCTTGATAAGGTAGTCTTCTGTACGACCCGTGACAATGCTACAGCTAATGACTTCATCAAAGCTCTGAATCTTATGCTCAAATTGTTCAAAGCGCTCAGCCGTATGGCGATCCATGCTAATCGCGATAAAGACGGCGAGCGGGTAGCCAAGTTTTTGCGCATCTGTTTTGGTGTGATAACCCGTGATAATACCAGCATCTTCTAAGCGTTTAATACGGCGTGCACAAGGCGTGGCTGACAGGTTGACGCGTTCGGCAAGCTCGGTGATACTCATACGTGCCTGAGTTTGCAATACGCGCAAGAGCTGTCGATCGATCTCATCAATATCGGCTAAATGTGGACTATCCAGATGACTGTTTGGCATGACCTGTTGCTTTATTAGTGAATTCAGCTAATTATACTGAGTAAATTGTATTTTTTCACTAAAATAGTGTCATATATTATCAAAGAAAGCTGATTTCTATTGCATAAACTCTGATATTATTATGGTATAAACATTGGTTATCTCGTATGATAAACATGAATCTAATCACCAGCCGTCCAGCTAAAACATAAATTCCCATATCATCTAAGGATTGATTATGTCTGACCAAGCCAAACGCACTGTAGCCTCAACGACTGCAAAGATTACACCCAAAAATGCCGCTTTTGATTATAAAAAGTATCGTCCATTTGCTTTTGCGCCATCGCTGTCAGATCGTACTTGGCCGAGCAAAACGATTGAAAAGTCACCAATCTGGACAAGTGTAGATCTGCGTGATGGCAACCAAGCACTGATTGATCCGATGACGATCGAACAAAAAATGCGTTTTTTTAAAACGTTGGTTGAGGTTGGTTTTAAAGAGATTGAAATTGGTTTTCCATCAGCGGCGCAGGTTGAGTTTGATTTTGCTCGTAAACTTATCGAAGAAAATCACGTCCCGGATGATGTGACTTTGCAGGTATTGGTGCAGGCTCGTGAGCATTTGATCGCCCGTACGTTTGAGTCATTGAAAGGCGCGAAGCGTGCGATTGTCCATGTTTATAATTCAACCTGCCGTATCCAACGTGAAAAGGTCTACGGTAAAGACAAAGCTGAGATTAAAGAAATTGCTGTTACTGGTGCTAAATTATTGGTTGAATATGCGGCTAAATACCCAGAAACAGAGTGGGTATTCCAGTATTCACCAGAGAGCTTTAGTCAAACAGAAACTGAATATGCCGTAGAAGTCTGTGATGCGGTCTGTGAAGTATGGCAGCCACAAAATGGGCAGGAAGTTATTTTAAACTTGCCAGCGACGGTTGAAGCGTCTATGCCCAATGTTTTTGCCGACCAAGTCGAGTATTTCTGCCGTCATCTTGCCCAGCGTGAGCATGTCATTATCAGCTTGCATACGCATAATGACCGTGGCTGCGCGGTTGCAGCAGCAGAGCTTGGGGTATTAGCGGGTGCCGATCGTATCGAAGGTACGCTATTGGGTAATGGTGAGCGTACGGGTAATATGGATATCATGGTCATGGCGATGAACTTGTTTAGTCAAGGTATCGATCCAGAGCTTGATTTTAGTAATATGAGCGAAATTGTACAAGTGGTCAGCGAATGTAACAATTTGCCCTTACATCCGCGTCATCCATATGTCGGCGAATTGGTCTTTACGGCCTTTAGCGGCTCACATCAAGATGCCATCAAAAAATCTCTCGATTATAACGAAAAGCATCAAAACGAGACGGATAACGTTTGGGATGTGGCTTACTTGCCAATTGATCCGGCACATATCGGTCGTAGTTATCAGGATGTGGTACGTATCAATAGCCAGTCTGGAAAAGGCGGTGTGGCTTATATCTTGCAGCGCAACTATGGCTTTAATTTGCCGCGCTGGATGCAAATTGACTTCAGCCGCGTGGTACAGAAGCAAGCTGAATCAGCTGCTCGCGAATTGCAGAATGATGAAATCTTACAAACCTTTGAAGACACGTATCTACAGCAAGGCAGTTTTGAGCTATTAGATTATACGGTCAATAATAAAGGCGGTGAAGTCTACTTTACTGGTCAAGTACAAATGAATGGGGACATCATTAATATTGATGGCACTGGTAATGGTCCATTATCATCGTTTATTGACGGCCTTGCCCAGCACACTGGTAAATCGATACATGTCATCAACTACGCTGAGCATGCGATTAATCCGCAGCACAATAGCGGTGATGGCATCGATGATGATACCAATAATGACAACAAAACTAATGCGAATGCGGCGGCTTATATCCAACTAAATGTAGATGGTGAGGTTTATTCTGGCATTGGCACTTGCAGCAGTACTGTATCAGCGATGCTTAAAGGCGCATTGTCAGCGTTTGCTCAAGCAGTTATTACTGCCACTGCTTAATTTTTTTATGATCGTCTTAATAACTTGTAGCTATAACGCTGTCGCTTCTTGTCTTTGGCAAGTAAAGCGATGGCGTTATTTTTTGCATGAAAAACGACAGTCTATATGCAGAAAGTAGACATTTATGACTATCGCCTATCTTGCAGTTGGCTAAAGCATCGCGACTAATAGCATAATGTTACTTGTGTTTTTGATGTCTAAGACTTACGCTAATGTACATAACTCATATTATTATATTATTATAAACAAAAGGTTAATTATGGAACCTATCTCACTTGCTTCATTTTCATTGGCTGCTATTTTGGCGTCATTGCCAGTAAATGGCGAAGTGGTCACTAAACCGACTATTACCACTCATATCAGCCCAGCTATCGCGGGACAATGGGAAATCGACTTAGACAGTAGTATCACGATGACCAAAGAAGCCAAAGCCAGACAAGCTGTAGCAAAAGAGCTGAAACAGACAAAAAGTGATGAGCCAGAAGTGACTGCTGGCACAGAAGGCGGTGTCCTTGTGCAAAGTGAAAAGCGCGTCCTTAATATTAAGCCCAATACCAACAACCAGTTAACGGCTTCTGCCAAAAAAGCAAACCAGTGCCGAGAGCTATACAATTTTGCGGCCGATAATGAGATGTGGGCAGTGAGTGGCAAAGAGTGGACATATGGTCGTTACCTAATCACGCACCGCGAAGAAGGGCTGCCCATTATTGCGCTAAAAACAGTCTATGACAACAATGAGGTAGATTGTTCAGGTAACCAAATCGACCAAACTGACGAAGCGTTGATTGCGTTTTTAAACCACGATGGCAACCAAATGCAATGGTGTGCGGATCCTGATGGTAATGAATGCTTTATGAATTTTAATAGAGTGTTGCCATAGCACTTTATCGTTAATCATAAGACTTAAGACCATTTTTTCTACAATAAAAACATAAAAACCGCTATCTAAATAGATAGCGGTTTTTTTATGTTTAACAATAAATCAAAGTAGGTTATACATCCGCCTTCTTTTTATTGCCAGTTAGAAGCTCTCTTTCAAGGTAATGAATATTTTGTGCTTCGTGAATAAAATTGTCATCTGCCAAAATGACATCGCGATGCAGCGGGATATTGGTTTTAATACCTTCAATCACCAATTCATCGAGTGCATGCAGCGTCTTAGAGACGGCTTGCTGGCGCGTTTGACCATGGCAGATAAGCTTGCCAATCAATGAGTCATAATAGCTTGGAATCTCGTAGCCCGGGTAGAGGTGCGAGTCAAAGCGTACACCAGCACCACTGGGGGCAAATAACTGAGTGACTGTACCAGGACAAGGCATAAAGGTGGCTGGATCTTCAGCATTGATACGACATTCAATGGCATGACCTTGAATCTCAATCTCGCTTTGACGATAAGACAAACCGTAGCCTGCTGCGATTTTTAGCTGCTCGACGACCACGTCGATGCCAGTAATCATCTCAGTTACCGGATGCTCAACTTGCACACGAGTATTCATCTCAATAAAAAAGTATTCATTATTTTCAAATAAAAACTCAAAAGTACCAGCACCGCGATATTTCACCAACTCACATGCTTTGACGCAAGCGTCTAAGATTGGCTGACGTACATCATCAGGGATATCAGGCGCAGGGGCTTCTTCTAATACTTTTTGGTGGCGACGTTGCAATGAACAATCTCGATCGTATAAGTGAATGGCATTACCATTACCATCGCCAAGCACTTGTATCTCTACGTGGCGCGGATTTTGTAGGTAGCGTTCCATATACACGGTATCATCACCAAACCACAGTTCAGCTTCTTGCTTAGCAGCCTGTACTTGACCAATGACTTCTTCGAAGCGCTCAACCACGCGCATACCGCGACCGCCGCCGCCAGAAGCGGCTTTAATCAATAACGGAAAGCCGATATGGCGTGCTTGCTCTTCAGCATTATGCAACGTTACCGCGCCCACTGAACCAGGGACGGTCGGTACGCCCGCTTTTTTCATTGCATTAATGGCAGAGACTTTATTGCCCATTAATCGAATATGGTCAGCATTAGGACCAACGAAAGTGAGACCTGCTTCTTCGACGCGTTCAGCGAATTCAGCATTTTCAGCCAAAAAACCATAACCCGGATGGATAGCGTCGGCACCAGTGATTTCAGCTGCGGTTAAAATAGTATTGATATCAAGATAGCTTTGATTGGCATTGGGTTTGCCAATACAGATTGCCTCATCAACAAAGCGCAGGTGCATCAAGTTTGCATCAGCTGTGGAGTAGACACCGACGGTCTCTATGCCAAGGGCTTTGCAGGCTCGAACGATACGTAGGGCAATCTCACCTCTATTGGCGATGAGCAGTTTTTTTATCATGGGGTCATCCTTGTCGAAGCGGCGGTCATTGATAGAGTCGTTATTTTAGGCACCATTAAATCGAGCTACGATAAAGATAAAATAACTCAAGCTAAAATGCCAAATGATAACGAAATCTCTATCATAATGAGGTAAAGGTTGGTAAACAGTGTCGTTAAGCTCTATAGCGTATGACGGGTTGACCAAACTGTACCACTTCGGAGTTATCGACTAAGATTTCGTCAACGACACCACTTTGCGTTGCCTCAAGAGGATTCATAATTTTCATGGCTTCGATGATGCCCAATGTGTCACCAGCTTGTACCTTTTGTCCGACCTTTACGAATGGTGGATCATTAGGGCTAGGAGCTGAGTAATAAACACCAACCATCGGCGATGTCTCAACACTACCCGCTTTTACCGCTGGCTTTGCTTCAGCAGTGATAGGGGCAATGCCAGCAGCAGGTGCGGCCATCATGGTCGGTGCAGGCGCATCATAGTGACGAGTTAAGCTGATGTGTTCATCATCTGAGCTGATTTCTAAATTAACCAGTTCACTTTCTTCCATGAGGGCGATTAGGGTGCGTATTTTTTCAATATCCATAGTTTTAATTTTGCCTTCTACTAATTTCAAGAAATAGTGTAACTAAATATTGTGTAGGTAATTGCTAATGATACCTATATTCATGGCAATGAGCAATCGATGTACAGTTGTTAACTGAGTTTTTTTACATATTATGACGTAAGCATTTCTTACGAGTAAGAAATGCTTAATGGTTTATCATAGTCTATGTGACCATGTAGCGCTAGTCATGGTTAGTAGATACTGCATTTACATCAGTATAGCTGATGCATTAACCCCACATCGCCGTCAGACGCTTTTGTTGGTAGCGCAGGCGTAGGGTGAGTAGAATAGAGGATAAGAATAAACCTGTGATTAATGCCATCCAAAACCCTTGTGCGCCTATATCGGTGAAGCGAACCAAATAAACACCGAGTGGCAATGCCACCAGCCAGTAACAGAACAACGTGACCCACATTGGGATCGTGGTGTCTTGCATGCCGCGCAATATACCAGCGACGTTGACTTGCCAGCCATCGAACAGCTGATAACCAAGGGCAAAAATAAGTAAATGCATAGATTGCGTGATAACGGCTGGGTTATCAGAGAATGCGGCTGCCAATTGCGGCCTAAATAGCCAAATACCAATCATACAAGTGAGCGCAATCAATACTGTCCAGATAAGACCAGTGGCTTGCACTTGACGTAACGCCATGAGGTTTTTTTCGCCAAAACGATTGGATACCATGATTGTCAGTGCCATAGCGACCGATATCGGAATCATAAACAGCTGGGAAGTCACCGCTAATGCCACCTGATGCGATGCGGTTGCTAGCTCACCTAATGGACTGATAACAAGAGCGCCCAAGCTGAACAAACTGGCTTCAAAAAAGATAGAGATACCAATCGGAATACCAAGTTTAAGGAGCTTTTTAATCTGTGCACGATTAGGACTGGCAAAGGCATAAAAGAAGCGCGTGCTGGCAAACTGCTGTCGCTTAGTAAAGCTGGTATAAGCCGCCAGTAATAAAACATTTATCCATAACACAATGGCTGTTGCGACCCCGCAGCCTGCGCCGCCCATTTCGGGCATGCCAAACAGACCGTGGATAAATATATAGTTAAGGGGAATATCGGCAAGTAGCCCGATAATACTAATCACTGTCACCGGCTCAGGTCGCCCAAGTGCTTCGCAATAACTGCGTAGCACCGCATAGACAGCCAGTGCGGGAAAACCAAACGACACGCCATGCAAATACTGCGTTGCTATCGGTTGGATGTTTTCAGGCACACCCATGACCCCAAGTACATTGGGTGCTAAATTAACGATGATAAAGCCCATAATACCAATGACACTGGCGGTCCATAAAGACTGCTGCGTGATATGCGGTACTTGATGGTGCTTATTTTGACCAATCGCCTCACCAATAAGAGGGGTGGTGGCGATTAAAATACCAGTGGCTAATAAAAACAGCGGCAGCCAAATACCAGAGCCAACGGCGACGGCAGCCAAATCAAGCGCGGAGACTTGACCTGCCATGATAGCATCGACCACACCAAGTGCTGCTTGGCAAAACTGAGTAATTAAAATAGGAAGCGCGAGCACGCCTAAGCGTAAGCTGTAGCTTTTAAAATCTCTAAAAGATAATGGGAAAACCATAGTGAGCAACTTTTTATTCTTTGCGGTAATTATGATAGATGAGCAAATATTGCCATCAACAAAACAATAGCGAGACGGTCATACCATAACCAAAAATTTGAGCAGAAAAGCAAATGAGAATGAGGACACGCCCTAAGCAAGTTTAACCAAGCCAATCCAGTTTTTTGGCTGGATGTAAAAGGGGGAGTCGTGCCGACGATAATACTCCGATAAATAATATGAGCAAGCCTATATAGACAGAGTATGCAAAAAAAGTCAGGCACAAAAATAAAAATAACCCGTCAATCCAAGCAGTGGATTGACAGGTCATAAATAAATAGAATGGTAAAGAAGCCACGCTATGATGTCAACGCTTTAAAAGCGTTGTATCGATCTTAAAAACTGACTGTGAAAGGTAATCGATTCAAGAGAGTGAGCACTTGAAGATAACCATTCTAACTTATAGGCACATCAGCAGGCATTTATAGGGACTCAGGCAAATCTTGCACCACCGCTTGATAGCCAATCAAGGTATTATTGGCATCAAATGCTTGCACGACAATCACGTAATTGGTGAACATGGCTGGAATGACAGGGGTAAACTGCGTTTCAAGATTACTTAATATCACATTCTGCACATAGCCGTTGGCACCAGACTCGGCTTTGTTGACATCAATTTGGCTAACCAGTAAATACTTGGTATTGGCAGGATTTTGCCAAGTGACGGTCTTTTGACTGCCATTACCGATGACATCAAGAGTCATTTTGCCCAGACTATAATCAAGTGGGTACGTCTTAAAATTAGAGCGATCGCTGATGGTGTAAGTGACGCTGCAATTTTTTTCGCTACTGGTTAGCTTTTTACCGCCGAGGCCATCCTGATACTCAAAGCTACCTCTCCAAGGTGATCCTGCTTCTTTTTCCTCAAAGCTCCCCGCAAAGGTGGTTAATAAGTTTGGTGTTTCTATGCCCAAATCATTGACATATTTAATGTCTAAAAACGCTAACGTATCGAGACTGCCTGTTATTTTACCCGCGATATAGTTGTCAACCTTAATGGCTGAGTTGATACCCAAAGTGTTATTTTCTTGGCAGGCTTGCTGCTGATAACTAACGCTACCATCGACGCTGCCAGCGCCATCTTTGCTGATGTCAAAGTAAACAGCACCGATATCGATATCGTCGTTGTCACCATCTTCAATCTCAATAAAGTGTCCGACATATAAACCGCCGCGACCGCCTTCTGGGGTTATTTTGTCCAAGAAATTATCGAGTGATTCTTCTGGTAAAAATACTGACTCCAGAATCTCGGCCATGGATTTTTCATCATCGCTCAGCTTATCTTCGACTTCTTTATACTTCTCTTTGACCTTGTCTTCCACACGATCATATTCATCTTTCACCTGATCTTCTATTCGGTCATATTCCTCTTTGACCTTGTCCCCGTCACTGCCACAGGCGCTAAGGGTCAGACTTAATATACTGACGGTTAATACAGATAATAGTAGTTTGGGTGCGCTCATAAGCGGGTCCTGATAATGGAGATAAAGGTGTGATAAAGAAGGTCGAGAAATGAATTGTTGAGCATAAATCGCAAATATAGCAAATTTTTTGCAGGCAGCGCATCAATAAGTGTTCGTTGATAACACTAAAAACCTTACTCAATCGTTACTATCTCACCACTGGTTGCTCAGATAGTAGATGAAGGGTTTCTGCCATATCCATAATGGCGTACCAGTGTTTGGCGTCTAGTGGAATTACGGTAAGTTGCTCACAGCCTTTTCTCATTAATAGTGAATCCTCAAGTGCGGGTAAAAATTTAAGGGCTGATAGTGGTAGAATATCAGTAAATGCTTGCTCAAAAGTGACATCTACCATATACCAGCGTGGCTCATCTTCGGTGGCAATAGGATCGTAATGACGGTGCTCAGGATGGAACTGGCAAGGGTCAGGGTAGCCTGCTTTGCTTACCATCATGATGCCAGCGACGCCAGACGGCTTAGCGCTAGAGTGATAAAAGAATACCTTGTCGCCGACCTGCATCTCATCACGCATGAAGTTACGAGCGCGGTAATTGCGCACACCATCCCAACTGTCTGTCTCTAGGCGTTGCAAATCATCAATACCAAAAAACTTGGGGTTGGACTTCATTAACCAATAAGCCATATCTTTATCCTATTTATCATTATCAGCCATTCATTATTTGCAATATCACTGTATGCAATGTCATTTAATACAATGTCATTTTATGCCATCACTCTTCACTATTTTGCCTATAAAAGTACTGGGTTAATATGGATATTTGTGACTGGTTTTGTTATTGATCGGCTTTTCTTTAAGATAGCCTTTTTTTTAATTACATTAGCCGTTATCCTAGCGCTACTTTCTGCTAGTGACAGCAGTCATCCATTTATGTAACCTTTTTTATAGATACCTTCGTTTATGTCAAATATTACACCTGCTCATTTTTCTGATAATCTCAGCATCTCTAATAATACTGCGAGTGGGATACAGGTAAGCGCCATTCCACTGGCGCTTTATATTCATATCCCGTGGTGTGTCAAAAAATGCCCTTATTGTGATTTTAATTCGCATGAGCTGCCGATGGATATGCAGCTATCTATGTATGACGAATATGTGGATGCGCTGCTGTCAGATGCCGCCATGCAGCAGTCGTTAACCCAAGCGCGTGAAATCAGTTCTATTTTTATCGGTGGTGGTACGCCTTCACTGCTACCCATTGCGCAATACCAGCGATTGTTTACTGGCTTACGCAACATTTTTAAGTTTGCTGATGGCATTGAAGTAACGATGGAAGCCAATCCGGGCACGCTTGAGCATGCGCCTTTTGCTCAATATTTAGAGGTGGGTATCAATCGTTTGTCGATAGGTGTACAAAGCTTTGCTGCTGATAAGCTCAAAACCCTTGGTCGTATACATGACCCTGCACAAGCATTGTCAGCGATTCGTGCGGCGCGCGCGGCTGGGTTTGAGCGAGTCAATGTCGATTTGATGCATGGGCTGCCGCAGCAAACGATGAATGAGGCGCTGAACGATATCCAGATGGCGCATGATGCTGGGGCGACGCATATCTCTTGGTATCAATTAACGATTGAGCCTAATACTGTATTTTACCGTAGCCAGCCGATTTTACCAGATGAGGATAACTTGGCAGATATTGAGCAGGCAGGTCAAGCGTTGTTGCAGCAATTGGGCTACTGCAATTACGAAGTATCCGCGTGGGCAGGCGCGTCAGATAAGGCATGCCGTCACAATGTTAATTACTGGCAATTTGGTGACTACCTAGCGATTGGTGCGGGTGCGCATGGTAAAGTAACTATTGCTCATGAAGTATCAGCATTAACAGAGAATGGCTTAAAGAATGACTTGCTAGCAGACTCTGGTATTTATCGTTTTAGTAAGTCACGACTGCCTAAAGATTATGTGGATTATCAAGATAACACTGACTCTTCTGTTAAACGAAATTCACCAAAAATGGTGGGTTGGCAGGAAATTGACAGTGATGAATTGGTCAGTGAGTTTATGCTGAATGCGCTACGTCTACATGATGGCGTCGCTTGGTCTATGTTTACTGCAAGGACAGGGCTGAGTTACGATGATATTGCTGTACAAGTGGCGCAATTGATTACTCAGGGATTGCTAGTAGACAATACCGAGCGGCTACAGCCAACGCTATTGGGTCAACGTTATCTCAATCAGATATTGCGAGCTTTCTTATAATTAGAGATATTTACTGTTCTTTAATGTCAGTCTTTACTATCGAAAAATAAAGTCATAAAAAAGGCTTATCACATAAATGATAAGCCTTTCAAATACGCAAAAAAATCAATACTTAGATTTTATTTTGTACGTCTTGTGCGCCGCCAGTAACAGCTTCGCCAGCGCTTGATACGTCTTGGCCCAAACCTTTAAAAGTGTTGCAACCAGTTAGAACAAACATAGCAGTTAAAGATGCGATGATTAATTTTTTCATAATAGAATCCTCAAAAATGGGTCGTTATAAATAATAACAGTGATGCTAAGCATTAGGCTTGAGCCTCACTGAGGGGTTATTGGATAAGATAATAATTGATAAATACTATCTCGATATCCGTTAGAGACATCATAGTGAAAGTTAAAAACTGTGCAAAGTATCAAAATGTAATTATTGGCAGTAAACTGTAACTTTTAATTACCTTTTGCTCAGAAATTCAAATAAACATCATTTTAGTAGAGTCTGTCCACGTTATCTCGGATCGACGATAATACGCAGATTTGACGACTTAAGGAGTCGATATGACCACCCATATTGTGTTGGTAGCGCCAAAAATGCCTAGTAACACGGGCAATATTATCCGCTTATGTGCCAACACGGGCGCGCAGCTACACTTGGTCAGGCCATTAGGGTTTGAGCTTGATGATAAAAAGCTACGGCGTGCAGGTTTGGATTATCATGAATACGCGCACCTACAAGTACATGATGATTGGGCAGCAGCAAAACTGGCGCTACAGGCAGCGGATTGTCATATTGTCACAGCATTGACCACCAAACTGAGCAAGCCTTTCTATGACTATGACTTTGGTGGGCAACAGATGGCTGCCGAATCTGATCGTGCTTTGATGCCTGAGCAGATACCTAATGTCGCCTTAGTATTTGGCTCTGAAACAGCAGGTTTGGCAGATGATATTCGTGAAGATATAGGTGCTGATAATTGGCTGAGGCTACCAATGCTGGCTGATTCACGCAGTTTAAACTTATCGAATAGTGTGGCGATATGTCTGTATGAGGTCTGGCGTCAGCAAGGCTTCACTGGTGATGAAGGTCGTAGTATCGGTTATGAAACCTTAACGGTATATGATCCAAAATAGCCATGCATTTTTTACTGATTGCAGGCGATGATCCAACATTTAGGTATTCATCGCCATTCATAACACCTTATCAATCATATATGCCATATATCTTATAAGCAGTTGGGTGGTTTGGGCAGACCGGCAAGGCGATTGACATGGCGGGCAACCAAGCCAGTGTTGAATAACTGCTGTAGTTTCTGATTGCTGATATCATGCTCTGGCAAGGTTTTCTGTAACCATTTAATCAGTGGGCGCGTGGCTGGTGCGTGATTAAACTGAGTAAAAAATGCCCGTACCTGTTGTAAAATTTGTAAATGCTCAGTTTCTAGATGCACCTCTAGAGTGTCGGCCAATTGCTGAGCGACATCAGGGGTCCAGATATTATGGTCACATAAATGACCGTCTTGATCCAATTCAACGTTGATTGCCGCTGTTATATCATGATTGGTTATATCATGATTAATCGTATTATCGTTATTCATAGGGCGATGGTCACTACTTTGTCAAACCCCGCATTATTAGCATCGGTATTATTAGCACTGGTATTACTAGCATTGGTATTCTGAGTTAGATTGACCCATTCTTCATCGGTTAACAGCCCACTCAACTTGGCTTCTAGATTGAGCTTAGCACTGGTATTGGTACTCAGCTGCGCCACATCATCGGCTAAGGCATAAATATTTGCGATGCCTTGTATTTCATTGTCACTCAAATACGCATCAAGCCAACTGATAAAAGCCACGGTGCTACCAAGCAAGAGAATACTGTCACCGGTGCGCCATGTCCGTGACATCTCATCGACACTGCGCCTGAGCATATCCATTGTGCTGTGTATTTGATATAAAGTTGCCATAACAGTGTCCGATTTTTTGCTAGATTTAGGATAAGGCGTGTCCTCATTCTCATCTCTATTTTTAAAATGAGGACATGGCCTAGTATTTAAAGTATTACAAATAAAATTGCGAGGCTAAAAGCGTAGTATTTGCTCAAAGTCTGAAGCGTTCACCACTTCAGGTATCAATGTCAATTGTGAAGCCAAATCAATAGGTAGCATACCTGTTACCCACCCGCTAAAAACATCGTCAGGTAGCCAAGCGGCTGGCATGTCATATAGCTCAAGCGACTGAATCATGCCATGCAAACGCGACGCAGGCTGCATCAACAAGCCAAAAACAGGCGCATCCAAATACAGCTGTACTTCATGACCAAAGGTCGCTAGCGTTAATGCAAGCGCACAGCCTTCATAACTCGCCATTTCAGTCGGCGTGAGCAGCTGAACTAATAATTTCATGGTTAATTCCTAATCTAATTGGTCGCTGACAGTTATTATCATAAGATGTAATCTGTCTGCACGGCAAGTCATCAAAACTGCATCAAACGACAGTCGCCTTGCATCATCATCGCCAGCTCACTCAGTCCGATCAGTGAAAAGCCAGTGGCAAGGTTGTCACCATTAAGTTGATGGCGTTTGCTGTTATCCGTGTCGCTAATGCCGCGACTGAGTGCAGTACTGACACAGACAGGCAGCGCTAACTGGAACTGCTCAGCGAGCGTTTGCCACTCTTTGGTCAAATTAATTTGATCCGCCGACTGCCAGCGTAGATCATTGGCAGTATTAGCCGCATCGCCATAAAAAAATACGTTTAAGGTGATATTATCTAAGGTGGCATTGTCATTGGTATCTTTACTATTGGCGGCATTTTTGAGATAAGCGCGTGCATAACGTAGCGCTAAATGGGCAAGTGGGTGGCTAGGATCAGCAGTAATCAGAAGCAATGGGGTCATGGTTGTCATAAGAGCTCTTTTCAATCATCTGCGCTAAAGTTGTTTATGCTACCATAAAGCGCTCAAAAGCAAATAGGGTCACTGTCATTAAACGTAGTTTTATATTAAATACCGACATATTGCGTATCGTTAGTTGATGCTGTGACTACTTCGTAAGAAAAAACGATAAACTTATGCGCTAAGTTCACGTAGTCTTATCACTCTATGCAAGGAGTTATGTTCCCTATGTCATCCGCTATGCCTTCACGTGCGACCCATGGTACAGATTGTCAGTATACAACCGAACAGCTGCAAATATTGCAGACGGCAAGCGAGTTCGCTTATCAGATTTGGGAGAGTCGAACGGTTTCATGCCAAACGTTTTTACGTAGCTACCCGTTAGATCGAACCTTAACTCGGCAGCAAATCGATGATTTGATTCAAGATTATACGTTAGATGATAATTACCAACTTGCTGATGAAGTGAAGGTAATGAGTGGCCTGCGTCATCTACGTACACTGCTGATGATGCGCTGGATTTGGCAAGATGCCTTACAACTGATAGCACTTGAGCAATTGACCGACGAGCTGTCTGAGTTTGCAGACGGCTGTATCTCATTTGCCAAAGATTATACCTACCAGCATTTGATTAAACAGTACGGCGAACCAACGTTTGTCAATGCCAAAGGTAACGTGCAAATTGATGACATGGCGATTATGGCGATGGGTAAGCTTGGCGCTCATGAGCTGAATCTATCGAGTGATATAGACCTTATCTTTGTCCATCAGGCTCGTGGTGTAACCAGCGGTGATAAATCAAAAGGCACGCGCAGCATAGATAATAAGCGGTTTATGACAAGGCTTGGTCAAGGTATTATTAAATTATTGGATCAAAAGACGGCTGATGGCTTTGTTTTTCGGGTCGATATGCGTCTGCGCCCTTGGGGTGATGGTAGTGATTTGGCCATTCATCTATCTGCATTACAGAAGTACTTCTCTCAACATGGACGTGCATGGGAGCGTTTTGCATGGCTAAAAGCGCGAGTAGTCGGGCAGCTAGAACAGCCGTTTTATGATGAGATACAAGCGCTCATCAAGCCCTTTGTTTTCCGTTATTACGTGGATTACAGTGCTTTTTCAGCGCTCAGGGAGATGAAATCGCTTATTCAAAACCAAGTCGCTCAGCGGGAAGATTTGGATAACATCAAGCTGGGTGCTGGTGGTATCAGAGACATTGAATTTATTGTGCAGGCCTTTCAGTTGATTTATGGTGGCAGGCATCCTCAATTACAGGTGAAATCTTGTTTACAAGCAATGCAGGTATTACATAAGCTTGAGTATCTAGAGAGGACTACTTATCAAGAGCTCCAAGCCGCGTATCGTTTTTTACGTCGGCTTGAACACGCCATTCAAGCGATTAATGATCAACAGACTCAGCGTTTGCCACATGATCCGCAGTGGCAGTATAACTTGGCGGTTACCCTTGGGTTTGACGATTGGAATGCACTGTTAGATACCCTTAACCACCACCGAGACAATGTCAATGTTCCCTTTGAGCGTATGGTGACCGAACGTCAGGTACCGGATCATGAAGACACAGATCTTGAGCCCGAACATCTTGATGAACAGATTGCACGATTGAATGATGTGCTGACGGCAGAAAACCGAGTGCTATTACAAGATTTTTGGCAGTCAAAGATGGTCGCTAACTTAAGCGATGAGGCTCGCGAGCGGTTGGATGACGCTTATCCTGTGATTATCCATGCGTTACTCGCTCATCAAGAGCAGCAGCAATTGGCCAATACCGCTTTGCCGCGTCTCATTACATTGCTCGAAGCGATTTGTCGTCGCTCTATCTATTTGGTGATGATTGCAGAAAACCCCAATGCAACGATTGAGCTGATACCCATGCTGTCGGCCAGTCCTTGGATTGCCAAAGAGTTGGCACATTATCCTGTGCTCTTAGATACTTTTTTACAGCAGCGCTATCGCCACTTGCCGGACAAGCCAGAGTTGCGTGATATTTTGCGTCAACAGCTATTGCGCGTAGAGCCTAATGACGAAGAAGAGCTGCTCAGCGTATTAAGACTATTTAAGAAGAACCAAGTGTTGGCGGTTGCCGCTAGTGATGTATTGGCTGAGCGTCCGATTATGAAGGTGTCGGATTCTCTTACGTATATCGCAGCGGTGGTACTAGAAGCCGCATTAGAACGGGCTTTTGCAGAAATTGTCAAACGCTACGGCTATCCTATTGGTCAAGATGGCGATCCAGTGACCGAGGCAGACTGCGGTTTTGCCATCATTGGTTATGGCAAGCTTGGCGGGCTAGAGCTGTCGTATTCTTCAGATTTGGATTTGGTGTTTTTGCATAAGATAAAAGAGCAGGGTATGACTACGGGTGAAAAATCAGTCAGCGGTATGAAGTTTGCTGCCCGTTTGGTACAAAAGCTGATGAACTATCTCAATACCCAAACTCGAGATGGCCGCGCTTATGAGATTGATATGCGTCTGCGCCCTTCAGGTAATGCTGGCATGATGGTGGTGTCTTGTCATGCTTTTGAAACCTATCAGCTAGAAAAGGCATGGTCGTGGGAGCATCAAGCCTTGGTACGGGCGCGAGCGATTTGCGGTGACAAGCGAGTGACGGCACGCTTTTGTGATATTCGCCGAGACGTATTATCATTACCGCGCACGATAGAGCAGGTGCGTACAGAAGTCACCAGTATGCGTATTAAGATGCAAAAACATCTGGGCACCAGTCAATGGCAACAACAAGCAGGTAAGTTTCATCTTAAACAAGATGCAGGCGGGATCATCGACATTGAGTTCTTAGCGCAATTTGCAGTATTGGCTTATTCGCATGAGCATCCGAGCCTGACCAAATGGAGCGACAACGTTCGTATTTTCGAAGAAGTGGCATCACTGGGTATTTGGGAGGAGCAAGTCTGCCAAGATTTAACGGATGCCTACCTCAGAATTCGTGCTGCTACTCATCAATTGGCACTATCAGAGCAATCGCTATTGGTAGATGAGTCACTGTGGAAAGAAACACGAGCATTAGTACAAGCGCAATGGAAACATTTGATGGGTGTTAATTTGGCAGATGACGATTCGGCCAATTCTTAAGAAGGTTTTTGCTTATAAATAATAGCCTGTGATACTCAAACTAAAAGATTTCATTTGCTAGCACCGCCAGTGATATAATCGGCGACACATTACGATAAAGCTGTCAGTTGTTGGTTATTTCTTAGTAAGGATAACACTATATTTTAGCAATAAAACTTGACGCTGCGGTGTTATCATATGATGTTGATAAATACGATTAAACAAAACCTCTAGTCGAAGCATTTATACGTGCGTCGACTATACCTAAAAAAATAGCCGTTAGTGCTAACATAAGGATTATAAAATGAATATGGCAACACAAGATGGTAAGCTTTGGATGAATGGCACAATGATTGAGCAGCCAGATGCCAAGGTACATGTGCTCACACATAGCCTGCATTATGGCATGGCAGTGTTTGAAGGTGTGCGCGCGTATCAGACGGCTGACAATCGCACCGCTATTTTTCGTCTGAAAGAACACACAGAGCGTCTGTTAGGCTCTGCAAAAATCTTTCAAATGAATGTACCGTTTGATGCAGCGACTCTGGAGCAGGCGCACAAAGATGTGGTCAAGCAAAACAACTTGGCAGAAGCCTATATTCGTCCGCTCATTTGGGTCGGTGCAGAAAAGCTTGGTTTATCGTCACGTGATAATAGTATCAATGCGATGGTTGCTGCTTGGCATTGGGGCGCTTATCTGGGTGAAGAGGGTATCAAGAACGGCATCCGTGTAAAAACCTCTTCATTTACTCATCATATGACCAATGTGACCATGTGTAAGGCAAAAGCCTCGAGCAACTATCCAGTGTCCATCATGGCAAACCAAGAAGTCACTCGTAATGGCTATGACGAAGCTATCTTGATGGATCCGCAGGGTTACGTTTGCCAAGGTGCAGGCGAAAACTTATTCTTAGTAAAAGATGGTGTATTGCATACACCGGACTTAGCAGGTGGTGCACTTGACGGAATCACGCGTCGTACTATCATTCAATTTGCCGATGATCTAGGCATCAAAGTCGTTGAACGCCGTATCACTCGTGATGAGTTTTATTTGGCGGATGAGATATTCATGACGGGTACGGCGGCTGAAGTCACACCTATTCGTGAATATGATGACCGTACTATCGGCAATGGTGGACGTGGACCTTTGACTGAGCAGCTACAAACCTTGTACTTTGATGTAGTACATGGTCGCAATGAGCAATATATGGATTGGTTAAGTTTTATTGATTAATATTTAGAATTATGTTGTATGAGATAAAAAAGCTAAGACTGTTTTAAGTCTTAGCTTTTTTGTTGAGTGGTATTAATCGGTATTCTAAAGTAAAGTTCATACACTATAACTATACGCTCGCACATAATTTATGGATGCGGTATCATAACGTCGCTTAGTTTCAAGCTATATCTAGCTATGGTGTCCATCTACAAACACGGCTGCTTAGCATATCGATTCTTAAAGCAGGTGCGTTCAAATTGAGAGCGTCACAAAACATTATTTTTAGCTAAGTCTGGCTTTACTTTGAATAGATTAATGGAGAAGCCGTTGAGAGTCTTACATTTTGTCACTGGTGGCTTTTCAGGAGCCACGAAAGTTGCTATTGATTTGGTTGAGGCACACAATCAAATAGAATCGACTGAAAACCTGTTAGTACTGCGTCGCAAAAAAACGACCGTACCAGAAAAGCTTGCTGAACTTGAAGGTAAAGATATCGATTACAAGGTTGTCACAGGTACTAACCATCTTGCGACCCTTCACGAATTAAAAAAACTATGTGTGCAATGGCGACCTGATATATTGGTTGCGCATGGGTTTCCTGAGCATTTACTGGGAAGACGGGCAGGGCTATTGGCACAAGTACCTTGCTTGGTACAAGTGGAACACAACTCTAAAGAGCGCTATACACCTTGGAAGATATACCAAACGCGTAAACTAAGTAAATCAACTGCTAGAATTGTGGCTGTCTCTGAAGGCGTAGCCCAAGTCTTATCTGAGCAGGGTCTTCACGCACCCATTCAAGCCATCCCAAATGGTATTGATACCACTCGATTTGGCGGTGTGAATCTTGCACCTGTTAATGAAAGGTCGCATGATCTGATTATGGTGGGAAGATATGCTAAAAGTAAGGATCACGTTACTTTAATTGAAGCACTGAATCAGTTAAAGCAAAAAGGCATCAATCCCACTCTTACCTTAGTTGGTAGTGGGCGCAAGCGTTACCAAAGAGAAGTACATGATTTGGTTGCTCGCTATGAGCTGCATGAACAAGTGACCTTTATAGAGTACAGTAGCGAAGTTGAAAAGCTATTGCTACAACATAAAGTATTTATCATGTCGAGCCGTTTTGAAGGGCTGAACCTAGCGGTGCTAGAAGCGATGGCAAGTGGCTGTGTCGTTATGGGAAGTACTGCAATGGGAGTAAAGGAGTTGATTGAAGACAACAAGGATGGCTTCTTGTTTTCAGTCGGGGCAGTAACAGAGCTGGCGAATATCATCGCGACTGTACTATCTAATCCATCAAACTACCAAGCACTAGCAACGGCAGCTAGAGAGAAAGTTTTAGTTCATTATGATAAAAAACAGGTCACTCAAGCGTATTATCAATTATTTCAGAATTTATTAACAAGCTGTTAATTATAAAGTTTTTAATGTGAGTGTTGTATGAATAAAGAAGATCTAACAATTGGTATTTTAATACCTGTTTATAATGTAGCGGATTATGTAGAAGAGTGTATAGAATCAATACTCACTCAAATCGATACTAGAGCATCTATTTTAATAATGAACGATGCTTCGACAGATAATAGTGCAGCTATTATCAAGCGTTTTGAAAATTACCCTCAAGTGCAAATCTTCGATGCGCCTTATAATAGAGGTTTGTCAGACACACGCAATGCGCTTTTCGATATGGGCCAAACAGAGTATATCTGGTTTATTGATTCTGATGATGTTATGTACGAAGGTGCTTATAAAGCTGTCATGTCTCAAATAGAAAAATTGAACTCGGATGTGCTATGTGCCGATTATGTATCATTACGAGGAAAAAAAGAGGTAAATAAAAAAGGGTTTATAGGCACGTCTAATAAAAATTATATCAATAAGAGCAATAGCTTCTTAGATAATATTATTGAAAATAATAGTAATCATGTTTGGAATAAGGTTTTTAGAAGACAGATAATACAAGACATAAGGTTTAAAGAAGGATTGAATTTTGAAGATATTTTGTATATGACTGATATCTCATTAAAGAGTTTTCAATATAGCTATTTAAAACAGCCTGTAATAAAGTATCGTGAGCGTGAAGGGTCTATTTTAAAGAATATCGACAAAAAATACGTAGATGATTATTTATATGCTTTCACTTATCGCGTTGAAAACTATCAGAGAGATGGTGAAAAAGATGGCTATCATTATTTGCTGTATAAAGTATATAAACGTTATATAGGGCTGTTAAATAAAATCGCTAAAAACCATCAGGAAGATTTGTTAAAAGACACCTATGCTCAATACAATAAGTACTTCTCAGAGCTTTATCTTGTTGCTAATAAAGAGCTGCGAATACATCAAAGAATAACTCTGAATATTAAACGTTCCAAATTAGACAAAATTCTGAAAGGTATGTAGACCATGCAAAAGATCTTTAACGTTATCCGTAATAAGCCCTTTAAGGTTTTCTATAATGGCCTAGTGCCTAGAAATGTAAGGAAGCGCTGGAATTATCAGTATGATGATAAAATTAAGCAAGAAAAAGTAGCCTCTTACTGGAGGATGGTTCTTGATCAATACGCTGACAAAAAAATAGAAAAGTATGATACTCCACCAATCAAAAAAGAACTGGTAGGCAAAAAAATTATTTGGCAATATTGGGGACAGGGATTAGAAAATTTACCGGAAATGGTGGAAATATGTTTTTCTTCAGTAGACAGTCATGCTCACGATTATCAGGTTATCAGAATTACTGATGAAAACATAAATGAATATATAAAGCTTCCAGAGTTTGTTGATGAAAAACGTAAAAATGGAGTTTTTAGACCAGTATTCTTTTCTGATTTGCTGCGTGTTGCATTGTTGTCAATCTATGGTGGGGTTTGGCTAGATGCTTCCGTTTTATTAACAGATAGGCTACCCAAGGAATATGCAAACTGTAATTTTTTTATGTATAGCCGTGATCCTAACTCTCTTAATAAAAATTGGGGTACAAATGATACACATTTTTACTTTAATTGGAGAGATGAATTTAAAGTAAAACATCTTAGTAGTATTATGTTTTCTAAGCCAAACTCAATGATTACAAAGACCTTGGTTGACTTGCTGCTTTATTATTGGGAAAATGAAAGTAAAATTGAGTATTACTTTTTCTTTCAAGTAATGATTAATGAATTAAAGGAGTCAAAAATTATAGATTTTGAATTTCCTGTTATTGATGATACTTTTCCACATTTATTACAATCTGAGATAAAAAAGCAATTTAATGAAGACGAATACAAAAAAATAGTTTCACAAGCTAGTATTCATAAGTTGACTATTCATGAGGCTTTCAAGGAAGAGTATTTCGAAAAACAAACCTATTATGGCTATCTAAAAAATAGATATATATATATAAATAAAGGGGCTGTAGTAGATAAGGATTAAATATCACACCATTTTCTCAGCGTTTTAAGCTGAGTAGACGGTGATCCATAGTTGAATCTAAACTCGCACTCTTTTAAAAATAAATGGAAGTTCTTCTTATCGATCCCATTATATTTTCTGAGTGTTCTTTTAGACTGATTCCAAAAGTTCTCAATGCCATTGATGTGATTGTTTTTACCGCAAGTAAACTCTTTAGAGTGATTGACTCTGAAATGTTTAAACTCGCTCACATCTAACGCATTGTAACTTCGATAACTATCAGTATAAACAAAGCTGTCAGGCTTGATTTTACGCTTGATGACAGGCATTAATGTGCTTTGTTTGGTGTCTGCTACGACAATGGTATAAACCTTACCATTTCGTTTTAGTATACCAAATACAGCTGTCTTACCAGCAGCCCCGCGACCTCTTTTGCCTTTACGTACGCCGCCAAAGTAACTTTCATCTAATTTGACTTACACCTAAAAGAGCTCATCAGCTTCTAATGAGAGATGGTAATCTATCACAAGTCTTATTTTATGATAAAAAAGTGCAGCAGTGTTAGGTTGAATGTCGAGCAAATCTGCGGCTGTTCTTGCAGTCACTTCAGCCGTGAAAACTCTAAGAGCCTTCGCTGTACTTTTTTACTTAGTTTACAACGGGTTATCTTTATAAAAGTAGTCTAGCATAGTGCTTATCTACTACAGCCTCTAAATAAATTAAGCATGAAATTTTTGCATGGTTCCAAACCAATTTTGCTCACCATTGCTATTTTTACCAAGATAGTGAAATTTAAATAGATTGGATTGCTTAAGATGACACATTAAATAAACACCTTGATCATCGTCCACAATGTTTTTTTGAAATAATTCTTCTTGACAATTTTTTACAACATTAAAGAACTCTCTCCAAATATTTTGATTAGCTACTGTTACGCCACCTATGATAACTGCTCTATTATTTAAAATAGCAGATAAAACTTTGTTTTTTGTATGAGGGAAGTTGGGATTGTTAAAAAATAAAAAAAACTTGTCTTTTGTTAATGTGAAAAAATGAACATGTAAGTCATCAAAAGGGTAGTACCAATTATTAATACCTAGCAGAGTAGTATTATCTCTACAATATCCGAAGTCTACCCAAGCAACCAGATCATTAGACAAGTTAAAATCTTCAATAGCTTTGTTTACAAAGTAAGTTTTTAGATTAGTTACTAGGACATACTTTTCAGACCAATACTCAGGGTTGAGCTTGTGTTTATCGGGTATTTTACTCTTGAAATTATTGCTGTTAATTATCGATTTAATTTCATCTAGTAAGTTTCTAAACTTTTTTTCTAAATCAATAATGATGATCTTGGTTGGTTTGTTACCTCTTAATTTTCTGATATAAGGCTTCATTTCCTCAAAGGTAAATACAACCATTTCATTATCGAGTTTTGCTAAGTTCTCAAAATATGATAGGTATGTTTGATTATCCCTAAGTAGATGAGAAGGGTGTCCTTTTTCAGTGGACCAATCACCTCTACCAATATCAAAATAGGCAGTAACAATTGTGATTGACTTTTCAGTTGTTGATATTGAATTATCCATTACTACCGCCAATAATCTTTTAGCCAAGGGCTTGGCTTAACATGACGATACCACTTGCCTCCGCTACCATTGATGGCATCTGGCGGATTAATCTCACCATGAAAGATGACAATCTTTGCACCATCCAGCAGAGTAGGTGCGCGCACAAAGTTAAAGGGAATAGGGGCGATGCATTGGTACTTGAAGCTGACACACCATGTTTTATCCCAATACTCTAAATGATGATGCTCACGTAAATAGTTAGACAGATAAGCCTGCTCATGGCGCACTTGGGTACGAATGGTAGCAAAGTTACGCTCAAAGTTTGCGAGCAAATCAGGATAGGTGTTCATGCCAATGTTGAAACGATAAACAGAGCTATTACCAATCATTCGCCACGGTTTTTTCCAATCACGGATAATCACCACGCTGTCCTTGTGCTGAGCTTGATAGGTAAAAAAGGCGTCTATGTTATCAACAATAACAATGTCGATATCTAAAAATAAAGCCACACCTTTAAGACCATATAGTTCAGGTTTGAAAGTCGTGAGTTTTTTCCAACCACGCTCAGGTCCAGCAGGCAAATCCATCTTTGGAATAGGATGGCAAGTCACAGCAGGGTCGATACCGCTGCTATCATCAGTGAGGCAGATCATTTGAAAGTCTAAGGTCAAATGGCGACTGACCATATTATAAAGACGGTTGACGTACTCAGCGCCGTATTTGTTACCCCATTTCATACAGATAACATAACGCTGCTCAGCAGTGCTGCTGCGTGCGTGCGTGTGGTCTTTCGATGAGGTATTGGTTACGTCAGTTGCCATAATGCACTCATATTAATATAAATAAAAAATATTTAGGGCGTGTTCTCATTTTTAACATGGTGATAAAAATGAGATAAATTGTCGCCAAACAAGAAAGTAGCGCAGACAATATTGAGTTATTGACGGACTATTTGACGCTATTTGGCAAAATTTAGTCATCTCTAATCCATTTATAAGACGATCGATTGAACTGAGGACACGCCCTAGTAACGTTCAAAGGTACAAAAGTAAGCCGATATTATCACAGCTATGATTCACGATATCTCTAAACGTTTGGCTAATTGTAAGGTCATTGTTCATTGTTCATGGCCAGCGCGCGTGATTGTATCATGAACGTTTTGATCAGCCCGCTTGTTATCACGAATGAATTTGGCCAAAGTTTTTTCATCAACGTTGTAAGGATTCCCTAATGTGGGAATGTGTTTGAAACGTCGATAGCCCCACATATAGTGACTGCATTTTTCTTCAATCATCTGTTGCATGGCTTGGTTAAGTGCATAAGCGGCGGTCTCGGCATGACGATCATAAAGTGCTGGATCATCGAGCTTATAACAATAAATGTCAAATCCACGACCATCGTCACGGCGAATACAAGATAAGCCGACCAAGGCACATCTGGTTTTACTAGCAAGTTTAGAAGCAAGAGTACTGGTTAGCGTTTTAATACCAAAAAAGGGCACAACCACGCCGCCCGAAGGATCAGGAACATGATCGGGTAAGACGATACTAAAGCCACCTTGTTTGAGGGTTTTAAATATGGCTTTGACACCGCTACCATCGGTTGGTACTAAGGTCGCATTAAGCCTTGAACGCCCTTGCAGCACAAAGTTGTTGGTAATGTCACCTTTGACAGGTTTGTACATAATGGTTGGGGAACCAAATTGATTGAGCCAAGCGTTCATCATCTCCCATGTACCGAGATGCGGCACGATAGCGAGCATGCCGTTGGCACTCGCAAGTCCTTCTAATAAAATGTCTTTATTATGAACGTCGCGAATCTGAGCGATACTCCACTCAGGTGGCATGGCCCAGCTTTTAATCGATTCAATACTGGTCAAACACTGGTGATAAATAATCTCTTTGGTTAACACTTGTTTTTGCACATCAGTCAGCTTAGGCGCAATTAACGCCAAATTGATACTGACTGTACGCATGATACTAAAATTGGGTATCTTGATAATCACCCACGCAACAAAACGTGCCAGTATCTGCAAGACAGACAATGGCACGATTTTAAAAATGTGATACGGATTCATAACCATTCACACGGTGATGAATCACGTAATAAGTACTGAAAAAAATATCCGGACATCGTTAGACCATTTATTGCGCAGGTTTGTTGGTGTCAGCCTGTGCTTTTTCGCGCACACGGATACCAAGATCACGTAGCTGCTTGCTATCAACTTCAGCAGGTGCTTGAGTTAGTGGGCACTCAGCAGTTTTGGTTTTCGGGAAAGCGATAACATCACGGATAGAGTCTGCGCCTACCATGAGCATAATTAAGCGATCTAAACCAAAGGCCAAGCCACCATGCGGCGGCGCACCGAATTTTAAGGCGTCAAGTAAGAAGCCAAACTTATCTTGAGCTTCTTGCTCGCCGATACCTAACGCTTCAAGTACGGCTTGCTGCATATCATAGGTATTGATACGTAAGCTACCACCACCAACTTCTGTACCATTTAGTACCATATCATAAGCGATAGAAAGGGCAGATTCTGGGTTGTTTTTCAATTCATCAACAGAACCTTTAGGTTTAGTAAACGGGTGATGCATTGACGTCCAACGACCATCGTCCGTTTGCTCAAACATTGGGAAATCGGTGACCCAAAGTGGTGCCCACAGACAAGTAGTCATTTCAAGGTCTAGACCAATTTTTTGACGTAGTGCGCCGATTGCGTCATTGACGACACTGGCTTTATCCGCACCAAAGAAAATAATATCGTTGCTTTCTGCACCAGTACGCTCAATCAAGCTTACCAAGACGTCATCAGTCATATTTTTGATGATAGGAGACTGAAGACCAGATTCTTGGTCAACGCCGTTGTTGATGTTGCTCGCATCATTGACTTTGATATAAGCCAAACCACGTGCACCATAAATGCTAACGAATTTGGTATAAGCATCGATTTGCTTACGGCTTAATGACGCGCCACCAGGGATGCGTAGGGCAGCAACACGACCTTTAGGATCGTTAGCAGGACCGGCAAATACTTTAAAATCAACGTCTTTCATTAAATCAGCAACGTCGATGAGTTTTAATGGAATACGTAAGTCAGGCTTGTCTGAGGCATAGTCACGCATTGCTTCAGCGTAAGTCATGCGTGGGAATTGCTCAAACTCAACATCCATCATGGTTTTAAATAAATGCTTAATCAAACCTTCGTTGATGTTCATGATTTCTTCTTCATTTAAGAAAGAAGTTTCAATATCGACTTGGGTAAATTCAGGCTGACGGTCAGCACGTAAGTCTTCATCACGGAAACATTTAGCGATTTGATAATAACGATCAAAACCTGACACCATCAGCAACTGTTTAAATAGTTGTGGTGATTGTGGCAAGGCGAAAAAGTTACCTGGGCGTGTGCGTGATGGCACAAGATAATCGCGCGCGCCTTCTGGTGTCGCACGAGTCAAGATAGGGGTCTCAACGTCTAAGAAACCATGGTCATCTAAGTAACGACGAATGGCGGACGTGGCTTTAGCACGGAAAACCATACGCTCTTGCATTTGCGGACGACGCATATCAAGATAGCGGTATTTCAAACGCAAGTCTTCTGATACCGTGGTTTTCTCATCATTTAATGGGAAAGGCGGTGTTTCAGATTTTGCCAATACTTCAATTTCTTTGCCCAGCAGCTCAATCTGACCACTGGTCATATTATTGTTTTCAGTACCCGCGTAGCGTTGACGTACGCGACCAGTGATTTTTAGCACATATTCAGGACGTACCGCATCAGCCATTGCAAAGGCTTCTGGCGTATCAGGGTCAACGACGACCTGCAAGATACCAGCGCGGTCACGCATGTCTAAAAAAATCACGCCACCGTGATCGCGACGACGATGTACCCAGCCTACGATACTGATGGTTTGATCGATGAAGCTTTCGGTTACGGCTCCGCAATATTCGTCTCGATATTCGCTATGCGTCATAGTGCTTTGCGTCATAATATAATTATCCAGTTGTCAGCCCAATTCGAAATACAATAATGCAGCCATTGCTGTACGATTCAAGCTATCCGCTAAAAACGCACAAATAACGCGATTAAGACAAATGGTCATCACGTTGGCTACAGAAAATTTGGTGTAAACGCATATTATGCCTAATCTGCCCTTGTTATACAACCAGTGGCGTCCAATCAAAGCGTAGGAAAGTATCAGTAATGGGCGTATTTATTCAGTAACATTTGCATCGGGTTAAATATTGTCATTTTGCTTGAAAATATCAGCCACTGTGCACATATCAGGCTCACTTATAAAATCTTATTAAAATTATTCTAATCATGTAAGGAATGCTACTCATGCTTTTTCACCCTGCTAAGAACCCTGTTGAGCTACAAGTTGTTCATCTAAATAAAAGCCAAGAACAACGCCGTGAAGACTTAATGGAGGCAACTCAAGGTAAAGCCGCGCTTAAGCAATTCAAAAAAGTAATGGCTAAAAAAGCCAAGCAAGCATTGAAGGCAAAAAGCAAAAATAAGAAAAAAAACAGTGATAATAAATCACAAGTGTTCGTTCTCGACTTTGACGGTGATATCAAAGCCACGGCAGTCAAGCATTTACGCGAAGAAATCAGCACATTAATCAGCAGTGCAAATAAAGGCGATGAAGTCGTGGTACGTCTTGAATCAGGCGGCGGGTTGGTTCATGGTTATGGTTTGGCAGCAGCGCAATTGGCACGTCTAAAAGAGGCTGGTTTAAAATTGACAGTCTGTGTCGATAAAGTCGCGGCCAGTGGCGGTTATATGATGGCTTGTGTGGCAGATAACGTAGTGGCTGCGCCCTTTGCTATTATTGGCTCAATCGGTGTGGTATCACAGTTGCCAAACTTTCATAAATGGCTAAAAAATCATGACGTCGATTATGAGATGTTTACCGCTGGTGACTATAAACGTACCGTTACTATGTTTGGTGAAAATGATGCTGACGACCGTGCCAAGTACCAAGAAGAGCTTGAGCAAACGCATGAGTTATTCAAACATTTCGTTAACACCTATCGTCCAGCATTGGATGTCGCAAAAGTAGCAACAGGCGAGCATTGGTATGGTGAAGACGCACTAAAATTGAATTTAATTGACAGCCTACAAACCTCAGACAGCTATATTTTAGAGCGTATGGACGACAATGAAGTCTATGCACTGCATTCACGTCAAAAGCCAACGCTCGCCGAGAAGTTGGGATTGTCACAAGCTGCCGAAGCAACGGTGAATATTGCGATTGATAAGCTGCCAGATGCGCTAGCACGCTTTGATTTTAATAGCCGTTTAAATATCCTAAAGTAGTTTTCAGTTTTCCACTCTAAATAGAAGCATTGTTTGTATTTTGTAAAAGGCGTGTCCTAGCGGGTCGCGCCTTTTTGCTGTTTATTCATAAATGCTGTGTTATAAATGTGGCATACAGAACAGAGTATACGCACGTACACTATAAGATTAGTATTGGGCTTTTTATAAAAGCTTTATGTGAACGTGATGAAAATCATTAACCATCAGCAAGGAAAAGGATGCCAGCTATGTCTGAAAATACATTGATGTTTACCGCCACCGAACATGGTCAAGCCATGTATGCCAAAGTCAAAGCATTTATCGAAACTCATATTGAACCAATAGAAGCACAGTTTTGGGCGGATTGTCATGCGCAAAACCCAGACGGTAATTGGAAAAACTGGCAATGGCCAGAAAAATATGAGAGTTTGCGTAAACAAGCACGCGAAGCCGGTCTATGGAATTTATTTTTGCCAGATGACACGCTAGGGGCAGGGCTGTCGGTGACCGATTATGCACCGATTGCCGAGCTCACTGGACGTAGTTTATTAGCGCCTTATGTGTTTAACTGTAATGCCCCCGATAGTGGCAACATGGAGCTATTATGGCGCTATGGTTCAGAGGAGCAGCAAGACAAATGGCTCACACCAATCTTAGAAGGTAGAACGCGTTCGGTATTTTGTATGACTGAGCCTGATGTCGCCTCCAGTGATGCGACCAATATGCAAGCGACAGCTGTGGTTGATGGCGATGAGATTATTATCAATGGCAGTAAATGGTGGTCATCGGGTCTGGGTGACCCTGCGGTCGACATTTTGATTGTGATGGCGTACACGCCTGATGAGAATAAAGACCGTCATCATCAACATTCGATGGTATTGGTCCCAGCAAAGACAGCGGGTGTCAACATCGAGCGCATGCTCAAAGTCTTTGGCGATTATGATGCGCCGCATGGCCATGGTGAAGTCAGCTTTGATAAAGTACGTGTGCCCGTCAGTCACTTTATCGGTGGTGCAGGTATGGGCTTTGAGATTGCACAAGGTCGCCTAGGACCAGGTCGTATTCACCATTGCATGCGCTGTATTGGCGCTGCCGAAAAGTCGCTAGAGCTGGCTGTTAAGCGCGGCATGGAGCGTACGGCTTTTGGTAAGCCGTTATTACAACTGGGTGGTAATTTTGAGCGTATCGCTGAGGCGCGTATTAAGATTGACCAAGCGCGTTTATTGACATTATATGCAGCGCAAAAAATGGACGCGCAAGGCACAAAAGCGGCATTGACTGAAATCTCTGCTATTAAAGTGGTTGCGCCAACCGTGCTACAAGAAGTGGTCGATATGGCGATTCAGATTCATGGTGGCATGGGCGTTTGCCAAGATACGATGCTACCTGCATTCTTTGCGCAAGCACGAGCGCTGCGCTTAGCCGATGGTCCTGATGAAGTGCATAAAACGATGATTGCTAAGTTAGAATTAAAGCGTCAGGGTTTTATTCGCCCTTCTAAACCTGGTAAATCCTAAGTTTAGTTATTCATAAATTTATAGAAACTGATTTAAATAACCATCTGTTTAACTTAATTTCTCATTGAAATTCACTATTACACCGTTAATAGTGAATTTTCAGCCCTATACTCACTGATAAAACATAATTGACCACAGGATAAGGAATGTCATATGGCAACTGCTAATCAAAGCAAAACTACCATTGAAGAAGTAGCTAATAAAATCTTAGATAAAGGCGGTGAGGTTCGTGAGGGTGAAGAGCTTGATGCCAAAGCGGTCAGCTCATGGCTACGTGCTCAAGGCGTCGATATAGAAGGCGAGCCTACCGTTACTCAATTTTCAGGTGGTGCATCAAACTGGACCTATCGTTTGCAATATGAAGGCGAAGGTAAAAGTAAAAGCCAAGATTTAATTTTACGCCGTCCACCAAAAGGCACTAAAGCCAAATCAGCACACGACATGGTGCGCGAATATACGGTTCAAAAATCCTTAAAAGATGCTTATCCTTATGTACCTAAAATGGTCGCGTTATGTACGGATGAGTCCGTCATCGGTGCAGACTTTTATGTCATGGAGCGTATGGAAGGTATCATTCCTCGTGCCAATTTGCCAAAAGGCATCGATTTAAATGAAGAGCAAACGCGTGCATTATGTACCAATGTCATCGACGCTTTGATTGAATTGCATCAAGTCGATTATAAAGCGCATCCTGATTTGGTCAATCTTGGACGCGGTGAAGGTTACTGTGAGCGCCAAGTGACAGGTTGGGACAAGCGTTATGTCAAAGCCAAAACGCCCAATGTGCCAAGCTTTGCCTTGGTAAGACAATGGCTTGGTAAACATACGCCTGCTGACAGTAAGACTTGCCTCATTCATAACGATTGGCGCTTTGATAATGTGATTTTGGATGCAGCAGATCCGACCAAGGTGATCGGCGTACTTGATTGGGAAATGGCGACCTTGGGCGATCCTTTGATGGATTTGGGCAGCGCATTGGCGTATTGGATTGAAGAAGATGACAACATCATTATGCAGCAGTCACGCCGTCAGCCCACCCATTTAAAAGGCATGATGACTCGCGATGAGGTGGTTGCTTATTATCTTGAGCAGACAGGTCTAAAGATAGACAACTGGACATTTTATGAAGTGTTTGGTCTGTTCCGTCTAGCGGGTATCGTTCAGCAAATTTATTATCGCTACTATCATAAACAAACGACCAATCCCGCCTTTAAAAATTTCTGGATTATTGTGCACGTATTACATGCCAAATGTCTTAAACTAATTGCTCAATATGAAGGTGAGATTTTGTTTACTAGCCGAGTACAGCCGCATTTGCAAGATATAGGTGTTGATGCTGCGACGATTGAGCAGTTGCCAAGTCCTATACAGGCTGTTATTAAAGGTATTTTGCCAAAGAGCTATTTTGGACAAAGCGCACCTAAAGCTGAAGAGTAAGCAAATTAAAAATTGAAAATCTAGGGCTTTTAAAAATTATAAGAGTGCGATTAATAAGGCAATATTTTATGACAACCATACTTTTGGCCCGTCATGGTCAAGCGTCATTTGGACAAGAGAATTACGATCAACTCTCAGAGCTGGGTGGCAAGCAAGCGCAGATGCTAGGTCAGCATTACGCGACGACTCAGCGTCGAATTGATGCGATTTTTACTGGTAGTTTGGTTAGGCAGCAAGACTCTGCACATCATTTTTGGCAGCGTTATCAGTCATTTTTTGATAGCGATAGTAATATCTCTAGTAAGCCTGCGATCGATATGAGTGCAGCACCGGATAGCTATGTACTGCCACAATTTGATGAATTTAATCATAAGGACGTGTTGATAAAGTCTAATCCTGCTTTTATGAGTAAAGGTGCTATTGCGGCTGAGATTGCGCAAGCAGAAGTGCCGTCTATGCGTTTAGCGGAGTTGTTTGATGCCGCAATGCAGCGCTGGCATGCAGGTGAGAATGACGGTGATTATATTGAGAGCTGGTCACAATTTAATGAGCGGGCAAAACAAGCGCTTGAGCAAGTGCGTTTGCAAGTGGCTAATCTGAATTTAGAGCGTGATAGTACGGTGCTGGTGTTTACTTCGGGCGGCATTATTGCGGCTATTACCGCGCAGTTATTGCAGCAAGGCAGTCAGACTGCGTATCAAATTAATAAAAGCTTGGTTAATACGGGCGTAACGTCTATTACTTTAAAAGCGCAGAGTACACGGCTATTGTCTTTAAATGAATACAGTCACTTATTTGCTGATGGCAAACGCTTCGTGACGTGGCGATAACATAGCATGTGATGGCTGGTGGGACATCAGGATAAAATGGCTACTCTAAACACGTAGCCGATTTTTATGTTATTAAAATCGGCTATGATAATTGTTGAGTACTTTTTGTGTATTTTTATAACAGACAAGCCGCACTTATCAATTTGCGATATTATAGACTGTCAACTTCATATAATATGGATGTAAACAGGACGTTCTATGCAAAATAAATTGATCAATTTAGTCACCAAAAGCGCTAAACAAAGTAAAAATCAGCTATTTAGCGCGATTGTGCCCGCACGATACCTAAAAGGTTTAAATAAACAGCAGATTGGTCGTGGTAAAACAGTATTAATCACGGGTGCCAGCTCAGGACTGGGCGAAGGTATGGCAAGATTATTTGCTAAGCTTGGCTATAATTTGGCGATTTGCGCGCGTCGTACCGATCGTCTAGAAAGTCTACAATCAGAGTTAATGGCAGCGTATCCTGATATTCGTGTTGAATATCGAGCATTAGATGTCAGCGACTATGATGCCATATTCGATGTATTTGGTGCGTTCGCAACTGACTTTGGTCATATCGATCGTGTGGTGGTCAATGCGGGCGTCGGGGATAGTCGCCGTATTGGTAAAGGGCGCTTCGATACCAACCGCCGCACCGTTGAAATTAACTTTGTCTCTGCGCTCGCGCAATGTGAAGCGGCGATGAATATATTCCGCGCACAAAACAGCGGTCATCTGGTGGTGATATCAAGCATGTCAGCAATGCGTGGACTGCCTAAGCATTTGACCGCTTATGGCGCAAGTAAGGCAGGTCTGGCTCATCTGGCAGAAGGCATTCGTGCTGATATGTTATTAACCAAATTGCCTATTAAAGTCTCGACCATTTATCCGGGTTATATCCGTACTGAAATTAATGAAAATGCCAAACCACTACCGTTTGAAGTGGATGCAGATACGGGCACCAAATCCATCGTTGCAGCGATTGAGGCTGGAGTCGATGAAGCTTGTGTACCAAGTCTACCGTGGTCTATTGTCGGTCAAGCAATGAAGCATTTGCCATTGCAAGTGGTCAATAAAGTCAATTAGTAACTATTTGACTTCATTGCTTTGGTATCAACAGCAATGAAGTCAAAAAGAAGACAATAAAAAACCCTCAGCATTAAAGTTGAGGGTTTTTTATTGTCTTCTTTTTAAAAATATAAAATCTATGCACTACAGGGTTTGAGGATTATCCGACATATGCTTTTCACGTAGCTTTTGACGCAATATTTTACCCACATTACTCTTTGGCAACTCACTGACGAATTCGATATGACGTGGGCATTTATAGCCAGTCAAATTGTCCAAAGCAAATTCTTTAATATCACTCTTGGTAACATTGTTATCAGCAGGGACGATATAAATTTTGACTGCTTCGCCTTGGTGGTCATCAGGAATACCGATCACCGCACAATCAATGATGCCTTTATAATCTAGCATGACTGACTCGATTTCATTTGGGAAAACGTTAAAGCCTGAAACCAAAATCATATCTTTTTTGCGATCAAGTAAAGTGATATAGCCCCGTTCATCCATACTGATGATATCGCCAGTACGGAAGTAACCATCGCTGGTAAAGTCATTGCTATTGTCTTTATTAAAATAGCCTGAAGTGATGTTTGGGCCTTTAATGCACATCTCGCCAGCTTGATGTAAGCCGACACGATTACCTTCATCATCAACGACAATGATATCTACGCTAGGGACTGGTATACCAATCGTACCGTTAAACTTGCGATCAGTGATGACGTTAGCGGTACCAGCTGCAACCCCTTCAGTCATACCCCAACCTTCGACCATTGGGCAACCAGTGACTTCTAACCAGCGAGCAGCTGTTTGTTCAGTTGCTGCCATACCACCTGCTTGTGAGATGCGCAGTGAGCTAAAGTCCAAGTCTTTAAAGGTTGGTTGATCAAGTAAGCCTTTAAACAAAGTATTCACCGCTGGCAATATATGGAACGGCTGTTTTGACAGCGTTTTAACAAAGCCTGGCATATCGCGTGGGTTAGGAATCAAGATAAAGGTGTAACCTGAGCGCATGCCTAACAGGGTCAGCATAAAGGCAAAAATATGATACAGCGGTAACGCCATGACCATATTGATATAGACCTCATTAATATCTGAGGTGATAGGGCGGTACCAAGCTTCTGACTGCATCGCAGCGGCGACGACGTTACGCTGAGTCAAAACAGCGCCTTTCGACAAACCAGTCGTTCCACCGGTATATTGCAAAATTGCTTTTTGTTGCAGTGTGGTTTTTGGTGCTTGGATAGGCAAGTTTTTGCCTTTTTTCAGCACATCAGGAAACTTGGTCACATCGTATTTAGGGTCATTCAGGTTATATTTAGGCACTAAGCGTTTGACCTGACGGATAACCGTATTAACCAAAATACCCTTTAGCCCCATCATATCGCCCATTTTCGAGAGGACAATACGTTTGATGTCGGTTTCTTCAATGACTTGTTCGAGTGCTTGAGCAAAGTTATCAACCACAAAAATAACTTGAGCACCCGAGTCGTTCAACTGATGGCGCAGCTCACGACCGGTATACAGTGGGTTAACTGGGGTACAAACGTAGCCCGCCCGCAAAATACCAATCATCGTTGGCAGATATTGTGGCACGTTGGGCATCATGAGTGCAACGACACTGCCTTTAGGAATGCCTTGCGCTTGTAACCATGCAGCAACGGCAAGTGAGGCTTTATCCACATCACCATAAGTATGAGTGACACCCATACAAATAGTCATAGGATGCATACGAAAACGATTGAAACATTCCTCATACAGCTCTATGAGGCTCTCATATTGATCAGGATTAATGGTCTTGGGTACGTTTTCTGGATATTGCGCCAGCCAAGGCTTATCTACTGTCATACTTAGCGTCCTTAAATGTTGTGATACGTTAAGGTTCTATAAAAGAGTAGTCACATCCTTGTCAACAATATAAATCATCGCCTTGAGAGCAATGGATTGTCGCGTGCTATCCTATCGATTCACAGACTGCTAAAATACGGTGACCTCTATATAAATTATTTAACTACAAGCTCATTTCACTATAAAAAGCAGTGGTCTAAATACAGTAAACAGCTGGTTACTATTATCCTTACTAAGAAAAGCACCACTTGCTCATAAACTGATCTGAATTGAACGACTATCGGCTCACATTAATAAAAAATAGCGTGACTTATTTTGGCAACACATTAACATAACTACAATTGATATTGTTATTTTTATACAAGAACTTGATAGTTTATAATTAAGTTTGATAAAGCAAAAAATATATGTTGTAACCGTATAGAGGATAAGCGGTTATTAGAAAGGTGCGAACGGCACTTTCCTCGGAAATTTGTGAATCATTATACGAATCATCTAGTTTGTAGAAAAAGTTGTTATGTAAAAGCATTAACATTATAGTTACAAATCAATGACTTTCTGTATAAGAATGATAGATTCACATAAAAAAAGCGCTCTACATATGATGTAAAACGCTTTTGATAATGATTTCTTTATTTACAATTGTGGGTTGTCAGACATATGCTTTTCACGCAGTTTTTGACGTAGTACTTTACCCACATTACTCTTTGGCAACTCACTGACAAATTCGATATGACGCGGGCATTTATAGCCAGTCATATTGTCCAATGCAAATTCTTTAATGACGTCCTTGGTGACATTGTTATCGGCAGGAACGATATAAATTTTGACCGCTTCACCTTGATGCTCATCGGGAATGCCGATCACCGCACAATCAATAATACCATCACAATCTAGCATCACTGATTCAACCTCATTTGGGAAGACATTGAAGCCGGAAACCAAAATCATGTCTTTTTTACGGTCTAATAATCTAAAGTATCCTTTTTCATCCATGCTGACGATATCGCCAGTGCGAAAGTAGCCATCTGCCGTAAAGTCATCACTACTGTCTCTGTTAAGATAGCCTGAGGTTACGTTAGGACCTTTTACACACATCTCACCAGCTTCGTTTACACCAACGCGATTGCCTTCATCATCGATGACAATGACATCGACACTAGGAACAGGGACGCCAATCGTACCGTTAAACTTGCGATCAGTGATGACGTTAGCGGTACCTACAGCGACACCTTCTGTTCGTACCGTTAAACTTGCGATCAGTGATGACGTTAGCGGTACCTACAGCGACACCTTCTGTCATACCCCAACCCTCAATCATAGCGCAACCAGTGACTTCTAACCAGCGAGCAGCTGTCTGCTCAGTTGCTGCCATACCACCCGCTTGCGAGATACGTAGTGAGCTAAAATCTAACTCTTTAAAGTTTGGATGATCAAGTAGGCCTTTAAATAAGGTATTAACCGCTGGCAATATATGGAACGGCTGTTTTGATAAGGTTTTAATAAATCCTGGTATATCACGTGGATTAGGTATCAAGATAAAGGTGTAGCCTGAGCGCATGCCGAGTAGACTGAGCATAAAGGCAAAAATATGATAGAGCGGTAACGCCATCACCATATTGATATAGACCTCATTAATCTCTGACGTAATCGGTTTGGTCCATGCTTCTGATTGCATCGCCGCGGCGACGATATTACGCTGCGTTAAGATAGCCCCTTTAGATAGTCCTGTTGTGCCACCTGTATACTGTAAAAATGCTTTTTGATCTAATTGCATTTTTGGTTTATGGAAAGGAAGGCTTTTGCCTTTCTTCAGTACATCAGGAAACTTGGTCACTTCGTGCTTAGGGTCATTTAACTTGTACTTAGGCACTAAGCGTTTGACCTGACGAATGATGGTATTCACTAAGATACCTTTTAAGCCCATCATGTCGCCCATTTTTGATAGGACAATACGCTTAATATTGGTCTCATCAATGACTTGTTCGAGTGCTTGAGCAAAGTTATCAACCACAAAAATAACCTGAGCGCCAGAATCATTTAATTGATGGCGTAATTCACGACCAGTATACAGTGGGTTAACAGGAGTACAAACGTAGCCCGCTCGCAAAATACCAATCATCGTTGGCAGATATTGCGGCACGTTTGGCATCATGAGTGCGACTACACTGCCTTGAGGCAGCCCCTGCGCCTGCAACCATGCAGCAACAGCAAGTGAAGCTTTATCAACATCATCGTAGGTATGGGTCACGCCCATACAGATACTCATAGGGTGCAGACGAAAGCGCTCAAAACATTCTTCGTACAGCTCCATGATGCTGCTATATCTATCGGGGTTGATAGTTTTTGGTACACCATTAGGATAATGGGCAAGCCAAGGTTTATTCGGCGTCATAGTCAGCGTCCTTGAAGTTTAAAATAGGGTGAATTCTGTCGTAAAGCAGTCATATCCGTGTCAATAAAACACATCAGCGCTGACGTAAACCGTTTGCCGCTGAGCGTGATAATATCCTTATCTATTGACTGGCTGCTAGGTTTTATTACTATCGTACAAAACGACTTAATCATTATTAAAGGATAATGACGTCAATTGAACGAACAGATCGCTTAATTGTAAAAGCATTTTTGCTCTTAAATTAGCTCTACCTGTTATCTAACACTAAGGTATCAGAAAATAACGATACATTTAAGCAATACAGTAGCATGAATATCATCAAATACTATACTAGTATGAAATACTGAGCAGTGCATAAATAAAGCTGAAAAATATGATTTTTATGGAACATCACGTGATTAGATAGATGCGCTGTTTGTCACTTAAGATACGCTATTCGCCGCTTAATAAGTATAGAAATGAATGAGTTAAGCAAAAAAAATATCATAGCCAACATCAATATATCAACTAGAGATTTGTCAGCACTCCAACTGAATGTAGTTATGCTCAATTATTAAGGTAATATCAGCTGCTTGTTTTTATTAAAAAAGCGTCGATAAATGAGTAAAGCGCTGATCGTACAGCCGAGCGTACTGCTCACACATATCAAAAACATAGTGAGTATCTGATAGCGAATCGCTTGAGTGGGGTCAGCGCCAGCCAATATTTGACCCGTCATCATTCCGGGCAAGCTAACGATACCGACGACTAGCATAGAGTTCAGCGTTGGAGTCATGCCATTGACAATGGCGGCGCGTATTGGTTCATGCACTGCTTCAAATGGGCGAGCAGATAGGCTGAGCATCATCTCTATACGTCCTTGCTGCTCATGAAAGGATTCAATCAACTGGTTGCTGGTCAATGAGATAGCGGTGAGCGAATTGCCCAATATTAGCCCCAATATAGGAATAACGAATTGCGGTGTGTACCAAGGCTGTACCTTTAAAATAATCATGATGGCTATCGCAGTGACTAATATAGCCGAAGCGCTTACTGCCAGCAAAGTGTCAGTTAACAAACCTTTATAGCTACGTTTGACGCGATTTTTGGCAGCAGCGCCTGCAATCAAGGTCATGATGGTCAAAATTAACAGGACTTCATACCACTGTTCACGAGCAAAAATCCATGCCAATATCAAACCAATAAAACTAAGCTGGAGTACCGTGCGGATAGCTGCGATTAACAGCGTTTTGGTCAGCTGTAAGCGTAGCCGCCAAGAGATAATAAGAACGATGATAATTAAGCTGCTGGCAAGCGCAATATCACCGTAAGTTAAAAATACTTGTATGTCATCTGTACCGCTCATAGTGGCTCACTATATAAAATGACGAATATAAGATAGACGTTAATACGAATTTGTTAAAAAAAGTCATTTTAAAGAGTGACATGACAGGCTTAGCTCAACGTTAGAATATCTCAGTTAATACCCCTGCTTGCATCTGCCAATGCTGATCGGCTAATGGCATGATGTCTTTTGTATCGTGAGTTACCCACAGTAGTGTACGCTGACTATCTGCCTCTAACCAGTTCATGAGTAGATTGACGAGCTGGGCTGATGTGTCACTGTCTAGGGCAGCGGTAGGCTCATCTAGTAATAACACCCGTGGGTTCAATTGTAAGAGGCGTAACGTGTTGACCAGTTGCCGCTCGCCGCCCGATAGATGATAGATTTCTTGCTGCAAAAAGTCAGCGCTGCGTTGCAATTGCTCAAGCTGTGCGATATGCCAGTCGATATCAAACCTGCGATGCTGATGCGCTTGTAGCTGATAAGGCATTTGCAAGTTCTCAAGCACACTGCCTTCTAATAATTGTGGGTGCTGGGCGAGTAGGGCAACGTGCGTGCGCCACTGTATCGGTGCAGTATCATGGATACTATAATAAGCACTACTGGTTGATTGGTCATCAGAGCGCAAACGAACATTGCCACCGCTCATGGGCAATAGTCCAGCCAATACCCGTAATAATACCGATTTACCACTGCCAGAAGCGCCTGTCAACACGGTTACTTGACCTGCTAACAGCTTGCCTGTGGCGCCATCGATTAATAATCGTTGATGTGCAGGTATGATTGGCTGAGAGACAGGGTTTGGTCTTAGTTTGCCGATCCATCTTTGACAAATGGTAGATAGCGCAGATGTTGTGGCTTCTGTGGCCTCCATATTTTTGTCATTAATATTTTTATCGCCAACCTTATTCTCATTATAGGCAGGTATGCTGGCTGTACGTTTACTGTGTACCTGAATATTCTCTAATATCAGTATCGGTTTGTTATTATGGAGATGCATAAGTCATTATCGCTAATTATTCAGCCACTAAGTATCCAATCATTAAGTATCTAACTACTAATTATCCAACCACTAAGCATTCAACTGCTCGTGGATCGCTTGCTCAATGGCATCGCGTAAATGCTTTGGAACACGAATAGGGCGCATGGGCGTGGCACTAGCAACCGCAGTATCTGCCTTACTATTGGATAGCGGTTTGGTTTTGACTTGGTTTTGCACACAAGCAATGACAATTTTGCCACTACTTAATAAGCTGCTAGCATTAGCATTGCTATTAGCATAATCAGAAGAAAGGCTGTCTGGGCTGTTACGATAAATACTCTGGTAAAAGATAATGCTGGCAGGTTTTAACTCGACTTTATCGATGCGCACACTGATGACTTCATCTAACAAAATAGCTCTTTTGTATTGCAAGTCTGCTTGACTGACAACAAAATGCTGGATTTCTCCATCGTCAGTCTGCAAAAAATACCCGTTTAAATTCAGTTCCCCAAACCAATCACGGCGGCAGTTTTCAAAAAACACCAAATGATTGGCATGGTAGACTATACCGCCTGCATCAGTATGGTTAATATAGACATTATAATTTTTGGTAAACAATGGCGTATATTCGCCGTCTACACTTGCCACTGTGTTTGTATTTTTGCTGTTATTTTTTATCATAAAGATGCTCGGTCATTGTTTTAATAAATATTGTTCGATGTTCATGATTCGATGGCCAAAATTTGATAGTAGCCATATTAACCACAACTACTCTAGCTTAAGATATCAGGGCGCGCAACAGTTAGGTCGGTCGACGTCTGTTATGATAGTGGATTATGCATTTTCATGGCCCATTTCTTTATATTAGCACCGTATTTTCATCAATTAGTATAGGATAATTTATGACCCGTTTTGTCAGTTTTAATATCAATGGTATTCGCGCTCGTCAACATCAGCTTGAGGCCGTGCGAGAAGTGATCGATCCTGATGTGATGGGTCTACAGGAAACCAAAGTACATGATGAGCAATTCCCCCTAGAAAACATAGAGAGTCTGGGCTATCACGTAGAGTACTTTGGGCAAAAAGCCCATTATGGTGTGGCGCTACTATCCAAGGTTGCACCTATATTTGTGCAAAAGGGTTTTCCTGGTGAAGAGGTCGAGGCACAGAAGCGTTTTATTCATGCACGATATGAATTTGACGGTCGTGAAATTGATGTGCTTAATGGCTATTTTCCACAAGGAGAGAGCCAAGACCATCCGACTAAATTTCCGATGAAGCGGGCTTATTATGCAGATTTAATGGCGTATATCGATACCCTAAAAGCAGAAGGTCGCTCGCTCATAATCATGGGTGATATGAATATTGCTCCAGAAGATACTGATATTGGCATTGGCGACGTCAATGCTAAGCGCTGGTTGAAAAATAGAAAGACCTCGTTTTTACCAGAAGAACGCGAGTGGTATGCGGCGCTGATGTCACGCGAGCTGACAGATACCTATCGCTTACATTATCCAGAGAGCACAGAGCTATATAGCTGGTTTGATTATCGCAGCCGTGGGTTCAATGATGAGCCGAAACGTGGCTTGCGTATCGATCATATTTTGTGCAGCTCGGATCTTGTTGAGGCCTGTGTTGATGCTGGGATTAGTTATGAGCTACGGGCGATGGAAAAACCGTCTGATCATGCGCCAATTTGGTCGGCATTTGATTTAAAAAAACGGTAATATTTATATAGGTCGCGTTTGATACTTCACCAGCAGTAGCGTCATGGTGAACGCTCAACGCATCTTAGTATTTACCGCATCATCTGTTATAAATAATGATAAAATTTTACAATAAGGATTAAACCATGGCAGTCGGAAATGTTGCAGTACCTGATATTATTTATCCTATCGAAGGAATCAAGCTAAGCGCCACTGCCGCAGGCGTACGCTATAAAGACCGAGATGATTTAGTAGTGATTGAGATCGCTGATACCGCGACCACTGCGGTTGTGACCACCAAAAACACCTTTTGTGCTGCGCCTGTACGGGTGTTGCGTGAGCATTTTGCCAAGATGAGTCCGCGTTATTTGGTCACTAACACAGGTAATGCTAATGCTGGGACGGGTGCTGATGGCAAACGTCGCGCCGTTGATATCTGTGCCGCTCTGGCGAGTAAGGCTGGCGTGGATAGTAATGCAATATTGCCATTCTCGACTGGTGTCATTGGCGAGCCATTAAATAGCGATGCGGTCATCGCGGGCTTAGATAATGCACTTGCCAATTTGGGGGCTGATAATTGGCTTGCCGCGGCGAATGGTATTCGCACCACAGATACGATTCCGAAGCTCGCTAGCCAAAAAATCGACGTGGCGGGTGTTAGCTATCATATAACGGGTATGTCGAAAGGCTCAGGCATGATACGCCCTAATATGGCAACCATGCTGGGTTATGTGGCAACTGATGCCAATATCGCTGCTGACCTATTACAAGAGATGCTAAGTGCCATTAATGAGCAGTCTTTTAACCGCATCACTGTCGATGGCGACACTTCAACCAATGATTGCTGTGTGTTGATCGCCACGGGTGCTGCCAGCTCAGATATCATTGATAGTCCAGAACATCCGCATTATCAGGCTATATTTTCGGCTTTGACCGAGGTGTTTGTCCGTCTGGCGCAATTAATCGTACGTGATGGCGAGGGTGCTACCAAGTTTATGACCGTCAACGTCACTGGTGGCAAAACAACGCAAGAGTGCTGCGATGTGGCATATGCGGTCGCGCATTCACCGTTGGTCAAAACCGCATTTTTCGCTAGCGATGCCAATTGGGGTCGTATCTTAGCGGCAGTGGGTTATGCTGGTATCGAAGACTTGGATACGGAACAAGTGGATGTTTATCTAGATGAAGTCATGATTTGCCAGAATGGTGGTGTCGCCCCTAGTTATACGGAAGCGGCAGGTAAGACCGTCATGAGTCGCCCTGAGATTACCATTCATATCGATCTTGCTCGCGGCGATGCTAGCGATACGGTTTATACTTGTGATTTGTCCTATGACTACGTCAAAATTAATGCGGATTATCGTAGTTAAGGGTTATCACTGTCAGCTAAGTAAAATACTTTTTAATGAATAACTGAGCCAGAGTGACTATCACTCTGGCTTTTTGATGTGTAAATTTTTCTCAGTATCAATTTACTCTACTATTCAATACGCGCGATTAACAACAGTTGCAAAAGCTGACGTTACTTTACAAAGCAGTTATAGAGCAGAAGACGAGTTGCGCTCTATACTGGTCTCAGTAAACGAACAATAGACGACATTATTGAGACGTAATAGGTTTATTCGCTAAAGCTAAATGAAGTGAAAAAGCTAAACGAAGCGAATATTCTTGCTCGGCTCAATATTGACAGTAGTATTACACCCATCGCAAAAATTGACTGATATTTTTAAAATATATTTACCAGCATGATGTGTCCAAAATAATAATCTCAAACCATCAATAATGTATTTATAACAATTAACTGAGGATTTAATAATGAAAAAATTAGTACTTGCAGCAGTAATGACCGCCTTTGCCCTGTCAGGTTGCTCTACCATGGGTATGGATAACGAACGTACGATGGTTGTCGATGGGCAACCTATGAATGTTAAAGTGGTTAACATTCCAAGTTTTGAAATAGAAGTAGCACCACTGAAAGCTGTCTGTGAGCTGTCAACAGCTGAGGGTACTAAGGTTGAAGCAGAATGCCTACAGTATCGCCAGACTTATCAGAAAAACTACACACCTTTAAACGGCAATATTCAGGGCTTCACTTATGAGCCAAACTATCGTTATGTTCTAGACGTTCGCCAAGAAGTAATGATGGATGAAAATACTAACATGGCTAAGCCAGTTTGGATTCTAAACGAAGTGGTTTCAAAAACAGCTGAGTAATGAATCATTGAGTATGTCTAGTTAACGAGCATATTTAACCAAAATAAAAAAGACCTCTAATTCTGTATTAGGGGTCTTTTTTATTTCAGCAAATACTTGGGAATGTGATGTCAGGATAAGCTATATTAAACAATCGTTATGTTAGCACTGACTATATTTTACACTGACGCCATGAGTGGCAGTAGGGATGCGATTGTCTGCATAAACGGCAAGACCGCCTCGTGAGGTTTCTTTGTATTTATCTAGCATATCCGCACCAGTGACTTTCATGGTTTCAATCACTTTATCTAAAGAGACAAAGTGCTGTCCATTACCACGGCAAGCAAGTCGCGCCGCATTGACAGCTTTGACGGCGCCCATGGCATTGCGCTCGATACAAGGCACTTGCACTAGACCGCCTACAGGGTCGCATGTCAGACCTAAGTTATGTTCGATACCAATTTCGGCCGCATTAAGGCATTTAGCTGGATCACCGCCTAAAATTTCTGCCAAGGCAGAAGCTGCCATGGCACAAGCAGAACCAACTTCACCTTGGCAACCAACTTCAGCGCCAGAGATGGAGGCATTTTGTTTGATTAAACTGCCAATAGCAGTCGCATTTAACAAAAACTTGCGTGCACCATCTTGGCTATAGCTTGATAAAAAGTCACGATAGTAATGCATCACCGCAGGAATAATACCTGCTGCACCGTTGGTGGGGGCAGTGACGACATTTCCGCCATTGGCATTTTCTTCATTGACCGCTAAGGCATATAAATCAATCCAATCCATGGCAGCGAGTTTGTCATTTTTGGTAATGGGTTGGTTTTTCTCGGCGCACAGCTGTAGATGTAATGCTTGGGCACGGCGCTTTACATCCAAGCCTCCAGGCAATATGCCACTGTTTTGACAGCCTCGCGTCACGCAGTCCTGCATTGACTCCCAAATAGAGTCTAAATAAGCAAAAACTTCTGATTGATTGCGGTAATGACATTCATTTGCTAATACCAATTCACTAACGCTTAAGTGGTGTTGACGACATTGCTCCAGCAATTCTGCGGCGCTATTAAAGGGGTAAGGAATGGCGTCAATGGTCGGTGTGGCGTTATCTTCATCCGGATTGGTGGCATCTTCTTCATTGATAACAAAGCCGCCACCTACCGAATAATAGGTTTGTTGATAATGACTGCCGTCGGTCAATAATGCACGGATAGTCAAGGCATTAGGATGGTAGGGCAAAACGGTTTCGTCATACCAGTGAATATCGCGCTCTGTCTCAAAGGCAATAACATGCGTGCCTGCTATATTGAGCTGTTTGTCTGAAAAAATCGGCGACAAATATTGACTGGTCAAACGGGTATCGATCGTACTAGGAGCATGCCCAAGCAGCCCTAACAATATAGCAGTATCGGTTGCATGCCCTTTGCCTGTGGCTGCCAAAGAGCCATAAAGCTCAATTTCAACGCCTGTAATAGCCGTCAGCTCTGTTTGCTTGGTTAATGAGCCCAAAAAAAGATTGGCGGCGACCATGGGTCCTACCGTGTGTGAGCTTGATGGGCCAATACCAATTTTAAATAAATCAAAAACACTAATCATAATAACTTACCAAGTTTTTTAAGTGCACTAACATGTTATATAGCTGCTTTAGGCACTTTCATTGAGAATATAACAGGCAGCTCTCGCTTATAGCACCGACAAAGGTGTAGAGGAAGCACCGCCCATGGAAGTATTAACGCAAAAGAGGAAAAATGGTGATTGAATAATAACTTTTATTTGTTTTGAAACTCCGCTATCATGCTCGGAGCTAATGGCTATGTAACATCCTGTAAGTTTATTGTCGCTGCAGAATACACTGAGTCATAAGCGACCATAACCATTTTTTAGTTAAACATATCCGACCACATACATCTACCAAAACATGGTCATCATACCAAATAATACTTTTGGTTTGCCATATTGCAACATAAATGAATGAATCAGGGCGACATATTATAAATGAAAAGATGCGGATTTTACTCGTTATCGTAATTTCTAGCCACATATTCTTGCCGATTGATGCCCTGATTTAACTCAATTTTTATTTTTCATTTACTGTTGTCTATTATTTTAGCCCAGTTTACATAGGACAAGCGTGTATGCCCTCTCAAAAAGACCCTTCCTCGCCTTTAGAAAACAGCGCTCAAGCACCATCTGCTGAACCTGGATTAGAGGCTGCGGCGATCAGTCCTCCGTATAATCCAGACTTTGAAAATGGACGCTGGTTTCCGACATGGCGTCCATATCAAGGCGATTTAGATCGTGATCCAGTCGGTATCAATGAATATCTGCCACCGTCAAAAAGCGTGCTATTAGGTGTACAGCATACTTTTGCGATGTTTGGTGCGACCGTGCTTGCGCCGCTGTTAATGGGCTTTGATCCCAACTTGGCCATTTTGATGTCAGGTATCTGTACGGTGATGTTCTTTATGATCACTGGTGGGCGCATGCCGAGCTATTTGGGCTCAAGTTTTGCTTTCATTGGTCCCGTTATCGCTGTGACAGCTTATGCAGGCGCAGGGTTCAATGGTAATTTGAATGTCGCTTTGGGCGGCATCATGGCTTGCGGTATCATTTATGCGTTAATTGGGCTGCTGGTGATGAAAACGGGTACTGGCTGGATTGAGCGTTTGATGCCGCCTATCGTTACTGGTGCTATCGTGATGATTATTGGTCTCAACTTAGCGCCAGTGACCATTCAAGGGGTGTCTGCCAATCAGTTTGATGCTTGGATGGCTACCTTGACCGTATTACTCATCAGTGGTGTGGCTGTTTTTACACGCGGTATGCTGCGTCGTCTGTTATTATTGGTTGGTTTAATATTATCCTATTTTGCCTATTTTATCATGACCAACGTCATGGGTTTTGGCGCAGCGATTGACTTTAGTAGCGTGGCAGCTGCTTCGTGGTTTGGCTTACCTAGTATCCATACGCCTCGCTTTGAGATGAGTGCTATTATTCTGATTGCGCCTGTGGCCTTTATTTTGGTGGCTGAAAACTTAGGGCATTTTAAGGCTGTTGAAGGTATGACCAAAGCTCGTGTCACGCCTTATATGGGTCGAGCATTTTTTGCTGATGGTTTGGCAACCACTTTTTCAGCAGGATTTGGTGGCACTGGTGTGACGACTTATGCTGAAAACATCGGTGTGATGGCGGTGACTAAGGTATATAGCACAACAATATTTGTCGTGGCAGGTGTGGTAGCTATTTTATTGGGGCTATCACCAAAATTTGGTGCCATAATTCAGACGATACCAGCCGCTTTATTGGGCGGTGCGTCCATCGTGGTGTTTGGTTTGATTGCTATTGCAGGGGTCAAAATTTGGATAGACAGTCGTATCGACTTTAGTAAAAACAGTAACCTAATTATCGCAGCCGTGACCGTTATTATGGGTACGGGTAACTTTAGTTTGCATTTAGGCGGCTTTGATTTGGGCGGTATCGGTACGGCGACTTTGGCAGCGATTGTCTTAAATGCGTTATTTAATCAAGGATCTGAAGCGAAGGCCGCTCATCAATCATTGGCTAAGTAACCCGCTTTTATGCTGCTGAGGTTTTATACCTATCAGATAATGATGGTAACAGCATATTCATTCCATAAAAAGCGCCCATGCTACCGATAGCATGGGCGCTTTTTATGGAGTGGCAACAAGTGCAGAATAAAAGCTACTTGTAGTCTCGCTTGTAAAATTTTGAGAAAAACCGATAACGTCGTAGGGCGCGCGGCTTAGGTTTCAGTGAACCCAAATAGATTGCAAACATGGTCAACAGAGCACCACTCCACTGTAAGCTATTAATCGGTTTGTCCAGCCAGCTATAATCAATGACCAATGCGGCAATCGGTTCTGATAATAATAATAACCCAGTTAACGCCAAAGACAGCTTAGGAATGGAATAAGCAATTAAACCCCACGCCAAGCATTGCATCACTGTGCCGTAGATAAGCACCCAGCCAATTTCAGACCAAGTGTTTGGCAAAATATGACCCATATCAAACACAAACATAGGAATAATCATCGCCAATACACCACCGATACTAATCAGCTGCATCAGCATAAATATGGGTGTGGGTTCAGTATCATGGGTCTTACGGATAAAGGTCATCGATGCCGCTAGCATTGCCCCTGAGACGATACCAGTGATGAACCCCCAAGTGGCGGCGCTGTTATGCGCAAACTCAGGACTGCCTATCATGGCCACACCAAACATGGCTAAAAATAAACTGATAAGCTGCAATATAGATTGGCGTTCGTTAAAATATAAGAACCCAATGGCGGCTAAAAAGAAAATCTGTAGGCTATTCAGTAACGTTGAGATGCCAGGACCAACCGCATAAATACTCTCGTGCCAGAGCGCCAGATCTAAGCCTAAAAAGACACCTGATAATAAACCATAAAAAATAGCGCGCCTTGAGCGGGGTAGACGCTGTCCCATGATTTTGGCCAATACAGCGAATACGACACCTGAAATAGCCAAGCGCCAAAATGCCATTGCCCAACCGCCAATATCAACGTGAGCGACAATCAAACTACCTAAACCAAAGATAATACAACCAATGACCAACCCAGTAGAGGCAGAGCGTGAAGAAGCAATCGCCATACAATGTCCTTATATCCGTATTATTATTTTATCTTACTGTATCAACGATGACGCCAATGAATACTGACGCTAATACAAGCCGTATTGTCTAGGTTTTGACGCTAAAATGAAATGGTCAAACCATCATTTATGCTTATTGTTTGATTTATTATTGCTGTATCAGGTTTTATCTCTGTATATGCTAGGTATAAAATCAATGATGACCTTAAGCTTCACTCATATAAGAAAATCTCTATAACAATACGAATATATGGTGGAGACATCCTTACAGGAACGATGTTGGCGTGGATATCACTATTTGCTAATCTAGTGGTTTATAATCACTGTAGTGGCACAATAAAACAGGATAGTTTCTTATTAGTCTTTACCTCAAGTACTTAAATCCCATTAGCCTAGGTTCATCTATGTTGCGACGTTCATTATCCCTACAACAACGACCATTGATATCTGGTTTTGCTATCGCCATCTTTGCTAGTACGCTATTTATGGCGCCAAACGTACAAGCGGCCAGTTGCAAAATTCCAAAAAGTTATTATAAAAACGTGGCTTGTACGGCAAATAGCGGCTATTTTTTGGCAACAAAAGATTTCGGCGCGCCAGTTGCTCTGATTAATAGTAAGGGCAAAAGCGTCGTTGATTTATCACGTTATCAAAAAGTCGATGCCAGTAAGATATCGGCAGGTTTACTGCCTGTACTGCGCAATGGTCATGTCGGTTATCTTAATATGCAAGGTCGTGAAGTAGTGCCTGCGATGTATGATGTGCTTAAAGAAGGACAGGGTTGGGCGCGTCCCGTCTCTAATGGGCGTATCGTGGTAAAGCAGGATGGTAAATATGGGGTCATTACTACTAGTAATAAAACCATCGTGCCGTTTTCGTCCGCGATTAGTGATATTGATGATTACCAAAATGGTATCGCCCGTGTACGTAAAAATCAAGCGATCAGTTGGATTGATGAAAACGGCAAAACGACCAGTGACCCAAGTGGTAATAACAACGAGCAATCCACGACGCCACGAGCACCTGCCAGCGCTAATGGCAATGCATCCTCATCCAACCAGACACTTCCCAATCGCTTTACGATGCTACAACCGCGTCAGCAAGATGGCAAATGGGGGTTTATCGATGATAATAATGTGACCATGATTACCTATTCTTTTGACGAGGTGCGTCCCTTTGCCGAAAGCTTGGCGGGCGTACGTATCGATGAAAACTGGGGCTTTGTTAATCTTGGTGGCGAGTTGGTGATTCCTTTTCGCTTTGCCAATAGCGGTGTGTCGGCTGGTGATCTTTATCAAGGCAAACCCGCCTTTACCTTTACTGGTGGTAAAGCGTGGATTGGTAATCTAAAAAACGGCAATAAAATGTGTATCGATAAGGAGGGCACAGGAGTAGGCTGTGATTAAGCGGCGCGTCCAAATCTAAAGACTTACATGATCTAGGTAAAATACCAGCATAAAAAAGAGCGTAAACCCTATGAATCAATAGTAGGATTTACGCTCTTTTTTATGGATTGTGTGACAACTAAAACTATTCGTCTAATAAATGATTGCTGATTAAATCAACCATATAAGGTTGATAGTATTCAGGAATATCATGCGCCATGCCTTCGATTAAATGAAACTTGGCATTCGGAATGGTCTTGGCAACCACGCGACCTTGTGAGGCGGGCAGTAGTCCATCTGCGCTACCATGCAGTACGATAGTCGGTGCTTTGACTTGCTTGCTAAACCGGCTAATAGAGCCTGACGCCAAGATAGCATTGAGCTGTTGTACCGTGCCGAGCGGATGAAAGTTGCGCTGATAACGCAATTTGGCAATTTCACGCACCATACGTACGTTGACATGCCCAGGCGTACCGACTGTCTTCATAAACCACACACTATGACGCACGATATCGCGCTCAGAATGACTTTCAGGGCGGTTGATCAGGGTATATAGCTGCTTAGGTTTTGGTGGTTTTAAAAATGCACGGTTGGTCGTGGTAAACATCAACGCCATACGCTGCACTAGACTTGGATAACGTGCCGCTACGATTTGCGCAATCATGCCGCCCATCGAAGCGCCAATCAGATGGGTTTTGCCCAACTGCAATGCTTTAATCAAACGAGCGGTATCTTCTGCCATATCCGTTAAATTATAAGCAACTTGCGTACCTTTATTGGACAACCCGGTTTGCAGGCGCATCATCATTTTTAGCTGACTGATACGCGGTAGTCCATCAATCTGCACTTTAGAAGACAGACCAATATCACGATTATCAAAACGAATGACAAAAAACCCGGCATCAATAAGGCGCTTGATAAAATTATCTGGCCAAAATATCATCTGTGAGCCAAGTCCCATAATCATGAGCAGTGGTGGATTATTAGGATTGCCACCTGCCTCAACACACAGCTCAATGCCATCGCCGATATCAATCATTGATTGATACAGATGCTTGCTAAGGTCAGAGTCTCGCCATTGGTGCGCGCCAAACTTTTGCCACTCAGGAGTAGGGTAGCCACCTAAGTCTTCTGGTAGGGTTGCCGATGGTTTGATGTCATTCGATGTTGTCATGAAGTGTCCTAATTAGAGGGTCGTCTATTACAGCTCAAGCATCTCAAAATCAAGCTTGCCCACACCGCACTCTGGGCAGGTCCAATCATCAGGGATGTCATCCCATTTGGTGCCTGGGGCAATCCCTTCTTCGGGACAGCCGAGTGCTTCATCATATATCCAGCCGCAGACGATACATTCATAACGTTTCATAAATAGTCCTATCGAGCATTATCAGTGTTTATAATCCGTGTTACAGGGTGTTTTTGACGTTCATATTTACAATCATAGCCGTTAGATGAGACTGTAAAAGCGCACATAGTTTAGCATATAACCGTGATTTTCGTCGTTAAGTTTACACTTGTATATTGAGATTGATTGGTTTTTATCAAGGGGTTTAGGTCTTCTGTCTGTCAGTAAGCACCTGTACGCTTACGTGCGCAACTGCGATATTTCTATCAATTATGTTATAATAAGCGCCGCTAAATTCACAGTATTCGCCATCATTTATCGTTGATATATTATTATCTAAATTACATTATCTAAGTCATATAAGCTAAGGGTTACCATGAGCATTAATGCTGCCGCTACATCTAAAAATGTCGAAAATGAGTCGTCTAATAAGCTCAATACGGATCATCCCTTTTGGCAAGTGATTCGCACAGTACCAGACTTCCCGAAAGTCGGCATTGATTTTTATGATATTACGCCGTTACTGCGCAGTCATATTAATGAGGTGATAGATGCATTGCTCGCCGCACTGCCTGAAGGCGTGATGGATGAGGTAGATTGTCTAGGGGCAGTTGAAGCGCGTGGTTTTGTCTTTGCAAGTTTGCTTGCAGGTCGATTGGGCAAAGGGATGATTTTGCTACGTAAACCCGGTAAGCTGCCACCGCCCGTTGCCAATAAAGCGTATGCTCTAGAATATGGTAAAGACACGCTTGAGATGCAAAACAATCTACCGCCTGAGCGCGTGCTATTGGTCGATGATATTTTAGCCACAGGCGGTACTTTAACCACCGCTTATGAGTTGTGTAAATCGGCAGATCATACTGTAGTGGGGGCGTTAGTATTGCTAGATTTGGTTGATTTGCATGGCGAATTTCCAGTGCCTGTCTATACGGTCTTAAAGGCTTAAAACTGGCAACGCTTAGTGAATAGCGTGAAATGAAGCAATCAAAAAAGCGCGCTGAATGAGTTTAGCGCGCTTTTTTGATTGCCTGTATTTGGTTTGTCTTAACGTACGTTGCTTGTCTTGCTGGTAAGGTAAGTTTTACACGCCTGTTCTATTAGCATGCGACTAATCGTTTTTGGCTTGGTTATCTTAAAATCTTTGGTGGTTAATATGGGTTTTTCTGATTGCCAAGATTCTAATACCTTGTTATTGGCATCATAGTTAACGTAAGCGCGTCTATAGTAACTGGCGTCTTTACAAGAGATGAGCAATTGCTGATCGCTATGATGAATCGCTTTTTCTTTACCTTCCTTATCTACTTTTGTTTCATCTTTTTGTGCAGGGTATGTTCTGCGGATAGATACGGTGATGTTTTCGACACTTTTTTCGTCTATGATATTGATGTCGGAGCTTTCAATAGAGTCTAAGTCTAAGCTAAAAATTGATCCAGTAGGACTTTCTGATATTTTTGACCAGTTCACTGCATGCGTGCTGACTGCTAGAACACCACCCACTAATAACACTGATAGCCGTTTCATAATCAAGCCTTGCTTCTTGTTGTGAGAAGTGAGCCATGATAGCCAACTTACTATTAGCAGGCAAATTTCTTTTATGACCTGCGACTGAGGTTTGTAAAGTGTTGATCATACTCATCACTGTTTATAACGCTCGACGCTCATATCAATGACGCATCGCTGCTAACATCTGAGCAAGCTCATCACGAGCACCAATAAAGCCATCGATACCTTTTGGTAATAAATCTTGTGTAACCGTGTCTTGTTGATAGGCGCTACTATATTCCTCTCGCGTTAGACTCACGCGTTTCATGTCAGCCACATCTAATGACATGCTAGGTGACAGTTGCTGTATCACCTCAGTATCCATCGCTGCCAGCGCGTCGATAAGGTCAGGCGCAATGGTCAATAGATCACACCCTGCTAGCGCCAATATCTGTTCAGTCGAGCGGAAGCTTGCGCCCATCACTTGCGTATTATAGTTATGCTGCTTGTAGTATTGATAAATGCGCTTCACAGACTGCACGCCCATATCATCAGAATCGGGCACGTTTTGACGATTTTGTTGGCGTTTTTGCCAGTCTAAAATACGACCAACGAAAGGCGATATCAATGTCACGCCAGCATCCGCACAGGCAATCGCTTGATGTTGTCCAAATAACAACGTTAAATTGCAGTGAATATTTTGAGTTTCAAGATAGCGTGCTGCCTCAATACCCTGCCATGTCGCGGCCATCTTAATTAATACGCGCTCTGAGTTAACCCCTGCTTTTTGGTAAGCTTCCATAAACGCTAATGCTTTATCAATCGTTGCTTGAGTGTCATAAGACAAACGAGCATCCACTTCGGTAGAGACGCGGCCTTGGATAAGCTCTAAAATATCACAGCCAACCTGAATGGTCAGCGCGTCAATCACTGCATCTATATTGCCACTATGACGACTCATGGTTTCTGACAGCATGCCTTGGTTGTCAGGATGGAGGAGTGCTTTAGTAATGAGGCTTGGATTGGTGGTCGCATCGATAGGTTTTAAGCGCGCAATGGCGGCAAGGTCGCCAGTATCAGCGACAATGGTGGTCATGGTACGAAGCTGTTGTAATGCGCTCATCATATATCCTTTTTGATCAAAAACAGATTGTGTTCAGTTACGTGGTAATTTTCTTGTTTATAGTGCTATTTGCTATCAGTTTTAGACTGTAACATAGTTTTGAGTGGATGTTCCCCCATAGTTTTACCGTACGTCGCTGCCATATTGCCTCTGTTTGCCAATATTGACGAATTTACGCGCATTTACACATGGGCACTGTCGATAGTTTTTGTTATAGTAGAGCGGGTCAGCGATCTGGCTGCTACATTTGCATGCTGGTGTGTGTGACTAACATACGGCAATAGTAGACGATAGCGCTCGCCGTGCAGGGTGCTTTTGAGAGGCTGCCTGCTATTTAGTGTGATTTCTATCGAATATCATTGCTAGTATGCTTGATACCTTTGACCGTCATTGAGTGCTGATTCAATAATGAAATGATTGGTTGTCGATAATTAGAAATACTTGAAGCCTTCAAAGTTAAAAAAGCAGTACCTAACTAGTAAAAAACTCAGTAATAATTTTAGAAAAAGGATAGGCGGTAATGAGTGAGCAGTCATCAGAGCAAAACATGGATAAGCTAAATCAAGCCATCGCAGGGGCTAACGATACTGCAACTGAAAAAGCATTTTTGGACGATATTCGCCAAAGTATTGATACAGTAGACTGCGAAATCCAGACACTGATTAATAACCGTGCCAAGTTGGCTCAGCAAGTGGCCGCAGTAAAGAAACAGCACATTGTCAATAACCCGACTGCCGACAATAGCAATCCTATTTTTTATCGCCCTGAGCGTGAAGCGCAAGTGCTAAAAGCGGTGATGGAACGCAACACAGGTCCGATCGCTGATGACAAAATGGCGCGGTTGTTCCGTGAAATCATGTCGGTCTGTCTCGACTTAGAAGCACCGCAGCGCATTGCTTTCTTGGGACCAGTAGGCACTTTTACTCATGCTGCTGCGCTCAAGCATTTCGGTAAAGCCGCTGATACCGTGCCAATGACCACCATCACTGATGTATTCCGTGAAGTTGAAGCAGGCACAGCGATGTATGGTGTGGTGCCAGTCGAAAACTCGTCTGAGGGTGTGGTTAACCATACGTTAGATGGTTTTCTTTCTTCTACCTTAAAGATAATTGGAGAAGTTGAGCTGCCGATTCATCAGAATTTCTTGGTCGCAGAACATACCAAACTTGATGGTTTAAGCCGTATTTACTCGCATCAGCAGTCACTAGCGCAGTGTCGTCATTGGCTCGATGTCAATTATCCTAATGTCGAGCGCGTGGCGGTATCGAGCAACGGCGAAGCTGCCCGCCGCTTGAAAAATGAATGGCATTCAGCGGCAATCGCCGGTGATGTGGCTGCTGCAGAATATGGCTTACATAAGCTATATTCAAATATCGAAGACAACCCGAGCAATACCACGCGATTCCTTATCATCGGTCATGAAGCGATTGCGCCATCAGGTCAGGATAAAACGTCTATCGTCGTATCAGCACATGACAAAGCGGGCGCATTGATCGAGATTTTGAAGCCTTTGTCTTATCATGGCGTGTCGATGACCAGTATCGAAACCCGTCCTGAGCGTCCGAATAAGTGGGCATACGTATTCTTCATCGACATGAATGGTCATATTGACGAGCCAAACGTCAGCGCTGCTATCGCTGATATCCGTCCATTGGTAAAAGATGTGCGTGTTCTAGGTTCTTATCCAAAAGCAGTGCTATAGTCCCTCTACTGTAAAAGAGTCATGGCGTTTACCTTGCGTGAAGTATCACATAATCATCTGCACTCGGTTGCCTTGGTTGCCCTTGACTCGCTTTGAAATTGAACCAACGATATAGCGCCGAATGGCTCACATCACTTGCCAAAATCATATCTAAGGATAAATCATGCCGTCATCTCATTCAGTAGAGTCAAATTTATCACCGCTTGTACCTGCCTACGATAGTATTTTAGAGCTAGTGCCTTATCAAACGGGCAAGCCGATTGAAGAGTTAACGCGTGAGTATGGCGTCTCAGATGTGGTAAAACTTGCCAGTAATGAAAACCCAAGAGGCTGCTCACCGCACGTCACGCTAGCGATTACTGAGCAATTGGGTCAGTTGGCACGTTATCCTGATGGCAACGGTTACTATCTAAAACAAGCGCTGGCTGACTTCAATGATGTCAGTGTGGAGCAGATTACTTTGGGTAATGGCTCTGACGATTTGCTTGATATTTTAGCGCGTAGTTTTGCTGGTGCTGACGATGCTATCGTTTACAGTCAATATGCCTTTATCGTTTATGCGATGTTGGCTAAAATACAAGGGGCCACAGGTATAGAAGTGCCTGCCCATCGCTTTGGGCATGATCTAAAAGCAATGAGTCAAGCGGTTCAAGACAACCCCAATACTAAAATAGTCTTTATCGCCAATCCTAATAATCCAACTGGCACGCAGCTTGAGCCTCAAGAGTTACGAGCATTTATGGCTAGTATACCAAGCTCGGTATTGGTGGTATTAGATGAAGCGTATATCGAATATAGCCCTGAAAGTAATAATAGGGCGTTGTTAGATGAATTTGATAATGTCGTCATCGTGCGCACTTTTTCCAAAGCTTATGGACTGGCGGGTTTACGTGTCGGTTATGCGCTTAGCTCAGTGGCTGTCGCGGACTTACTCAACCGAATCCGTCAGCCATTTAACGTGAGTAGGGTGGCTTTAGCGGCGGCGGCGGCGGCACTTGCTGACTCAGACTTTATCGAAAAAACTCGTCTGATGAATGATGAGCAAATGCGCTGGTTAGAAAAGCAGTTTGACGCATTAGGGTTGGGTTTCATTAAGTCGCATGCCAACTTTATTATGGTAGAAATAGCCGTTGAGATGGAAGACATCACCGCTGCTTCTATTCATCAAGCATTGCTAGAGCAGGGTGTTATCGTCCGTCCATTAGAGAGCTATGGCTTACCTCATTGGCTGCGTATCACAGTAGGGGTAGCAGAAGAAAATATGCGCCTGATTGATACACTGCGCTCAATCTTGACTGATAATTGATAATAAGTATGTTAGGTCGTTTTGGATAAGTAAATAATTTATTAATCATTTTTATGACACTAGTGTCGGCTTGTTTTAGTCATTCTGACGCTAGTTTGTTTAACGAGAAAAGCCGTGAGTCGCCAGCAAAACAATATAAGCAATCAAAACAATAATATGCAGTCTATGAATACTCAGCCGCCGTTATTTAAACAGATTTGTGTGATTGGTCTAGGGCTTATCGGTGCGAGCCTTGCCCAAGCCATTAAAGACAATGGTTTGAGTGAGCGTTTGGTGGCGGTTGATAGACATACACCAAGCATCGACGAAGCCATTCAGCACGGCTTATTAGACGCTGGTAGTGCTGTCTTAAGTAAGGTAGTGTTTGGTAGTGATTTGATTGTTATCGCCGTACCAGTACAAGCGGTGCAAGCCGTATTTATTGATATCAAAGCAGCGATGGATAATGGACAACTTGCTACTGATTGCATCATTACTGATGTTTGTAGCACCAAGGTCAATATCATTGATGCGGCTCAAGCGGTGTTCGGCTCGCTACCGACAGGATTGGTGCCTGCACATCCAATTGCGGGTGCTGAGAATTCAGGATATCATGCCAGACGCGCCACATTGTTTGTGAATCATAGTGTCATTATTTGTGAGCTACCTACTACAAGCAATGTAGCGATTACCAAGCTGCGGCAGTTATGGGAAGCGGTGGGTGCAAACGTTATGTCAATGGATGCGGAACACCATGATCGCATATTGGCGCACACCAGTCATTTGCCACATCTGCTTGCCTTTAATTTGGTTGAGCAATTGGCGAGCCATGATGACAATTTAGATATGTTCCGCTATGCAGCGGGCGGCTTTCGTGACTTTAGCCGTATCGCTGCCAGTGACCCTAAAATGTGGCATGATATATTTTTTGCCAACGAAAGCGCGATTGTTAGCGCCCTTGATGAGTATGGCGTTTACCTACAGACCATGCGTCAGCTTATCATCGATAAAGATTCAACCGCCCTGATGGGACTTTTGGGCCGCGCGCAAGCCGCACGGCGACATTTTGGCCATATGTTAGCCAGCACCCCTTATACGGATACTTCTGCCATGTCAGCTTCTTATAATATTACTCCTAGCAATACTGTATTGGGCACTATTGCCATTCCTGGTGACAAGTCTATCTCGCATCGCAGCATTATGCTGGGCAGCCTTGCGACAGGCGTGACCAATGTCACTGGATTTTTGGAAGGGGAAGATGCGCTTGCCACCTTGCAAGCATTCCGTGATATGGGCGTGACCATTGAAGGGCCTGATAACGGAAAATTGACCATTCATGGTGTTGGTATGAATGGGCTAAAGCCAAGCAAGACACCATTGTATATGGGCAACTCAGGTACTAGCATGCGCCTGCTGGCTGGTATTTTAGCGGCGCAATCATTTGATAGTGTATTAACTGGTGATACCAGCCTAAATAAACGCCCAATGGAGCGTGTGGCCGCACCTTTACGCGAGATGGGTGCAGTCATTCAAAGTACGGGTCATAGTGGTACGGCACCACTTAGTATCACTGGTCGAGCGACTATCGGTAAGCCATTACAAGGCATCGATTATGAGATGCCTGTGGCTTCTGCGCAGATTAAATCCTGCTTGTTGCTGGCTGGTCTTTGGGCAGAAGGCACCACAACCGTTACCCAACCAGAAGTCAGTCGTGACCATACCGAGCGTATGCTTTCAGCTTTTGGTTATCCAGTAACAGTCGATGGCAACCGTATCAGTGTAACCGGTGGCGGGCAACTCACAGGTGGTGATATCGCTGTCCCTGCTGACATCTCGTCTGCGGCATTTTTTATGGTCGCTGCTGCGATCAGCCAAAATAGTGAGCTGACTTTGACGCAAGTAGGTATTAATCCGACACGCACAGGCATTATCGATATCTTAAAATTAATGCAAGCAAATATTAGCCTAAGTAATGAGACACATGTGGGCGGCGAACCAGTCGCAGATATCACTATTCGTAGCTCAAGCCTAAAAGGTATTGAAATCCCAGAGCATTTAGTGCCATTAGCGATTGATGAATTCCCAGTATTGTTCATTGCTGCCAGCTGTGCGCAAGGTCGTACGGTGTTGACTGGTGCCAAAGAGCTGCGCGTAAAAGAGTCTGATCGTATTGCAGTCATGGCAGAAGGATTACAAACACTGGGTATTGATTGTACAGTGACGGAAGATGGGCTAATCATCGAAGGTAAAGGCATTGAAGGCGAAGGTATTGAGGCTCAAAATAGCAATATCAATAATAGCCAGCCTGTCTTTGGTGGCGGTCACATTACCTCGCACCATGATCATCGCATTGCCATGAGTTTTGCAATTGCCAGCTTACGTGCATCCAAGCAAATTACTATTGAAGGTGTTGAAACCGTTAATACCAGTTTCCCAGGATTTGCAGAGCTTGCCAATCACATTGGAATGTCTATTAAAGTTGATAATGTTGCGGTTTAATACCACAAACTATATTAACTTGCTGAATAGTATTATTGGCTTTTGCAACACTGAGCTTTAAAGTGCTGACTTGTAAAATGCTGGCTACAGCATTCAATAAAGTCTAAAAAGTTGCTTATTAGCCTTGATGTAAATGTTGTTTTTAAAGTTGTTATCGTTAGCAATGTGTTGATGCCTATATTGGCATGAGCGCATTGCTTTTTAACTTGTATCCTATCTGTAGTGACCCTGCGCTTTTGCCATTGAATTGATATAAAAATTAATATGGGGCAAGAGTGCGCTTTGCTCTAAAAAGTTGTACTGTACTATGACCACCCAAAACGTCATCAAAAAACCAGTTACGCCCATTAAAACAACCAGACGTGGCATCATCACCGCACTCATTGCCTTTTTTATCTGGGGTGGGTTTCCATTATATTTTAAACAATTGGCCGCCTACGATGCGACCGAGATTATCGGTCACCGTATTATTTGGACGTTTGCTTGCTTGCTTATCGTGTTGGTAGTCACCAAGCGCTGGCAATGGATCGATACCTTAAAGAAAAATCCGAGATGGATCGCGTTTTCATTTATATCGGGTTTGATTATTGCCACCAACTGGCTCACTTATGTATGGGCCGTCAATCACGACCGCATTCTCGAAGCCAGTTTGGGGTATTTTATCGGACCATTGGTGGGCGTTGCGCTATCGATGATTTTATTCAAAGAGCGCTTACGTACGCTGCAATGGGTTGCCATCGGTTTCGCCTTATTATCCGTAGTCATTCAAGTAGTTATGATTGGTAGCTTGCCATGGATATCACTGATTTTAGCCTTTAGTTTTAGTACTTACGGTACCATTCAACGGCAGACGCCTTTGACGGCTGTCGATGCCATGTTTGTCGAAACAACGATGTTGGTGCCGATTTGCTTATGGTGGTTCTGGCAAGCAGATGTGGTCAGTAGTCAATTGAGTTTTTGGTTTAGTCCCAATATTTGGCTACTAATGATCGCAGGGCCGATTACCTTGATACCGCTGTTATTGTTTAATAAATCTACCAAGCTCGTTGCTTATAGCATTTTAAGTTTTATGAATTATCTGACGCCGACCTTTATTTTCTTTTTAGCGGTGTTCTATTATAACGAGCCATTTGATTTACAGCGTCTTGCAGTATTTGGTCTGATTTGGTTTGGTCTGTTATTATTCAGCATTGACTTATGGCGTCATCGTCCTAGTAAAGCGCTAAAAGCCGCGCGTTTGCGTGAAGAGGCGTTGCAGAAAACCAATTAAAAAACCTGAGTTCAAAATCTAATTAAAATTTAGCAAACAAGGATGAGAGCATGTTTCATACCGAATCTGATGTAGTATTCGTTAAAGGCTTGACAGTAGAAGCAGTCATCGGTGTTTACGCGTGGGAGCGCGCAATCACGCAGCCGCTGCTGATTGATATAGCACTTGAAACAGATATCAGCCGTGCGGCTATCTCAGATGATGTCAATGATGCGCTGAATTATAAAGCGGTTTGCGATGATGTGAGCGCGTGGTGCCAAGCCATTAAAGCGCAGTTGCTAGAGCATTTAGCGGGGCAAATCGCTGATAAGTTGCTGGCCAAATATAGCTGTCATAAAATCACTTTAAGCATTGCTAAGCCCACTGCTATCAAGCAGGCCGATGCGGTTGGGGTACAGATCACGCGTTATGCAACGGCCATTGAAGATAAGCCAGTTGTAAGCAAGGACGATGATGCATAATATGCATAAAAATTTGGCTGATTTGAGTCTTGAAACGCTAAAAAAGCAGACGCCTGAACTGTTGAAAACACAATCTGTGACGGCAGTATTATTGGCTTTAGGCAGTAATTATCAAGCTGAACATTATCTGCCGCTTGTCCGAAAGGATCTAGCGGCGCTAGGGGGAATACAGTTATCTACTGCATTTGAAAATCCTGACTTTACATCGACCGAAGCGCAACCAAAGCCCGATTATACCAATCAGTGCGTTTATTTGCGTTTGGGAGAGCCAATGACACTGCAACAGTTACAGCAGGTTTTTAAAGATCTTGAGGGTGACTGTCATAGACAGCGTCTAACAGAAGCTCAGACGCCAATAAAAAAAGTTACGATGGATATCGATATTCTATTGATAGAAACGCTATTAATAGAAGTTGTTTCTGATAAAAATAGCCTAAGCAGCAATAAGGAATTTGAAGAGTCTAATTGGATTGTAATGGCAGATCGTTACCCATTCAAAGCGCATGAAAGAGCAGGGATAGAGGAGTTGATTAAAGGTCATTTTTTAAAAGGTTAAATGAAGCAGCCCAGATGCTATTCTAAATAAGTAAAAGTTATTGAGGACACGCCTTAGTGTTTTTCTTAAAACCTCTCAAAATAAAAGCTGAGCAAAATGCCCAGCCTATATCACATTTAAAAAGTTTAACTATTACGCCTACTGTGCGGTCAAACCACCATCAACGACAAACTCTGAACCTGTCGAGTAGCTTGAATCATCAGACGCTAAGAACAACACCATGCTGCTGACTTCTTCGGGCTGTGCCACACGTCTCATCGGAATAGTTTTGGCAAATGCTTCAACCGCATCTTTGGTATCGCCTTGCATAATCATCGGTGTAGCAATAACGCCGGGGTGAATGGAGTTCACGCGAATGCCATGAGGGGCACACTCTAATGCTGCCGCTTTGGTCATACCGCGTACCGCAAACTTAGAATCGGTATAGCCTATAGCGCCGCCAACCAAGCCATTAATTGATGAGATATTGATGATAGAACCTTGTTTGGCGGCTTTCATCGTTGGAATGACTGCTTTCATACCTAAAAAGACCGACACCTGATTAATCTCTAGAATCTTGCGATACGCTTCTACTGACGTATCTAAAATAGATTTGTGCGTAGTGATACCTGCATTATTAACCAGTACATCAATTCGACCAAATTTTTCCTGTGTTTCTTTAGCGACTTGCGTCCAATCTTCTTCACTAGTGACATCATGCTTAATAAATAGAGCGCTATCGCCAAGCTCTTTTGCTAATGCATCGCCTTTTTCACTATTGATATCGGTCAAGACTACCTTAGCGCCTTCTTGCATACACAAACGTGCATGAGTCTCGCCCATGCCTTGAGCGGCACCAGTAATAATGATAACTTTATCTTGTAAACGAGCCATGAGTTTTCCTATTTTTTTTAGTTATGAATAATGAAAGAGTATAGGACACAATCGCTAAATACTCCTTAGTGATTATGAAACCAAAAGTGAATACTTTATGTTTTTAAATGATAGCTTCAAATAATGTTTTTGGATGGTTTTATTAAATAATGGAGTGAGGAAATGATGTACAACGACATATTGGATTTCTGTTTTGATGAGGTGGGTAGTGAGAAGTTTTTTGAGAAAGACATAGCGTTTGATCAATTATTAATAGAGCGATACAGCGGTATACTTGAGCAAGCCGCCGCCGTAGAATTTTATACATGGCGAAGCAGCATAAAAGGGCGTTTAGCAGAAATTATTATATTGGATCAATTTTCACGCAATATTTACCGTGATACGCCAGCGGCTTTTGCCCAAGATGCGATGAGTCTCGCGCTCGCGCAAGAAGCGGTTGCTGCCGGTGCATTAGAGGCGCTTGAAACGATGGATGAGCGTAAGTTTTTCTTGATGCCTTATATGCACAGCGAATCAAAACTGATTCATCAACAAGCAGAAAAGCTATTTAAGCAGTATACCAATGCAGATACCGTGGATGCTGAGCTTAAACATAAAGTGATTATCGATCGTTTTGGTCGTTATCCGCATCGTAATGATATTTTGGGACGAATCTCGAGTAGCGCAAAAATAGCGTTTTTGACGCAGCCTGACTCATCTTTTTTATAAATATTGTTTGTCAAATGGCTAGTCGATAAATATTATTTATCAATTGGTTAAAATAGAAACAGAGGCTGTTTAGCCTCTTTTGTATTCATCATCGACGATAGCTAGAAGATTACTTCTGCTCAGCGCCTATCTCATCTATATCGGCACGGCCAATCACATCGATATCCTCTAAGCATAATTTATCATATTCTTTTTTACAAAAGTCAGGATCGATTTTGCACATCGCTGCTTGTAATTGATCTAAGCGATTTTCTGATTGCTGAATATGTTCGAGCATTTTAGCAAAGGCTTCGGCGACAGGGTCTTGTGACATAGGATCGATGCCATAAGCTTGAAACGCGGTTTCGCGTGCTGAATGATTGGTGGATTTTTCATCTATTGATTTTTCATCTATTGATTTTTCATCTATTGATTTTTTATCTACTGCCTTTTTATCTACTGCCTTTTTAACTATGCCATTATCCGTAGAAGCAGCTTGCGCCACTTTTTCTTGTTGCTTGGCATCATCGACCTTTTTAACAATCGGATTGCCTTTTTCGTCGTGATGGTCTGATATCATTCGCGCAGCACTCCCGACCATAGTCGCACCTGCTGGCACTGCCTTTACCACGACGGCATTTGAGCCAATTTTAGCGCCTTTACCGACAGTAAATGGCCCCAATACTTTAGCACCAGCACCAACGATAACCCCATCTTCCAAAGTAGGGTGGCGCTTGCCATTATTCCAAGAGACGCCGCCAAGCGTGACCCCGTGATAAAGCGTCACATCATTGCCAATCTCTGCCGTTTCGCCAATAACGATACCCATACCATGATCAATAAAAAATCGTCGACCGATTTTGGCAGCAGGGTGAATCTCGATACCAGTAATGATGCGTGAACCATATGAGATAACGCGCGCCGCCAGTTTTTGCTCGTTTTGCCACAGACAATGTGCACCGCGATGCAAAATAAGTGCATGAATACCAGGGTAGGTCAGGATGACTTCCAGACTATTACGTGCTGCTGGATCACGGTTAAACACCGCATCGATATCTTCTGTTAGGTCTTTTTTGATGCGTGAAAGTGATTTGAATAAGGCAGTTGGCAATGACATAAATTGTCCTATCGTATTTTTGATTACAATCAATTTAGTTATAGCAGCTTTGCAGCACAAAATATAGCGATGAGCGATAAATAAAAACAGACGACTGACAGATGAAATACCAGTCATTGACAATTTATCTATAGGCAATTATTTATGATTTAGCTATCACTGACAACATATTTTAGCAGCTCAACAACTTGCTCTGGCGTTTGCGCCCATCCCATTGCCGCCGCATCGACTTCTTTTAGCGGATGGATAATATCTTCAGCATGAAGGGTAATGTACGGCTTGCCTAAAGCCGCGCAGTAGCCAGCATCGAATGCAGCGTTCCACTGCTTATATTTATCACCAAAACGAATGATAGCAATATCGCATTTTTGAATCATGTTTTTGGTGCGAATCGCATTAACTTTTGATGATTTATGGTCGCGCCAGAACCCAATATCTTCTTTACCAAGCACATCACCAGCTGCATCGCTGGCTTCATGTTCAGTCACTGCGGAGGTAAAGGTAATATCTAAACCTTTGTCTTTCGCGCCTTGCATGATTTTTTGTCGCCAGTCGGTGTGTATTTCTCCGGACAAATAAACGTTCCAATTCATCATCAATTCCTTTTTATTATTGAATCCTATCATTTTTAAAATCATAGCATTTGTAAATGCTACGGCTGCTAATGCAATAGCAACTCAACGCCTGAAAATTTGCATATTAAAAGCTTTAGTCTTTTGCAAGTTTGGCAATCAAAGCACTTAGTAGCTGATACTCTTTTTGATCAAGCTGTAGGCGTGATCCCAGTCGTGACAGCCGCGATGGTAATGACTTCAAGTTTTCGCTATCGGCTAAACCTCGTTGAACCATCAGTTCAGTGGTGCGATGAGTCAGATGTTGCAATTGCTGCTGGGTAATGGCGGGTTCATCCCATTGCTGACGTAAATGTACATCGAGCATTGGCTGAGTAGTAGTACTCAAAGCAGTATCTACACTATCCGCTGTCTGAGTGTGTGATTGCGCGTAAGCAAAAATAAAGCTAGCGATTACTTGCACGGCTGACGCGACATTGAGTACAGGATAAGCAGGGTTGGCATCAATTTGGATATGATAATCTGCATAAGCCAATTCTTCATTGGTCAATCCGCGATCTTCACGTCCAAACAAGATAGCGATATTTGGTTTATTAGTAGTAGCAGCCGCTCGGGTATCAGCGTTACTATCGTCTGTGCTCAATGCCGACTGTTTATCGATAAAATCAAACATAATCTTAGCAGCTTGCGTGGGTGTCACGACAGGTCGAGGCAAATGACGACTGCGACTGCTGGCAGCAAATACCAGCTGGCAATCCGCAATAGCAGATTCTAAAGTAGGTGCAATGATGGCTGATGATAGCAGCTCGCTGCCACCTGCTGCATGAGACACACTGGTTTCATCAATTGGTAGCTTAGGATCGACAACCGTCAAACGAGACAAACCCATTGTGTGCATGGCGCGCGCTGCTGAGCCAATATTGGCAGGCAAAGTGGTATTAACCATGACGATTTGCACACAAGACAAGTAGTCGCTCACTGTATGATTGGCAGTAGATGCTGCTAATATAGGGGTAGAATCATTACTCATTATAACCCCAATCTTAGATTGATTTCTTGTTCTGCGCGTTGCAATGCGGCGGCGATATTTTCAATCAGTGCCGCTTGCTCGCTGATAAGACGCTCGCGGCAGCGCTCTTGTAACTGGCTGCTCAAGTTCATTAATTGGGTCGTGCCCAAGTTGGCGCTGGCCCCTTTTAGCGCATGAGCAACCTCAAAACCATTGGCATTGTCATTTTCTTGCTGAGCGACTCGCAGCGCACTTACTCGCTGCTGACTGTCAGTGATATACACTTGTATCAAATCAGCAAAGTCTTCTTCTAACAAATCACGCATGTCTTCAAATTGCTCATGATTAATGATTTCTTCAGCTTGGTGAGCCATATTTTTATTTGGGGTTTCATCCATGGTTTTATGTCCAATTCTAAAAGTTAAAACGGTAAAGGGTTTGTTATAAATACGTCAATGTTCTTTAAGTATTAGGGCGTGTCCTCAATTCAATCAATTACTCTCTAAATGGGCTAAAAATGGCTAAATTTTGTTAAACATCGTCAAATAGCTTATCAATATCTCGATATTAACGTCGCTATCTTCCTTGTTTGACGGCAATTTATCTCATTTTTATCACCATTTTTAAAATGAGGACACGCCCTAGCTATAATGGAAGTGTAAATTGTCTTCACTAACCATATTTTTTAATTGCTGCAAGTTGTCATCGTTGGGGTAGATGCGCCAGTGCTCAGATAGCCCTACGTTAGCGATGCCAAATTCCTCATAAATGCTCAGTCCCAGTGGCAGACAATTATCATTAATGGAGGTGTCGATATTGCTCAAAGCATTATTGGCATAACTTTGACTAGCACTATTTTGATTCATGTCATTTTCTAGTGCCAATAAATCATTACCATTTTCATCATACAGACTTCCGCCCATCGCAGCATCGTAGCCACTATTGCCATTAAAGCTGCCACTTTGCTCGTCTTGCTCGTTGTCATGAGACATTTTTGGTGCCGGAATAATGCTGGCTTGTGCAGACTTGAGTAATGGTTGCAGTCGTGTCAGCAGATTGATATCGCTGCCATGAATTTTAATACTGATTTTTTTCATCCATCTTAGGCGCGCATCGACCATGCTCATGGCACTATCAAGACGGGCAAATAAACGCCCATCACGCTCACGAATGCTGCCTTTGATGATGACGACTTCATCAATTTTCAACTGTTCTTTGACACGATTGAAACGCTCGGCATAGCAGCTTACTTCCAGCCTTGAAGTGCCGTCATCTAAGATAATGACATTGCGATTACCAAAGTTGGCAATATCAATAATCAATCCGGCGAAATAACAGCTACCGTTATAGCCCGTGTCAGTCAGTTTGTCGAGACGAGCGCCTGAGGTATAGCGTTTTAACTCATCCAAGTATTCATTGATTGGATGACCCGTCAAATACAATCCCAAAGTGTTCTTTTCTGCTTTTAAACGATGTTTATCACCCCAAATCAGCTCTGGTGTCATGACCAGTGGCGGCGCGGCGACGACACCATCCATTTCACCAAACAAATCCATCATGCCGATTTCGCGGTTTTGACGATCTTGTTCAGCAGCTTGTACGGCACTTGGCAGCTGGCTCATTAATGCGCCACGAATCTCGTACGCTTGATCGGCTGGTAAATCTGGTCGCAAGGTGGCTGCAAAGTCATCAAAACATCCGGCGTTTATCAGTCCCTCTAAAGTGCGTTTATTAACCTTTTTGATATCAACGCGGCGGCAAAAATCATATAGATCTTTAAATGGACCTTCACGGCGGCGTGCATCAACGATAGACTCAACCGCACCTTCACCAACGCCTTTAATCGCACCCAAACCATAAATAATATTGGTCGGGGTATCGGCAACAAAATGCCACTCACTGCGATTTACCGATGGATTAACGACGGTTAAATCAAAGTTTTCACGGCAATCATTGATAAAGAATACGACGTTGTCAGTATTGTTCATATCAGAGGTCAATACCGCTGCCATAAACTCAGCAGGGTAGTATTGTTTTAGATATGCGGTCTGATAGGCGAGCACGCCATATGCGGCAGAATGCGAGCGGTTAAAGCCGTAACCGGCGAACTTCTCCATCAAGTCAAACACACCACCTGACGTCGCTTCATCAATACCTTGTGAAGTTGCACCAGTAATGAAAATATCACGCTGTTTTGCCATTTCTTCAGGTTTCTTTTTACCCATGGCTCGGCGTAACATATCCGCGCCGCCCAAGCTATAGCCCGCCATGACCTGCGAGATTTGCATGACCTGTTCTTGATAGACAATAACGCCATTGGTATTTTCTAAAATCGGCTCAAGATTGGGATGGTCATAGATGACTTCCTCACGACCATGTTTGCGGTCGATATACATCTCTACCATGCCAGCGTCCAGTGGGCCTGGGCGATAAAGCGCACACATGGCGATCACATCTTCGATGTTGGTCGGTTGCAATTTCGCCAGATACTTTTTCATGCCCATACTTTCTAGCTGAAAAACGGCAGTGGTCTTAGCATCTTGTAAGAGCTTGTAGGCTTTTTTATCATCTAACGGTAGGTCTTCTAACACCAACGCATCTTTGCCTTCTTTTGCACGGCGCAGGTTGATATTTCTGACCGCAGCATCAATCACCGTCAAGTTACGTAGACCCAAAAAGTCAAATTTTACTAGCCCAACGGCTTCAACGTCATCCTTATCAAATTGGCTGACACGGTGACCTTCATCATCACAATAAATCGCGCTAAAATCTGTGATTCTGTGCGGCGCAATCAATACACCACCAGCATGTTTACCCACGTTCCGGCAAATGCCTTCAAGCTTAATCGCCATTTCCCACACTTCAGTGGCATCTTCATAATCCATATTATCAGGATTGGAGATTAAGTCTTTGAGCTGCGGCTCTTGCTCAAGCGCTTGACTGAGGGTGATACCCGGTGTTTTAGGTATCAGTTTCGACATTTTGCTGGCAAGGAAGTACGATTTACTTTGCGCACGTGCCACATCTCGAACTACCGCTTTTGCTGCCATCGTACCAAAGGTAATGATTTGCGAGACCGCTTCACGACCATAGGTTTGCGCTACATAATCAATAACGCGGTCGCGACCTTCGATACAGAAGTCAATATCGAAATCGGGCATGGACACACGCTCAGGGTTTAAAAAGCGCTCAAATAATAAGTCGTAATGAATAGGGTCGAGGTCGGTAATATTGAGCGAATAAGCAACGAGTGAGCCTGCACCAGAACCACGACCAGGACCGACTGGTACGCCATTGGCTTTTGCCCAACGGATAAAGTCCATGACGATGAGGAAGTAACCAGGAAAGCCCATTGAAAGAATGACCTTTAGTTCATACTCTAAGCGGTCATCATATCTTTGGCGAAAGTCGCTCCAATTATCGCTACGTTTCTCGATGGGGAATAGTTTATCTAGTCGATTATTAAGCCCACGGATTGATTCTGCACGGAAAAACGATTCAATCGTCTCACCTTCAGGCACAGGAAAGTCAGGTAATACGTTGATACCAAGCGTCAACGTCACATTACAGCGGCTTGCTAAGCGCAAAGTATTGTCAATAACCTGCGGAATATCAGCAAATAACTGCTGCATTTGCGCTTGGGTTTTAAGGTATTGTGCATCGGAATAAGTTTGCGGGCGATTTTGGTCGGCAAGTACGTAAGAGCCAGCGATACAAACCCGTGCTTCGTGAGCATCGAAATCATCCTGCTCTAAAAACCGCACGTCATTATGCGCAATGATGGGGATATTGTGTTTAGCGCCAGAGTGAATAGCCGCTTTAATAAAGGCGTCTTCACCTGAGCGATTGGTACGCTTAATCGCAAAATATAAGCGATCAGCAAATTGCGCCTGCCATTCTATTAGCAGCTCATCGGCTTTTTCTGGCATCGAGCCGACCAGTGCCTGACCGACATCTGATTTTTCAGTAAATAAGACAATCACGCCTGCCGCATGCGCTAAAATATGACTGCGCTTGACGACTGGTACACCATGATTGGCATCGTCGGCGCGCCCTTCGGTAAAGCCAAGTGATACGATACGAGTGATGTTTTGATAGCCCTCGTTGTCCATCGCAAGTAGGGTGAGCCGTGTGTCTTCATTTTCCATGATGACTTCACTGCCGATAATGGGCTTGATACCCGCACCTAGGCAGGCACGATAAAACTTCACTGTGGCATACAAATTGGACAAATCGGTCAATGCCAGCGCGCGCTGATGGTCAGCCGCCGCAGCTTTCACTAGCGGCTTGATACGCACGATAGAATCAATAATTGAATATTCACTGTGGATGCCAAGGTGTACAAATGCCATAGAAGACTCTTACTAGTACGATCAAAAGCAATAAGCTATCGATAAAACAAAGGATGTGTATCCGTTATTTATATGGATGTTCAAAGGTAAATAAGACCTCGATAGCCATGTTGATACGTTTCAAATGGGGTCGTCAATAATAGCATTATTTACCGTAGACAGCCACTGATTCAAAGGGTTTAATCTGAGTGAGAGGATTTGTTTTTCTTAGTTATAAAGGTGAAATTTTGCTGTGTTTTGTCTCAATAGTTGGTAGCATAAACATTTGTCCTTAAATTATTGCGAAACAAAGCCTATTTGACGCCTTATTTCACACAATAATGTTCATGTAATCAAACAAAGACGATAATATTATGAGTAACATTACGAAGCTGCCCGCATTTGGTGACATGTTAAATGCGGGTATACAAACCATAAAAAATTTGAGTACGCGGAATACCGTTGGTCGCACGGTATTTTATAGAGAGTTTGAAAAGTTGGCACAAATTGTCAATGATCATAAAGAAATCAATTACATGAGTAATTATGATATACGCCATGAGTGTCATAACGGCTCACCTTGTTATGATGACATCGTTGATCTAATTTTATTGTGCTTGTCCGCAATGGGGCTGGTCAAAGAAGACAAGTTCAGCTTAGTACCCAATTTAAATCAGAATTTCGCTAATTTTATTACTTTTGATGAAAAAGTAACGCCTAAAAATATCATACGTTTAGACCCGTTTGGCAAAGTCTATTTTTGGTTAGCAGGAAGCAATTTTACTCAATACATTAACGAAGGCATTCCAAATAGTGATTATATTGCTAACTTGACCCGTTTTGATAATAAAGCCTTTGCTGATCTGCAAAAAGTCAATATTGCGGCTTATGGTAAAAATGGCGATGCACTTATTAATCATTTGATAGAAGAAACTCAGCGCCGAACGTCTATGTTTATGAACAATTATGCAGATGCTACTGTGGGCAATGATTTTGTCAAAGTAACGCCTGATATGATTATGGCACAGCTTGAAAGCTTGTCACCTTTGCAGTTTGAGTGGTTTTGTCTAAAAATGATTGAACGATCTTTAGAGATTGAAAGTCCTGAGAGTAATTTGACCTCGCGTCATACTGGACGCTCGAATGACAATGGCATTGATGGGCTGATTATTCAGGATTTCCCAGATGGTGAGGTGCATAACTATTATATTCAAGCCAAATTATATAGTGCCGGTAATAATATATCTAATGGCGATTTGAGAAACTTCATAGGGGCTTATCCACCACAAAAAACCAATCATCATGGCTTGTTTATTACCACAACAAGCTTTACCAAGCCTGCGCAGGAATATGCCAATGCAACGGATTCGCACAGTCTGATACTCATCGATCAAATGAATCTCATAGAGCTTATGATGCAACATAAGGTGGGTTTAAAAGAGGTCAATGCCAGACCGAAATTATTATTAGACAATGATTTTTTTAACAAGATCAAGTTGTATTGATAGTATCTTTCAATACTTTTCATATCTATTAAAAAAACGCTCTTTATTATGATAGAGAGCGTTTTTTATTTATACATATCAAGTAAAAGTTAAATCAATAACCAACCACAGCTGCGTCAACGATACGTGGATCAGACGAGCCGTAGACACCATTTGGCGTAATCATAATCGACTGAGTCGAACCCATGGCAGATTTTGGACTGACCGTATGACCCATTGATTCAAGCTTTTTGACGGTATCAATATTCAGTGCTTTTTCGACCCGAATCTCATCAGGCAGCCATTGGTCATGAATACGCGGTGCGTGAGTGGCCTCAGCAATATTCATATCATGATCAATGACGTTCGAGATTATTTGGGTGACAGTGGTAATGATGCGGCTACCACCAGGGCTACCCGTGACGATATATGGTTTACTGTCTTTAAATACCAGTGTCGGACTCATAGACGATAATGGACGTTTATTGGCTTCAACGGCATTTGCTTCACCGCCTAATAAGCCATAACCATTTGGCACACCCGGTTTGGCAGAAAAATCATCCATCTCATTATTTAATAAAATACCCGTACCTTCAGCGACAAGACCCGTACCGTAAGAGAAGTTTAGCGTATAAGTATTGGCTATCGCATTGCCATTTTTATCTACAATGGAGAAATGCGTGGTCTGATCACTCTCATAGGGTAGAGGGTTGTTGGCTTTGATAGTAGACGCTGGTGTGGCTTTGTCTGGATTGATTAAGGTACGTAGTTTATCCGCATAAGCCTGAGAAGCTAAACCGCTGGCAGGCACATCGATAAAGTCAGAATCACCCAAATACTCTGCGCGATCTGCATAAGCTAACTGCATCGCCTCAGCCATTAAATGAATGGTTTGCGCACTGTTTTGACCATAATCTTTTAGCGGATAACCTTCTAAGATATTTAAGATTTGCACGATATGTATACCACCAGAAGACGGTGGTGGCATGGAGACAATCTCATAACCACGATAATCGCCTTTGACGGGCACGCGAGCGATGGCTTCATAGCTGGCCAAATCCTGCAAGCTCATATTACCACCCGCATCATTGACCGCTTTGACTAACTTACTTGCGGTTTCCCCTTTATAGAATCCATCCGCCCCTTTTGCGGCAATGAGTTTTAGCGAATGGGCAAGCTCAGGCTGTTTTAAACGCTCACCGAGTTGATAGGCGCTGCCATCAGGTTTAAAAAATATCTTTTTGGTGCTTGGCCATTTTTGCATGCGATCGCTTAATGCTGTGAGTGACTCAGACAGACCTGCTGTGACTTCTATACCGTCCTCAGCCAGTGCAATCGCTGGTGCCATCACTTGTCCGCGGCTCATAGTGCCATGATCTTCTAATGCTTTAAGTAATCCTGCGACTGTTCCCGGTACGCCAACTGCTAGACCGTGATAACGAGACAAGTCGCTGACCGCATTGCCATCCTCATCGAGATACATATCACGCGAGGCGCTACTCGGTGCTTTTTCACGGTAATCGAGTGCCACCGTTTTGCCTTGCTTGGCATCATAAATCATCATAAATCCACCACCACCGATATTCCCAGCGCGGGGTAAGGTCACTGCTAAGGCAAAGCCAACGGCGACGCCAGCATCAACCGCATTACCACCGTCTTTTAAAATCTTGAGTCCAATATCAGAGGCGAGGGCTTCTTGGGTGGCGACCATGCCGTTCTTTGCCCAAACAGGGTGGTGAATCGCATCTTCAGAATAGATGGCTTGATCGGTCTTGGCATTGTTAATCGTGGAAGTGAGGGCATTGATTTTGGCTCTTGTCACACGCTGAGTTTCAGATATTACAGTAGGATTATCAGCCGTAATCGCGAGATTGATGGCGCTAGTGTTAATCGATGTTTGGTTGATAGTACTTGATTGATTGGTTGTCGGCTCAAGCGCATGAGCCGATAGTGATACTAAAAATGTGCTACTGACTAACAAAATAGCCGCTTTAATATTTGCTCTACCTTGAGGATTATTGTTAGCAGTGCGTATGTTGTTTTTTGATATCGAGGTTGGCATTGTAAAGTCCTTTTTACTTGGGCGAGAAAGCAGTAGTGAGAAAGTTGTTTTGTATAAAAAAATCTAAGTATTTTCTTAATAAATAGGTTCTAATATTACTAAATTGTAACGCATTGTGATATAAATAACGGTACTAATGTACACTAATTATAGACTGGCTATTTATACAAAGAGATTACTATGTCATCAAATCATATTAATAACCATAATCGACAGCGCTACTCTGAGATGACGAGTCATCATTCGTCTATCAATAATAACGACCATGTATATCAGGTAGGTAAATTGACGTCTATCGCCTTGCTGGTTGGCACTACGTCTTTGGCTCTTTTGGGCTGTCAATCAAGCCCAGCGGTATCATCGACTGTGGTGTCAAAAAATATGATTGATTTTAGTACCGCTGATAGCGCGCAGAGCCAAGCACAAGGACGCGCATTTAATGCCAGCCTCACAGCCAAATCTGAGCGTTATCAGCAATTATTTGACCAAGAAAAATACCCCAATACTGACAATCAAGCAAAGTCACATTTACTGGCGGCTATTCGTCAGCATTTGGCAACAGAACACGTAGCAGTCTCGCAAGCCAATTATCAAGCCGTTCCTTTTATTGCTCCAGACAGCATTGATGCGGGTTCTAGTAGCTTACTTAGAACGATTATAGAAGCCTATGCTTATGAGCCTGACGTTAGTTATGATGAAAGTGATTATGAGGACAGGCAAACTGAGGCTATGGCAGAGTTAGCAGCGGTAAGTGCAGAGTCGAATAAATGCAATGACAATGAGGACGATGACGCTTATGAAGTCTGTGTTGTAGAGGATGTTAACTATGACGAAAACGGTTATAGTCGCAGTGACTATCAATCAGAGAGTTACGGCGAAGGGAACTATGACACCGATGATTATGAATCAGACAGTGCTTTTTCAAAGTTATCAAAATTAAACCCAAAAAGCATGATAGAGCAGTATGAAGCCGTACAAATGGCAAAACAACAACCAGAGGATGTAGAACAAGGTAGCCAATCAGTAACATCTACGGGTGTCATTGGTCAAATGCTGAGTATGTTCCATCGCACGCCTGAACAGATAGCTGCGTCAAATGTTTATCAATATCAAAATTTAACGTTCAATAGTGTCAGTCAGTACAAACCCAAACAACGACAACTGCAGAGCGTCTATAGCTATGATTATGTGACACCAACGATTAGCTCATCTATACAGATACCGCTAGCGTTCGATTTTAACCATAGTACAGTTACGGTAGACCCATCAGCAATCATGCCTATCGTAGCATTGGTTAATCCTGAAAACACCCCTTTACCTAACCAAATGACCTCACATACCGTTAGTTTTGGGTTGCCTGAGAGTATTACCGCGCAGCTGCCGCCAGCAGTGCTTTACGATGCCGCCATTGCTGCCATACAGAGCAGCATGGCAGAGCTAGCGCCCGAACACTTTAGTGCGGTAGATATTCGCAGTGATGCCTTTGCCAAAGAAGTTGGTGCGAGCCAAGCGGTAAAAGTCTATTTTGGCAGCAAGCAAAGCGGTGAGATGATCGGCAAAACCCTAAAATACATGACAAAGTCGCTACAGGATTATGTCGATGCCAATCCACAGAAATATCCTGATGGCGCTATGCTAAAAACTGCGCTTGCGAAAGTGCAGCTATACAATAAAGGCTACCAAAGTGTGGATGTAGGTTCGCTTTTGCAGCTAATTGAAGCCATAGGTCCAATCTCTTTTAATCAGATAAATTACTATTATTTAGATAGCGCCGATCGCCTGCTTGCTAAGCAGCAGCGGGTAAATATCGGTGGTGACTTGATGGGTTCTACAACCAGCGTGCTGAATCAAGTACGCTATGATAAAAGCAGTTTTAGTAAACATGCACTAACGCCTTTATTGACCGAGTCTTTTGGCGCAAATGCTAAAGCCGCTATCGATGGCAATGCATGGATGGCAGAGCGACGCCAACAAAAAGACAGACTGCAAACGGCACGTGATGCACGCTATGACTATAGTGGGAGCAGTGATGATTACAATGATGATGACTATGGTAGCGATTATGCAGATGGTGATAGCGGCTATGATGCAGCAGAATATGACAGTGCTGATAGTCAAGATGATACTGATATCGAAGACGATGCTGACAACAGGGTAGATGATCAATAACGCTATCTTGTCATGTTCAAGCCCATATTTATTAAGGATAAAAAATGAAAAAAGCACATCAAATCATTGCAAGTCGTCTTTCGTCAGCGAGCCTTGCGTCAGTTCTTAATGGCAATCGCCTATTTGCTGGTGCATTGGTAACAGGAGCACTATTATTAACGGGCTGCCAATCTACCAGTCTTGACCAATTTAATGCTATGACTGCTAAGCAAACGCCAGTAGCAGCAAAGACAGCATTGGCGACTGCGTTACAGAAACAGCGCCGCCAGTCTTTTAGCTATCATAGCAATCTTGAGGTTAGTAACGAGCAGCAGTTTAGCGATATTGATACTAAAATAGATGCTAAAGCGCCAGTCGCCTCAGGCTATATTGATGAATACTGCGAAGACACACACGATCAAGCGTATGCCGCCTTAATTACCCAAGCAGAAGCGCAAAATAAAGACATTTTGGCGGCAGATTATGATGCTCAGCGAACGGTGCTAAAAGACACTTATCTTGAGTGTACGGATGCCTATGAGGCATGGGTAGAGAGTAAATATGATAGTGAAATCACTGTGCCAGCATCTTACCAACAGTTATTTGACAATTACGACGACCGAGCGACAGCGCAAGATATCAAAAAAGCAAAGTTGCTAGATGCTTATGTGCTAAAGCCGCTGTCTATCAATGCGCAAGGCGTTTATCAGCCAATGGCTGGCAAGGCGACGATGCTGGCGAGCGTGCAGTATCAAGCACGTAATCATCAAAGCAGCATGAATCAGCCGATTTATTTGGATTTGAAAAACGGTAATATTTATCTATGGGCAGATAATTTTGCGATGTTTAATTCAGAGCTATTAGATGACAAGCTCGGCACAAAGTGGCGCAACAAGTGGTTAAAGCTAGCCATTGATGATGGCACCTTACCCAAAGGCTTTGGTAGTGAGTTGATAAAAAGCCACTTTGCCGCGTTAGATGCCACATTTGATGCTGCACCTATTAGCCAGTTTGATTATGTCGCCCCTAATACGCTAGCATCGCTCTCTCCCAAGTTACCCTCGCATCAGCTACCAGCAATGCTAGCAAGTAAACAAGTTATTCGCCGTGTACAAAGTGCTGAGAGTTATGAGCAGTTTTATCAAGATTATATGCGCATCATTTACGAGCGGATGAGTCAGCGATATCCAGAACTGGTGAAAGAAAGCGCGGCTTACGAGGTAGGCAACACAGATGCTGATAAATTTACCAGTAAAGCGTTAGTGCAGCAGATGCTAGCAATGATAAAAAGTGACATGGATAGTGATGTGGATAGTGGCAGTGAGACAATAGAGGAAACAATGGCAGAGGCAAAAGAAAAGACGGCAGAAAGTGCAATGCTATCAAATGCAGAGACGCAAGAGTTGTATGGATTTGATAAGCGTGGTCAGCTCAAATGGCAGCATTTGCGCAGTGAGCTTCCGAGCGAAACCGCCGATGGTAAGAACATGGTCATAGATGTTTTGCAGCAGTATTCCGCTATCAGCACTAAAGACATGGCATTTCCCAATTTACCAAGTGATGTGCAAGTGCCTAATGCCAGTAATAGTATTGATATGCGCGAGTATGGCAGCGAGTTGATGCAGTATTATCGTGATGGCAATGGTACTGCGATGGGTAAGATGATGTTTAGTGTCATGCCGATGGCTAAAGAGAAGTTTGGGGCGATTGATTAAATAAAATTAAATCAGACTAAATCTACGACATTGAGGACGAGATAATGAATTTTGTGACCATTGATGTTGAAACTGCAAACAGCGACGTAGGGTCTATTTGTCAAATAGGCTTGGCTAAATATTTGAACGGTAAGTTAATTGATACCTACTGTACGTTAGTATGTCCTCAGACTTCTTTTAGTCGTCAAAATATAGAAGTGCATGGTATTACCAGTAATATGGTAAAAGATGCGCCGTCTATGTATGACATTTATGGGCAAATATTAAAATTTGTCGGTGAAAATGTTGTCGTTAGCTATACTGACTTTGATCAAAGGGCGTTGACAAAAAGTCTAGAGCTTCACAAATTATCAATACCAGAGCTACAGTGGGTCGATGCTACAGTGTTGGTACGTAAGACGTGTCAGCGTTTTGCGGTCAAAGGTTATAATCTGGCGAATGTCTGTAGAGAATGGAGTTATCAGTTTGACCATCATGACGCGCTAGAAGATGCCAAAGCATGTGGCTTTATAGTTGTAACCATTCTTAGAGAAAATGGTTTATCAATTCATGATTGGGTAGAAGATAGTAAATACAGTCGCAATTATCCTCAGCAACAACGTGCAAATAGTAGAAACTACCCCAGTAATATCACAAAAGTTGGAGATGAGTCGGGGCGATATGCCGGACTCAATATTTGCTTTACAGGCAACCTTAGTATCAGTCGAACAGATATTGCTGAGATAGCAGCCAAAAATGGTTTTAATGTCAAAGCAGGTGCTTCGAAGACATTAGATTATCTTGTAGTTGGTGTTCAAGATTTAACGTTGCTTGCTGGTCATGAAAAAAGCAGTAAGCATCGAAAAGTAGAAGAGCTGATTCAGAATGGTTTAGATATCAAAATTCTTGAAGAGCGCGCCTTTTTACAGTTAATTAACATATCAAAGTAATGTGAGCTCCAACATTAAAACTAAAAAGCGCACCGTTTATACGATGCGCTTTTTTATATTGTCATATTAACTCTTATAAGACATTAAATATTAATACAAGTCTCTGTATTGATAAAAGCTTATATGCTTTAACTTACTACATGCCTTGGCGCTGTTTGCCATGCATTTTGCCGTGCTCTGAGCCTTTATGATCTTTCGCCATTTTTTCAGCTTTTAATGTAGCAAGTTTTGCGCGTTGCTCAGCAGTCAATACTTGAGAGATAGCATGTTGAGTCTGTACTCGCTCAATGAAGCGCTGCTTGGTTTTAGCCGCTTGCTGATCAGCTAAGCGATTGACTGCCGCTGTATTTAGAGTGCTACTATTAGTCAATGCTTGCATCTGTTGCTGCATTTGCGCCCGTTCCAATTTGTTTTTTGTACGGTCAGCTTTACGATCGCCGTGTTGTGCTTGCATGATGGCTTTGATTTGCGCTTGTTGCGTTGCTGTTAGATCTAGCTGCGACATTGGACCTCTCATGCCGCCTTTTTTCATGCCATCTTTATGCTGCATTTTGCTGGTGGTTGGTGTGGTATCAGTGGTTGCATTAACACTAGTACAAGCTGTTACGGTGAAAATGCTAGACATTGCTAATACTGAGCCCATTAATAATTTTTTCATCATCGTTACCTTAATTTATGGTGCATACGTTATTGGTTGCGAAAAAGTCAGTTTTTATCTGATCAGCTTATGAACAGTAAGTGCCCCGGATAGCCACTATCCATCACAGCTTGTTATCAGTATTTGTCGCTGATAGACGCTATATTACGACAGTTAGAGGTTACGAACATTTATGAAGTATTAAGAAAGGTAACGTTTATAGCGAATCGATAAGCAATTGACTGATAATATGGCTCATAAAGCGATTTAACGCTTAAGGAGAAAGATGTGCCACACATACTACTAGGCGATGATGACGAAGAATTGACCCAGTTATTACAAGAATACTTGCACAATCATGGGGTGACATGCGACTGCGTTCACGATGGTGAGGCTGTCATACAGAAACTCAAAACCGCGAGCAATAATGTGCTTAATGGCGCTGCTGCTTATGATTTGCTGGTGCTAGATATTATGATGCCAAAAATCGATGGATTGAGTGTCTTGCGTCAATTACCCAATATCAGTGATATCCCTGTCATCATGCTGACCGCAAAAGGGGAGGAGATTGATCGTATCATTGGGCTTGAACTTGGTGCTGATGATTATATTACCAAACCCTGCAATCCTAGAGAGCTGCTGGCACGTATCAATGCCGTCATCAAACGCACCAGCGCAGCGAAATCAGAGCATACGCCGCTACCAGAGAGCCGTTTGCATCTGGATCAAAACCAGCGGCTCTGTCAGATAGATGGCATAGAACTACAAGTGACGGGGACAGAATTTGATTTGTTGGTTGCGCTACTGAAACAAAAAGGTGAGGTGGTAAGCAAAGCATGGCTGTCAGAGCATGTCTTACAACGTGAATTACAGCCGTTCGACCGTAGCCTTGATGTGCATGTCTCGCGACTCCGCAAAAAACTTCAACCTTTTCATGATGAGCCGATCAAAGCGGTTCGTGGTAAAGGCTATCAGCTGGTATTGTAATGATGGACTCATCGATGAACGCTTCCAAGAAAGCTATTAACCATAAAACGCTTAAGCAAACACCAACGTTTAAAGTGCGAATCACACTATTTTGGCGTTTGTTTCTAAGTCTGCTATTGACGATTATCATCACCTCCATCTTATCTGTTTTGGTTGAGCGCTGGCTGGTCGAAAAAGCACTAACGGCTCGCATGAACGTACAAATTGATAGTTTATTGATTAAGCGTCAAGAAATGGTTGAGGCATTAAAAGCGGGTGATTTAAGTACAGTTAAGCAGATGTATCGTCAGGACCGTCAACTCATGAATCAGATAAGTGTTTACGATGAAGAAGGGGCGATTATATTTCCGCGTTATCGCAATAGAGATGAGCGTAGGCAAAAAGGTATGCAGGGTAGTCGGCGTGAAGTAGGGCAACCATCAATGCAATCATCAATGCAATCATCAATGCAATCATCAATGCAATCATCAATGCAACCAATGGCAGCTCAGCCCAACGTGGACAATAACAGGGTTAATAGTCACGATGATAATAATAAAATGTCGAATGATAAGTCGTCATTCTTAAACCATATTCTGCAACCGATGATGCCAAATAGCGCTACGCTAGCTGATTTCGACAGTCGCCCTGAGCTGGCTGATGTGACGGTCGTCTTACCAGATGAGCAGTCTGTCATTATACAATTACGTCCGCATTTGCGTTTTGCTGATGTTATGGCGCTGCAACGTGGCAATTTCCCCATACGTTTGCTATTTATTCTCGTTTTTAGCGTCTTGGTTTGTATTTGGCTGAGCCGTACAATGACTCAGCGTATCCGCCGTGTACAAAATACCGTACACCGTATGATTGATGGCGATTATCAGACCCATCCAGACCTATCAAAAATGGGAGATGATGAGCTTGGTTTACTCGCAAAAGACGTGGCTAAACTATCAAAACGGTTGGCTGAGAGTGAGCTGGCACGCAAACAGATGCTCAGTGATATCTCGCACGAGCTACGATCGCCACTGGCGCGTCTAGACGTTGCGACTGAGCTGACCCGCGACTTTGCACCGAATGCCAGTCGTTATCTCGACCGTATCGATAAAGAGTCGGCGCGGATGAATGAGTTGATTGAGCAAATCATTCATATTCAATCTCTACAAATGCAGCAATATACGATCGACAATATAGAAAACGAAGTGGTTAATATTTCTGACATCATTAGTGAAATTGGACAAGACGTTTGCTTTGAGTTTCAGCATAAAAATGTGCGTTGGCAATGGCAGCCGAGTCATGCATTGGTGGCAGACGCTTCATCTACCACTGATTCAACAACCCCTTGGACAGTGCTTGGCAATCAAGAACAGCTGCATAGCGCGCTTGAAAATGTCATTCGTAATGCTTTTATGCATACTGCCTCTGATTCGACGGTCATTGCTGACATTAAGGAAGTGGAGATGGAGGGCAATAAGCCTGCACTTCAAATCAGCATCACAGACGAGGGTGGCGGCATCGCGGATAAGGACTTGGCGCGTATTTTTCAGCCCTTTGTACGGCTTGACTCGGCTCGCCATCGTGAAACGGGGGGCTATGGTTTGGGGCTGGCAATCGTTCATGCCGTGGTAATGGCACACAAGGGTCAGATTCATGTCTATAATCGCCAAGATGATATCCAAGGGCTGGTGATGCAAATAACATTGCCTGTTAACTCTGAAGGGGACTAAGAGCAGTATAAAGTGGCGAACACGCGCTTAAAACATCTCTAAAGTGTGTGTATAAGCGTGTGTTTTATTAAGTTTCAAAGCGGATTATTTCAAAAAAGTGGGAGCATTCAATATAAGCAAGGAGCAAAAAACATCTATATATTCATTTTTTGTTATATAATTGGATGAACGGTAATAAATGCCCGATGAGCGGCATTGTCTCTCTCTATATATTCGGTAATACTAATATATAGAGAGAGCGATTAGGGCTTTTCAAGATAAAAAGTGTTAGTTGTTGGTTAACAAGATAAATGACGAACAAAAAACATTTACTCATTGCCAGCCGATAACGTGTTTTATTTTGTGATATCGACTCTCTGCAAGATGGATATTATCTCTGATTTTTAAATCTGACCAGTCTGTAAGGGAGTGCACACTATGAACCGCATCTATAAAGTAATATGGAATGAAGCCTTGAGCTGTTTTACCGCAGTTGGTGAATATGCAAAGGGGCGCGGCAAATCTTCCAAATCTAGCGTGAGCGCAAACGCGACCATCAATACGACTTCTAATCTTTCTTCTACCCAATTTTTCCGACTATCCACGATCGCCATAGGGATGCTGGCGGCTGGATTTACAATGTCACCGCAAGCTTTTGCACAAGTGAATGTCGGCGGTGGTACGGGATCTGGTACGGCAATTTCTTCTTGTAATACAAACAGTACTGAAGCGAATGCTGAAGGTAGCTATTCGGTTGCCATTGGCTGTGAAGCGGACGCTGGGCAAAACTTCAATCTGGTCGATAGAGGCAATCCGTCATTTACTTGGACGGGTGGTTCACAAAACAATTCTGGTAGTACCGCCATTGGCACTGGGACAGAAGCCGGTGACGTCGCTACTGCTCTAGGCACTCAAGCAAAAGCTATTGGTCGGTCATCTGTGGCAATTGGGGCGGCAGCGTATTCTAATGGAAATACCTCGTTAGCGCTTGGACGTCAATCGGCAGCGACTGCTGACTTTGCTCAGGCTATTGGCAATGTCTCCTCAGCAACGGGTCAAGGCTCTCTTGCTGTTGGTCATTCAGCACTTGCCTCAGGCAAACGTGGCATTGCGATTGGTTCAACTGATTTTGAAAATGCAGGTACAGTGGCTGATCAAGCAAATGTAGGTTATAGAGCGAATGGACAAACTCAAGCAGTTGGCAGTGATACGATTGCCTTTGGTAGTAATGCAAAAGCGACTGCTGATAACAGTCTTGCTTTTGGTGTCGGCTCTCGATCTAACGCAGTAAATGGCATCGCATTAGGTTCAAACTCTATTGCAAATCGTGCTGGTGGTGCCAGTGGTTTTGTGCCAGTAGGAGCAGATAGCTCAGTCATCCAAGCAACGGATAGCGTTACACTTGGCGCGGTCTCTGTAGGAACAGGAGCAGCGGGTGGCAACCGTCAGATTGTAAACGTCGCAGCAGGTAGCAGTGACAGTGATGCTGTCAATGTGTCTCAGCTAACAGGGCTGTCGAATACTGTCGCTAATAATAAAACCAAGTATTATAGCGTAGACTCAACCGCTATCGGTAATGCTAATAACGACGGAGCGACAGGTTATAACGCCATGGCGCTGGGCGGAAATGCAAAAGCCACAGGCAGCCAAACTATTGCGATTGGCAGCTCAGAATTTGGGCAACAGACGATGGCAAGTGGTGAGCAATCGATTGCTATCGGTGCTAATGTCGTGTCTAGAGGGGCATCGTCTATCGCAATAGGCGGTGATGATCTAGATTTTGCATCGAAAACTAATATCGATGGTAGTCCGTTGTCACCATTAAATAGTGGCACAGTTAACGATGTTTTCAAATCCTACGTAGGTAAAGATTTGGTAGAAACCAATCAGTACGATGTTAATACCGAAGCTGGAGGTGCTGCGTCGATAGCCATTGGTGCAAAATCGCTGTCTAAAGGTGATCTGTCTACAGCCGTTGGTGTTCATTCCAATACCTCGGGAACGGCTTCTTCAGCGTTCGGTGTTGGCGCATCAGCGAGCAAAGATGGTTCAGTTTCTTTAGGTGCAGGCTCTACAACAGCAACAAGTGCAAGCTCTGAAAAGACGATGACAGTTGGTGGCGTGGTATATGATATCGCCGGTAATGTCATTGATGATAAGGGTATGCTACGAGAGGGTGCGCAAGTATCCGTGGGCGTAGTAGGATCTGAACGTCAGATCAAAAACGTCGCTGGTGGAGCTGTCACTGCGGCTAGTACAGATGCAGTGAATGGTAGTCAATTATATGCGACCAATGAAGCGGTCGGAAATAATACCACAACTATTAACAAAGGCTTTGCATTAAAAGCTGCTGATGGTAATACAGTACAGAAACCATTGGGACAAGCCGTTGAGGTGGTTGGCTCTAACAGCAACATCGACACCCGAGTAAAAAATGGCAAAATCGAAGTTGAGCTCAATGACAACTTAAACCTAGGTACAACAGGCAGCGTTAGCACAGGCAACTTGCTAAACGGCACGACTGTTAATGGTCTAGGTATTGTCACTGGCGGCGTGCTCACTGGCGTCACTACCGTTAGTGGTACAGGTGTCACGGTAACGGGTGGAAGCATATTTAACCCTACCAATGCCACGTTAACCAGCAATGGTCTGACCATTTTAAATGGTCCAAGCATCACCAAAAGCGGGGTCAATGCGGGTAATAAGAAGGTCGTCAATGTTTCTAATGGTACGGTCAGTCTAAATAGCAAAGACGCCATCAATGGTGGTCAGTTATTTAATACCAACCAACAAGTCACGACCAATACTAGCAACATCTCAACCAATACTACCAATATTGGCACCAACACTGACAATATTGCTAAAGGCATCAATTTTAATGTGAATGATGCAAGCAGCGGGGGCACTCTTAAAAAAACCTTTGCCTTGGGTGAAGAAATTAAGTTTGATACGGATAGCAATTTAACCACTACCGGCTTATCAACGGGTGATGGAATCAAACTTGGCTTAGCCAACAACTTAACAGGTCTGGATAGCGCAAGCTTTAATAGCGGCGTTAGTATCTCATCTACTGGTATCAACGCAGGTGATAAAGTCATCTCAGGCGTGGCTAGCGGTGGCACAACGGAAACCAATGCGGCGAATATTGGTGATTTGAATAGTGCCATTACTGGTGTATCCACCTCAGGCTTTGCATTAAAAGCTGCTGATGGTAATACAGTACAGAAACCATTGGGACAAGCCGTTGAAGTGGTTGGCTCTAACAGCAACATCGATACCCGAGTAAAAAATGGCAAAATCGAAGTTGAGCTCAATGACAATTTGAACCTAGGTACAACAGGCAGCGTTAGCACAGGTAACTTATTAAACGGCACGACTGTCAATGGTTTAGGTATTGTCACGGGCGGCGTGCTTACTGGCGTCACTACCGTTAGTGGTACAGGTGTCACGGTAACGGGTGGCAGCATATTTAACCCTACCAATGCCACGTTAACCAGCAATGGTCTGACCATTTTAAATGGTCCAAGCATCACCAAAAGCGGGGTCAATGCGGGTAATAAGAGAGTTATTAACGTTGATGATGGGGTTAACGCAAAAGATGCGGTGAATTTTAGTCAGCTAGAAACGACTAATACTAATGTCACGACCAATACCACCAATATTGACACCAACACTGATAATATTGCTAAAGGCATCAAGTTTAACGTGAATGATGCAAGTAGCGGTGGTACCCTCAAAAAAACCTTCGCCTTGGGTGAAGAAATTAAGTTTGATACAGACAGCAATTTAACCACCACTGGCTTATCAACGGGCGATGGAATTGCTCTCGGTCTGTCTCCAACTTTAACGGGCCTCACTAGTGCAGATTTTGGTGGTGTTAGTATCTCATCTACTGGTATCAATGCCAACGACACCCAGATCAAGGGAGTAAAAAGCGGTGGTAATACAGTAACCAATGCAGCAAACATCGGTGATGTACAGATGGCAGCCGCAGGAGCGAGAACCAAAGTAGTTAAAGGTACGAATGTTGCCAGTGTTGACTTTTCAACCGATAGCGATACTGGACAGGATGTCTATACTGTCAATGCCAATGGCACCAGTGTTTCTACTGCAGATGCTAATGCACTAACAGTTAGCACTAGTGTCAAAGATCCTGATACCAATATCACCGACTATCAAGTTGATCTAAGCGAAGGTAGTAAGGCAAGCTTGGTAAAAGCTGATAGTGCGATGCAAACGGTAGTGACACAAATCAATGGTGCTGAAGTCAAAACTCTGGATAAAGACAATAATACAGCCAACTTTATTACTGGTGAGAATATTGTCTTGACCGCTGACAATGGTGGTATCAAAGTTGCTACTGCTGCCGATTTAGTCTCAACCAGCTTGACCACAGGAACTACAGTCGTCAACGCTGATGGTGTCACATTCACGGGTGGGACTAATCAAACGGTCAGAATCAGTAATAGTGGGCTAGACAATGGTGGCAATCAAATTACCAATGTCGCTAACGGTACAATAGCCAGCGATGCCGTAAACTTTGGTCAACTACAAGCCACGACTACGACCATCGATAAAGGTTTTGATTTCGATGGTGACACGGGTACTACCGTTAATCGTCAGCTTGGTGACAAGCTGACAATCAAAGGTGGCGCGACCGTGGCAAGTGACTTGTCAAATGGCAACAACATTGGCGTCGTTGCTGACGGTACCAGCACATTGACCGTGAAACTTGCGAAAGATTTAACTGGTCTTAACAGCGCAAACTTTGGTAGCGGTGTCAGCATCTCAGCCAATGGTCTGAACAATGGTGGCAATAAAATTACTAACGTTGCAGAAGCGACCACAGGTAAGGATGCGGTAAACTTCGACCAATTGTCAGAAACCAATAGTCTCGTGGCCAAAGGCATCAAAATCGGTGATGGCAATAGTGCCAACGACCAGCAGTTTGCTTTAGGTGATACCATCAACGTCACTGGTGATAGCAACATTACGACGATGGCCTCAGCAACGGGTGTTCAGGTGAAACTGAATAACCAGTTGAATTTAGGCAATGAGGGTAGCATGCAGATTGGTAATAGCATTATGAATAGTAATGGCTTTACCTTTACCGATAATGGTCCGGGTAGAACGGTTAGACTGAGCAGTAGTGGTCTTGACAATGGTTTTAACAGAATCACCAATGTAGCTGCTGGTATTGCAGATACAGATGCGGCGACTGTCGGACAGTTGAATGCCACGACGTTTGCCCTTGATCAAGGTTGGGGACTAACTGCTCAGGGTGATGTTGCCACTATGATCAAACAAGGCAGCGCCATCGATTTGAACAGTACAGATGGTAATATTAAAGTGTCTAGATCAGCGGACAATAATGTTAGCCCTGACCTACGTGCTGCTGCACCATTGGCAGGCGCCAATGACATTAGCTTCGATTTAAATCCAGACCTGAATTTAGATAGCGTAACGACGGGTGATACCATTATGAATAATAATGGACTGACTATTACAGGTGGACCTAGTGTCACCAAAGCGGGTATCAATGCTGCTGACACTAAGATTACAAACGTTGTGAACGGCGATGTCTCTGAAGGTAGCAAAGATGCCATCAATGGTGGTCAGCTCTATGCACAAGGTAGTGGCATTAGTAGTATCATTGGCGGTGAGACAGTCTACAATCCTGTAGATGGTACCTTTACCAATAATAATATTGGTGGTACTGGTCAAAATAGTATCGACGGTGCGATTGCTTCTATTAAGCAAGGAGAAGTCGTTATCAATGAAAACATCCAAGCCAACACTACCAATATCCAAACCAATACCACGAATATTGCCACGAATAAAACAAACATCGACACCAATACGACCAATATCAAAGTGAACAAGGATAAAATAGATGCGGGTCTCAATTTTGGTGCTGATAGCGGTGCTACCATCAACAAACCAGTAGGCGATGGCAGTGTCCTCACCTTCACAGGTGGTAATAACATCACAACAACAGCAGCAGGCAGTAGTATTAAGTTTGATCTAAACGGTAATATTAATATCGATAGCGTCAAAACTGGCAATACGACAATCAATAATAATGGTGTCAGCATTGTCGGTGGTCCTAGTATGACTGCAAGCGGTATCAACGCCGCTGGCAACAAGATCACTGATGTGGCTGATGGCATGGCACCCAGAGACGCTGTGAATATGGGTCAATTGGATGCTGTTAGTCAAAGACTTGGCAACAACATGAATGAGCTAGGTTATAAAATTGGTGAAGTCGAAGACGATGCAAATGCTGGTATTTCAGCCGCCATGGCAATGTCTTCACTACCGCAAGCTTACATCGCTGGTAAATCCTTAATCGGTGGCGGTATAGGAACGTACAATGGGGAAAGTGCAGTTGCTATTGGCTTCTCGAAGTTATCCAATGATGGTCGTTGGGTCATGAAGGTAAACGGCACCGCTGATACCCAAGGTAATGCTGGCGGCTCGATTGGTGCAGGCTTCCATTTTGATTAAAGCAATCAAGCCTACTATCAAGTAAAGTGATTTGTTAGTTATAAAAATTAGTCATAAAAAAGCAAGGCATTGGATGCCTTGCTTTTTTGCGACATGAGCATGAAGACGTTTTCAGCGTGATGATTTGGTAATCACTATTTGGTAATCACTATATGATTTTTAATAATGATTTATCTTTCTTTGGCTCAATAGCCAAGCGATAAAAAGCCCTCATTCAATGAAGGCCTATTTATTTTTACAAAAGCAATTCTATATTCTGAACATGGCTGCATTTGGGATCAATCCGACATAAGCCATGCCAGCTTGCTCCATCCAATGTGGTTGCACGATACCATGTTGTAAAATAGCATGAATGTCTCGATGCGCTCTTTCTATTCTATGTTTTTTATATAGCGAGACCGTACCAGCGACCGCATAAATCTCCGATACCATGGCTCTGGCTTCTCTCGCTGCCTCACAGGCTGCTGCCCACACATCAGCCAGCTGTATATCGGTAAAGGCATTCTGTTGCTGTGCTTCGTTCCATAATACCTCGACACTATTGTGTAGTTGTGCGCGCCTAGAGGCTAAGAGCGTTTTGCTCCTAGCGATAGTCGCTTGTACTGCTGCACGATCACGCAAATCTGGGCTTTTGCCGGGTGTTACTTTCTCAAGGCAAATTTGGATTAACTCATCTGTCGCTGCTTTTAAGACACCCAGTGCCATCGCTGCACAGCCAGCGGCATTAATACAGCCGATTGGTAGGCGACTATACGCATTATCGATGGCGACAGGGCTATCAAAATTGACCGCATAACGTTCCTGCACAAACGCGTCTTTGATGACGATGTCATGACTGCCTGTACCATTTAGTCCACCAACATGCCAAGTATCAATCACTTCCACATCTTCTTTTGGAATAAAGAACAGCTTTAAGTTTGCACCCGGTCCAAGGGTAGTAGGCGAGCCTTCGGATATTACCAAGCAGCGCAGCACAAACCAGTCTGCCAATTCACAACCTGATACTAATGTCCATTGACCTGAGACCGTATATCCTTCAGCGGTTTGTTTAGCAATCCCTTCAGGGCGTGCTGAGTTGGCATAGACATGAGAGGGGTCACTGTATATCTCCTTCATGCTAGGCTCGTCTAAAAATCGTCCAAATGTGCAGGCCAAATGATTGTTCCAAACGATCCAAGCAACTGAGGCTTCAGCACTGGCTAGCGTCTCATAAACCTTTAACGTTTCCACAGGATTGCCTTGCCATCCTCCCAACGATTTTGGCAGTCCCATCCTAAATAACGACAACTCTGACAGTTTTTTGACCACTGTCGGTGCAATTTTTCTACAGGTTTCTATTTCTTCTCTAGCCGATAGGGCTAAATCATAAATATTTTGAGCGGCATGGGATGGTAGAGCGTCTTTGTTATTTGATAAAGGTGTATAACTCATAATATCCAACCTTATTTTAATGTATAAAACAGTATGTTTATCTAAAATTAATTCTAAATTTTAGATATAACAACGCCTATACCAAGAATAGCCAACAGTTGACTGCTATACAACCAATAATTTGAATATATTAAATATTATATTGAGATAAAAAGTGGAAGTGATGATTCGATGAAATATTGAATGCTGTATTTGGCTTAAGAGTATCGATGCTTTGTCTATTCTCAGGCAGTCATTCGCTTTGATTGCTTTGTCTGAGCTCTGAGCCCAGCAATTATAAGGGCGTTTTGTTATTAAATTCTCTAATCATTTAATTTTCTAATCATTTAATAGCAAAATACCCTCACTGAAAGCACTCTGTTTGATTGTTTATTGAGACTTGGGCGCATCAGGCTGCATGCTAGGCTCAGCGTTGGCAAAGGCCTTGAGCATACGGCAATGCGTGTCAATTTCGACGATATTGGGATAAGCACTTAAATCCACGTTAAAACGTCGCGCCGAAGAGACCTGAGGAATCAAATAGCAATCTGCAAAAGTAGGGCTGTCACCGTAGCAAAATTTTCCACGGCTTTTGTCTTTTGCTAGTATTTTCTCTAACGCCGCAAAGCCCTCACTCATCCAACGGTTGCACCACGCCATGACTTTTTCTTCGTCTACTGCCAGCTCATTGCGTAGGTATTGTAAGATACGGCGGTTATTAATAGGATGAATATCACAACCAATCATAGCGCTAATGGCTCGTACTTGCATACGTCCAGCCGCGTCTTTAGGCAATAGCGGGTTTTTAGGATGAACCTCTTCTAACCATTCTAAAATGGCTGGGCTTTGATATAGTAATAAATCATCGGTCTGTAAAACAGGCACCAATCCTTGTGGATTGAGTGATTTAAAGGCATCTGCTAACTGCTCATCTTTTGCTAAATTGACCGAAATATAGTCATAATCTAAGCCTTTGAGATTCATCGCGATACGAGTACGATATGAGGTGCTGCTGCGAAAGTAGCCATAAAGTGTCATTATTGTGAATTCCTTTTATTATGGTAGGTTGTGAATGAGATAAGCGGTTATAATTAGTGATACCAAAGGTATCTTATACAATTAAAAAACTCTTATGACGTTACCTCTTTATTTCAGTTTTTTATGAATATATTAGATTAATATGCCAAGTAAATTACTCATTGAGCAAAACATGCCAGCAGCTGAAAGCCCTTTAGACAATCCTGTGACAACCAATAAAAGTCAAAGTGGCGTCCAGTCACTGGAGATTGGCTTGTCGGTATTAGACGTTCTTATCGATCATAACGAGCCGATGATGCTAAAAGATATTGCGCAAGTGATGCAAATGCATCCAGCAAAGTGTCACCGCTATTTGGTCAGTCTTATTCGTAAAAACTATGCGCGTAAGCTTGATGATGGTCGCTACGGGCTAGGTGATAGGGTTAATACATTGGCAGCATTGGGGCACTCTGGATTTAGTCAAAACAATATTTTAGAGCGGCTGACGCACATCGCTAATGAAATCAAAGACACCCTGAATTGCGGTGTGCAGATTGCCAAATGGTTTAGCGAAGGTCCTATTATTATTCAGTCCGTTGAACCAGATAGCCCGATTAGTATTATCACTCGTATCGGTTCACGTATGCCGCTGACGACATCGGCGACGGGGCAATTATTTGCCAGTTATCAGCCAGATGCCGTCATTCAGCCATTGGTCACAGCTGAATGGCAGACAGACAATGAAGCAATAATCACAGAAAAATGGCAGAATTTCAGTCACTTGCAAGCCAAGATTCGTAACCAAGGCTATGCGACAGTGACGGGTGATATGCTCATGGGTATTAATGCCATTACGATTCCTGTCATATTGCCGCAGCTTGCTAATAGCGCTGTTAATCTATCTGCTGTTAGTGGCAAAACTGCTAGCAAAGGACTACCACTAGAATACGCCATCACTATCATTGGGACGACAGAGCAATTGCCCATGAGTGAGCAACACAACGTGGTTGAGCAAATTCTAGCAATCGCGCAGCGTTATCAAATTGCGTAACTGGTGCTTTTGCTACATAATTTCCACCATATAAACCGACTGTTTTTTGGTAGAAAACCACTGCGTAATTATTTTACTTCTTTAAACGAGACAGGCGCTACTGGCAGCTTTTGCTTTTTCGTATACATTATTAGCATCTAGACCAGTGGCATTGACTTCATCTAGATAGTGCTGCGAGCCTTCCATTAATGGACCTTTCCAGTCTGGGTCATTGAGTGGGTCAGGGATATCGATCATGATATCGCCTTTTTCTTTAGCGGCAGCCATTGCTTTGGCGTTACTGACGTCAAATACTTTGGAGACACGTGCTGCCATCTCCGGCCCTGAATTGTCATCAATCACTTTTTTGAGATCATCGGGCAAATTGTCGTATTTCTCTTTATTCATGCTGATAACAAAAGTAGAGTTATAAAAAGGAATGTTGGTGTGCGTATTGATTAACTCATCAAGACGAAATGCTTGAATGGGCTGCCAAGTAAAGCTAAGTCCATCAATGACACCGCGTTGAAGGGAAGTATAAGTATCACTGGCAGGCATGCCAACGGGTGCAGCGCCAGTCGCTTCGATAATATGACTGGCAACCGCAGAAGGTTGGCGAATACGCAAACCTTTCATATCAGCTGGCGTGCGAATAGGCTTATCTACGGTATGCAGCGCACCTTGTCCAGTGCCTATCAGCGCTAGCAGGTGAGTATCTTCGTACTCATTTTTAATGACACCCTCGTCATACAGTTTATGAAGTATGCAGCTCTGCTGCTGTGCAGTATTGGTGATACCTGGCAGCTCTACAATTTGAGTTAAAGGAAATCGCCCTGCTGTATATCCTTGCGCTTGCATACCAATATCAACAATACCTTTCGCGGTAGCATCATAGGTAGCGCCCGGTTTGCTAAGAGTAGCCGAAGGGTAGATCTCAATCTTTAAGCGGCCTTTTGATTCTTCTTCGATTTTCTTTGCCCATGGCTGCAATGCTTCGGTGTTTATGTTGTCATTGGCAGTCATAAAGTGTGAGAATCTTAGAGTAGTTACATCGCCTGTATCTACATCAGCGCTGACCGCTTGATCGTTATTGGAGCAGCCAGTCATCGCAATCGAGGCAGCGAAGAGTATTCCTAAAGGGGTTTTTATTTTCATCATTGAATCCTTTCATGATGGTTAGATATTGTTCGCTACCTAGGGCGTGTCATCAATTAGTATATTGATGCATTTAGTGGTCTTAAAATGATGGCACGCCCTAATTAGTCATATAAAAAGAGATAACGAACACAATAACAGGTCAATCACTCACCGACAGGCGCGACTTCTCTTGCTTCAGCCAGTTCCTCTGCATGTAAAAACTGGGTATGAGCTGGTGCGCGTTTGGTAAGTGACCATTCTTCTAACATCTCATACTTCATGGCTTCAGTAATCATCGAGACTTTTTCTTCTGAGGTAATATCATCGTAGGTGAGTTCCATACGATGGCCATTAGGATCAAAGAAATAGATAGAATGGAAGATACCGTGATTGGTCACGCCGACCACATCAATACCATTTTCTTCTAAATGCTTTTTTGCTGCCATTAAGGCATCACGGTCTTTTACTTTCATGGCTAAGTGTTGCACCCAATTCGGGGTATTCGGATCAAAACCCATCTCAGGCTGATTGGGCACTTCAAAAAACGCCAATACGTTGCCATTACCAGCATCTAAAAATACATGCATATAAGGATCAAAGGCTTTGGTCGAAGGCACGTGGTCTTCAGCGAATGCAAGGATGAAATCCATGTTTAGGTATTTTTGATACCATTCAACGGTTTCTTTAGCGTCTTTGCAGCGATAAGCCACATGATGGATTTTTTCAATTTTAAAGCTCATATCAAACTCCTTTTGATAGGGAATGCAGTGAGTAATAGGTTGCCAGTACCAATTGAATATAGGTCGATGGTTGCTTGGCAGCTCAAAACAACTGTGCTCACATTTTTTCTAGACTATTTGTCAAAATCAAAGTTAAGCGCGGGCAGTACTTTGCCGCGTACTTCACCAAACCCGACACGAATGCCGTCTTTTTCGCTATAGCCTTTCATGATCACTGTGTCGCCATCTTCAATAAAACTGCGGGTCTCGCCGCCTTTTAAAGTGACAGGTTTGGTCGCATTCCAAGCAATCTCTAACATTGAGCCATAAGAATCTGGCGTTGGTCCTGAAATCGTCCCTGAGCCCATCATATCGCCAACTTCCACTTTACAGCCAGTGATGGTGTGATGCGTGAGCTGCTGCGCCATTGACCAATACATATGTTTGAAGTTGGTCTCACAAACCACAGTGGCGCTATCTGAGTTTTCAGGCAATAACTCAACTGATAGATGGATGTCATAGCTATTATTGCTGTCTTTTTCGTTTAGATATGCCAATGGTTTTGGCTCTTGAATCGGGCATGCCGTTTTAAAAGGTGCCAACGCATCCATAGTCACAATCCAAGGCGAGACTTCAGAAGCAAAGGTCTTAGCATTAAATGGACCTAAAGGCACGTATTCCCATTTTTGAATGTCACGGGCTGACCAGTCGTTGAGCAAAACCATGCCAAAAATATGCTCAGAGGCATTGTCTACTGCAATTGGTTGACCAATGCTATTACCTTTACCAACTACAAAAGCAGTCTCAAGCTCAAAATCTAAACGCTTGCAGGCTGAGAAAATAGGGCGGTCGTCAGCGTTTGGCTTTAATTGACCAGAGGGGCGTATCACATCAGTGCCACTGACGATGACGGTGCTGGCGCGTCCGTTATAGCCGACTGGCATTTCAGTCCAGTTAGGTAGTAGGGCGTTGTTTGGATCACGGAACATAGTGCCGACGTTGGTAGCGTGCTCTTTAGACGAATAGAAATCGGTAAAACCTGGGACGTGAACAGGCAGATGCATGGTGACGTCTGCTTGATTAAATAGCGCTTTTTTCTGCAAGTCTTGATTATCACGCAAGGCGTCGCTAGCACTAGATAGGAGAGTTTGGATGGTTTTTCGTGCTTGAGTCCAATTGTCTCGACCTGAGTCAATAAAAGCGTTTAGCGTTGCTTGATCAAAATATGGACCGCCCTCTAAGCTCAGTAAACCTTCTGCTTCGAGCACAGCCAAATCCAATACGTACTCACCGATAGCCACACCAGCGCGGCGTTTGTTATTACCAACAGCGTCTTTGGCATCACTAAAAATACCATAAGGTAGGTTATGAATGGAGAAGTCAGAATCAGCGGCGATATCGATAAAGGATGTGAGGGTATTGTCAATCTTTGACATAGGGTGCTCCTTGCTAAAGCATATAATGAATTACGTTATAATTAACTACTTACTCATAATGTAATTTATCAAAGTGGAGATTGCAAGGGTTTTTGTGCAGTGTTTTCTTAAAATAGACGTGATAGTAGGGACGTTGATGTTATTTGGTAAAACAAATAGGAAAAACGCAGGACATAAAAAAAGGCTGAGCACTCGCTCAACCTTTTTGTGAATCGCTATTACTGACTACCGCACCGTTTTAATGCGTGCTCACTCAGTCTTTTAAGACGTCTGCCATGGCATTGGCCACATAGTCGATGTTGCTGGTGTTCAGTCCAGCCACACACATACGTGAGTTGGAAACCATGTAAATGCCAAACTCGCTTTGTAAGCGTTCGACTTGCTCAGGCGTCAGACCAGTAAAGCTAAACATGCCGTTTTGACGAGTAATATAGTCAAAGTTGCGGTTCGGGATTTTGGCTTCTAATACTGATTTTAGCTGTAAACGCATGGCTTTGATGCGGTCGCGCATCGCATAAACTTCGCCAACCCATTGCTTATGTAGTGCTTCGTCGTTCATAACGATATCGACCACACGACCACCATGTGATGGCGGGCTTGAGTAAATACGGCGTACGGTAGCATTTAGCTGACCGAAGACGCGCTCTGTCTCGTCAACCGTTGGACAAACAACTGATAGACCGCCAACACGCTCGCCATATAGCGATAAGTTTTTAGAGAATGAGTTGCTGACAAACAATGGCAAGCCCATATCGACAGCTTTACGAATCGCATAAGCATCGATGTCCATGTCTTCGCCAAAGCCTTGGTAGGCAATATCCATAAATGGAATCAGTTCGCGCGCTTGAATGACGTTCAGCACGGTATCCCATTGCTCACGGGTCAAATCTAGACCTGTTGGATTGTGGCAACAAGGATGCAGCAAGATCACATCATTTTTGTTCAACGTCTCAAAAAACGCAATCATTTCATCGAACTTGATGCTGCTGTTGGCTTTGTCGTAGTACGGGTATTTACCCACTTCGACATCAGAGCCTTCAAAAATGGCAATGTGGTTGCCCCATGTTGGGTCACTCACATAGCATTTAGATTGTGGGAACCATTCATGGATGAACTCAGCGCCAACTTTTAACGCGCCAGAACCGCCGATCGTAGCGATAGTGGCGACCAAACCATCTTTTAAAATCTGCGCGTCTTTACCGAACAGTAATTCCTGACAGCCTTTACGATGTCCTGGCAAGCCTGCCATCGGCAGATATGGACGCGGCGCAATAGGATCGGCAATGCGTTCTTCGGCTGTTTTTACACAGTCAAGTACAGGCAATACACCACTTTCATCATAATAAATACCAATGCCTAAATTGACCTTTTTAGGATTGTTATCTGCTGTATATTTTTCCATCAGCCCTAAAATTGGATCACCAGCGTAATAGTCGATACGTTCAAACATGTTGTTTCCTTATAAAATATAAATCAAGCCGCCAAAAATCATAGAGCAAATTGACGGTTAACTCAATATGAGATTCAATTATCTTGCATAATTAATAAAATAGTTGATTGAGACCATTGTGTTTCAAGGCTTTTTAAGCACCGAGCATGTCTGTATCAGCGACACTTAAGTATGCTGTAAGTTATTAAAATGACTGGAAAAATAGCTCTGCAAAAAGTCTTTGAAAGCAATGGTAGCAGGCGATAACGCACGAGAAGAACGTTGATAGATAAAAAACTGCCGCATTTTAACGGGTTGTGCCAGCGGCCTCATTTGTAAGCCATTGGCGCTAACCCAGTCGATGACTTCGGGCATATAGGGCAAACATAAGGTAATGCCGAAACCTTGACGGGTCATCTCAAGCGCGGTGGACATAAAATTGACCTTGTAACGTGCCTGTTGGATATGGCTGGCGATCCGGTCATCCAACTCGGCTGTTACTTGTTCAATGAAAGGGCCTTGCAGCGTGATGAGCGGAATGTCTAATAAATCCTGCCACGTTATTTCATGCTTTTGTGCCAGCGCATGGTTGTCAGGCATCACCACACAAAATGGCAGCTGATATAACAAATCAGCATTGATGTCGTCCTCAGCCTCCATAAATCCAAGCTCAGTACCGACACCCAAATCTACTTCAATGTCCTGAATATGTCTGAGTAAGTTTTCTGCCGAACAATCTAATAGCGACACGCCAATATCGGGGTATTGTTTGGCAAATTGGGCGATGACCGCTGGCATAGAAGAGGCTGCAAATTGCGAAACGGCGAGCCGTACTTGACCTTGCGCCAAGCTTGTTAAGCTGCTCGCTTCATTTTCAAACAGCTGCATCTCATTCAAAATGCGCCGTGCTTGCGGCAATAAATGCCGTCCTACTGCTGATAAAGACAGCTGGCGGGTAGTACGGTCGAACAGCACAATACCAAGGCTGGACTCCAATTCTTTAATCAAGCCGCTAACGGCAGATTGGGTCAAATGCATCTGATCGCTGGCACGGGTAAAACTGCCATTGTCAGCGACTTGAATGAAAGCGGTTAATTGGCGAATGCTAATATTCATAAGTAAACCTGATAAATAAATCATAAAAAACAATTAGTCTTATAAATAAACCTAATCTAATATAAATACATCGTCAATAAGAATTATTGATTGAAGACTTTTTTATCGCATTTTTACCACCAATTGAAATTAAGGATGATTACAATGGCAGATTTATTTGACAACCCAATGAGCCTGAATGGGTTTGATTTTGTTGAATTCGCCTCACCTCAACCAGATGCGGTCGACGCATTGTTCAAACAGCTTGGCTTTGCTCATGTCGCTAACCATCGCTCAAAAGATGTGGCGCTATACCGTCAAGGTGACATCAATCTGATTCTAAATCGTGAACCAAAAAGCGAAGCCAGCTATTTCGTTGAAGAGCATGGTGCTGGCGCTTGTAGCATGGGCTTTCGTGTGCAGAATTCCAAAAAAGCTTATGAGCGTGCCATCGAAATGGGCGCGCAGCCAGTAGACGTACCCACTGGTGTGATGGAGCTGCGCCTGCCTGCTATCAAGGGTATCGGTGGCTCACTGATTTATCTCATCGATCGTTATAAAGATGGTGAGTCTATTTATGACGTCGATTTCGAGTTTTTTGCTGATGTAGACCGTCGTCCTGTCGGGCATGGTTTCAAAGTTATCGACCATTTAACGCATAACGTTTACCGTGGTCGTATGGCTTATTGGGCAAACTTTTATGAGCGCATCTTTAACTTCCGCGAAATCCGCTTTTTTGACATCAAAGGTGAATATACGGGTTTGACCAGTAAAGCCATGACAGCGCCTGATGGCAAAATTCGTATTCCATTGAACGAAGAGTCAAAGCAGGGCGGCGGTCAAATTGAAGAATACTTGATGCATTTCAACGGTGAAGGTATTCAGCATATTGCTTTGGCCAGCGATGATTTGTTTGCCAGCATCGATAAATTAAAAGCAGCGGGTATCCCGCTTATGACCGCTCCAACCGCGACTTACTATGAAATGCTGAGTGAGCGTCTACCAAATCATGGCGAAAATGTCTCTGAGCTACAGATGCGCGGTATCTTGTTAGATGGCACCACTGAAGGCGGCACACCGCGTCTGCTGCTACAAATTTTCTCTGAAACTATCTTAGGTAGCCCGGTCTTCTTCGAGTTTATCCAGCGTAAAGGTGATTACGAAGATGGCTTTGGCGAAGGTAATTTCAAAGCCCTATTTGAATCCATCGAGCGCGATCAAGTCCGTCGTGGCACGGTTGGTCAGCCAGAAACTGAAACACCGTAAGCGCCTCTACCTTTAGGGGAAAATCCATAAAATAAACGGGCAGGGCAAAAGGAGTTTGTCTTGTCCCTAATAACCACTGCGCTCTGTAATACCATGTGTTCAATGCGATGAATGAGCTATGGTTCAGTCATGATTGCAAACGACTAGCAAAAATTCAGAGTGCCATTTAGAGTGCCAATGGCAATAAAAGGAATACAGGCATGGAACGCCTACCACATACGAATTCTGTTAATAAAGCTATCGGTGCCAACAGCGTTGCTTGCAAAACGCTAGGCACTGATGCTGCCAGTCACGATGATTCTGCTCATAAAAAGCAGGATTCTATGCCTAAAAAACAACCTTACGTGTCACATCAGCCAGATAGCCATGGTCATATTCACTATAGTGATGATGAAAATGGTATGTGGCAGGCATTGCTTGAGCGTCAAGCCGAGCAAATACCTAACCGTGCCTGCCCAGCCTATCTAGATGGTTTAAAAAAGCTGAATTTGCCCGCTACGCGTATTCCGCAGCTGCAAGATATTGATGAGGTATTGCAAGCCACCACTGGCTGGCAAACTGCCGCTGTCCCTGCATTAATCAGTTTTGGTAAGTTTTTTAAATTGCTTGCCAATAAATCCTTTCCAGTGGCAACTTTTATCCGTCGATTTGATGATATGGACTATATCGAAGAGCCTGATATTTTTCATGAAATCGTTGGACATTGTCCGCTTTTGACCCATCCTGCCTTTGCGATGTTCAATGAAACTTATGGCAAGTTAGGTCTTAATGCCACTAAAGAAGAACGGTGGTTTTTGGCACGGCTCTATTGGTTTACCATCGAGTTTGGTTTGGTGGGACAAAATCAGAGCAGTCGCCGTATCTATGGCGGTGGTATTTTAAGCTCACCGTCTGAGACGGTTTATGCGCTCAATGCTGGTGCTGAGCAGCAAGCAGAACCTCAGCATCAACCGCAAAATCAACCAGAGCACCGAGCGTTTGACTTGCTTGATGTGTTACGTACCCCTTATCGTATCGATCATATCCAGCCGATTTATTATGTCATTGATGATTTGGATACATTATTTGATATCGTCAATAGCGATATCATGGGAATGGTCAAACAAGCCATGTCACTAGGTCTATTTGAGCCTAGTTATGCGGCGAAAAACTCCTAACGTATGGTTGAGAAACACGGCATCATTTGAATGATGTAGCCGTAAATGACAGCGTCAACATGGACGTAACTGTATTAATAATAACAGTATTAAAAAAATGAATAGTTAACATAAAAGGACATTATAATGACGACATTATCACAAGCCAGCTGTGACGCCTGCCGCATTGGCGCGCCAACGGTCAGCGACATCGAAGCACAAGAGCTATTACAGCAAATTCCAGATTGGTCACTGATCGAGGTTGATGGCATCAAGCAATTACAACGTCAATATAAATTCAAAAACTTCGTCAAGGCGATGGAGTTTGCCAACCAATTAGCAGACATCGCCGAAGTAGAAGGGCATCATCCTGGCATATTGGTAGAGTGGGGCAAGGTGACGGTTACGTGGTGGTCACACAGCATTAAAGGTCTGCATCGCAATGATTTTGTCATGGCAGCTAAGACCGATAGTCTGCTGGATCAATAATGAGGGTAGCAATCGCTATTGCAACTCATTAAACTTGTCCGACTCAAAGCCAACCCAACCCTAACGCCAGATTTGACTGGCAAGCTAAGGATGTGTGATGCCTCCAAAAATATTAACCCAAATTTCACCTCAACTGGCATTTATGATTTCTGCCATTGTCATCGCTATTATGGGCGTTACCATGATAGGTTTTGGCTGGGTACCGCATTTATCATTGATACTCGCTATTTGTGTCTTGCTGGGCATTGGTCTGTTTAAAGGCTTGACCTTTGATGACATGCAAGCGCAAATGGCATCGGGTGTCATGCGTGGTATCGGTGCGATCTATCTATTCTTCTTTATTGGTTTGATGGTCGCCGCTTTAATGATGTCTGGTGCTATTCCAACGCTGATGTATTTTGGTTTTCAGTTGATTTCACCAGAGTATTATTACATTTCAGCCTTTGTATTGACCTCTATTATTGGTATTGCCTTGGGCAGTAGTTTGACCACCGCGGCGACATTGGGCGTGGCTTTTATTGGTATGAGTAATGCCTTTGATGCCAACGTGGCGATTGCGGCTGGTGCTGTGGTTTCAGGGGCGTTTTTCGGTGATAAAATGTCGCCGTTATCAGACACCTGTACCATTGCTTCATCGGTGGTGGGTATTGATTTGTTTGAGCATATTCGCAATATGATGTATACCACGGTACCAGCGTGGATACTCACGGTCATTATTTTTTGGTTTTTCTCTGGGCAGACCGCAGGCTCTGACTTGAGTCAAGTAACCATATTGCAAGGTCAGTTGATTGAAAGTGGCTTGGTACATGGTTATGCGGTATTGCCATTTGTGGTACTGGTTGGGTTGGCGGTTTTTCGTGTCAATGCCATCTATACGATTATCTGTACCATTGTGGCAGCATTGATTATTACTTATTTGCACAGCTCGCCGAGTTTTGGACAATTAGGCGGCTATTTATTTGCAGGCTATGCACCAGCTGAATCGTTAGAGCTGGGTGAAGTCGGTGGTATGCTATCGCGCGGCGGTGTGCAGAGTATGTTCTTCACTCAAGCGATTGTGATATTGGCACTCAGTCTGGGTGGCTTGCTCACAGCATTGGGTATTTTGCCAGCACTGTTATCAGGGATTAAAGACACATTAACCACATCAGGGCGCGCCATATTTGCCGCTGCCATGTCTGCTCTGAGTATTAACGTGCTTATTGGCGAGCAGTATTTGAGTATTTTATTATCTGGTACTGCCTTTCGTCCGACGTTTGAGCGTTTGAATTTACATCCTAAGAATCTGTCTCGTACCATTGAAGATGCAGGTACGGTCATCAATCCTCTAGTGCCTTGGAGTGTGTGCGGCGTGTTTATCAGCCAAGCATTAGGCGTGCCCGTGCTTGATTATCTGCCTTATGCGTTCTTCTGTTATTTATCGCTGTTACTGACGATATTGTTTGGTTTTACGGGAATTACCATCAGCCGACTCAAGAGTCAGTGACCCGAAAAACTTTTGTCTCTAAATTCTGCATTAAAACGCTAGGGCTTGTGTCTTCTAAGACAACACAACAAGCCCTAGTTTTTATTTATACCCTTGTAATCATTTGAGACAAGCTGATGGATGTGGAGCATGATATACCAGATTTGCAGCTTGCTAAGTTGAGTAGTAGGTGCTGTAAAGGGGATTAAAAACGTTTGTTCAAGAGAGTGAGCAGACGTTTTTTTGTGTCTTTTAATAATACTTGTACAGACTTCGCTTCGGCATAGATAGCCGTTACTGACGTTAGTATTCGACAGCTCTTCGGTGATTAAAGAAATAAAAACGAATAAAAACAAATAAAAACCCAATCAGCTTATCTCAACTCATCGAAGTGTTCTTGATTGGTATGAGTAATGGTTTGTGCGAGTTCAAAAATGATAAAGGGGATAAAGAATTATGCTTGTATTTAAGGGTTACTTGTCACAGATAAAAAAAATGGGTCGTATATATACTTCCAAGCAACGGCGAACGGGAATAAAAAGAATGGTATTTTAAGTTAATGATAATTGTTTTTATTATCGTTTACGAGTAAAATCGGTTTTTATTGGCTGTCCAATATAAACACAACGATTTAAATTAATGATGAGTACCGATATGTTACGTGTAAACCAATTGACCATCAGTCGCCAAGGAAATACCTTACTAGACAATGTAAGCTGTGAGATTGATAGCAACCAATTGGTCGCTTTGGTTGGACATAATGGTTCAGGAAAATCGACTTTAATCAAAGCGTTGGCAGGCGAGATGATGAGTAGTGGCGGTAGTATCAGCTTGGATGAGCGCCGTATCAGTGATTACAGTAGCAAAGCGCTGGCGCGACAAATGGCATATTTGCCACAACAACTACCAGAAGCCGCTGGGTTTTCAGTACGTGAGTTGGTCATGCTAGGACGTTATCCGCACCAAAAATGGCTGCAAAAGCCCAACCAAATTGATAAAGATAAAGTAATAGAAGCCATGCGCATCACCCAAACAGAGGCGTTCGCTGACCGCATTACGGCCACGCTTTCAGGTGGCGAGCGTGCTCGCGTTTGGCTTGCTATGTGTCTGGCACAAGACACCAGATATTTATTACTTGATGAGCCATTAGCCGCGCTTGATATGCACTATCAGCTTGAAGTTATCCAGCTTATACGTCGTTTGGTGGATGAGCAGGGTTTGAGTGTGGTTATTATTTTGCATGATATTAATTTGGCCGCGCAGTATGCCGATCGAGTTATCGCCTTAAAAAACGGCCGTATTTGCCATAATGGTGATATCGGCAGCACCATGCAACCGACAGTATTGCACAAGATTTTTAACGTCGATATGCAGCTGCTTAGTCATCCTATAACGGGGCAGCCAGTCGCCGTTGCCTAGTAGGGCATATCATCAATCTGAACGAAAATGAATAAGTAGGCTAAAAATGGTTAAATTTTTATAACCGTTTTTAAAATGAGGGCATGCCCTAGTATTTGCCTCATCTTTTTCATTTCTTATTTTCTCTTATTCGCGCAAAAGATAGGCCGCTATGTTTCCTGCTCTTTATAAATATCTGTTCTCTTTAATAGCCATAAAATCTTTCATAAAACCTTTCATAAAAGCTGGCTCAAATCTCACTATTAGTAAATATAAGTGTTTGCCGCTTATAGCAAGCTTAACACTGACCACCGTGCTGACGGCCTGTCACCAACCAATAACGTCACAAAAAGACGCTCAAGTGGGCAATGCAGATAACGCTAACATCAATATAGTCTCACCTGATTGGGGCAATGCGGCAACCTTGACCGCTATGGGTTACCCCCCGATAGCGACGGGTGATGTGAGGGTGTGGGACAGATGGGTAGGTACGCCTGAATTGCCAACCTCAATCATTGATTTGGGCATTCGCTATCAGCCTAATGCGGAATTGGTTGCCCAATTGCCTGTCGATTTGGTCGTCGATAACTTTTTTTATGAGCATGCCCGCAATCTCTATGGAGATGTGCCCTCTGAGTCGGTCATGTTCGCCGCTAAAGGCGATACCGCAACTTGGGCAGATTATACTGAGCCGACTCGTCAGTTGGGACAGCTAATTGATGAACTAGCCTTGGCTGAAAGCTATATTAAAAAAAGTCAGAAAGACATCAAACTGGCAAGTGAGCGTCTGCAGCAGCGCTATCCAAAAGTAAAGAGATTTGCCGTTGTACAGTTTGCTGATGCTAATAACATGCGCATGTATGTCAAAAATAGTTTGTTTCAGCCCGTGCTAAGTCAGATGGGCAAAAAGCTGGATGTATTAGGCAAAGGCAATCAATGGGGGTTTGTCCCCATTCGAATGGGAGACTTGGCTCAATTGGATAATGAGACCTGCCTATTAATCATAGACCCGCTGAGTCCGATAACCCGAGCTGAGATTAAAGACAGTTTGGTTTGGCAGCGTCTAGGCTATGGCGATGAGCGCTGCGTGGGTGAGCTGCCGCCCATATGGATTTATGGTGGCATGTCGTCACTGGTCGGTTTGGCAAATAATTTATCAATAGTGACATTAAAAGGTGGGGCAGCATCATGACTATTAATACTGCCGCACAGACTCATCATTCTCATACCAATAATACTACTGATTATGTCAAGCCTATGACTTCACTTGCAGCGTCTCAGTCGCCCACATTGAAAACACCATCAGAGCAACACTCCAAGCTCATGCAAAAACCTCCCAATCCAGCACCAAAATTACCTCGGCAACCACCTTCGGTATTTGCAGATACATGGCGCATCTGGGCAGTAATGATTATCCTGGTGGTGTTGTCAGTATGGAGCACGTGGGCATTAATCGCTCAGGAGTGGACACGCCCAATCAGTGATTTGTTTATTCCAAGCTCGCAATTGGATGTTATCAGTCTTGCGACGCAGCTGCATATAGTGGCGACCAGCATAGTGGCGCTATTGGCAGGTGGTCTGCTTGGGGTTGTCAGTATTTTGCTACAGCAATTGGTCAAAAACCCATTGGCGTCAGACACCACATTGGGCGTCGGTGTTGGTGCGCAATTGGCCATGCTCATTGTGACCTTGTTTTTGCCAAGCTTAGCGATTTATGGCGGACTTTATGTGGCCTTTGTCGGCGCGCTTATTAGTATGGGACTGGTCTTTGTATTGTCAGCACCCAGTCGTTTTAATCCGCTCATTTTAATATTGGCAGGCTTGGTGGTAAACATTCTACTTGCCGCCGTGGCCAATGTCTTGGTATTGTTTTTTGCTGAACGTAGTAATGGTATGCTGTCGTGGGCGGCGGGATTTTTGGCACAGAATAGCTGGCATACCAGTACGATGCTAGCGATAACGGCCGTCGTGATGGCGGTTGTCTGTCTACCCTTGTTAAAACCATTAACCTTGATGAGTCTCGATGACTCACAAGCCAAGCGCTTGGGCGTGCCGATTAACGGTATTCGTGCATTGGTAGTGCTTATTGTGGCGGTCGTTACCGCTTTAGTGGTTAGCGAAGTTGGTCTAATCGGTTTTATCGGTCTTGGCGCTGCCAGTCTGGTCAATGCGTTGGGAGTTGCTTCTATTAGCAAACGTCTGCTTGCAGCCTTTGTCTTAGGGGCGCTGCTTTTATGGCTGACTAGCAATGTTGCTTTATTGCTCGAACCCATACTAAATATGCAAATTCCAGCAGGGGCGATGACGGGTATTCTTGGTGCACCACTGATTATTTGGCTGATTTTGCGTCAGCGCCGTGAGCGGATAGAAACAGTAACCCCGATGCTAACAGGCAAGCATGCACCTGTGTCATGGTGGCGCTGGGGTCTTGGCGTGGTAATGATAATTATAGTTGCCTGTGTTTTTGTCCAAGACGTCAGTGGTTGGGGACTAAGTACCGATTGGGCGATCACCCAGCAGTATCGGCTACCGCGCAGTTTGAGCGCTGCGGCAACGGGTCTGATGTTGGCCATCGCTGGTGTATTATTGCAAACGCTCACCCGCAACCCGATGGCAAGTCCAGAAGTATTGGGTGTAAGCTCGGGCGCGGCGCTTGGGGTTATCTTAGGGTTTATACTGCTACCAAGCTTAGGGCTATCTGCGGGAGCTGGTACTTTATTAATCTCAGGACTATCAGGAGCGATGGCTGTGTTATTGCTGGTGATTTGGCTAGCGCGTAAGGTAAGTTCTGGCTATTTGCTACTGGTCGGTATCGGTATTGCCGCGATGATGGATGGGGTGATGCACATGGTCAAGCTGTCTGGCGATCCACGCCTAGAAGCGATGCTTAGCTGGCTATCGGGAACGACTTATAGCGCTCAGCCTAGCACCGTGTGGTATCTTATCGGCATTGCCCTCATTTTATTTGCCCTCAGCTTATTGCTTATCAAACCCTTAAGAGTGCTTGGTTTGGGTACAGGGGTCGCTCGTAATTTAGGGGTGGCAGTGACACCAGTGACACTCGCGTTATTGGCGTTGGTGGCGGCGCTAAGTACTGCCAGTACGCTTGCGGTTGGGCCATTGAGTTTCATTGGTCTAATGGTGCCACATTTGGCGACGTCACTTGGTGCGGTAAGGCTTGAGCGCCAATTGCCATTAGCGGCTTTGTTAGGCGCAGGGGTGATGGTAATAGCAGACTGGATTGGGCGTTATGTTATTTTCCCTTATGAGCTGCCTGCGGGTACGATTGCGGCTATCATTGGCGGGGCGTACTTTTTATGGCTGATTCGTAAAGTGCCAGTCGCAGTAAGTGGATAGTTTTTATGGGAAATTAATGACTGACGAATAACTATAATCAGCCATCATGATCAGTCATTAATACATACCTTCCAGCGCTTAAATAGCGCTATACCTTAAAATCACCAATGTTCGTCATGTTCAGTAAGTTATTTGACATTACTTTTAAGGGGCTTTAAGCTTTTTTATTCAAGCTCTTTTTTAATAAATGATCGAATATAAACGGACCAAGGGGTAAAAAAGATCCGAGTACCCCTGCTGGCATCGCCCAAAGCGGCATTTTGATTTTGGTGGTGGCTATCAACAGCATTAAAATATACGCGATGAACAATCCGCCATGAGCCATCCCTATGTAGGTGACCGCTTCTGCAATACCCATCATGTACTTTAGTGGCATGGCGATGCAAAGTAATAATAAGAAGGACGTGCCTTCCAAGTAACCCATGATCGTAAGAATCTTTAATACAGAGTTCTGATCTTTTGTGAGATTAGGTGTTTCTGTGATAGTTGTCTGAGCCTGCGACACTATATCTTCCTTTTGTTTATAATAAATAAGGTAAGGGTTTTCCAATGCCGCTATGATACTGGCTTTGTTCAATGCTTTGAAGTATTAATTTCACCAACCCTTAATAGAGATCAGTAACGAAACTAAATGACTCTTGATGTCAGTAACTCTAAGGCTACTGATCTCATTTTAACTGTGAAAAAATATATGACTGCTTACTCCCTTTCTTGTCTTTACTCTTTTCGTCGCTGTCCTTATGCCATGCGCGCGCGTCTCGGTCTGTTGTTTGCCGAGTTGCCAGTAGAGCTACGGGAGATCACCTTAAAAAACAAGCCTGTGCACATGCTAGCGATTAGCCCAAAAGGCACCGTGCCAGTTTTACAGCTCGCTGATGGTGTTGTGATTGAAGAGAGTCGGGAAATAATGGAGTGGGCGCTTGAACAGCAAGATCCACAAGAGCTGATGAACCCTAAGACTTTGCATCAAGGTAATACGTTAATTGAGCAAAACGATCAGGAGTTTAAGTATTGGCTAGATCGCTATAAATATGCTGACCGTCATCTTGAAATGACCCAAACAGAATATCGGCAAAAAGGAGAAGCATTTCTACAGATTTTAGAAGAGTTGCTTACTAAAAATACTTATTTGCTAGAAGACAGTGTGACCATTGCCGATATTGGCATTATGCCATTTGTCCGCCAATTTGCTCATGTAGATCGCGACGTTTTTTACAGTTTGCCTTATCCTAAACTGCAAATATGGCTAAAAAACTGGCTAGCGCATCCATTATTTATACAAGCCATGACCAAGTTTCAACCTTGGCAAGATGGCGATGAGCCAGTGATTTTCCCTTCTTAGTAAAAGTAGCTCATTCATTTCTTTGTAAATATTCCATCAATCTATTTTAGATATGTCTAGCAAGAATCCACGCATCATTAAACAATCCCTAATAATGAGGGAGTTGTCTACCCTCATCATTTTGATAGATCTCAACAGTACTATTCTCAAAATAAATATCAATCTATGGCGGTTTGATAGCTGCTTTTCATAACCTTTGTATCAAAAGGGTTGAATGTCTATTGTGTACACTTGTACTCTTAGGTTAGAATGAACATAAGTATATCATTATATAAATATTCTTGAGTGACCTCAATTACGAATTGATTGGCATGGTTGTGAAAGTAACTTTTATACGAGTGTGAATATAAGAGTGCGCAAACAACGAATCCACGTGCTAATTATAGTGACGCCGATGGCTTTGCTTTTTATACGCGATAACCACTTAATTCCCCCTAATCCCAACATTTACGAAGGACTGTTTGAAATGTTAAAAAGTGCCATTAAAGAGACTGAATTAGAAAAAATCGATATCATATTAGTAAAAAATATTTTAGAGATCGGCATTCAAGACGATTATGCTGACAAGATAGCGGCTGATTATATCGAGACGTTAGCCCGCGCAAAAAGTGATAAAAACAGTCTCTTATATAAATCATCTAAGGTAAAAGAGTGCTATAGACAGTCGGATCTGCATAAATCTATCAATCGTATTATTTATAAGATCGAGCCTTTAAGGGTTGCTATTATGCGTGAAAGTCTAGCATTGCAGCAGGCAGTGGCTGAAGGCAATAAAGAGATAGCTGATGAGATTATTAAGGTTGTCGTTAGAATGAAGCTAGAAAAAAGTAAGCTTGAGAAAAATCTTAGCGCACTTATGGGTAACGTAAAAAAGCTTCAGCTCGCTAGCTAATAAATTAGGGCGTGTTGAACATTGGCAACGTCATCTAAGAAAGCTAAAAACCCTTTATGCTATGCGAAAAATAGTATAAAGGGTTTTTAGCTTTCTAACTTGCGACTTATTCATATGACATATCATATGAAATAGCTGTATTGTAAGTATTACAAGAATCAGATTACCCTAATGCCCGTTATCAAGCGTAAAATCAAGCCTGACAGCTTTGTTTATACTGATAGTTATCGAATTTACCATGCATTGGATGTGAGCGAGTTTAAACACCTCAGAGTCAATCACTTTAAAGAGTTTACTTGCGGTAAAAGCAATCACATCAATGGCATTGAGAACTTTTGGAATCAGTCTAAACGAACACTCAGAAAACATAATGGGATCGATAAGAAGCATTTCCATTTATTTTTGAAAGAGTGCGAGTTTAGGGCTAACTATGGCGCACCGTCTAATCAGCTTAAGATACTAAGAATATGGTGTGATATTTAATCCTTATCTATTACAGCCCCTTATTTTTTGTATGGACAACCCACTATCTACTTTTAGTACCACTCATAAACAGTGCTACTCATAATTTATTAAGACTCATAAAGAGTGCCAACCTATAAAGAAATGCTGGGCAATACTAAATAGTGTTGCCCAGCATTTCTTTGTGCGGCTATTTATTGGTCTTTTTATCTTTCCAAGGATTCTCTTGTCCAACGGTGACAATCAGGAAATCATCAGGTTTAAGGGTATCACGCATGGTTTGATTGACTTCTGATAGCTTTACTTGATCAACACGTTTGACATAATCAGTCAGATAGCTGTTTGGTAATTGATAAAAATTCATCATCCCAAGTAAGCCATTAATTCCTGCATTGCTCGCAAAACCCATCGGAAAGCTATTTTTAAGATTGTCCGTCGTTAAGCGCATCTCAGTGCTGGTGATACCTTTTTCTAAAGTGTCATTGATAACGTCTAAGCTGGCATCAATGGCCGCGCGCGCCTTATCATTGCGCGTTGAAAAACCGATTTGGTATGGTCCTCGTGCCAGCATGGGATTCATAGAGCCTGATATGCCATAAGTGTAGCCCAAGTTTTGTCTAATCTCAGTCATGAGTCGCGCATTAAAATCACCGCCCGCAAGTACCTCATTACCAACCGCAAAATTGGTTTGCTTCTGCTGAGACTGGGGATCGGTGGCACGCTTATCTCCCAATTGTCCCATGAGTACGGTGGTTTGAGTACTTGGAAAGGGGATATGAATGTGCTTTGCTTGGCTCAGTGGTTTTGGTTCAGGCAGCTCAGTTGCAGGCTGACCCTTCGGTAATTTGCTAGTGATATCTTCAGCCAGTTTTTTTGCTTGCTCTAAGGTTAGATTACCAGTGATGGCAACAGAGGCATTTGCTGCGACCAAATAGCGGTTTTTGAAATCTATTAGCTGTTGCTTTTCGATAGTAGGAACGCTTTCAAGTGTACCCGCTGATGGATGGGCGTAAGGATGCTCGCCATACAATGCTTCGCTAAATGCGATGCTAGCAAGGCTGTTGGGATCTTGTTTTTGCTGCTGCAAACCAACCAATAATCGTGCTTTATTACGTGCTAGGATGCTGTCGTCAAAAGCGGGTTCGCTGAGCATCTGAGTCATTAAATCAACGGCTGGAAGTAAATGCTTATCATCAGATAAGCTACGTAGCGAGACAATAAACATGTCTTTATAAGCACTACTGTTTAGATTGATGCCCAAGGTTTCGACAGCACGAGTAAATTCATTTTCGTCTAAGCGTTTAGAGCCTTGCGTCAACATAGTGGCAGTCATATTAGCAATACCAAAACCTGTGTTACTAATACTGCCATCACGGGCGCTACCAGCGTTAAAACGCAAGTCGATATCGACAATCGGTAAGGCTGTTGTTTGTACAAAACGTACGGGAACGCCTGCCTTGGTTTTGAACTGCTGAATCGTTGGGATGGTAACGGTTAACGGTTTATCATCGTCAAGGCTGGTTAGCTTTGATAATGCAGCAATCGGTGCGCTGGTATCCACTGCCGCAGAGCCACGATATTCTTCAGCACCTGTTGTGTTTGCTTGTGCTGTCATCGTCAACGTTGTTAGACCTAGCAAGATGCCAACACTAAGATGCGACAGTTTTTGCATGGTGGCGGTTGCTGAGGGTATTGAGCTGCACACTTTTTTTCTATTTTGCAACAAATCACTATTTTGAGTCATGGTTTTCTTCTTATAAATAAGGTCTTTATGATTGGCGCTTGTATCGAATAAAGAGCTAACACGGCACGATTATTTCTCTGTCGCTGCTTGGTCTTTAGGTGGGATGACATGCATCACTGTTAAATTGTCCTTTACCAAATATTTTTTGCTAGCAGCTTGTATGTCAGCAATCGTCACGTTATCGAGTTTGGTTGGCAATTCAGCAAGCAGCGTATCGTCGAGACCGATAGACTGTAATGAGCCAATCATCTGCGCCTGACCTTCCATACTGTCTTGCGCATAGACGAGCCCTGTGACCGTATTGGTTTTGGCACGCTCGATTTCATCGGCAGCGATGGGATCGGTTTTGAGCTTTTCTATTTCAGCCATAATGGCTTGTTGTGCTTGCTCTAAGCTGACACCTTCACGTGGAGTCGCTTGTATTAAAAACAGTCCATCGCCACGATCTAGTAAGTCATATGAAGTGCCCACCGTGGTAAGTAGACCTTGCTCGCGTATCAGTCGACTCTCAAGGCGGGCAGAGAGACCACCGTCTAATACATCTTGAGCCAGTGAGAGCGCATAAGCTTGTTTTTCATTAGCTGCACCAGCAGTGACGAGACTGGGTACGTTATAACCCATTAACAATACTGGCACTTGTACGGCTTGCTCGGAGTCGACTTTCTGATAGCCACGGAAGCCTTTTTGACTGACGGCAGGACGTTTAGGTAGATCGCTTGGTGTTAGCTCACCAAAGTAACGTTTGACTTGAGCCAACACTTCTTGCGGCTTAACGTCGCCAACGATGACTAACGTTGCATTGTTTGGTGCGTACCATGTTTTATACCAGTCTTTTAAATCTGTAAGGGTAATGGATTCAAGCTCATCCATCGGACCAATAACGGATTCGCCTTTTGGACTATTCGGGAGTGCCAATAAGCGAAATGACTCATAAGCCTTAGCAAGTGGATTATCATCAGTGCGTTGGCGGCGCTCCTCCATGACCACTTGGTGCTCTTTGGTAAATTCCTGCTCATTAAAAAGTAGGTTTTTCATACGATCCGCTTCTAGCTCTAATGCCAAAGGAAAACGGTTGGCAGGGAATAGCTCGTAATAGCCCGTATAGTCGTAGCTGGTAAACGCATTATTGACGCCGCCAAATTTAGCAATCAAGCGCTCATAGTCGTCGCTCGAAACGTTAGTAGTGCCTTTAAACATCATATGCTCAAGCAAATGCGAGATGCCCCCTTTATCCAGTGGCTCATCTGCTGACCCAACTCGATACCAGATTTGAGTCATTACCACAGGTGCGCGATGGTCTTCTTTTACCACTACCTTTAGACCGTTTTCTAATTGATATTCGTGTCGACCTGACATATCCATGGTCAATGCTGATGAGGGCTGAATGTTTTGACCTGATTTAGCTGTGTTTAGCTCATCTTTACCCAAGGTATTTTCAATGACTGGCTTCTGAGCAGTCGACAATGTGTTGGCGTTGATAGTGCTGGTTTGGCAAGCAGCAAGAGTCGTTGCTATTGCTAAGGCACAGGCAAGACGTAGAGAGGCGGTAGGTAAGGGCGACGGTGATAAAGGCAGTGGCATGGTATATTCTACTTATATAAAATGGCAACTTGTAAATTGATCAGTGGTTAGATCACTCTAAATACTAGCGATAGATAGCAGGTTTTATAAAGATTTATGTGCCCCAACCATCACACTGGCTGTTGGCTTAAATTCTTGGGTGGTATTGCATCCTGTCGCAGATAGCACCAGTGTCGCTACTAATAAAGCTGCGCTGATGCTGATTGCTTTTTTACCGTACGTTTTGTCAGTGTTAGATAGTGATGGCATAGATAATTCCTAAAAATGAGGATTGAGTGAGCGATAGTGAAGTAATTGTTAAGTTTTAGAATAAGGCTTGTTCTACAATAAACTCTGGTAGAGTAGGCGAAGTTTAGCATGTGTAAGGTCAGATTTTTGTTGCCAAATCTTAAGCGAAACTTTCTAAAGAGATGGTGTGACTTGCCAGATTTGCAAAAATTGACGATAGGCTATGATGGTAAGGTCTGAGCACAACTCGAATTATGATAAACTAGGCTAAAAATTGACTGTCGTGGGTCATGATCCATGACAAAAACATGACGACATACCAACCCATTTAAAATAATCAAATAACTGACCGTGATAACTTTTAGGGCAAGCTTATGAATAACTCCAATAATAGCAGTCGTGTAATCATTAATCTCGATGGCAATCTTGATGACTTAGATGACGATGATATTACCTTACCCAGTCTGCCTTCGCAATCTGTGCCTATTATCGATGAGAAAGAAGATGCAGGCTCTATCCAAGCGCCCAATGATAAAAGCATCGAAGGTCAGCAACAAGACAGCAAAATAAACAAAGATGTCTCAAGTGCTGATGCGGCACAAAACATTGCTTTGGGTGCGCCAATTGTGAGGACAGAAGAGCAAAGCACGTCTAAAAACGCCTCTGAAAGCTTTATAAGCGCTTCCTCAACTGATAACGATAATAATAAAAATATTGATACTAAGCTTAGCACTATTTCTACTGCCCCAACCATGCCATTACAAGAGCAACTTGGGGATAGCCCAAACGTCAGTCCTGCAAGTAGTGCGATACAAGCGACCACTCAGCCAGAAATCGAATCTACAGAGCTGCAAGAAAACAAGAAAAAAGGCAGCTGGTTTAACCGCATGAAAACAGGGCTAAGTAAGTCGCGTAAAAATCTTGCCGAAGGTATGGTCAGTATTTTGATCGGTGGCAAAGAGATTGATGATGAGCTATTGGAAGAAGTTGAAGATCAACTGCTGGTCGCCGATATCGGTGTCAACGCGACCAATCGTATTATCAAAAGTCTGACCGAGCAGACAGACCGTGGTGATTTGATTTATGCACATTCATTATATAAAGCGTTGCAAACTGAATTGGTTGATATTTTAACCCCAAAAGTCGCACCACTCATTATTGATACCAGCAAAAAACCTTTTGTTATCTTGGTCGTAGGCGTTAATGGTGTGGGTAAAACCACGACGATTGGTAAACTTGCCAAGCGCTTACAAGGCGAAGGCAAATCCGTCATGTTGGCGGCTGGTGATACGTTCCGCGCTGCCGCGACTGAACAGCTACAAATTTGGGGTGAGCGTAATAACATTCCAGTCGTCGCCCAAGGTCATGGCTCTGACAGCGCCTCTGTTATCTTTGATGCCATGCAGTCTGCCAAAGCAAAAAATATCGATGTATTAATCGCTGATACTGCTGGACGCTTGCAGAATAAAACCCACCTGATGGCAGAGCTTGAAAAAGTGGTACGCGTCATGCGTAAAGCTGATCCAAGCGCACCGCACGAAGGTATGATTGTGCTTGATGCTGGCACGGGTCAAAATGCGATTAATCAAGTAGAACTCTTTAACAAAGTCGTACCATTAACGGGTATCACCATTACCAAACTAGATGGCACTGCGAAAGGTGGTGTGGTCTTTAATATTGCTGAAACCACGGATGTGCCGATTCGCTATATTGGTGTTGGTGAATCGATCGATGATTTACGTGCCTTTAGTCCAAAACAATTTGTCGCCGCCTTATTTGAGACCGATGATAAAGAGTAGCGCTCGATAGGTCATTTTAATAGATCATTTTAGTCGATTAACGATTTTTGAAAATATCATCATTTGAAAGGAAGTATCATGATAGTCACCACAGCCGCTTTTGGGGCACACCAGCTAACGTTAATTGCGAGTGTCAATGAGCATAGTCGTCCTCAGCTGGTTGAAGTCAACTGGCTGCAAGCGGGTGACTCTTGGCACAGTTCAAAATCTATTCCTAAACTTAAAAAGCATTATGGGCTTGTCGATCAGAGCTTTACGTTCATCAATGAGGACAGCCTAAGCGAAAATGAAACTGCCCAAGCGCTACTCATAGAGACTATAGCGCAATTAAAATCGTATTTTAAAGGTGATCGTCAGGCATTCGATTTGCCATTAGATATAAGCTTAGGAACCAAGTTTCAGCAACGAGTTTGGGAAGCGTTACAAGATATTGGCTATGGCGAAACAATAAGCTACGCGACACTGGCACAAAATGTCGCTAGTCCCAAAGGGTTTCGCGCGGTTGCTAATGCTAATAGTAAAAACCCTTTTAGCATTATCGTTCCGTGTCATCGTGTCATTGCTAGCGATGGTAAGCTTGGTGGCTATACAGGCGGACTAGATAAGAAAACATACTTGCTAGCTCTCGAAGGTGTCACTTGCAAAACCTAGTAGGAGCGAAGCGTTCGTCACATATTGCTAAACAAAAAAAGCCAAACGTTTTAAACGTTTGGCTTTTTGATGTGTGAGACATAAAGGCTTGCTGGATAAAACTATTGCTCGAGCTGGGTCATTACGTCAGCAGAAAAGTTCACATTGCTATAAACCTCTTGCACATCATCGATATCTTCTAACATATCAATCATTTTCATGACTTTTAGTGCATCATCGACATTGTCTATTTCAGCACTGGTAGACGGTGCCATGGTCACTTCAGCATTGTCAGAGACCAAACCTGCAGCATTAAGCGCATCTTTAACATGACCGAAATTTTCCCATTCAGTGATGACGAGCAAGCTGTCACCATCATTCTCGATATCAAGCGCGCCTGCATCTAATGCCACTAGCATGACTTCATCTTCTAGGCTTGTATCATTAAAGATGATTTCACCACGCTTATTAAATAGATAAGCGACCGAGCCAGTAGTACCCAGATTGCCTTCATTTTTGGTAAAGGCGTGGCGTACTTCACTGACTGTTCGGTTAAGATTGTCAGTCAAGGTTTCGACAAGTACTGCGACGCCGCCGATACCATAGCCTTCATAGCTTACTTCGTCCATATTGTCATTGTCATCACCGCCTGTACCACGAGCTACTGCACGGTTGATGGTGTCTCGTGTCATATTGACAGATAGGGCTTTTTCAATGACAGCACGTAGGCGCGGATTCTTGTTAGGGTCAGGATCACCTTGCTTGGCAGCAGAGACAATTTCACGAATAATTTTAGTGAATACTTTACCTTTTACCGCATCCTGACGGGCTTTACGGTGTTTAATATTTGCCCATTTTGAATGGCCTGCCATATAACATCCTTAAGTTTTGCGTATTATTTATTGTGCTTAAAACAAGTGTTTAATAACAATCTTTTACTATGAGTGTGTCATGAATAAGAGTATTTATACATTTTAAGATTTTTCAATCTGCATGATGACACACCTCAGATCACCTGTTTCTATGATATAGCTTGCACTATCTCTTTAAAGTAACAGAGCTACCGACACGTTAACGATTTGTATTTTGTTGAGAGTGCTTTTTTGCTACACTGTGGCAACTTAGTGATTGTATTCACATGTGACCTGTGAGCAATATTATAAACCAATTTTATCTATTTTGACTAACTTGGCCTTATCCAGCGTATTTTAAATCATTGGTTGCCATCAAGCCATTAATTTTATATCGCTACTGACTCGATACTACTGACTATATGAAGCAACCGACGGCTGAAGCCATTACCCACCTGCGCAACCGCATTCATATTATTATTGAAGGCACAGATACCCGTTTGGGTAAACTTTTTGATATTGTATTATTGATTGCGATTTTGACCAGTGTGGCTGTGGTCATGCTTGACAGTGTGCTATACATGCGCCTGCAATATGGCACTATATTCTTCTATGCTGAATGGTTTTTTACCATTTTATTCACGATAGAGTATGCGCTCAGGTTGTTTTCAGCGCCTAACCGGGTGCGTTACGTCTTTAGTTTTTTTGGGGTAGTCGATTTATTGTCTGTGCTACCAAGTTACCTAAGCCTTATGTTTGTGGGGGTACAGTATCTATTAGTGATACGGGTTTTGCGTATTTTACGTGTGTTTCGCGTACTCAAGCTCAAAGCTTATATGCAACAAGCGGGATTTTTGGCCTCGGCGCTTAAAACCAGTCAGCAAAAAATCACGGTATTCTTTTTGTCGCTGGTATTATTGGTCACGATTTTCGGCTCGATTATTTACGTGGTAGAAGGCCCTGAAAATGGCTTTACCAGTATTCCGCTGTCTATCTACTGGGCAGTCGTCACCATGACCACGGTCGGTTACGGTGATATGTCACCCAAAACGCCGTTAGGTCAAGCGATTGCGAGCATGGTCATGATTACGGGTTATTCGATTATTGCAGTGCCAACGGGGATTTTTACTTCTGAGCTGGCACGTAATATGCGTCCGCAACTCAATCCCGTCACCTGTCCTAATTGTGGCAAGTTCGGTCATGCCATTGCAGCAGAATTCTGTGATCGTTGTGGACACGCTTTGCATATTTAGTAGTGTTTGTGCGTTGTCTGCTTTCGTAAATATTTATATTTTATATCGTTATACATCAATGTATTCACTAACGAGCGGTGATAAGTCAATTTCAACACCGAGGTTGACTAAGTTCCAGTATTGTCCTGACACTGTGCGATCTAGCATCATGGTGGTTGCAGAAGGTTGGAATTGACCAAAGTACTTCAACGACGTCCGCATTTGAGCAATGACTTCGTGATGAACTTGACTTTGACCAAAATCAAAAGCGCCTTGTTGATAAGGTTGAATAGACAGAGGCTTTAGCCCAATGGATAGCCATTTCTCATAAAACTCTCCGGGGATATTTTTATCGTCAACACGGCGAATATCAAGAGCGATGAGGTCCTGCTCAAGGGCAGTCACATCTCCTTTAATGGCATGCTTAGCAAAACGGCGGAACAATTGAACTTCGCTGTCACTATAGCTACGAATACCGCCAAAATCATAAGCCACCACACTGCCATCTTTGCGAAAGGCAAAGTTGCCAGGATGTGGGTCACAGTGCATACGGTATAAGCCAAATAGTTGTCCTGCGGTAAAGTGGAACAGGCGCTTGGCTATGTGTTGTTTGATATCATTGTCCCAAGTCGCCGCGACGGTTAGGGTTTCTCCCATCTCTTCTGTTAGGGTTAAAATCCGTTTAGAAGAGTGGCTACTAATGACTTTAGGAATGATAAGACCTTTGTCTTCTGCATGAAATGCGCCAAACACTCGTAAGTTATGCGCTTCTTTAATATAGTCCAATTCATCATGTAAACTTTGGCGAATCTCGTTGAATAGTTGCTCTTGCAACTGTTTGCTCATATTGAGCACACCCGCGATTTTCAGTGCCATGCGTACTTGTTTGAGATCACTATCACAGTTTTCATCGACATCAGGATATTGAACTTTAACCACCACTTTTTGACCAGATGGCAAAACGGCTTTATGCACTTGACCGATGGAAGCCGCCGCAAACGGTGTTTCTTCAAATTCGCTAAATAATTCTGCAACAGGCGCTTTAAGCTCGCGCTCGATTTGTGCACGTATCTGCGCATAGGGCATGGGCGGCGCATCTTTTTGCAGCTTTTCTAATGCTGTCGCCACTTCTGGTGGGAACACGTCTTTATATTGCGAGGCAATTTGTCCGACTTTCATCACCGCGCCTTTCATTTCACCCAACGTTTCGGCTATCTGAATGCCCACATCTTGCATCAGCTCTGAGCGTGCTTGCAAACGTTTTTCTTCGTCACTTGAGAGGTGCTTAAATGAGTTTTTAGCTGCTTTGCCGGCAATGCTTGCTGTCATGCCAGCCAATTTCATAAAGCGCTTTCCAGACGATTTTGCCATTCATATCACCATGTAGTGGATTGTTTGCTCAGTCATAATTTTAGTATTTTAGTCAAACAATTGCTGTTTAACTCGTGTGCTATTGATAAAGTATAGTTATACAATTCATGATTTTCGGTAATCAGGATTAAGCATTAATCGCTGATTGTGACAGAGTAGAGGCTATCAAGCCAGTAGGACAATGCCATTTGATAACCCAGATGCCCCAAACCACAAATAACACCGACGGCGACATCGCTTAGATAAGAATGATGGCGAAAAGGCTCGCGCGCATGCACATTGGATAAGTGTACCTCGATAAACGGTTTTTGTGTGGCCAAGAGCGCATCACGTAACGCAACCGAGGTATGAGTAAAGGCGGCTGGGTTAATGATAATGGCATCTACTTGCAGCGTGGTATCCGCTAAAAGTCCATGATATTGAATGTCATCTATCAGATTACCTTCATGATTGGATTGTATACATATCAATTCAATACCGTACTGAGCTGCACGTGCGATCAGACGTTCCTCGATATCTGCTAGTGTCGTATGACCATAAATCTCAGGTTCGCGCTTACCCAATAAATTCAAATTGACCCCATTAACGAGCAATAACTTATGAGTGAGTGTTTTATCGGCATTTTGCTTTGAAGGCGTGACGGTTGGTATAGACTGAGAAGGAGAGGTCATAATGGTCTCTATAACGATGAAACGAGGTTGAGGATTTATTATTTGTTATAAGGTTTAGATACTGTATAAGCATGAAATGGCATAAGCGTAAAATTGCACAGTTTAATCAAACCTTTCTCTTTATGATAACAGCTTGATGACGAGGTTATAAAAAAATTACATGAAAAATAAAGCTAAAGCCAAAAAATCATGTTAAAAGTCTTTATGTTGCTAAAAACCCGTGCTATGATATTTTTTATGCAATAATTATTGCAAGTTTGTTGCTACTGCCGAAGTAGAGCAATCAGTAAGGCAGTCGTTATGTTTGTAAATACTCACTGTGTTGGTACATACCGTTATTTGCTATAGGTGCGATATGTAGATAACAGTAGTGAGGATAGTACTCTTAAGTTTTTGATTTCATCATCTTAGATCCCGTTTATATGCAATGTTGCAAAGGAATTTGGGGCTAAGCGGACTTTTTTAGGAAGCAATATTATGTCAGCTCGTGAGCAAGGTATCGTTAAGTGGTTTAATGACTCAAAAGGCTTTGGCTTCATTCAACGTGACAGCGGAGAAGATATTTTTGTCCATTTCCGCGCGATTCAAGGTGATGGCTATCGTTCTCTAAAAGATGGCGAAAAAGTCGAATTCAGCGTAGTAGAAGGTGATAAAGGCCTTCAAGCTGAAGAAGTCAGAAAAGTAGAAGAGTAATCTATCCAGTCATTAGAGCGGTTTAGCTATAATGTCTGTAGACACTACTGATATACTACTGAGTCAAGCCCGTTTTATCTTACCCATGTTGAGTCAAAATCAGCATGTTTGGTGGGATTAAGCGTTAGGCTTGGCTTTTTTTATGCCCGTATCTCAGTCAGCTATATATAGATTTCATATTATTGTTGCTGCTTAATTTAGACAGCAATATAACGGGTTATCATGAGCTTATTTATCATGAGTCTACTTATTATTAGTAATGAACAAGTGATTAATTTAAAAGGATATTTTTTTGAGTAATTTTACCACGTTTACTGATTTGCCACTTTCAGCACCGACCTTACGTGCCGTAAGCGATCTAGGTTTTACGGCATTAACGCCCATACAAGCACAAATATTACCGCATACGTTGGCAAATCAAGATGCTATTGGACAGGCGCAGACGGGTACTGGTAAGACGGCAACCTTTCTATTGACTATTATGGAAGCCTTGCTTAAACGTCCTTTCAGCAATGATGAAGAGCGTTATTTGGGTGAGCCACGTGCCGTTGTTATGGCGCCCACTCGCGAGCTTGCTCAGCAAATATTTGATGATTGTATCGCTTTGACCAAATATACTTCGCTACACAGTGTTTGTATTATGGGTGGCACCAATTATGAGACTCAGCAGCATGAGCTTGAGCGTCAATACGTTGATATTTTGGTCGCGACACCTGGTCGTTTGATTGATCTTGCCAATAAAGGCATGGTCTATTTAGATCGAGTGGAAGTACTGGTGTTAGATGAAGCAGATCGAATGCTAGATATGGGTTTTATCCCTGACATCAAGCGTTTGGTCGGTCGGATGCCAGCCAATACAGACCGTCAAAGCTTACTGTTTTCTGCCACCTTTAACCAAGATGTGATGAATCTAGCCTATCGCTGGTTGCATGAGCCGCAGTTTGTTGAAATCGAGCCAGAACATAAAACCAGTGAGTTAGTCGATCAGCACTTTTACTTACTGACAGAAGATCAAAAATTAGAAGCGTTGCAGCGTATCATCAGTGATACGGCAGTGGATAAAGTGATTGTCTTTGCCAATCGTAAAGACCAAGTCAAGCGTCTCTATCATAAGCTGCGTCAAGCGCATAAAATTGTGATGTTGTCAGGCGATGTCATTCAACAAAAACGCGAAAAGTATTTACAGCGTTTTAAAGATGGTCATGCTTCTGTCTTGGTGGCAACTGATGTCGCAGGACGCGGTATCCATGTCGATGATGTTAGCCACGTGGTTAATTATACCTTGCCTGATCAGCCAGATGATTACGTGCATCGTATTGGTCGTACGGGTCGTGCTGGACAAACAGGCATCAGCATTAGTTTTGTGAGTGAAGATGATGCTTTTAATATACCAGCGCTAGAGAAGCATTTAGATACTAAGTTTACCCTTGAGCAGTGGCAAGAATAGTGATTTATAAGCCGTCAGTTCTACGATAGTGTACAGCTATCGGAATCATAAAAGCCCTTAACATCAATCATGATGTTGAGGGCTTTTTTATATGATGGATTTTGATGTTAAATGATTTTATATTTTAACAATATCTATTGTCGATGATTCTATTGAGCTTGTTGCATCATTTCAGAATGTTCATCGTGGTTCATGTTGATCGCGCCATCACTCATATCATGCATACTATGATCCATATCTTGGGGAGTTGTGCTGTTATCAGTTGGCATCATATGATGGCTGCTGTGATCCATATTTGTATCCATCGGCATATCCGTCATTTCTGAATCGCTCATTTGCATATGATCGCCTTGCATATTGGACATATCATGCCCACCATGCATGCTAGACATTGCTATAGGGACAAACACAACGGCTAAGCCAGATAATACCATGACAGCGCCATTAAGCTGTCTCAAGCGAAAACGTCCAATCTTGTCACGTAACCAGCCAACGGTTTCGTGCGTGGCGACTAGCATCGGTACGGTTCCTAAGCCAAACACAAACATGAGTGCTGCACCGCTTAGTGGATTGTGAGCGACTACTGCAATCAATAATGCACCGTAAACCAATCCGCAAGGCAAAAATCCCCAAAGCAGTCCAGCCGTTAATGCTCGCGGAAAGGTATTGAGTGGAAATACTTTTTGACGAAGTGGGCTGAGATATTGCCAAAATCGCATACCAAAACGCTCAAGATTTTTTAAAAATGGTGCGCCAAGCATGGTCACGCCAACGAATACTAACACCAAGCCTAGCAAGATACGTGGCGTACTGTTACCTTTCATTAAGGGTTCTAGCACAGTGGTGCCAATCAATCCTGCCATCAAACCTAAAAATGCGTAACTGGTCAAACGACCTAAATGGTAAGTTGCCACAAGAGCACGGCGTTTGGTCGGGCTGACGTCTTTCATCGATAGCCCAAATGCTGTCACCAGACCGCCACACATGCCTAAGCAATGCGGTGAACCAAAAAATCCCATTAGTAGTGCCGCAATAAGTAAAGCGGTGGTCATGGGCGATTCTCCTAAAAAATGAAAAGCAAACCTACGCATATAATCGGCATTTAACCAACACTTAACAGTAGGCTGCGCAGATAGTCCAAGCCTTGATAAGTGGTTATGGCATCCACCTCGTTCAATGTACTAAGTCGTACTATTTGCGATCGGTTGCCATATATTCACACTTTCAATATCTTCTACTATAGATAAGGTGGCTCAATGCTAGATTTTTGGCTGTTTATCAAGGTCAGCATGATCAATTGACTCTATATCAGGATGGCTCACCTTATCATCAGCGACTATATCAGTCGCTGTGGTATCGTCATTCTGTGAAATAGGCGCTGAGTAATCATGAGCCTGTATGGTTTGCCGTCGCTCTTGGCGATCATCCAATATGATGCGCTGTGATGCATTGTCCAAATCTTCAAACTGGTTTGATTTGACCGCATAGCGTACCGCCCAGATGGCAACCACAAATAGCATGAGACTCAATGGAATTAACAAAAATATACTGAGCATGGTAACTCTCTTAAATAGCATTTTCTTTTATTATTATACACTCATCATAAGTATAGTGGATGACCGGTAGAGATTAGGGTTAGTTCTCAGAAGATATTGAACTGGCTACCTGCTTGTATTTAACTTTATTCGTCAGGTTTTTTTGCTGCGTTACCTCTAGGGGTTAACAGCTGCTGTGAGGTCACGTCGTTGGCATGACGACAATTCATTTGAGGACGTATCACATCGCGTAAATAAGCGGCAACCTCATAAACAGCGCGTCGAGAATGACTTAAGTTTTGCGCAGGTTTCATCCAGTCACGGCTCACTGGTAAAGGGGCGCTAAGTGGTGTGCTATTGATACCGTTTAAGGCAAACTGTCTACGAGCACGTGCCATATGGTAGCTGTCAGTAATGAGATACACATGACGCAATGGAATACGTTTGGCGGTAAAACGCGCATTTTCGCAGGTATTCATACTGGCATTTTCGCTTATCAGCCCATCAATACCATGCTCAATGAGCCATTGACCGAGCCACGGCGCTTCAGCACCGCTTAGTACAATAGGTAGGGGTAAGTCGTGATAAGCGCTGGCAGCGGTACGGGCACGGTTGAGGCTGTAGCTATTAAGAATAATTTGATTGTCATGATCATTGGTTAGTCCGCCGCCTAACACCACATAAGCGGTAGGCGGTGAACTCAAGGCAGTAGAGGGTAGGCTGGGCAATGGCAAAAGCGTAAATAGATAAACAATCGCTTGGGAGAACAGCGGCGTGAATAGACTGATGAGTACTAAAATAACAGTCGTTGAACCAAGTAAAAAGGTAATATTAATAATGCGAAATAGTTTTATCATACGCTCAGCTGAACGCAGGTAATAACGCCATAGTCGCTTAGATAATAGCCGCTTAGACCACATGCTCATCATACCCAATAGAGCCGTCAGTATTTACCCAAACTGGCTCACGCGCTAACTGAATTGCAAATTTTTCATAAACCGTATCGACGATATGTCGTTGGGCATCTGCTACATCATCTTGAGTGGCGTGATAAGGGGCATGATTGGTCAGCACCAAGGCTTGATGCTGATGGGTGACAATCGGTGCAATACCACCACCTTTCAAGCCTGTCTGTTCAATCAACCAGCCTGCCGCAACCTTTACCATGGCATCAGGCATAGCGTAGCCGACGATAGTAGGGTAGGTCGATTGTAAAGCAGTAAAGTGCGATTGAGAAATAATGGGGTTTTGAAAAAAGCTACCACAATTTGGCAGCTGCTTGGGATTAGGGAGTTTTTGTTGACGAATATCGATAATCGCTTGCATGATATCCGCAGGCACTGGCTGCGTACGATAGTCTTGCTCGGCATAGCGTTGTGAAACGGTTTGCACATCACCATAGCTGGCTAGGATTTTGGTTGCATCGGTATGTAATCTGAATCCAACACAGCTGATTAACCAAGTGTTAGGTGCACGTTTAAAAATGCTGTCACGATAGCCAAACTTGCAGTCGGCGGCTGTGAGATGATGCCAAGTTTGAGTGGGTAAGTGATAGGCTCGTACATACTGTAAGCAGTCTTCTAGTTGGACACCATAGGCACCGATATTTTGTACGGGTGCTGCGCCAGTTAGCCCCGGGATTAGTGCCAGATTTTCTAGCCCATACCAACCTTGACTGACCGTATATACCACCAAGTCATGCCAGTTTTCACCTGCCATTACTGCGATATCGACGTGGCTATCTGTCTGAGCGGTTAGGCTGATACCGCGCATTTCGGGCTGCAATACGATAGCATTCAGATGCGCTGGTAATAATACATTGCTACCGCCAGACAACACAAATAATGGCTTATTTTGCGCTATGTCTTTTGTATAATTTGCCATAAAATCGTCAAGCTGTGCTTCAGCCGTCAGTGTCACGACAGTATCCGCAACACATGCTAAGGCCATGGTATTACCATGTGACAAATCGACTAATTCACGGGTCAATAAGCCTGCTGGCAAATCAGTGGTCATGGCAAATTGAGTACTAGAATCCAAGCGTGAAACTGAGGTCATAACATAGCCCATGTGGCAGATAGATAATGGATTACACAGTGTTTATTATAAAGGATGAAAGATAAAAAGGTGGCAGAAAGTTAGCTTTATCGTTAGCAAGCTTTCCAGCTTTCAATCCACGCTTGTGCGCTTGACTCAATACGCTCGATCACTTCTTCAAAGTCATCACCATCGCCTTTATAAGGATCTGGCACATCGTCGCCGCCATAAGTAGGATCTTCTTCACTAAATAAAGCCAACTTGGCCAAATTGTCTTCTGTCTCTATCAAGCTGTCTTTGATGGCTTGTAAATCAGCTAAATTCTGTGTATCCATCGCTAGAATTAAATCAAAATCACGAAAGTCATCGGCACTGACTTGGCGTGCGACCAGTTTATTGATTTTATAACCATGCGCTTTTGCATGGCGTTGCGAGCGAGTGTCGGGCGCATGACCAATATGCGAGTCACTCGTTCCCGCTGAATCTACTTTGATTGACAATCCAGCAATCGCTGCTTGCTGACGAAAGACTTCTTCAGCCGTTGGCGATCGGCAAATATTTCCCAAACAAACCAATAATACAGAAGATGGGGTACAGGTTTTCATCAGCATAATATGACCTTGTATAACAAAAAAACATGCTATAAGAGACCGGCATGTTGGTGCGGCTTTTATTAGCATGCAATTAATTAAGTAAATCGGCTGTCAGCGTAACGTTTAATGCCTTGAATGGCAAGAGTAGAAGCTAAACAATACGGTCATCTGTTCACGAATTTTCGATGATATTATTTATAATCTAAGGTCGTACTTTGACCAGCTTATTCTTGTTTGTGCTTAAAGCGTTGAAGGTCACGGCGCTCTTTTTTGTTGGGCTTATTATCAGGCCGTGCAAGATTGGCAAGTTTGCGCTGCTCAGCATGATAAGCGCGGCGCTCTTCGCTTTCTTCAGTCTCTGAATACAAGACTTCAGCGGCGAGCGCATTACCACGTTGCGCCGTTAGTGCTTCAACGACGACGGTCTTTTCAGTCATGGCAGTGGCTGAGCCTTGACGAATCTGTAGTTCATCGCCAATCATAATCTCTTTACTGGTCTTTACGCGGCTACCCGCATAATGTACCCGTCCGCTTTCGATGGCTTCTTTAGCAAGGTTGCGAGTGCGATAAAATCGTGCTGCCCACAACCACTTATCGAGACGCATACGCACGACATCAGGTTGGCTATGGTTAGGCTGATTGTGGTTTTTGTTGTGTTTACTCATCAAAACCTCATCGATATCCATAAAGTAAGATAATAATAATGGTGGCTTTTTTGCAAATTGAAAGAGCCTTGCGCTATCAAAATGTTTAAAAATAGATTTTTATGGTAAAGAGAGAAAGTCTCGTCTTAGCCATTATTCTGATTGGCAACTTTCATCGCCATTTCTGCCGCATCATTTGTCTTTAACTGCGCTAAACCATTAATCACACCTGTGATATTTTCTACGGTTTTATTTTGGCTTAATTTAAATTGGGCTTGTATAGAATCGATGGGCAGCTTAAAGCCAATAATCCCTTGGCACATAGCATCGATATAAGTAGCAGGTGCCTCATCTAATGACCAAGGATGGTCGGATAGCACCTCTTGCCGTGCAGTCATGGTTGCTAATATCCATTTCAGCGTATCGGCGTCTTCAAGCAGCTCAATTTTAGATTGAATATGGACACTTTGATAGTTCCAAGTGGGCACTTCTTTATGGGTTTTCGCTTTGCTAGGATACCAGTTGGGGCTGATATAGTGTCCAGAATCTTGAAAAATAATTAACCACGCAGTATCTGGTAAGGTGTTCTGATAAATAGGATTTTTACGACCGAAATGACCGTAAAGATAGCCGTGCTGAGCATTAGAGTTAATATCAGAACCAACACCAACACCAACACCAACACCAACACCAACACCAACACCAACACCAACACCAACACTAGCATCAGGCATAAAGTTATCGTTATGCCAGAAGAGCGGTATATGGCAGGCTTCGATGCCATCTTTGGTTTGAGCAACCAAGGTCGCTAAGGGGTTGGCTGCGATAAATCCAATAATGTTTTCTAGGTTTTCTTCGGCAAAAATAGCAGGAGTATGCATGCTGTTCTCAGTTTATATTTGATATAAAATCAGTGACACCATTGCTGCTCACATGGGATACCATCATTATTACCATCCATTTTGGTATTCGGGCAGTGTTGTACAAAGTAAGTGGCTTCTGCGCATGACGTCATCTGAGAGCAATGCTTCCTGCCATCACAGGTAAAGCTTGATGCTGATGCTGACGACGTGAGTACTGGTTTTACTACCGAGACTGATGTTGACGTTGCATCTGAGTCGACGTACGTTGGCGGTATATCATCCAGATCAGTTGAGGTAAAAGCAGCGTCAACTGGAGTATCAGTCGCAACGTCAGCGATAGGGTTACTGGTCGTGTTTTTAGGTTGCAGCACCTTATAACCCAAAAGTGCTAAAACCAGTAATAATACAAAGATCAATATCTTTTGAGTCACGGTTTACCACCTCATCATGGTCGCTATGAATTAATAAAAGCTACCAATGCATAATCACTGTTCATTTATCAATGGCGGATTTTTGATAATTAACAAACAGCCATTGATGGATTAATAGTTTATTTTTATTTCAAAAATAATTGATAACCAATATTGTCATTGAGCATGGTGCAGTCATAGCCGATATCGAGTAACGCGTCTTGTAATTGACGAGAGTTACCTTCAGACGCTTGCAAACCGACCAGTACGCGACCTTCGGCGGCACCATGATTGCGATAATGAAACAAAGTGATATTAAAGTCATCACCCAGTTTTTCTAGAAACTTCAGCAATGCCCCTGGACGTTCAGGGAAAACCACACTTAATAATTGCTCGTTTGCGACATGCGCATGACCACCAATCAAATGGCGGATATGCGATTTGGCAATATCATCATCGGTCAAATCATGAGCTGTATAGCCATCAGCTGCCAATTGGGTACGAATGGTTTTACGCTCTTTGTCGCCTTCTTTTAGCGCGATACCGACAAATATTGATGCAGGTTCCATAGAGTCAGGTGATTTTTTACTATCGGCGCGATAATTAAACTCAGTAATATTGCGTCCATGTAAGCTACGACAGAAATTTAAGAAAGCGCCTGTCTGCTCAGGAATCGTCACACCAAAGATGGCTTCTTTTTTCTCACCAATCTCAGTACGCTCAGCGATATAGCGTAGGCGGTCAAAGTTCATATTGGCACCGCAAATAATACCGACGCAGTTTTTACCTTGTAAATTATGGGCTTCGATATATTTTTTCATACCAGCAACGGGTAACGCACCCGCAGGCTCAACGATACTGCGATTTTCTTCAAAGATGTCTTTAACCGCTGCACATACTTCGTCATTGGTACAAGTCACCACTTCAGGCTCGACTAAAGGACCTGATTTATCACTCTTTTGCATACGGATAATTTCAAATGGCAATTCGCCGATTTGAGCAACTGCCACGCCGTCGACGAACAGTCCAACTTGCTCAAGCTTAACGCGCTCATTGGCTTCAAGCGCCGCTTTAAGAGAAGCTGATTGCTCTGCTTCCACCGCAATCACTTTGACATGCGGGGCAACTTCGCCCAAAAATGCCGCGACACCTGAGATGAGACCACCACCACCAACCGCAACAAACACATAATCCATGTTGCGCCATTGCTGGGTGAGCTCAAGACCAATGGTGCCTTGCCCGGCAATGACCAATTCATCATCGTAAGGTGGGATAAAGGTCAGACCTTCTGTTTCAGCGCGATTGATTGCATAACGGTTGGCTTCATCGAAGCTATCACCATACAAATCGACATTGCCGCCTAGTGCTTTAACGGCATCTACTTTGATGTCAGGGGTGGTGGTCGGCATCACGATGATATTGTTTAGGACAAGTTTACGCGCAGAATAAGCAACCCCTTGGGCATGATTACCTGCTGAGGCACAAATGACGCCGTGGGCTTTTTGCTCATCACTTAATTGACTAATTCGATTATAGGCACCACGCAATTTAAAGGATTTGACCGGTTGCAAGTCTTCGCGTTTAAAACGAATGTCATTAGCAAAACGTTGGGTCAGCTTGGGTGCCGCTTCAAGTGGTGTTTGAATTGCCACGTCATAGACGGTGGCTTGCAAGATGGCTCGTACCCAATGTGACAGCATAATGTCCCCTAATAAAAAGTGTGGATGAATAGAAAATTAAATAGATTAGCCTATGCTGATTTTAACGGTCTTGCAAGACCCTATTGCAGTTTTTGCAGCGATTTCAATTTTTGATGAAAGATAGGGTTGGTTTTATCTCAATATTTTTTAAATAAAATATTGAATTATTTCCATATGTCTGTATTATTGGACATATGGAAATAATAAATGCTATCGCAAGCTTTGCTGCGCTCTCTCAAGATACTCGTCTCAAGGCCTTTAGGTTGCTTGTCAGCCAAGAGCCCGTTGGTCTGCCAGCAGGTGAAATTGCTCGTCAACTGTCTGTGCCACATAACACGATGTCAGCGCATTTATCGGTGCTGGCTCGTGCAGGGTGGGTGGTGTCTCAACGGCACAGTCGGCAGATAATTTATCGCGCCTCACTGTCACATATGGAGGAGGTTATTCAGTTTCTATTGCAAGATTGTTGTGCAGGACATCCAGAATTATGTGCGTCTCTGATGGACAGTTTGAGCGGATGTGAGCGTGCTAAACCTGCTGATGCAGACAGTCTTTCAAACCATCAGTAAGCCAATAACGGGTTCAATAAATCTCTTTAATACTAGGGCGTATCATCATTTTTAGCTCATTTAGCCAATTTTTTTAAGATTTGGGACATACCCTAAGCATATTCATAAATATAGGTAAAATTACTATGACATCAATAATTTTTCACAATCCAAAATGCGGTACTTCTCGCAATACATTGGCCATCATGAAAGCATCAGGCGAAAATCCAGAAGTGATTGAATACCTTAAAACCCCACCAAGCCGTGATTATTTAGTTGAGCTGTTGGCAAAGATAAACCTTTCACCAAGAGAGCTGTTACGAAGCAAAGAGCCTGTCAATGATGAGCTAGGATTAGACAGTTCTGAACTGTCTGACGATCAAATCATTGATGCGATGATTGCCCATCCCATTTTAATCAATCGCCCTATCGTGGTCACCAATAAAGGCGCGGCATTATGCCGCCCCTCAGAACGCGTATTTGAATTATTAGAGAATCCCGTGAGCAGCTTTACTAAAGAAGATGGGGAAATGATTTATCATGGCAAATAAAACAGCAGATTTAGATGTAGTCGATTTGGGTGATTTGCCCAATATTGATGTAGACAGTATACAGCCTATCGATATTGAGTCTTTAATTGGTACACATGACCCGCGCCATGCGCCAAGAATATTGGTGCTATATGGCTCTCTACGCCAGCGCTCATTCTCTAAACTGGCCAGTGAAGAAGCGAGCCGTCTATTGCGTTGGTATGGTTGTGAGGTTCGAACCTTTGATCCGACGGGTTTACCATTGCCTGATGCTGTTGATGCCAATCATCCAAAAGTACAAGAGCTGCGAGAGTTGGCGCTGTGGTCAGAAGGTATGCTTTGGGTGAGCCCAGAGCGTCATGGCAGTATGACCAGTATTATGAAAGCACAAATTGACTGGATTCCATTGTCATTAGGTGGTGTGCGTCCAACCCAAGGCAAAACTTTGGCAGTGATGCAAGTCAGCGGTGGCAGCCAAAGCTTCAATACGGTTAACCAGTTGCGCATTCTTGGGCGTTGGATGCGGATGATTACCATACCCAATCAGTCCTCTATTCCTAAAGCCTTTTTGGAATTTAACGACGATGATCGTATGGATAAGTCTCCTTTATATTTGCGTCTCGTGGATGTTTGTGAGGAGTTGGTAAAATTCACTTGGCTGACTCGTGGACGCTCAGCCTATCTGACTGACCGTTACTCTGAACGAGTAGAAAGCGCAGAGGAGCTGTCGCAGCGCGTCAATCAAAAATCACTCTAATTTATTTTCTAATACTTCATTTTCTAATACTTGCTCTTACATAATTGTTCTTATAATAATTAAGCCTAAAAAGGTTACTCAATGATCGCATTGATGATATTTATCGTGACTTTGGTTTTAGTGATATGGCAGCCCAAAGGACTGGGTATTGGCTGGAGTGCAATGGGCGGCGCATTGGTCGCCTTGGCTTTTGGCGTGGTACAGCTCTCCGATATTGGCATTGTGTGGGACATCGTTTGGGATGCGACTTTTACCTTTGTGGCGCTTATCATCATCTCGCTTATCTTAGATAAAGCAGGATTTTTTGGCTGGGCAGCACTGCATGTGGCTAGGCTTGGCAATGGGCAAGGACGTTTGCTATTTCCTATGATTGTGATTTTAGGTGCGTTTATCTCGGCATTGTTTGCCAATGATGGGGCAGCATTGCTATTGACCCCAATTGTTATCGCTATCTTACTACGTCTTAAATTCTCACCACCATCTGCTTTGGCTTTCATTATCGCAACAGGTTTCATTGCTGATACCGCAAGTCTACCGTTAGTCACTTCTAATCTGGTCAATATTGTTAGTGCTAATTATTTTGACATTGGGTTTGGTCGTTATGCAGCAGTGATGATACCGGTCAATATTGTCTCTGTATTGGCGACGCTCGCCGTATTATGGGTAGTCTATGCGCGGCACATTCCAAAACACTACTCCATTGCTGATTTGAGTGCACCCGAGTCTGCGATTGAAGATCCGCTGGTCTTTAAAGCGGCCTTTCCGTTGCTCGCGTTGCTACTTATTGCCTACTTTACGACTGAGTCATTGGGCATTGCTATCTCCTTGGTGACAGGAGTGGCGGCGTTAATATTAATGGCAATTGCAGGTCGCTGGTGGCGAGGAGGGCGTGATGCTGTTGTTTCTGTATCTGATATCCTGCGTCAAGCGCCTTGGCAAATAGTATTATTTTCCATCGGTATGTACTTGGTGGTTTATGGCTTGGGCAATGCAGGATTGACTGCCTATGGTGCTCAAGTTTTGAATTGGCTAGGGCAGCAGGGTACGGTCATCGCAACAGTAGGAACGGGATTCCTCTCTGCTATTGTAGCCTCTGTCATGAATAATATGCCGTCTACTTTAGTAGGTGCACTGGCGATTGATAGTGCGCAAGTACCTGATGCCACTCGAGAGCTGATGATTTATGCTAACGTGATTGGTAATGATTTGGGGCCGAAATTCACACCTATAGGTAGCCTTGCAACTTTATTGTGGCTCCATGTATTGGCAGAAAAAGACTATAAAATCAGTTGGGGGCAGTATATGAAGATTGGACTGCTTATTACCCCGCCCGTACTATTGGTCACGCTACTGGCTTTGGTTGTTTGGTTGCCTTATCTGTCTTCATTTTAAAATTTGAGTGAATGTCTTGCGATTAGCGTGGCTATTACGCTGACATCCATTAAGCTCATCGGGTATAATGGCGGCGTATTTTACCTTTTTACCCTTTACTTTTTTTAAAGCGATACGTTTATTTTTCCAAGGATTTATGATGAGTGATCAGCAAGCACAAAAGCAAGCCGCAGCCAAAGCGGCTCTAAGTTATATCGAAGATGACATGATACTTGGAGTAGGCACAGGCAGTACGGTCAACTGTTTGATTGAATTATTGCCAACTGTAAAGCTTGCTGGCGCGGTGGCTAGCTCACAGGTCACTGAAGACAAACTTCGTGCCCTTGGTATTGAAATAGTCGATTTGAACTTTGCTGGTACGCTTGATATTTATATCGATGGGGCAGATGAGGTCAATGAGCATTTGCAATTGATAAAAGGCGGCGGCGGCGCGCTCACTCGTGAGAAAATCGTGGCAGCGGCTTCTAACAAATTTATATGTATGGTTGATGAAAGCAAAAGCGTTGAGGTGCTAGGTCGCGAGTTTCCTGTTCCTATTGAGGTACTGCCGCAAGCACGTTCTTATGTCGCACGGCAATTAGCCCGTATGGGCGGTGAGCCAGTTTACCGCGAAGATTTTGTGACTGATTATGGCAACGTCATCTTAGATACTTATGATTTGGATGTTAGTAATCCGATAGCGCTTGAAAAAGAGCTGAATAATATTGTGGGTGTCGTGTGTAATGGTATTTTTGCGGCCAATCAAGCTGATGTATTGCTGAAAGCAGGTAGTAATGGTGTGACGACACTTATTCGTTAAAAAATGCTTACTCGTTAAAAATCGGTTAAGCAGTGGCTTATCGTTCATCATAAAATAAAAAGGCAGATCACACTAAATGTGGTCTGCCTTTTTCGTACTTACTCTTCCATAAATAGATTATGGCTACATTGTTTAAAGTTTAATTTTATCTTTTAGCAAAAATTCCATCAAGGCTTTTTGCGCATGTAAGCGATTTTCTGCTTCATCCCATACCACTGAGCGTGGGTCGTCAAGCATATCATGAGAGATCTCCTCACCACGATGCGCGGGCAGACAGTGCATAAATACCACTTCAGGATCGGCTTTGTCCAATAGCGATGGCGTTACTTGATAAGCGGCAAAACGGCGCGCACGAGTGTTTTGTTCAGACTCTTGTCCCATGCTTGCCCATACATCGGTGACAATTAAGTTTGAATCTTTCGCGGCTTCTTGTACGTTTTCGACAATACTGACGCAATGCGAGAAGCGTTTCATCAGCTCAGGGTCAGGCTCAAACCCATAAGGCGCAGCGACGCGTAGCTCAAAGCCAAACTGATGGGCTGCTTGCATATAGGATGCACACATATTATTGCCATCACCAACCCAAGTGACAATTTTATTTTCGATACTACCGCGATGCTCATAATAGGTTTGCATATCAGCCAGTAGCTGGCAAGGATGAAATTCGTCAGTTAAAGCATTGATAATAGGCACGCTTGAGTATTCAGCAAAGGTCTCAACTTTTTCGTGACCAAAGGTACGAATCATGATGATATCAACCATGCTAGAGATCACACGTGCTGAGTCTTCTAGCGGCTCACCACGCCCAAGCTGGGTATCATTTGGCGACAAAAAGATAGCACTACCACCAAACTGACCCATACCCGTCTCAAATGAGATGCGCGTACGGGTTGAGGATTTTTCAAATATCATGCCAAGCGTACGACCAACAAACGGCTGATATATCTCGCCTGCGTGTTGCATCTTGCGCAATTCGCTAGCGCGTTTTATAAGGTTTTCTAGTTCTTGTTTGGTTAAATCAGATAAGGTCAAAAAATGGCGCAAACTCATAGTAATCCTAGCAGTCGATCGCAGTCAGTGAAACGTCATCAGTCTTTAATAGCATCGCGTCAGTGCGTATACTGGGGTGACAACAAACTTTTAGTATAGCGCAATTAGGCTTAATGTAAATGTCCAATTTGCCGTGATTTATAAGTCTGGCAAACAGACATGACATGAATAGTGATGAGGTCAGTATAATTATACTTGTATGCGATTTGGGCGAATGCTTAGGCGGCATAGTAGCTCATAGCTAATCGTACCTGCATGTGCGGCGACTTCATCAACGTGCGGAGCATCGCCCCACAGTATTACTTTGCTGTCTACCGCAATGTCTTCTGGTGCGGTACTGACATCAATGACAATCATATCCATTGCCACGCGTCCAATGACCGCGCATCGGTAGCTTTGATGGTTGGTAGTATCTATAACAGTGACATAGGCTTCATCGCTGATGACACGAGGGTAACCATCACCGTAGCCGACACTCACCAGCGCTGTTCTAGTGTCTTTCTGCGCTGTCCAACGACTGCCATAGCCAATAGCATTGTCTGCCTGAACTGTTTGCAGGGCGATAATTTGTGCGCTGAAATCCATCGCTGGCTGTAAGTCTAACTCATGCGCGCTTTTATCAATGACAGGGGCGCTACCATATAAAATAATGCCGGGACGTACCCAGTCATAATGATGCTCTGGAAAATTAACGATACCGGCTGAATTGCATAATGAGCCTTTGATATCGTTGCTAACAGTCTCTTGCAAAGTGCTTAATACATCTGAAAAACGCTGTATCTGCATCGCATTTAATGGATGAGTGCTGTCATCGGCATTAGCAAAATGCGTGGCTAGTATCAGCTGATATCCCGCTTCATGCAGGCGCTTAGCCGCTGCCATAATATCTTCAGCGTTGAAGCCTAGACGGTTCATACCAGTATTATATTTAAGCCAAACCACTCTGGTCGCACTATTGGCTGGTGGGATATTGTCGAGTGCCCACTGCAATTGCGGCACATGGTGAATCACGCAGCTAATATCATGCTCAATGGCTTGCTGCCACTCATCAGCGGTAAATGCCCCTTCAATCAAACCAATCGTTTTGTCCCAGCCTAACTGCCGAGCTTCTAGCGCCTCAGTCAAGGTTGCAACACCAACACCGTCTGCTTGTTGCAATGCAGGCAATACCGCTGCCACACCATGTCCGTAAGCATTGGACTTGACCATGGCTAGGACTTTAGAGTTTGCTGCCATTTTCTTAACTTGGTTTAAGTTGTGAGTAATGGCTTGTGGTTTGATTGTGATAGTACGCATAATTGGCTTCTTTATAAGTAGAATTATGAAATTATAAAGCCAGTACTGCATCAATTGGGCTGATGCAGCACTGGCTATTTTATTAAAAACTATTTGTTCGCTTATGATTAAGCTTCAGTCTTTATCAGGATGATTTTTATTAGGCTTAAGTTTTATAAGATTAATCATTCGTCGTTTTCGAAACTGACGTTTTGATAGTATTCTGGCGTTAGGTTAATAAAGCGGGTAAATTGCCCTTCAAAGCCCAAACGTATGGTGCCGATAGGGCCGTTACGCTGCTTACCAATAATGATTTCAGCCACGCCTTTGTGGTCTGTATTCTCATTATAAACCTCATCACGATAGATGAACATAATCAAATCGGCATCCTGCTCAATCGCACCCGATTCACGCAAATCTGACATGATAGGGCGCTTGTTAGGGCGGTTTTCTAGACTACGGTTAAGCTGCGACAAAGCGATAACAGGGCATTCAAGCTCACGTGCTAGCGCCTTGAGACTCCGTGAAATCTCAGAGATTTCCCCAACACGGTTGCCATCTAGGTTTGGCACTTTCATCAACTGGAGATAATCGACGACGATAGCGCCAAGCTTGCCATCATGATTTTTGGCGATACGGCGGCAGCGTGAACGCATCTCAGACGGTGGCAAAGCAGTACTATCATCAATATAGAGATGTTTAGATTGCAAGTGTTGAATGGCGTTCATCATTTTTGCCCATTCATCTTCATTCATTTGCCCAGAACGCAGATGCGTCTGATTAATCGCGCCCCATGAGGACAGCAAACGCATGACGATAGACTCAGCAGGCATCTCCATCGAAAACACCACAACAGGCAGATCTTCGTTAAATAAAATCCCTTCTGCCAAGTTCATGGCAAAGGTGGTTTTACCCATAGAAGGACGGGCAGCCACGATGATTAAGTCACCTGCCTGCAAGCCTTGGGTTTTATTATTCAACTCAGCAAACGGCGTCTGTAAACCAATCATGCCATCGGGATTGGATTTTAGCTCTTGAATCTTATCAATAACGTTGGTCAAAACAGCAGTAATGCCCACAGGTCCACGCTGTTCAGCGCGTTTGTTATGCTGCTCATTGATGCTAAATATCTTACCCTCAACACTGTCTAAAATATCACTGACGCTCTGGTCTTTAGGATTATAGGCGAGCGTGAGCATCTCATTGCCAGTCGTAATCAGTTGGCGTAGAGTAGATAGTTCACGGACGCGCTGAGCATAGGCGGTCAGGTTAAACAAAGTCGCAGGGCTTTGACTCAAAATATCTGCCAAGTAGCTATCGCCGCCTGCACTTTTAAGGAGTTTTTGTGCTTCTAGCCAGTCGTGTACCATGACCGTATCATAGGGTTCGTTGACTGCCGCTAAATGAGCAATAGCATCAAAAATATACTGATGTCGCCCTGCATAAAAATCATCTTTGGTAACGATATCAGCAATCTTGTCGTACGCCTCTTCGATACTCATTAAGGACGCGAGCAATGCCTTTTCAATATCGATATTGTGCGGCGGTGTCTGATTGAGTAAGTCGTCGGTTTTTTCGTTGTCTGCCATGATTGCCTAATGTGTCAAAAGTCGATATAAAAGAGGGTATAAATGGGTATGTGATATCAGAGTTTCATTGGGTGCTGATACAGCAAATAAAACGCCACGTGCCACTATAATTGAAGTACCAAAACCTGAGCTCGGTGTTGACTGGTAAATGCTATAATGAAAAGCGAAAGTTTAACACATAATAGGCTTTTTTCGTCACCGATAGACAACTATCTATTCTAGATGACGGTTGTAATAAGTAAAAAATCATCTATACAATATAAGTGTCAGTACTTATTTTTCCCATAAAAAATACAATAAAATTCACGACTTAATATAAATATAAAGGCGTAGTTACGATGCAAGATATACAAAAAAAATTGCCATTATTAATCACAACTGGTGAGCCTGCTGGTATTGGGATGGATATCGTGCTGCTATTAGCGGCTGAGGGTAAATTGCAAGATTTTGAACGCCCAATTTGGGTCACCGCCGATAGCACTGCTATGACAAAGCGCGCAGATGAGTTGGTTGCAGCTGATGTATTGAAAAACCCTCCAATCTGGCAAATTATTGATATCGATGCCGATGACTTTAATTTTAACGTTGTAGAGCAGATGTTGCAGCCAGATACTGACGTGGATAGTTCTTTTATTCTGCTTAATATATCTTGTGCTGAGCCAGTTGTCTGCGGGAAAATTAACACGCACAATTCAGCAATGGTTGCTAAGCAGTTAGACGTTGCCCATCAGTTGGCAACCAATAAAACAGTGGCGGCTATCGTCACTGGACCATTGCAAAAGTCTGCATTGATAGAAGCCGGTATTAAGCTATTAGATGGCACGATGTTTAGTGGTCATACAGAGTTTTTTATGCAGCAAAGTGGCTGTGATAAAGTGGTTATGATGCTCGCCAATCAAGCCATGAAAGTCGCGCTTGTCACCACTCATTTACCACTAAAAGATATCCCTGCTGCAATTACGTCTGACAATGTACGCCAAACCGTACAAATTGTCGTCGATGAGATGAAAGCAAAATTTGGCTTAACGCAACCACGTATATTGGTCTGCGGTCTCAATCCACATGCAGGCGAGGGTGGGCATTTAGGTATAGAAGAGATTGAAATTATCAATCCAGTCTTGCAAGAATTTATCAAAGCAGGCGTCGATATATCAGAGGCGATGCCAGCGGATACCTTATTTACACCCAGACATCTAGCCAACTGTGATGCGGTGATTGCTATGTATCACGACCAAGGCTTGCCAGTGCTTAAATCACATGGTTTTGGTGATACGGTTAATCTGACTTTAGGTTTGCCTTATATTCGCACCTCAGTTGATCACGGTACGGCGCTTGATTTAGCGGGACGCGGTGGCGCAAGTGCGACTAGCTTATATCAAGCGTTGAATATGGCTAATGAAATGGCAGACAAATCGCTTATTAATAGACTTCTTGCATAAGTCGGTGCCTTAGCGACATTTATCACGCAGTATTGGGTAACTTTAGTGTGAGTAATGGCTATTTATGAATTATCAAATAGGGTTTAATATAATTGGTTCCACCATAGCAGTCTGTTATAAGTGGTCTATTAATAGGTTTAGAGAGCTGAAATAGCTGGTTCTGCTAGAGGTATGCCTAAAATACATATTCAACGCACCCTAAAGATACAGTTTCCTAATATACTGGCATTGCAGGTGAAAAATAATGAGCTATTTAAATGAAAAATGGAAACCAAACTTTGGAATTGTATATACATGGTTTGCAATGGATAAAAATGGTTTAATTGCTATGATGTTTAACAACTCGTGGGGAGATATACCAAAATCTATTCTAGGAATTAATGGCGCTGAGTTATCATTAGATGATCTAAATGAATTTACTTATGAAGAGTCTCAGAAATTTTCTGAATATCCTGTTCGTAAGGATGGTAAAGCTACTTTAGATCTATATTCTAGTCTAATGTACAGAGACTACAAGTCTAAAAAAGAGGTTGAAAACTTCATTCAACACGGATTACGTGATGAAAATGAAATATCTGATTGGACTGTTCCTTCCTTTAAAGGTTACTTTATTTATGAAGCAGTTGAAGGAAGTAATGAAGGAGAAGATTATCCTGTGGGATATGAAGGTCAGACTAAAATAGGAGATTATTTTCGTCATCTTATGCCAACAGTATATGGTTCTATTAATGACTTCCCAAAAGAGCTATGGTACGGTATTGCCGTTTCAGATACATTAGATTTTACTAAAGATAGAGTGCTTGACAATGACAAGATCAATAACTACTTTCCTAGAAATTATGAATCCAGATAGACAATGATCCTTTGAATCTGCTACAACTTATTCATAGCCGATAGTTCGATGCCTGTATAGCGCACCGAACACATTCCCATAACAGACGTTATTAAATATAAGGCTTAGCAGTATGTTGAATATAAACGATGTTATTAAGGTATCAAAAAATATTCAAGACGATATCAGAGCAGGTCATTTGGGTACTGTAGTACATATTTTTGATCAAAATCCCCCTGTGTACTTAATTGAGTTTGTAGATGATGAAGGCCGTACAACTGAAATGGCATCTCTAAAAGAAGAAGACATGAGCCTTTATTGGGTTGCCAGCACTAAAAAATATTTTAATTAGTTAACCCAATCATTAAGTACATTCAGATGTACACTGATTCAATCTAAAATCCCATATATGTTGAAATCAATTGAGCTACAACCTAAGATTCAAGTCCTCACTGGGAACCATGCTTACTCTCATAATACTCTTATAATAAACGATTTTAGAAAAAAATAAGGCACTATGTCGATTGCGCTAAGGTATGAGCTGTTTATCGATAAAATGTCTCAAAAATACAGCAAATTTACGAGCTGTGGTATAATTTCGTATTACAAAACGAGCCAATAAAAGCGCCTATAAAACCAGTATATTGCTGCCATAGCGCTATAGCCCATTTATCTTTTATCGATTAAGACCTTTTTATGTCCAAAATTTCGTTTGATGCTCAGTCTATTACCAACAGCCTACGCGCTGCCAAACACCAACCGCGTAAGCGCTTTGGTCAAAACTTCTTACATGATCGCAGTGTCATCCGTGAGATTGTTGAGAGCATTCGCTTAGAGCGCGATGACAATTTGATTGAGATTGGACCAGGGATGGGCGCACTGACTGAGCCATTATTGGCAGAGGTGGATGCGATGACTGTGGTCGAGCTGGATCGAGATTTGGCAGACAGTCTGCGTATTCGTATCGGTGCCAACAGCCATCCAAACTTTACGATCATCAAAGACAATGCCATGCATGTCGACTATCGCGAGCTGTATAGCGATGAGCATGGCAAGCTCCGTGTGGTTGGTAATCTGCCGTATAATATTTCTACGCCTATCTTATTTCATCTGCTCAGCTATGCCGATGTGATTCAAGACATGCACTTTATGCTGCAAAAAGAAGTGGTCGAGCGTATCACAGCTGACGTTGGTAGCAAAACTTATGGTCGCCTATCTGTCATTATGCAGTATCACTGCCATACCGATTATCTACTGACCGTACCACGTGGTGCTTTTAATCCGCCACCAAAAGTAACCAGTGCGGTTTTTCGTTTGACGCCGCATATCATTAAGCCAGTCGTCGCAGAGGACGAAGAGTATTTCGCGCTAGTGGTACGTGAAACCTTTAACCATCGTCGTAAGACGCTACGTGCCATCTTTAAAAAATCAACGTTGCTACCGACATTGAGCGAAGAAGATTTTGCAGCGTGTAGCATCGACCCACAAGCACGTCCTGAAGTCTTAAGTGTGAAGGATTTTGTGAATTTGAGTAATCAAGCGCGTAAAGTAGAGGTTTAAATTGAGCTACTGCCGATTCGTCGTCAAAGACATTTATATGGAAATGACGATATAAAATTTTCACATAAAACTATCACGTAAAAATACTGAGGATTTATGAGCTTTCGCCATCAGTATGTCATCGGTGACCTGCAAGGTTGCTATGCGGCGTACCTTCATTTACTTGAAATATTGGATTTTAATCCTGCACAAGACAAGCTATGGTTTGCAGGGGACTTGGTGGCACGTGGTGAAGACTCGCTAAGTACCTTGCGTCATGTCAAAGCACTTTGCGAGCAAGGCGCAGCCGCGACAGTACTCGGCAATCATGATATCAATTTGATCGCTGTCTGGCGCGGTGCGACAAAGATTAAAAAAAAGGATCAGACAGCGCCTATTTTTGCTGCCGATGATTGCGATGAACTGCTTGAATGGCTACGTCATCAGCCAGTATTGGCTTTTCCTGATGAGCAGACGGTATTGGTTCATGCTGGCATTCCACCGCATTGGACGGTTGAGGCGGCCGCAAATCACGCGCAGCAGTTAGAGTCACAATTGCAAAGCAGTTTAAAGCAGCTGGATCGTTTATTGCCGAATTTATATAGTAAGACTGCTGATGACTGGCATCCAGATATTAGCGGCTTTACCAAAATGCGCGCAATTGCCAATTATTTCACTCGTATGCGGCTGTGTAAAAAAGATGGCACGTTAGAATTTAGCTTTGCAGCAGGGTTAGAAGCGTCTATGCCAGAGGGTTTTTTGCCTTGGTTTGAATGGCAAGTGCCGCGGACTCGCAAGGTACTATTTGGGCACTGGGCAGCGCTGAAAGGTGAGGTAGACTTACCGTATGCGCGTGCACTTGACGGCGGCTGCGTTTGGGGAAATGATCTATTGGCTTATCGCTTAAGTGATGGAAAAATCATCAGGTCAAGTGCGCATTGCTTACAGCCAGATACATAATATTAAGGCATGGACTCATTTCTATCTCTGCTTTTAAAATGAGGTCATGTCGCAACTATTTGGCTTATCCAAACGATTTATTAAACCACCAAAACCTTCCCATTAGCTGGGTAGGTTTGGTGGTTTTTTGGGTTTAGGTAGTGAGGTTTTAGTATCGCTCGCAGCCTTGTTTTCAGGGTTGCTGTTATCGCTTTCAGGATGGGCAATCGCCTCATTACCCTCAGTAAAGGCGTTATGCGCTTTATCATATTGAATATCACTACTATAAGGGACGCTATTGAGCTCCTCATCTATCAGCCCATCATCGAGTTCAATGGTTTTTTTGGTACTGATATGATTGGTGGTGCTGTGTGTTTCCCGGCTTTTTAGCGCAGCGTCAGTGTCAGCATTTGAGATGTTATTATCGTAATCTATGTCTGTGATAGCCTGTTCATTTTGCATGCTTTTTTGCTTGGATTTAGGTAGGATTTTTACATCAGACAAACGGCGCACTACATAATTATTGGGAATAGTTTGTCCTCCTTTATGAGCGCTGGTATCGTCAAAAATCATATGTCCTTGGCTGTCGATACGAGCATACTTCATTGGCTTATCACGTGGCCAGAAAAAGTCTGAAGGATGGGTAAGCATATGGCTGAAAAGCTGCTTGGTTAAACGACTCCACTCCATGAATTTGACTTCTTTAGAGCGCAGTGCCACAAATAAGGCGAGCGAGAAGCTGACCATGAGGTTCACCATGCCGATAAGGGCAACGCCTAAAATAGAAATAAACACAATCTGCCAATCCCACTGGTTGGCAGATATATTAAACAGTCCATGCGCCAAATTTGCCGAGGCAAACGCAATGTGGCGAATATCAATCGGTAAGCCAAATAAATAGCCAATTGTTGCAGTACTACCTAAGAACACCCCGAACAAGAAATTGCCCATAATGGCGCCAAGGTTGGCTTCTATAAAACCGCCTAAACGCTGTAACCAAGTTTTTGGTAGTAGGTATTGAAGTAGTTTGTGGCGCTGAATACGGGCACCGATTTGGTTGTAGACTGCCAAGTTATCGTAGTAACCAGCAATAAGACCCGATAAAAATAAATAGACGCCAGCAATGGCCGCGTGGGGCAATGCCAGTGAGTGAAAGGGGTCAAGATCATGCAGTAAGTGTGCAGCCTTGTCGGTATTGATCATCGGCGCACCAGTATATTGTAGCCATGCAAAAGAGATAATCAGAGCGACTGGTATCGCTAGCATAATATTACCCATAATCGCCACAAACTGGGTACGTAAAATATCGACCACCAATTCTGATAATTTATTTAACTGGTGTGACTTTTTGCCAGAACCGTCCGAGATAGTAGAGGCGATTGCCGCCGCCGTCATAGCAGGCTGTTTGGTAGCAACCGTACCATGAACGATATGGATAAAAACAAAACCCAATCCATAAATCATACTATTGACAAAGGCGCGTCCCATCGGTGCGAGGGCTAGGTTATAGGCTAATATCTTAAGCGTTGCCATAAACGCAATAATAAAACCACCGATAGAGGCTTTCTTGAACATTTTTTGGTAGCCCGATTTATCGGTACTAATATAATGTTCACCCACGCGGCTGGCATTTTCAGTGACTTTGCGCGACAGCAGCTTGGTATTATTATCAATTAAGTATCCGATACTATAACGGCGGCTCGCAGTGGTAATCAGCGCTTGAATCAACTCAATGAGCGCCTGATCACGCTTATCATAATTATCTGCTACCAGTTCAGTTAGGATGCGCATACGTTGCAAGCTTTGGTCTAAACGCAGCATCATGTTGGTCAGGCGAATAGAGATTCCTGTTTTATAAATGCGCTTGCGTATCGTGGCAACGATATCTTCGCATTGTTCAATCATGACCAATAACGGCGCAGGATCTACCGCTTTTTCGGGCGTAATATCCGTTAAAGTATCAAGCTCATGCGCTTCTCGGTACTGATTGACGTATAAGACCGCCTCTTGATTTTGTGCCACAAATGACGCTGAATAATTCAGCATTTGCGGATAAAATTCCATCAAATCTGGATGCAAGCCAATACCGCTGATACGGTATGACAAAATGATAATCGCGTTCAAAATACTGTTTTTTGCTGTCGCAACTAAGTTTAAATGCTGCTCATCGACTTTGAGTAGCTCAACCAGTTCATCCCATTTGTCTTTTTTAATATTGGCAAGCCAGCGCTCATCATAGCGTTTATCAAATAAATAACCGACCAATTCTACGACAGAATCTTCTTGTGGCAGTAGCGGTAAAAAACGGTGCCCGATAAGGCGACGTAGACTATTAAAAAAGCCCTGATCCGACATGATGCCGGTATCGGTATATAAAGCAATTTGGCGATATTCAATAATCAGTTTTAAGACGAAACTTGACAGTCCATCTGCATATTCTGGATGTTGACGTAAAATATCAATCAGCTCTTGAATGTTTTGATTGGCTAATGTGGGCTCTTTATCACTCACTCGTAGCTCATCGATTAGGCGCTTGAGTACCGCAGGATCTGGCACATCACTTAAGGCTGTAATCTGTTGTAAAATGTGTTTTATTTCTGACACATTGCATCCCTTGTGGTGGTTATTTCAATCATTGTTATTATTGAGTATGAGCAAAGATATAAGTGCTTTGAATGGCTATATTGGCTATCAATGTCGCGATATCTACCACGATTGATTGTTAGGTTTTTAATTTACAGCTCACTAATTTGGAAATTATTGGTTCAGAGCTTATTGGTTTCGGCGTTAAAGATATTTGTACCAATCTTAATGTTGTGACTTTGCGTTATTTTAATCGTAACAATGCCTGAGCGGTTAATTATTTTGTTAGCAGTTATTTTGTGGCGCTCATTATATCGATTGTGGAAACCATCACTGTGATGATATTTTTGGCAAAAAAAGGGACAGTAGCGTGACTGTCCCCTTATCGTAGTGCGGTATGGCTTACTTTATTATAAAAGTAAGAAATTAGCTAGCAGGTACATCAAAGTAGCTAAGATCAAAGTTCATCATTGGATCACTACCAGCTTGAACCATTTGTGCATGAGCATCAATGCGTGGCAAAATACGCCCGACGAAATAATCGGCAAGCTTGGCTTTATTGGTATAAAACTCACCTTCTTTACCGTTAGCGGCTTCTACCATCAACGCAAACATGTACGAATAAGCGAGGTAACCAAAGGCATGCATGTAGTCAACGGCACAGCCATTGACTTCGTTTTTACGCTCGCCAATGTTGCTAAGCACAGTGTTAGTCAATGCTTCAATCGTGTCAGCAGCATCTAGCGTTGCTTGCTTGATACCATGATCTGCTTGCATGTTATTGACAAAATCACGAATTTCACCTAAGAAATGAGTGACGTATTTGCCGTTATTTTTCGCCACTTTACGACCTAGTAGGTCAAGCGCTTGAATACCATTGGTGCCTTCATAAATCTGGGCAATACGGGTATCACGAACGATTTGCTCCATACCCCATTCGCGGATATAGCCGTGACCACCAAATACTTGCTGGCAATCAATGGTGGCTTCTAACGCTTTGTCAGTCAAGAACGCTTTAGCAACAGGCGTCAATAGGGCAACACGCGCGGCAGCAGCTTGAGCGGCCTCTGGATCGGTACTAAACTTCTCCTGATCAAGATTTTTGGCAACGTACATCGCAAAGCAACGTGACGCTTCAGTATTGGCTTTGGCATTTAATAGCATACGGCGTACATCGGCATGATGAATGATGGCATCTGCTGGTTTTTCTGGGCTTTGCAGTTGGGTATCGCTACGACCTTGACCACGATCATTGGCGTATAGCGCTGCGTTTTGGTAAGCAAGCTCAGAACCACCAAGGCCTTGCAGACCCATGGTGACACGCTCATAGTTCATCATAATAAACATTGATGACAGACCCGTATTTTCGGCACCAACCATCCAGCCTTTAGCGCTGTCAAAGTTCATGACACATGTGGCTGAGGCTTTGATACCCATTTTGTGCTCAATAGAGCCTACTGCTAAAGTGTTACGCTCGCCTAAGCTGCCATCTGCATTGACCAAAAATTTTGGTACGACAAATAGCGAGATCCCTTTTGAGCCTTCTGGCGCGTTGGGGGTTTTTGCCAATACCAAATGAATGATATTGTCAGTCAGGTCATGCTCACCGCCAGTAATAAAGATTTTGGTACCAGAGATATCATAGCTACCGTCATCATTAGGGATAGCTTTTGTTTTGATGATACCTAAGTCAGTACCAGCATGTGGCTCTGTCAAGCACATGGTGCCCGCCCACTCGCCGTTGTACATTTTTTCTAGGTAGGTTTGCTTTTGTTCTTCAGAAGCCGCTGCGTTTAGGCACAGTGTTGCGCCAACGGTTAGGTTAGGGTAGAGGGCAAATGATTGGTTAGCAGTGAATACCATCTCTTCAGTCAGCATGGTCACCATTTTTGGGAAACCTTGACCACCGTATTCAGAATTACCACTTAAGCCGACCCAGCCAGATTCAGCATACTGCTTATAAGCTTCTTTAAAGCCAGTTGGAGTCGTAACGACGCCATCACCTTGGAAGGTTGCGCCTTCTTCATCACCGCTACGGTTGATAGGTAACAAAACGTTTTTTGTCAGTTTTGCCATTTCTTCCAAAATCATATCGACCGTTTCCATATCGACATGAGCTAAGTTTTCGTTGTTTTGCCAAAATTTAGGCGCGTTAAATACATCATTTAAGATAAAGCGCATGTCATTGAGAGGGGCATTATAAACAGCCATAAACATTCCTTTGGTTCAAATAAATAAAAGTAAAGTTGTTAAAGATATCAATTGTTCTTTTGGTCTAACCTTAGCGGTTAATAATCAAAGTTTAGCAAATAAGCTTGCGCACGGGTGTGTTTCTTCGTGAATTGTGCGTACACCAAAAGTATTGATAAAAGATAGCCTTTATAAAAATAAGAATAGATTTCTTGAAAGTGTTGACTCTACTCGTTATTAATTTTAATAGCGCTAAGAAAATCGGCAACACACCTGAGTATGTTGCCGATAAAAATACAGTATTAGCAGTATTTAACGTCTAATTAAAAAGCGAACTGATCAACGTCCATGCTCATGTATGGTTCAACACCAGTGCTGATACGCTGTACGTGAGTGGTGGTACGTGGCAATAGCTTAGCAAAGTAGAACTGCGCGGTTTTTACTTTCGCGTCGTAGAAGGCTTGTTCGCTAGTACCGTTAGCAAGTTCAGTTTGTGCTACTAATGCCATGCGTGCCCATAAGTAGGCTAGTGTTACATAACCGCTGAAATACATGTAATCAACCGCAGCGCCGCCAACCGCATCTGGGTTTTCAGTGGCTTGCATGCCGATGCGTGCAGTCAAATCACCCCATTCTTTTAGATGTTTGGCAAGTGGGCGAATAAATTGACCCATCTCGTCATTTTCTTTGTTTTCTTCACAGAATGTCTGGATGATTTTTACAAAGTTTGCAAGCAGTTTGCCTTGTGAGCCCAATACTTTACGACCTAGTAGATCGAGTGCTTGGATTTCAGTGGTACCTTCGTATAAGCAAGCAATGCGCGTATCACGCACGTTTTGCTCCATGCCCCATTCGCTGATAAAGCCATGACCACCATAAACCTGTACGCCATGGTTAGCCGCTTCTAGACCAGTTTCAGTCAAGAACGCTTTAGCGATCGGTGTCAATAGTGACAACATTTGATCAGCAAATTTAAGCGCATCGCCTTCGCCTTTTGCAACAGTATCGGCAAAATGTGAGAGGTAATAAACCAAAGCACGACCACCTTCAGCAAAGGCTTTTTCAGTCAACAGCATGTTACGAACCGCTGGATGTACAATGATAGGGTCAGCGACTTTTTCAGGCGCTTTAACACCAGATAATGAACGCATTGCTAGACGATCTTTGGCATAAGTCAATGAGCCTTGGAACGCATATTCTGCTGCTGTTAAACCTTGCACTGCGGTACCAATACGCGCCACGTTCATAAAGGTAAACATGCACTGTAGACCACGGTTTTCTGGGCCAATTAGATAACCTGTTGCGCCATCAAAGTTCATCACGCAAGTGGCTGAGGCTTTGATACCCATTTTGTGCTCGATAGAGCCACAAACGACGTTGTTGTTTTCACCTAGGCTACCATCTTCGTTGACCGTTACTTTAGGAACGATAAACAGTGAGATGCCTTTTGTACCAGCAGGCGCGCCTGGTAGACGAGCCAATACAATGTGAATGATGTTGTCCGTTAAGTCATGCTCACCAGCTGAAATGAAGATTTTTTGACCAGTGATGCTATAGCTACCATCTTCTTTAGGCTCGGCTTTGGTGCGGATAATACCCAGATCAGAACCTGCATGTGCTTCAGTCAAGCACATGGTGCCTGACCATTCGCCGCTGACCATTTTTTCTAGGTAGGTTTGTTTTTGCTCGTCCGTACCGTGATGCTCGATGGTTTGAATGGCACCATGCGATAAACCAGGGTACATAGAGAATGACCAGTTAGCCGTACCAACCATTTCATTAATGACGGTCGATAATGAGAACGGCATATTTTGACCGCCAAAATCTTCTTCAGCAGACAAGGCTGGGAAACCAAGCTCACAATACGCTTTGTATGCTTCTTTAAAGCCTTTTGGCGTGGTGACTTGACCATTGTTAAACTGGCAGCCTTCAGCGTCACCACTTTGATTCAATGGTGATAGCTCATTTTCAGCAAAGCTTGCCGCCATTTCAAACAGGCTGTCCATTAGCTCGCGATCCGCTTCTTGGAATGCTGGCAGGGTTTTATAATGGCTTTCGCTGTCGAGTAACTCATGCATCACGAATTGAATGTCACGTAAGGGCGCTTTGTATTGCATAACTTCCTGTCCTTTTGAGAATATAACCAATCATCATCAAGGGTAGGCACATGACTGCACTGTTATTTAGTGCACAAGTCCAGCCCATATTAATCTAACGAGCCCAAATAAATGCTAGGCAATAATGCAGATTGACGATGTTGTCGGCTATATAAAATAGTATTGAAAAGAATGGCGATGGTCAGAGTAAGCTTGAAATTTAATAAGCTCTAACAAATTCACTATAAAAGATAGGCTTTCAGAGGGGATTATACAAGTTTGGTGACAGCACTGATAAGTCATGAACCTATCTTGCATCGGTTATACAATCGACGTTAGGCGTTAAGAGGAAACGCGAATAAGCATATGAAAATACTAATGATACTGGATAAATAAACATTCGTTAAATGGGGTTTATTTGGCGGCGTACTGCTGAATCAACATCTCAGTCGCAGCCTCTGCTGGCACTGGTTTGCCAAACCAATAGCCTTGACCTTGTTGACAGCCCATTTTTAGCAACACATCGCGCTGTTGTTCGGTTTCGATACCTTCGGCGACTACCTGCATATCAAGTGCCATTGCCAAGTCTAAAATAGCTTTTACAATGGCATGTTGGGTACGATCGGTGTCGATGTTGGATATAAAACTTTTGTCAATTTTAATAAAATCAAACGGATATTCTTGTAAGTAACTCAAAGAAGCATAACCGGTGCCAAAGTCATCCAACGCCAGACAAATTCCCAGCTCTTTGAGCAGAGTAAGCTGTTTTTTGACATTTGCATGACGCTGAATTAACGATGATTCAGTGACTTCAATATGTAGCTGATGCGCAGAAATACGGTGTTGCACCAGTAAACTGCTCACCATCTCAGAAAACTCAGGGTGGCTAAATTCGGCGGCATCTGCATTGATACAGATATGTTGACAAAACCCTTGCTGTTGCCAAGTCGATAATTGCTTAGCAATTTGAACCGCCATGTGCGAGAACAGCTCAAACGACAGTTTATGAGTGATAATGGCATTGATAAAATGTATCGGCTTTAGCAGTCCGCGAGTCGGGTGTTGCCAACGTACCAGCGCTTCAAAACCAATAATGATGCCAGTAGCCAGCTCAAACTTTGGTTGATAATAAGGAACAAACTGATTTTCAGTGGTAGCGGCTCTAAGTTCCGCCTCTAACTGCAAGCTACCCGCAGTGGCTTCGTCAATGGCCGTATCATACCAGCAAATGTCATCACCGCCTTGCTGCTTGACATAATGCAGTGCTTTTTCAGCTTTGGTCAATAATCCTGTCACTTCGTCGTCGTTAGTGGGAAAGTAACTGACCCCGACGGAAATATGACAATAAATCTTGGCGTCTGTTGCAGTGTTTTCATCTAAGGAGAAGGGGCGTTCACACATTTGCATCAAGCTATCTAGCTGATGACGTACCATATTAGCGTCATTAAATTCGAATAATAACGCAAAATCATCGCCGCCAAAATGGGAAAAACAATTTAAATTATCGAGCTTGAGGTTCTTCAGGCGTGTGACAAAGTTTTTTACCAAAGTGTTGATGCCGTCAGGGCCAAGCAAGCTTGCTAGATTGCGATAACGGTCAATATTAAAGCGCACAATCACGACTTCTTGATAGCTGTCCAATAATAGGTCGCTTGTCTGACTCAAGAAAACCTTACGGTTTGGTAACCCAGTCAATTGATCATAATTGAGCAAATGCGCCACTTGCTTTTGATCTTTGACGACCGCGGACATATCACGCACCATACCGATATAGTAAGTTCTATGATTGACACAGATTTTGCGATAAGTCATGTGACAGTCAAGTATTTGTCCATAACGGTTCAGCATCGAAAAGTCGTTTTCATAAAAACCATTGCAGTCTAGATGGTCAGTGATATCTGCTAAGACAGCCCTTTCTTCATCTGATAAAAATTCTGCTGCATAAACACCAAGTGGTCTGCCAAGCAAAAATGACTCACTGTAGCCAATGATAATCTCATAACTGGCATTGACCGATAGATAGCGTAAATTGGCATCTAAGATGAATATGGCATCATCAAGCTGCTCGCATAACTCGGCCAGCAGTTGCTGCTTGTCTGCGATGGAAATAGGGGCGAAAGCCGTCATAGTTGGACTCATCACGTCGAAATGGAACAGCAATTAGGATTACGCATATGGTATTTACTCATAATAGCTCAAAGCATGCAGAGTCGCCAACGCCACCACGGGTGCGGTCTCGGTGCGTAAGACTCTTGAGCCAATTTGCCAAGGTTCAAAACCAGCCTTCGCTGCTTGCTGGCATTCATCAACGCTCAGACCACCTTCAGGGCCTATTAGCAGCTCAATATAAGGAGACTGTTGCGTTAAGACTGTTGGTAGCGACCTAGGCATTGCTGGCTGTCCTGCCGCTGGTACGCTCAGTTGCAGACGCAAATCTGCTGGTTGTTGTAATATTTGATAATAAGGGTCTTGGCTAAGGGTTGTGACAATAGTGCTGGTAGTAGGAGGGCAAACGTCCATTTGCGCATCGGCAGAGTGAGTCACTAACTTTTGTAACCAGTCATTTATGGACACAGGCGCAATAATAAGCGGTGGACGGTTAAGACCGCATTGTTCACACGCGGCAATGGCAACTTGCTGCCAATGTATCAGTTTTTTTTCTACTTGGGCAGGCTTTAGATTGACCTCGCCATGATGGCTACTTAGCAATTGAATGGCAGTGACACCAAGCTCGGTGGATTTTTGAATCGCATAGTCCATGCGTTCACCGCGGCTCATCACTAGACCGATTTTAGTGAAGACAGCGGCACTTCGGTCAGTATCTACATGTGCTAATAATGTCACAGTGGCGTGTTTTTTGCTGATGGTATCGAGCTGCACCTGATACTCGCCGCCAAAGCCATCGAATAATATGCCTTGATCGCCAATATTGGCACGCAATACACGGCACCAATGATGAACGATACTCTCTGTTAATTCGGCACTATCCCCAATAGCCAAGGTGCTAAGTTGAGGATGGAGTGAGCTTCTTTCATCACTGATATCATTGCTGGTGTCATAAAAAAAACGTCGCACAGTTGCTTAGTCCTATTGTTTGAATAATATATTTCAAATATCTTAGCAGAATATCGTTTGAGAGGGTAAAGGGATTATCTTTAGTAGAATTTGCATTAGTGCAATTCTTATACCAAAAAGACTGGCGCTCCTAGGAACGCCAGTCTTTAAAAAATACATTTAATAAATACGATGAGCAATTAAGCTAAGCCGAGTGCTTCAACCAAGCGCTTGTTTGGCTCGACCTTATTCATGCTATAAAAATGCATGGCAGGTACGTCCTCAGCAATTAAGCGCTCACATAAACGATAGACGACATCAAAACCAAATTCACGAATGGCTTTGCGGTCATCGCCAAAGTCAGACAATTGCTTACGTACATAACGCGGAATATCAGCGCCACAGCTATCGGCAAAGCGTACCAAATTACTTGAGTTAGTAATTGGCATGATACCAGCGATTAAAGGCTGAGCAACCGTATCGATACCACGCTTCTCTAAGGTATCACGCAAATATAAGTAACTATCAGCGTTATAGAAAAACTGAGTAATCGATGCATTAGCACCCGCTTGGTATTTATTGACCAAGTTGTCAACATCAAACGCAAAGCTACGCGCTTGTGGATGCATTTCAGGATACGCTGCGACCTCGATATGGAAATGATCGCCTGAATATTCACGGATAAACTTCACCAAGTCTAACGCAAACGGCAGCTCGCCCATACCGACTTGACCTGATGGTAAATCACCACGCAGAGCGACTAAGCGCTTGATGCCCAAACCTTTATACAGATCGAGCAATTCAGCGATTTCCGCCTTATCATCACCGATACAAGATATATGCGGCGCAATGTCAGTCTCACCGCGTGCGCATAGTGCTTGGACGATATCTAAAGTGCGATTTCGGGTTGAACCACCAGCACCGTAGGTCACTGAAAAATACGCAGGTGATAGCTTATTCAGCTCATCATAAGTACTGAGTAGTTTTTCATGACCTAGCTCGGTTTTGGCAGGGAAAAACTCAAAGGAGAAAGCAGGCTTAGTCACAGTCTGGCTCCTTTTAGTATTTGTAAGCGTCAGGCTTAAATGGACCTTCGACAGGCACACCCAAATACTCTGCTTGTTTTTCAGTTAGCTTCGTTAGCGTACCGTTAAAGCCAGCAACCATCGCAGCGGCCACTTCTTCGTCTAATTTCTTAGGCAATACTTTGACGTATAAGCTGTCAGTACGTGCGTCGGCTGGCAAGTTAGCGAATTTTTCTTCGAACAGGTACATTTGAGCCAATACTTGGTTAGCAAATGAGCCGTCCATCACGCGTGATGGGTGACCAGTCGCATTACCCAAGTTTACCAAACGACCTTCAGCAAGCAAAATTAAGTAATCATTTTCATCATCTGAGCGGAAGATTTGATGGACTTGTGGCTTAATCTCAACCCAGCGCCAGTTATCACGCATAAACTGAGTGTCGATTTCGGTATCAAAGTGACCGATGTTACAAACAACCGCACCAGGTTTCAGGGCTGCTAGCATATGACGATCACAAACATGGTAGTTACCAGTGGTGGTAACGATCATGTCAGTGTCTTCAAGCAGACGAGTGTTGATGTTGTCTGCGCCGCCCGTATTATCGCCATTGATGTACGGTGACAATACTTCAAAGCCGTCCATACATGCCTGCATGGCACAGATAGGGTCAACTTCTGAGACACGGACAATCATGCCTTCTTGACGTAAGCTTTGCGTAGAGCCTTTACCTACATCGCCATAACCGATAACTAAGGCACGACGACCAGCAAGGAACATATCGGTAGCACGTTTGATGGCGTCATTTAAGCTATGACGGCAGCCGTATTTATTGTCGTTTTTAGATTTGGTAACCGCATCGTTGACGTTGATCGCTGGTACTTTTAGGGTGCCTTTATTGAGCATTTCAACTAAACGATGGACGCCAGTAGTAGTCTCTTCTGAGATACCATGGATGCTATCAAGCAGCTCTGCATAATCATTATGAATTAATGCAGTTAAATCACCGCCGTCATCCAAGATTAAGTTAGCATCCCAAAGCTGACCTGACGCTTCACCGCCAACGTGAATTTGTTGACGCAAGCACCACTCGTACTCTTCTTCTGTTTCACCTTTCCAAGCATAAACAGAGATACCAGCAGCAGCAATCGCAGCAGCAGCGTGGTCTTGAGTTGAGAAGATATTACATGAGGTCCAACGTACTTCAGCACCTAGCGCGACGAGTGTCTCGATAAGAACGGCAGTCTGGATGGTCATGTGGATACAGCCAGCGATTTTTGCGCCTTTAAGCGGCTGATCGGCTTCGTAGCGACGACGCAAACCCATTAGGGCAGGCATTTCAGCTTCGGCAAGGGTGATTTCACGGCGACCGTAGTCAGCAAGGCTGATGTCGGCGACTTTATAGTCAGTAAAAGAGGGATCGATCGTATGGGCAGATGGGGTGTTAGACACTGCGTCCATAATATGCTCCTATCAGTGGTTAAGGTATGATAAAAAGAATAAAAACGCAGGTGTCGTTATTTGCGCTGTCAACAACCAATGAGATGATTGTTTAACAGTTACCGAGCCTAACATGATGACTGATTAGCAGGGCTTTAAAGCCTAAATGCACTATCAGATATTATGGCGCAACACCTCTCGGAGGTCGTTATTGTAATTGATGAGTCATGAATTGTCACCTGTTGGATAACATAAATAGCTGACGGTATAGACACTAAGAAGGCGAGCAGTAATATGTAGCAATAAAAAAGGCCATCGATGGATGACCTTTTTTATTCTCAGTTCAGGCAGTCCAAATAGTACTAAGAGAAATTAGAGCCAGTTATAGGTTAAAGATGTGAAGAAGTTGGTGCCGTCTTGATTGTAACGCGAAGCATATTGACCAAAACTCTCATTGGTTGAGTAATCTACGTTGGTCAAGTTGTTAATACGACTTGTCCATGTCAGATTTGGACTCAAGTAATAATTACCACTGATATTGAATAACGTATAGTCATCTATGAAAGTGCTATTATCTGCAACATTATAGGTTTTACCCACATATTCTGCTTCAGTACGAATATCGAACTCTGCAGCTTGGTAACCTATATATACCAGGCCAGTATTTTCAGGGCGATACACTAATTGTTTGCCTTTGTTAGCTCCGGAGTCCTCTTCAGCATTGGTGCGAGTGTATTGACCACCAAATAAAATATTACTGAGCTGCCAGTCTGAGGTAAAGCTATAACCTGACAAGCTTGCTTCATCAATGTTCAGTGCTTGATATTTATCAATACTACCATCGTATCTGTTATCAATAAGATTGTCGACATCACTATTAAAACCAGTCAAACGAGTAGTTTGTATCGTATTGGTAGATTCAATAAATACTTCTAGGTTTTTACTCTTTTCGACTTTTAAATCTTCATTTGGAACATAGTAAGCGCTCTCAATGTATAAATCATTCAGAGTAGGCGCTCTATAGCCAGTAGCGAAGCTAGTACCTAGGCGTAGGCTAGGCGCTAGCTTTACAGCATAACCAAGACCAAATGTAGTTTCATGACCAAATTGTGAGTTATCGTCGAAACGAACATTGGCTTGAAAATCGTAAGCATCCTCATTTACTTGATAACCAGCAAAGCCACTCTTAATATCACGGTCATTTATTTTATAGCTGTCTTTACCGCCGGCACTAGGAGTGTTATCTGTAAGGTCTACTTCCTGCTGCAACCATTCGGCACCTGCTTGAAATTGTCCTACAGGTAATTCATAAGTGCTTATCAAATTCGCCTGTTTCTGTTTGGTTTCAAAGGCATCGCCCACTTTGTTATCAATCTTATCCAAGCTCTGACCTGCTGATAGTCGTACTGTCAGCTTATCGTTTTCGTACTGTGAAAATGCTGATACGGCACCATTCTCTTGATCAATCTCTGCATTGGGACCTGGTCCAAAACTAAAGTTATCAAACTCTGTCGTTGACTTAGAAAAAAGTCCAGTTGCGCCAACGCTTATATTTTGAGTAATAGGCATACTAGCATTTAAGGCAAAGTTATTGCTCTCAAAGCCATCATCATCTTTATCATTGCCTGTTCGGTTGTCAAGCGCGCTGATACCTTTGGTTTGATTCCGACTAGCGGAAAGACTAAGTTTTGCGCCTTGAGCATTTGCAAACTGCGCTGTCGCACCATAAACATAGTGGTCATGTGAGCCAACACCTGCGGTCACAGAAAAGTTAGTTTGATTGACGTTACTGCCTTTAGTAAATATTTGAATGACGCCGCCCATAGCATCTGAACCATAAATACTAGAGCCTGAAGCACCGTATAAAATTTCAATACGATCAATTTGATCGGTCGGTAATAAGGCTAAAGCGGGCTGACCTGTTGACATTGAGCCATAACGAACACCATCTATTAGCACTAATACACGCTTACTATCATAGCCGCGAAGATAGAAATTACTGCTTTGACCCATACCACCATCTTGTTTAATGCTAAATCCTGGCTGCCGTCTAAGTACTTCTAAAACCGTCTGACCTTGAAAGCGTTCTAAATCTTCTTTATCTACAACCCGAGTTTGCGCAATTACATTGCTGGTTTTAGTGGGAGTACGAGTTGCTGTTACGATGATTTCATCAAGCTCAACTTGTGGTAGCTCGCTATCGTTAATAGTAGCAACGTCAGGTGTCACTGCCATTGCTGTGTTAACCGCAAGTAAACCTAGTGCGCTTAAGATACTCAAACGAAGGTAGGTACGTGAAGATGAACGTGATAAAGACATAGTCAATTCCAAAATAATCATATTAAAAAATGCAGGGAAAAAAGTAACCATACTGACGTTAATATGGCTAAAAATTACAAAAAACAGTGGACAAGCAAAACTGCGTTCATTATCTACAAAACAGACTGCTTTATAAACCACTTTAACCTAATGTTTATTCACGGTAAGCTGAGGAGTTTTCATGATAGATTGCGGTTTACTCATTTAATGATTATCACTCTTATTCATAGTAGACATTGATAAGGAGTGTCGTGAAAGGTGATAAAAAATCAGAAGCCATAAGCAAAGGTGAGAGTAGATAATTCACATAGATGACCATAAAAACGTGTAATCAAAAGCACTGCTGTTATAAATAATTGCTATTATAGGGAAGCACTCATTTGTTCTTCGTTGTACCATTCATAATGCTAAGAGGTTTGTTTTGTCTATTAAGTATCGCCTGATTCCTATAATTCCCAGTCCCGAGTTGTCTTCACCATACTCAATCATCAAAATGCCACTAATGGCAATTTTGTTTTTGCTTGTGATGCTGTTGAGTGCGTTGTTGCCCAATAATGCATTTGCTGCTGAAGCCAGCGCATTGGGGATGGGTAGCAGTACCAGTGAGGAGTCGGCGAGTACGCCGATACCAGATTCATTCGGACGCGATACACCGCGCCATACTGTACAGGGCTTTATCAGTGCGTTAGGTGAAAATGACTATCTGCTGGCGAGTAATTATTTAAACTTATCAAAGTCTGACAATCCAACCACAATCGTTCGTCAATTCAAGCAAGCGCTGGATGCAGGCGGGCGTTTTCAGCCTGATTTGCAGATTAATAATACGCCTGAGGGCAACCTAACTGATCAGCTACCGCCAAGCCAAGAAAACGTCGGTGCGATTAATGTGGGTGAAAAAAGTGTGCCACTGATACTTGAAAGAGTGGTGTCTAAGCAAGGAGAGCAGTACTGGCAGTTTTCTACGGATACGCTCAGCTCAGTACCAGAAGTCATAGAAAATACCGAACCAACGTTAGTGTCTCGCTATACTTTTGATTCCTTAGAAGGCAAAAAGCTGTTTGGTTATCAAGTGGCGGATTTAGCTGCAGCGTTAATGATGACTGTCGGCAGCTTTGTATTTACTTATATCATGGTATGGCTGCTGTACCATCTATTACGAATCGTTTATCCTCGTGTGCGCGGCGTACCATTGCCATTACCTGATAAGGTCGTATTGCCACTGGCAGTGGTCATTATGGCGCTGATATTGTCAGAAGTGATGGTGTATGCAGGCGTGTCGGTGACGCTACGTGAACCGATCAATCGTTTTACCGAGATTGCATCTTGGCTTGCATTGACTTGGTTGCTGTTACGAGTCATCGATGCCATATTCACTCGTGCGGTAAATTTAAGTTATAAGAAAAATTATACTGAACGTGTCTCTATCTTGGGGCTGCTACGCAAAGTGGTCAAAGCGTTGCTGCTGATCTTTGCCGTGATTGTTATCTTCGGCAATTTGGGTTTTGATTTGACCACGGGTATTGCCGCCTTGGGTGTGGGTGGTTTGGCATTAGCACTGGGTGCGCAAAAAACCATCGAAAACCTTGTTGGTAGTGTCGTGGTCGTGGCGGATTCGCCCGTACGTATTGGTGATTATTGTAAGTTTGGCACTTATGAAGGCACAGTCATTGATATTGGTATTCGCTCATCGCGTGTGCGCACCTTGACGCGCACTGTTGTGACTGTACCAAATGGTGATTTTTCATCGATGCAGATTGAAAACTTTACATCCCGCGATATGTTTCGCTTCTTCCATCAGTTATATATTAAACGCACTGCTGATATTGATGTGGTCTTTAAGATGGTCAAGGACTTGGATGAGTTTATAGATGAGCATTATTTGACCAACCAAGAATGGAATCAGGTCAATATTTTAGAGCTACGTCAAGACTGCTATATCATTCAATTACAGGCGTATGTTAATGCTAATGGCGTGACTGAGTTCTATGACAAACAGAACGTTTTGTTTGTTGATTTATTGAACCAAGTGGCGAAATATGATGTCGAGCATGCTTTGCCAACGCAGCAGCTTATTGTCAATCAAACTGAGCTTGAGCATCACATAGAAAACGAAATTGAAGATAACAATAAGGAAGGTAACGTCGCCGAAACGACAAAAGACATGTCAAATGATGACCATGCTGATGATGATGCTAGCGACAATAAGGATAACAGCAACGATGATAAGCATGCCGTGGACTTGAGTAAAGGTAAAGATAAGGTCAAGACAGATGAAAAAGGCAGTCAGCGAACCTCTAAATCAGTCGAGAGTAAAAAAGACAATGCGTTAAAGGCATTGAGAAATAAAAGCCGTATGATAAAGAAAATCAAGTTCAAGTACGCAAAAAGAAAATCTGGCTTTTCTATATGGAATCAGCCATAAAATTATGGATTAAAAGCTGTATAAGATAAGCACTTGAGGTAAGTATCAAGCGTTTATCTTATACCATCCACAAAAGTTAGAGCAGCAAAGAAAACGAGTGCTAGACTAAGCTACGCTACGCGAGTTTGACACAGTGAATCGTACTTTGATGTTTGGCATTATAAAGGAACAGCGGTTTGATTACGCAATAAGCCGTAGTATGACCATAGCAACAGACTGGCAGCGCTGCGATGTGGTGACCAATCTTGTATTAGATTCTTTAACTGTTTCGGCGTTGGGCGTTCCGTTAAGCCTAATAACGCCATTGCCGCTACTTTAATCGCTAGATCATCGACCGCAAGTACGTCTGCACGTTTTAGAGAGAATAATAAATACATCTCAGCCGTCCAGCGACCAATACCAGTAACGGCTGTCAGCACTTCTATTGCTTCTTCATCAAGCATAATTTCTAACGCAGCAAAGTCTATATCATGATCGACTAATGAGCGAATGTAACGGGTTTTTTGTTTAGATAACCCTTGCGCTCTTAAGTCCTCATCTGTTGCTTTGATAATTGCCTGTGGATTCGTCAAGGCGGCATCAAGTAATCGTTGCCAAATACTGGCTGCTGCTGCCACAGACAGCTGTTGACCAACCATTGCTCGCATCAACTGCTCAAACCCACCGACATTATGCCGTAGACTGGGCATACCGACTTGTTCATAGATAGACAAAAATCTTGGCTCGATAACAATCAAAGCCATGATATGTTCATGTAGCTGTTGTGTGTTCTCAATGGTCTGTATGCTCATAAATGCTTATCCTGATTTATGCAAATATCGCTATCGCTCGATGTTAAATGTAGGGGCTATAGTCGATAAAGATTAAATAATGATTTTATGAGCATAACAAAAAGGACTGCCAATAAGCAGTCCTTTTGATTCTTCATACTAACTCTAACACTAAAAACTATTCACCATCAGCTTTAGATTTTTTGAGCAGTACCAATACCGCGCCATTACCACCATCTTTTGGCGGCGCAGAGCAAAATGCCAATACTTCTGGTAATTGACGTAGCCAACCGTTGACGCAGGTTTTTAAAATGGCTTCACTGCCTTTACCATGGACGATTTTTACCATGGTCTCATTTTTCTGTTTTGCTTGGCTTAGGAGTTGAGTCATTGCCACGCGCGCCTCTTCGATGGTACAACCATGAATATCTACGGCGTCATACCAACGTAGCTTGCCTTTTTTAAGCTGATCAAAGATTTTATTCTGCAAAGTCGGCTGTTTGTAAGATAAATAGGCTTCAGCAGCGACAGGGTTGAGTAGTGCTTGCATATCTGACAAGCCAGCTCCCAAATCACTCGCTTCACTACCTTGCGCGGCAGCACGTTTAGACAAGGTGGTCGCATCAGGTTTGCCCGCTTTGCTAGCATTGGCAGGTGAGCGTACGTTTTTGTCTTCAAGCTGATTGACGCCATGCATTGCTTGCATAAACAGCACTTTGTCATCGTCAATATGCTCGCTAGCCATTTGCTTGACGGTCTTGTTTACTTGCTTTTGCGTGGGCAATGATACAGGCTCAGTAGGCTTTTGGTTTTCATCTTCAGGCGAATTGGTATCGCGACCTTTGCTAAGTTGGCCTTTTAGCTCTTTGAGCTGGTCTTGCATTTCTTTTGAAAATAGAGAGTTTGACATAGAAGTTAACGTATCGTTGGTTGATGAATGATTTTTTGATTTAAACTGTTCAGTAGACTTAAGCCACTTTACCCGTCTGCTGCGACGCTCGCAAGTAAGGATTGTAACGCTTGTCCAGGATGATCAGTCTTCATGAATTGTTCACCGATTAAAAAGTGCTGAATGTCACTATCTAACATCAAACGAATATCAGCGCTATTATGAATGCCACTTTCAGTGACGATAAGCGGTTTAAGCGTGCTATCCACATCAGCCGCCAGTGCGTCGATTAAAATATTTTTTAGATCCAGCGTGGTTTGCAAGTCGACATCGAAAGTATTCAAATCACGATTATTAATACCGTAAATATTATGCGCTGAGCGCGGTAGCTGTAGTGCACGTTCAAGTTCGGCTTTAGTATGGACTTCTATCAATACATCCATACCCAATTCGATACTTAGCGCATGCAGCTCTTGTACTTGGGTGTCGTCAAGGCAGGCCATAATGAGTAAAATACAGTCAGCTCCCATCAGATAAGATTGATAGATCTGGTACACATCTATCATAAAATCTTTACGCAGTATCGGTAGGCTTACCGCATTAGCTGCTTGAATAAGATAGCTATCATCACCTTGGAAATAATCGCGATCAGTCAATACAGACAGACAGCTGGCGCCCGCTTGCTCGTACTGCTTGGCAAATAGGGCAGGCGCGAAGTTGTGATTGATAACGCCCTTAGAAGGAGAGGCTTTTTTAATCTCAGCGATGATACCAATACCATGCTCTTTAGTGCTAGCCGCTCGCAGCGCCGCCGCGAAGCCACGACGTGGTTTGTTATCCGCCGCGACTTGCGCTTGTAAATCTTCAAGAGATAATGCCTCGCGTGCGGCATTTATTTCTTCCACTTTAGTGGCGACAATGCGTTGCAATACGGAAGGAACATCTGTCTTGGTTTCTGTATGAGTCATGCTGGTATCCGAATATCGTTAAATGTAAATAGACAAAATAGCTAGAGTGCGCAGTAATGGTGCTTAGCCGTTAAGCAGGAGTCACTAGTTGCTGCGTGTATGTGGCGAGAGACTCAAGCTTGAGTAGAGCATCACCATTCTGAATGACTTTTTGTGCCCGGCTCACACCATTAGAGTAGTTGCTGGCAAGTCCTGCGGTATATATGGCCGCGCCTGCATTTAGTGCAATCATATCACGTGCTTTAAGTACAGCACGATCTTGAGAGTTTTCTCCTGATAGAGCCGCGCGAATAAGCTCAAGACTTTGCGCTGGGGAATCTACATCGAGACCGATAAGGGTTTGTGACTCAATACCTGCATCTTCTGGCATCATCTCATAAACAGATATCTCACCGTCTTTTAATTCAGCGACAGTGGTTGAGGTAGCGAGACTGATTTCATCCAAACCGTCTTTTGCGCCCACAACCATGACATGACGTGCGCCTAAGTTCTTCATGACTTTAGCGATAGGCTCGCACAGCTGAGCGGTAAAGACACCGATTACCAGATTGGGTGTGCCAGCAGGGTTGGTTAATGGTCCTAAAATATTAAAGATAGTGCGCGCTTTGAGCTCGCGGCGTACTGGATTGGCATAACGCATCGCACTGTGATGATTGGGCGCAAACAAAAAGCCGATACCTTGGTTTTCGATACATTCTTTAGATTGCTCAGGGGTAAGTGCCAGACTGATACCTGCTTGTTCAAGCAAATCTGAGCTGCCAGAGTTGGTGGAGACGCCGCGATTACCATGTTTTGCCACTTGAGCACCAGCGGCGGCAGCAACCAATGCTGATGCAGTAGAAACGTTGAATAAATTGGCACCATCACCGCCAGTTCCGACGATATCGACTAAGTAATCACAGCCCCGTGGTTCGATATTGGCTGCTAATGCACGCATCGCACTGGCAGAGGCAGTAATCTCATCGATGGACTCACCTTTCATACGCAGACCAGTCAAAATAGCACCCATCATGGCGTCGCTACATCTGCCTTGCATGATAATCAGCATCACCTGATACATCTCATCAAAGGTTAAATCAATGTGCTGAAAAATTCGCCCCAAAGCTGTCGTCAGTAGCGTATGTGTCTCTTCATCAGACAGTTGAGCAATGTTAGCTGGGGTAGGGCTTTCATTTGTTTTTGTTGTACTCATTATGATCTCTCTTAATATTTTTATACGTTAATTTTAAATTATCAATAGAATAGGTTTTATTTTAATTTTGTTATTAACGGCTTTTTTAGGACATGCTTTAATAAATTGTTAGCCGACTTGTGGTAGTTCATCTGAGGTTAGTGCTGACAAATGATGCGTTTGCAAGAAATTGTTGAGCAGCTGATAACCTGCTTCGCTTAAGATAGACTCAGGATGGAATTGTACCCCTTCTATCGCAAATGTTTTATGCCGGATACCCATGATTTCTTCAATACTGCTATCACTGTTTTGTGTCCATGCGGTCAGCTCAAGACAATCGGGCAGGCTGGTTTTATCAATGACAAGCGAATGATAGCGCGTGACTTGTACGGGATTAGGCAAGCCTTCAAAGACACCTTGGTTAGTATGATAAACGGCGGATAAGCGGCCATGCATGACTTCACCAGCCTTGACCACTTGTCCACCAAATGCTTGTCCAATTGCCTGATGTCCTAGGCAAATACCTAGTATCGGTATCACGCCCTGAAAAGTCTTGATAGCTTCTAGAGAGATACCAGCCTGATCAGGATCGCAGGGACCGGGGCCAATGACGATCGCATCTGGCGCAAGGGTTCTAATATTTTCAATAGTGGTTTGATCGTTACGCCAGACGGTGATGTCCTGCTGTAATTCACCGAAGTACTGTACAATATTGTACGTAAAGCTGTCGTAATTATCGATCATCAGAATCATTAGCGTTCTACTTATTGAGTTCTACTTATGGAGATGGTTATATAACGCCGTTATCTTACCACTATTTTGTAGACTATCAAATGTAGGGTGCAGGCGACCCAAATAAGTGGTGAATAACAATCTATTTTGCTTATTGGATGACATTCGTTAATATCTCAAACGCACTAAAAAAGTACACAATTTTTATTTATACATTTAGTATGCACTAATTTAGTGCGCTAATGCGTTATTAATCACTCTAGATAAATAATTTGTATGACACCACTGACGATAAATCTACGGCTGAAATAGTTTCAAAGGCATTATAAATCACTGTAATTGTTATAAAAAGAATATTTTCATCTTCTGTATTTTTATTATTATAAAAAACTGGCATAGCCTTTGCAGTATTACTGTTATGATTATCTTTGGTGATAAAGTGGTTCAATAATTATTATTAACAAGTGCCTGAAGAGTTCAGCATAATGAGTGATATGTTGTTAGAATAATATCGAACCAAAACACTGGCGGGTCTTATTAAGCGCATAACTCAGATGACTATCTTGACTAATAATATTGACAGTGCTGAGAATAAGCATAATATTAAACAGGATATTTAGCTATAAACGAAGCACTGACTGTTATCAAACCAGAGATTTTTAACCAACAGATTGTACTTATAATTTCAAATCGCAATAACCTAATCAACACAACGGAGACTATTTATGTCGAACAAACTACTAGATCTTATCCAATCCTCTAATGCTAAATGGGTCGATTTTCGCTTCACTGATACACGCGGTAAAGAGCAACATATCAGCTTTCCAGCGCATAGCGTTGACGAAGAAGTGATGGAAGATGGCAAGATGTTTGATGGCTCATCTATTGCTGGTTGGAAAGGTATCGAAGCGTCAGATATGATCTTGCGTCCTGATCCAGAGACGGCTTTTCTTGACCCGTTCTTTGATTCACTTACCGTAGTTGTTACTTGCGATATTATCGAGCCATCAACGCTACAAGGTTATGATCGTGACCCACGTTCTATTGCGCGCCGCGCCGAAGAGTACTTAAAGTCAACGGGCATTGGTGATACTGCTTATTTTGGTCCTGAGCCTGAGTTCTTTATATTTGATGATGTGAAATGGTCAATTGATATGTCTGGCGTTAGCCACAAGATCACAGCCGAAGAAGCGGCATGGTCGACTAACAATGACTATGAGTGGGGCAACATGGGACATCGTCCACGTGTTAAAGGCGCTTACTTCCCAGTACCACCAATCGATAGCTCGCAAGACATGCGCTCTGTTATGTGTGAGCGTTTAGAAGAAATCATCGGTGAAGGCTGTGTCGAAGTTCATCACCATGAAGTTGCGCCTTGCCAGTCAGAAATTGGTGTCGCTTTCAATACGTTAGTCAAAAAAGCTGATGAAGTACAGCAGCTAAAGTATGTTGTGCATAATGTTGCGCATCAGTTTGGTAAAACGGCTACCTTTATGCCAAAACCAATCGTTGGTGACAATGGTTCAGGCATGCACGTGCATATGTCAATCTCCAAAGATGGTGTCAATACTTTCTCAGGTGATGAATATGCGGGTCTTTCTGAATCTGCACTGTATTTCATCGGTGGTATTATCAAGCATGCGCGTGCGTTGAATGCGATTACCAACCCATCGACTAATAGCTATAAGCGCCTAGTACCGCATTATGAAGCGCCTATCAAACTTGCGTACTCAGCATCTAACCGCTCAGCATCTATCCGTATTCCACATGTTAGCAGCCCAAAAGCGGTACGTGTTGAAGCACGTTTCCCTGATCCAGCGGCCAACCCATATTTAACGTTTGCAGCGTTACTAATGGCAGGTCTTGATGGTATTCAAAATAAAATACATCCGGGTGAAGCTGCTGACAAAAACTTGTATGACTTACCACCAGAAGAAGAAGCACTCATCCCAACCGTTGCGGAGAGCTTAGAAGTTGCATTACAAGCCTTGCGTGATGATCATGAGTTCTTATTAAAAGGTGATGTATTCACTGAAGACATGCTAGAGGCGTTCATCGCTTTGAAAGAAGAAGAAGTGCAACGTGTCAATGTAACCGTGCATCCAGTTGAGTTTGACTTATACTACAGCTGCTAATTTATAGCTAAAACACTCAGTTATTTTGAGTGATAAAAACCAGCTAAGTTATTCTTAGCTGGTTTTTTTTACGTCTCAATAATAATTTGCTAAATCAACGGATCTGTCCTCTTTGAAATTATTACTGATTTAACACCCAAAGTATCGCATAATAGATATTCATAATATTAGGTACTCATTAGGTTGACTGACTATGACTTCATTATCAAAACCGGTTTTTTCAAACAGTAAGTTAGGGTTGGTACTGATTGCTGCTACGATGATTAGTATGGCAACTCTCTATGCCCCTTTGGCAAATGCTGCGCCTATTTATAAAGTTATTGACGAAAAAACAGGTCAAGTCACCTTTACCGATCGCCCGCAAAATTATGAGCAGCAGGCGGGTAAAAAAATCAGCCAAACGGGTGTCACGACGAAAGAAAGTCGCATCAGCTCAAGTAACAGTGATAACATGAGTAGTCCACCTCCTTCTAGTAATGTTAATACGACTACGCAAAATACGGCTGCTAAAAATAGCCCTGACGCCAAACCAGTCGTCAATTATCAGCTTAATATTACTGAACCAAGCGCAGAACGTGCATATCGTCGCCCAGCCCAAAGCATTGATGTCAATGTGCAAGTGAAGCCGGAGTTACAAGCAGGTGATAGTGTTAGTATCTATTTGGATGGCAATGAAGTCGCGCAAGGTCTTAGCGCCTCGATTGCAACGGTAGATGTTTTACCAGGATCGCATAAGATAAAAGCCGTGTTAAAAAATGAGAAAGGTCAAACACTCAAACAAGTAGAGCGTACGGTGTATGTGATTCAAAACAATACAACATTGCAAAATAATAAGAAAATCGCGCAACAGCTTTTAGCTTATCAAAATCTACCTTGGTATCAAAAAGTACTGTTAAAAATGCGTCAAGAGGGCAAACAACCGAATATGCAATCATTTACTAAGCCTATAGTGGATAAACCTATGACGCTTGAGCAACCAGTGACAAATTGACTTGTAGTTAATGTGTCAATCATGGATAAGTATAAGAACCCATACAAAGTAGAGTAACTTTATAAGTTAATTTCTTCTGTATAAACATAAAGGCAAGCGCTGATTGCAGCGCTTGCCTTTATGTTTATAAGGATATTTATTAATTCTATGTATTTACAGCTTATTTAGTCAATTCAATCGTACCATTAGCAGTCACTGAGATAGTGCTATTGCCAGATTCAAAATTTTGGCTAGGTACTGATTCGTCTGCTGCGCCTGCTTTCATACTCATAGCACTATACATCGGACGTGGGTAGTTGCTACCTGTATTTAGATTCACATTGACGACACGATAGCCACGAGCATCCCAAGCGCGTGTTAGGTTTTTAGCTTGTTGCTGAAAAGCACGAGACGCATTGGTCATCAGCTTTTGCTCAAGCGCATCCTTTTTGGTATCTGAGACACCAAAGTTCAGATTGTCCATCACCAACGTTTCTTGTAGGTCAGCGATGAGTTGGCTGGTGGCTGCAAAGTCGGTACTTTTTAAATCGATGTTTGCTTGTCCTGTCCAGCCAATGATTTTGTCATTTTTATCATAGCGAGGGTAGGTGCGCTGTTGTCCGGTGCTCACGGTGACCGTTGGATAGCGCTTAGCAATTTTCATGGCATTATTAATTGAGGTGTTGAGCGTTGTCGCTAGAGTTTTAGAATCCGTTGCCTGCGCTTTTTTATATAAGCTGGCTCGTACTTCATCATTCTGGATTTCTTCTTTTACTTCTGTCTGAAAAGTAAGCTGATCGTAGCCTGTTGGTTCTGCATGTGCGCTACCCATCATGGCTGTGAGTAGAAATGCAGTACCAGTCGTTAGAGCGGCTTTATTAAGTAAAGTGGTTTTCACAATGATCTCCTGAGTGAGTTATATCAATAGTATCTAGGTGAGCCATACAATAGGTAAGACTCGCCTTGATATGAGAAGCTGTCCATTTTAGTTATTAGTTGATACCGAGTATGCTCAGCTTCCTCAACTAAAATAGCAAAATTTAACAGGCTTGCTGTGAGAATTTTGTCACCTAAGTTACAGGGCGTTTGGAGGTAATAGAAAGAGTTTTACGATAGGGGTTGTAATATTTAAAAATTCTTGTATAATTTGCAACTGGTGGCTCCATTGGTAGCCTCGCAACATTGTTCTATGAACCCCGCCAGGACCGGAAGGTAGCAACGGTAATAGTCACAGTGTGTGCCGAGGATTTGCTTTTGGAGTCGCTTTTTTTTGCCTAAAATTTGATACCTGTTTTGATATTTAATCAGAAATGCTCGTTTGATCTATTAAGCCCTTCATTGTAAAGGGCTTTTTTTTCGACCTTTTTTTGTCCGATTTTGACCTTTGATTGATTAAGATGGGTTAAAATACAATGTATTAACTTTTATTAACATTCTGGACACTTTAGGGTTTTCTTATGAAGATGTTTGTTTGGTTGTTCATTGCCTTCGTGCTACTAGTGATTGTGTTTGGCGTATCTATATTTAATAAGTTGGTACGCGCTCGCAACCAAGCGAAAAATGGTTTTGCCCAAATAGATGTACAACTGAAGCGCCGTCATGATTTGATTCCAAATTTGGTTGAAACTGCTAAACGCTATCTAACGCATGAAGAAGAGACGCTGACCCGTGTGATTAGTGCACGTAATCATGCCCAGAGCTTGCAAGACTCCAATACACATCAGCCAGACTCGCTTGAGCATATGGCGCTATTTGCCAAAGCTGAGAGTATGCTGTCTAAAGCGTTAGGGCAGTTTTCAGCGGTTGTAGAAGCTTACCCTGAGCTAAAGGCGGACAGCATGATTAAAGAGTTGATGGATGAGCTGACCAATACTGAGAACCGCATTGGCTTCGCCCGTCAGCACTATAATGACAGCGTGATGTTCTACAACAATGACCGCGAGGTATTTCCCAACAATCTTATTAGTACGACTTTTGGCTTTCGCCCGTTAAGCCCGCTAGTATTTGAAGATAGAAAAGTGATCGCTCAAGCACCTGTCGTCAATATGGGCTGATATTGAATTATATGCATATGTTCAGATGCGTTTAGCTATTTTTAAGTCAGGCATATAGATGGATTTTTTTGGTGAACAACGCACCCGTACCCAGCGAAGTCTGTTGCTCTATGGGCTATTTTTTCTCATTGTTTTTGCTCATCTGGCAGTAGCGCTAGGTATCATGGCGCTGCTGCTAACGATATTTACTGGTGGTATTTATCATTGGGTATTGATACTGGTTGCTATCTGGACAGTCGGTAGCTTTGTGATCGGTAGTTTTTTAGAGTACAGACGTTTAGAAGCGGGTGGTCGCGCTATTGCTCAGCGTGTGGGCGGGGTTCGGCTGTTTATCGACCACAGCCAAGACGCGTGGGAGCATAGTCAAGGGGTTGCCCATCAGCATGAGGCTATACCAAAGGTTCGTTTCAGCGCCCACCATATCGCCGTGCGTGATGAGCGAGACTTCCCGCCTGTCTACCGTCGTTACTACGAGATTGCCCAGCAGCTAGCTATTGCTTCGGGTGTACGTATGCCGATTCTCTATGTACTGCCTGATGAGCAAGGTATTAATGGCTTCGTTGCGGGTCGTCATAGTCAAGATATGGTATTGGTCGTCACTCAAGGCGCGCTTGATAAGCTGTCCGATGAGGGGCTGTATGGGCTGATAGGGCATGAATATGGTCATATCTTGCATGGCGATGCGACGTTTAATTTGCAACTGATGGTGGTGCTGGCAGGCTTGCAATTACTCTATGACTGGAGTGATTCTATTAATAATTTTGGCGCTGGTAATCAACGCAGTCATCAGAATAGCCATCACAATTATTTTGATGATGCGGTCAATCGACTGTCACAAAGAGTCGTCGATAGCCATGCGCGTAGCACTGAAGCTCAAACCGCCAACTTTACCACCCATAGTGAATGGGTAAGCTATTGGCAAAGTCAATCACAAAGCCAGCAGTCGTCAGCTAAGAGCCAGTCACGATGGCTACAAAATAATAATAAGTTCGATAGTCAAGCACCGCGCAATATTGGGACGTTGTTAATACATGGATTGAGTTTTTCGAGTATGGCCAGTGCGCAACTGATTAAACACAGCTTTAATCGCCAGCGTGAATTGCTTGCCGATGCGACCAGCGTGCAGCTGACACGCTCGCCGGCTATTATGGAAACCTTACAAGCCATTCATCAAGATTCGCTTGGTTCGCGCTTAACCAGTATCGCCGATATCAATGGTCTTAGTCACTTCTTCTTTGCCAGTAGTGGTGCTGATTTGGGTGACGTCTCTTGGTTTGCCACCCATCCGAGCTTGGCTGAGCGAATGAGTGCCATTAATGCCAACGCTTATCATGATTTTGCGGTAAAAGTAGCTAAAGAAAAGCGCATAAATCAACAGAAAATAAAAGAGATATATGAGCAGCGGCGATTAGGGGATTGGGGCGTCATAAAAGCAAATAGCCTAAGCAAAAATAAACAAGAAAAAAATAGCCAATCATCAATATTTGAAACTCAATCAGGATTAGATAACAATAAAAGCAATAACGATAAAAGCCTTACTAATAACAGCAATGATGTTATAGACAAAGAAACTACTGCTTTTCCTGCAAATGAAATAAAGAATGAGTTGGACGAAGATAAGGGGCTAGAGTTTGTTATCGAGAAAGATGTCGTTGTTGCAGGACGTTTACAGGTTCAAGCGCAAAATACCGGTATTCATCAGTTGCTCAAGCCATGGCAAGCAAAACCTGATAGCGATTTGCCATCGGATACATTGATTGGTATCGACGATAGACAAAAAGTTTCACTGCCGCAGTATATACTCAATCACAGTTATCACCCGCTCGGGGCGCAAGCTTTGATTGAAGCAGTTATGTTGTGCCATCAAGGTCGTATATTAGCAACGACTGAGAGTTATGACTTGACTGATATCTGGCTTGGAATTGCTAACGATAAAGCGTCTGCTGCTGAAATCAATAATAACGCTAGCGCTAATATTAGCAGCCACCCCCAATTTTTAGCGCATACGATAGATCATAGATTATTAGCAGCAGTGGCACATCTTGATAGGCGTTTAGACAACGCATTGATTGCATTGGCAATAAAGCAATTGAGTCAGCATAACCTGTCAGAAACTGCTATCAATGAATCACGCTTAAGATATGAAGCGAGTCATAGCAATCAAGATCATCAACATTATGTGCAGCAAAAAAAGTGTCGTACAATGCTGATGCGCTATCAACAGGGTATCATTGAGCTATTTGAACACTACCTAACGGCGGATTTAAGTCAACATTTCGCTGATAACATAGCCAGTGAAGATGGTGCTATGGATAAAATTAAGCCAGTATCAACGCACTCAGGAAAAATCGACTCTCGGTTGCCACCGATTTTATCATTATGGCAAGCGCTACAGTTGCAGCAATTATTACCTATATTGTCTACTGTATTGAACGAGGAACACGTGCATGCTCAGCCTCAGCTATTATGGTTATGGCAGCAAACATTGCAAGCGGGTAGAGATGATATTTATGACCAGCTTGACCCTTCAGGACAGGTATTTGATGGTCTCGATGTTGCCGCGAAAGCAATGCTTATTTTATTGGCTTATCGCCTATCAAAAGATGTCAAGGGTCAGGTCGTATCAGCACTAGATAGCTCAGTACACATTTCAGCACCTACTTCAGTACTCGGCTATAATAATGACAGTGTTGCTCACTATCTTGTGGATTTGCGGCGTCATGCACGTTTGATTGATATTGACTTAGCCGCTGTTAGTGACGCAAATTTGCAATGGCTACTATTGACTGCGCAAAATATAAATAGTATCCAGTTATTGGCAGTGATAGAAGCGGTGCCTATTTTTATAGCGCCTGCCAGTCAGTCGTCTGCATCAGAAGCCAAACGTAATGATAATTATCGACAGAGGCAACAGGGCAGCGATCAAATAGATTATAATGCTCATAGACAAGACGGCAATGCAGATAGTGTAGATAAGGCGGGCAATGATAGTCTGCGCCATTCTTATGCTTATCATACTTACCAGCAATGGCTGAGCACATTGCATACGGTGATGTTACACGATACGATAGTCAGTCAAGATGAATATGATTGCTTGTCCATGTTAGCCAATCATTGGTTAGGCGTTCGGCAGCTTTTTTGAACAATATCATTGACGGCATTTAAGTATTCTTTTTTAAATTGAATGGACTATATTTTTAATCCTTTTTTTTAACATCGTTCTCTAATATTGTTCCTTGCCATTAAAAGTCAGTAAATCCATTTTAGATAAGTAGGATAGTAAATAAGCATGAGTGATATCCAAGACCCGCTAATTGTATTGCAGCAGCGCCAGATTTTAGCGATGATGGGTATCAATCAGTGGGTGCAGCCGAGCTCTAAGACATTGAGTATCGCAGGTATTTCTGCGCCTGCTCTGCTCGAGCAGACTACAGCTAATCCAATTTTAGCTAATCCTAGTATTTCTTCTGCGATTACCACTGAACAGCCAAGTATTGAATCTTCTAATATTGAATCCCCAAATATTAATGCCATATCAGATATGGTAGATGATGAGTCTATCAACCATTATTATAATGACGCTAATGATACAGATTTAAGCTATTCTGACCAGCAAAGCCCTGTTACTTATAGTTTTGACTCGACTACTCCTAATGCCCTTAATATCTCTAAGCCAGCCGTTACCTCCTTTGTAGATACTGTTGTACAGCAAGCTTCTATTACTGATATAAATAAAGCTTCGAGCTTTGAAAATGGCAGTTTTAAAGAAGAGGGCTTTCAAGAGGAAAGCTTTAAAAAGGTAGCACCCTTTGATTTACAAGGTGGTCGTTATGGTGATTGGGTGATTTTGGTGGATATCCAAGCACTTAATCATGACAGCCAAAAACTGTGGCAAAATATCACCCAAGCGTTATCCATCAGTTGTGAGACGACATCGTTCCCTATCTGTGAAGGTATGGATACGGCTGAGCTTGCCAATGCCAGTCTTGCTGGATACGTCTTTAAAATTGGCCGTAGCGAAGAGATACAGGTAGTGACATTGACCGCACTTCCTGAAGGTTTGGAACATCCTAACCTGACGACTGCACCCACGTTGGATGAAATGCTTACTGATAGTAATCTCAAACGTCAGCTTTGGGAGCAGTTATCGAGTCAGAGTTAAAGGTTTACCACTTACTATGATAGAGATTAAAAAATAACGATAAAATTCACATTCAACATTCAACCTTTAATAACCACGATGATTTCATCATATTTAGGATAATAATTATGACCACTAAAGCCGCTCCTAACCGTGTACCCAACTTTTCAGCGGGACCTGCTACTATACCAACGGCCGTATTATCACGCGCTCAAGAAGAGTTGCTTGATTGGCAGGGACGCGGCATGTCGGTCATGGAAGTGAGTCACCGTAGTAAAGAATACATCGCCATTACCGAAAAAGCTGAAGCCAAATTGCGCTCGCTCATGGACATTCCAGATAACTATAAAGTGCTGTTTTTACAAGGCGGTGCCAGCTTACAGTTTTCAGCGATTCCATTAAACCTGTTAAATGATGGGCGCGCAGACTATCTAACGACGGGTGCATGGTCTGGTAAAGCGGTCAAAGAAGCCCAGCGCTATGCCAAACTAGGTCTTGGTGAAGTTAACGAAGTTGCAACAGGCAAAGGTAGCAGCTTTACTGATGTACCAGCCGAGAGCGAGTGGACTATTAGCAAAGATGCCGCCTATTTCCATTACTGTGCCAACGAAACCATTCATGGTTTGCAAATATTTGAGCCGCCACAAGTCGATGCGCCGATTGTCGTCGATATGTCTTCTTGCATTTTGTCACAGCCAATTGACGTCTCTAAATTTGGCATGATTTACGCGGGCGCGCAAAAAAACATCGGGCCAGCAGGTCTGATTATCGTGATTATCCGTGAAGACTTATTAGGTCAAGCGAGTGAATGGTGCCCACTGCTGATGAACTATGAGCACCAAGCTGAAAAAGAATCCATGTCAAACACACCAGCGACGTATTCTTGGTATTTAGCAGGGTTGGTATTTGATTGGTTAGAAGAGCAGGGCGGCGTCGCTGCTATCGGCAAAATCAACCAACAAAAAGCCGATTTGCTGTATAAAACAATCGATGATAGCAGTTTTTATAGCAATCCAGTTGAACCCAAATATCGCTCTATCATGAACGTGCCGTTTACCTTAGCCGACAGCTGCCTTGATAAAGTATTCTTAGAAGAGTCGGAAGCGGCAGGCCTCATGAATCTAAAAGGTCACCGCGATGTAGGCGGTATGCGTGCCAGCATTTACAATGCAGTGTCATTAGATTGGGTGCAGCAGTTGGTTGACTTTATGATTGCGTTTGAAAAAAAACACGCATAAATTATGTATAGACTTTAAAATAAAAGACGCAACTTTTATAAGCTGCGTCTTTTTTTATACGCGTTAGTATTCTTTTAAGATAAATGATGCATCATGTAGCAACTCTAACGCTGCAAATCATTAGGTTAAAAAACCTAAGTTTGTTATGATAGAATTCTGCAGCACTTACGATACGTCAGATACGACATATTTTTTTAGATTTTATTTCATAAGCGGTCATTAGCCTTTAGTCACTGGTTAAATGTTCAATATATTCATTCGGTCTGGCAAAGGGGTTTGTTATAACTTTATGATGCTAAAAAATACCATGCTAAAAGCCGTCTTGCTTGCCATTACTATTAGCTGGATACCAGCCAGTATTGCGGTGCCAATCACCACTACTGCGCTTGGTCATAATAGTACCACTGAGTATATCGATGTGCCCTTTATGCCTTATGCCAACCCAAAGGCGCCCAAAGGTGGTACGCTTTCACTGGATGCACGCGGCACCTTTAATGCGGCCAATAAATGGATGACCACAGGTGTGGCGATGGTTGGCACCGATTATCTATATGACACCTTGATGACTGGCTCATTAAATGAAGCTTTTACCATGTATCCGCAGCTGGCAACCAAAGTAACTTATGATCCTGATGAAACCAGTTGGATTATCTATCATATTAATCCTGCTGCGCGCTTTTGGGACGGGACACCGGTTACCAGTAGTGACGTCAAAGCCACTTATGATACGCTGTTAAATAAAGGTCCGATGTATATCCGTAGTTATTTGGGTGATATTAAAGACATTCAGATTATTAATAAGCAACAAGTGAAGTTTATCTTTGCTTCTGATGATAATAAAGAAATCTTACTAACTGTCGGACAGTTTCCTATTTTTGCTAAGTCCTCTATCGATACGTACTTTGAGAAAATAACGTTGACGCCATTGATGGGCAGTGGACCTTATAAGTTAGGACGTGTCGATGCAGGGCGCTCGGTCAGCTATGTGCGTGATCCCAATTATTGGGGTCGTGATTTGATGGTCAATCGTGGTCGTTATAACTTCGATATGATTAAGTTTGTCTATTATCAAAGCGATGAGATTGCTTTCGAAGGTTTTAAGTCTGGTCAATATCGTTTTCGCCCTGAGAATAAAGCATCGAACTGGGCAACGGGTTATAACTTCCCAGCTGTCAAAGCAGGTCTTATCAATAAAGAAACCATAAGCAGCGAAAACCCAGTACCGATGCAAGGTCTGGTCATGAATATGCGCCGTCCTATCTTTCAAGATATTCGTGTCCGTCAAGCACTAAGCAAGGCTTACGACTTTGAGTGGATGAATAAGACCTTGTTTCATGGGCAGTATGAACGTTTGCAAAGTTTCTTTCATGGCTCCGAGCTTGCCGCAACAGGAGTGCCATCTGCTGAAGAGATGCAGGTGCTTACGCCTTTATTACCTAAGCTTGAACCGCTGCAACGTCAAGCCGTATTAATGGAGTGGCAATTGCCGACCAGTGACGGTAGTGGCTTTAACCGTAAAGAGTTACTAGAAGCGCGGCAGCTGTTGCTAGATGCTGGATTTTATTATAACGATATGAAGCTATATCAGCCCAATGGACAACTTGCTCAGATTGAGGTTTTAATGATGGGCGATACTATGGGTCGGGTGCTTCTGCCATATATTCGAAATCTACAGCGCTTAGGATTTGATGCCACGTTACGTCAAGTCGACGGACCACAATATTATGAGCGGGTACGCCGTTTTGACTACGACATGATAGTTGATAAATTTGCTCAGAGTTTATCACCTGGTGCGGAACAAGTTGGTTTTTGGGGTAGCTCAGCCGCTGACCAAGCGGGCAATAGAAATACTATCGGCATCAAAAACCCAGAGATTGACGCGGTGATAGAGCAGCTTGGTAATGCTAAAACTCGCGACGATACTATATTATATACTCAGGTGCTCGATCGCCTACTACGTGCTGGTCATTATTTAGTGCCCTTATACGGCAAATCAGCGACCAATGTCGCCTATTGGGATCAATATCGTCATACTGAAAAACTGCCCTCTAATGCCATCGGTATTGACTACTGGTGGACGGACAAAGAAGCAGAAGCACGTGTTAACAAATACTTGAAGCAATAATTTAGAACAATAAAGGAAATAACGCTGCATCTTAAAATTTTATTTGGTTTAAAAAAAACCATAAAAGACATCAGCAATAAAGATAACTACTGGTAAGGATTTAATATGACTATCCGCATTCACCCAATCAAAGCGTTCAATGATAATTATATTTGGACATTGATTAATGAAAATAATAAACAGGCGATCGTTATTGATCCTGGTCAAGCTGAGCCTGTCATGAGTTATTTGGAAGAAAATAAATTAGAGCTGACGTCTATCTGGACGACTCATCATCATCATGACCATATCGGCGGTGTCGCAGAACTGCAAGAGTCTTATCCGATGACGCATCTGGTTGCGCATACTGAGCATAATGTCGATGAAGATCAAACCATCAAAGATGGTAGTACCGTCAGTGCGTGGGGCTGTGCAGCACAAGTATGGGATGTGTCCGGTCATACTGCTAGCCACGTGGCTTATATTTTGGATATTGACGGGCTTAAACATTGCTTTTGTGGCGATACTTTATTTAGTGCTGGATGCGGACGGGTATTTACGGGGACGATTGAGCAATTACACAACAGCTTTAAGCGTTTAAATGGTTTGCCAGCTGAGACGCTACTATATCCTGCGCATGAATACACTGCCAGTAATCTGCGCTTTGGACTATCTATTGAACCTACTAATGAAGCAATGCAGCAAACTCTGGTTCAAGCAGAAGAAAAAACCACCCAAGGTATTCCGACGTTGCCAGTCTCTCTAGAACATGAGCGCGCAGTCAATGTGTTTTTACGGACGCAAGAGCCGAGTGTGATAGCAGGGGTGAAGTCTAAAGCAACCATCGATGATGATAAATCTTTGGCTGTATTTGCTGCGCTACGTGAGCTTAAAAATAACTTTTAAACCATAACGGGCGCTTCGACTGACGTTTTGATAGTTATTAGCTGCTGATTTTCTCTGTTGTTATGTTTATTATCTTAGGAAGCCGTCGTTATGGGTCGTTATATCTTAAAAAGGTTACTGCTGATATTACCGACGCTTTTTTTGATATTATTGGCGAATTTTGTGATTGTACAAGCAGCGCCTGGTGGTCCTGTCGAGCAGCAGCTGGCGCTTATCGAGCAAGGTGCAAAAGACAATGCGCTTGGCGGTAATATTGGCGCGGGTAGTGCGGGAAATAACAGTACCTATCAAGGTACGCGTGGCTTATCTGAGGAAATGGTTGCAGCGATTAATGCCCAATACGGCTTTGATAAATCGGCACCTGAGCGCTTTTGGCTCATGTTAAAGAATTACGCTCAGCTAGATTTTGGCGAGTCTTTTTTTAAAGGACAGTCGGTAACGGATTTGATTATCGAGAAATTACCCGTTTCTATCTCGCTTGGGCTCTGGAGCACGTTGCTGATTTATATGATAGCGATTCCACTAGGTATCTATAAAGCCATGCATCATGGCTCGGGGATTGATAAAGTTACTGCCATGCTACTGGCTATCGGGCATGCAATACCCGTTTTCGTATTTGCCGTTATATTACTGGTGTTCTTTGCCGGTGGTAGCTACTGGAATATCTTTCCACTGCAAGGCTTGACCTCTGAGAACTTCGATCAATTAAGCGCGCTGGGTAAAATCAAAGATTACTTTTGGCATTTGGCGCTACCACTGCTGGCAAGTACGATTGGCGGTTTTGCGGGTTTGACCTATCTGACCAAGTTTAGCTTTTTAGAAGAGCTGGGTAAGCAATATGTACTTACTGCTCGTGCTAAAGGGCTGGGTGAGCGTCAGGTCCTTTACGGGCATGTGTTTCGTAATGCCATGCTGATTATTATTGCAGGTATTCCAGCGGCTATCGTTGGCATTTTCTTTGCCGGAAACTTCTTAATCGAGATTATTTTTAAACTTGATGGTTTGGGTCTCTTAGGCTTCGAAGCCATTCAACAGCGCGATTATCCTGTGATATTCGGTACATTGTTTATTTTTACCTTGGTCGGACTGTTATTACAGTTAATCAGTGATTTGAGTTATCACTTAATTGATCCTCGTATTGATTTTGAGGGGCGCTAATGTCAAGTTATCCATTACCTTCAACGCCTTCATCTGCATCTCCTGTCTCTATGCCAAAAAAACGTCGCCTAAATCCTATCTGGCAGGCACGCCTAAACCGTTTTCGCCAAAATCGTCTTGGCGTCGTATCATTATTCATTTTTGCGCTGATATTCGTCATTTGTATGGCAGCCAATGTGATTGCCAATGACAAGCCGCTACTGGTGCAGTATCAAGGCGATTATTACTTTCCTGTCCTAAAAGCTTATCCTGAAACGGCTTTTGGTGGGGTGTTTGAGACTGAAGCCAATTATAAAGACCCTGCGGTACAGACGCTGATTGATGAGCAGGGTTTTTACATTATGCCGCCGATTCCATTTGCCGATCAGACACCAAACGTTGAGCTGGGTATTCCATATCCAGCAGCGCCCAATAGCCAGAACTGGCTTGGTACTGATGACTTAGGCCGCGATGTGCTGGCACGGATACTTTATGGCATGCGCGTGTCGTTACTTTTTGGTTTAGCATTGACACTTGCTGGGGCAGTGATTGGTATTATCGTCGGTGCAATACAAGGCTATTACGGTGGTTGGATAGATTTGGCAGGGCAGCGCTTCATGGAATTATGGGGCGGTATGCCGCAGCTGTTTATGATTATTATTTTGGTCAGCTTATTCAGCCCTAGTATCTTTATGCTATTTGCAATGATGCTGTTATTTGGTTGGATGGGACTGGTTGGTTTGGTACGGGCAGAGTTTTTGCGCGCGCGTAACTTTGACTATGTACGTGCTGCGCGTAATCTTGGGGTATCCGACAGTCAAATCATGCTAAGGCATATCTTGCCCAATGCCCTAGCGTCAAGTTTGTCACAGCTGCCATTTATATTGACAGCTAATATTATCGCTTTAACGGCACTAGATTTCTTGGGTTATGGCTTGCCACCTGGTTCACCATCGCTTGGTGAGCTTATGGTACAAGGTAAAAACAATCTCGATGCGCCTTGGCTTGCACTATCTGGATTTTTTAGTTTGACCTTTATTTTATCATTGCTGATTTTCGTTGGCGAAGCGCTGCGTGATGCGTTTGATCCGAGGCGTTCTTAAGATGACTATGATTGATACGCAAACTGACAGCCTAAACGTAAATCGTAGCAATACACAGCAAAAGCTAATATTGAGTGTCGATAAGCTCAGTATTCTTACCAATACTGGCGTAACGTTAGTTGATAATCTGTCTTATACGCTTAGGCAAGGACGAACCCTTGCTATCGTAGGTGAATCAGGCTCTGGCAAATCCATTGCAAGTCTCGCGCTATTAGGCTTATTGCCAGACAGTTTGACCGTTAGCGGTGAGGTGAAGCTAGCAGGGTCAGCAGGGTTGACTGTGCTACCGATAGCCAATGCCAATGCCAATGCCAATGCCAATGTTAGTGTTAGTGCTAAGGCACGTAACGCTGCGCTGCGCTCTATTCGCGGACAGCGCATCGGCATGGTGTTTCAAGAGCCGATGACGGCGCTCAATCCACTACATACAGTTGCCAAACAAATTGCAGAATCACTACGTCTAGTTGGTGTGCCCAAGAAACAATGGCAAAGTCAAACAATCGATTTACTAAATGATGTCAATATTACCAATCCGATTGATAAGCTGAACCGCTATCCGCATGAGCTATCAGGTGGTCAACGTCAACGGGTCATGATTGCCATGGCATTGGCACAGCAGCCTGATATTTTAATCGCTGATGAGCCGACCACCGCGCTTGATGTGACTCTCCAACATGAGATTCTCACCCTATTAGATGATCTTAAGCGTCAGCATAATATGGCGATGGTGCTTATTAGCCATGACCTCAATCTGGTCAGGCGCTACAGTGATGAAGTAATTGTCATGCGCCAAGGGCAAACGATTGAGCAGGGGCAAACCGCAGCGGTGTTTAACCAGCCCAAAGCCGAATATACCCGCTCGTTAATCAAACAAGACTTTGGCCAAGCACTGAACTTCTCTAATGATGATCAAAGTCATCCACCAACCGTATTGCAAGTCAGCAATTTACAAGTACAGTTTCCCATTGAAAAAAGTCTGTTTGGTGGTACTAAGCGCTGGTTTGATGCGGTGAAAAGCGTTGATATGACGCTACAGAAAGGCTGGGCGTTAGGCATTGTAGGTGAGTCAGGCTCTGGAAAAACCACGATAGCGCTTGCGTTAAGTCAATTACTTAGCAATCAAGCGCGTGTGGGTGGCGAAATAATGGTCAATGGACAAGATATTTCAGTATTGTCCAAGGGTGAGCTACGTCAGTTCCGCTCGCAAATTCAAATGGTATTTCAAGACCCCTTTGCCAGTATTAATTCACGTATGACGGTGATGCAAATCATTGAAGAAGGATTGCTCGTACAAGGCGTTGATAAGGCAGCACGGCGGCAGGCAGTGATGGATAGCCTTACTACCGTGCATCTGCCAGCTGAGTTTGCGCATCGCTATCCGCATGAGTTGTCAGGTGGTCAGCGTCAGCGTGTCGCACTTGCGCGCGCCCTGATTATGCAGCCGAGTCTATTGATATTGGATGAGCCGACGTCCGCGCTTGATAGTACCACGCAGGTGACCGTCGTTAATTTACTACGTGAAATTCAACAGAAACTACAAATCAGCTATGTGTTTATTAGTCATGACTTAAAAGTAGTACGCGCCCTATGTCAGCATATTATGGTGCTTAAAGATGGCATATGTATTGAGTACGGACGTACTGAAGATATTTTTAATAGCCCACAGCATCCCTATGCGCAGCAGTTGCTGCAGGCGAGCATGATTTAGCTTAGCCAAAAAGAGTTAAGCAGATATAGCCAAATAAGCAGAACATGGCAGTTCATACTAATTGCGATATCCTAAAAATAGCAGTGATACAATAAGTTAAACAGACGTTGACTTTAGTTAGAGGCTTAACTTTGTTTAATTTTTAGTTAAAGAGCAGTTGAAATCGCTGCTTTAAAGGATTGTCATCGCTATTATTACCCTCATGAAAAAGGATTTTTACTCATGAAAAAGCAAAACAGTATTGCTAAATTAGTAAATAACAAGTTAGTAAATACCAATGGATTGCAGAATGTCGGTTATTTAGCCGTTGCTAAAACACGCGCTAAAGTCTTAAAAGCGTTCGCTTATGTTGTTCCAATTAGAAGACCAATGCTATTTGTCGGTGAGACCTCTTGTGAAGAGCTATGTGATATGGCCATCAACGAAGGCAGCACCAATGTTTTTATCGTTACTGATGCCGTGCTTAATAAGCTAGGTATCCCAGCCAAAGTGACTGATTATCTAGATAGCAAAAATATCAGCTATACCGTTTATGACGGCATTACCCCAGATCCTACTTTTAAGGTTGTCGAAGAGGGACTGCGCAAATCTATCGATGCTAAATGCGACTCGATTATTGCCATCGGTGGCGGCTCTGTGATTGACGCGGCTAAGATGATTGCGATGTCACAAGGCAATAGCTGCAAGCCGCAACAACTTATCGGCATTCTTAAAGCCAGAAAGCCTTCTATGCCGCTTTATTGTATTCCTACCACGGCTGGCACAGGTTCAGAAGCAACCCTTGGTGCAGTAGTATCAGACGATAAAACGCATCAAAAAGCGCTGTCTATTGACCCAAGAATGGTGCCATTAGCAGCGGCTATTGACCCTGTTATTATGAAAGGCATGCCTGCTCATATCACAGCGGATACGGGTATCGATGTATTGACTCATGCGCTTGAAGCTTGGATGAGTGCTAATGCGAGCGTCGAGACCGATTATTATGCAGCTTCTGCGGTCAAATCTGTGATGCAAAACCTACCGCTGGTTTATAAAGACGGCGGCAATCTTAAAGCCAGAGAAGCAATGGGTATTGCCGCTCATTACGGCGGTATCGCCTTTAATAAAGCGGGTCTCGGTTATGTTCATGCTATCGCTCATCAGTTAGGCGCGCACTATAGTATTCCTCACGGTCGTGCCAATGCCATCGTGCTGCCGTATGTGCTTGATGTCAATCGTCAAGGAAGTAAAAAAAGACTAGCAGAGTTAGCTCGCAAGACCGGTATGGTAAAATCAGGACAAGCTGGCAAGAGTGATGCTGAGATTGCCGACCACCTCATCGCGCAAGTACGCGAACTGATTGCCGCCTTGAATATCGATCCAACGGTGAAAGGCATGCAAAGCAGTGATTTTGATAAAATTGCCAAAGCAGCAGCAAAAGAAGTCAGTGATACCTATGCCGTACCAACGTATCTATCAGCGTCTGAAATCAAGGCTATTTTAACCAAGATTCAGCGAGCCAGTGATGAGCATACTGCTGGAAAATGAAAAAGTAACTAAGCTACATAAGCTGCCTAAGATATATTGATGTAATATAAAAGAGCACACTACGCTGTCCGTAATGTGCTCTTTTTTTAATTATCATACTTTGTAGCAAACTTATCTTATTAAGAAATTGTGTATAATTCAGAATTTTACTGTTTAATTATATTAAATAATATCTAATAACTATTAAATTTTTATAACAATGTAGGTATAGTTTAGTGAGGTCAAAGAGTTACCATGGTTATATTATATTACTTTTAGGAGGTATCGATGAATCATAAATTAAAGACGGGCGCTATTGCGATGGCTGTAGCAGCCATCAGTATGGTTTTCGTTGGCTGTGCTGCCACCGAAAATACGCCCGCTGTGAAAAATACTGCCATCGATAATCCTTATGCGCCAACGGACCCAAATCTCGCAGTCGCTACGGTCGCTGGCGGTTGTTTTTGGTGCGTGGAAGCGGGTTATGAAAAAATACCTGGCGTTGTAGAAGTGGTCTCTGGCTATACCGGCGGTCAATCGACCAATCCAACTTATAGCACTGTATCAGCAGGCGGCACAGGGCATACTGAAGCGGCGCAAGTCTATTATGACCCGAGGAAAATCACCTATAATGGTATCGTTCAAGCGTTATGGCGCATTGGGGATCCTACCGATGATAAAGGTCAGTTTGTAGACCGTGGTACTCAGTATCGTCCGGCTATTTTTTATAATAATGCACAAGAAAAGCAGATAGTGGAAGCGGCTAAGCAATCACTGCAAGACTCTGGTGTCTATAGCAAACCAGTTGTGATTGAAATTGTTGCTGCTAGCAAGTTTTACCCTGCTGAAGAGTATCATCAAGATTATTATAAGAAAAACCCAATCCGCTATAAGGCTTATACCTTTAATTCTGGTCGCTATCAGTTTATCGAAAGTGTCTATGGTAAAGACTACGAGCTGGATTTTAGCCAGTTTAAACCTACGGCGGCAGATAGCGTACAGGCATCATCAAACAATGCGTCAGCTATTAAAGCTAGTACAGGATTCAATCCAGATACCTTTGTGAAGCCTGCACAGGATGAGCTAAAGCAGTCGCTCAGTGATATTCAATATAAAGTCACTCAAAAAGACGGCACCGAACGCGCTTTTGATAATGAATATTGGGATAATAAAGCGCCTGGGCTGTATGTCGATGTGATATCGGGGGAGCCACTATATTCCTCTCGTGATCAATACAAATCTGGCACTGGCTGGCCAAGCTTTACCCGTCCATTGAGCACGGATATGGTCGTTGAGAAGGAAGACCGAGGGATATTCGGAAGCCGTACCGAAATCCGTAGCCGATATGCAGACTCACACGTCGGTCATGTATTTGACGATGGTCCAGCACCGACAGGCAAGCGCTACTGTATGAATTCAGCGGCAATGCGTTTTATTCCACTGGCACAGATGGAAGCAGAAGGTTATGGCAATTGGATTGATGACGTAAAATAGGTTAGTTAAGCCTCGTTATATTGCAATTAATGGTTGATTGCTATTTATTAATGATAGCTATATTGAAAGGTACGCATTAAAAAAGGATACTTAAGTATCCTTTTTTTATTATCTATTGTTATTTGAAGCGTTAGAATGCAGGCTGACGTCTAGGGATCGCACTCAAAAACTCATTGCGCGCTTGATTGTCATGTACAAATTCACCTAACATCGACATCGTGCGTGTAGTAGAGTGCTGTTTATTTACGCCGCGCATCATCATACACATATGTGCTGCATCCATCACTACTGCTACGCCGCGACAGCCAGTGACATCCATAATAGTTTGTGCCACTTGCTCGCTTAAATTTTCTTGAACTTGCAAGCGACGGGCGAACATGTCGACAATACGGGCAAATTTTGATAAGCCTAGTACTTGACCATTGGGTAAATAGCCTACATGAGCGATACCATGAAAAGGCAGCATATGATGTTCGCACAATGAATAAAATTCAATATTTTGTACCAATACCAGCTCGCGATTGCTTGATGGAAACAGGGCGTCGTTGACGACTTCATCCAAGCTTTGATGATAACCTTGGGTTAGATGTGCAAAAGCTTTCGCGGCACGCATCGGCGTTTCTTCAAGACCGGGACGCTGTAAGTCCTCACCAGTTGAGAGAATCAGTTGACGATAAGACTCAACGCTTTCTTGGTAATTTGATGCTATTGTTGGGGTGTTACTCATAAGTTTGGCAGCCATCCAAAATGTGGGTGTAGCTTAACGCTAAATCCCTAATTACGAACAGTTACAAATAACTGTTGTAAAGGATTTTTATAAAAATTGTGCAAGCTGGGAAGGGCTGTGATTATACTTGAAATCTACTTAACTTCATACTGCTGTGGCGAGCAGTTGGGCGTTTAATCGATATTAGAAGACATTATAAGGGAATACAGTTTACGACTGTTTACTTAAATTAATTCGTGTATAATGACTTATTTTATAATTTGTACTTTTTACGCTGTGATATTCATCGTATCTAATCACTCTAAATAACTTAATATGATTAAACAATTTTGATCGACCCAAAAGGAAATATTATGCTACTACAAGGACAACGATTTGTCGTGACAGGCATTGCGAGCAAACTGTCTATCGCTTGGGCTATCGCTGAGGCACTGCACCGTGAAGGTGCCTCATTAATTCTCACTTATCCTAATGATAAGATCAAAAAGCGTGTCGATATGGCAGCGGAGAAATTCGAAGCAGATTTGGTACTTGAGTGTGATGTGGCGTCTGATGAGTCTATTGCTGCCTGCTTTGAGCAAGTCACTGCCCATTGGGGTGATGGAATCGATGGTGTGGTACATGCGATTGGCTTTGCGCCGATGGATCAGCTTGATGGCGATTTTGTTAAGGCGACGACCCGTGAAGGCAGTCAAATTGCCCATGATATCTCAAGCTATAGTTTTGTAGCATTAGCCAAAGAAGCTCGTGCTTTATTGGCCATGCGTCACGGTTCGATGCTGACATTGACATATGAAGGTAGTATCTCGGTATTGCCAAACTACAACGTCATGGGTATGGCAAAGGCCAGCCTCGAAGCCAGTGTTCGCTATCTTGCTACCTCTATGGGCGGTGAAGGCATTCGTGTCAATGCGATCTCAGCAGGTCCTATTCGCACGCTTGCTGCCAGTGGCATCAAATCATTCCGTAAAATGCTCGATATCAGCGAAAAAATAGCACCGCTACAACGTAATATCACACAAACCGAAGTCGGTAATGCGGCGCTTTTCTTGCTATCACCTTGGGCATCTGGTATTACCGGCGAGATCATGTTTGTTGACGCAGGTTTTAATACTGTGGCTATCAGTGAGCAACTAATGATGCTTGATGAGCCGAAATAATCCACTTCAATAGTCGGTTATAGGGTTCTATAGATCAGGAAGGCAGCCAATAGGTTGCCTTTTTTGGTTATAATAGATGCTTTTTGGTGATAAGCCATTAGGCGGCGAATATGATAACCAAATTACCAAAGTGGATATTGTGGGGCGGGGCAGTACTGGCATTCAGTGCTGGCTGTGTTAACACTGCTGCGTTAATGGGGTTTACCAATCTATCGGTTTCTCACGTCACTGGCAACGTAAGCTTATTTGCAGCGGCTATTGCTTACTTGGATGTGCGTAGTATCTTGTATATCGGTGCGCTGCTATTGTCTTTTTTGGCAGGTGCGATACTGAGCGGTTATGTGATTGGGCAGACATCATTAAAGTTAGGTAGGCGCTATGGTAGTGCACTATATATCGAGGCGGCACTGTTAATGGTCAGCTACTGGTTGTATCAGCAGCATGATTATTTAGGACAGTTGGCAGCGGCAATGGCATGCGGATTACAGAATGCCATGGTAGCGACTTATAGCGGTGCGGTTATTCGTACCACCCATTTGACAGGTTTGACATCAGATATGGGCGCAGCGATTGGCAACTGGTTGGCGGGTCGATCGATTAGCAAACCGACATTAGGGTTTCAAGCCATTATTTGGTATTGCTTTTGCGGTGGCAGCGCCGTTGGAGCATTTTTATTCGCCAAGGTTGGTTATGAAGCGCTATTTGTACCCATTGCTATCGTCTTGACGGCAGCATTTATATATAACTACGTCTCAGATCGCTTGCCAGAAAAAAGAGAGCCAAAAAATAAAAGGCACTCATCATAACGATCAATACCTTTTGTTTTTTGCTTTGAGGTAATAATAAAGCTGTGATTTAGTTTTTACCTTCTTCCTTATGGTCTTCATGTTCATGCAACCCTTGCATCATATCAAGTGCAGAGTCATCGGTACGCTGCTGATCTTTTTTAGCCAAACCGTCTTGATTGATATCTCTTGGTGCCATTTTAGTGGTTGAGTCTGTTTTATTTGCATCTGTCATAAACTGCTCCTATTTATTGTTATTCATTTTCCGATATAAATACTAATAAAAAAAAGTTGTTAAGCTATTACTGGTATTAGAAATTTATTTTGACTTATTTATTATGAGATAGCACCATACGCTTGTACATACTAAGTGTACGCTTGTTTAGTGACGATGTGTAACTGCAACTCACAAGGCTTGCTGTTTAATGAGAAGCGATTACTTGGTTATAAGTTGCTCTCACTCACTCTCGGCGTTCGGTTCAAAAATAAAAAACTCATGAGATAAAAGTCATCTCTATAAAGTACCGTTTTAAAGTACCTTTCCTAAAACGCATTAAAGTAATTCTTTACCTGTGAAATAACCATATTTATTGCAAATTTTATAAGGTTTTTTTTATAAAGGCTTTGTTGCATCAGCTTTTTGTTATATATCTGTTATGATAACGGCGTATTTTTTGTGGTTGCTGGTTGAATAACCATTAATCGCTAACATGCGTTTTTATTTTAGCGTCTTTTTACACTGTCTTTGGGAAAATAAGGACATTTTATGTCAGAGCAAAAATTAGATAGCCATCTTCCTGATGATGGCAATGAGTATTTATTTACCGATACCTTTCCAAAGGGTACTGGTAAAGGGTTGATAGTGGTCGCTATTGCGGCGGTTATCAGTATGATTATTTATAATGTATTGCCATTCGATATCAATGCCAATAAGGGTCTTGCCTTATTGTTCTTCATCGGCGTATTGTGGCTAACGGAAGCGTTGCACGTCACGATTACGGCACTATTGGTAGTCGTGGTTGGTGCCTTAGTTGGTATACCAGAATTTGATGCCGAAATAGGCTTACAAAGCTTTGCCAATCCGACCATTTATTTGTTTTTTGGTGGTTTTGCTTTAGCTGCAGCCTTGCATGTGCAGCAATTGGATAAAAAAATTGCCCTGAAGATTTTATCGATGTCAGGTGGCAAATTAAGCACGGCGGTATTTTTGATATTTGGCGTGACCGCATTTTTGTCGATGTGGATATCGAATACTGCGACGGCGGCGATGATGTTGCCATTAGCACTGGGTATTTTAACGCAAGTTGACCGTGAAAAAGACCGAGGTACTTTTGTATTTGTACTATTAGGTATCGCTTATTCAGCAAGCCTTGGTGGTTTAGGTACGATCGTTGGTTCGCCACCAAATGCTATCGCTGCAAAAGCGCTCAATATTGCCTTTGTGGACTGGATGAAGTTTGGTGTGCCGATGATGCTGGTATTATTGCCGCTATTGTTAGGCGCGATGTATGTGTTTTTGAAGCCCAACCTGAATCGTAAAATTGTACTGGTTGAAGATGAGCCTATTGTATGGAATAAACCTCGCGTAGTGACGATTATCGTCTTTATTGTCACCGCATTGAGCTGGATTTTCTCCAAAAAGATTGGTGCTGCGCTTGATATTACAGATACTGACGCGGTTATTGCCTTATCAGCCGCTGCCGCTGTGGTCAGCTTAGGCTTGGTATCGTGGAAGCAAGTGTCTGATAATACGGATTGGGGTGTACTCATGCTGTTCGGTGGTGGTATCGCCCTGTCGACGATTCTGAAAGTGTCAGGTGCCTCTTTGGTGCTAGGGGAGACGGTCGCTAATGCCTTGTCTTCTGCACCGCTTATCGTGGTGATGATTGCGGTATCAGCATTTATTATTTTCTTGACGGAGTTTGCTTCTAATACCGCCTCTGCCGCCCTGCTGGTTCCCGTATTTGCTGCCATTGCAGAGCAGATGGGTTTACCGCACGAAGTGTTGGTATTGGTCATCGGTATTGGTGCATCTTGTGCCTTTATGCTACCCGTTGCGACACCGCCAAATGCGATTGTCTTTGGTACGGGATTGATTAAACAGAGCGAAATGATCCGTACAGGTGTCATTCTTAATATCATTGCTACCTTTGTCGTCGGATTGTGGGCTTATTTCTTCTTAATATAGTTTATTAATCACATTAATCATAATTTATGAAACCCAATGTCTCAATAATCACGAGCCATTGGGTTTTTTTTGTTTCTCTTTTCTGTTCCTTTTTACGGTTAGTCGATGTATAACATAGTGATTTGTTAGGAAAATAAATAAGATGGCGCACTCTAACTCCAACTCTAATAACAAGCAATTAAATACTATAGCGGCTATTTCCGACATTCATAGTAATGTCTTCGCACTTGAAGCCGTGCTGACTGATATTAAACAGCGCGATATTGATCAAATTGTTAATCTGGGCGATATTCTATACGGACCGATTGCCCCCAAAGATACCTATGCGCTCTTAATGGCACAGCAGAACGATATCATTACTATTCGAGGTAATCAGGATAGACAGATTTATGAAGCGACAACAGCGGAGATTGGCAACAGCGCAACCATGGCTTTTATCATAGAGGACTTGCCAAAAGCAGCGGTTAAGTGGCTGCAGAATTTGCCGTTTGATTGTCATCTGAGTGAAGATGTTTATCTGTGCCATGGGTCACCAACCGATGACATGGTATATTTGTGAGAAAATATCGAGACGGGTCAGCCGACCTTACGTGATAATCTAGCCATTTTGGCACTGCTTAACGGTATTGGCAGTTCAGTGATCATATGTGGTCATACTCATATCCCACGTATAGTCACGCTATCGACAGGGCAGATGGTCGTCAATACAGGTAGCGTTGGTTACCCAGCCTATGAAGATGATTTGCCTATCGCTCATAAAATGCAAACCTATTCGCCCCATGCCAGTTACGCGATTATTAAATGTGTTGATACTGAACAGGGCAAATACTGGCAAACTGAGCATATCAAAGTGCCTTATGATTATGAGGCTGCGGCTAAATTAGCTTCAATGAACGGTCGTGAAGACTGGGCGTTTGCACTGAGAACAGGGCGAGTATTGCCTTGATGAGCAATTAAATATATAAGTATCAGGATTTTGCCTATTTTTAGCATGATTTACTAAGTTGCAAGCTATTATATGCATCAATATCTCTATGACCACACCAAACCTCTTTCAATGCGGGTAGCGCTTGAATATCTATTTGCCTAAAAAAACCGTCTACATTAAGCTGTCGATAATTCGCTCCTCGCTCCATTAGTTGATTAGAAAATAAAGAAAAGCTTGCAACTGGCGTCTCAGAATGGCTATAGATATGAATACTAATAACATTAGCTCCCTCTTTGCCGCCTAGACCTTTACGCCAAAAACCATGGCTTTGACTGTTTATCTCATCGACTATGGCTTGCATTTTTTCAGGCTGATGCTTTGCGTCGTAAGATAGTAGAATAGGGTTTGAATAAGGGTTCTCAATTTCAACTTTGCTGATGTCATGATAAGTAGCTCTTGATGTTAAGCTTGATTCTTTATTTGTACAGGAAGTTAAACACAACACTATTGGCAAAAATATAGTCGCTATAAACATCAGCTTAATAGCTATCAGAATGCCCATATTGATCCTTTTTATATGATTTATCTAACATCACACATTTTACTCAGAAGTTATTAACGTACAAGGTAATTCTTTATGCCAACACTCTTTATGTTACAGCTTGGTGGTCGCCCCAAAGGTCGTTTGATTGAGCAGCATGATATTTTCTTTGGTGTGGCCAATCAGGTGAGCGAGCTGGTAGACGATATCAATCACCACTGGCCTGAAGTCAAAAACAAATGGCATATTGATTCATACAGAGCGATTACCAAAGTGGGAAACCATACTGTTAAATTGATCGAGTCAAACAATCAAACAGCGAATGATAACGGTTTAAAACTGTTCTTTATTAATTTAGGCGGCTATCGGCGGGGGAGTTTTGAAGAGTTTCATCATAAACTGCTTATCGTCGCTGCTACTCAAGCAGATGCTATTAAACAAGCCAAACAAAGTACATTTTATAAAGAATTTACTTTTAAAGATAAAGACTCACCTTTTAATGCCGCATCGCACATTGATGATAAATTTCAGGTAGATATCGATGATATATACGACGTGAACGACCTTGTCTCAAACATACAGATTTTAATTGAGCCTACGATTCATAATAGTCACGAACTTGCAAATGCTGATGAAGATAAAGAGTATGTTGGTTATCTAAGTATCAAGAATTTAAGGAAGTTATTTTAAATTCATTTCATTTTTAGTCTCATCATTTAATTAAGGACACACCCTAATATGGCTTTAAATATGTATTATAAAAATGGCATGATTCGCAAATCGCGTTGCCAAATCTCTGATGAGCTATTACCCACCCTTTATCAGATTCATGATAATGCTAAGTTTCCACAACTCACTTGGTTAATTGATAATGTGTATGAAAATCCGCAGATTCAACCTGATGTCGCACAAGCATTAGCTGATGAAATGGTAGCGTTTGAGAGGTTAATACTTTCGCTGCATCTGCCTTTTCCTAGGCTGCCATTGCAAAAGTTGCAGAATTTCTTTACGGGGGCTGCCATTCGTCAACAGATTATTTATACAAGCAGCGTTTGAGCTTACAAATAATTTATTTACAAAAATAAAATAGGGCTGGTAGGTTTGAAAAATTTGATAAAATGTCACTACTGAACCACGAATTTACGAACCTTTTATGATCTATCAGTGCATCACAGAAGAGGGTGAGCATTTACGTTTGGATGTGATTAATAGTGATATTGGTTATATGCTGAAGTATTATTTCGCTACCCAAGGCAATCCTTTAAGATTAGAGGCGCAGCAAGCTACTGAGGATACCTATTATACGACTCTTTCTAATGGTACTAATCTCGTTATGCGGGATCCGAATAATTACTATGAGCTGACACAGTTTGAAGATAGCGATACCTCTTTTTATATTATTAATGCCATCACTGGTCAAGAGATGAATCATTTTTCTTGTGAGAATAACTCGATTGAAAATGATCAGTATGCTTTGATTGCTCAAATGGAGCCAAAGCATTTTAAATTTAGACCCATGACGGATGATCTTAGAAATATTTTGACTGAGCGTTTTGCAAATAGGTAATAGCCTGCATAGTTGCCAAGCAAACACTATAACCACCTTGAATCACGCCCAAATTACCCTCATAATCTAACCACTTCCAAACAATAAATAGCCTAAGTAAATATGCCGAATACTTCTAAGAATACCTCAAATATACCAACTGAAAACAATACCAATGGATTTAAATCCGATGAATTAAGTAAATTAACAAACCCAAGTGACGATGATTTAAATATTACGGCAAACAGTAATGAAGCGTCTTCACAACCTGATATGGTTGTTGATTTACCAGTACTCGCTAAAGACAGTTATTATTTAAGTCGTCTTGAGCGTGAACTGGCAAGGGCTGCCGTGGCTAAAAATAAAAAAGTTTCTGACGATAAAGCGGATGATGGGCTAACTAAAAAACGTGCGCAGTATGAAAAAATCAAGACCCGCTCACAGCAAGCGGTGCAGGCACGTATGGATAGCATTCCAGAAAAACTGGCAGAAAAACTGAATCTTGATTTGCCCGTGAGTCAACGTGCAGAAGATTTAGTACAGGCGATTATTGATCACCAAGTCATTATTGTTGCAGGGGAGACGGGTTCTGGTAAGACGACGCAATTGCCTAAGCTGGCAATGCTGGCAGGTCGCGGTATCACTGGGCAGATAGGGCATACCCAGCCTCGACGATTGGCCGCGCGCAGTGTGGCAAACCGTATCGCTGAAGAATTGGGCGAGCAGCTCGGTAATACTGTCAGCTTCAAGATTCGCTTTAATGAGCAGGGTACGGCGCAATCTGTTGTTAAGCTGATGACCGATGGTATCTTACTGGCTGAATTAGGTCACGATAGATTCTTGAGTAAATACGATACCATCATTATTGATGAGGCGCATGAACGTAGCTTAAACATTGATTTCATTATGGGTTATCTGAAAAAGCTACTGCCCAAACGTCCTGATTTAAAAGTGATTATTACCTCAGCAACACTTGATACCAAACGCTTTAGTGAATACTTTAGCCGCTATGATAATAAGCTCAAGCGCAACGTACCTGCACCTATTTTCAATGTCGAAGGTCGTAGTTTTCCTGTTGAAGTTCGTTACCGTCCCCTCACTGATGAGCCAGTGAACAGCTCCGATGATGACAGCTACGATGACTTTGAAGAAAATCTGCCACGTGCGGTTGTGGCCGCCGTCGAAGAATGCTTTGGCGATGCACAAAATAAAGGTCATGCTGACCAAGCAGACATTTTGATATTTGCCGCCACAGAAGCTGAGATTCGGGAGCTCCAAGAGGTGCTTGAGCGTCATGGGCCAAAGCATACGGAAGTGCTGCCATTATTTGCACGGCAGACTTATGAAGAGCAGCAGCGTATCTTTCAGCCGTCAGGTCGTGGCAGGCGTATCGTTATCGCGACCAACGTTGCCGAGACTGCATTGACCGTACCGGGTATCCGCTATGTGATTGATTTAGGGTTTGCGCGGATTTCTCGTTATTCGTATCGCTCACGCGTACAGCGTTTACCGATTGAGGCGATCTCGCAAGCGGCTGCCAATCAGCGTAAAGGTCGTTGTGGTCGTGTCGCACCAGGGGTTTGTATTCGTCTGTATAGTGAAGAGGACTTTACTGGTCGTCCGGAATTTACCGAGCCTGAGATTTTACGAACTAACTTAGCCTCGGTTATTTTACAGATGGCCAATCTTCGTTTAGGTAGCGTTGATGATTTTGCCTTTATTGAGCCACCTGATAGCCGCTTAGTTACTGATGGTCATAAATTGCTCGATGAATTGGGTGCCATTACCTCGAAAAGCGAAGCAACTGCTGCTCATCAAACCAATAAGCCAAAACCCAAAAACAGCCTCGACCATTTAAGCCTGACGCCCACTGGGCAAAAAATGGCGCGTATGCCAATCGATCCAAGACTGGCACGTATGTTAGTCGCAGGTAGTGATTTTGATTGTATCCGTGAAATGCTTATCGTTGTCGCCGCGCTTGCCGTACAGGATCCACGCGAGCGTCCTGCCAATAAACGTCAGCAAGCCGATCAAAAGCATGCGGAATTTCGTCAAGATGATTCTGACTTTTTATTCTATTTGAGTCTGTGGAAAGCATTGTTTGAAAAAGATGAAGATGGCAATAAGCTGTCTGGCAATCAGCGTAAGAATTTTACCAAGAAAAACTATCTGAGCTTCCCGCGTGTACGTGAGTGGAATCAAACCCATCGTCAGTTAGTACAAATGGTCACAGACCTTAAGCTGACGGATGTTAAAGAGGCAAAAGCTTCCGATAAAGGAACCGATAAAAATACTTCGTTAGAAAACATGACTAGCGATCCTACCGCGATCGAAGATGAAGAACTTAAAGCGGTTAAATATGCCAATTTACACCGCGCATTATTGACAGGTCTATTGTCTACGATTGCGCATAAAACCGAAAATCGCGGTGAATACTTAGCCGCGCGCCAGCAAAAAGCCAAAATATTCCCAGCCAGTACAGTATTTAAACAAGTACCGCCTTGGGTCATGGCTTTTGAAGTGGTCGAAACCTCGCAAGTCTTTATGCGCACTGTTGCCAAAATTGAACCAGAATGGATTATCTCAGCCGCTGGTAATTTATTAAAGTACCATTACTTTGAGCCGCATTGGTCGAAGAAGACTGGACGAGTGAAAGCTTACGCGCAGATTAGCTTATTTGGGCTGATTATTATTAGTAAACAGCTGACCAATTATGAGCAAGTGAACTTAGTTGAGTCACGAGAAATCTTCATTCGTGATGGTCTGGTGACTGGTAATTTGGGGCGTCAAGCGCCATTTTTACAGCATAATATGGATAAAATTGCCGACATTGAACGCATTGAAGATAAGTTACGTCGCCGTGATTTGTTGGTTGACGAAGAAGCACTGTATCAGTTTTATGATAAAAAAATACCTGAGCATATTGCCAGTCGCAAAGCCTTTGAAGATTGGCGTGCCGAGGTCGAAAAAACTGATGCTAACTATCTATTTTTTACCGATGATGACGTGCTCAATAGCCAAGCACCGACCACAGGCGATTTCCCAGAAGTGTGGAAATTGGGTGATTTAAAACTACCGCTACGTTATGTCTTTGATCCGTCCAGCGATGATGATGGCGTGACCATTCGTGTGCCACTTGCCGCCCTACCGCAGCTTGATGCGATCGAACTATTATGGGGCGTACCCGGTTGGCGTTATGAGCTAGTATTGCAATTGCTTAAGTCACTACCAAAGGATATTCGCCGTCAAATTGTACCGATTCCTGATACAGCCGATAGCTTGTTTGATGAACTGCAACCCGCTGGTGGACAAGGATTGCTTAAACAGCTTTGCCAAGCGCTCAACCGTCGCGGCGTTATGTCAGTGACGCCTGATAGCTTTAATCCCTCTAGCATTGATCGCTATTTACAGCCCCAAATCTGTGTGGTCGATGACAAAAACCGTATTATCGAAAAGGGTCGCGACCTGCAAACCCTACAGATTCGTCATGCTTCTGAAACCCGCCAAGCGGTGAATGAGCAGCAAGGTACGCATACGAAATTCCCTGAGCATTTTGCCTTTAGCAAAAATCATCATAGTGCAGGAGTGGTGATGAAGCAGTTTGCTGCGCTCGTAGCAGATGCGTCAGGTGAAGCGGTATCTATCCATCAATATACCGATGTCAATGCCGCGTTACAGGCACACCGTATCGGGGTTTTGACCTTGATAAAAGGTAAGCTTGGTGCGAAGAAAAAACAGCTGACCAGCCAAATTGATAAGATATTTAAATTGGCATTCGCGCCACTTGGTGATATGGAGAAGCTAAAAACCATCGTCATCGATGCGGCATTGGACGCGTCGCTTGAAGAGCATTATGTATTATTTGATCATAGTGCTGATTTGCCTGAAAGTGCTGATGATGCTGCCGTAGCGCTTGCTGAAGAATTGCCCTTTACACCAGAAGAGTACGAGAAAACCTTGGAAGTGGTGTCGGGTAACTTTCTATTGACCGGTCAAAACGTCATAAAAATCCTTAAAAATGTTTATACTCGCTGGCAACGTATTCGCCAAAGCTTACTCATGCTCGATCGAGAGGTATTTGGTGAGTCTATCGAAGATATCGAAGACCAGCTAGAAGATTTGCACTTGGCTGATTTTGTTTATCGTATGGATTATAGCCATTGGCAGCAGTATCCGCGCTATCTAGAGGCGCTTGAAATTCGTATCGAACGGCTTGAGCACAATCTCGAATCTGATCTCGAAGGTGTATACGCGCTTGATGTACATATGGAGCGGTTGGCAAATCGTGCCAATGATAAAGCCATTAGTGAATACCGCTGGATGGTCGAGGAGTATCGTATTCAGCTATTCGCGCAACCGATGAAAACCCGCATGGCAGTGTCACCAAAGCGCCTAAGCAAGATGTGGGATAAAATTAGTTAGGATAGCGTTAGATTTTTAAAACTTGCTAATTGACAGCATATGACAATTGTCTTGTATAGCTCTTTGATTTAGTCGATAATATTTGATTAAATGAAAGAGCTATTATTTTTTATACCAACGTTTTTTGGATGTTACCTAATATATTGATGTAAGTTTTTGAGCAGGATAAAAAATAATGATTAAAGGTAGATTGATAATACTAGCATTTGCATCAACTATATTTATGAGTACGGGCTGTGATGAGACACAAGCCAGTAATAATAAAAATGTGAAGGGATTTGCGCCAACAAGCGTAGAAAAAGAAGTGCAGTTACGCGGTAAGTTTAAAAGAAGCTTTGAAGTTCACGAGTTCGTTTCTGATAACATCATTTACTATGTGTCAGACCCAAAGCAATTATTAATTAAAGATTCGAAAAGTCTCAAGCAAAAAGGTTATTACAAATATTTCGAAATTTGTGTCATTGGTAACATTAGCCCTATCGGTCAATATGGGCCTCTAGGCAAATATCAAAATCAAATAACTATTCGTGAGATTTGCGCGTAGCTTTGATAGCGTAGGTTATCGTATGGATATCCTATTGATTTTAAGTAACTAACTTTCACTCACTATCGATAAAAAGGCTGGATTGGCAATTGCTAACCCAGCCTTTTGTTTAAGTGCCATTGTTTTTTTGCGACGGATAAATCTTTTATGAAACAAAAAAGCAAAGGTAGCGTCATGAGAACTTTGCTCTAAAATTTAGCATCTGAGTAAAATTAGTGGCTGATCTTTTCTGTCAGCACACCCATACTATAAAGCAAGAATGCTATAACGGTCAGTGCTACAATAAATGGCGTGAGTATCCAAATCACCACATTGATCAATAATGAGGGCAATAATCCATTAAATAATACCGTGTTTGGTGTAAAAAAGTCCGTCATAACATCGACTGCACGCTTAGCTACGGGGAATAACAAAGTGCTTAGTGCCAGCATATAAATATACTTGCTAAAACCAGGGTCGCTCATGACCACCATAAAATAAAACACCAAAAAATAAGTGACACCCAATGCCCAGCATTTGAGAGTATAGCTTAGACGAATCATGTTAGTGCCTCCCGAAATATTCTGACGATCACACGTAGAAAAATTATTATAATAGTTGCTAAATTATGAATATATATTATATGTTATAATATGAATATATAGACCAAGTCAACTGTTTTTTTTCTTGGGTAAGATATTTCGTCGTTTGTTTGGCTGGAAAGAGGGAGGGTGTAGGAATCTGTTAAACAGATAATTAAATTTTGTACGCAGTTGCTTATGAAGCTGTCAAGACGCAGAGGGATTGCCTTAGTCAGAAACCATTATAGTAGGGGCATTATGGTAGAAGCCTCATTCTAGATATTTAACTCACTGCTTGGGCTTACTCCAAATAGCCGCTTATATTCACGGCTAAATTGGCTGGGACTCTCATAGCCTACTTGCATGGCGATTTGCGATACTTGTGCTTCGCCGAGTTGAATCAGCTGCCGCGCTTTCATCAATCGTAGGCTTTTTTGATATTGAAGCGGGCTTAGTTGAGTGATTTCTTTAAAATGTTGATGAAATCCCGACACGCTCATACCGCAGCGACTGGCCAAATCTTCTATGATGACGGGCTCTTCTAAATGCGCTTTTAGCCAATCGGTAGCTTGGGCAATACGGTGGGTGTGACTGCCATTAACCACCAGTTGCCGAAGTTTATGACCTTGCTGTGCTGAGAGTAGCCGATAATAAATTTCTTGCTGAATTAAAGATGATAAAAAATCTATATCATTTGGATAATTAAGCAAGTCTATCAGCCGCTCGAATGCAGTTAATATGGTGTCTTCTAATGGCCATTTTATACCTAGATGCTCATAATCGGCATTTTTCCGAGGTGGTATTTGCGCCATGACTTCACGAATGAGCGCCAAATTTAATTTCATAGACAATACGATGACAGGCTTCTCTACAGTGGCGTGTTTGATATGCATGCTTATAGGAATATTTACAGGGCAGAACATCAGACTGCTGTCATCAAATTTCTGGCAATCTGTACCTAAGTAAATTTCACGCGTGCCTTGTAAGACGATACATATACTAGGTTCTTGGATATAGCTGACAGTCTTTCTTGGTCTGTCGGCACAATAAAAAAACAAGCCTGAAATGTCTGATTCGATGGTTTGGTTTTTGGGTAATATACTAAGTAGCTGCTCAACCGTTTTTGTTTTCATGATTTCTACTTACTTTATAATTTGCCTAATGATATAAATATTTATAGGAATAGGCAAGGATGCTGGAGTAATGCTCTATCAGATTAGCGTGTTCACTTCTATAATGATGGCATCAAAACGCAGTAAGATTGATTTGCAGCGTATTGCCCAATACCAATAACATGCCAATCCATAAGGAATATATGATGAAAATTTTCTATAAAACGTGCGCAACAGCAACCGGTGGTCGTTCTGGTCATACAGGTCTTGACGATGGTTCGCTAGCTTTTGATCTGGTCTCTTTTCAAGAAACAGACAAGGAAGGTGTCAATCCAGAGCAGCTTTTTGCAATGGGTTACGCAGCTTGTTTTGATAGTGCTTTAAATCTGACCGCCCAGCAAATGAAACTGCCAATCACTGCCTCAAAAACCTCGACCCAAGTGGGTATTGGTATGAAAGCCGATGGTAGCTATAACCTAGATATAGATTTGTATGTTGAAGTGTCGGGCATTGATGAGGCTCAAGCGCAAATACTGGTCGAAACAGCTCACCAAGTTTGCCCATACTCTAATGCTACTCGCGGTAATGTCGATGCACGTTTGCATGTGACCGTGGTTTAACGGTCAGCAGTAGTTAACACCTAACGACTGATTCAACAGCTGTTTCTAATAACTATAAACAAATATAAAAACGACATGACTTTCAACTGCTTGGGTACATAAAGTATTCAGGCAGTTTTTTATTGAGTGATTCAACGTTGATCATTAAAATCAAATTATCAAGCATAAAAAGTTAAGCACAAAAAAGAGCCAGTAGTTTGACTACTGGCTCTTTCGTTTTCAATAGATTTGAATAAAAACATGGGTTTTATTCAAATAACCACCGCGTATTATTCATACTTGTTTCTAAGGTTATTATAGTTGGCAGTTCACTTGGTATTGTTGACCATTATCTGATTTGATGGTCATGATGCCGTAATCCGCTTTGGTGTGCCAATCGTAAGTGGTTTTAGGGTTAACATTATTGACATAACGAGCGCCAGAACCTGATACCGCTTGCTCCATAGTGATTTTTGCGTTGGTTAAGCCAACTTTAGGCAAGGTCACGTTTAGGTTAGCAGTTTGACCATTGGCAGTGTAGGCAGCAGTGAGTTGACCATTGTCTTCACAAGTGAATGATTGGACTACTGGCTGAGTATTGGTCTCTGGGGTCGTAGTGGTTGGTGCATTAGTGGCGCAGGCAGACAATAATAGAGCAAAAGGTGCTACGGCTAATAATTTTTTCATAATATGCCTCAAAAGTATCGGTAAAAGTAGGTTGTTACTTCAAGCAACATGATACCGTAGAGAATGTAACTTCATGTTGTGTTTGAGGGCTATGGTAGTAATCTTATCTGTCTTTTTTATCACTAAGCCTCTATTAGCCTATTTATATTAGGGGCTGTAGTAGATAAGGATTAAACATCACACCATATTCTCAGAGTTTTAAGCTGAGTAGACGGTGATCCATAGTTGAATCTAAACTCACACTCTTTTAAAAATAAATGGAAGTTCTTCTTATCGATCCCATTATATTTTCTGAGTATTCGTTTAGACTGGTTCCAAAAGTTCTCAATGCCATTGATGTGATTGTTTTTACCGCAAGTAAACTCTTTAGAGTGATTGACTCTGAGGTGTTTAAACTCGCTCACATCTAACGCATTGTAACTTCGATAACTATCAGTATAAACAAAGCTGTCAGGCTTGATTTTACGTTTGATGACAGGCATTAGAGTCGTCTGTTTGGTGTCTGCTACGACAATGGTATAAACCTTACCATTTCGTTTTAGAATACCAAATACAGCTGTCTTACCAGCAGCCCCGCGACCTCTTTTGCCTTTGCGTACGCCGCCAAAGTAACTTTCATCTAATTCGACTTCACCATCAAAGAGCTCATCAGCTTCTAATGAGAGATGGTCGTCTATTACAAGTCTAATTTTATGATAAAAAAGTGCCGCAGTGTTAGGTTGAATGTCGAGCAAATCTGCGGCTGTTCTAGCGGTTACTTCAGCTGCAAAAAACTCTAACAGTCTTCGCTGTACTTTTTTACTTAGTTTACAACGGGTTATCTTCATAAAAGTAGTCTAGCATAGTGCTTATCTACTACAGCCCCTTATATTAAATAACGAATGAGAATATTTCACGTAGGGGCTTTTTCTCTATTTAAAATAAATACCAATACTGCACCCAAGATAACCGAGCTTGCTATAACGAATGGTAATGTCAATTGCTCAGATAAAAACACCACGCCTAATATCGCAGCCAGTATAGGGACACACAGTTGTACAACTGCTGCTTGGGTGTTTTTTAACAAAGGCATGGCCATATACCAGATGCTATAGCCTATACCGGATGCGATCGCTCCTGATGCACAGGCCAAAAGTACTCCCTTGATAGTAATGTCACCTAAATTGATGTTTTCCAAGCCTATATTGTCTAGATAAGTCATGCTTATCACTAACAGTATGGGCGCTGCTATCAGACACCGAATGAAATTAAACCCTGTGGCTCGCAGCGGTGACACGCATGATTTGCCGCGTATGCTATATATGCCCCAAGCAGCACCACTGATTGCCATAAGCACCGCCGCTAGTAACGAAGGCACCGCTGCTGACGGTAGCATCAAATAGACAAACCCTGCTACCGCTACGATAAATGCCAGCCATTGTAAGCCGCTCAATTGCTCTTTCTTATAGATGCCCCAACCAATCATCGTCAGCTGAACCGCTGAAAATAGAATCAGTGCTCCTGTACCAGTATCCAACTCTACATAAGCAATCGAAAAGCATAGTGCATAAATCACTAAGCTCACGCTGCTTAACCAGCTGCCTTTGTCACTTAAAATAGCAGCGTGAGCAATGCTGTCAGGCTCTCGCACATGCTGTCGTAACCGATAAGCATGAATGGCCATGATAATACCTAGGCAGACAGCAGCGCTCAGCAGGCGCAGAATGGTAAAGCTCCAAGCATCTATATGACCCTCTGCTAACGCCATCCGGCAAAAGAGAGAGTTTGCAGCAAAGGCGATTAATGCAATAACGGTGTACAAGGTGGCTTTCAAAAATAATTCCTACAATAAAGAAGCTGGTTTTTGAATAAAATAGGCAAATCTGATTTTTAGGGATGTTGTTAACGCCGTTTTTTACCAGCAAAAATAATGGCTGAAGTGCGAAAACTGAGTTGCTAGCTGCTAGTTGCCAATTGAGAGGTTTCTCACAACAGACCATATTTTATTGCACTCGCAGGGAAAAGTATTTTTTAAATTGGACTGATGATAGTTGAATTAACAATAAAGGCCGACTACAAAAGTGATGTGATGTGGGTCAAGCGCATATTCAGAAAGATTGCTGAAGTTAATCGTCATAAATCAAATAAAAACAATAGATAGGAAAAAGTAATATGGATTGGGCAAGTATTTTTATTCATGACACCACTTGGGCATTTGCGCTTGAGATATTGGTGCGCGTCAGCGTCATGTTTGTACTGATTATCTCGTTTTTGCGTTTGACGGGCAAACGCGGCGTCCGTCAGCTGTCAATCTTTGAGCTGACCATTATTTTATCATTGGGTTCTATCGCAGGTGATCCTATGTTTAACGAGGATTTGCCGATTATTCAGGCGGTGCTGGTCATGAGCGCCGTTATCCTGCTTTATCGATTGTGCACGTGGATCATGATGGAATTCCAACCTTTTGAAGATTTATTAGAAGGGAAATCGCTCTATATTGTAGAAGACGGAATGCTGGTACTTGACAAGATTAAAAAGGGTAAAATGTCTCATGATGAGTTTTTTACTGAAATGCGCCAACAAGGGGTTGAGCATTTGGGTCAAGTGCGTACAGGCTTGCTAGAGACAGACGGTAATTTTAGTATATTGTTATATCCGCCTGAAAACACTGGCTATGGTATGCCGCTTTTCCCTAAGCAGTATCAACCCGTCGAAGAGATAGAGTCAGAAACATATTATGCATGTATGCACTGCGGCTATGTCGATTATATATCTGACCCAAATCAGCTCTGTGAACGCTGTGAGAATGGATGTCGAGACTGGGCGAAGGCCTTGAATAGTGAGATCGTTAGATGATAATAAATGAGATGATAGCTATATTAAATTATCTATGAGTAGATCGAGCTGTCTTATATTGGCAGGCTTAATAATAGCCAATTCTACCAACGTAAGACAGCCCTAGACTAAACGCTTTTAACATGCCCTAATTGAGTTAGGCAATTTTATACCAATCAATTTTACGGGTCATGACCATCACGCAAGCGAGTAGCACAAAACAGAAGACAGCACCAAGCAATAAATTCATATCTTCGGTGGTTAATATGCCGAAAAACGCCGCATACAATCCTGCCAGTGTGACAGTAAAAATCGCCGCTCGCTTGACGCCGCCCAGTACATAATAAGTATACCAACCAATGAGTCCAACACAGGCGCTGGCAGCAATGGCATACGCTTTCCAAAAGACAATTTGCTCAGCAAGTGGTAATAGTAAGACATAAAACACAAACAGCGCGCAACCGACCAACAGATATTGAATAGGGTGAATACGACTGGATTTAATTACTTCAAATAAGAAGAAAGTGCCGAATGATACTAAGATTAATAATAAGGCATATTTCATCGTTCGTTCAGTTTGTAAATACACATTATTAGGCTCAGCCAAACTCACACCAAAGCTGTTCAGGCGCACGTTTCGATAGCTATCAGGTATGGTAGTAGCTTCTGCTGTAGCAGCGCCTTCCATTGCTATAAGCGCATCACCAGAAGCCATTGACTGGCTGTTGTTATCAAGAGTGGCTTGACTGGTGACGACACATCGATTGTTAGCGATGCTGACACACTGCGACAAATCTTGATTGTTGGCTATTGTTAAATACTGATTTTGCCAACTGGCTTCAAAACCTTTAGCGGTAAGTTTTTTGGCATTAGGGAGCGCCTTACCAATAAAGTTTGGCGCATGCCAATTACTGCGCATCGTTAAGTTAAAGTTTTGTCCAGTCGGCACGGTGCTTACATTGCTAATACCAGCTAATGGTAAATCAATGACGATTTCTGTACTGGTCAATGACTCGCTAGCACCGTTCGTAGCTAGGATGTTATTGCCATTCTGCTGGCTCGTTAGGTTTTTTACTGAACGTTGTAATATATCTTGCGGAATATCTACTTCTACATAGGTCAGGTTTTTCAGCAGCGCTGTCTGAGGGTAGGTCGCTTTTATCGGTTTTTTATCAATGGTCACCGTTGGTAGCGTCGCCACGCCGCGCAGATCTGATACTGGAATAATCAATTTTGCTGCATTCCAGTGGATGATGGTTTTTTCGGGCTGGGCGTTATTTTTATTGGCGGGTGTGTTGATGGAGCCTTGTGCGTCACTAGTTTTGCTCGTAGTTTCATATAAGCTGCTGATGGCTTGATCAAATGTATAGCGCTGGTCAAATGTCAACGCACCATCATAACTGGTCGCATGATAGATGCCACGTTTGTAGGTATCAGTGCTGACTTCAAGATCTTGTATGGCTTGGGTCTGACTGGCAAAGACAATTTCATTTTTTGAGTAAAATGGTGCACATTTGCTGGTTGTTTCAGGTGCTGTAATCTGACATTCAGGTGTAATTGTGGTAGGGATGATGATAAATGGGGTGATGACTTCTTGCGGATTGACGTGCTGCTGGGCAATTTCTTTAACCACCGACGCGGCATAATTTTGTCGTTCGTAGATGACTGAGCCAATCATACCGAGACCGATGGCAAAAATAATACAAAGCCCGGCGATGATGGACAATTTCGTCAATAGTGTTTTTTGCATGAAAGCTCCTCATATGAATCTTTAGTCCAAAACTGTGCATATAAAAGTCAGTAGGTTCAAAGAAGATCATAGAGGAGAGATGAAGAAAAAATATGTAAGAACGATGGAGAGTGTGTGGAAAAATAAGCCTTAGTGTTTTCTGATACCAGTATTTTTTGATACTAGTATCTTCTGGCATCAGTGTTTTTTAGTATCACCAACCACTTTATCCATAATAGCAAATAATAAACCAGACAACACAAAAGTCATGTGAATGATGACTTTCCACATGAGTTTGTCCGCTTCACCCTCACTCAATTCATTAGGAATATCCATAAATGACTTTAATAGATCAATCGCAGAAATAGCGACGATGGCACCGATAACTTTTAGTTTTAGACCAGAAAAATCTACTTTGCCCATCCAACTAGGTCGATCAACGTGATCACCAGTATCAATTTTTGAGACAAATATTTCATAGCCACTAAATATGATGATTAATAATAAACTGGCTACTAAAGAGAGGTCGACCAACACTAATATATTAACAATGACATCTGATACAGAAGCGCTAAATACAGTATTGAACATCATGACTGTTTTTTGAATGAATTTTATAAATAATAAAATAATCCCTAAGACCAGCCCTAAATAAAAAGGCGCCAATATCCAGCGGCTGTTAAAGATGGTTTTTTCTAGGTATCGTTCAATGTTTTTTAGCATGGATATCTCTTAAGGCTCTTAAAGGTAAGGTTGTAGGTCATTTACTGATAACGTGGTATAGATGGATTTAAGAAAGCCATTCAAGCACTTGTTGTACCCGCTCATCTCTATCACCACCTATGCGATGAAATGGCTTTTGGTGACGGGTCAGCTGACTTTCAAAATAAGCACTGATTTCATCACGTTGATGTGGGCTATCACGCAAATCATCGGCGACCCACGGAATATCAACTTCGGTTAATAGAATCAAATCATAATGATGCGTTAACGCCGCATTGGTGAGCGCTTTAGGGCAATCACCATAATACCAGTTGGCATAAACCATTAGCTCAAATAAACTGGTGTCACAAAACAAGTAGCTGCTATCAGAATTTTGCGCGGCTTGTGCGGCGAGTTTATTTTCTAACTCAATTTGACCTTGTGCAATAGGGAGTAAATCATCCCAAGTGCAAGTGAGGTGTTCCTTATCCCATTTCGCTTGTAGATAGGTGCGCATGTATTCTGGCACCCAAGGGCAACCAAAATGCGCTGCCAAGTCGCGACATAGCGTGGTCTTACCAGTGCTCTCTGCCCCTAGGATAGCGACATTGATGACCGATTTAGGCGTATGCTGCTTTAGGTTGCAAGCGGTAACGTCGTTGCCATTCATAGTAAGCCCAAATTGCGATAAGAGTGAAGACTACGTATTGTAGCGCAGTAAAAGTGAGACCTTTATAAAAGTATAGCGGGACTGAAATAGCATCGGCGATTATCCAGAGTATCCAATGCTCAATTTTGCGCCGCGCCATCAGCCACATCGCCATCAAAAACAGCGCGGTGGTCAGCATGTCGGTGTAATCAACCCACGTAAATAAATGCAAACCTAATACCGCGCCATCAAAACTAAAGTTATTATTGATGACTGGTCTGAAGTAATACACCAACGCGACAAAGGCAATAGTCGCCGAGGCTAGTAAGGCGAGTATTGGCACATCTTTTTTATCGAGATGTTCTACTTGAATAGCATTCTGGGCGTTAGTCCTTGCTAACGACTCATTTTGCTGCTGACCAGTAGGGTTGATATAATCTTGCTGTTTTTTGATTGCTGTGTTTTTCTTACTCTGTGTCCAATTGATCCAGCCATATAGACTCATCACCGTATAATAGGCATTGATAAACATATCGCCAAATAACTGCCATTTCCACAACAGATAGACAAAGATTGCGGTGCTGACGAGACCAATGGGGAAGACTAGAATATTGGTTCTGCTGGCGAGTAAGACACTTGCTACCCCAAATATGACGGCAATCAATTCAAGAGCAATAAAGACGGTGGGATAGTCAGCGTACTGTCCAAATAACCAGTTAAAAATTTCTACCATGAGTATTCCCAAATATGAGCGGGTTTATGTCTCGCAGTTTTATGAGCTCGAACTGTGAACGCGTCGCTAGCAAAATGCGCCAATTATAACGTAGCTGCTCCAAAATGAAGTCAGGACTTTGCTTATTTTTCGCAACAAACAGATTATTTGTAACAAAGTATTAGAAAAATAATTATATTCAGGCATAATAAAGACTCTGATTTTAAGTTTACAGTTATTCACTGAAATCAAACGACTGTTATTTTTCCACTTTTATGCTTATCCCAAGCCCTATAGTAGTAGACAAGGAAGCTTATCATGACGACTTGTATCACAGGCACTGGCCTGTATATTCCACCTTATAGCATCAGTAATGAAGAGCTAGTAGATTCATTTAATAAGTATGTTGAGAATTATAATGCAAAGCATGCTGACGAGATAGCAGCAGGAACTTTGACTGCCCTAGAGCCTTCTTCAGCGGCCTTTATCGAAAAAGTATCTGGTATCAAATCACGTTATGTGATGGAAAAGGATGGTATTTTAGATCCTGAAATCATGGCACCAGTGATTCCTTATCGTCATTTAGGTGAAGAGCTGTCTATCATGGCAGAAATGGGTACTGCGGCTTTGAAAGACGCGCTAGCAGATGCGGGTCTTGAGGCGAATGACCTAGATGGTATTATCCTTGCCTGTTCAAACTTCCAGCGTACTTATCCTGCGGTCGCTATCGAGATTCAAAATGCAATCGGTATGATTGGTGGTTTTGCTTATGATATGAACGTCGCTTGTAGTGCCGCGACTTTTGGTCTATCGCAAGCACACGGCTCTATCGTTTCTGGTCTGGCTAAGCGCATCGCTGTGGTCAACGTTGAGATTACCTCAGCGCATCTAAACTGGCGTAACCGTGACAGCCACTTTATCTTTGGCGATGTCGCAACAGCATCTATCGTCGAAGAGCTAGACACGCCAAAAGGTTATGAGATTCTTAACTCTAAGCTATTCACCCAGTTTTCGACCAATATCAAAAACGAATACGGCTTTATGGATCGCTCAGAGTTCTTAGCGGCACAGACTGAGATGTATCCAGACATTAAAGAGCCAGTCACCGACAAGCTATTCTTACAAAATGGTCGAAAAGTGTTCCGTGAAGTCTGTCCAAAGGTTTCAGAGGTCATCACTGAGCATTTGCAAGAAAACGATATCGCAACGTCTGATGTTAAAATGATGTGGCTGCACCAAGCCAACGCCAATATGTTGGATTTAATCCTACGTACTGTGATTGGTAAAGAAGCAGATAAAGCGATTGTGCCAAGTGTCATTGCTGAATTTGCTAACACCAGTTCAGCCAGTCCGATGATTGTTTTCCATCGCTATAAAGATGAGCTGGCATCAGGTGATTTGGGTGTTATCTGTTCATTTGGTGCTGGTTACTCTATCGGTTCAGTGTTGGTGCGTAAGGTTTAATTTTTAAAGTAAAATCTGTTACTAATAAAAAATAGCTAAGAACAACCTTAGCTATTTTTTTTGTCTGTTATTTTTGTTATGAGCACTTAATCACATTATTTAAGCAATATATTATTCAAGAATGAGGCGCTATTTGAGAATATAACGGGAAGAATGCTTAGAATATCGACAAGAATGCGTAGAGGTTTTAATTTACCCCGAAAAATTTGCTATAATCACGGTCTTATTCCTCTCATCCAATTAAAAGTCCTTTTATGAAAGAATCCTTACGCCTGCGTTTAGACCAGATGGTAGACCGTTATGAAGAGGTCACCGCCTTATTATCAGATCCTAGTATCATCAGCGATAATAATAAATTCCGTGAATTGTCTGTCGAGCACAGCGACTTGATGGATATCACCACTTTATGGCAGAACTATGTGCGTGCAGAAACGGATCAGGCTGATGCAGAGGCTATGCTGGCTGATGCATCAGATCCTGACATGAAAGAGATGATGATCGATGAGATTGATAACGCCCGCGAGACCATCGTAGAGATGGAAGAGGCGCTCAATGTCATGATGCTACCAAAAGATCCGAATGATAAAGTGCCTGCTTTCTTGGAAATTCGTGCGGGTACAGGTGGTGATGAAGCCGCGATTTTCTCTGGTGACTTGTTCCGAATGTACCAAAAATACGCGCAGACACAAGGCTGGACAGTGGAAGTATTGTCGGCAAGTGAAGGCGAGCATGGCGGTTATAAAGAAATCATCACTCGCGTATCAGGCAACAGCGTGTATGGTCGCTTAAAGTTTGAATCTGGCGTACACCGTGTGCAGCGTGTGCCTGAAACCGAAAGCCAAGGTCGCGTGCATACCTCAGCTTGTACCGTGGCGGTGATGCCTGAGGTTGAGATTGATGATACAGTGGATCTGAACCCAGCCGATATCCGCTTTGACACTTTCCGTTCAAGCGGTGCGGGTGGTCAGCACGTTAACACCACTGACTCAGCCGTACGTTTGACCCACATTCCAACGGGTACCGTGGTAGAGTGTCAGCAAGAGCGTAGCCAACATAAAAACCGTGCGCAAGCGATGAAAATGCTGATTTCAAAGATCCAGCAAGTCAAAGTACAGGCGCAAGTTGATGCAGCAGATACCATACGCCGTGATTTGGTGGGTAGTGGCGATCGCTCAGAACGCATTCGCACTTATAATTTCCCACAAGGTCGCATGACCGATCACCGTATCAACCTGACGTTATACAAGCTTGATGCCATTATGGAAGGCGACTTGGATGAGATTCTTGATGCACTGTTGCGTGAGCATCAGGCTGATTTGATGGCCAGTATCGGCGGTGGTGATTAGTAACCATCAGGATATTAATGACTAGAGGCTCAATAGCTGGTCGTGAATCCATTAATTCATAAAAGCGTGACACTGTCTAGATGACAGTGTCTGTTTGTTTATAGCTGTTTTTTTACGGCTATCGACTATGATAATAAGTATAGATTTAATTTTGCAGTTTTCGTTTATTCCATTTAATTACCTAACAATATTGAGAGTGTTATGTCAAAGCACAACAATCAGAATCAAGAGCAAGCCCCAGAAGACGCTAACGAGCTAATTGCTCAGCTGCAAGCCAAGCTAGACGATATCAGTGCTTCAGGCAAACAGCCGTATCCAAATACATTTAAACGTACTGATTATGCGCAAGATTTGCAAACTGCTTTTGACGGCGTCTCAAAACAAGAAATTGAAGAAAAAGCGGCGAATGGCGAAAAAACACAGGTCAACGTGGCAGGTCGCGTCATGCTGAACCGTGGTGCCTTTATTGTTATTCAAGACATGACGGGTCGCATTCAGTTATATGTTGCACGCAAAGAGTTGGATCCAGAGACGTTAGCGGCCATTAAATCACTAGATTTGGGTGATATTGTTGGCGTATCAGGCTACATCGGTCGCTCAGGCAAAGGCGACTTATATGTGCATATCGAAGAGTTTCAGTTATTGACTAAAGCGCTACGTCCAATGCCAAACAAGTTTCATGGTTTAGCTGATGTCGAAGCGCGCTATCGTAATCGTCATCTTGATTTGATGACCAATGAGACGACTCGTGATACCTTTATGATTCGCAGTCAAGTCATTAGCGGCATTCGCAAGTTTATGTTAAATGAGCGTTTCATGGAAGTTGAGACGCCGATGATGCATCCTATCCCAGGTGGTGCGGTGGCGCGTCCATTTGTGACTCATCATAACGCTCTAGATATGCCTTTATATCTGCGTATCGCGCCTGAGCTTTACTTGAAGCGCTTAGTCGTTGGTGGTTTTGAAAGGGTGTTCGAGATTAACCGCAGCTTCCGTAACGAAGGTGTATCAACTCGCCATAATCCTGAATTTACCATGATTGAATTTTATCAAGCGTATGCTGATTATCATGACTTGATGGATTTGACCGAACGCTTATTTAATGAATTGGCGATGGATATTTTGGGCACGACTGAGATTACTTATCAAGAAGAAGCCATCAGTCTAAAAGCGCCATTTATACGTTTATCTATGTGTGATGCAATTGCAAAATATGCCGAAAATTTCGATATGGCACGTATCAATGACCGTGAATATCTGGCAGAGTATGCCTCGACAACGCTTAAACAGCAAGTGAAAGAGGTGTTTGGTGTGGGCAAACTACAGACCATCATCTTTGAAGAAACCGCTGAACACCAATTGCGTCAGCCAACTTTCATCACTGAATATCCAGCGGAAACTTCACCACTGGCACGCCGTAGTGATGACAATCCTGAAATCACCGATCGTTTTGAGCTATTCATCGGGGGTCGTGAACTGGCAAACGGCTTTAGCGAGCTTAATGATCCTGCTGATCAGGCAGAACGCTTCCGTGGACAAGTCGCTGAAAAAGACGCTGGTGATGATGAAGCGATGCATTTTGATGAAGAATACATCGAAGCGCTGTCTTATGGCTTACCACCAACCGCAGGTGAAGGTATCGGTATTGACCGTTTAGTGATGTTGTTTACCGATTCGGCTAGTATCCGTGATGTGATTTTGTTCCCGCATATGCGCCGCAAGTTAGAAAGCTAAAACTAGTTTACTTGCCATAAATCCATGCTGGGACTAAACTGAACATAAGAAAGCTCTTTTGCTTTCAATGGAATGGTCCCAGATTCTTTATGAGACCTCATTTATAGGGACATCATGGATAATCAGCACGCGTCACCCTCACTTTGGCAACAAATGATTCAACAAAGTTTCTTATCTTTGTATGAGTTACCAGCAGATAAAACAACCAATCCTGAGCAGTTTCAAGGTTATGATTTCGTTTTTGAGTTTTCTGGCGCTATCATTTATTTGATAGTCAATGATGTGGTGATGCAAGCGAGTAGGCAAAAAGTAGACAGCGCTCAAGTTCGTGAGTGGAGAAAAGAAGTCGTCAACCAACTAATTAAGCGTCACGCTCAGCTTTATCTAAAAAACGATAAGTCGATGGCAGAAAGTAATACCTCGGCAGCTGGTAAGAATGTTTATTTCATTGGTTTGACGTCACTGTCTGTCACGCATCAAGATGATAAACCACAAGCATCCTCGCATACGGTTGATTATGAATATGGTAGTCAGTTTTTTGCTGAAGACTGTGTTTTAGATCTGGATGATGAGCAGAGTGTCTTACAGGTATTTAGCCATCAAAACTTTGTCGATACCATCAGCCAATTGGTTACGCCAAGCGATTTGTCCGCATTTTTAGACTTTCATCGCAGCCAGCTGACAGGGTTTGAGTCATTCCAAGACGAATCGACATTACTTACCCAGTTTTTACAGTCGCCTGACTTTCATCAAAGAGCGATTAGGGTGCAAGAGCAATTGATTGACAATCAGTTGATCGATCAGATTGAGCAACGCTTGCTCAAAGCTACAGAACCAGATCAGGCAGTCTTTGCCAAAGCACTCATGGCTGAGATTCAGAAAAATACTCGAATGTGGTACAAGCTGTTTAATAGTTTGATCAAAAATTATTATGAGGCAGGTCAACCACTACCAAAAGAGCCAGTCGATATTTTGGTCGATGAGTCAATGTATACTTACGCTTGTTTGGTTGAAAAAATCTTAGCTTACAAAACGATGGATCAAGACTCTCGCTGGAATGGTTATGTCTGTCATGAGCACTCTTATCACGTGTTTGGACGCCATTATCTGATGGTTTTCTATGCGCAAGATGATAATAGTTCGCTGAGTGCTGACAAGGTGCGCACGTCTCAACAAGATTTGTTGTTGGAGCTCAATGCTCAAATGCAGGATCCAGTGATGGATGATTTATTTTTGATTGGTGTAGAGTTTAGACCTTGTGATGATAGCGTCAATACAGAGGTGCATTTGGATGCCTTTTATCAAAAAGGCTCAGTGATTGACGCCAATACTCAGCGCTTATACGAACGTTTAGCACAACTTCAAGCGCAGTTATAATCTAAACCTAATATAGCTTACTGGTTTGACACTCCATCTATATTTGTATTATTCACATTGGCATTTATTATGACGCAGCAATATCAAGTTTTAGCGCGCAAATACCGTCCAAAAAACTTTCACGAGTTGATTGGGCAAACGCATGTTTCTCAAGCACTGATTAATGCGATTGATTATAACCGTTTGCATCATGCTTACCTCTTTACGGGCACACGCGGTGTGGGTAAGACCACGATCGCGCGTATCTTATCTAAATGTTTGAACTGCGATACTGGTATCACTAGTACGCCTTGCGGTGTGTGTGATAACTGCGTGGCAATCGATCAAGGGCGATTTATCGATCTTATCGAGATTGATGCGGCATCCCGTACCAAAGTAGAAGACACACGAGAGTTGCTGGATAATGTGCCGTATGCGCCAAGTCAGGGGCGTTATAAAGTATACCTGATTGATGAAGTGCATATGTTGTCCACACACAGTTTTAATGCGCTTCTTAAAACTTTGGAAGAACCCCCTGAGCATGTAAAATTCTTACTTGCCACGACTGATCCGCAAAAATTGCCGATTACCATTATTTCGCGCTGTTTGCAGTTTGTGCTACGTCCGCTACCGCAAACGTTACTCAGCGAGCATTTGGCAAATGTTCTTACCCAAGAGCAGGTAAGTTATACGCAGCCTGCGCTCTGGCAATTGGCTAGCGCCGCTAAAGGCTCGGTACGTGATGCGTTGTCATTGACCGATCAGGCCATTGCTTTTGGTCAAGGTGCGCTCGACGATGTCACTGTAAACGCCATGCTTGGCTTAATTGATGCGGCTGATCTGGTCAGTTTAATTACTGATATCTATAACCATGACAAATCTGCTGTCGCGGCTCATATAGAACAAATGCGCGCGCAAATGGTTGATGCGACGAGTATGTTTGATGGTCTTACTGAATTACTGCATCAATTGGCGTTGACTCAGCTGTTGCCTGAAGTGGCATTAAATGTAAATGAGGCACAGGCGCAAGATATTAACACGCTTGCGCAGCATATGAGTCCAGACGTTCTGCAACTGTATTATGAGATTGTCGTGCAAGCACGTGAAGGTGTTAAGCTTGCGAGCACACCAATGCAAGCGCTGGAAATGTGCATTTTACGTCTGCTGGCATTTCGTCCGTTGCCAGTCGATGAGATATTAAATCATACTTATGCTGGCTCTGTATCATCTGAAATGCCAGCTATAGAAGATGGGACATCTACACATTCTACACAGTCATCAACTAGCCAATCGGCTTCTGCACCGCCATTACAGTCTTATGGCATTGATTATCAAGCACGAGATAATGATGATTTGCAAGTCGAGACCTATGACAATATTGAGCCAAGTTTGGCTCAATATTCTGAGCAAAATCATGATGTATTAGTTACTAGCCCTGAACCCGTTGTTGAGCCTGAACCCGTTGTTGAGCCTGAACCCGTTGTTGAGCCTGAACCCGTTGTTGAGCCTGAACCCGTTGTTGAGCCTGAACCCGTTGTTGAGCCTGAACCCGTTGTTGAGCCTGATGCAAATAATTCTCAGTTAACAACGCAACTGGATGATCCTCGTACTTTGCTGCGTTGCTCACCGCAAGAACTGCTAGGTGAGTGGACACCAGAAAAATGGGATTATTGGCTACAAACGGCTCGTGAAGCGGAGATATTGGCTCAAGACGAATTAGCACTTGCGCGTCAAGGCATGATGACGGGCTTATGCGATGGCAAGGCAATATTTATAACAAGTGTAGATAGTCGGCATTTACAAACCACTTTTCAGCAATTAGCGGCTAAACTGCAACAGCAGTTCACCCAAGCAGAAATTGACTTACAAATCGATGGCAGCGTCATGCAAGCAGAGGATAAGACGCCTGAGCGTCGCCAACAAAAGCGCTTGGTGCAAGCCAAAACGGTTGCAGAAGCAAGACTGCTTGCTACGCCTGTGATGCAGTATTTGAATGAGCGCGGTGAAGGAAAAATGGGTAAGGTTCAGTTGTATTAAACAGTCAGAAAAACTGTTGTTAAAATTATTTAAAAGTCTATATAGTTATTAAAGACAACTTTCATATAAAATATCAAGGCGATGTTGTACTATCGCCTTGATATTTTTGTTTTTATTGCAGATTAAATGGGCTTTTTTAAACAAGAGAGAAATATTTAGTAACGATAAGATAAATTAAGATTCGTTATAATGGTTAAGTTATATTAAAAACTGAAATGAAGTTTAGGTGAGAATATGTTGGATAATTTACGCGGTATGGCTGTGTTCGCCAGTGTGGTTGGACATGGCTCTTTTAGTGGCTCTGCTCGTGAGCTTGGCATTACAACCAGTGCAGTCAGTCAGCAAATCCGCTCATTAGAAAATGAGCTGGGCGTCGTACTATTACACCGCTCAACTCGTAAGCTGAGCTTAACAGAAGCTGGCGAGAGCTTTTATGAAGCCGCAAAGGATGTGGTAAGTGCTGCTGAACAAGGGCGGATTAAGGTCAATCAGTTGCGTGATGAGTTGGCAGGCAGCTTACGAGTGGCGACAACACCGGAGCTTGGCGTTAATCACATCTTGCCGGCACTTTCTACGTGGATGGCGGCACATGATGATCTTAGTATTACCTATCTGGCAGACAACCACTATATTGACATGATTGATGAGCGGATCGATATTGCGATTCGTATGAGTCCATCGATTAATGACTCGAGCCTCAGCAGTCATCCATTGACCGATGTGCGCCAAATGTTGGTTGCTTCACCGCAGTACCTACGTCAACATACCAAACTGCAGACGCCTAAGGATTTGGCTGACCATCAGCTGATTTGTATTGAAATCATGAAAGATGCCAATCAAATTGATCTCATTCAAACAGAAACGGGTAAAAAGACGCGTACGAAAATGAATTCACGCATTTATACCAATAATGTCTTTATGGCGACCACCTTGGCAAAAGAAGGTCATGGCTTGGTTAGAATGATGGAAATGGACATTAAAAAAGAGCTTGAAAATGGTGATTTGGTCGAAGTTTTGACTGGTTATCAATTGCCAAGTTTTGTACTATATGCCGTCACCTTAAACCGTGATCAACAGCCAGCCAAAATCACTCGCTGTTTAGAGGTATTAAAAAAGTACTTCCATGCCAATTAGGTGACGTTTGAATAATGCACCGTAGAGAGTAGTTTAAAGCCTCCAAAAGCAAAAAGCCTATAGATATATTATCTATAGGCTTTTTTAGTATTAGCGTTTAATGTAACCAATCATTTAAAATGATGGTTTTAGCAAGTCAATCAGACGCTCAGCCACTTGTGTGCTCTCATCGCGGCTCATATTAAGCGGCGGTAGCAAGCGCACAACATGCCCACCAGTGACATTGATGATTAGCTTTTGCTCATCACGTGCACGATCAACCAACTGACTACAGTCCATGTCTTCAGGTAAGGTGATACCAATCATCATACCTGCACCACGACTGCTGACGCCATATTGTCCTAGTGTATCGACCAGCGTCTCTCGAATAAACAGCCCTTCGGTCACGGCATTGGTCATGATATCACTGTTAGCCAATACGTCATATACGCTATGTACCACACGACTGGCTAGCGGCGTGCCGCCATAAGTAGAGCCATGACTACCAGCACCAAGCAGGCCATTAGCGCGGCCACGTATCATACATGCGCCTACTGGAAAACCGTTACCCAAGCCCTTAGCTGTCGTCAATACATCAGGACGCGCATTACTATGTTGATAAGCGAAGTATTTACCCGTACGGCCATTACCTGTTTGCACTTCATCTAGCATAAATAGCCAGTTATGGGCTTCACACTCTGCTTGTAGTTCTTCAAGATACGTAAATCCATTAGTAGCAGTATTTAAACCCCCTTCACCTTGAATAGGCTCTACAAAGATGGCGCAAATTTCATCATGATCTTGCGCGGCTTGCTTAATCGCGGCAATATCGCCAAAGGGTACACGGATAAAATCATCATCTAATGTGTAAAACCCTTCACGGGCTTTTGGGTTGGCGGTGGCTGACAATGATAATAAGGTACGACCATGGAATGACTGCTCCATAACGATGACTTTTGGGCGTTTAAAACCTTGCTGATAGGCATATAGACGCGCCAATTTGAGCGCGGCCTCGTTCGCTTCAGCACCACTGTTGGCAAAGAACACACTGTCCATTTGGGCAGCTGTACATAGCACTTCACCCGCACGCTCTTGCCAGTCGATACCGAATAAGTTACTGGTATGTACTAAAGTCGCTGCTTGCTGCTGAATGGCGTCAGTCACTTGCGGGTGGCAATGCCCTAGACCGCATACGGCAATACCAGTCAGCGCATCTAAATAAGGCGTGTCATCTTTGGTATATAGCCAGCTGCCTGAACCGCGTGTAAAGCTGATTGGCTGACGGTTATAAGTGGGCATCAGATAAGTAGCAGACATATAAAACATCCTTAAGATGATAAATTAGTTAAAAGAGAAGGTGTTGATTATAGCTCGTCAGAAAAAGGCGTGGTTTCAGCAGGCAAGGTATAGTCTTCATTTGCCCATGCACCTAAGTCAATAAGTTTACATTGACTGCTACAAAACGGTTTGTACTTATTGTCTTGCCATGCTGTTTTAGTGCCACAACGTGGGCAAGGATAGGTTTTAGGAGAAGTATTGGGGGTAGATTCAGTCATGATAAGGGTGAGAGTATCCTTGATTTATTTGTATGATTAATCTCATTAGCGAGCGGCAGTCGTTAAGTGGTCTATTTTCTTCTCATATGCGCTTGATAGACTACGATAGCGCGTTACTCGCAGTCGCTATATTACTATTGAAGTGGATTGGCTATATAATAGCATGCGCCCGAATAATGGCAAAAGACAAATACTTTAAGGATAGTAGATGACGGACAATATTGAACTTACGCATCAGCAACTGCGTGCATTTCAACCAGAAAAGCTTTCGGCACCACGTGATTTTATTGTGCCAAACCTCATTCACGACAATAAAAATAATATACCTTTGGTATTAGAAATCGGTGCAGGGAAGGGCAAGCATGCGCTTGGCTTTGCCGCGAAGAATACTGATAAGCATTTGATTGCGATTGAACGTACGCGTAATAAATTTGATGCTTTTGCCAAACTGGCAGTGCTACAAGATTCACCGAACTTAACTGCCATTCATGCTGATGCGATCGCATGGATTGTGTATGCCATTAAACCCAATAGTGTCAGTAAAATCTTCATACTGTACCCCAATCCTGAACAGCACAATCCCAACCAGCAATGGCTAAACATGCCTTTCTTCGAGTTTCTATTGTCACGCTTGCAAGTAGGTGGAGAGGTGGTACTAGTAACCAACATCGAAGCCTATATCAATAATGCAGAGCAGCAAGCAACGGAGATATGGTCGTTGCCTAATGAGCGCTATCAAGTCGCTGATGACAGTCAGCGCACGCATTTTGAAATAAAATATTTAGCCCGTGGAGAGGTATGCTGGGAACTTATTATGCATAAGCCCGAGGGTTATAAAACTAGGTTTGATGAGTGGAAGGCCGACACTATGAATCAAGTTAAATAGCCTAAGTAATAAATCAAAACCAATATTGCCGATAATAAGTACTAATTTGTAATATATAAAATAGCCTAAGCAAATAAAAAGCTAAAAAATAAAACCGCCACAAAAAGGCGGTTCAAAAATTACTTACTATTAGAGAAAATTTTCTTAAATCAAAACTATAAATAAGGTTTTACTAAGGTATCTGAATCAGTATAAGCGTCAAGCACCGTCAGAAAGGTATAAGCACCAATAAATTTTCGACTAATAAACATAAATTCTTTTGGTGGTAAGTTAAACTCAAAAGACTGCATCGCTTTTGTGGCTTGTATTGAGAGGCGAGAGTGAAGTTTGCTGTTCGCCCAAATATAACGGTCGTCCTTATCTAGACAATCGCTAGGAATATCAGGATTGGTCGCTGGATCACTAAACGGTTCGGTTGCCAATAAAAATAGTGACGCCATGTCAGAGCGTACTTTATCACTCATACTATCAAAGAAGTCATAACCCGTCATCGCAAGCATCATTGCCTGATGGTCATGGCGGTAACCAGCTTTTAGTAAGCCATGCGCAATGGTCAAAAGGTTGTTATCAAATTGACGAATAGCACCAAAATCTAATAATACTAATTTATCGATATCGCCTTCATTTTCACTGACACGAACCAAATAATTACCAAAGTTGGGGTCTGTCTGCATTTCACCCCACACAAAAATCTCTTGCATCATGATTTCGATGGCTGCCTGACCAATAGCGTTACGACGCTCATGAGGTAATAATTGTAATGCCTCAGAAACTACGGTAATACCTGGCTCATAAGACATGCAGAGTAGGCGCTTTTTGGAATAAGTACGATTAATCTTGGGAATTATGTAACGCGGATCATTACTCAGACGGTCATAAAACCGTTCTGTCGTCGCGGCTTCAGCTTCGTAGTCCACTTCATGATGGAGTAGGTCACGTATCTCTTCGAACCAAGCATCGAGCGAACGGGTCTGCGGAACGATGTTACTCACTCTTAATAGTTGCTTAAATAAAGCAAGATCTGAGTTGATTGCATCAGCAACACCCGGATACTGAATTTTTAATACAACTTGCTCGCCAGTCGCAATCACGGTGGCGCGATGAACTTGCGCGAGCGACGCGGTACCTATAGGAACCGTATCGACATCTAATTCATGTAATTTTTCGCCCAATAATTGCTGCAGCGTTTGTTGCATGGTTGGCCATGATAACGTAGCGGTATCATCATTGAGCGTTTGCAAGGCACGGGTGATTTCTGGTGGCAAAATATGTTCGCCATAAATCGCTAGCATTTGACCAATTTTGACGACCGAACCTTTTAGCTTACCTAGCTCTTCTGCGAGGTAGTTTGCTTGTGCTTCCATAAATACTTGGTTACGTGCTGTGCGTGCTTCTTTATTTAAGAACATACCAGACACACTATTACCCGCCCAGCGGCGACCAATGTTTAAGGAGGTTTTAGCAATCGACATTCGTCTATCAAACCCTGAGGTTTTTAAGCTATCGATGGATTGCTTGGTGCTAGAAGGTTTAGACGTATCATTTGCCATAAATATAATCATTCATCCAGTTGGTATTGATTTGTGGGTTCAAAACCTACAATACAAGGGAGATGCGATGTACGGGTACAAAATTGTATCATATAAAGCACATTTGGTTGATGAGCCTAAGCTTGCCAATAGCAGTTACTTTGTAAGCCGCAGTATATATTTGCAGATTATAATTTCGTAAAAAATAATATCAAAAAATAAGACCTAGCATGATGCTAGGTCAAATCCTAATAGCTAAGAGTAATTTGGTGTATCAGACTGAAACTGCGAACAGCCCTCGCCTGAGTAATATTGATTTTTAACTGTTTTCACGAGCAATGGCATGATGCCCAATATCACGGCGATACTGTGCACCATCGAAACTAATCGCACCTGTTACCGCAAGTGCGGCTTGCTGAGCGTCTGAAATACTATCTGCAAGAGCAGTCACGCATAGTACACGTCCGCCATTCGTCACCACTTCTTTTTCACGGTCTATGGCATCGCTGTCAGAAAAAGCAGTGCCAGCATGGAAGACTTTGACAGCGTTGTCATTATTGTCATCTAGTTCTGGCAAGCCAGCAATTACATCACCTTTTGATGATGTTTCAGGATAGCCTTTTGAAGCAACGACGATACCGAGGGCAGGGCGGCTGTCCCACTGAGCATCACTAGGCAACTGTCCTGCTAGACCTTGTGCCACCAAATCTACCATTGATGATTGTAAACGCATTAAGATTGGCTGAGTTTCTGGATCACCAAAACGGCAGTTAAATTCGATCACATAAGGGTCACCTGCTTCATCAATCATGAGACCTGCATATAAAAATCCCGTATAAGGGTGACCCGCATTATTCATTGCATCAACCACTGGCTGAATGACTTGGGTCATGACTTTTTCATGGACATCTTGAGTGACCACTGGTGCAGGAGAGTATGCTCCCATACCGCCTGTGTTCGGACCTGTATCGCCTTCAAAAGCCCGTTTATGGTCTTGGCTTGTTGCCATTGGCAAGACATTTTTACCATCAATCATGCAGATAAAGCTGGCTTCTTCACCTTGCAAAAACTGCTCAATCACCACTCGGCTGCCTGCATCACCAAACTTATTGCCCGCAAGCATGTCATCGATGGCCTCATATGCCTGTTCGATAGTTTCTGCAACGATGACCCCTTTGCCAGCGGCAAGGCCATCGGCTTTGATAACGATGGGTGCACCTTGTTCATCGATATAAGCTTTGGCTGCCACCGCTTCGGTGAAGCCTTTGTAGGCTGCGGTGGGGATATTGTTTTGCTCCATGAATTCTTTGGCGAAGGTTTTGGAACCTTCTAATTGCGCACAGTATGCTGTTGGTCCCCACGCTTGAATCCCAGCATCGCGGCAAGCATCAATGATACCAGTGACCAAAGGCGCTTCTGGTCCAACAATGACCATGTCAATGGCATTGTTTTGGCAAAAATCGATGATTGCACTATGCTCACTACCGTTCTCGCCCGTAGATACTGTCGATACTAGGACAACGTTTTGGCATTTAGGTTCAAGCGCTGTACCAGCATTACCAGGCGCGACGTAGACATTATTGACCTTATCGTCTTTTGCACATTGCCATGCTAGCGCGTGTTCGCGACCACCTGAACCAATCACCAAAATATTCATCATACGTCTTGCCCTTAGCATTAAAGTTAATTATGAGTTAGCCACACACTCTTAAATATACTGGCATATTCTAACAAAAAAGTCGTACTGATTGCCATGAGTATCCACTTGCCAGCAATTAATCATCAATAAACGGAAAAACCTGTCTCATGAGTAAATGTTATCGACATGTTGCTGATTCATGAAATGATGTTGTACGCTTTAGCTGGCGCGCTATGTACGTTACACTTCACTAAATTAATGGTATTAAATCCCAATTGCGACATATTCCTAAAAATAAGGGTGAAAAAAGGAGAGAAACTTAAAATATCAAGAAAAAACAGAATAAATTACGTAAATGGATATACTGCTCCGCAGCACCAATAATGTTTCACATATTTATGCGCTGCCATTAGTTAGTACGAATTAATAAACTTAAATAAATGATAAATCAAATCTATAAAAAAGGATGAAGGACATGCCAAACTCCCTCAGTATCGCAAAAGAGCGCATCAGCCAGATAAGCGATATTGCTACCAGTTATGTACAAAAAGACAAATCATTATTTGATCATTTTATTCATAGCTATTATCAGCCATTGCACGCAGAGGCAGCTGAGACTATCAGTAATGCTGACCTAGCAGGCATGGCATTACATCATTTTACGTTGCTCCAAGCCTATGATGGTAGCAAGCCACAACTGAAGGTGCTGAACCCAAAAGCAGAAGAGCAGCATTTTCATAGCTCACATACGGTTATTCAAATTGTTGCCTATGACAGACCGTTTTTAGTCGATACGATTTTGATGAGTCTTGAGTCTGAAGGTATCGATGTTCATCGTACTTATAACATCATTGTCAGTGTTGCACGTGATGATAATGGTCATATTACTCATGTCGAAGGCGCACATGAAAGCGCGACCTCTCATTTGTCTTTGATTCATTGTGAAATTGCCTATCAAGATGATGAAGATCTGGCTGCATTACAGCAAATGTTATTGGCAAAAATTGATACGCTAGATACAGTCGTTGGCGATTGGAAGCAGATGCGTGCGCAGTTGACGGATATCAAAGCTGAGCTATCAAACAAACCACTGCCAGAAGTTTTTTACTCGCAGCAAGAGATACAAGCGTTTTTAGATTGGATATTAGACGATCATTTTATATTCTTGGGTTATCGTGAATACCGTTTGGAAGGCGGTCAGGCTGTTGAAGTGAATGCTGAACCTGCTGATTTAGATTTATTCGCCATTGGTAATAGCGGTCTTGGTCTATTACGCGGTGCTGAAGAAGATAAACTGTCAGAAAGTTTTAGCCAATTGCCAAAAGTATTAAAGCAGCTATTGACTGAACCGCGAGTGTTGATGTTGTCCAAATCAAGCCGTGTATCGCCTGTGCATCGTCCCGTATATATGGATTTTTTGGGTATTCATAAATTTGATGACAACGGTAAACTGGTTGGTGAATATCGATTTATTGGTCTATTGACCTCACAAGCGTATCAACTAACGGTACAGCAAATTCCGCTATTACGTGACAAAGCCAATAAGATTATGGCGATGGCAGAATTGCCACGTGACGGTCATGCGCACCATAAAATGATGCATGTGATTAACACCTTGCCGCGTGACGACCTCTTTCAAGCCAGCGTCGAAGAGCTATATCCTATCGTTTCTGGTATCAGCCAGTTGCAAGATAAAAAGAGCCTGCGCCTATTCAGCCGTGTGGATCATTATCAGCGTTTTGTCTCATGCTTGGTCTATATCCCGCGCGACAAGTTCAACACCGAGCTACGTATCAAAGTACAGAACGTCCTAAAAGAAGCTTACGGTGGCACATCATCAGGCTTTACCACCGAATTCAACGAATCAGCTCACGCACGTGTGCATGTCCATGTGCGTACAGTGCCAGGTCAAGTGAAAGACGTCGATACTGCTGCACTTGAAGCAAAACTATCTGCTTTAATGCAATCATGGAGCGACAGCTATCAAAAGATGCTATTGGATAATGTGGGTGAGCAACAAGCCAATGCTTTAAACCGTCGCTTTTTAAATTATATCCCTGCGGCTTATCAAGAGCGTTTTGATGCCCGTACTGCGGTTGAAGACACTAAGCGTTTAGCTGTATTGACAGCAGAACAGCCGATGATTTGGCATTTATACCAGTCAACTGGCGATGCAAGCAATCAATTACACCTAAAACTGTATGGTCGTGAACAGCCTGTCATTTTGTCTAAAGTCCTGCCAATCCTTGAAAACTTTGGTGTGTCTGTCATTTCAGCACAAACCTATGAGTTTGATTTGCCAGAGCAGCCCATTTGGATGCAAGAGTATGAACTGACACTAGAGCATGTCGATACTGTCAACATGCAAGTGGTGCGTGGTCAGTTTGAAGACAGTCTCAAACAGATTTGGGCGGGACATGTTGAGAGTGACTCCTTTAACGAATTGGTATTGACGACCAATTTAGACACTTATGATGTGGTAGTACTACGAGCATTGTCACGCTATATGATGCAAGCGAAAGCACCATTCTCTAGTACGTATATTCAGCAAACGGTAGTAAAAAATAGCGACATTAGCGTGGCGCTAGGTAGTCTGTTTGATGCCCGTATGAACCCTAAGTACAGTGAAGATGAACGCACAGAAAAAACCGCGCAGATTCAACAGCAAATCACGGCGGCATTGGCAGGTGTGGATAGCTTGGATGAAGACCGTATCTTGCGTTGGTATTTAGATTTAATTAACGCCATGGTACGCACTAACTTCTATCAAACCGATAGCGATGGTCAGCGTAAAGATCGTTTATCATTTAAGTTTTTGGCAGCAGATATTCCTAATCTACCAAAACCAAAGCCAATGTTTGAGATATTTGTTTATTCGCCACGAGTGGAAGCGGTGCATTTGCGCGGTGGTAAAGTGGCTCGTGGTGGTCTGCGTTGGTCAGATCGTATGGAAGACTTCCGTACCGAAGTGCTTGGTTTGGTCAAAGCACAGATGGTCAAAAACGCGGTGATTGTTCCTGTTGGTTCAAAAGGCGGTTTTATCGTCAAAACCAAAACCATGGCAGATGGTCGCGACGCATTCCAAGCCGAAGGCATTGCTTGTTATCAAGCATTCCTACGCGGTATGCTCGATGTGACGGATAATATCGTTGATGGAAAAATTGTCCCGCCAGCCAACACCGTGCGTCATGATGAAGATGATCCGTACTTAGTGGTCGCGGCTGATAAAGGAACGGCTAGCTTCTCTGATATTGCGAATGCCTTGTCTGCTGAATATGATTTCTGGCTCGACGATGCCTTTGCTTCAGGCGGCTCGGTTGGTTACGATCATAAAGCCATGGGTATCACTGCACGCGGTGGTTGGGAATCGGTCAAACGCCACTTCCGTATGCGCGGCATGGACATTCAGAACCGTGATAACTTTACCGTGGTTGGTATTGGCGATATGAGCGGTGACGTATTCGGCAATGGCATGCTGCTATCAACCCATACCCAGCTGGTCGCCGCATTTAACCATCTACATATCTTTATTGATCCTAATCCAGATGCTGCTGCTTCACACGCAGAACGTGCCCGCTTATTTGACATGCCGCGTTCGACGTGGGATGACTATGAAAAGTCACTTATTAGCCAGGGAGGTGGCGTTTTCTCCCGCCAAGATAAGAGCATCACGCTCAGTGCTGAGATGAAACAGCGTTTTGATATCGCTGAAGACAGCATGGCACCCAATGAGTTAATCAGTGCGTTGTTAAAATCGCCTGTTGATCTTATTTGGAATGGCGGTATTGGTACTTATGTGAAAAGCGTGAATGAGAGCCATGCTGATGTCGGCGACCGTGCCAATAACGCAGTACGGGTCAACGGCAATGAGCTACGTACGGCTATCGTTGGTGAAGGTGGTAACTTAGGCTTTACCCAGCAAGGGCGTATCGAATATGCACAAACAGGCGGTCGCATTTATACCGACGCTATCGATAACTCAGGCGGCGTAAACTGCTCAGATCATGAAGTCAATATCAAAATTTTACTTGGTAAAGTGGTCGAGCAAGGCGACATGACCTTAAAGCAGCGTAATGAGTTGCTTGAGAGCATGACTGATAGCGTGGCAGAACTGGTATTGCGTCAAAATTACCTTCAGCCACAAGCGATCGAGCTTAGCCACATTCGTGCGGCGGCTAACTTAAGCGATCATCAACGTTTTATTCAGATGTTAGAAGGTGAAGGGCGTCTTGATCGGGCGATTGAATATCTGCCATCAGATGAAGAAATTGCCAAACGTCAAAAAGCAGATACTGGCTTGACCAACCCTGAGCTGGCAGTTGTCATGGCTTATGGCAAAATGTGGGTGTATGACAACTTGTTATCATCAGACTTGCCAGATGATGCGTACTTTATCAATGAGCTGCGCAAGTATTTCCCTGATGAGCTGGCGACGCGGTTCTTTGATGAGATGACTGAACACCGCTTACATCGTGAGATTATCAGCACCTATTTGACAAATAGTGTGGTCAATCGTTTGGGCATTGAAGCACTGTTCCGTCTTTATGAAGAAACAGATCAATCGCTGGCGACCATCGTACGTGGTTATGCAATTAGCCGTGATGTCTTCAATGTATCAAAAGCTTGGAACACCCTTGAAGCGCTGGACAATCAAGTCGATGCTACATTGCTGCTAACTCTTGAACTACGTCTACGTGACGCGCTTGAGCAAGGTGTGGTTTGGTTTATCAATGCCTTTGGTCAAGAATTGCAAGTCGCTGACATGATCAGTCGCTTTAGTGATAGTGTTGAGAAATTAACCAAATCAGGCGGCTTTATTGAGCAACAATTTGCAGAATACTTGCAAGAAGATACCACTAGCCTGATGCAGAATGATTTGTCTAACAATGATGCCGCGTTGTTTGCGATGCTGCCTTATCATGTTGATGCACTTGATGCCGCACTGCTCGCTGAGCAATATGAGCGTCCTGTTGATGAGATTGCAACATTATACTTTGATGCCTATCACGTCTTGCAGTTAGATTGGATGATGGACAACATCGCCACTTTACCACAGCAAGACTACTGGGATCGCCGCGCACGCCATGCGTTGATGAACGAGCTGTCACGTAGCCTACGTCTACTGATGGATGCCATATTATCTAAACCAGATGCGAAGCAAGCATTTGGTGAATGGCGTTCACGTCACTTGGATCATCTGGAGTCTGTCACCACAGAGATGAGCAAGTTAGATAGTCTGCATAGCAATGATGAAAATGGTCAAATTGGTCTTTCAACGTTGTCAGTATTGATGAGTGAGCTAAGCGGTTTAGTCACTAAGTAACTAAACTAACTAAGTAGTCATTCAATAAACAACAAGATAAAGATCTTTTCAAAAAAACCACCGTTATTAATTAACGGTGGTTTTTTATCTTCTAATGCTCGAATGATAAATAGGAGCATTAAAATAGAAGCAGTAAAAATGATAAAAGCGCTACTCTAACGTTATCAATGTATTTAAACGCCGCATTTTACCATTCTTTTCAAGCCATACTTTATCCGCATCATCACGATAACTGTCAAATTGGGGTTTTAGTGTCACTTCACCTTTATCATTAATAATCCCAAACTTACCCGCTTGCTTATAAGTATAGAGCTGATGATATAGCAGTTTTCTAATCGGTGCGTCTGATGCGAGGATTAACTTACCATTAGCGTCGATAATTTGAGCGCTAATAATATCCTCTTGAATATCTTCACTCATGCCAGTAGCGGTGCTACCAGCAACTAACGTGCTGCGTAAAAATAGTAGCGGCTTGGTAGAATTATTAAAAGATTCGATATGTTGGTTGGCAGCGAGTGGAATGATGACATCATTGTTTTGGTCAATAAGCGCCGTTTTATTTTTAAAGCTGACCTGCAGGTATAATGGCTCGCCTGTACAGGCATTTAACGGATGAATCGCATCATATTGCGGCATTACAGCCCAGTAGCCTCTATCATCAAGCAATCCTGTTAGCTCGTTATTGTTAGTAACTATAAAATAATCTTGGGCAGAATCGTAATGCGCATGCTCGATATGAGCATTGTCTAACGGATAAACCCAGCCGCCATGGCGATTGATAATACCCTGTTTGGTGGCATTGCGAGCATCATCTGATGACTTAACGCTGACAATAAAGCTGGTGGCAATATCCGGTTCGGTTTGAATCTCATCATACTCAAAAGGTACAATTATCTTGCCAACCGCATTAACAACGCCGTATTTACCATTTTGCTGAGCTAATACATGTTTATCCATCACTATATAAGCATCAGACAAATTATCCGTGAGGATATTGCCATTTAGATCGTGTAGCTGCTGCGTGCCATTTGTTAATTCAATTAACTTGCCAGCAAAAGGCTTATTATTTTCGATACGCTCAAAATAACTACTGGGTAAATAACCGGCGCAGCTAATTGTTGCATAAGCAGGGGTAAAACTTAAAGTAACAGCGATGATTGTGAAGATACCTACCATCATCGGTCGCGCATTCATATGAGTAAGCTGAATCATAATGGGCATAACATTGGCCACTCCAAAATTTCTTTAGCATTAACTGGCTATATGATAGCAGCCTGGACCAGTAATTTTACTAAAGCCTCCTGACAGCTTATCAACTTGAATTTGGGTTAAAATACGCTCTTTTAGGGCTTGTACGTGTGAGATGACACCAATCAATTTGCCTTCTTGTTGCAAGCTGGTCAAGGTATCTAAAGCAATATCAAGTGACTCTTCATCTAGAGTGCCAAAGCCTTCATCCAAAAATAATGAATCGACGCGGATATTGTGACTGGCCATCTGCGATAATCCAAGTGCAAGCGCCAAACTGATAATAAACCCTTCACCACCGGATAGATTTTTGGTACTGCGTCTCTCGCCACCTTGGTAGTTGTCAATGACATTGAGCTCAAGTGGGTTATTGTCATCCCGAGCCAGCAAATAGCGATCGCTCATTTTGTGCAGTTGGGCATTGGCATGTGTCACCATAATATCAAAAGTTAAACCCTGTGCAAAAGTACGATACTTCTTACCACTACTTGACCCTATCAATTCATTGAGTTGTCGCCATACTTGCAGGGTCTCTTTTTGCTGAGCAATAGCTTGACGTTGGGCTTGTTGATTGCCTTTTTTCTCTTCATTGTCTTTGAGCTGTTGACTCATGGCGCCAATCGCCTCAATCAAGCGGTGCAGCTCATTTTGCGCCAGATGCTGCTGCTGAACCAACGTTTCTCTTTCTTCAGTGGTTAAGGGTTCAGACTTTTTCTTAGTAAGTGCTTGCATGGTTTGAGCCAATAGCGATTGCGCTTGCTTGAGCGTATCACTTATCTTTTGCTGCTGCTCCGTTAGGCTATGGCGCTCAGCGGTAGGTAGGCGCGCACACATGAAATCTGCCTCATCAATAAAGTCAGAGCTGGCGAGTGCCGCTTTAAAGATATCTTCTTGCATGGTGAGGGCAGTAGTAGCGGTGGTTAATTGGTCGGTAAGCTGTTGCTGTTTTTCCTGTAATTGCTGAAAGATATGCTCAGCACTGTCTAACTGTCTTTGTGCTGAGGCCTGTTCAGTATTTGCCTGTTCTACTAAAGCGCGTAATCGTGTGTCTTCTTCATCAGGATTAATAGTGATGTTATTGCTATGATCAGCACCAATATTACGTGCGTTGTCCGTAAAAATATCGCGCCGTTTAGCCGTTAATTGTTCGAGCATTTCAGTTTTATCAGCAACCGCTTGATTCAGATGATCAAGCTCAGCTTGGTCTTTATCTAATTGTGCTTGCTTGGTTTCGATTTGCACCGTTACGCTGCCAAGCGCAGTCATCAGGGTTTGTTGCTCACTCTTATACGCATTGAACTGCTGTTTTAATTGCACCAAGTTACTACGCTGCTGACGAAGTGTATGGATATGAGTGTTATAGTCCATTTCGTTTAGTACAATTCTCTCATCTATACTCGTTATCAGCGGCTGCAAGGTGGCAGGCTTTGCGACAGAATCTAATGTATAAGCCAGATACTTATTTAATATCGCTGATATAGCGCCTTTAAGCGTGGTTAATTCAGCAAAATTTGCGCAGGTTTTTTTGTTGATACCTTCTACAGCCAACAAACCTATCTTAATATTGGTTTCAATCTCATGCATATCACTAGCAAGCTTATACTGCTGTTGTTCAAGCGTCTCAAGGGTTTTACTTGTTGTCGTAAGCTCAGCGCTCAGCACTTCATATTGACTAAGCGTATTTTTTAGACAAAGCCTGCGCGCGGCAAATTGGTCTTTAATCGTACCTAGCACTAATAGAGCGTCTTGTATAAGATTGAAATCAGCTGAATCAGTCGTTATCTGCCCACTCAGTAAATCCATGTCGGCGCCAATCTGCCCGAGTGGATTCATGATGGTGGTGAGGGCGTGAGACTCAGAATAGGTTTTATGCAAAAGTGGCTGTATTAAGCGACCACTGTCTGCGCACAGTGTTTTTATCTGCTCATATAGTGGGCTTTTTTGTTCTTGCCACTGCTCAATCTGACTTTGAGTAGTGGCATACTCAATACGTTGCTTAGATAAAGTTTGTTCTAGCGCATTTATCTTCGTATCCAGCTCCTTTATCTGCTGCTGCGTTTGGGCAACTTCGGATGGCTCCTTATCTAACACAGGGTGGTGCTCACCATAAGGATGCTCAAGCGCGCCGCAAATCGGGCAAGGGTCTCCCTCTTTTAATTGGCTAATGTAGCGCTCTAAACTTGCGACGTGTTGCCAGGAGTCCAACAGCTTTTGCTTATCTTGACGACGATCTTTTGCCTCTATTATGACGGATTCGTTATCAGTAATAGCCGTTGCCAGTTTGACTAATGTCTCATTGAGAGTGGGCAGGGTGGTGTTTATCTTATTGATTTGCGCCGTAAGCGCAGCCATTTGTTGTGCTTTAAAGATCGCTTGCTCAATCTGGCTGTTGGTGTGGTCAATCAGTTCTTGCTCGCTACGTAAATCAGCCAATGACTGCTCTTGGGTTAAGCCAGCCTGCTTTTTTTGTAAAGCCGTTGATTCCTCACGTGCCTTGGCAATCAAAGAGTTAGTGGTGTCTTGCTGCTGCTGACATTTATCAAAGTTGGCCTGATAGTCGCTGGTTTTATGATGATGGTTGTATTTTTCATTTACTAAAGCGGCATTGTCTTGTAGCAGCACCTTTAGACGGCTGCACTGACTGTCAAAGTTTGCCGCATCGGTATCGATATCGTGCAGAGCGTCAGCATCACTAAGGTACGTCTCGATACTCGCCAGCTGGGTGTTGTCTTGATTAAAACGCTCTTTATGATTGTCTATCTCTTGACATAAGCGCTGTATATTGGCTGCTATGGCTTGCTTTCTTTTGCGATGGTCGTCTAACACATGCCTGTGCTGGGCGATAGTCGCATCCAGCTTGCGGGCTTGTGCAATTTTGGGCAAAGTGGTTTGTAGCTCATTACTTGCTGTCTGCGTACGAGCCTTTGCCGCTTGTAGAGCGCTCGTGGCTTGCGTGAGTTGATTTTCTTGCTGCGGCAGTTGATGATTTAGCGACTGCTGTTCATCTTGTAAGCGCTTAACGGTGTCACGGTTATGGACAAGCTGGCTGTATTGACTGTCAATCTCCAAGGCTTTATTGGCGGCAATAAGGCGTTTAGCATGAGGAATAAAATCTGCCTGCGCTTGCTTTGCCGACGTAACATCTTTTTGATAGCTGACGACGTTTTTTTCTAACTCCGCCACGGCATCGAGCCAATTGATTTGCTCGTTAAGATGCTGATAGTATTGTTGCTGCTCGGTTTGTGCGGTTTGATGCGCTGTTAATTTTTCGCCAATCAGCGCTTCTTCATCTGCTTCTAACAACGTTAAGCCATCTAAGCCAAACTGCAACTTGCTCAATATTTCTTCTTCATGACGTTTTTTTTCAAAGACATGGGTTGATATCGTAGCGTAGATATCAGTGCCAGTGATTTTTTCTAAGATGTCAGCACGTTCATCGGCCTTGGCCTTTAAAAACGCTGAAAAACTCCCTTGAGCCAGTAAGATTGAGCGGGTGAACTGTTGGAAATCCATTCGTGTCAGCTCAATGATTTTATCTTTGGTGCGTGACAGCTTGCTTTCTAATATTTTATCGCCCGCTGGCACGTCTGCGTTGTCTAGATTGTCAGTTTCGGACTTTACCAAAGCTATCTCGTGGGTAGCATCTTGCAAGTTACCATCCGCTTTACCATAAGCGCGGCGCTGACCCCATCGGCAGCGATACAGGGTGCCATTTAAATCAATCACCACTTCAGCGAAACACTCCGCCGTTTGCCGCGTCATGACCTCGTTACTACTTTTGCTGATGCTATTAATCCGCGGCGTCTCACCATATAGCGCAAGACATATGGCATCCAATATGGTCGTCTTGCCAGCACCCGTTTGCCCAGTAATGGCAAAGATGCCTTCATTAAGAAAAGCGGGGTCACTAAAATCAATGTGCCATTCGCCTTTCAAAGAATTCAAATTTTTAAGTCGTAGTTCGATTAGGCGCATGATAGGGTCTTATTTTTATAGGTAGTAATAAAAAGGGCAATAATGAGAAATGAAGCTATTATTCTAGCTAGCTTCGATCAACAGCGTTTATGATTACATAATGCTATTCAGCTTGAGTATCTTCATGACGTAAGTTATAAACGATTTGATCATAGGCGTCACGCAAAGATGATTTTTGCTCATCAGGAATATCATGAGCAATCAAGCAACGCTCGAATACTTCTTGCTCATTTAAATCTTGTAGCGTCTCAGAGATCTGTTGTTGATTTAGTACTTTATTATAGGTACGAGTGTTTTTGATTTTTAACACCTCGCACGGCAAATTATCTACCATCGTTTGGATATGCTCACGTAACTCGCTGATAATCTCCTCACCCGTATAAATAATTTCGAGCCATACAGACTCTGTTGCATCAAGAGATTGAATGACTTTATCTATAGCCTGATTAAGGCACTCCAAATCACCTGAAACTTGTGCTAACTTTTGAAATTTTGGAATAGGGAGGGAGATTACCTGCATCTGCGTCAAATTATCGCGATGCAATATTTTGTTGGGAGTATCGAGACTGTTAGTCATTGATTGGTTGTTTTGATCCCGTTGATCAGGGATGTTTTCTGTAGCAGCAGTTTTGGTCACCTCATTATTTTCTGATTGCTCGTCAAAACCAAACAAGTCATCCATAAATTCCGTCGTCTGACTGGCTGCTTTCTTAGCAGATTTTTCAATCGGGGTAACGGTATTGGTCAGCTGAGGAATAATGCTTTCAACTATATTATCTGAGGCTGAATTTTGACCGCTAATGTCATTTGCTACTGCACCAAACTGTACCAGTAATACTTGTTTTTGCTGTTTTGACTCACCAAATCCCATCGCGATTGGCGAGCCTGAATAGCGAATGCTCTCACGACCACCGACGCGTTGCGGTACGTGCAAATGTCCAAGCGCCACATAGTCAAAACTTTCATCGAACATGTCAGCAGAAATCTTACCGAGTGAGCCGACATAAAGCTCACGCACACCATCGTCTTCAGTAGTGGTGCCACCGGCTGCAAATAGATGCCCTGTAGCAATGATGGGAATGTGACGCTGGTGTACTTCAACTAATTTATCTTGATGAGCCTTAGCAATGCTAGCTACTTCATCATAATGGGCACGAATGCCTTTAATGACATTGGCATCTTTGCTATCAGCCGACTCGCCAGCCTGAGTGCTACGGACATCACGATCACGTAAATAGGGGACAGCCGCAATAATACAATGCGGGTTTCCATTTGTATCGTCTAACACCAATACTTCATTGTTTAAGTCTTCACAAGCGGTACCGATAACATGGACGTTTAAAAACTTGAGTACGTTACTTGGTGCATCTAAAAAAGTAGGGGAATCGTGGTTGCCTGCGACGATGACAATATGTTGACAGCATGATTTTGAAACTTTTCCTAAAAATTCATAATATAGCGCTTGAGCTCTATTGCTTGGGGTCATGGTGTCAAAAATATCACCAGCCACGATTAATATATCCACTTTCTGTAGGCTAATGGTCTCTTGTAGCCAACTTAAAAAGGCTTCAAATTCCTCATAACGCATTCGTCCATAGAGCCTACGCCCCAAATGCCAGTCGGAAGTGTGAAGGATAGTGAGAGGTTTGGTAGTAGATACAGGCATAATTGAGCTTCATGATGGATAAAAGACATCGATTATTCTAGCAAGAATTGGTGCGATTTGCTTTGCTATAAACTTACCAGTAAAGCAAAGTAGATAGGAATGAGTAGTTACATTTGACCGTAAATGAAACGATGATCGTTTATTAAAATAATGGCTATTTAAAAAAGCTGATTAATAAGGCGCGTTGTTAATAGTATTAAGTAACAAATAAATGGTACTAGAAAAGGTCCATATTTAGTAACATCCAAGCCATTATTAATATAAGGTTATGTTATGTCGTTTATCAGATTATGCACATTGGCTTTAATTGCCACTTCCTCTTTGGCTGCTTGTAGCAGTTATGAGCAAGCAAATATGAATAATAAAACCAGTGTGAGTCAAATAAAAGATAGCACCGCGTTTGTCCATTCGATTAAACCTAGTCATTCTGACGCAATCATTGGTCAAGTGACTGAGGTCATCTCGCAAGACAGAGAGCAGCAAAAAGTCACTATCGTCGCTCAAGATGGACAGACGTATACCGCGGAAATCAGTAAAGCTAACTTTGCTCAGAAAAACGCCCATCAAATGCAGAAATTAACCATAGGCGATTATGTTGAAGTGATGGGAGAGCAATCAACATCACAATCAGGGGTAGATAGTAAGCACCACATTACTGTCCATGCGATGCCTTATGTTTTACGTAAAATCATCATTGCTGACCATCAAGTAGACTGTGTCGGTGTTGCGCCGCAATCATGTTTACTGACTAAGCCTGCTGAACAAGCTAACGCCGACTGGGAGTATCGATATAGTGGTATAGAAGGTTTTGATTTTGAACCTAATTATGAATACACTTTGCTCATCAAGAATACACCTATTAGCAATCCGCCTGCTGACGCATCATCAATTCGTAGCACGCTAATAAAAGTCATCGAGAAACAAAAGACCAAATATTAATTGTTAAAAACGAATAGCTCATAAAAGGTCAATAGCGTTATACTTAAAAGCCCTGCTGATCTACTGGCAGGGCTTTTGAGAAATTGAAAATCATACTTCAACCAATCACTAACTGCTCCAAACCATCATCAGCCGTTGCCAAATTAGCCACCATAGATAACGCATGGGCTTGCTGGCTGGTATGATCTGCCTTTGATGTAGCCGCTGTGCCACCACGTAGCCAGTTACTAGCTGTAGCGTCACTATTGTTGTTTTTCTGCTGATTTTGCAAATTATACCAAGCCAAATCATGATGGAGTGCGACGACATCACCCATAATGAGCAAGGCTGGCGTGGGTAGCTGGTTTTTTTCTTGCAACTCAACAATGTCGGCAAGCGTTCCCGTTAATACTTGCTGATTGGGCATACTGGCATTGGAGACAATGGCAATCGGGGTATCACTACTGCGCCCTGCATCAATCAAGCCTGTCGTCAAACGCGCCAGCGAATGCAACCCCATATAAAATACGACTGTTTCATCCGTATTCAAAAAGCTCTTAAAGTTATTATTGGGCGCGCCAGCCTTTAAAAATCCGGTGACAAAACGTACCGACTGCGAATGGTCACGATGGGTCAGCGGAATGCCAGCATAGCTTGCGGCGGCATTGGCAGCGGTAATACCAGGTACGACTTGATACGGGATACTGTACGCACGCAAACTCTCAATTTCTTCGCCGCCACGGCCAAAGATGAAGGGATCACCGCCCTTTAAACGCACCACACGGCGACCCTCTTTTGCGCTATTGATCAACAACTCATTAATGCCTAATTGCGCTACTGCATGATTGCTTCGTTTTTTGCCAACAAACACTTTATCAGCATCACGGCGGCATAGGTCTAATACTTGCGGTGAGACGAGCGCATCATAGTAGACGATATCTGCTTGTTGCATCAAACGCAGCGCTTTAAACGTTAGCAACTCTGGGTCACCTGGGCCTGCACCAACGATATAGACTTCGCCTACATTATTTTGTAGGGTTTGAGGTTCTGTGGATATATCATTCTCTGTATGTTTTTCAGTGATAATTGATGCTGTTTTATCTAAATCGGCTTGTAATTGTGCCGCCGCTTCAGCTTCATTACCAGCAAACATCAGCTGACTGACTGGACCTTCAAATGCCTTTTCCCAAAACTGCCTGCGTCCTGTCAGCGTAGGTATTTTAGTTTTCACTTCGCTACGAAAATCACCAGCAAGCTTTGCCAATTTACCATAGCCTTGTGGAATCAAGGTTTCGAGGCGAGCGCGTAATAGACGTGCCAACACTGGCGCTTTGCCGTTTGACGATATGCCAATCACGATTGGATTGCGATCAACAATCGCAGGGAAGATAAAATCGCATAAATGCGGCGTATCGACGACGTTTACAGGGATATTTAATGCCGTCGCATCAGCATGTATTTGATGGTTAAGTGTCTCATCGTCAGTGGCAGCAATGATAACGCGTGCGCCTGTCATATAAGTTTTATTATAATTCTCATAAATCAGCTCATGCTTACTGTCACTGAGCAAGGCTTGTATTTCGTCGCTGATATTTGGCGCAAGAACAGTGATGCGCGCGCCAGCACGGCTGAGCAAATCCGCTTTACGTAGCGCCACATCGCCACCGCCAACAATCAGTGCTTTGCGACCTTCTAATTTAAAAAATAGGGGAAAGGTGTTCATAGGATTACCTGTAATTCATTCAATGTAAGGTATGTCGCTATTATGATGTATCACAGGCATACGCTCACGTAGCGAATTGGCATTAGCATATTCGTTTTTGTCATGTTAGTGAGGGTTTTTGATGTAAAAGGGAATAGGTGAGTCGTGAAATACAGAACTAAAAAAGCCACAGGCTTACGTCAAAGCTTGTGGCTGTCATTTAAATTAGATTTTTGCATTGGCTATTAGCAATAAAGAGATTTGACCACGTACAAGAACCTATTCAAACTCACTCAGCATCTTAGTCATACGGGCATCTTTCTGTTGCCAAATATCCTCTAACCAATCAAACATCATTTTTTTGGTGGTTTCATCACGGTCATAGCCGCCGTCCATGATGGCAGAAAATAATTCATCTGGTATCTTTAAGCGAGTCACATCGACGCCCAAACGGCGAATATTACCTTTCCATAAATCATCATAGTCAGGCGCGCCGTCTGGGTAGACAATGGTCACGTCCAAGATAGAATCCAACTCATTGCCTAACGCATTAATTGCTAATGACAAACCGCCAGCCCGTGGTTTTAACAAATGCTGATAAGGGGATTTTTGTTGGTCATGTTTTTCTTTAGTAAAGCGCGTACCTTCCAAATAGTTTAATAGCGCGAAAGGTTTGTCCTTTAATTGACGACATGCCCGCTTAGCCTCAAGCAAGTTTTGTTTTTTAAGTTCTGGATTCTTGGCCATCGCTTTGGCAGAAAAGCGCTTCATCATCGGAAAGTCTAAGAAATAAAAGGCTTGACCGATGACAGGGATATAAATCAGATTAAACTTGGTAAAAAACCGTGTCAAAGGCAGGGTATCTTGGCTGATATATTGCACAATGCTGGTATCAACCCATGATTGATGGTTGCTTACCAATAGATACTGCTTGTCTTCGCTCAGGTCGTCAGGCAGGTTAATGCGCCAGTCTTTGTGAGGCAGGGCATGATCAATGACGGCGTTATTACTATTAATCCAGTATTTGGTAATCGCAATCAGCGCATCATCCGCAGCTTTTGCTCCCGTCAATACTTTTGCCGCTCCCAAAGTCCAGATGGGCAGACCCACCATCGCACTATTGGCAGTAAGAACACTCGTACCAGTTAAAAAAGAGGCGGTCTTGCCTACCGTTGGTAGCTTATCGTGCAGTTTTTCATAGAGTGAATCGATTTTTTTTATAAAAGACATAATAAATATCCATATTGATGAGCGCGAGTGCCTATAAGGAAATAAAAAAGGATGAGTAACTTTGTCCATGATGTGGCTTTATAGCATCGGTTTAATGCCGAGCAGCCACTAAGGCAAGCTATAGAATACCGCAATGTTAGACAATAAAACGTTCAAGAAACGTTAATTATTCAAATGCTGACTTCTTTATACAGATAGAGATATTCAAAAACTATAGAAAATTGTCTATTAAGCGGAGTATTTGCTATAGTTTGGCGGCCTCTAATGAATACTTTACATAATAAGCTATTGTGAGGAAGAGGAAGATGTATGTCATGGTTCACCATAGCGTATTAAGCGAGCTGTTAAAGCAATAAACGGTAGTCAATATGATTGTAGTGCTAAACTAAGGTGTTGAACATTATTCCGCGTGGCGCCGCGCTAAGTTTAGCGTCTGCTTTGTTTGGCATACTTTTATTATTGGCTTTTGTACTGACTCATCAAATAAGTTGGTCAATTTCTGGTATCTATCGCTATGATCTGTTATTGGCTTATGCTTTGATTATTCAGGTTTTTTTGGTTTATTTCAAATTAGAAACGCCGCGTGAGGTATGGGTCATTGCTATTTTTCATATCATGGCCATGGCAATGGAGCTGTTTTTAACCCATCCCAAAATTGGTTCTTGGTATTATCCTGAACCATCCATTTTTAGAGTTGCCACTGTGCCACTTTTTGCCGGATTTATGTATTCGGCAGTAGGTAGTTTTTTAGCGCGTGGCTTAAGATTGTTTAATGCCTCTTTTACCGACTTACCACGTTTACTATGGGTGAGTTTATTGGTTATTTTTTCTTATGCCAACTTCTTCACTAAGTTTTTTGTCCCTGATATTCGCAATATATTGTTCATCGCTTCGATAATTTTATTTTGGAAAACCAGAGTGTTTTTTCAAATCCATCACAAAAATAATCTTCAATTGCGTGATACCAAGCAATATCAATGTCCATTTTTACCATTACTGTTGTTCCTCGCTTTTTTGGTTTGGTTGGCAGAAAATATTGCTACTTTTACCAATATTTGGCGTTATCCATCACAAGCAAATGTATGGCATATGGTAGGTTGGGGTAAGCTGGGCTCTTGGTACTTATTACTGATGTTAAGTCTAGTGTTGGTTTTGGCAGTCATGGGTAAAAGAGATGAGAAAGGCGGTTGGCAGTTAGCTCGATAATTTTGATACTTAAGTGTGTCCTCATTGTTTTGGCGGTAGCGCTTGGATTATAGATTCAAATTTTGTGGGACTGAGATATTGAATCTACTATGACAATAAAAAAACACCTCTTATATCTAAGAAGTGTTTTTATCGTAAAACTACGAAATACCTAAAGTTGCGTGTGCAAACCACACTCACGGCTTTCTTCTACTTTCGTCGGATCAAAGTAATCAAATTCATTCGGTAAGTTATGCTCTTCGAGATAAACATCTAAATCGGCGTCAGTGTTTTCAAACAATGGTGCTACTTTTAACACGCCATCTTTTGATAGGCTAAGTACATCAAGACCTTGGCGGAATTCGGTTTGATCTTTACGAATGGCATTGAACCAAACATCTGGCTTTAACTCATCTAGCGCACGGCGGAAGGGTTCCAGTTTTACTTGGTCAGTGAATTCATCATGCTGTGGGTTGTCGATACCTGGGATGCCGTTCATGGTCGCGTCACGATACGCCGCTGTTTGCTTAGGAATATAAGTGATGACGTTTAAGTTTAAATCACGGATGACTTTATTGGCAAATTGATAAGTGGCATCAGTATTGTAGCCTGAGTCTACCCACAATACGGTGATGTCAGGGCGCTGCTTGGCCACCAAATGCAGAATCGCTGACTCGTATGGGCGGAAGTTAGTCGTGATGATTGGGTTTTTCGCTTGGCTTAATGCCCACTCAACGATTTGCTCAGGCGACTTGCCTTGCAATGCTTGGTTGGCTTGGTCGAGGTCTAAACTTGGATGTAATTGGCTCATAATACCTTCCTTAATGGTTGTTAATATAAAAGTGTCGATTAAAAATTAAAATTTATGATCAGTGTTAAAGCTAGGCGATTGAGGGTTCTGACGGTTTAGCAAACATCGGTAAATCCGAAGCACTTTGTCCATCATAACTACTGGCAAGGGCAGTAAATGCTTGCTCAATACCGAATTTAGAGTCTGGCTGCATGTCATGCTCGCTCAATACAAAGCTATCAACACCCATGCGCAGTAGATATGCGATTTGATCACGGCCAAACGCGCCAGCCACCCGAATCTCACCTTGGTAGCCAATTTGGCGTAGGGTACGTGCAAAGCTAAAATTGCGACCATCAGCGAATTTCGGTACATCAATCACGATAAGCGCCTGCGTTGATAAGAACTCACTAAGACCTTCTAACGCATCAGCATCGGTGTCAGCCGTCACCCACAATCCAAGGCGGCTACTGTGCTGTACAATCAGCTCATAAATCTCTTTAACCAGACCACCGACCTGCACGCCTGAGTTATCCAATAAATCAGCGAGCGGTACAATCACATCGGGCTTTTCTTGCCTTTGTAGCAACTCAAGCAACGTAATGTTTGTTGATACAATACTCTCTGGTAGCGCGTCCGTAGTGAGCACATGCCATGTATCTTGGCTGCCGATATCTACGCCATGACTGTCCAAAATATGGTGATTAGCCATAGACCTTCTCCTTAAATGGATCAATACCAACGCGCTCAACCAATTGACCAAAGCTTTCGACATCATTGTCGGTACTGGCTCGCAAGTCTACATAGACATCGACGATCTGCTGTATGGTATTGGCAACCTCAAGAGCAGGGACAGACTTACCTAAGATTTTGCCAAGTTTGGCATCGTCACTGGAATTGCCGCCAATGCTGATCTGATACCAATGCTCACCTTTTTTATCCACACCCAAGATGCCAATGTCACCTGTATGATGGTGCGCACAAGCATTGATACAACCAGACATGTTTAAGCGAATCTCACCCAAATCATACAGGTAGTCCAAATCATCGAACTGTTTTTCGATCTGTTCAGCGATGTTGTGTGTCGTCGCATTAGCAAGCGAGCAGTAGTCCCAACCTGGGCAGACAATCATATCTGTTAGGGTATTGATATTAGCGCGTGCTAAATGCAACTCTGCTAGCTGCTGCCACAATTCATAGAGAGTGTTGGTTTGCACATCAGCGAATACCAGATTCTGTTGATAAGTACCACGCAGCTCACCAAAGCTGTATTTGTCAGACAGATCAGCCAGTGCATCCATCTGCGACTCGCTGACATCACCAGAGGGCACATATTTGCCATCGACCAAGCCTGCTTTGAGCGAAATAACGACCGCACGATAACCAGCGACTTTATGCGCTACCGTGTTTTGGTTGTACCAATTGGCAAAATCTTTATCAGCATTTAATTGCTGTTGTAGCTCAGACTGTACTTGTAGCGCATCAAACGACAGATAGTCAGGCTCACTAAAAAAGCTGCTCGCCGTCGCAAAGTTCTCATCAGTTAAGGTAAGCGAACCATCTTTGGTATGAGCTTCCCACTCAGCATTGACCAATTTGGCAAAGGCAGGGCCGCCCATGCTCTCAACCAATATCTTAATGCGTGATCGGTATTTACTGCCTTTATCACGGCGACCATGCAAGTTATAGACACGCAAGATGGCGTCTAAATAGCTAAGCAGATGCTGACGCGGCAAGAACTTATTGATGACTTTACCAAGAACAGGAATACGTCCTAGACCACCACCGACCAATACTTCAAAACCAATCTCGCCCTCATCGTTGGTTTTGATATGCAGACCGACATCATGTACTTGGGTTGCCGCGCGGTCATCATTGGTACCGATGACAGCAATCTTAAATTTACGCGGCAAAAAAGCAAACTCAGGATGGAAGGTTGACCACTGACGAATAATCTCACAATAGGGACGTGGGTCAGCGATTTCTTCTTTATGAATACCAGCATATGGATCGGTGGTTGTGTTACGAATACAGTTGCCCGAGGTTTGGATCGAGTGCATCTGTACTGATGCCAGCTCTGCCAAAATATCTGGCACGTCTTCTAGCTTTGGCCAATTCAGCTGGATATTGGTACGGGTAGTGAAGTGCCCATAACCTTTGTCATATTTACGAGTAATTTCAGCCAATTTTCGCAATTGGTAGCTGGCAAGTAGCCCGTAAGGAATGGCGATACGCAACATCGGTGCATAACGCTGAATATAAAGGCCGTTTTGCAAGCGCAGCGGCAAAAATTGCTCTTCTGGCAGCTCACCTGCCAAAAACCGTTCGGTTTGGTCGCGAAACTGAGCGACTCTTTCTTCTACCAAGGTTTGGTCAGCGTAATTATATTGATACATGACGTAATCTCAATTTTGTTTTTAGTCTTAAAAGCAGTGACGAAAATGATTTGCGTGTGTAATCGGTCTTATTGCCAGTCGCAAGGTAAACCATGCAGAGTCACATCATATAAGCTTGCGTCTATAAACATAAATTCCTTTAAGACATATGTATATCCAAACACAGCATAAATTTTCATAACGAAAGTTAGGTAGCCTATGCTTATCAAATTTATCACTACCCATAAAGGTTATAAATCAATATGACACCTATCACCTCTAAGCAACCATCAAAACTTGTTCCGCCGCATGGCAGCACTGAGCTTAAGCCATTACTATTACAAGGTGATGCACGAAAAGAAGCATTAAAACTTGCTAGCACATTGCCGACCATTACTCTAAGCTCACGTGAGCGTGGTGATTTAATCATGTTCGGTATTGGCGGCTTTACGCCGTTGCATGGCTTTATGAATCAAGCAGACTGGCAGGGTGTGGTTGATGATATGCGTTTACAAAGTGGTGACAATGCAGGCTTGTTCTGGCCAATTCCGATCACCTTGTCTGCACCAAAAGCGACTGCAAATGGTTTGAGTCAAGGCGATAAAGTAGCCTTGGTTGCTCAAGACGGCGAAATCATGGGTATCTTGACGGTAGAAGAAACCTATACCATCGATAAAAAGCATGAGTGTCAGCAAGTATTCACCACAACAGACCCAGAACATCCGGGCGTACAACAAGTTTTAGAGCAAGGCGAAGTCAATATCGCAGGTAGTGTCGAGGTATTGAGCGAAGGCGAGTTCCCAACGTTATATCCAGAAATCTACAAAACGCCAGCAGAAACCCGCGCTATTTTGGACGCTAAGAGTTGGAAAACGGTTGCGGCATTTCAAACGCGTAATCCAATGCACCGCTCACATGAGTATTTGGCAAAAATTGCAATTGAGATCTGTGATGGCGTATTGATTCATTCATTGCTAGGGGCACTCAAACCTGGTGATATCCCAGCCGACGTCCGTCAAGAAGCCATCAAAACCTTGATTGATAATTACTTTAGACAAGACACCGTTATTCAAGCCGGTTATCCGCTAGATATGCGTTATGCCGGTCCACGCGAGGCATTATTGCATGCCGTATTCCGTCAAAACTATGGCTGTAGCCACTTGATTGTTGGTCGTGACCATGCTGGTGTCGGCGATTATTATGGGGCATTTGATGCACAAACGATTTTTGAACAGGTTGGGAAAGATGACCTTATCACTCAACCACTAAAAATTGGCTGGACGTTCTGGTGTAATGCTTGTAATGCCATGGCATCAGATAAGACTTGCCCGCATGAAGCGTCTGAACACGTTAAAGTATCAGGTACCAAGCTGCGTAAAGCGTTATCAGAAGATGAAGAAGTACCAGACAACTTTAGCCGTCCAGAAGTATTACAAATTTTGCGTGATTATTATGCTGGTATCGCAAGAGAGGAACGTGCTGAAGTAAAATTGGTTGGTGCCTCTGCGGTGTAAACCAAGATTATCAGCATACAAACCAGTATCAAAAAAAAGGTGTCAGATGATAAGTCTGACACCTTTTTTTGATACTGGTTTTCAACGCCTGTTATCTAAGCTAGCGTTCGTTATCTATTAAATCTCTAAATCTGTTGTCAGCTTTTGATACTCACCAACCAATGTGCCACCGCCAGAGCAGAAGTAGTTAAGCGCGTATTTATCTTGACTATCAATAGTCAGCTTATCATCCTTAAATTGAAAGAATGCCGTACTGTCATTGACTTTGCTTTGGAAAATAATGCCGTGCGCGTCATCTTGACCCATTAATGTCGCCTTGCCATCAAACTGGCAACTGGGCTTTTTAATATCGCTACGGGCGCGAACCTTTATGTTGATTTGCTGATCACTCTCCGCCCGTACCATGACGCCAACCCAATCATAGCCTTGCGCGCGCTTTTCATAACCTTCATCAGCATAATCTCCAACGACTGCTTGCACAGCTGGCATGACATCGGCTATCGGTTGTTTTATAGCTTGGTGATTCACGCTAGGTGTCACGTTATTACAGCCACTTAAGGCAAACAGAGCCGCCGATGTGGTGAAAAATACCGAAAAAAAGCGTGAGTGACGAGGTGGAGACATGATCATTTAAGTACCTTTGATAAAGGAGTGATTAAGAGGAATGGTCGTTATCTAAACGCAACGCCTAACAGCGTGGCTGTAAGGATATTAGAGATAGTATCGTTTACATAAAGGCTCGTCTATATAGTAAGCAATACCATTACTTACTCAAAAGTGTCTGCTCATCACTATAGCGCAAAATACTTAGAAAAAATAAGCCTTGTAAAATAATTAATAAAATGACTTATGCCAAGTTAACCACTCGATAAGCGCATTTGTCACTAAGCATTTGACTCTCATGCTGTTAGCATATTTCTCATTATCCATAGAACCGCATCCAAAGAATTATGAGCATTAATAAGATTGTTAATGCTGTGGAAAACGCTTCTATCAACATTATCGAGAGCACCCATGCAACCAGATAACAAAAGTATTCAGCAAATATCTCAAAAGCATCATTTTGCTAACCTCCATACCCTTATTAAGGATAAAGAGACGCCAACGCCGCTCGCCAATATCAGTGTTAAAGTTGGTAGCGTACTGGCGTTTGCCATGCTAATGACAGGCTGTAATCCTACCGAAGCCACTCAACAAGACGGCTCGAACGCAACGGGTGATGCAAAAAATATCAGTTTATTAAATGTCTCTTATGATGTATCACGCGATTTTTATAAAGATTATAACGCTTTATTTAGCACAGATTATCAGCAAAAGCATTCAGACAGTCAGGTCAATATCAACCAATCACATGGTGGCTCAAGCAAACAAGCATTATCGGTTGCCAATGGTCTGCAAGCAGATGTAGTCACTTTAAACCAAGAAAGTGATATGAATCTGTTGGTTAAAAAAGGCTTGGTCACAGCTGACTGGCAGCAAGCGTTCCCGAACAATGCGGTGCCTTATACCAGTACCATGGTGCTATTGGTGCACGATGGTAACCCCAAAAACATCAAAGACTGGTCGGACTTGGCGCGTAACGATATCGACGTGGTGATACCAAACCCGAAAACCAGTGGCACCGCGCGTTATGCGTTTTTGGGTGCCTATGGTTACGGATTACATCAATTTAAAGAAACGGTACAAAGTCCTGCCAAAACGGATGATTTTATCAAAAAACTACTGGCAAACGTGGTCACTTATGACAATGGTGCCCGCGCCGCAACAACCAGCTTTACTCAGCGCGGGCTGGGGGATGTGCTCATCACGACTGAAAATGAAGCGCATTTAGCCGCCCAGCAATTTGCAAAGGGTAAAGTTGACATTGTATACCCAAGCTATTCTATTGTGATTGCTAACCCAGTGGCGGTCGTAACAGCCGTCACTGACAAGGACGGCAAGACGGCAGCGGCGAATGCTTACTTAAAAGGCTTATGGGACACCCCAGCACAAGAGCTCATGGCACAGATGTATATGCGTCCAAGTAACCCACAAGTGCTGGCAGCTCACAAAGCAACCTTGCCTGATGTTGAGACTTTTGAGCCGGTAGCAGTGTTTGGTTCTTGGGAGCAGATTATGAGCACTTTCTTTGTCGATGGTGGGCGTTTTGATCAGCTGGCAAGAGTGAAGTAGGGAGCCGTTTGTCAAGAGATTGTCAATGGCCTGATACATACTCAAAGTGCTCAATTTGTATGAGCCAGAGCGGGTAGTTAGTAGGGTGTCAGCGTTATGTATTAACGATATTATTTAAGTGATTGATAACCTTGTATTTATCCCTTTGTTATTCCATTTTGGCAATAACATACGCATATTCATCATTAAACATAATAAGATGGCACTGTTAGCATACTTGCATTACTTAACAGATACCTTTGAGGGATTTATGACATACGCTTTGCAATATCAACAAAAAAGTAAAAAACGTAACGTCTTGAGCATTGCAGGCGTTGCATTAACCTTGGGGCTGGTTGGCTGTAGCAATAGCGAGACAGAAACGACTGCTAATACAGATGGCACAGCTGCCACAGAAGGTCAAAATATTGAGCTACTGAACGTCTCTTATGATGTGGCACGTGACTTTTATAAAGACTACAACCCATTATTCGTTGAGCATTATAAAGCGGAAAATCCAAACAGCAATATTCTAATCAAGCAGTCACATGGTGGCTCAAGCAAACAAGCGCTGTCAGTTGCCAATGGTCTGCAAGCAGATGTCGCTACCATGAACCAAGGCTCTGATATTGAGCTGCTTGAGAAAAAAGGTTTGGTTGAGTCAGATTGGGAAAGCAAATTCCCAGACAATGCCGTTCCTTTTACCAGCACCATCGTATTCTTAGTCCGTAAAGATAATCCAAAAGGCATCAATGACTGGGAAGACTTGACCAAAGAAGGCGTTGAGATTGTCATGGCCAATCCAAAAGTGACGGGTAATGGTCGTTATGCATTCTTGGGCGCTTATGGTTATGGCTTGCACGCTTTTGATAAAAACGAGACCAGTGCCAAAAACTACGTGAAAGACATGCTTAAAAACGTCAAAGTTTATGAGAATGGCGGGCGCGCCGCGACCACTACATTCGTTCAACGTGGTATCGGTGATGTCCTAGTGACTTTTGAAAATGAAGCCAACCTTGCTGCCACTGATTTCGGTGCTGGTAAAGTAGACATCGTTTATCCTAAGTACTCTATTAAATCAGAAAGCCCTGTTGCGATTGTCAAGTCAGTGACAGATAAAAAAGGCACAACGGATGCTGCAAAGGCTTATCTTGACTACTTATGGAGCGAGCCTGCTCAGCAGCTAGCAGCCAATCTATACTTGCGTCCTAGCGTCAAAAGCGTCCTTGATAAAAATGGTGATAAATTACCACCGATCGAAACCTTCCGTCCAAATGATGCCTTTGGCACGTGGGATGAAATCATGGGTACTTACTTCAGTGATGGCGGTGTATTCGACCAGCTAGCCATTAACGCACCGCAGTAATCACTTGCTAAGTGCATAAGAGAAGCTACTGCGCTAGCAAATGCAGCCAGTCACACCATTAGTCATGCAGAACCTCATAAAGGACATGGTCATATACGCTATGTCCTTTATACCGTAAGCACACTAATAACTACCTGATAGCATGGTTTTATGGACGACATCATCGTTAAATGCTTTCTGTTAAGTGCTCTTTTTAAGTATCAATAGTGAAAACCCACGTGAAGCAATAACAATAAATAGTAATCATCGCTAAGTACGATTGGTTAGGCAATAGGACATCATTATGAGTGCAAAAACATCTCCTGCCAGCAAAGCCCCTGCAAAAAAAGGGTGGTTAACACGTTTGCGCCAACGCAATGTGCTGCCAGGGTTCGGCCTGAGCATGGGTATCACGGTCTTTAGCTTGTCGCTATTGGTGGTATTACCGTTTGCCATGATGGCCTACACCACGACTCAGATGGGTTGGACTGGATTCTGGGAGACGATTAGTCAACCGCAAGTCACTGCTGCTATCAAGCTAAGCTTATGGATGTCGTTTTTAGCGATGCTCACCAATATGGTGTTTGGCACATTGGTCGCTTGGGTGCTCGTACGCTACGAGTTCTGGGGTAAGTCGTTGATTAATGCGCTAGTTGATTTACCATTTGCATTACCAACGGCGGTCACAGGCATTTCGCTTGCGACCCTTTATGCCCCTAATGGTTTGATTGGACAGTGGTTTGATAAATTTGGCATTCAGGTCGCCTTTACACCTATAGGTATTTGGCTCGCCTTGGTTGTGGTCAGTTTTCCCTTTATTGTCCGTGCGGTACAGCCTGTACTCGCTGAGCTATCGGTTGAATTTGAAGAGGCAGCCGCGGTATTGGGTGCCAATCGCTTGACGACGTTTCGCAAAGTAATTTTGCCAGAGCTGTTGCCCGCTTTACTCATGGGTGCAGGGATGATGTTTGCTCGTGCCACTGGCGAGTACGGTTCGGTTATCTTTATCGCTGGCAATATTCCCATGCAATCAGAGATTTTACCGCTCATTATCATTAGTAAACTAGAGCAGTTTGATGTTCAAGGGGCTTCTGCAGTTGCATTATTTATGCTACTGATCTCATTTGTGATCTTATTGACCATTAACATCATGCAGTGGAAACTGTCGCGCCGTGTAGGAGCTCGCTAATGCAAATATCTAATAGCTACGACTACCAGAGCAACGCAGCGACTAAAGATACGCCATGGATACGCCTTACCTTTATCGTCATCGCAGTGCTATTTATGGTCATCATGTTGGTCATTCCGTTGCTGGCTGTGTTCTATGAAGCTTTTAAAGGTGGCTGGCAGTTGTATATTGCCTCGCTGGTTGATCCAGAAGCCTTACAAGCCATTAAACTGACGTTAATTACCGCGGCTATCGTCTTACCCATCAATATGGTGATGGGTATCGCAATCGCATGGTTAGTAACGCGCTATCAGTTTAAAGGTAAGCAGCTGGTCACCACTTTGCTTGATCTGCCATTTTCAGTATCACCCGTCGTTGCAGGTTTGATGTTTGTTTTACTATTCGGACTCAATTCCACCATTGGCGGCTGGCTTGAGAGCATGGGATTCCAAGTTATTTATGCGGTTCCAGGGATCGTGCTCGCTACTTTATTTGTCACCTTTCCCTTTGTAGCACGTGAGCTGATACCGCTGATGCAGACGCAAGGCGACTCTGAAGAGCAAGCGGCATTGACCTTGGGCGCAACTGGTTGGCAGACGTTTTGGCATGTGACATTACCCAATATCAAATGGGCACTACTTTATGGTTTAATTTTGACCAATGCGCGGGCAATGGGTGAGTTTGGGGCAGTGAGTGTGGTATCTGGTCATATTCGCGGCGAGACCAATACCATGCCACTACTGGTTGAGATTGCTTACAATGATTATAACTTTACCGCCGCTTTTGCCTTATCAAGTCTACTTGCCGCGCTGGCGCTCGTGACGTTGCTTATTCAACAAGTCATGACTAAGCTACAAGAGCGCAAATTTGCCAAGTCCGAACGGCTGGCAAGTGTGCCTGAGTTACTGGTAAGTGCCAACGCTACTAAGGCTACCAATACTACTGATGCAACAACCACTGAAAGTTCGGATAAATGATAAGCAAAATTATCTACACTTGGTCTGCACAAGGGCTGGCATTAGATTTAATTTAATAATGTAAAGGCGGTAACTAAAAAATCTGCCACGATACCAAAGATATAATAAGAGAACCCATTATGAGCATCGAGATTCGCAACGTTAATAAAAAATTCGGTCAGTTTACCGCCTTAGATAATATCAATATCACCGTGCCGACTGGCAAGCTGACCACTTTGCTGGGACCATCAGGCTGTGGCAAAACGACGTTGCTACGCATTATCGCCGGCTTAGAATATGCTGACTCAGGGCAAATATTTTTTGATGAGATGGATGTGACCAATACGCCAGTACAAAAGCGCCATATTGGCTTTATGTTTCAGCATTACGCATTGTTTCGTCATAAAAATATCGCCGATAATGTCGCCTTTGGACTGACCTTGTTACCAAAGAATGAGCGGCCAAGTAAGGCAGATATCAATAAGCGCGTTGCTGAGCTATTAGACTTGGTGCAGTTACCACAAGTGGCCAATGCTTATCCGCATCAACTCTCTGGTGGTCAGCGTCAACGGATTGCGCTGGCTCGTGCCTTAGCAGTGAAGCCGAAGTTATTGTTGCTCGATGAGCCTTTTGGCGCACTCGATGCCAAGGTACGTAAAGAGCTGCGCACGTGGCTAAAGAACATCCATCATGAGCTTGGTATTACCAGTATCATGGTTACTCACGATCAAGAAGAAGCCCGCGCCGTCTCAGATGAGATCGTGGTCATGAATCAAGGGCGGGTAGAGCAGGTAGGCACATCGGAGGAGCTGATACACCAGCCAGCCAATGCGTTTATCAGTGATTTTTTAGATTTGGCATAGTAAAATTTGGTGCAGTTCTTCTATTATCACCCATAAAAAAAGACCTACAATAAATAGGTCTTTTTTTATGGGTTAAAGCAGGTCTCAATTTCATTTGGTATCTAGCGTTATTGAGATCAAATGTTGATAGCAATAATGCTAGATAGTCATCATATCTCAGCAGGCTTGGACATATCGATATCTTTGCTAGATATTTGTTTATAAGTAATATCCAAAATCTCTTGGCACCATTCTGGCAAGTCGTCAGCGACTTCATACCACATCCACGTACCGTCGCGAACACAGCTTAAAATACCGAGTTTCTTTAAATGGTTCAGATGACGCGATATCGTTGGCTGTGGTTGATCTAGTATTTCTACTAACTCACCAACACAGCGCGATTCTTTGTTAAATAGAATTTGAAATATTTTTAAGCGCGTCGGGTCAGATAAGACTTTAAATAACTCGATAGGTCGTATCGTAAAATTATTATCAGACATAGAACAATTCCAATTGGGCTTTGTTAATAGGGGTTCAATATAACAGCAGTTATCTACAAAATCGATTAAAAAATGGGCTAAATTACAGTTCGTCGTTAATTTACTACCTTTCATCATATTCGGTTACACGCACGCTTATATTCACTTACATCAATTAACTGCGTGCAATATAACTCTACTTTCATGACTGTACTTTTATACCAATAATATATCAAATGCTATTGCAAATGATAATAGTTATCGTTATTATATATCAAGCCATAAAAATGACCGTGAATATCAAGACAAACACTCTATTCACCATTTTTATCATCAATGCACTAAATTTATGAGCAATAAAAGCAGTTACCGAATAGCGGTATTCAGAGGAGCCAGACCATGTACGTATGCATCTGTAATGACGTAAAAGAAAAGCAAATCAAAGCAGCCATTGCTTCAGGTATCGATACCCTTGACGGTCTAAAAGATACCCTCGATGTTGCGACTTGCTGTGGCTGCTGCGAACCGATGGTTAACGATTACCTAGATGAGTATCATGCGAGACTCGATGTCTTGGCTTACGCTGTTTAAGCGTTATCAAACCAGAGATTTACTACCCAGCTGTTCATCACCTCATTACACCAATATCACTAGTACGCCTCGATATCACATACATTCAATATTCCGCACTTATCCTTTGGTCATTATACATAAAGGGTAAGTTGCGAGCGTCCATATAACTTTACCTATACACCTACTACAATGATATTGAGCATCATTAGCAGCCATTATTGTGATAAACCAGTGACTACTAAAGCTAGTTAATTATGATTCTCAATTAGCATCTTATTCTTAGTTCATAACATTACAAGCTGTATAGAGCCTATATGCTACTATATCTGTCTCACGTTGTAAGACGTTTTGTTGATTTTGATCTTTACTGATCAGTTTACCAATAGTACTATCCTTATATGGATAATTATGAATGTATGGTGATCTGTAAAATATAAATAGGGGAGTATAGGTTATGATAGGTAGCCCAAAAGTCATTGATTATTTGAATTTTTTGTTAGGCGGTGAGCTTGCTGCCCGTGACCAGTATTTTATTCACTCAGAAATGTATGCTGAGTGGCATTATGGTAAATTGTACGACCGTATCCATCATGAGATGGCAGATGAGACGCTACATGCCCAATCTATTATTCGCCGTATCCTAATGTTGAGCGGCACACCGAAAATGACGGTCAATGCCATCAATATCGGCGCGACAGTTCCTGAAATGCTGCAACTTGACCTTGAGCTAGAGTATCAAGTACAACAGCACTTAAAAGACGGTATTGCTCTTTGTGAAGCAGAGCGCGATTATGTCACGCGTGAGATGTTGGTAGAACAACTAAAAGACACTGAAGAAGATCATGCGCATTGGCTTGAGCAACAGTTGCGCTTAATTGAGATGATCAGTCTGCCCAATTATCTGCAAAGCCAAATGGCTGAAGTCACTCCCAATCTTGTTTAATGTCACGAAGATATGAACAATAACCATAGTATTTAGCATAAATAACGACATGAAAGGGAGAGAGATAATGAAAGGGGATAAAGAGGTTATTCGCGCTTTAAATAAAGTGCTCGGACAGTCATTGATTGCCATCAACCAGTACTTTTTACATGCGCGCATTGCGCGCCATTGGGGATTAGAAGCCCTTAATGAGAGTTTCTACAAACAATCCATCGCTGAGATGAAATGGTCTGATGAGCTGATTGCCCGAATTTTATTGCTAGGCGGTTTACCAAATTTGCAAGATTACGGCAAGATGTTCATCGGTGAAGATGTGCCAGAGATTATCGAATGCAATTTGCGCTTAGAAAAACAAAAGTTCGAGATCATTACCGATGCTATTACTCTATGTGAAACAAAGTCTGACTATGTGTCACGCCAGCTATTGGTGACGCTAAAAGATGGTAATGAAGAGTATCAAGACTGGTTAGAGACTCAAGAAGACTTGATCGAAAGCGTTGGGGTTGAGCGCTATATCCAATCACAAATGGATGATGACGCGCCTTAATGGTTCATTATTGATGCAATGAGCCGTACTGTGCTCTAAAAATGCCAGCGTGTCTTGTGGTTTATAATCACTTACATGTTGGCATTTTTATGTCTCATATTTGACAACGCGTGCTATCAGCACTGCTGACAAAAGCAACGCTTAATCAATATTTTTTCAAACTCTTTATTCAAAATCTAAATATCAGCGGCTCAGTATAAGCCGCGCCCATCTTCGGGCTTAAGTCGTAAGAAGTACAGCCCCGAGAGAATGGTCAAGACCCCAAGTATCCAATAGGTGGTTTGAAACGCTGTCAGCGTATCCATTTGTAGGCGCTCACGTAACAGCGTCAGTACCGCTGCCCCAAAAGCAATACCGAAACTAATCGCTAACTGCTGATTGACCGCCATCAAGCTATTGCCGCTACTGGTTTGAGCGCCTTCTAAATCACCGATAGTAATCGTATTCATCGCGCTGAATTGCATAGAATTACAAGCGCCCATTATGGTCAAAATAGGGATAAACCATAACCACTGTGAGGCATCGGTAAACTGTGCCAACACAATGATGAGAGTGCCCATCAAAAACGTGTTGAAGACCAGCACTTTGCGATAAGTATAACGCTGAATAATTTTACTGACCCAGGGTTTAATCCCGATAGCACCGACTGCGATGGGCGCGAGTAGCCAACCTGCCTGCGATGGTGAATATTCAAACACCACTTGCAGCAACAGCGGCAGCAAAAACGGTACAGCGCTAATACCTAAGCGCGTGAATAGGTTACCAGTGATGCCAATACGAAAGGTGCGAATGTCAAACAAACTCAAGGGGAACAACGGTGCTTGACGACGCTTGGCGTGCCAGATATAAGCGCCGATCAATAAACTGGCCACCAAACTAAGCAGCAACCCATAAAACCCTCGACCAGTCTGTGAGCCGAACTCTACAGCAAGCGTAAACCCACAAGCAGCGGCGGCAAACAATAAAAATCCTGTCCAATCAAGCCGCTTGGTATCCTCAAATAGTGCGGGAACCAGTTTTTTGCCCATGATAAAACCAAAAATGCCCATCGGTATATTGATCAAAAATATCCAATGCCAACTGGTATATTGTACGATATAGCCACCTAAGACCGGTCCTACTAGCGGTGCTACCAAAGCAGGAATTACCGCAAAGTTCATGACGGTCAGCAGCTTATTGCGTGGGTAGGATTTGACCAATATTAAGCGAGCCACAGGCGTCATCATCGCCCCGCCAATACCTTGTATAACCCGTGAACCAATCAAAAAATCCAACGTTGGTGACGCAGCACATAGTAGTGAGCCAATACAAAAGATAATAATCGCTGCCAAAAATACTCGGCGCGTGCCGTATTTATCCGCCAAAAAACCACTGATGGGAATAAATATGGCCAAAGTTAGCGCATAACTGATCACCGCCCACTGCATTTTTAATGGAGACTCACCCAGCGCCTGTGCCATCTGCGGTAATGAGGTATTTAGTATAGTGGCATCCAAAATTTGCATAAATAGCGCCACCGCTAGCACATAGGGCAAGTATTTATCTTGTGTCGGGGTTAGCGTTACCATGTAAATCTCATTAGATATCCCATCATAAAATGAACAAAATAGTCTATTGACGACTAATTCGCTATACCAACCGAGTAGTATAAGAAAGACTCAATCATAATAAAAGGGAATCAAAGTAACGGCTGGCGGTTGAGGTTATAAAATTCTGTGCTTAGAGGTAATAATATTAACACTGCTTACAAGAGAGGGCTTTAATATCAGGGTTGGTTATCGTTATAGTAAACCCTCGCTAACGACTTAAGCCAATAGATAAGCAATACAGCCAATCTCATCTCAATCATATGAGATGGAATTGACTACCGACGATATAAGTAGAAGCATCAACAATACGATAAAGATAAACTGAGGATATATTATGAGTCAGGAAAATAACAAAGCTTGCAATCATACCGATGGGCAAAACGATAAATATGTCCCGCCAAAGGTTTGGACGCAGGACAAAGAAAACGGTGGTAAGTTTGCCAGTATCAATCGCCCAACAGCGGGTGCGCGCTATGAGAAAGCGCTGCCAGTAGGCGATGCGCCATTACAGCTGTACTCATTGAATACGCCAAATGGCGTCAAGGTTAATATCCTGTTAGAAGAGCTTGCCGAGATTGGTGTTAAAGGTGCTGAATATGATGCCTATAAAATTGATATCTCTCAAGGAGAGCAGTTTGGTTCTGGCTTTGTAGCAATAAACCCTAACTCAAAAATTCCAGCCTTGGTTGATCATTCTGCCGATATAGCTGGCGAGCCGATAGCGCTTTTCGAGTCTGGTGCTATCTTGATGTATCTGGCAGAAAAATTTGACCAATTTATGCCTTTATCACTTGGCAAAGCACGGGCAGAGTGTTTGTCTTGGGTCATGTGGCAGATGGGCAGTGCGCCGTTCTTAGGTGGCGGTTTCGGACATTTTTATGCTTATGCGCCTGAACCGCTAGAGTACCCGATCAACCGCTATACCATGGAAACCAAACGCCAGCTCGATGTGCTGGATACCCACCTAAAAGACAGCACATATATGTGTGGTAACAACGAAGCCGATTATAATATTGCGGATATGATTATTTGGGCATGGTATGGACAATTGGTGCTTGGAAAGCTCTATGATGCCGCCGAGTTCCTACAAGTTGATGACTACAAGCATGTGAAGCGCTGGGCACAGGCAATTGCTGAACGTCCAGCCGTTAAGCGTGCCGTAGACCTGTCATTAAAGCCTATTGACTAAACCTATCGATAACAGACGCATTAATAAAATCAAGGCTGATAGGCTATTTGCTTATCAGCCTTGATTTTATCCGACATCTTGCTATTCTATATTCATATATGGTTATATTAAAATAGAGATATACTTACCTGTTTACACAATGATACATTAGTACAACAGATAGAAACCTTAGTACGTTAAGATAGCTTGAGTACCTCAAGCATATAACACCTTAATGAGCGGGTATTTATAGTGCTTATTTGATTGGTTTAATATTATTGGGATATCAGCAAGGCGAATAGAGCCACTTATTATAATAGACTGAGTAAATCAGACAGAATATCTGATTGAAATAAGATTGACTATATTGATGGATAATGATTATGAAGGATGATAACCGTAAACGGATCAACTTCTCACGACAGGCGATGGCTAGCGAATTAAAAGTTATCAATACCAAACTCAGCGCCATTTATAACGATCAACAGATAGATGCTGATCGATACTCAATATTGCAATACAAAGCCAACTTAACCACCCATCCTAAAAAAATAAAAAAGATACTCTTATTGATGATAAAAAATAAAATACGATTACCTATGTTTGCGGCTATCAGCGCAGCTTTATTTAGTACAGCGACGATGGCCAGCAATGGCGTTGAATTTACCAATCAAGACTGGCAGGTAGTCTGCGACAATACCCGTACGTGCCGGCTGGCAGGCTATCAAGCAGAAAACAATAGCGAATTTCCTATATCGGTATTGCTCATACGCCGTGCAGGTGCAAATGCTGGTGTGGATGGCAAGGTAAAGCTGGGCGGTGCTAAAGAAAGCTCATCTAAAGCCTTGATGCAACTTGGCAATCGTCATCGTATATCATTGTTCATCAATGGTAGAGACTATGGCGAAACCAAGCCTTTTTCAACTGCAGCAGGTAATGCTGACCTGACCCCAACACAAGTCACAGCGCTACTAGAAGCACTGACTAAGTCAAGCAAAATTGAGCTAGTGCTACGTAACTCACGCTGGCAACTGTCTGATAAAGGGGCTAGCGCCGTCATGCTCAAAGCAGATGAAGCCCAAGGTCGAGTAGGGACGTCATCTGCCTTTATCAATACTGATGGTGCCGCCAAATCAAATAGCACTGTATTGTCACCCAAGTCAGCACCAAAACTTCGCTTTGTGGCGCCCAATCCGAAAGCCGTCGCTAGTGACAATAGAAAGTTTGTGATGAAATCGTCGCAGCTAGCGGCGCTGATGAAGAGTACAATGAAAGATGCGGATAGCGACTGTCCCAATCTATCAGACAAATCACCATGGCGTGTGAGCCGACTGAATAGCTCACAGCTGTTGGCACAACACGATTGCTGGACAGGTGCTTATAATACTGGTGCAGGTATCTGGGTCATCAATGACAGTAAACCTTATAAACCGACATTGGTAACCACCAACGCCACTGGCTATGATAAGGGTAAAATCACTTCCGTACAAAAAGGTCGCGGCATTGGTGATTGTTTAACCAAGACTGATTGGGTATGGACAGGTAAGGCATTTGAAAAAAGCCATGAAAGTACCACAGGACTTTGCCGTATGATTGAAGCGGGCGGTGCGTGGCAGCTGCCGACGTATGTCACTGAAGTTAAAATGGTGCGATAGCCGCCAATAATACTGCTGATTGTCTTATTACTCAGCATATTGAATGCGTACATCTATAAGTAATTTTGCTTTATTTACCGAGAAATTTAATAAATAGCTACATATAATATTTTATTGTGCTATACTGCGTCGCCACGTTAGCTTAGGCTTTCGTGAATTATGAGATTGATAACATCGCCTGCGATTTTGGGTCTAGGATGACCATAAGTAATTGTTGCCGATGATTTTGTGTACTTGAATAACCTGTCATGAAAATAGCAGTTATTTTTGACTCATATCTTATCTACCGAACCATAAATGTGGTTTAAATTGGTTGTTATTCGCGATTATTTGCTTTGGACAAAGCATTAATAATACGCTTATATCAAACAAGGATGAGACACTCGGCACTACCACCAAAATACGTCAGACAGCACGAACGCATTTATTGTAGAGGCTCTAAGCTTTATTGGCTTGGCTTCTGATTATCGACACTTACATGTGGTCCGGTAATTCTTTAATAAAGGCAGCGTGGTGAACGGTTATCAGTGGTATGCATCAAGCTTGCTGAATTTACAGCAACTTATACTTACCAAGGATTCTCATGACTGATATTTTATCTGCAATCGCCGCTGAAAACGGCATCATCGAAAACACTGACACTCCAAATACTGATACTAATAATCAAGCGGCTACTACTGACGCGACTGATGAAGATCAAATTACCTTTGCTGAACTAGACATTGCCAAGCCGATTTTGACCGCGCTTGATCGCAGTGGTTATACCAATCCAACACCTATTCAAGCACAAGCGATTCCTTTTGCTCTAGCAGGTCGTGACTTACTATTGTCTGCGCAAACCGGTAGTGGTAAAACAGCGGCATTCGTTATCCCTGTACTTGACCGTTTAAGCCGTGCCACTAGCTTTGATAAACTAACTAAAGCCCTTATCTTAACGCCAACGCGTGAACTTGCTCAGCAAGTACATGATAGCGTACGTACTTATTCTAAAGATATGCGTGGTCTATTCTGCGTACCTTTAGTTGGCGGCGCACCATACAATGGTCAGATCACTGCGTTGAAAAAAGGCGTTCAAGTTATCGTTGCGACCCCAGGTCGTCTACTTGACCATATCAATGCTGGTCGTGTTGACTTATCAAGCCTAGAAATTTTGGTCCTTGATGAAGCTGACCGTATGCTAGACATGGGTTTTGCTGATGACATCAGTGACATCCTTCGTGCCGCACCAATTGATCGTCAAACGATCATGTGTTCTGCAACTTGGGATGGCCCAGTAGGTAAAATCGCTGCCAGTTTCACTAAGAACCCTGAGCGTGTATCAATCAAAGTAGAATCTGCACACATCGAAGAAAAAGTGTACTACTGTGATGATTTCGATCACAAAAACCGTTTACTTGACAAAATCGTTTGCCAGCAAGATATGGAACAGATCATTATCTTTGCTGCTACCAAACGTAGCACTGAAAAACTGGCCAAACAGCTACAAGAAGCAGGTCATAAAGCAAGCTTCCTACATGGTGACTTGCCACAAAGCAAGCGTAACCGTATCGTTCAAGACTTGCGTAATGGTAAAGTTAAAATCCTAGTAGCGACTGACGTTGCTGCTCGTGGTCTAGACATCCCAGCAATCTCGCACGTTATCAACTATGACTTGCCACGCCAAACTGAAGATTACGTCCATCGTATCGGTCGTTGTGGTCGTGCTGGTCGTACTGGTATCGCTATCAGCTTATGTAGCATGGATGACCGTCCACAGCTAAACGCTATCAACCGTTATTTAGATCGCAAAATGGAAGTATGTATCATCGAAGGCATGGAGCCTAAGAAAACATACGTACCTAGCGAAAACAAAGGTAATGGTCGTGGCCGTGGTCGTGGTCGCTCTAACGGTGGTGGTAATGGTCAAGGCCGTGGTCGTTCAAGCGGTGGCTATCAAGGTAATCCTGCTAATGCTCGTGGTCGTTCAAGCGACAGCTCATCAACTGGTCAACGCGCTAGCAATGACAGCGGCTATCAAGGTAAGCCACGTGATTCATCTGGTAAGCCAAATGAGCGTTCAGGTGGCAAGCCTTATCAAGGCAAGCGCACTGGTGGCCCTAGCCGCGGTGATAGCACTGGCGTTCCACGTGGTGAGCGCGCTGCAACTGGTCGCGGTCGTCCAAGTGGCAGCCAAGGTCGCCCAGCAGGTCGTTCTGACAGCCGTGGTCAAGGTCGTCCAAACGGCGGCAACCGTGGTAACAACTCGTAATACTGTTATATTTGGTGATTAAAATTATTAATTACTTGATCGCCTAAAGATAGCACTAAAAAGCCAGATACTCGTTATCTGGCTTTTTTGTGTTTATTCGATCGCTGCTTGCGCGTTTTTTTCGCCTTGTCTATACTAACAAGCTTTTATTCATCGTGTGCTGCGGAGCTATTTGATGCCCGATATTTCTCATTTAACTATTGATAGCCTGCCATTGGCTTTTGGCATCATTATGGCCATTATCGGTTTGGTTTTTTATACCCAAGGATTACCCGGTAAATTCTGGCAGCGCTTTTATGCGGTATTGCCGGGTATTGTGCTGTGCTGCTTTATCCCTGCAACGCTTAATAGTTTAGGCGTCTTCGCTGACGGTATCGGCTCACAGATTTATGGCTTTACTGCCACGTATCTGTTGCCAGCAAGTTTGCTGTTAATGACCTTATCGATGGATGTACCGAAGATATTGGGGCTAGGCTGGAAAGCCATCGCCATGTTTTTTGCTGCTAGTATCGCGATTATTATTAGTGGTCCAATAAGCTTAGGTGTCGCTAAATGGATATCGCCTGAGATGTTTACTGATGACACGCTATGGCGTGGGTTTTCGGCGGTGGCGGGTAGCTGGATCGGCGGCGCGGCAAATCAAGCAGCGATGAAAGAGTTGTTTGGCGTCAGTGATGATTTATTTGGGATGATGATTTTGGTCGATACCACCAATGCTTCATTATGGTTATTGGCTATCTTGGTATTGGCGAAGCATAGCGATAAGATAGATAGGCTATTGAGGGCAGACACCAGTAGTATTGATAAAGTGATTAAGGCGGTTGAGAATTATGAGCGTGACAATGCTCGTCCAGCAACTTTAAATGACTTGATGGTGATGTTTGGCTTATGCTTTGCTATGGTGGGTGTCGCACACTTTGTTGGTGGGCAAATTGCAGGGTTTTTTGCGCCCTATAGCTGGGCAGTACAATATAGCTTTGCCAGCTCATTCTTTTGGATGGTTGTGATTATAACCTTGATAGGGGTTATTTTTTCCTTTACCAAGATTCGTAGGCTCGACCATGTGGGCGCTTCCAAAATTGGTACGGTATTTATCTTTATCTTAATTGCTGCCATTGGTATGCAAATCAATCTTGCGGGTATCGTTTCGCAATGGCGACTGCTCCTTATTGGTTTATTATGGATGAGCATTCACGTTGTCATTATCTTTGCTGTGGCTAGGATGATTCGTGCGCCGTTTTTCTTTTTGGCAGTCGGCTCCAATGCCAATACTGGCGGTGCCTCATCAGCACCCATTGTCGCAACAGCGTTTCACCCATCGCTTGCACCTGTGGGTGTGTTTTTGGGCATTCTGGGCTATGCGGTAGGCACTTTCGGTGGCTATATTAGTACCCAATTGATGCGCTTGGTAGTAGGGTGAGCGCGAATATAATGCTCAGCATTGACCAGTCATATATCTACAGAGAGAAAAACTTTCAATTTATACCAATTTAATAACAAAAAGCCGACTTCACCGTCGGCTTTTTGCTTGTAGTATCAATACATACCAAATTGAGCAAACACTCAAATTTGATATTAAATGTTTTTGACTCAAAACTATAAGGATAAAACAATGCAAGCAAACTACAACCCAAAAATCATTGCTGGTGCAACATTCCCCAATATCGAAGTACCCACTTATAATGGTGACATGACGCTATTAGGCAAGCCCGAAAATGGTCATGACTGGAAAATGGTGGTTGTTTACCGAGGTCAACACTGTCCCATTTGCACCAAATACCTCAATCAGTTAGAAACATTAAAATCAGCATTTAATGAAACGGGTGTCGACGTCATCGCTGTTTCAGGTGACAGCAAAGAGCAGGTAGAAAGTCATTTGGAAAAAATAAATGTAAGCTTTCCTATCGCCTATGATCTGACCGTTGAACAAATGAAAATGCTGGGTCTTTATATCTCCAACCCACGTTCAGAGAAAGAAACCGATCATCCATTTGCAGAGCCCGGCTTGTTTGTTATTAATACAGAAGGGGAGATTCAGATTGTAGATATCTCCAACGCTCCTTTTGCTAGACCTGAGCTGGAAGCCTTGGCAAATGGTCTAGCCTTTATCAGAAATCCAGAAAACAACTATCCTATTCGTGGTACACACGATTATGCTTAAGACTGTATTATTGACGACGGCATTTTTTCTTGATGTCAGACATTTAATACGCTTAAGTGTGGCTGTAAACTCAAAACTAAACTAATAAATAGTCAAAGACGTAAATTCATAGGGCAGTGCATCATAACCGATGCATTGTCTTTTTTATTGCAAACGCTCTTTATTGTTAACATTCTCTCCAAAAGCTGAAATCACAAGACTTATTCATACAGGTGTGCACTCACAGTCAAAAACTCTGCACTGTCAGTCAATTAATTTACCAAAAACCTCGCTATAGTAAAAAAGCTTCGTCATTAGGATAGATGACGACCAGACAAAGAATGAGTGTAATTGTGAAGTATTGACGGCCACATTGGGCGCTATATTTTACAGAGCCACTCATATCTTCTGATATAAATTTCTAGACAGGGAGTCTCACATGAGCAAAGCTCACACTTCAATTGATCCTATTACTTTGTCCGTCGTACGTGGTGCCTTAGAAACGGCGCAGCGCGAGATGACGACAACCTTAGAAAAAACCGCACGCTCTAGCGTCTTTAACCTAGCTCATGATTATAGTAATGCCTTGTTTGATCATCTGCCTGAGATGATTTTGCAGGGTCAGGATATTCCTATTCATCTAGGCTCGCTCATGCCAGCCATGAAAGCCGTTGCCGAATATTATGGTGATGATATTCATGAAGGCGACGTTATTTATCACAATGATCCCGTGATGATGGGCAGTCATATCCTAGATTGCTGTATGTATAAGCCAGTGTTTTATAAAGGCGAGTTGGTGTTTTGGACAGTATGCAAAGGTCACGTCACTGATATCGGTGGTCCCGTGCCAGCAGGATATAATCCAGACGCTAAAGAGATATACGCCGAAGGGTTGCGCATTCCGCCTATTAAAATATGGGAAAAAGGCGTTCGACGTCGTGATGTCATTAATTTGATTCATAGTAATATGCGCTCTCGCCGTAACCAAGAAGGCGATCTTAATGCTCAATATGGGGCTTGTGCGGTTGGTGAGCGTAATATGATTGCGTTGCTAGACAAGTATGGGGTAGAGACCGTCCGTGCGGCGATCGAAGAGCTAAAGAATATGGCTGATACCCATATGCGCTCATTAATTTCATCTATTCCAGATGGCCAGTATCATGGTGAAGCGGTATTAGAAGATTCAGGTCATGGTTTGGGTGATTTGCCCATCAGCGCTGATATTGAGATTAAAAACAGCGATGTACATATCAAGATTACCAGTCCACCGCAAGTACCTTACTTCATTAACTCCTATGCAGGCAATTCGATGTCTGGTGTACTGCTAGGTCTGATGATGTTTGCCCAAGTAGACCCGCCGTACAACGAAGGTTTATACCGCTGTGTCACAGTAGACTTGGGTGAGCATGGCACGCTATGTAATGCCAAAGAGCCTGCCCCTCATGTCAACTGTACCACCACGCCGATGGAAACCTTGACCGATGCCGTGCGTATGGCATTTGAAGATGCCGCGCCAGATCGTGTGATTGCTTCTTGGGGTCATGCTTCTGGTATCAACATCTCAGGTATTGACCCAAAAACAGGGGAACAGTACGTCACTATGATTCTAGCTTCGATTATCTCTGGTGCTGGCGCGACTCAGCAAATGGACGGCTGGCATGCTTGCGGTCCTTTATGCTGCTTTGGCGCGTTAAGCTCTGGTGATATTGAACTATTAGAGTATCAGTATCCTATCTTAATTCATAAGTATGGCTTGGCAGAAGACAGTGGCGGCGCTGGTGAGTATCGTGGTGGTTGCGGCACCGTATGGGAAGTTGAGCCTTTAGGTCATGAGATGACAGTAGTGGCGTTTGGGGAAGGTCGTGAGCATCCGACAATGGGCGCTGCAGGTGCAGAACAAATCTCACCTGAGCTGAAATTAGGGCGCTTAGAGATTATCCATAAGGATGGCGTCACCGATCTGCACAAGCAAAATATAATGACTGAAATTCAACCAGGCGACCGTGCGCGTAATACCAATCCAGGCGGTGGCGGCTACGGCAGCTCGTTTGCACGGTCGGTACTCGCAGTATTAAAAGATGTAGAAGAAAGAATCATATCAGTAGCAGCGGCTAAGACTGAGTACGGGGTGGTTATTGATCCACAAACGCTCGCAGTCAATGAAGCAGAGACGGATGCTTTACGTCGTAAGCTGACAGCATAAAACCCAAAACTAACTGATGATATTAAATAATTTGAGTTAAGGATGACTTATGAAAAATGATTTCCGTATTGGAGTCGATGCTGGCGGGACGTTTACTGACTTTGTTTTGGCCGAAAGAAGTGGTTATGTTCATCTATTTAAAGCACCTTCTACCCCTGAGGATGGTACCTTAGCCATTGCCAACGGGTTACAGCAAATAGCCAGACAGTTTGACCGTCCTATTGAAGAGATTATTCAAGCCTGTGACCTATGTATCAATGGTACTACTGTTGCGCTAAACGCCCTGATTCAGATGAAAGGGGTAAAGGTTGGCCTGTTATGTACGGCAGGCCACGAGGACAGTATCGAGATACGCTTAGGGCATAAAGAAGAAGGGTATCGCTATGATGCTAGCTATCCGCCAGCACCGCAAATTGCTACCCGTGATCGTCGCTTCCCTATCCGTGGTCGTATCTTAGCTGATGGCACTGAACACGAGCCGCTAAATGAGCAAGATATCCTCGATGCGATTAAAGTGTTAAAGCAGCAAGACGTTCAGGCTGTTGCTATCTCCTTCGTCTGGTCTATTCGTAATACTCAGCATGAGCAGCGCACCAAAGAGCTTGTTGAGCAGCATATGCCAGGGGTGTTCGTCTGCTGTGGTAGTGACGTATATCCACAGATTAAGGAATACACCCGTACCTCAACGACCCTAGTAAATGCTTATTTAAGCCCAGTTATGGCATCTTATGTCCATAAGATTGACGACTATTTTAAGGCGTTAGGCGCTGAGCAGCCCGTACGTTATTTCCAGTCTAATGGCGGGCTTGCAGTTGGTAGTATCATGCGAGAGCGTGCGGTAAATGCCATTAACTCGGGGCCAGCATCTGCACCACAAGCGGGTCTGTATATTGCCAGCCCTTTTGGAATTGACGATATTATCACGGTCGACATGGGCGGTACTTCTTTTGACATCACCATGGCGAAGGCAGGCAGAACCAGCCTCAACCGCGATATTGATTTCTTACGTAATCGTATTGGCGTACCTATGATTCATGTAGAGACATTAGGGGCGGGCGGTGGCTCTATTGGCCATGTTAATACCTTTGGTATGCTAGAGGTCGGCCCTCAGAGTGCTGGCGCGACTCCTGGACCGGCATGTTATGGTAAAGGTGGTGACTTGCCAACCGTCACAGATGCAAACTTAGTATTGGGTTATCTACAGCCGAATGCGGTGTTAGGTGGTAGTGTGACTTTAGACAAAGACAAAGCGGTACAAGCGGTGCAAACACACATCGCTGATCCGCTAAATATCGAGTTAGATCATGCCGCATTTGGTATCAGTGCTATCGTTAACCAAAACATGTCTAATGCCATTCGCCGTATTACTATCGAAAAAGGCTATGACCCTCGGGATTTTGCGCTAGTCTGCGCAGGCGGAGCAGCTGGCATGCATATTATTGCTCTGGCTGAGGAGATGGGCATTGGAACTATTTTAATACCAAAAATCGCATCCTGTCTCTGTGCTTTTGGTCAGATTATCTCTGATATCAAGTATAACTACTTAGCGACACAAATGATGATTCTCGCACCAGATGTAGAATTGCAATCACTCAATGCTAAGCTACAAGAGCTTGAGGAGCAGGGTGTACAAAAACTGCTAGAAGATGGCTTTACAGATGAAGATATCACCATCGAACGTACCATGGAAATGCGCTATGTTGGTCAGGTGCATGAATGTAACGTGCTGATACCGAATGGTAAGCTCGATGCTGATAGCGTCAGCACCATTTTAGAATTGTTCCATCATCGCCATCGTGAACTTTATACTTATGATGAGCGTGATAGTCACGTCGAGCTGGTCAACATTGAGGTATCAGTAATTGGTAAGATCAGTAAGCCAAAGCTACCGAGCCTTGTGCCGCAGCAAGGGGATATCAGTAATGCTAAAACGGGTAGCCGCGAGATGCTGTTTGATCAATCCTATGACTGGATTGATACGCCTATCTATGACGGTGAGAAATTCGGTGCTGGTGCTGTAGTCACAGGTCCTGCGCTCATTCAAGAGCCAACCACTACCGTGGTCATTAAAAATGGCTGGCAAGCAGAGCTGCATGAGACTGGGACTTATAAACTGACTCGAGCAGCATAAAGCAAGTCTATAAAAGCAGGTTATAAAGAAAGACCACCTCAAGGCTTTAGGCATTAAAGAGCACTTAACGCCTAAAGCCTTTTTTTATTTTATGATATAAAAGAGGATTATTGATGAATAACTGATAGGATATCAGTACAGTTGTATACCATATATTGAGTGTTCAAGGATGAATGCAAATCAGAAGCCAGACCATTATCAAAATACCTCTCATCAAACCTTGCTAGCAGATAAGACAAAAGACATCGCTGCACATGATTTATCCATGAATAAAAATCTTCTAAGCCCCTCAGGGTTAGAGATGCCAGCAACGGATAGCATGCAAACCTTAGGTGCCTTCGATTGGAAACATACCATCAATGAGACTTATTTTGATCTTGATGTTAGTTTTCGGCAACCGAATAAGTTTTCTGGTTTTTTGCAACATGCTAAGCTTCTAGAGATAGGTGTTTCGCACTATCATGCTAATACTGTGCACTATAATCGCGGCAGACAGAGCTCTGGCTATATTGATGATAGTATTTTAATTACTTTTCCTATGACAGGCGACGTCCGTTTTACCCAAAAAGGACGGCAGCTGACCTCTAAACCCGGTCAATTTTTTATTGAACTGTCCAGCTTACCTTATGAGTTTTATCATCTGCACGAAGCATCACTGTATGTGATTAAAGTGCCTTTAGCGCTATTAACCCCGCAAATGGGCACTATAGAGCGGCAGTTTGCCCGCAGTCTGTCTATTGATGAAGGGGCAGGCAGGTTACTGGTATTTCAAATTGGTCAAATACTGGCGCTTATTCATAACAGTCAGCTGGGTGATTTAGAGATAAAAATATTAGAGCAGCAGCTGCTTAACCTTATTGTATTGACATTGAGCGCCCCGAAAGAGGTGATGATGAGTACCAGCTCGTCCATACAATCGGTGCACCTAAAGCGCATCGAGAATTACGTTTATTTGCATCTAGAAAACTCCGCTTTAACTCCAGCGATGGTCGCTGCTGCTTGTCATATATCTGTCAGATACTTGCATAAACTGTTTTCTAAGTTGCCCTATAGCTTTTCAGAATGGGTCAAGGAATTGCGTTTAAAGCAGGCCAATCACATTTTAAAAACCAAAAGCTACGTGACTATAGATGAGGTCGCTCATAGAGTAGGCTATGCCGATCAAGGTTATTTTTCACGTATTTATAAGCAGCACTTCGGTTATTCGCCGCGAGATACACCAAGCACAGGATAGTCATTATTATGTACTCTGTCATGCAGTCGCTGTATGATTTATACATTGAGCATAAGCGCGTATATTAAGTTAAGGAAAAACCAAGATGACTGGTGCTACGAATGATAAAACAGCAAAAGTAGAGATATATGAAAGCGCTGATGGGAAGGCGCAGATAGAGATACGCTTAGAACACGACACACTATGGCTCTCACAAGCCCAATTGGCGACGCTGTTTGAAAAAGACTCGGATACCATAGGATTACATCTAAAAAATATTTATAAAGAAGGTGAGTTAGACCCAGAAGCAACTACCGAGCAATCCTCGGTAGTTCGTCAAGAGGGGAGTCGGCAGGTTCGACGTAACATTCGCTTTTACAATCTAGATGCTATTATTTCTGTGGGCTATCGGGTTAATTCTAAAAAAGGTACTCAGTTCCGTATATGGGCAACCCAGCGCTTACGTGAATACTTGGTTCAAGGCTATACACTCAATCAAGAGCGCTTTGATAAAAACTCAAGCGAGCTACAACAAGCATTAAATTTAATCAGAAAAACTGCGCAAAGCCCTGAGCTGAAAACCGATGAAGGTCGCGGCTTGGTTGAAATTATCAGCCGTTATACACAGACATTCTTATGGTTACAGCGTTATGATGAAGGCTTGCTTGATAATCCTGCAGGGGAGGATGGCGGTATCTTACCCAGTCCGACTGAGGCGATGGCAGCGCTGACGGATTTAAAATCTCAGCTGATAAATAGAGGCGAGGCGACTAAGCTATTTGCTAAGCCTCGTGGTGATGGTTTGGACAGCGTACTGGGTAATTTAGAGCAAACGGTATTTGGTGAGCCTGCATACCCGACCATCGAGAGTAAAGCGGCGCATCTGCTGTACTTTATGGTCAAAAACCATCCTTTTACCGATGGCAATAAACGCAGCGGCGCTTTTTTGTTTGTAGATTTTTTGCATCGTAATAATCGACTGCTCAATGATAAAGGTGACATGGTTATCAATAACACGGGGCTTGCCGCATTAACCTTGTTGGTCGCTGAATCTGATCCCAACCAAAAAGAAACCTTGATTAAATTGATTATGAATATGCTGTCGTTAGAATCTTGATAAACAGGCTTATTGTCAGCACCACTTAACCCCATAAAACACATAACGCCAATAATAAAAAGCACAGTCTAACGACAAAATTAAAGGAACTTCAATATGTTTAGCATGATAAAAGACTGGCGCGAGCAGCGCATATTGGACAACAGCGAGTTTACCCATGCTGACTGGCTGCAAGCGGCTCAGCGTATTGTCATACTTGATCGGTTAAATGAGGACGAGCTAACACGCTTGTTTGAGCTGGCGACGTTATTTTTGGCGGATAAGTCAATCACGGGCGCACAAGGTTTTGAGATTAGCGATACGGTTAGGCAATCTATCGCCTTACAAGCTTGCCTGCCTATTTTAAACCTAAGCCTTGAATGGTATGCTGGCTGGTCAGCCATTATCATTTATCCTGGTTCCTATAAGAGTGAAACTACCACTGTCGATGAGCTGGGCATTGTCCATGAAGGTAGTCAGCACCGTAGCGGCGAAGCGTGGCTGCGCGGCCCCGTTATCCTGTCGTGGAAGGATGCCAAACATTCAGGAGAGCGCGATGGTCATAACGTTGTCATTCATGAGTTTGTGCATAAGCTTGATATGTTAAATGGTCGTGCCAACGGCTTTCCACCACTGCAAACCGATATGGATCCTGCGCGCTGGACTGAGATTATGACACGAGATTTTGAGGATTTTCAAAGCCATCATAAATCAGGTCTTGATCGTTATGGCGCGACTAATCCAGCGGAGTTTTTTGCAGTGCTCAGTGAAGTGTTTTTTGAGACGCCGCAAAAGCTGGTCGATGCTTACCCTGATATTTACGACATAATGATGAAGTTTTTTCGCCAAACACCACTTTAATCAAAATCATTAATAGTCACTATTAATGTTCGATAATGAATATATAAGCAAGAAAAATCCATAAAAAGGACAGTGCATGGTTTCATGACACTGCCTTTTTTTTGGCTTATTTTTATTTTAAGCCTATGTTTTTATAGATAAAAAACATTTAAGTTGTCCATTGCTCATTCACAATAGCGACCAAATAGCGTTTACCTTCATACTCTTCAAACACTAAACGCATGATGCGCCAATCCATACCAGCGTATTCCTCCGAGCCTTTATGATAAAACTCGACAACCTCTGAATTGGGATAAATTTTCTTTAGGTTATTAATCATATTCCCACTGTGTTGGAACTCATTAATACTGATACTGGCATTGTTAAATTTGCTAGCATCAATCCACGTGTCTAAATATGTAGGTAGTGGCGTGACGAGTAGATCGCCCGTACCGTCTTTTTCACCCCAAGTAAAACGAATTTTAGACTGTTGCAAATATTGGGCGAATTGTTCACGGTTAAAGACTTTATCCGTCTCAGGACGCACATAGGCATACATCGAAAAACGGACGCCACGGGTTGGATGAATATCATTAGTGATGCGAGCGAAGTCTTTATTCGCAAGCGCGCGCTGAATACGTAAGGCTTGCTGCTTAAGGGTTTGCTGACTGATATCGGAGACAACAGGCGTTGATGAATGGCCGTTAGATTGATTTGGAGTGGCTATATTGGATTCAGCAGAAGATTGACAGCCAGTTGCTGCTAGCGCCAAAGCCAATGCGCAGCCAACGGTTAATTTAGATGAACGGTCTTTGAAAGTAGATAATAGGGTCATAAAGCATCCTTATCGCAGTGGTTAGCGAAATATACGTTACTGTGAATATAATTGGGCAAATTTCACAAGATTACTAAGCAAAAAGTTATTATTTAAAAGTTATTATTTAAAAGTTATTATTTAAAAGTTATTAAGTAATAGATCGTTTTTAATAGATAAACCGGAATGATACGATAATACAGCAGAGTCATAATATGGTTATGATGTAATGGTTTATAACACTTATATCATTGAAGCTCGTAGAGAACGCCATGCCAACACATTATTCACTGACGCTGCTAGCTATGGGACTGATAGCGACCAATTCTGCTATAGCTGATATAGCAGAGTCAACTCAGGCTTATGCAGCCATAAAAATAGCGACCATTAGCAACATGTATCAGCAAGACGTCAGCAATCAAGGCATGGATAATCCGGTCGTATTGCAACAGTATGCCGACCCAAATCTACAAGCCGCGATGCAGATTGAGCAAGACTATTTTGATAGAGAGAAAATATCTTGTCATGTTGATTATGATGTATTGTGGGATTCGCAAGATCCTGATTATGCCCAAGACAAGCAGTTTTCGATGACTGACCAAGGATTGGTGCAAGTGAGTTTGACACATGGCAGCAATGTCTATTATGAGTTGTCATGTAATGGTACCGGTGACGATGCTAATTGCCGAGTGGCAGATGTGATTTTAGATGAAGATGGCAAGTCTTTGCGCAAGCATTTACTAGAAACCTGTCGCTAGCTAATGCTGAGCATTATTTTTATTAATACCTAAATATAAAAAGTTATAAACCCTGAATAAAAATCACAGAGACAATCTTGAGAGCTTATAAATCGCACTGTATAAAACTATGGGCCTAACTTCTAAAGCTATTGGTTTGTTTTCGCATAATGTATATTATGTTAAATAAGCAATACCTGATAGTAAATTCATGGAATTATAATCAAACGGTAAATTATTAATCTGATTGATAATTTCTTGACCAAAATATGTACCACCTATCAAATAAATACTGTAATCACTCCTAACGTAACTACTAGCTGATATGTCTTGAAGGTTTAATACGCGGAGCCCTAATTGAGCTTAGTATATTAGATCAAGTCGCTAATAACCTCTTTGCATGTATTTCACAAACCTATGTGTTGTAGATACAGTAATTCTACCATTCATTCAAAGTTAATCTGTTCGATGAACTTGTTCCGACTATGGTTAATATGCTTATTACCTTCACCATGCATAGCTAGCCCTTTGCGTAGTCTCTTATTCTTAATCATCTGGCTCTTTGGTACGAATGCTTTTGCAATGCGTTAGGCATATAAAGATATCACTACCTATAGATTATTAGCTTAGCTCAAAAATCATCACTCTTTTGGTTATCTGTTACTTCATATCAATTCTAATAGCGCAGGTATGATCTTACAATGCTCCTACTTAGCCTGTCTGCAAGTCTGGTTTGGAACTACCTTATAGTGGCGAATATCATGACCAACTAAGCTGTAATACTTTTTGTTTTAAGTTATCAAAAACCCCTCACTATTCGTAATATAATTTCATCTAAAGCACTAATTTGACAACCGCCAAATTTGCACAGAACAGTACTATGCCCCTAATTTTTATATTCTGTGCACGTACAGGAGCATGGTTTTTGTCGAAAATATGTGCAATCAAATGCTAGGCAAAGCATCCATCTTATATTAACCTCAATTATTTGACCAAAATAACCATTAAAATAACCTAAAGCTCAATAAACGCATAGCCTACTCTTCCTTCAGTCGTTATACTATAATCATCCCCAAGTGAAGGTTGGGGATGATTCTACTTTACAACCTTCCATTTAAAGGGTTTTGTAAACTCACTAATGAATAACAGTGTCCATGTTAGTGTCCAATAGCTATCTACGTTTCCCAGAAGACGCTTCTCAGGATTTATAAAACGTGCGCAAAGATTGCTCTAAATCTAAGTATAGAGATAATAGATTAACATTCACAATTTACCTAGCTTATAAAGCTGACGGATGTACATCATGGCTGTCGATAATTTAAATGATATCAATAAACTTGAATGCCGAGATAAAGATTACTCGGTCAGTGTCTCAGGTATCGCGGGTTTAAGTATTCGTATTTATCCAAATGGTAAAAAGGAATACTACTTACGGTACGCTCATCCCCATATCGATGGTAAGCGCCCTAGAATGATGCTAGGTAAGGTCGAAGATATCAGTCTATATGAAGCTAAGTATAAAGCAGAAACTATACTTAGCATGGTCGCACAAGGCTCCGACCCTAAAGCCATTCATAAAAAAGAGCAAGTCAATAAGTATGCTCATCTAAAGAACGCCACATTTTCTGAAATCACACAAGCGTGGCGAGATCACAAAACGTCAAGTCGTCACCATAGTAAATCTAGAAAGCGCGCGTTTAGTGACTCAACCCTTAAATTTTGGGATTTGTGTCTAGGATACATGTGCCAAGAAATTGGCGACTTAAGAATGAATGATATCACGAGCGAGATGATATTGAGTGTATGTGAGGCGATTCAAAACAATGAAAATCAAGCAACCTTCGTTGGTGCCAGCACTCGGCTTTATACTGAAAAAGTCTTCTCATTTGCTGTCGCAAGAGGATTATGCGATAGAAATGTAGCTATTGATACACGTGGCGAGCTCGCACCTGCCAGTTCAGGCAACCACTTACCAGCCATTACCAAGCCTGATCAGTTTGCTACCCTCCTGAACGATATGTCCCATTTCAAAGGTGCAAGTAAAACCACATTAGAAGCGATGAATTTACTACCGTATGTCTTTGTGCGTAGTATCGATTTGCGGTCTATGCGTTGGCAAGATATAGATTGGGATAATAAGCTATGGGAGTTTTCTCCTACTAAAGGCGAAGGTCGTGATGACATGGTATCTCATTTAGTTGTACCACTAGCCACTCAAGTAATTGAGCGCTTACGAAAAATACAAGCAATCACAGGTCACAAAGAACATGTATTTGCATCGATACGTGTCTCAAGCAATCCTTATATTAGCAAAGCAACACTAGTACAAATATTTCATAGGCTTGGCTACAAAGATGTGCAATGCGCTCATGGCTTTCGAGCATCAGCTAAAACCTTACTTATGGAGCAACCTGAGTTGCGTTATTCAGATATCGTGACCGAGCTGCAATTAGGACATCGAATAAAGGATACGCATGGCGGCGCTTATAACCGATTAGATGAAATTGATACTCGAATACTGATGATGCAAGATTGGGCTGATTATATAGATAAGCTCCGGGGTTCAACGTAATACTTACTTTACGTTAATAATATACCTATTAGCATTCACAATGCACAATAAGCCCTTTGCATAGCATCTCATTCCCAGTCATCACATAACAACCAAAACACCCTAACATTCTATTGTTGGTAGCCTAGATATTGGAATTTCTGCAACCTCGCGCTTGTGATCAACGACCAATCTGACGGCTTCTAATCTCCGGTATCTTATCTGCATGAGCTCACTTCATGTACTGACAAACTCTATAGCCTCAGTTTAATTATCCAGTTTTACCAAACAGTCAGAATTAATATCAGCAATCGTTTTGGCACCAGTCAAGGTCATTGCGACGCGTATTTCTTTATCTAGCAGTTCTAACAAATTGCTTACCCCTGCACCGCCATCCGCTGCTAAAGCATAAATAAAAGCGCGCCCTAGCATGCAAATATCAGCGCCCAAAGCCAACATACGCACAATATCTAAGCCATTACGTATGCCAGAGTCGGCTAAAATTTTAATCTCTCCTTTAACCGCATCGGCAATAGGAGGCAGCGCCCGTGCACTGGATAAAACACCGTCCAGTTGTCGCCCACCATGATTGGATACGACTATGCCGTCTGCCCCAAAACGCACCGCATCTTTGGCATCTTCTGGGTCCAAAATACCTTTGATGACCATAGGCCCATCCCAGTACTCGCGAATCCAATCTAAATCTTTCCAAGAAATAGAGGGGTCAAAGTTATTACCTAGCCAGCCTATATAGTCTTCCAATCCTGTTGTCTTGCCTAAATAAGTAGAGATATTACCCAGATCGTGCGGACGGCCATTCAGTCCTACATCCCATGCCCATTGCGGATGCATCACAGACTGGAAGTAACGGCGCATAGCGGCATTTTTACCGCTCATACCAGAGTGCATATCTCGGTAGCGTGCCCCTGGTACCGGCATATCCACCGTGAAAACCAAGGTCGAACACCCCGCCGCTTTGGCACGCTCCAAGGCATTTTTCATAAAACCTCGGTCCTTTAATACGTAAAGCTGAAACCACATTGGACGGTTAATTTTAGGCACTACTTCCTCAATCGGACAAACCGAAACTGTCGACATGGTAAACGGAATGCCTTTTTGATCGGCTGCCATAGCGGCCTGCACTTCTCCGCGGCGGGCATACATACCTGTCAGACCTACGGGTGACAACGCGACAGGCATAGACAGAGTTTCATTAAATAACTGCGTCTCGAGACTAAGCTGTGACATATCATTCAGTACACGTTGTCTAAGGGCAATTTTTGATAAATCTTCAACATTATGTTTTAAGGTATATTCCTCATAAGCACCGCCATCTATATAATGAAATAGAAATGGTGGCAGTCGGCGCTTGGCAGCAGCCCTGTAGTCGTTTGGAGATGAAATAATCATACGCTTGCCCTTATTCTGTTAGATATCTATGTAATATTTTTGAATCTCTAATTATTTATTGATTAGTGCTAAACGATGGATGCAATTGGCTTGTTTTTGAAGCAGCAAGCTTAGCCCAAACTGCCTATTACAAACAGCACGAGCAGTTACGTTTGGTTTTTGACATTTTACCGATGCCGGGATTAAAGCTATTGGTTGGGTCTAGACTTTTATAGAAATTCTGCAAATCAGGCTCTGCTTCGTATAGATGACCGACATTATGCTCAGCAGGATATTTGGCTCCGCGTGCGCTCAATAGCTCTAACATCATCTTTTTAACAAGCTTGGCATCACTGCCCTTCTTTAATATATAGTCTTGATGAAACACATAACAAAAGAAATGTCCGTAATACAGCTTCTTTTCTAAGTGTTTTTCAATGTCTTCAGGCAAGCTTTCAAGCCACTCTAGCTCGTTACGTGGTATGGCAATATCCAGCGCTAATATCTCACCGACCTCTTTTTCATGTATAACTTCATAGCGTAATGCGGCACCGGCTGCGGCAAAACGATTTAAAAGCGCGCTTTCTGATTCTTCCTGACTACATTCAAAATAGTTACCCGTGTCCGACGCATCAAAAAACGTCTTCAGAAAATCTTGAGCCTCTGCTATCCCTTCATCACTCATTTTTATGATGAGGTGATGCTCGTATTGATTACGGTACTCCATCATGCGCTTGGGCAAATGCTTTGGAAATAGAGTAGCGATAAACTGCATGACTTTGTCAGTGAAATGCTTTGGCATCCATGACCACTTATGAAATTTTGCATCCATAGCGCCTTTGATAGAGAACAGTCTAGGTAAAGCATTTGTACCGAGATGCTTGATACTCAAGAACGTGTCTTTACCGTATTTAGCGGAGACATCAAATATATCACGATGCATATACTCGCCCACTTCAGGGATATTGTCGAAGCGGGATAGTATCTGTCTTCTGAGCTGTGCAAGCTCACTCACACTGTTGGTGCCTATGTAGAAAGTTTGCTCTTTTGCCGCTATTGGATAAGTGTCAAGACGTACTGCAAATACGGCAAGCTTGCCAGCACAGCCGCTTGCTTCATACAGTCTGCGCTTGTCCGCATTAAAGCGACTGGGCGTGCTTGCATCAACATCTTTTACTCGGGCGATGTACTCTCTGTCAGATGCGAGCTTACCAGTGTCAGGTAATTCTCTTCTATCAAAATGACCGTTTTGCAAATTCGTTAATATTTCTTCAGGAGTATCACCCAACTTAACGTCTAGATGATTGACTAGCACCAGTTGACCGTGTTCATTTATTTGGGCAAACAATGCAAGCTCGGTGTAAGCAGGCCCTCTTTTAACCAGAGCTCCACCAGAGTTATTAGATATACCACCAATAATAGACGCACCTAACGTCGAGGAACCGATGACAGAGTGAGGCGCTCTATTGACAGCATTAAGCTGACTTTGCAACTGATGCAATGTCGCCCCAGACAAGCTAATCACTTGCTCGCCATCATTCACCAAATACAACTGGTTTATGGCAAGCGTATTAATCACCACAACGGGTCTATCGTAGTCATTACCGCTTGGTGTTGAGCCTTCAGTCAGGCCTGTTTTTGCCGCTTGCATAATGATAATACAGTCGCCTTCAACGCACACTTCTAGGCTACGCCAAATGTCCAGCAATGTTTGCGGAAACAAAACCGCTAAGGCACTGCCGCCACCAGAGCGCCACCCCATTCTATAGTGCTCATTTTTCTCTGGATCAGCTTGTACATTACTCGCGCCTAGCAAGTTGGTTAGTTTATCTAACACCTGATCAGGACTAAGCATGCCTTGAGAAGCTTGATTTGACGAAGATATATGACGCTCCTTATCTTGTAATGGTGTGTCACTCATGATGCCAAGGGACCTTGAAAACCAAAAATATAAATGGCGGCCATGACGATGATGCCACAGAACAACACATAGTATATGGTGGGTAAAATAGTACGCCTAAGTGTGGCGCCCTCCATACCAAGTAAACCCACCGTTGCTGATGCAGCCACCACGTTATGTATGGCAACCATATTACCGGCTGCGGCACCAACCGCTTGCGCTGCGATGATTAGAGAAGGTGAAATATGTAAGCTCATGGCGGCTTCATATTGGAATTGACTGAACATCATATTAGATACGGTATTAGAGCCTGCGATAAATGCACCTAAAGCACCAATGGTTGCACTAATCAATGGAAAAACATTGCCAAAAGTACCTGAAAACAACTCTGCACTGGCGACTGGCATACTCGCCACATCTGATAAGTTTATGCCTGAATTAATAAAAATTCTAACCATTGGAATCGTAAAGATAAGTACAAAACCTGCCCCTAACACAGTCTTACCTGATTCTTTAAAGGCACTGTTTAGTGCGCTGACGGGCTTTCTAGTTTGAAAAGCGGCGGCAACCAAAGCACTAATTAGTAACAAGCCGCCCGGTAAGTATAAAGGACTAAAACTGGCACTGATATCTGTCTCACCTAAAATCGAGGTTAGGTCTACTGCTACACTGTTAAGTAAAGACTGAAAGCCTGTAAATACTCTTGAAAACACCAGTAAAAGGGCAACCAATAAATAAGGGAACCACGCCATAAGGGTGGACATCTTCTTATCACTCAAGGTTAGCGTAATATCTTCTTTACTGACCACTAACTTACCAAGCCATTCACTCGGCCAGTTTTTTTGCGGTTCAAAATCCCATGTGGTTTTTGGTACCAAAAACCCTCTTTTAGCAGCATTAACAACGACAGTAATACTGACCAAGCCACCGACCAGTGACGGAAACTCTGGCCCTAAAAAAACACCGGTTATCATATAAGGGATTGTAAATGCCAAGCCTGCAAAAATTGCAAACGGCCAAATCGCAAAGCCTTCCCGCCAGCTTTTGTTTTTACCAAAGAAGCGAGTGAGCATCATCACCATAAAAAGTGGCATAAACGTACCAATGACACCGTGAATAATGGCGACTTGACTGGTAATCAGTTGTAAAAATTCGCCCCACTGTACTCCTTGTTGTGCCAGTTGAGCACTAATGGCAGCTTTATCTAACCCATCATTTACCCCTATCACAATAGGCGTACCGACCGCACCAAATGATACAGGTGTACTTTGTATCATCATTCCCATCAACACCGCACCCAGCGCCGGAAATCCTACTGCCACCAGCAAAGGCGCTGCAATAGCGGCAGCTGTACCAAAACCAGAGGCGCCCTCAAGAAAGCAACCAAAGCACCATGCAATAATAATGGCTTGCACACGCCTATCTGGCGATACATTAGTAAACCCAGCACGGATAACGGCGATTGCACCAGTATGTTTTAATGTATTCAACAAAAAAATAGCACCAAAGACTATCCACAATACCGAAACCGTAATGACCAAACCCTGAATAATAGATGATGACACTCGGTTAAGCGTCATATCCCATATAAAAATGGCAAGCGCAGCGGTAACCACTAAAATGATAGGCATTGTTTTTTTAGCTGACCATTGCAAACCTATCAGAAAAATACCACAGAGAACGATTGGCAGTAATGCCAAAAGCCCATATATTGTTTGATTCAAAATTACATCCTTTTGATTGTGTGATCTTCCTTGAACTAAGTCATCGAAGCCTTTATTTTGACGAATCTATGATGACTAAGTTGTATTAAATATTCACAAATAGGGACTGCTTATTTACTAAAGCTGTCTTGTAGACAAAGCCGAGCACGACTTGCGACAGTTTATGTCCCAATGTTAAAAATGCCCTGAAATAGTCTACGCCTTGTTAATTCATTGATATATTGCATCAATGGACAATGTTATTTTCCTTTTTTGCTATAATTAGAAACACATTACTAAAATTGGAGAACAAGTGTGACCAAAGCTGACGACATGATTTTATTCGTTCAAGTTGTCGAAGAAGGGTCATTCTCTAGAGTCGCTGAAAAATTATCATTGACGAACTCGGTAGTGAGCAAGCGCATTGCGAGATTAGAAGAGAACTTAAATATACAACTGCTTTATAGAACCACTAGAAAGTTGAGCTTAACCGATGCAGGCAGGGCGCTTTATAACAAAGCTAAAATTGCTAAATCCGCCTTTCAAGAAGCTGAAAATGCTGTCACGGGTTACGGCGAAGATATGAAAGGTCATATACGTATAACCATGCCTGTGGTCTCTGCGAATTTCATATTTAGCGAATCTATTGCCGAATTCTGTAAACAACACCCTGAAGTATCAGTAGAGTTACAAATTACCAATCGATTGGTTGACTTGATAGAGGAAGGATTTGATTTGGCACTAAGGACCGCTGTGCTTGAAGATTCTTCACTCATTGCAAGGCGCCTTATAGATAGCCAGTGGATTATATGCGCGACTCCAGCCTATTTAGAGCAACATGGTGCGCCTCAAACTCCTGAACAGTTACAAAATCATGAGTGCTTGGTTTATAAGTTTGATAATACGGCTAACAGTACATGGCCGCTATATATAGACGGCAAAGAGCAATTAATATCTGTCCCTGGTCGGTTTCATAGCAATCATCTGAGTGCAATTAAACAAGCCGCGCTTAGCGATTTAGGTATCGCTTTTTTACCACAAGTGTTGATCTATGAGGAGATACAGAAAAATACACTCACGCAGATTTTACAATGTTTTACCAGCAAGAAGCTGGGGCTATATGCGGTTTATCCTAAGGCCAGACAACCGGATCAAAAGTTAAAACTGCTCGTTGCACATTTACGAGACTCATTACATCAAAAACAGGCTTACTACTACTAAGTAATAAGCCTGTTTTTGATGTATATAAAAAAACTAATAAAGCGGTCTTAAAATTAAAGAGATAGTGAAGAGTTTTTTATGGGCAATAAAAACTGATTGATGAGCCAAATATAATTATCATATTAGCTACATTGGCAAGTTAGGTAATCAAGTCATAACACATTGCTGTTCTGAATATTAACTTGCTTGCGTATCTATTGTCGTATTATCTTCTTCATTTGCTAGCTCAGACTCAGTGTCAAACTTACGCTGAATCTCCTGATAAAAAGAATGGCCTGCGTTGGTTAATATATAAGCTTTTTTGCTAGGTACTTCAATCATAATATCTCGATGAACCAATAGTTTCATAACCACGTCTTGTAACGTCCGCTCACCTTTTGTGATGAGTTTGGACTTCTCCAATATCTCTTTAACATGAGGCATGTCTGCCATTTTCAAAAAATCATCTTCAGTCAAGCCACCACTTTTTGCATTGGTTAATTTACTGAGTTTAAATTTATGGTGATTAATATATTGACCAATAACAAGCAACATAGTCATCGCTTTCATTGCTAGTTCAGTTTTTGTGCCATCTAGCGTGCCTGTAGCAACGATGCAAATATACTCAGGATCATTTATTGGTGCAATAACCAGATGATAACCGCTCATTTTATACTGTTTAACGTATTCATCTTTATTGTCTATTATCTCAATAAATAATGGATTAACGGTGTCATCACCTGCATTATCAAGGAGATGTTTATTGAGCATCTTTCCATTCATTAAATGGCTATATATCTCTTTGCTTAATGTGTAATTTGCCATAATAGCGTGCTACCTGTCTATTTGAAGTAACGTTAGGATGTTTAAAGTGAGGCTTCTGCATAATCCCAAATGATATAATCAAGATAATAAACACCATCATCAATCCTATCACGATCGTTGCGGCGCTGAGACACACATGCGTCATCCAGTGCACTTAAAAAGTATTCGAGCGCATACAAAAAATCTATTATGCCCGCATTAGGCAATAACTCCTGTAGCTTCTGCCACACATAGCGTTGTACATTCTCAATCATATTATCCACTGCTATCTCATATAACGTTATACTCAATATTTGTTCGCAGCGTTCCTCTTCAATGTCAATCTCTAGTGGTAACGCACGTAAGGGATTATCCAGCTTTTGCTTCAACGGACGTCTGAGCATCATCTCATAATAATTATTAAAATGATCCAGTCCCCTACTTGGTGAATAGTTAAAACGTTTCTCGTACTTTTTTTTATGATCTTCTAAACCATCAAAGGTTGTGGCAAGCTTGAATACCTCGCTGTCCGCATTTAAGTATTTATTCTGATGGCGTCCATGCCTTAAAGGCACTAGCGATTCAACCAACACCCCAAAAGCGCGCTCCATACTCAAAAAGAACTCTCTTTCTTGTGCTAAATTCACCAAATAAGCGTTTAAACGACTGGCAATGGCTCTGATGTCTTTGTAATAACAGAAGATAGCGCCAACGCGAAACTGTAGTGTTCTCGCCTTGTCTACTTCCCCTATTTCTTCAAAATAATGCTCAAGATCTTTTAAGGTTTCTGATAGATTTTTAGTCCCTTTTAATTCAAGGCTTGGGTTAATAAACTCAAGGCAAGGCGTGATGTTACGATGATATACATGCTGCGCTCTATGAAATAACTCATCTAAACCCGTCTCTAATGAGCCCATTTCACGGCTTTTATACATATCTGCAATTTCATCGACACGGTAATCTAGGACTCGCATATTTTCAGAGATATCTACTTGAATGTCGCTAAGTTTTTCATAGAAAAAAGCATAAGTCTCTTTAAAGTTAATACCCTCAATGGGCAAAGTCGTCAACTCATTTGCCAGTCGAACGACGTCTTGTCGATGCGATTCAAAAGGTTGAGAATCTAATTGTTTTTTGCGAGAAATATCCAGCCATACTAAGATGTTATAAATGTCTTTTGATAGCGTTACCATATTGGTTAAACCATCAATATTAACGAATACATTCGCCTGCAATAATGCCTCGACACTTAAGATATCTTTTAAGGCATAGTCATCATCTTGATAAATAACTTGTTCGTAAAATTTCAGATACGCTGTCATAGGAAACTGTAACGCTGTCTCGTTGGCATTAATCACATCAACGAATCTAAAAAAATGGGATTTATGCTTTAATATACCTGCTAATATCGCTTCTCGATTAATGACCATGCACAACCCTCCCCTGACGGTTGATTTGGCTCGGCATAATATGGAAGATACAATCACGAGATTTGGGCTTGCCATCGAGCAAGCTTTTATCAACTCGAATGTAATTAGGGATATAGCGTAGGGTGTCTGCATGCAAGCCCGGATTGGCGCATATAATAGTGAATCCAGCATTGCTTACCTGTTCAACAATGGTCTTGATATTATCTTTGTCAATGGTGCCCACTTCATCCACAATAATAGGCATGCGTAAGCTACTGCCTTTTTGGAAAGCTTCACTAAACAGCAATGTGGCAATTAAGGCGGTAATGGTACTGGTCGTACCGCCTGATTGTGACTTTTGTTCGATTTCACCCGTCGCCTGCGTATACTCGTAATCAATACTATCAATCAAATTACGCATTTTTAAACGTTGACTGTTTGAATGGCTAGTCTTTTCAACATAGTTGATAAGTGATTCATAAAAGCGCTCATCTAAAAGACTAGTTTGATTGGCATTGTGCTTAGCATAGGTACGCTCCAAATTCGCAAAATCAGGTGCTAAGTTAAGCTTAAGAGAGACTTGATGTAAGTTAGATATCTTATGCTCATTCAATTTTTTATTGAGGGAGCTAATCGTCGTACGTAGTAATCCAGCCGAATCTGTAATTTCTTTTAATAAGTTATCAATCACACTATTATGGGTTTTTATTTTGTCATGATAATTGCTTTTTTGAAATTCAAGCGTATCAAAGGAGTTTTTGTATTGCTGAATCACCTCTCCCAGACTATTGATACCTTCAATACGCTGGTGCGGATTAATACCCTCTACCAAAACCACTTCTGTAAAATCTGACACTTTGCTGACAAGCCTGTTAATACGCTCACTTAGCCCGCCTATGCTATTGGCGATTGTAGATGCCGCATTTAAATTAATCTCAATATCATTATTTTCTAAATATGATGCTATCTCAGGATCGTCTTCCGCTAGATAAGGCAATCCCTGCGATTTTCTCACACCTGCCAGCAGACTTGTAATGCTTTCAGCCTCTTTACCAAAGCTAATAATGTCATCGAACTGCTCTACGATTTGATTGTACTTACTGTCTGTTGATGCTTTAGATTGCTCGTTAATGGCTAGCAGGTCTTGATCCTCTGCCAGCGCCTTGTCTTTTTGGCTTATTTGCTGTGTTTTATCCTCTATCTGACTTTTGATCAAGGATAATCCTTCAAGTAGCGTAATATTGGTATCAAGCTCTACTATCTGCTCCTTAAGGGTTTGTTTTTTCCCCTCAGTAATCTTTTTACCTATGTCTGTATCAAACTGAGACAGTGCGCTGTTTAACTCTCCAATCTCTTGGCTCAATGTAAACGCTTCTTTCTTATCTTGTGTAATAGTTTTTTCAAACTGGGAGCGCTGTTTATCAGCATCATAAGGGTGATAAAATGTATTAGGTAAAGTGCACGATAAAAAGGACAAATGATTAGCATCATCAACCGTAAACAGCGCCGTAAAATCACTAATTTGACGTAGAGCTTCCTCCGTCAATGGGCTATTAGCGGTAATATTTAAAAAATCCTCATTAATACTGCCTAATATATGAGCGCTATGGGAGGGTAACTGATTGGCAAGTAACAAGTCATGATTATCAAGTCCGTTTTGAGCGGATTTTATTTTTTCCTCTAAGTCCTGTTTCTGCTTATTCTTTTGCTGAATTAAAATAACTGTATTTTCTTTAGCTTGCATGGCTTTAAAAGTTTCGTCATACCTATGACGTTGGATAGTCATTTCAGCAATAATATCTTGTGGGCTTTTGTGAGAAAATTGACCTAATATTTTCTCAGCTTTGATTTTCTGTTGCTGCAGCTGTGCTACTTCCTCTTTTAATGCTTTGTGCAGTGTACCCAATCTAGTAATCTCATTTGCAACTTGCTTTACTTCTTCTATGGCATGATTGCGTTCTCTCTCAATGTCTTCCTTTCTAGCACCAATAGCGATTTTATCTTGAGCATACTGCTGCTGCTTTAATTTAAATTCTCGTAAAAATGCCGTGTACTCTAAGACCGCATGTTTTGCATCCAGATGTAGAGCATCAAACTGCTTTTGAATAAATTCATAGTCGTCTTTATTCTCCGTTAAGCTTTTAATCTTTAAACTTTCTTCAAATAGCTGCGCGCGCTCTATCTTAAGGTCATGTACATTTTCGTTCAGCTTCTCTTTGTCTCGTCCCCGCTGCATCTCGATAATAGTCGCAATAGCATTGGGCAATTTCTTTTTCTCATCCTTACCAGCATCAAACGCTAATTCATAAACTTTGACAAAAGAGCGAATAGACGCCTCTTTTTGGTCTTTAATCGGCACCACACAAAAATGGCTGGTCTTAGATCCTCTATTACCATACATCACATTTTGTAATTCTTGCTTGGTGGTGAGGTGTAATCCACCCAGTTTTTTCTGTATCTCTATCAGGCTTTTAATACCTAACTCATCAGCAAAGTAATTGGTCTGCTCATTCCATATGAACGGCTTTATCTCTTCATAAGGCACAGGGAAGAACAAACGATGGTATTTATAATCTCCAACACGGTATAGCAGCATCGTAAATAAACCAGCGTGGTTCTTTACTTCTACGGCGATAAAAGATTCACTGATTGGAAAATAATGTTTGTAAGACTCTTCCTTGCTGTAGGAATCATTTGCTTTGTTCGTAAAGTTAAATTTGCTTTGTTCGTAAAGTTAAATTTGCTTTCACAGTTATTAAAATTGACCTCAGGGTATAAAATAAGCTTAGTCGCGGCGAGACTAGAGGTTTTGCCGCGGTTATTTTTACCAAGTAGTACTAAAGGCTCGTCGATGGGTATCTCTGAGTAAGCATGACTTGCGGAGTTAACTAAAACAATCTTATTAAGAGAATAGTTGAGTCTAAAGTCATCATTCAAATAGTCATCAATACCCTGTTCTAAGTCATTGTCGATCAATGGACTATCTTTATGATCCATAGTAGGGGCATTTATATTGTGAGCCGTAAGCTCATTAAAAGACAGGTGATGAGTATTAAAATCAGTAGCCATACAAATATGCCTCTTGTTCTAAGATAGTATTATGTTTTTTAATAATGCGTATGCAGGGGAGCAGTGCTTGAGGCATATTCTCATCAAGGTTGTATACCTTTTGCATATATTCGGGCGAACATTTATCAATAACTTGCTTAAGGCGAGACTCGACATCATTTGGAATGACAAAGTGAATCTCCATGCTTGATGGCAAGTTATTAATCAGTGAGGTTGCCGTTTTAATGCCGCCCAAGTCAAGATCTAGACATAAATACAAGGTGTTATAAAGACTTAAAAATGGAAGGTGTAAGCTATTAGTAATCTCTGTCCCTGCACCAAAGATGACGTCAATGTCTTTACGCATATCCTCAGTAATTTGGTAGTGTTCGCTCAAAAACTTAAATGTTTTATCGCTATGAATAAACAGCTCTCTGTTTTCTAATATTAACGCAGACTTATTGGTTTGATATTTAGGAATCCTACCGTCGTCTTTGAATATCAGAACGTCAGGATGGTTTTGGTATTTTTGGATAAGGAGTAGTGAGCCATTTACTTTAAATGCATGGCTATTATTTTGCATTGCTCCTGAGACTCTATCTTCGCCTTGACTCTCAGCATAATGGTGTAAAAAAGCCAACTTTTCAGGGTTGATATAACTTAGGATGTAAGTATGTGCACCCTTTTTAACCGATTGTAGGTCAGACTCGGCAAATCCATCAAAGGATGAAATAGACGCTATTAATTTCTGAAAAGCTCTAAGATTAATAGCTTCACCAGCGTCTATTTTTTCCAAATAGTTTTTTAAGGTTTTCGCAGCCATATATTAAATCTTTTTTAATAGTCATATTAAAAACCGGCAACCGCAGATCATGCAAGTAGTACAACGAAGGGAGCATCATATCTAACAGTTTAGTATTTCGCTGACTATATCATATCAGCACAGTCTCAGACATTAATAGAATAAAAGCGAGAAATACAATGACTTCACGAAGTAAATAAAAAGTTTATGAAGAATCAAGACAGACTAAACAAGGAGTTAAAAAGTGAAGCAGTATTTTGCTACACCCTTACTCATAGACAGTGTACTAACTGAAAGGTCTTTTAAAGACTTAAAGACAAAGTTGAGACCGAATAACGGCTAGGAGAATGTTGATTAACATAAATGATAGTTATTATGAATCAGGATATAGATAAATTAGATTTTTAATCATATTCGAAGTTCATGAACTTAGTCACTGAATGCCTGTTTAAATACAGTCTATATGATAATGCTATAGGCTTACTATTATAAGAAATGGCATTGATTTTGAAAAATGTAAAAACCTTTTACGCTATCCAATAATTAGCGTAAAAGGTTTTCTGATATTATTTTTAGTAATCCACAGTGTAGCTCAATCCGTAAGTTGTTCCCGAGGCAGGTAGACGATTCAAGTCACCATAGGTTGTTTGATGATAGACCGTTAGATAATCCTTATTGAGTAAGTTGTAAACCCCATAGTTTACTCGACCTACCGGCATTTTGACTTGTCCTAATACATCAAGTGTCATATAACCTGTGACTGGTAATGCTCTAGAATCAGGATCTTTTTGTTGATCCTTAAAGGCTTTATCATCACCGCCAATTGCTAATGCTTGTAGACGTACATTGCTGCCTTCATCAAAGTTGTATTGTGCAAATGCAGTGCCTTTAAGGGGTGTCAAGCGTACGGCATCAAGCTCCAACCAATCACCATCTTTATCATACTGACCACGAGTATAGGCGACACTGCCACCCAATTGCCATTGATCATCAATATCATGGCTGAGCGAACCTTCTATTCCGTAGACGCGCTCATCAGTATCGACGACTTCTACCGTATAGTCATTGGTAAAGCGCACGGTTTTATCTGATTTATTATAAAAACCGCTCAATCGTGCTGCTGTATCGCCATGCTTGCCCTGCCAGCCCAACTCGTAATTGTCGATTGCGATAGGTTGTACATTGTCTGAGTTGACGACAAAGCCTGCCCGTACATCACGTAGCGCACGCTGAATGTCAGCAGTCGTAAAGCCTTGTGAAAAATTGGCAAATACTTGGTCATTTGGGGTTAATTGATAGCTGGTACCGATATTAAATAGGGTTTTATCGTGGTCTGTATTGCCCTTTTCCACTTGACCAGCCTGATAGTCAATGCCGTAAGCATTACTGACACCGTTGATGAGAGGATCATTAAAATACTCTTCGAGCAATTGCTCATAAATGGGCGTGAAAGTAGCCGTTTCTGCTTTCAATTTTTGATAGCGCACGCCTGCACTGGTATGCCACTTATCCGTCAAGTCTATATCGGCATTGACAAAAGCGCCCCATTTATCAATGGTGGTATCTGGTCCACCATTATAGCTAAGACCACTTGGCTGAGCACTTAGACCGTTACTGGCCTTAAATTTATCTAAGTCTTGACCTTCATAAGTTTGCTCGCTTTTTTCGCGCTCAACATCCATACCATAGCTAAACAGCGTCTTTTTACCCGCAATTTTACTATCCGTTTGCATGGCGGCGCGTAGACCCATCACCTCAATGTTAGCTTCTGATTGAGTGACGACGACTGCCCCGCCCAGTAATTCTTTTAGCGTACTCTCATCGGTAAGGCCATTAGCCACCCAGACTTCGCCCGCTTGTGCAGGGAAAACTTTACCAGAAGGATAAAAACGGCCTTTTTCGTCTCGATAGTACCCAGTCACGCTCAGATTTGAGCCTGCAATATCATCATTATTATAGTTAAGGTTGACTGATGTCTTAGTCGTATAAGGCTCGTTTTCTACGTCAGCACCGTCAATCGCTTTTAAAGATGGTGGTAGTTTTTTCGGTTTTAATAATACTTGTAGATTTTTACCATAATCTGGACCATAGTCAGTATCCTGCTCATCATTATAGTAAGTCACTGCCAAATCAAGACGTTGGCTGTCAGTGAGCTCTATACCCAAGCTACCATTAATACTTAGCGACTCGGTATCTTGTTGGTCAGTTTGATTGACGTCTGGGCTGATGCGATTATCATGACTATCGAACTTGCCGCCTTTCGTTTCATAATCCACATCTAGGCGACCATAAACTCGCTCACCGCCATAGCCTAATGTCTGCCCCACATGATAGCCCAATGAATCTGAGTCAAAATTACGGCTGCTACTGACGCCGATTCTGGTTTGTCTAATAGGACCATAACCCACCATAGATTTTGTGACGAGGTTAATCAGACCACCAGCCGCGCCAGCCCCATAAATACTGGTCGCACCAGACAGCACCTCTACCCGCTCAAGCTGCGCAGGATCGATACTGTTTAGCTCGCGTGAAAGGCTGCGTGAGCCACTCAATGGCACACCATTCAGCAAAAACTGCACGGGACGGCCATGCATGGTCGTGCCATAGTTACTGGTTGAGCCACTACTTGCCCCCAAACTTGGAATCAGCTGAGCCAATATATCTCCAGTAGTACGATTACCTGTCGCCTGCATTTGTAGCTCATTTTCGGTAATTACCTGTGTGACGGCGGGCATCTCACTAATTTTTTGTGCCAAAGCCGTTCCTGTCCTTGCTGTAGCAGTGACCGTAATGGTATCTAAAGTCGCGTTTGGTAACTCACTTGAGGCGGCGTTGACAGCTAAGTCTTCTGAAAGCATCGTATTTGAAGCGATGTCCATAGCACTGACATTGTTTTGTGCATATAGTTGCTGGCTGATACAAAAGGTAAGAAAGGATAGAGCAACTTGATGGTGGCGTTTCATATTCACTTCACTTAATTGGAGGATCAAAGAGTGGTAAAAGTTATATTTAGCTAATAATGCTGTGTGTACTAACTTTGTGAACAATATTGTAAATGATAATTATTTTTGTTTCTATAATTATTTACAATATTAAAAACCCTATTGCTTCCGAAAAAATACTACTCCAGCGTCACTCAAGATTTGATATCTAAGCGGTATCCATAATTCAATTAATAGCTTTCTATATGGCTCAACACTGATATATTATTCATATCACCCAAGCGCCTGAACAAGGCTTCTTAGAGCATATGATGGCCTTGGTACGATAGAAGATGCCAAACGTACCAGAACGCCAAATGAGATTGAACTGACTATATTGCCGTCCTCTCAAAAGGCAAACTCATTGCTATTTTTATTTCAGTGGCTTTGTTAGTTTGCTTAATTTCGACAACGATTAGCGTAGTAGTCATGAGCTGGATGCTCAAGCTAAGGTGATTGTGATCTTGGGACGAGCGGTGGAAGCTGCTGGCGACGTCGATGTACTATGGATTTAGAACAACAATTACCAGAAGTGGCTCGCCGTGGTAGTATGCTACTGCTCATTTCATTAATATTAGTCCAATACGGTCTTATGAATTTGCCGGCAAGAGAGATAAATACTGGGCGTACAGTAGGTGTCACTTTCGTTCTGCTAAGCATGATTATGGAGCTGTGGCTCACTCCTTCATTTACCAACACAAGCAATGCTAAGGTTAACGTGGCTAGCAATTTAAGTGCCATAAAAAGCACTCCAATAGGCACCATTCTATTTATGCTTTAGGTAACAACTTGCCAGTAGAATAACGAGTAATTATTGATATCGCTAAGTCTACGTCTCATCTACTTTTTGAGCCTTGAACTCACAGAAGAGTGAATTATATGCTAATAAATTTCCTATTTGGGTGCGGCAAATCTTTAGCACTATAATTCACTAATCTATAATGATATTACAAACACGCCTTAACTCAAATCAAAAATCCATTGTGGCTGACAGCATAAATGTACGCGGCTCACCCAAGCCAAGACTGGTATAATGCGGCTTTGCCCAATAAGCTTTATTAGTTACGTTAGCAACACTCGTTCTTAATGTCAGCGGCTTTTTATCAATAGAGGTGGCATAACGTGCACCTAAATCATATACAGTGCGACCTGGTAATGACAGTGAGTTGCCTGCGTCAAGATATTGCTTAGATATCGAGTTTGCATTAGCTGTCAATGTCAAGTCTTGAATAAAAGGTAGATCCCATTCAACACCAAGCTTAGACTGCCATTGTGGGACACCTGTAGCTCTATTACCCTCATTAACGCCACCAAGCGTCTTGGTTAGCTTCGCATCAATATATGAAACCCCACCCATTAGGCGTATATCTTCAATGGGTGAGCCAAAAAACCCCCATTCAACACCTCGGTTACGCTGTTCGCCAGCATAAGAAAAGATATTACTAACAGGGTCTAAATAGCTATTAGGTTTCTCTATTTCATAAACACTTAGGGTATGTGAGAACTCACCAAGATCAAGCTTTACGCCAACTTCTTTTTGTTGCGTCTTATAAGGGGCAAACATTTCACCAGCATTTTCTGCATCTATCGGTGCAGTAGAACCTTGGCTCAAACCTTCTATATAGTTAGCATACAAAGAAACTTGATCGTTTACTTTACTTAGTAGCGCTATTGATGGCGTAGTCGCACTTTCGTTGTAATCCTTTGCTGATGCCAGCATACCTGCTTGTTTACTTTCTACCTGTTGATGTCGCAGTCCTAAAGTCAGCTGATATTTATCCTCAGCAAAAGACAGTGTGTCTGCAAGACCATAGCTGGTCAAATTCGTTTTTGTGTTCAGTAGCGCAGGAGAATTGAAGGGAATATTACGCGACTCCCATACTGGTTTATATATGTTCGTGACCCAGTCTTCAGCTAATAAACCCCTTCTAGCACTTAAATCATAATCTTCCTGATAGTCAACGATGTTAAATGCCAATTGATGATTAACTCGTCCTGTTTGGAATTTACTTTTTAACCCTATCTCAGCAGACTGTCTTTCGACTTCATCATCAACTTCTCCAAGGTTAGTCCGATAATCTCCTGCGGCATTGATAATCTGCGCGACAGAGGCACTCTGCGACTTAAATTTTGTTTTACTATTTCCGCCCGCACCATAAATCATTAAATCGTCAGTCACATCATATTCACCACGTATCATTAGCCCCTTATCTTCACTATCATTAAATGCCCAGCTTGGGTTCAGTAGCGTCTCTGGTTTGGGCGGCTTAGGAATCGACAATCCTGGTGCTAGGGTGAGACCGCGAGTCGGTCCATCGACACGATCTTTACTATGATAAAGATCTGTCGATAATCGAGCACGCTCTCCTTTCCAGTCCAGTGCAACAGAAGCCAGTTGCGCTTGTTTTTTTTGATCATTTACTGCACTATCACCCTCTCTATAAGCACCATTAATCCGAACACCAAACTGCTTGTCTTCACCAAAACGACGTCCTACATCCACATGCCCACCAAGTTGTGAGTCTGATAAATATCTTGCCGTCACTCGCGTCAACGGCTCATCGCCTGCTCGTTTAGGCACTAGGTTGACTGCACCGCCTACTGAGCCTTTGGGCGGCATACCATTCAATAAAGCTGAGGGCCCTTTGAGTACTTCGATACGCTCAAACATCTCAGGTGAGCTACGATAATAAGGTGCCATACCGAATAGCCCGTCTACCGTAACATCACCAACGTCTGAAGAGAATCCACGGATAGAATAACTTTCAAGATTCTGGCCACCAACCCCACTGCTAAAGACGGCAGGATCAGTAGCAGCGATGACAGCCGTAATATCGGTGGCTTGCTGATCTTCAATAAATTTATCGGTATAGCTGATGGCACTAAACGGCGTCTCTAAAAAATCCTTATTTCCCAAGAATCCAGCGTGATTGGTATAGGTCACCTGCCCACCTGAGTAGATAGGATTGTCGTTGCGTTCTGCCACTACTGTTATCGCAGGCAAGGTCACTGTAGGAACGTTGTTATCCTCCTCTAACGGTGGGTTTTGCGCTCCATTGCCAGACTCAGTGGTTTGCTCACTATGTGTCACATTACTATTTGTCTGTGCATACGCTGATGGCATACAGATGAATACCGTCCCAGCGACTAGGCTCAAAGACATGGCAAGTCTTGCTGATACGATATAATTGAGCGCGAAAGAAGGTTTGGTCAGTGTCGCCCGCTGTTTGACCCTATTTTTATGATCTAAGTGTTGAAGTTGGTGCATGGAAACGTCCTCTTGTTTTGATGGAAAATAATAATGCGAATAAAAACACAAATGATAATCATTAACAATTTAGGATAAAAAGAGCCCTCTCTTTCTCACTTAATTATTCACTAGAGCGTGTCCTAGTCCTACGTTAAAAAACATCGTTCGTCTTAGAAGGTTCCTAGAGTGTCTCTAGGACGTTGGCTGATAGCCTTTGAGGACATCGTCCATTATGATGTTTAATGAGGTTGGGCTAGCGGCTGCTATATACCACGCATCTGCATCAACAAAAACAACACGACCATTTTTCCATGCTGTTGTTTGACGAAGTAAAGGGTTGCTCACATCATCAGGATTGATAATAGCGCGATGCTCCATGACAGCGGTACGGTCTACAATATAAAGAATGTCTGGATCTGCCTGCTGTATAAACTCACTAGAAATCGGCTGTCCATGTAGGCTGGTCTCTACAATCGTACTCGCAGGCTTGACACCCAAGTCATTAAAGATAAAACCATAGCGTGATTGCAGCCCAAAATTGCTAAAAGCCCCATTATTGTGTAAGACAACCAGTGCTTTTTCTGAGCGGTTTTTTGTGAAGTCCTGAACCTCTTTGACTCTTGCATCTAACTGCGTGGCTTTTTGTTCTGCCAATGCCTCCTTATCAAAAATACGACCTAAAGTTAATAAGTGGCTTTTAACACTGGCTATATGCTGCTGACTGTTATTAAAATTCACATCGAAATGTAGAGTCGGTGCAATCCCTGACAGCTCTTGATAGTTAGCGGCGTGAAGCGGGGTCATCAAAATCAGATCAGGATGTAGCGCATGGATACGTTCCATATTTGGCTGAACAATAGCGCCCAAGTCCTCTACTGCGTCATCCGCTTTGTACTGCGAAAGAAAGTGCGGAATATAGTCTTTGACCATTCCTGCAATCGGAACATCGAGCTGATCCAAAAAATCAGCTTCATTCATATCCAGTACCGCGACGCGTTGCGGTCGATTATTGATGACAGTAGTACCAAGCTCATGCTTGATCGTGATGGGCGTCTCAAGTTTTTGTGACGCGTGTGCTGGCTCATTTGTCAGCTCAGTAGAAGTTTTTTCGCATCCTTGTAATGATACCGCTGCCGACATGACCAGTACCCAAACCCAATCTCTCTTACTCAAATTCATACTGCATCCCCTGATAAATTGAAGTAGTTGCACAGGCAACCACGTTCACTACGAATGATCTCAAAATCAAGATCGTATAACTCACTTAAGTTGGCTTCTGTCACGACCTGTTCAGACAGACCACTAAAGCTAAGCGTGCCATTCTTCAACGCCACAATATGGTCAGAATAGTTGGCTGCAAAATTGATATCATGAATCACCAAAATAACCGTGCGCCCCTGCTCATCACATAGACGGCGTAAGGCTTGCATGATTTGTACTGCATGCTTCATGTCAAGATTGTTTAGTGGCTCATCCAATAACAACACGTCTGTTTGTTGCGCGATGGTCATCGCCAAAAAAGCCATTTGCCGCTGTCCACCACTTAATTCATCCAAATAAGAATGACGTAGAGGCTCTAATGCCAAAAAATCAATGGCCTCATCAATGATGCGTCGATCTTCTGTGGTTAACGCACCACGGCTATACGGAAAGCGCCCAAAGGAGATCAGCTCTTCCACGGTTAATCGTAGATTAAACCCTGGAGACTGCCGTAATGTCGCAACGTGATGCGCGTATTCAGAAGTACCAATCTCACGGATGTCACGATCATTGAATGATATCTGACCACTACTTGGCTCCAATAGCCTTGCCATCATCATCAACAAGGTGGATTTTCCAGCACCATTAGGACCAATTAAAGAGGTAACACTGCCAGCCTGAAATTCTAGGCTAATATCTGATAGCACAGATTTTTTGCCATAGTTTTTATGGACATGGTTGATGGTAATCATGTGAACCCTCTAGTACGGACAGTCAGCGCGAGAAAATAGATGCCACCCACAAGGTTGACGAGAATACTGACACTGGTTTTATAATTAAAGACATGCTCAACAAAGATTTGAGCGATTAAAAATATGGCGATAGTAATGGCGCAAGCGATGGGTAAGGTGACTCTATGCCAGTTACTCCCTGCAAGCGCATAAGCGATGTTGGCAATGAACACGCCCATAAATACCGTAGGACCGATCAAGCTCGTTGACACAGCCACCAAAATGGCAATTAAAGCAAGATATAACTTAACGTATTTAGGATGGTTTACACCAAGAGACAGCGACTGCTCACGGCCAAGCGCCATCACATCTAAGACAGGCAATGTTTTACGACTAACCCATAGTACGGTGGCTACCGCAAGCGCTCCATAAAACAGAGTCTCTGGCTGAGATCGATTAAACGAGGTATAGCTCAACCCCTGAAAAACCGAAAACTCTCCGGGGCTAATACGCAGCTGAATAAACTGCGTAATCGTACCGATGACCATCGTCAGTACCAAGCCAAACAACAACAAGGTATAGACATCATTTTTACATCGAGGGAAAAGCCAGTGATGAAGTGCCCAAGAATATGCCAGCATCAATACGATTGATACGATAAAATTACCACTGACACCCAGCAGCATCAGTCCATTTGTACCCATCACAAACAGCAGCAGCACTTGCCACAGTAAATAAACAGCCTCATAGCCCATGATAGAAGGTGCCAAAATACGATTGCCAACAATAGTTTGAAAGATTATAGATGAAAAAGCTAAGCATATACTACCGAGAACAATAGTCGCTAGACGCATCAAACGCTTAGGAATTAAGTAATTAAAATCTAAATCAGAGCCTATAAATAAGAAAATAAGCGCCAGCAATATAATCATTATCAAGGTCGTCCAAATCTTTGCCGCAGTACTCATCTTACTCCCCTCATGATTAACACAAGGAATATCACACCGCCTACCCCGCCTGCGGTAAGGCCAATAGGAACCTCAAAAGGATAAATGACGAGCCGCCCAAAAATATCACAAATCAGCAGCAAACAAGCACCGCCTAAGGCGACTACTGGCAGTGTCCGCGACAGGTTTTCCCCGTACTTTAGAGCGACTAGATTTGGAATAACCAGCCCCACAAAAGGTATGGCGCCGATGGTGATGACTGAAGCGGCCACCGTTACTGAGACTAGCATAAGCCCTAAGGCAGCTGTCGCCGCATAGCCGAGTCCTAGACTGGCGGCCATGTCCTCGCCCATACCCAGTACCGTAAAGCGATGGGCATAAATATAGGCTAATACAATGATGGGCAAAATAATATAAATCAGCTCGTAATGACCTTGTACAACCCTTGAAAAATCTCCCAATAACCACCCTTGCATACTTTGTAAAATATTATGGCGATACGCATAAAACTCCGCAATTGAGCTCAGCACACTGCCATACATCAACCCAAGGACAGGAATAAGAACAGCGCTCTTAAACTTAATACGGCTAATAATGAGAATAAAAAGTAAGCTTGAGGCAAAGCAAAAAACCAGCGCAAAGATCATTTTACTACTCGTACTGGCATTAGGAAGCATGGTGAGCGAGACCAAAATGCCAAGTTTGGCAGCATCCAAACCCCCTGAAGTTGCGGGCTCAACAAACTTGTTACGGACGATGTGCTGTAAAATCACGCCGCTAACAGACAAACCCACTCCTGTCAGTACCAGCGCAATCAGCCGTGGTATACGGCTCGCCGTTAGGGTCAACCATGCATCGTTGGAGAAATTAAAGAGGGCGATAAGTGAGGTCTGTTTTGAGCCCAGCATAAGAGAAACGGCACAGAGTAAAATGAGTAACAAAGATAGTGAGCGCATTATTGAAGTTCTTCTTACTTATTACGAATGACTTTTTACTACGCTGAAACATACCACCAACAGTCTATAAAACTCATTGCTAGGATTTTTCATTAAAGCATAAATGAGAATCAATCATACTATGCTTGTTTGAATAGGTAAGTTGAATATAAGGTGAAATTGGGAAGTTATACCGTGAATAAGGGAACTTATTCGGAACGACACCTCAGCATTTACCAAGGTTTAAAGATTGAATTAACTCAGGCGCAACATAGGTTTGGCATAAATAAGTCGTATATCAGCAATGCTTATTTAGCTGATTTTAGAAGATTGTGGCAGCTTGACATCTATTGGTTGGCTAGATAAGTTGTGTGGGTGTAACGCCATAAAATTTGGCAAAAGCTTTACTGAAATTGCTAGGATCACGATAGCCAACATACCATGCAGTCTCTTGGACGCTTTTATATTCATCTAGCAACAAACGCATTGCTTCCTGCATACGCAGTTCACGGATAAAGCTGCCGATTGTTTTACCCGTTTGTTGTTTGAACTGTTGCTTGAGATAGCATTCGTTTATACCCACTCGTTGAGCCAACAAGGAAATTGTTAATTTATTACTGTACTCTTGGCGAATAATATCAACGGCCTGATCAATTTGGCTTTTTTGGTTTGCTAATCGGCCTGATATATCTTGAATGCCTAAAATATCTTGGCAAAGCAGCAATGCTTGACTCTCTAAAGCTAATCGATCACTCAAAGTACAGCAAGGTAAAGAGAGGATATAAGCTGCACGAGCAAGTAGACGTGGCTGGTTGGATAAGCTGACTTGAACCATTTCAGGATCTTGATTATTAGAAGGTAATAGCCATGTTGGAACAGCGAAGCTTTCTGCCCAGCGCGACAACAATGTTTGATTAAAATCGATTGTTACGATATGGCTATTTATAGGGGAATTCTGCAAATATTCAGTGTCAACTATAGAGTTTATATCACCAAAATCTCCTGATCGTCGCCAAATTTGCTGCGAATGAATACTTGTATCAGTCCGTAAATTACTAGCATGTAAGGTATAGTTCGCATCTACAATTAAGTGCATCCCTACATCACAAGAAAATGGTGCGGCGGGTTCCACCAAAGATTGGCTGCTAGCAATGCTGTTTCGACCGAGCACGATACCATTATGCAAGCTCAGTAAGTCACCATAACCAGAGCTGCCATCATAAGTTGGACGTTTAATCAAATAGTCAGAATCAGGATGATCGAAAGACCAGTATTCGGTCTGATAGTGGTCGTAAAATGCATGTAAGTTTGCCATATAAATACAATCAAGATGTTTTGGTATGTGTGTTTATGTTATATCCAGCTAAAAATAGCTTTACACGTATAAATAGCCAGTTCTCCAGTCTTGAAGCAATAATAGCATTATTAGTAATAAACAATCATCTTAATGTTAATGATTATCAATTAAATATAATTCAATGGTATTCACATACCAAAAAGGAGTAAGCATGAGTCTGCTGATAGCGAATATAAAAAAAGAGCTTGATGATATTGAACAGTTTTGGAAGCCTACTGATATCGCTCAGTTTAATCAATTAACCGTAAAACTGGCTAAATTGAAAGGTGAATATGAATGGCATAATCACGAATATGAAGATAAGCTATTTCACGTATTGTCAGGCCAGTTATTTATTATATTAGAAGACAAAACCGTAGAGGTGAACGCTGGTGAAGTTGTTGTTATTCCTAAGAACAGCAACCATAAACCTTATGCGCCTACTGAAACGAGTGTAATGTTTTTTGAACCTTTATGAATATATAGCCGGTACAATATAATTCAGATACAAGGAAGGCGAGCGAAAGTACTACAAATAGTAGACTAAGCGAGCCTGACACCGTATCTGATTTATATAGGATTGACTATAGAATTAAATCTATAACAATGTTTCTATTACAGCTATTTGATTGAAATGCATCTGAGCACTCAGTATTAATAATTTGTAAAGCCGTTAAAAATACTGCCGCCTTTGTAAATTAAATGTCGAAAATGCAATATGCATAATAAACTTATCAACCATTTATTGAATACCCACTTTGCTTTTCAAAGAGTGGTCAGCCAATCAATCTTGCAGATTTTTCTCCTAATGAAGGTGTGAATATTAGCACTCTCATTACTCGCGTTTATATTATTTCAATATCAGGATATAACGAGGCTAAGTTAACCAAATCCCTCCAATGAGTAGGAGCTTCTCTGCCTGCTTACAAAGCTATCTGGAGATATGCATATGTCAAATAGCTGGTTTTAAATAAGTCGTCATCTGCGTTTCAATGCTATTGTATTAGCATATAAACTTGATTATTTTTCCTCACGGTATAAGATGTTTTTTGCTTCTACTCTAAAATCTTCATGACTAATCGCAGGCTCAATGCTAGCTGTATTTAGGTTCACATGTGAGACAGACGCTTCTGGCTCACGATATAAGATATTCTGTGCTTCCTGTCTAAAATCACCATAACTGATAGCAGTCTCGACTTGAGCGTGCTTAGCTTCAACATTAGCCTGATTGTGATTTTTTTTAACCTCTGCTAGAGGTGAACTATCTGCTGCCGACTCGTTGATTTGATGAGTAGCTACCGTAACAGGTAGATGAACACTTACCATGGATGTTTGAGGGATTGTTGAAAAAAAACGAGCCGACACAAATATAGTCATTAACAACAAGACACCCACTATAGCAAACCATTTTACATGACTCAGCAAACTGTCTTTTGCTAGCTTTGCTGTGTCGGTTGCTAATAGTGGCTCGTTATTAGAATTACTGGATAAGCCAACACTTTTATTGATATCACTTTTATTGTCTGAGAGAGTCATAATTCAATACCGAGTCAATCCATGTTATGAACGGCCTATCACCGTATCCTTGATCTCAGGATACGGGCTCTCGGGTATGTTGCAATGATTTTTGGTATGAGCGATAGAATTGACTGATAAGCGGCTTGAAAGCACTATTATTGTATGGCTAATTGCTGATGAGCAATTTGAAAAATGGTGATAAAAATGAGATGAATTGCAGTCTAATAAGTAAAATAGCACAGACTATCTCGAGGTATTAAGCAGATATTTAACGCTGCTTGGCAAAATTCAGTCCATTTGAATTGAGAATATACCTTAGATTGAATGACTAGTTGAAATTATGAATGTGCAGCAGACCCTAATCATTGGTCTCACGATACAAGGTACTTTGGGATTCTTCTCTAAAGTCATCATAAGTGATGGCTGCCTCAGCTGCTGGCATGGTCGATGGGGCTTCAGTAGTCTCTACCCCATTAGGATTGGTGTCTGGATTCTCAGTGGGGGATTCCTCTGGTTGCGATATCACTGTCGATTTGTCTATCGCGCCTGTATCAGCAGAAGGTTGGTTGTCATCGGTTACTACTGCTTTGCCAGTGCTAACAGCTGGTGCTGCATCTGTCGTTGTTGTTTTCGTCTCTGCACTATCAGGTGCAATCGTTTTCGTTGAGGTCGATAGAACACCGGTGAAAATTAGTGTTGCTACAATAATAGCAATCAATAATGAGCCAAATATCATGCCAATAATAAGCGGTTTTTTGCTACTTACTTGCTTTTCCTTTGATTTTGCTAATTGTTTAGCAATGGCACTGTCATTTACAGCGTCGTTATTATTAGATAGTTGTTCGTTTCTAACTTTTTCCGCTGCTAATTTTTCTGAATCTTGACGTTTTAAATCATCAGCATTTGCGCTGTCAGCGATATATAAAGAAGATTTATCGTTATTTGCATCAGAGTCTAAAGAGTTGTCAGTATTAGCTATCGGTGCATGATTTGTCGAAAAACCCTCGTCTTTATCGTCATCAGAAAAATCTACATTAATACCTGCGCTCACGCTTTCTTGCTCTAAAGTAGCAAATAATTCTAGCTCTGTGGCGCTTAATGGCTCATACGATGAAAGATGATTGGTATTCTCTAGTGGTTTTAATGCATTTTCTTTGAAAGTAGCGTTATCCTCATTACTATCGACATTTTCGACACGCGTGATAAAACGCTCGTAGATATTATCTTTACGCATACGCTTACGTGGCTTAGTATTAGCAATTTTGGCTAAATTTGCCTCTAACTGCGCATTAGGGCTATTTTTTTTGTCGCTCATGAAGTAATACCAAACCAGTTTTTACCGCGAAAAAGTAGATAATAGCTAGAATTAAGAATAAAGTTTTTATTGTTTGCTAAATTGTAACACTAACGTTAATAAACAATATAGTAGCTCGCCTCGTTCGCTTCAAGCATAATTTGTCGCTTACTGCTCTTATTCGGATAAAATAATCAAAATAGCCAAGAGAAGATAAGCCACAAGCAACGGTGACATCATAAACAAGTGAGCATAAAGATATGGATTTAAAACAGCTCAACGCTTTTATTGCTATCGCAGATTCACGGAGCTTTAGTGCCGCAGCGACTAAAACTGGATTGTCACAACCAAGCTTGAGTCGTCTGCTTAAACAGCTTGAAACAGATATGGGTGTGGAATTGGTCGATCGCTACCATAGACCGCTACATCTGACTGAAGCTGGTACATTCTTTTACGACAAAATCAGCGCCATATTGACAGAAATTGATACCGTCACCAGCATGACGCAGCGGCTATCGACGCCCAGTAGCATGCTGAATATTGGCTTTGTCCCATCCGTGCTTTATGGATTGCTTCCTGAAATTATTGCCATGTTGAAGCAATCCAGCCCCGATATCGACGTCAATCTCAAAGACATCAGCTCATATCAACAAATAGAGGCACTCAAATCTGGTGAGATAGACATCGGATTTGGGCGTTTCCCCCATCAAGATCCATGGATTCAGCAAATACTACTACGTCATGAGCGTTATGTCGTCGCCTTACCAAAAGCGCATCCTTTGGCGCATGTAAAGGAGCAACGGTTGATAGACTTAGCGAATAATCGTCTGATTCTCTACCATCAAACCCATTTACCGATAGCGACTAGCGTAAGATCAACCAGCGCAAAGCTGGATAATAATACAAAATCCAGACGCATAAGCGCTGAGCAATCCGCACATAGCGCGCCTATTACTGAACCTTTACTACACTTATTCGCACAATACGGTATTTCGCCTTTTATGACTACGACGGTGAGTGACTTGCAAGTAGCGCTAGGCTTGGTGGCGGCTGGCGAAGGCATTACGCTTGTGCCTGCTAGCCTAAAGACCGTGCGTACCGACCAAATCAGTTATCAACGTTTAGTACACGAAAACGTCACCTCCCCTATTTATCTGCACACACTCAAAGATTTCGTTCATCCCAGCATTTCTGATTTGCTGAGCGCCACCTATCAGGTATATGAGCAGCGCGGCATCACTTATCGGCAGCAAAAATTTGTGTCACAGCCTTAAATTATCAGATATTGAATGGATATTGTGTTATAAAGAACCGCTAAAAAATAATCAGCCTTAATACTTGATATTATCAACTGATTATGCTAACTAAAAAGAATGGCAATGCAAACAAATAGTAATAACAACTAGAATAATCATTCTCCTGACTGGCTTCGGTGTGCTAAAGTCGATACAAGATGAATCGTTTTATATTTAAGCAGTTTATAAAGCCCTTCTCTCATGATCATTGGCAAGCTGACACAGGTAAGTGATAATTTGCCGTTTTAACCATTTAGAGGTATTCATGACCACACAACCACTCAATAACCCACGCACCAACCCAAATGCCACTGACGATACCGCGACATCGCAGCAAGAAGGCTTTAGCTGGCGCATCTTTGGTCCCGGTATTTTGATGGCAACCGCTGCTATCGGTGGCTCGCATTTGATTTCATCGACGCAGGCTGGCGCTATATATGGCTGGCAACTGGCCATTATGATTATTTTAGCCAACGTTTTTAAGTATCCATTTTTTCGCTTTGCAACCGACTACGTCTATGACACTGGCGAGAGTTTGATTGCAGGCTATGCCAAACGCTCAAAAGTATATCTGTGGGTATATTTTATACTCTCTATCCTATCAGCTGTCATTAGTACGGGTGCGGTCTCGCTCATCGCGGCGGTGATACTAGGTTTTATGCTACCCGCTTCTCTTGGGCTATCGACGATGGCGCTGTCATTGATTATCGTGGCGGTTTCTTGGTTCTTTTTAATTGCGGGTCACTATAAGCTGCTTGATGGTGTGACCAAATGGATTATGATTGCCTTGACGACTGCGACCGTCGCTGCTGTCATCATTGCTGCTGGCAAGCCGACAGTCATGGCTGCTGACTTTGTCGCGGCTTCCCCTTGGGATTTAGCAACTTTAGGTTTCATCGTGGCACTCATGGGCTGGATGCCAGCACCGCTTGAGTTTGCCGCCATTACCTCGATGTGGACATCTGCCAAAGTCAAAGCCGATCACACCACCCATCGCCAAGGTTTGCTTGATTTTAACGTCGGTTATGCCGTTTCTGCCATTTTGGCATTGTTCTTCTTATCGTTAGGTGTGTTTGTACAGTATGGCTCAGGACAAGAAATTGAGCTGGTCGGTGGCGCTTATATCAATCAGTTGATCAACATGTATACCGCAACCATCGGTGAATGGTCACGTCTATTGGTCGCTTTCGTCGCCTTTATGTGTATGTTTGGCACGACGATTACCTGTGCAGACGGTTATGGCCGTGCCAACGCTGAGTGCTGGCGTCTAATAAAAGGTGAAAGCGAAATCAACAAAAAGCAAATCGCTTTTTGGACGACCTATGCTATCGGTGGTGGGTTGATGATTATCACTTTCTTTACTGGACAACTAGGTACTATGCTTAAGTTTGCCATGATATCGGCGTTTGTTTCAGCGCCTATCTTTGGCTGGTTGAATTACTCATTGGTTAAAAACCATAAAAAACTGTCTTTTGGTATGAATGCACTCTCTATCGCAGGACTCATCTTCTTAACGGGTTTTGCGCTGTTATTTTTAGCCAATCTTGCTGGACTATTTGGCTAGGTATCGGTTTTAAAAATATCTATTTATATCATAAAAGCCCTTTTAGCTTAGCTATTAGGGCTTTTTGGTAAGCTAAAACCATGAATCGATAAAAATAAGCGCAACCGCTATTGTAAATAAATGTAAATAATGGGCTATACGTGTCTTTGTGAATTCAGCAATATGAATAATAGTTTGAGCAAACCATTAATTTATAGATAATGCTATTTACATAGTGAATAATATTAGTTTTAATAAACTATTTATTTAAATTATTTAAATTATTGTACTCAAACAATGCTTTGCACTCACTGATTATTGGGTATAATCGAACACAATAACGATAATACTATCTCTCTATGCAAGGACACTCACATGACTTTACCTTCAGCAGGCGCACGCTTTCGCAGTGCTTTGACCCAAAAAAATGATAATAACCAGCCACTACAAATTGCAGGTGCTATCAATGCCTATACTGCAATGATGGCGACCCAAGTCGGTCACCAAGCGTTATATCTCTCTGGTGCTGGTGTGGCAAATGCCTCATTTGGTCTTCCTGATTTGGGTATGACTAGCCTTGATAATGTACTAGAAGATGCACGACGTATCACTGACGCAGTTGATACGCCGTTATTAGTAGATATCGATACTGGTTTTGGTGGCGCGTTTAACATTGCACAAACCATCAGAAAAATGGAAAAAGCAGGCGTGGCAGCGGTACATATCGAAGATCAAGTCGCTCAAAAGCGCTGTGGTCATCGCCCAAATAAAGAAATCGTCAGTATTTCAGAAATGGTTGATCGCTTAAAAGCGGCATTGGATGCCAAAACTGACCCTGATTTTGTGGTCATGGCACGTACGGATGCGTTATCGGTAGAAGGTCTTGATGCTGCTGTCGAGCGCGCTGTTGCCTTCCAAGAAGCAGGCGCAGACATGATTTTTGCCGAGGCGTTAACCGATATCGAAATGTATCGTAAGTTCACTGACGTATTGGATATCCCAGTACTCGCCAACATGACAGAGTTTGGTCAGACCGACCTTTACACCACTGATCAACTATATAGCGTGGGTGTCGAGATGGTGTTGTACCCACTATCAGCATTCCGTGCGATGAACAAAGCGGCATTAAACGTTTATCAGCATCTATTGACTGATGGCACACAAGAAAAAGTTGTTGATACCATGCAAACCCGCATGGAGCTGTATGATTTCTTAAATTATCATGAGTTGGAGCAGACACTAGACAAGCTATTTGCTAATAAGTAGTTAAGAATTAGTTATTGGCAATACTGAAAAGATAGCTCACCTTTGAGTGTGTTATCTTTTCGAAATCCGTCTTCATTTACTTTTAGGTTATTTATGCCATTTTTTACTGCTAATACTGCTTTTAAAACGTCACTACTGAGCAGCACGCTTGCGGCGCTATTATTCATGACGGGCTGTGATAAAACACCAGAAACCGCCGACGACACCACCAGTGGTGCAAGCACTGCTGAAGTTGATGCTACCGCACCTGCCACTCAAGATGACTTGGTCATGACAACGATTACGCTAGATACTGTCAACAGCCTACTATTTGCACCGGTTATCAATAGTGGTGCGCTCAGTGCAGAGCAAGTCAGCTGTCTCGAATCACGCGACAAAGACTTGGGTAAAGCCGAAGTCGATAGCTTCTATAAGAGTCAGTTTACCGATGCAGAGTTACAAGAGTTGCATAACTTTTATACGTCAGAGGTAGGGAAAAAGCTGATTACGTTTGGTAATGAGCAATTGCGTGTCATGAATGGTGAAGAGATTGCAACGCCAATGGCTGATCCTACTCCAGAAGAGATGACTGAGATTCAGACGTTCATGGAATCACCACTGGGTGTCAAGTACATGAAAATCAATAATGCAGAAGGCGAAGGCAGCGCAATGGAAGTCTTGAATGTTCCTATTGAAGCGGAGTTTGAGCGTTGTAATGTCGATTTAGATGGTCCACAGCCTGCCTAACGCTCAACTGGCGCTATCATCATTCATCAACTGATAAATTTATTATTAGAAACTTAGAAACACCGTTTTTCACCCAAAAAGCTACCCACAAAAGGAATTTCATCATGGCAGCACAGAACCCATCAACAAAAGTATTGTCAGGCGCAGGGCTACGCGGACAAGTCGCTGGCAAAACCGCTCTATCTACCGTCGGCAAGTCAGGCTCTGGTCTGACGTATCGCGGTTATGACGTGTCAGAGCTGGCAGACAAATGCATCTTTGAAGAAGTGGCCTACTTGCTTCTTTATGGCAACTTGCCGAACCAAACTGAGCTTGACGCTTATCAGACCAAGCTCAAAAGCTTGCGTGGTCTACCACAGTCATTAAAAGACGTGCTTGAGCGCATTCCTGCCGAGTCTCATCCAATGGATGTTTTACGTACCGGTTGCTCTATGCTGGGTAACTTAGAAACTGAAATGAGTTTTGATGAAGAAAACGACCAAGCAGATCGCATGCTTGCGGTATTCCCTTCTATTATCAACTATTGGTATCGTTTTACCCATGACAACGTGCGTATCGAAACCGAAACTGATGATGCCACCATTGGCGGTCATTTCTTGCATTTGCTAAAGGGTGAGAAACCAAACGAGCTACACGAAAAAGTGATGAACGTGTCTCTTATCTTGTACGCAGAGCATGAGTTCAACGCCTCGACCTTTACCGCTCGTGTGTGTGCTTCTACGCTATCTGATATCCATTCTTGTATCACTGGCGCGATTGGTTCACTACGCGGTCCTCTGCATGGTGGCGCTAATGAGGCGGCGATGGATATGATTGAAGGCTTTAGCTCACCTGATGAAGCCGAAGAAGAAATGATGGGTATGCTAGCGCGTAAAGACAAAATTATGGGCTTTGGTCATGCCATCTATAGCGAATCAGATCCACGTAACGTCGTTATTAAAGGCTGGGCTGAGAAGCTAGCTGCTGACGTTGGTGATGAAGTGCTATATCCAGTATCAGTACGCTGTGAAGAAGTCATGTGGCGCGAGAAAAAGCTGTTCTGTAATGCTGACTTTTTCCATGCCTCAGCCTATCACTTTATGGGCATTCCAACTAAGTTGTTCACGCCAATCTTTGTTTGCTCGCGTCTAACAGGTTGGGCAGCACACGTATTTGAGCAACGTGCTAATAACCGTATCATTCGCCCAAGTGCGGAATATACCGGTGAAGAGCTGCGTCCAGTACCAGAGATGAGCGCGCGTTAATCCATATATATTTACTATCTCGGATAAGTGCTTATGCGAGATAACCAGTTTAACTGCTAGATATATTCACAATTTAGCAGTTAAACTTTTTCTTAATAACCTCACTTTCTTTTTAGCCATATTTTTTTAGCAAAGCCTTCTTCTAACTTCTAATTCCACTAATGACTTTGCTAAAAGAATGACTATTTTTTAAATTTAAACCAGCCAACTGCCAAAGGTGAATCATGGACAACGCTCTAGTACAACCAATGAATGATCAATTCAAAAAGCCCCTGCCAGATACCGACCTCTATTACTTTGACACCCGCGAGGCTGTCGAAAATATTGAAGCTGGCGCGTATGACAAGCTACCGTTTTGCTCAAAAGTACTATGTGAAAACTTGGTACGTCGTTGCCCACCAGAAGAGCTAACAGCTGCTTTAAAACAACATATTGAGGGCAAACAAGATTTAGATTTTCCTTGGTACCCTGCCCGCGTGGTTTGTCATGACATCTTAGGTCAGACCGCGTTTGTCGATTTGGCAGGTCTACGTGATGCCATCGCTGAGCAAGGTGGCGATCCGTCTAAAGTGAATCCAATCGTGCCAACGCAATTAATTGTTGACCATTCACTAGCCGTTGAACATGCCGGCTTTGAGGAAAACGCTTTTGAGAAAAACCGTGCTATCGAAGAGCGCCGTAACGATGATCGCTTTCACTTTATCAACTGGTGCCAGTATGCCTTTGATAATGTCAACGTCGTACCGCCCGGTAACGGCATCATGCATCAGATCAATCTAGAAAAAATGTCGCCTGTCGTCCAAGTCGTCCAAAACAAAGCCGGTGAACAAGTAGCCTTTGCCGATACTTTAGTCGGTACAGATAGCCATACGCCTATGGTCGATGCGCTTGGCGTTATCTCTATCGGTGTTGGCGGATTGGAAGCTGAGAGCGTTATGCTAGGCAACCCGTCTTATATGCGCCTACCAGATTACGTTGGTGTTAAATTAACTGGCAAGTTGCAAAAAGGCATTACTGGTACGGATCTCGTACTTGCGATGACTGAGTTTTTACGTGATGCAGGCGTTGTCTCTACCTATATTGAATTCTTCGGTGAAGGTGCGCGCCAACTGAGCGTCGGTGACCGTGCGTCTATTTCAAACATGACCCCAGAATATGGCGCGACGGCGGCAATGTTCTATATCGATGAGCAAACCATCGACTATTTACGTCTCACTGGCCGTTCTGAGGCTCAAATCAAATTGGTTGAGCAGTATGCCAAGCAAACTGGTCTATGGGCTGATGGCATGGAAAATGCGGAATACGCGCGTGTGCTTGAGTTTGATTTGTCCGCTGTTGTCCGTAATATGGCAGGTCCTTCACGTCCGCATGCTCGCGTATCCACCACGGATTTGGTTGCCAAAGGTATTGCTCACGCTCCTGAAGATAAATTACCAGAACCAAAAGATGGTCTGATGCCAGATGGCGCGGTGATTATTGCCGCAATTACCAGCTGTACCAATACTTCTAACCCACGCAATATGGTTGCAGCGGGCTTAGTTGCTCGTAATGCTAATGAGAAAGGCTTATTACGTAAGCCTTGGGTGAAGTCCTCATTAGCACCCGGCTCAAAAACGGTCAAAATGTACTTAGAAGAAGCTGGTCTGATGCCAGAGCTACAAGAAATTGGCTTTGACGTGGTTGGTTTTGCTTGTACCACTTGTAACGGCATGAGCGGCGCATTAGACCCTGATATCGAAAAAGAGATCATCGATAATGATCTGTTCACCACAGCTGTACTGTCTGGTAACCGTAACTTTGACGGTCGTATCCATCCGTATGCCAAGCAAGCGTTTTTAGCGTCGCCACCATTGGTGATTGCCTATGCTATCGCCGGTAATATTCGCTTTGATATCGAAAAAGATTCATTAGGTAAAGATCAAAACGGCAATGATGTTTATCTAAAAGACATCTGGTTTGATGATGACGAAGTGGATGCCATCGTTGCCAAAGCCGTGAAGCCTGAGCAGTTCAACGCCGTTTATATCCCGATGTTTGATGAAGCCAAAAAAGACACCGGCAAAGCGTTAAGTCCAATTTATGACTGGCGTGAGATGACTACGTATATTCGCCGTCCGCCGTATTGGGAAGGCAAAATGGCGGCGATGAATAAGCTAAAAGGTATGCGTCCATTAGCGGTATTGGGTGACAATATTACTACTGACCATCTCTCACCGTCCAATGCGATTTTGGGTGACTCAGCAGCTGGCGAGTATCTTGATACTATGGGCTTACCGGCAGAAGACTATAACTCTTATGCGACCCATCGCGGTGACCACTTAACGGCGCAGCGTGCGACCTTTGCCAATCCTAAGCTATTGAATGAGATGGTACGTGACGAGAAAGGTGAGGTGATCCAAGGTTCACTTGCTAGAGTAGAGCCAGAAGGTCAGGTCATGCGTATGTGGGAAGCAATTGAGACCTATATGAACCGTGAACAGCCACTTATCATCATCGCTGGTGATGGCTACGGTCAAGGCTCAAGCCGTGACTGGGCTGCTAAAGGTGTACGTTTAGCTGGCGTTGAAGTCGTCGTCGCAGAAGATTTTGAGCGTATCCATCGTCAAAACTTAGTCGGTATGGGAGCGCTACCTTTACAGTTTAAAGAAGGTGTCAATCGTAATATCCTAAATATCGATGGTACTGAAATATTCGATATCGAAGGCGAAGTGTCGGCTGGTGGTGAGATGACATTGGTCATTAACCGCACAGATGGTACTGTCGATAAAGCCTCAGTGAAATGTCGTTTAGATACTGCTGATGAAGTTAAAATGTATAACGCTGGCGGTATGCTACAGCGCTTTGCTAAAGAGTTTATCGATGGCACGCTAGATATCGTTTAATAGAAACGAATAAACAACAACGATAGCTGTCGTACACGTGACAAAAGCCAATGTTATATTTATATGGCATTGGCTTTTTTAGTAGTCTCACAATAGATTCTGATACTCCTTAGTCTTATTAGGCTTCTATCCATTAAATACATTGCTTATAGTACTTTATTTAAATGAATTTTCTTAAAAAAATAAACATTTGTTTTTCTATTTAGTATAATTGTCATTTTTTATCATAAGAAGTGGCATGAAAAACATCAATAGAATTTTTATTATTTTGATTTCTGTATTGAATCTTAGCGGTTGTAGTAGTCTCACTGATTTATCAATAGTAGACGTCTCTATTTCCATTGTCGTTATTGCTATTATTATTGGTTGTTGGGTTTCTAATGTACGTACCGGCCGCGATATACAAGAATCCGTTGATAGTATTATACAAATTCGACGGGAACAACTTGAAATGGCTAAGTCCGATTTGAGACCTGGCATTGATGAAGGCGACCCAGTTTCGCAGTATCTCTTGGCGCTTAAATTTCATACTGGTGATGGTGTCGGTCAAGACTTAGTAGCAGCGTGTTACTGGTACAGTTTGTCCGCTGAAAGTGGATTTATTCATGCCGTGACAACTTTAGCCCTTATGTATATAAAAGGATGGGGTACCAAGCAAGATTTGACTAAAGCTGCTAAGCTTTTGTCTATTGCCTCAAAAGAAGGCGATCTGCAGGCACAGAACTTTTTAGCAGCAGCCTATTTAAACGGATGGGGTGTTCGAAAAAATGAAGAAAAAGCACGTTATTGGCTGCAACAAGCAGCTGCACAAAGCTCTGAAGAAACCAGTGAGTCTTTAAATATGTTGTCGCCGCAATCTATTGAATCATTAACAATGGTCATTCAAAACGGTGATGAATATATCGTACTAAAATAATAGGAATAAAAAAATGACCCGACCAAACCCTGCTTTTGCCCCACAACTATCTGTCCCCGCCACCTATATGCGTGGCGGCACCTCAAAAGGTACATTCTTTAAACTATCTGATTTACCACAGCGTTGCCAAGTCGCTGGCAAGTCGCGTGATAGTTTCTTATTGCGTGTCATCGGTAGCCCTGATCCTTATGGTAAGCAAATCGACGGCTTAGGCAATGGCAGCTCTAGCACCTCAAAAACAGTCATCTTATCTAAGTCTTCTAGATCAGACCACGATGTGAACTACTTGTTTGGACAGGTCAATATCGCCAAACCAATTATTGATTGGGCGGGAAATTGTGGTAATTTAACCGCTGCGGTAGGTGCTTGTGCCATCAATATGGGCTTAGTCGATACTGATAAGATCGCAAATAGTGCGAATACTGGCATTTGCGAAGTACGTATTTGGCAAGAAAATATCGGTAAAACCATTATCGCCTACGTGCCTGTATACAAAGATGAAAATGGTAACGTACAAGTACAAGAAACTGGCGATTTTGAATTAGACGGTGTGACCTTCCCTGCTGCTGAAGTCAAAATCGAATTTATTGATCCCGTTGATTCATCAAGCGATATGTTCCCCACTGGCAACTTGGTCGATGACTTTGATGTATCTGGCTGTGGCTTGGCTAGCGATAGTGTTAAAGCAACTTTTATTAGTGCTGGTATCCCAACCATCTTTATGAAAGCAGAAGATTTGGGCTTTACCGGTACTGAGCTACAAGGCGACATCAATAGTAATAGCGAGCTACTTGCCAAGCTTGAGAAAATCCGTGCCAAAGGCGGCGTTGCGATGGGGCTGTTTAAAGACGTCAGTGAAGCGCAAACCAGTCAACATATTCCTAAAATCGCTTGGGTTGGCACAGCACAGAGCTATACCGCCTCTAGTGGTAAATCTGTTAATGCTGATGAGATTAATTTAGTCGTACGCGCCATGAGTATGGGGCAACTGCATCACGCCATGATGGGCACAGCAGCGGTTGCAATAGCAGCGGCAGCAACGACACAGGGTACATTGGTCAATGAAGCGGCAGGTGGCGGTCAATCTAAAAATCAACTTAGTGAAGTGCGCTTTGGTCATCCATCAGGAACGTTATTAGTAGGCGGAAAAACTGAGCAAGTCGATGGACGCTGGCAGGCTAAAAAAGTATCAATGAGCCGCTCGGCAAGACGTATCATGGTTGGTGAAGTCTTTGTACCAGCAGATGCTTTTAACTAATAATTAAGGTATCAAGGAATGAATAGAGATCTATATAAGCGGCGATTTACCGTAGATGACCCACCTGATTATATTTGCCCTAAGTGTAATATTGGACTTTTACGAATTAAAGAAAATAGCTTTGAAGAATTTGAAGAACTTGATGCAAAAGAAATGCAGAATAAACATGAGCTTGATCAAGACTTGATTGATTATATTTTTCACTGCATTTTTGAATGTAATAACCATAAATGTGCTAGTAAAGTTGTATGTACAGGACGCGGAAACGTGGATTTTGATATAGACGTCGATGAGTTTGGTAGTCAATCACAATATTGGTATAGCGACTATCGACCATTATTTTTCCATCCAAATCTCAAGTTAATCACTATCCCAGAAGATACACCTGCTGATATCGAAAAACTACTCAATCAGTCATTCGAACTATTCTTTACCTCTCCTTCTGCAGCAGCCAACTTAATAAGAATATCTATCGAAGAAGTTCTTACCGATCAAGGTGTAGACCTGTATTCTAAAAAAGATGACAGTAAAAAAATGTCTCTACATAGTAGGATTAAAGAACATCTACCAGATAAATATCAAACTATAAAAGAGCATCTTGAAGCTGTGAAATGGTTAGGTAACGCTGGCAGTCATTCAGATAATGAATTAAGTTTGAACGATACTATGGATGCTTATGAACTGGTTGAGTACATTCTCTTGCAAGTGTATGCGCCTCCTACTGATAATTTAAATACATTGGCACAAGATATCAATCAATCTAGAGGCCCAATAAAAAACAGACGTCTTAGTAATTAATGTAACTTTGTAATAAGGTATTATGCCAACTATTCCTACACTCAACAAACCTCCGCTAGAGAAGAAGCCGCCACTCAAAAAAACGGAGCGGCGCGCTTTGTTATGGGATATCCTCAAAAAGCTTGCCGTTTTTGCCGCGCCATATAAAGTATTAATTATTGCCACTTTGATATTGACCGTGCTGGGTTCGTTTACCGCTCAGGTCAATGCCTTTGTGCTGCGCTATGCCGTTGATACTTTGACCGAAATTTCCACGCTTGCCGAGCCATGGCAGGCAGGCTTGCGTATGCTCGGCATCATTAGTGCGGTACTCTTAACCAAAGAGATCTTGTCGATATTCATCTCGTTTGGGCAACGCTTCTTTGGCGAAAAGATTCGTATCAATCTATCACGTGATTTATCACAAAAAATCATTGAGCGCATCCTCACCTATCGGATGGCATTTTATACCAGTAGCGAAAACGACAGCGGCAAGTTGCAAACGCGTATCGACTATGGTGTCAGTAGCTTAACCAGTTTAGTGCAAAACTTCTTTATCGATATGTTACCGCTATTTGCCAGCGCGATCGTCTCACTCATCATTATGTTTTCGACCAATTTTTGGATAGGCTTGGTCGGTCTTATTATCATCCCGATATATTTCTTCATCAGTCAAAAACAAGCGCGGCGTCTACAAGGATTCCGTCGGCAGATGCGTGGCTATCGAGAAGCCAAAAGTGGCTTGGTTATCTCCTTGATCAACTCCATCAGCGTGGTGAAATCCTTTGTTCGTGAGTCGATAGAAGCAGAAAAACATTTAACCATTCAAAAAGACATGACTGACAATCAGCTGCGTATTCGCAGTATTGGTTTTATTTATGATGCGATAAAGACCTTTATTGAGCAAATTGGTGTAGTCGTTATTATTCTGCTGACGTCCTACTTTGTATTAAAAGGCGAGATGACCATTGGTATGATTTTATTCCATGTCATGCTATTCCAAAACGTCGCCGCCCCTATCCGCCAATTGCATCGTATTTATGATCAGATTAATAATGCCCTGACTTACGCTGAAGGCTTCTTTGATATATTAGAAGATGAAAGCCAAGTTGAAGATATCACGGGCAGAAGTAGTGAAAATTTAAAAGGTCATATTGAGCTGAAAAACGTCGATTTCACATATCCGAATGGCACGCAAGCGCTAAAAGATGTCAGCTTTACTATCAAGCCCAATCGTATTACTGCGCTGGTGGGTTTGAGCGGTGCTGGCAAGAGTACGATTATCAGCTTATTGGTAAAGTTTTATGCGCCAGATAGCGGTACCATATGGCTAGACGGACATAATTTAGCCGACTGCGATACTCATGAATTGCGTCAAAATATTGGCTTGGTACTACAAAGTAATCATATATTTTCCGGTACGATTAGCGAAAATATTCGCTATGGTGATATGAATGCGACAGAGGAAGATATTATCATTGCAGCAAAAAAAGCCTCCATTCATGAGCAAATTATTAATTTAGCAAAAGGCTATGAGAGTACAGCAAAGTCATTGTCTGGTGGTCAACAGCAGCGTATCGCGCTGGCACGGATGTTTTTAAAAGATCCGCCTATTGTGTTTTTGGATGAGCCAACCGCTAGCCTCGATGCCATCGCCAGCCAACAAGTGAAGAAGAGCCTAGATCTCATCAAAAAAGATCGTACCGTGATTATGGTTTCGCATAATATTGCCCAAATTATCGATGCGGATGACTTGGTCGTGATAGAAGATGGTCGCGTGGTTGAAACCGGTACGCATGAAGCGCTATATGAGAAACACGGCAAGTATTTTGAGATATTCAATGCCATGTCGGATAGCTTAAATTTGGATAAAATCAGCCAGACTCTAAAGGGTTAGGAATGGTTAATGTGTGCCTAAATCGTTATAATGCCAATCTTTTACCGCCTATTTCCAGAAGCTAGCCCACTATGACTTGTGAATTTTCTATCAAAACCTTTGATGAGCTGACCTCAGTTGATCTCTATCATATTTTAAAAGCCCGATCACAAGTGTTTGTGGTTGAGCAAAACTGCGCTTATCAAGATATGGATGAGATGGACTTTGACTGCCTACATCTTATCGCGCATCAAAACGAGGCGTTGGTAGGCTACTGCCGTATCATTCCGCCTGAATTTAATAAATTAAAATCCAATCTATCGGTCGCCGACCCTACGATTAAGACCAATCATACTGCTATGCCTGCCATCGGTAGAGTGCTGGTATTATCAGAGCACAGAGGTGAGGGTATCGCACGGCAGATGATGATTCATGCCATTGCGCACTGCCGTAAAAAATATGGTAAGAAGCGCCCGATTATACTCTCTGCACAAGCCTATTTACTTAGCTTCTATGAGTCCTTGGGGTTTGTACCTGAAGGCGATCATTATCTCGAAGATAACATAGAGCATGTAAAAATGGTTCTATACGTTGCCAAGAAAAACAAAGTACAAAAAGAGCGTACTGAGTCTGCCTCCACAACGAACAAAGTATTAAGTTTTCTGCTGTTTATCATGGCGGCTTTATTTGTGTTAGGTCTGCTATATTTGATGATTTAAGCGCGCCGCAAGGTTTTAATTTTTAACATAATTCAGTTTGGTTGTTTCATATTGAGTATGCTACTTTTAAATGATGGCTAATTTAAAAAGATGACCGAGATAATGGGTCAAGGAAGTAGCACACTCAAGGAAGAGGAGACCACCATGTCAAATGATAATTCAGATACAACAAATTCAAATAAAAATGATGCAACGGTAGAAAGCAATGTCCGTCCAGAATATGACATTGAGATTCAAAAGATTGCTGATTATGTGCTTAATTATTCGATAGATAAAGACTCCCCCAATAGCGCAGATGCTTGGAATACCGCACGTCATTGCTTGATGGATACGCTTGGCTGCGGTCTGCTTGCGCTACGTTTCCCTGAATGTACTAAGCATTTGGGTCCTGATTGTGCCGATCAGCTTACACCTAATGGTGCGCGCGTTCCGGGTACAGCCCACAGACTAGATCCTATCAAAGCCGCCTTTGATATCGGCTGTATGGTGCGCTGGCTCGATTATAATGACACGTGGCTGGCTGCTGAATGGGGGCACCCTTCGGACAATTTAGGCGGTATCCTAGCAGTCGCCGATTATATCAGCCAACAAAGTGTCAGTCGCAATCATCCGCCATTAACCATGCGTGAGATACTCGAGGCTATGATTATGGCACATGAGATTCAGGGTGTAATTGCACTGGAAAACTCATTCAACCGTGTGGGTCTTGATCATGTGTTTTTAGTTAAATTGGCCTCTACTGCTGTGGTCGCCAAGCTCTATAAATTGCCACGTGAGCGTATCATGGCTGCCATCTCGCAGGCGATCGTCGATGGTCAGGCGTTGCGTACCTATCGTCATGCACCCAATGCCGGTAGCCGTAAATCTTGGGCGGCAGGCGACGCTACCAGTCGCGCGGTACGCTTGGTTGATATTACCCGTCGCGGTGAAATGGGTATTCCTGGGGCACTCTCTGCATCGCAGTGGGGGTTTTATGATGTATTGTTTAGCCATACCAATAAAGACTTAGCCCTTAAACCTGCAAACGAGCGCCGTTTTACTTTCCAGCGTGAGTTTGGCAGTTACGTAATGGAAAATATCTTATTTAAGTTAAGCTTTCCTGCCGAGTTTCATGCGCAGACTGCTTGTGAGGCGGCTGTGATTTTACATCCACGTATTGATGACAGAATCGACGATATTGAAAAAATTGTCCTGACCACTCATGAATCCGCGATTAGAATTATCTCTAAAGAAGGCACATTGGCCAACCCTGCGGATCGCGATCATTGTTTGCAATATATGGTCGCGGTGCCTCTACTAACTGGCGATTTAATGGCAGAAAATTATGAAGACGATTATCATGCACAGCACCATCTTTTAATTGATGGTCTACGCCGCAAGATGATTGTAGAAGAAGATGCGGGTTATTCAAAAGATTATCATGACCCAAGTAAGCGCTCGATTGCCAATGCCATTCAGATATTCTTTAAAGATGGTAGCAGTACCGACAAGGTTGCCGTCGAATACCCAATCGGACATAAACGTCGCCGTACTGAGGGCTTGCCGATATTAGAAGCCAAGTTTCGTGCCAGTTTGGCGACGCGATTTATCGACAGTCGCTGTCAGGATATTTTTGCCCTTTGTAGCGATCAAACCCGCTTAGAGCACACACCTGTACATGAGTTTATGGACTTGTTTATGGCGAACTAAGCATTTTCCTATCTAAGAATCACCCTTATATTATCAATAAAACAGGACGTGTCATTGTCATCATATTAACGACAACGACACGCCCTGTTTTTATCTATTGAATTGGCTTTATGAATCTTTTAATCGTTTAGAGCTACCAAGGTATGGATTCCCCTGCCCAGTCAACAAAGCTTCCTGATTGCGCAGCTGTCATACGGTTAAGTACTTCTAATAAGCATTCCGCACTGTAGGCTGGCGAGAACAACTGACCTTCGGCCACATTACCTTGAAAAGGGGCTGATAGTTGCGTATTTACCGTTCCTGGCTGCAGGACAACCACGCACACGTCTTTGAGCGAGCGACTCCATTCAATACTCAGGTTTTTCATGCCCATATTGAGTGCCGCTTTACTCATACGATAGCTATACCATCCGCCCAGTTGGTTGTCACTGATACTGCCAACGCGCGCGGATATCGTTGCAAAGATTGCGGGCTTGTCATTACTACGCGCAGATTTGGCTAATAGTGGTCTAAAATGTTTGGCAATAAGCAAGCTGGCTAAGGCATTCACTTGCATATTTTGTAAAAAGAAATCAGTCTCAACCTGACGCAGCGCTTTTTCTGGCTGCTGCGTCGCCGTATGTAATAACCCTGCACAATTGATAATCCAATCAATATGAGTGGTTTGCTGCTGAATAACCTCGGCTGCTTGTTGGATACTCTGTTCGTCGCAGAGGTTCATGGGTAACCAATGCAGATTGTCAGCCTCAAAATCAGGTACATTGCGATGATAAGTCGCAAAAACATGAATACCTTGTTTTCCACCATTATCGGTATTCGCATTCTCATCCTTATTGCCACTGGCAGTGCCATCTACTAATTGCTCAATCATCGCTCTACCAATGCCGCCTGTACCACCAACGATTAGATACGTTCTGTTATTCATGATGATTCCTTTTCTGGATTTTCTTTAACAGCGTTTTTTCACCCTCTGTTTTTTTACACTATTGTCATTATCATTTCGTTCATTATTCATTTTGGCTGATTTTTATTGTCTTTACCATGATAAAAATGCTTAATAAATGTTCATTTTTTAACATTTGGCGAAGGCGTGTCCTCATATATACGCTACAATAATCAAGAATTATCTCCTACATAAACGCCTTTATATGGATGTTATCGCATTATGCTATCACCCCAAGATCAATTGACTGAGTTGGTACGCACGCTTGAGACGCAGCAACATGTCTTTGCCACTGACCCGCTACTTATCACGGAAAAACTACAAGGTGAGGATGGCAAACCCATTCAAAAATTGCACCGCCGAGCCTCACGTATCGATAGTAACGGTGCGCTGGCACGAGTATTGGGCAAAATTGACGGGCGTATCAAAGGCATCATGGTAGTCATGAGCGTGGTGTGGTGTCTCTCGGGATTTTTGGGCTTATTCACCTTACTACAGACCAATGTGGTGAATTTCTTTTATGTATTGGTTTGCTTGCTGGGTTTTCATACCATTATGCTGTTAGGCTGGCTGGTGATGACCCTGATTAATCAAGGCAAGCAGTCTTCGAATTGGTTTGCCAATTTTGTCAGTCCCAGTTATCTGATACGTGGTAAAGACGATGTTACCAAGGCGGCAGTCGACTTGTACGAGCGCCAATTACAGCATAGCGGGATGCGCTGGTATTTGGGGCGATTTAGTCATCAGTTATGGCTGGCAACGTTGACGGGCATGCTGCTGGCGATTATTTTTCTGTTGATTGTGCGTCAGTATAGCTTTAGCTGGGAGTCGACTTTACTATCCGATCAAGCGCTAATTACTTTAACACAGGTACTTGGCTGGTTACCAAGTATGGTGGGATTCGATGTGCCAGATAGCACCGCTATCGTACAAAGTCGCTTGGTGACTGATGCGATGCCATTGACTGTTGCGCGGCAATGGGCAGGCTTATTGGTTGGTAGTTTGCTGATGTACGGTATTGTACCAAGAGCGATTGCTTGGGCGTTTTGCGCATTGATGTTCCGTCGTAAAAAGATGCGGTTGGACATCAAGCAGCCCTATTATCAAAAGATTTTAAACTTTTGGCAACGTCAGGTGGTAGATGCTGATGACTTTAATGAAGTGCCCGTTCCTATTGCGCCAAAAGCAGCCGTCAGCGCTGGCAAGAAGCTGGTTGCTTTGCTTGAGTATCCAGCAGAGCAGGATAACTGGTGGCTTGCAGGTCTGGATGCCAATATTAATAATAGCGAGATAGAGAATTTCGGTATCGTTGATGATCGTGACGATATGGCACGTTTGAAGACGTATTTAGACAGTCACCCAGTGCAGGTCTTACTTGGTATTCATCATAAAGCCTTACCTGACCGTGGCACGCTACGCAAACTTGATCAAATCGCTGCTCACGCCAAAGATGGACTCATCGTGCAGCTGCTGAGTGATGCAAGCGCTTTAGACTTAACCAAGCAGGTTGCAGACAATCAAGATGTTCGTTATCAGCAGTGGCAAACCGCACTCTCTGCCCGCAACATTGGTCTAGTGAATAATTGATTGACTAGCCAAACTGGGATTATCAGTTACTTAAGACAAATGGTTAGTATTAATACCGAAATAGCACACAATTTGTTCTACAATAAAAGCCACTGTATGTTTTGGTCATTAATAAATATAAGACGATATTATGAATAATGATAATAAAAAAGAGAGTTATGAACACAATAAGCCTGCTGGTCTCTTTGCAGATAAGGCTTATGAGGCAACCTCTAATACCGCAAACAGCACTTTAAAATCAGCTGTAACTGAGTCAGTGGAAACTCAAGACAATCAACCTTTATCAACTGAACCATTAACAACAACGACAAGTATGACAAGGAAAACCATCGCCAGTGGTGAACCGCTAAAATTGGCCGTCGTTGGTCATACCAATACGGGCAAGACATCCATACTGCGTACACTATTGCGTGACGTCTATTTTGGTGAAGTCAAAAATGAAGCCGCAACTACCCGTCATGTAGAGCAAGCCAAATTAACAGACAGCCAAACGGGCGAAGTGTTGGTGGTATTGTATGACACACCGGGTTTAGAAGATGCGTCAGGATTAATGGATTGGTTAGAGGACAATACCGCCAGTCGGCGTGATGGCATTGAGCGTTTGCAGCAGTTTTTGGCAGCAGATATTGCCCAAGGTGGTGATGCCTTAAGTAGCAATGAGGACTATAGCCAAGAGGCCAAAGTGATTCGGCAGCTGCTGGCAAGTGATATGGCCATTTATGTCGTCGATGCACGTGAGCCAGTACTCGGTAAATATAAAGACGAGTTAGCTATTTTATCTTGGGCAGCGATTCCTGTTATGCCGGTATTTAATTTCACTGACGCTCAAGATGCCAATATAGATGAGTGGCAGACGATGCTGGCAAGACGTAATTTGCATATTTCTACACGCTTTGACTCCGTGGCTTTTGAATTTGAAGATGAAATGCGCTTATGGCAGAATTTAGCCACCATGCTTACCCACTCTGAGATGCTTGAGCAGTTGATGGCACGTCGTACTGAAGACTGGGCACAGCTTTATGATGAGGCTAACATTATCATTGCTGATTTTTTAATCAATGTTGCTGCTTTTGTTCGTGAGATTAGTGAAGATGATGACCCAATGCCAGTATTACAGCAAATGCAAGAGGCCGTGAGACAAAGTGAACGGGCGATGCAGAACAACTTGCTCAATTTATATAAGTTTTATGACAATGACGTAGCAGCAACCCCACTTGAGCTACAGGCCTATCAGCAAGACCCGTTCGACCCTGAGCTGCTAAAAAGTTACGGTATTCGCACCACTTCTGGCGCGGCAGCTGGCGCGTTATTAGGTCTTGGCATCGATGCTGCAGCACTTGGCACTACTTTAGGATTAGGTGCTGCCATTGGCGGTATCGCAGGTGGGCTGTTATCTAATACCAGTAGTATTGCCGATAGAATCACTGGGGTAAAACGTTTGTATATCGACCCTGCTACTCTAACCTTGCTGGCCACCCGAGCCATAGATTTACTCACGGCCCTACGTCATCGTGGTCATGCAGCAACTGATGCCACGCAATTGCTGTATAAAGGTGAGAAATCCAGTATTGAAAAGTCGTTAGATGACGAAAGCACCACTGTCACACCATGGCCAACACATAAATTGCCCAGTGAGCTCAAGAAAGCTCGTGGTAAACCGCAATGGTCATCGCTCAGTAGTGGTAAGTCTGAACAAGCGCAGCTATTACGCGCAGATATGGCATGGTCGCTTTCAAGTAAGCTGTCGTCGTATCAGGGTCAGCCATAGTGCATAAACATGTTTGAAATAATATCTCTTACTGACGGGCTTTATGATGCTGGGCTTACTAATGCACTTAAGGCAAAAGTACCACGCACATCGGTTTGCTGCAAATAAATGGGATACAGCGGATACTTGGGAAAGCTTTGCTCAATATCTTGCATTAATTGTTGTTGGCGCTCAGCTCGATGACGCCAAAACGCATCAGACTGAATTGGTGCTATCAACTGATTAATAACGATGGCGGCTGGCATGAGCTTACTGTCTTCTAAGTGCTCTATCGCCCGCTTGGTTTCAGCCAGTGGCAGTACATCAGCCGTCATCACTAATACAATGGCGGTTTGTGTACGGTCATGCAGTAGCAACCCTGCCTGACGAAACAGCTGCTTGCGTTTCTCTAGTACGGATACTGCCTGCTCCCAGCGATCATTCTTCTTTTCAGCAAACGCATTGGCTAAATCATTGTCATTTTTTTGCTGGTTTTTTTGTTCATGACTGCCTAAATGATTTGCCACTGAGCGAAGTTTTGCCTGCCGCCGCTGCTGCGCTAGCAATCCATCCGTCCATGCCCCCATCATTTCAGGCAGCACTAATAAACGCAGTGTATGTCCCGTCGGTGCGGTATCAAAAATAATATGCTCATAGCCGGCATCTGCTGCTGCAACCAAGTGCTGACACATGGATTCGAGCATCGCGGCTTCTTGTGCGCCAGGCGCTGATTTTGATAGCCGTAGATGTTCGCGAATTTTTGGCATCATGTCTGGGTTTGCATAGGAAGTAATGGTGCGTTCAACTTGGGCAAAATGTTCATCGACGATGATATCAGGGTTTAGTTCAATAGCATCTAGACAAGGAGTTACGACTGTTTTTTGATTTTTGAGCGGGACGTTTAACACATCGCCCAAGCTGTGTGCTGGATCGGTCGAGACAATCAGTGTCTTTTTGCCTTGATTGGCATAATAGCTGGCAAGTGCGGCGGCAGTAGTGGTTTTACCGACACCGCCCTTGCCACCGATAAATATAATCGGCTGCTTTGCCAGTTGCTCTACCAATGCGGGTAAAGGGTGTAATGCCATACTTATCTCTCATTTTAATTAATTCAAAGGAAACTAGCAGCAACCTACGTGGTCAAAAGGGCATCTATCCATACCCATTCTGGTATGCCATTCATGGAAGTTTTCTAAAAACAAAGGCTGCAACTCTAATGTATAAAAGCTTGCCGGATTGTCGATACCCAAGCTTTCCGCAAACATGAGTAGCATGAAAAAATCTTCTTCATCACGTGCGGCGCGTGCCATCGTCTGACGATAAGGCGCATGATAAAACTCATTTAGACCAGCGGAAAACCGTTGCCACCATGGTTCAATATTTTTTATGGGGTTTGTCATATTTGTCGTTTCCATGAAGACTTTTATTTTGCGTATGCTTATTAACTATCATGCCTATATGAGACAAAAAACGCCAGCAATTGCTGCTAGCGTTTTTATCGTATTTCAGTAAGTATCTAACTAGTTATTCAACATGGCTTAGAGATTGCTTTTGCCTCTGTGTATCGACCACTCTTTTCGGAGTACCGATAGACTCTCAAACGTCACTAAAATCGTAGCTATTAAGATAATGACATCCATAATAATAAGCAGCCAATTACCATCATTGAAAAAGGTTTTTAGCTGAATCAATAACGCAAAAACCGTCATGACCAGTAAAAATGACAATGGCCCCAAGGTATACCACACAGGTCTGCCTTTACGTAACAAGATGACAGTAACAATCATCAAGGTTAATGCGGCCATTAGCTGATTCGTCGTGCCAAATAACGGCCAAATAATCATACCGCCAGCACCATCGATGCCACCAGCACCAAAGGCTAATAACAAACAGCTGCCAACGGCAAGCAATGTTGCCACCACACTTTTATTTAGAACAGGTAGTTTATAAATTTCACCAAACTCTTGGAAGATATAGCGTTGCAAACGTACCCCAGTATCCATGGTAGTACCAGCGAACAATGCTGCCATTACCGTCAGCATCGTCTGTGATAAAACCATATCAATACCGACGCCTGCATTCAGTATGGTTGCACCGCCATCAATAAAGGCACCAATAGAGCCATCGCCAAATTTTTGATAAACGGCTTGCCAATCACCAAGAGTTGCAAAGCCCGCCGTTGCCGCAAGTATCGCACCCAGTGCCAGCATCCCCTCACCCATGGCACCGAAGTAACCAACGAATCGTACATCTTCTTCTTTATCAATCTGCTTAGACGTCGTACCCGTTGCCACCAAACCATGAAAGCCTGAAATTGCACCACAAGCAATGGTGACAAACAATAAAGGCACCATAGATGGTGTACCGATTGGCAATGCCGTGTTTATCGCTGGCGCGACAATATTCGGCGTCGCAATAAAGATGGCAGCGTATAACAAAATCAGACCGACAAATAATTGTAAGCCATTGATATAATCGCGCGGCTGCAAGAGTATCCAAACCGGTAATAAAGAAGCGATTGCCGCATAGGCGAATAAAATAATAATCCAAACAGCGTTGTCAGGTAAGCCTAAGAATGTCTCAGGTAATACGACAGGGAACATAGGGCCAAGATAGATAAGCCCATATAAAGCTGTGACCCCAATGATTGATACCCAAACCAGATTCATCTTATAGCGATAAATACACTGACCGATAATAAAGGCGACTATCAAAGCCCCCCAAACAGGTAGCACAGCGGACGGGGTTTTTATCATCATATTAGCAATAGCGACACCAAATACCGCATTTACCATGAGTAATAATAGGAAGATAACGATCATCATCAAGCTACGTACACGTGTACCCATGACGGTACCGGCAATCGAACCAATCGACTGACCTCGATTGCGCATACTAGCCCAAATGGCTGACATATCGTGGACACCTGCCATAAAAATCGTGCCCAATACTACCCAAATGATAGCAGGTACCCAGCCCCAAATAACGGCAATGGCAGGACCAATAATCGGCGCCGCTCCTGCGACTGAAGTAAAATGATGTCCCCATAGCACATATTTATTGGTAGGGATATAATCCACCCCATCTTTCATAGTATGCGCTGGCGTGGGGATACTGTTATCCAATGCCAAGATTTTAGTAGCGATAAATTTTGAGTAAAACAGATAACCGCAAAGCATCGCGGCAACAGCAAACACTAGCACGATTGCACTATTCATCTTATCTCTCCTTAGACAAGTAATAGGTAGCCTTATAAGTTCAAGCTTTTTAATTTAGAATATAAAAAATATGTTAAATTAGTCGGCGACTAGTGACTTAGCGCACCTGTCCAAAGGCTGTTTATAGAAGTACTGTAGTAGTAGTAGTATCATCATCCATTAATAAGGCTTTGCATTCTATCGTTAGCACATGTCACTAGTCAGCATATGGTGAGTCTTTGACTGCAACCCATTTAGATACTAACTGATTTAACGACAAATGTAACGCTGGTTAAACATGAAAAACAACAAATAAAGGAAGCACCATGGCGCATTATTTTGGGTTTGTACCTTCAGATAAATTGAAAGCATTAATCATTGACGCTGAGCAAGTGATTGCCTCAAATGAGGGGGTGGAATACTACCCATATCGTGATGCCCTGACGCATCAAACAGCACGTGATCTAATCGACAATTTGTTGATTGGATTGGTAGATATTATTCCAAACCCTGAACGTCAAGCCTCGATGCGCAAAATTGTTGGCACAGTTGAAAAAGCAACAGATACACTACTTAACATCTTACTCGGTAAAGAGAATAATGAAGAAGTAATGCCAAGCTTTCATTTCTTGAGAGATCGGGCGACGTTTATTGATAATGAAGGTGTAAAACGAGTGGGTTTCAAATTATCTGATGCAGATGCGCAAACCATCGAAAAAGGCTTTGCTGCTATCACACCTGAGCAAGTAGATATGAAAGCATTTAAAACAGCGCTTGAAACCATGAATGAAGAGACATTGACTCATTTTATCAGCCGCTATGCTGAAACACTGAAACTTGGCATGATTAAACGCAAAGCTGTCCCAGTGGCCAAAGCCGCCATTGATAAAGGCATGAGTATGGCCTTAAATAAGTTGCTACCCGACCTACCTGATCGCTCTTTAAATCGTTTAGCAAACTATTACCGCCCTTTCATCGTAGAAAAGCCAGAATAAATGCCAGTATTTGATTAATTTTGTCTCAAAAGACAGATGGCATTGGGCAAATTCACTAAAATTTGCTAAAATAAGCGGCACTTTTTACCGAAGGCGCACCCGATGACCCAAATCAGCAACCAAGAAATTGAAAAAACTTTACGCAACTCAGAGTGCCTTATCAGTAGCATCGAAGTAGCCGCTGCTTATGAGCGCCTTGCCGCCCAACTCAACCTACATTATGCTGGTTTAAACCCAATCGTTATGGTTGTTATGAATGGTGGACTTATTCCAGCTGGTCAACTATTGACTCATTTGACGTTCTACCATCGCATGCATTATATTCATGCATCACGCTATCGTGATAATGCAGGCACCAATGAGCTAGATTGGAAATTCAAACCTGATGTTAGTATCGAAGGTGAGCATGTATTGCTGATTGACGATATTTTTGATGAAGGTATCACGCTAAAAACAGTTGTCGAAGAATTAAGCAAAGAAAAACCTTTATCACTTGAATGTTGTGTGTTGCTTAATAAAGAGCATGATCGTAAAGTTGAAGATTTTGATGTTGATTTTGTCGGTATCAATGTTGCAGATCGTTATGTCTATGGCTGTGGTATGGATTTCCATGGTTACTTGCGTCATCTGCCTGGCATCTATGCTATCAAAGAAGACAAAGTTTAAGTTCTACATTTGAGTTCAAAAAAGCATCCAATTTGGATGCTTTTTTATTACTTAGATTTTACATTTACTGTTAATTTTGCTACTCATACAATGCCCGTATTTTTTCTGTAGGCAGTATGTTTGTACCAGTCACCACGAAGAAATAATCGAGTTGCCAATGCTGTGTCTTCTTAGCGGTATTGCTGGTTGGCTTATCCCAGCTAGGATACACTCTTATACCCATCTTACCTTTTGTAAAATGAGACTGAAGAATATTATGTCTAAGCAAGACATTTTTTGGAAAAACAAACTGCCCAAATGTATGGTTGTCTTTAAATGCGGTGATTACTAACAAGTCTGGTGAAGAATCATATTGGAAAGGTTGATTAATACCTTTGGAATCTTTTTCCCAAAAGGTAACAAACTGCCCTACTTTGGTAGGTGTTTGTTTAGCTACTCTGAATCTAACTGTTTTAACAGTCAGTCTGTCCATTAATTCAAATGTACCAGCAGCATATTCTAGATTTTGTTGCTCTTCTTTAGTTGAAGCAATAATCAATTGGTTGGGCTTATAAATAATTTCATTAATATGCTCTAGCACAGTATCAAAGGTATACAACTCTAGTCCTCTTTTTATATTTTTTAGTATTTATCTATTAACGCTGAGAAAACTGTAATGCCAAACCTGTATGACGCTCAGTAGGTGTTTGAACAGCCTTTTCAAAAGCAGATTTTGTACTATATATGGTTACCTGTTTCTTAGCACGGGTCACAGCCGTATAAATAAGCTCTTTGCTTAGCAATCTAGCATGACTATTATCAAAAGTAATGGCAACGTGCTTAAATTCAGATCCTTGCGATTTATGAATGGTCATCGCATATGCGGTGGCAATTACCTCTTCGTTTAGCAGATTGACGGGAATCCCCTGTGTTTTATTCTCGAAAAACACTTCTAATCGACTTCTTTCATCCGATGTTTGTAAGCAAAAACCAATGTCACCATTAAATAATCCTAACTCATAGTTATTTTGTAAAACCATCACAGGACGACCATGAAACCATGTGTTTTGGCCCAATGGTAGCTTTAGTTCAGTTAGGTGCCATTGAGTGAGATAGTTATTAATGTAGTGATCGCCCCATTCACCATTATGACCAGCACTTAGAATTCTAAACTCGTTAAATGTTTCCATTAGTGATGTAATCGTATTTTTTACTGATTCTGGCATGGATTTTTCTATTGGATTTTTTAGGAGCTCTTTTACTTTATTTATATATTCGATATATTTTAATGATATTTCTGAAATAATTTTTTTATTGCTTAGGCTATTTATTATCTTATTATCTTTAAACTCATTTGTTTGCAGCGTATTTACATATTGAAAACTCAAGGCTTCATCCTGCCTTAACAGCTGCCAGATGGCTTGCGTATCTACCTCTGCCTGATTAATTTGGTAGGCAAGTTTGCCAATACCTGATTCTGCACTAAATCTGCGGCTTTCGGTTAACTCTGCATGAATGGGTTGTAACAGTGGGATACGGCACAAGTCAGCCAACACTGCTCCTGCATCTACCGCTGCTAGCTGGTTCGCATCGCCCAATAGTATCAGCCTTGCACCTGGTTTCACTGCACTCACGAGATAATTGGCCAACTCGACCCCGAGCATCGACGCCTCATCAACGATGATAATATCTTCGCCAAGTGGATTGTTAGTATCGTAGCGCGGTCTGCCCGTCCGACCAATACCTAACAAGCGATGGATGGTTTTAGCTTCTTGTAACTGTAGATCAATATCTGCTGCATCGAGAGCAGCTTGTAAAGATTCTTGCATGCGCTGGGCAGCCTTACCAGTCGGTGCTGCCAATGCCAGACTGGCACTGTCCGTACTGAATCTAATATTTTCAGCCCCGTATCCCCCACTCTCTGTCGCTTGTTGCAGCGCAATGACTAACTGCGCCACGGTATAGGTTTTACCTGTACCTGGACCACCAGTAATAATACTAAACGCGTTGTTATTAGCAACATTAATCGCCTTTACTTGGTGCTCATGAAGATTTTCAGGCATTGCTATCTGTAAAGGACTTACTTGCTGATTTAAAATATTGTTGATATTTTTTGCTAAATTAAACTCGGCTTGCCATGCACGATGCAGCCAAAAGGTGAGTGCTAGCTTTGTTTTATTATTAGTCCGACTTTTTTGAATTTTATATATGATAGGTTTATTTTTGCTTAGGCTATTTACTTTATCGTTATTATTAATGCTACTATTAACTTCAGCAAACAAATCATGTTCGTTAACTAGGCGTATAAAAAAACTTAAGTCCGTATTTTTCAGTAATTGATATAGCGTAGCAATCATGTCAAAACGCTTGGTTAGCACCTCTTTTTCGTGGTTGCTAAGCGCCAATTGCATCCACAGCTGCTCTTTCTTATCAAATAGCGTGTCTAGCAATACGAATAGCGACCTTTCAGTTATAGAGTCATCTTCTGATTGCGTATTTAGTTTGCTATCTATCAGCGCAAAGATTGGCATTGCTAGCATCTCTAATAACTGTTGCTGCCAAGCATATAGCGTAACTACCTCATTATTTATTTGACCTTGCAAGGCTTCTTCATGCTCAGAAGACTCAATGGTTAATACGGTATGCCCCTCTTCCAAATGAGTCGCTAACATAACGAATAAAGCGGTGAATAAATTACTTTCTTCTGTTTTAGCGACTTGCTTGCTATCAATATTAGCTTTTGCATCCGTTGCCTTATACGCTAAATACGTTTGCTCGCGGCGTAGCAATATATAATCACTGATGTTACTAGCCCAGCTTTGTTGTAGCCCAATTACTGCCTTGCTCTCTTTTTTATTATTACTCATAGTATGCTTGTCTCTATGTTGAAATAGTTAATCGATATCATGTTTTTTAGCATTTAATCATTACTTATAGCCTACTAGTTGGGCATGCCAAACAACGCATCTAGAGCCTTAATGAACTCAATTGGAATATCCCACGTGACTAATCCATAGCGGTCGTTGTGCATTGAGTGGCTATCATCAGCCTCTTTAACATCCTGTGATAGATCATCAGCTATTTGAGAATTGGGATCATACACACCTCGTAAAAAGACATACTCCACAGCGCCTAAGTACTTATCTTCATTGCCTGCATAATCAGGTATTCTCATTGAAAGGAATCGGTGTAATGCTACTTGATAAATCGCTGCTTGTAACCAGTACCCTGCCTTGGACATTGCTTGCTTAAGTGTATCTTCATTATAATCGCTTAGGCTATTTCCTAGAAAATTACTTTTATAATCGACAACATAATACTTGCCAGCATGTTCGTACACTAAGTCAATTTCGCCACGCAGATAACGATACAAATGTGCTTTGTTTTGCGGAATAAGAGTGACGTGTTTGTCCACCTCATTAGGAAGATACTGTTGAAAGAGTTTACTGATATCCTGTGCTTTAAAGTTCTCTGACAACCCCATATTGAACTCTAACTCAGAAAATCGCTGACCTTTATTAAGAGAGTTTAATGCTTGATTGGAGGCCAATAGCGGCGCATGTAGTACCTCTTCAATCCAAGAAATTAATGCCTTATGCTTGGTAGCATCTATTGAAGCAAGATCAAGTGAACTAGTATTAAATGAACCGTCATCGCCTTGCTCTTGCTTCTTCGCTTGTGATCGACGGCTTTGCTGCTCAGCACTGCTATATGCCAGTGGCAATTGATAGCTGCTGATGGCTCGATCAATCACCTGAGACCACTGCGCTTTATTACTGAAATCAATTTTTTCAAATATCTCATGCAAAAACGTACCCGCATTAGCACCTTTAACAAAGGTAAAGCGGATATCATCTTCTGACTTGAGGCTTAGTTCACTGTCTTGTTCGAGAGACTCTTTGCTATTAAGTGAATGGAGATCTGAAACTGAAGACTCTGTCATATCGATGTCTATCGCATCATCAATACGCTCATCGACTATCGCCATTGCTTGTGTAGATTCATCGAGCTGACGAGCCAAAGCGGTAAAGCTGGTCTTAGCCCAACCATAAAAATAATTGGTTTTCATAACCTCTGCAAAAGGCGCGTATTCAATAGTCTCTGTGGCAGGCTTATGAGCATCTAACTTGGTTGCGGCTAGCTGAACATTGTCATTTACGCCTGCTGATTTAGCAGCATTGCTTACGTAGTTATTGTCATAGAACTCATTAACCTTATGCCCTCTGAGCATGCCTATCGTACCTTTAAGTCTATCTGGTAGTTCAAACTTTGGTTCTGGCGATTCAAACCAATAAAACACCGGCTTTAACTCAAACCCTGTCTTATTGTTAGGATCTCGCAGCACAACATAAAGTTGCTCACTGGCGCGAGTAAAAGCCACATAACCAAGCCGTCGCAGCTCATCGAAATCTTCCCGCGTTTCGATATTGGTGTAATAGTCCTCTGTAGTCGCTGAGCCTTTCAAGGATGAGAAGCGGCGCTGATTTCCTGTTGATTGACTATCTAGTGACTGCTGTACTAATGCTGAAGGTGCTTGATCTGCGTTATATAAATACAGGCCATACTTCTCATTGGTGCCTGACTTTCTACTGGCATCACCCATACCCAATACATACACAATAGGAAACTCAAGCCCTTTTGACTTGTGAATGGTCATCAGCTGCACGCCAGATTCTGTCGGTAGCGGATATTGCTTAGCCCAATCACTATTGGGCGCTGCATCTATATTTTGTCTAAACCAAGCCAGTAGCTCATGCTCGCCCATACCTAAGCCATATTGCGCCAAGATATCCATCACATGACGCAAATCCATGATATGACGATCGCCTTCTGGATGAGCCGCTAGCGCTTGCCAAACGCCTTGCGGCTGTATGGGATTTTTATCTAGCAAGTAATGCAATGCCGACAAGATGCCAAAATACTGCCATCGTTGTGCGCCTTCTTTTAAATAAGTAATAAAATCTTGATAGCTTTTTTTATTATCAGTAGCCTCATTAACTGAGGTATCCTTCGAATTAGAGTTGTGTGAATGGGCGCTTGTGGTACTGCTGCTATCAGTAACTCCTGACTCATGATCCGTCATCATGGCTTTAATGTTTTTAATACTCAGTCCATATAGATGACTGGTCAACACCCGATTAATCATGTCATGACGATACGGATATAGCATGGCACTCAGCAGCGCCGCCACATCTTCTGCCATGATGGTTTCAAAGATACTGACATCACTGGTAGTCAAGGTCGGTACATTAAGCTTAACCAACTCATCCTCAACCTGTTTTAGATCTTTTTTGGTACGTGCCAGCACACCGATATCACTGGGCTGGATCGGTTTACCTTTCAGCGTCTGACTACTACTGAGCAAAGTCGCAATATGACGCGCCGTGATTTCATGCTCATCGTACTCAAGCTCTTTGTCTTTATCATAAGGTAAGTGTAATACGCTCACTGGCTGGGCAGAGAGCACCTCATTCACTAAAGTAGTGCTGTGAGCGTCTGGTTCATTAAACCAAGACAGCTGATTTTCTGGTTTTGCCGCTTTGATATGCTGATAATAAATACCTGCGCCTAATTGAGCTAACTTATTCTCAGCAGTGGTTACATCAGCCATGCCGAACCAACAGTTTAGGGCATTAATCACACCAGCATTTGAGCGGCGGTTAATATCGAGCGTCCAAAGCGTGCTTTTATCAAATTGGGCTTTCATGTAGTTATAGTTGGCCACATCACCACCACGAAACCCATAAATGGCCTGCTTAGGGTCACCAACCAATAGCAAAAACTCATGGCTGGCTTTTTTAGTAGCTGACTGTTTATCATTATCAGCAACCTTGCCCTTTTTCTTTGGCAAATAGATACTTTCAATCATAATGGCTTGCGCGCCATTGATATCTTGCGACTCATCAATCAACGCCACAGGATAGTGATGACGAATATAACGTGCCAGCTTCTCTCCTTGCCGACCCGTTAATGCTTGGTTTAAACGTACCATTTGCAGGCTAAAGGTCGTCTCACCTCGCTCTTCCAAAATAATGGGTAGCCTGTCACGTACCGCAAGCACGATATGACGGTTAAGATTGGCTAAAACAGTCACTATGTATTCGTCTAGCTTTTTACTTTCTTCGATATAGCGTTTAAAGTCACGAACGACCTGCAACTCATTAAATATCAGATTAACTCTTTCACCATCTTTTGGTTTATAGAATTGCTTACCTACGTCATCAGTTTTCTGAAAAGCTTGTATTAACTTTCCTGTATAAGTTTTTGCGTCTGATATAAATTTGTAAGCGGCTGGACCAAAATCTTTTAATGCTTGAATGATTTTCGGCCAAGAGTCTCTATTATTTTGTAGCTGTCCTTTGGGAACGTCATAGTACTCGCCGTCAGGTTTAAAAAAGATATCAAGCTCATCGCTGCGCCCAATGATAGTATTTATAAGCCGCTCATAGCCCTCAAACGAAAAGTCATTTACTACAATCTCATCAATCGGTGCTGAAATAAAGTTAAGCGATCGAGTCACATATTTTTTATGATCACTCACGGCAGTCAGCTTACCTTGCTGATCCATAAGCGCATACAGTTTAGGCTGCTCATGATACAAGCGGCTTTGAAACTGACGCAGCTCATCATGAATAATACTATCGGTCACCTGCTCGATACTGCTCTCTTCGATAATAGCCATACCTTGCTGATGACCTGTCTCGCTACTGTACTCCTTCAGCCATTTTTGCGCCAAGCTATCGAGCGTACCCACAAACAGTTTATCCAACGTGGTTAAAACCAGTGCGGTACGCCTGATAGCTTCTGTCATTGGATAGCTGTACACGTGATCCAGCAAATAACCGACGAGATGCAGGTTAATGGGATCTTGCATGATGCCATCCAAGCGCACATATTTAGCCTGTGCTACCAACCAATCTTCACGGTCTTTTTTTGCTTGTACACGCTTTGTGGCAGCAGCTTGCTTATCAGTAGCAAGGTCTTGGTTTAACTCATCAGCGCCTATCTCAGTATTTAAATCCGTACTTGATTTTTTGCCCTCTTGTTTATCCTTATCGCTTTCAGGCATCATCTGCAATACATTAGGATACAAAGCCTCCTTATTACTGGTGTCAGCACTTAAACCGTTGACCCACTGCAATAATTGATAAAAATCCACCAAACGATCATGAATACGCTGACGCATCTCAGCGGCAGCGGCTCGCGTAAAGGTCGTGGCAATAATTTGCTCTGGCGCACGTCGTGCTTCAATTAGCAGGCGCAATACAATGCCTGTTAGCGTCCAAGTTTTACCAGTACCAGCAGATGCTTCAATCAGGTGCTTGCCCGTTAGGTCAACATCAACTGCTGGTATGACATCAGCCTTACGCTCACTCATAGGATCTGAGTGAGGCGCATCTGAGTACTCATCAAATAAATGTGGCTGTGTAGAAAGTTCAATGATATTGGTTGGATCAGTCAAGTCTGTCATATGGGCGCATACTTTTAATTATTATTAATTAGATCAGGAGAGCAGAAATCGATTATTCTAAATGGCTAGCTAGCCATCTAAGTCAATCAATGCATTAAACATCGGCTCGTACAATGGTCGCGCCAAGGTAGTCAACGCTTCTGATAATGCTTTGAACGTGTCTTGATCACGTAGTACGTACTGCCAAATGGCATGCTGCGAGCAAGTATCATATACTGTGTCTGTATGATAGCCAGACCGTAACCAATCTGAAAAGTCTGCTCGTTTTGGCCAATAACTGCCGCCTTCACTATCTTCAAATTTTGAACACTGATCAAGGTAATTGAGTGCATATTCTGGGAGTAATGTAATAGGCACTTGACCCGTTAACTTGCCAAAAATCGCCCATTTTATCAGTTCAATCACAGCGTCTTCATAGACAATGGGGCTTAGTTTAAATGCAATTACTTTGTCATATTTTTTGATTTGCGAGCTAGGCTTATTAAAGCGCCAAATACTCACCCCATCATTGAGTGCCACTTGCTCAGCAGTGGTACGTCTGGCCACTTGCCAATACAAATGTGATAACCAAAATTTGAGTAAATGCCTAGGACTGGCAGAATTGGGCAATATGTTTAACCACTGCTTGGGTGATTGCTGAGCATAAGGCATGCCCGCCTGAATATGAGAGTGGCTATCATGCGCATCTATCGGCACTGCTGTTGGTAATGATACTGGTGCTAATATGGGTACTGAGCCTTTGATCTTAATGATTTTCGGCAACAGCTTAAGCAGTGCTTCTATCTCGTTAATATCTGTCTGGCTGTTTGACCCGTTATCAGTGTTATTCAGTATATTTTTTAGCTCTATCTGGACAGGATGCTCGGCGGTTGGCGTTAGTAGCTGCAAACCTGTCGTACCCTCTATCCCATCTTCATTGGGTACAATATTTTCGCCAAAACCATTAGCTATTAACTGCTCTTTAAATTCCAAACATTGCTGTTGCAGTTTTTGTTGTTGATTGGGTAGCGTGGTTTGGCGAGCGACACCAGCGGGCATAATTTTTTGATACATCAGGATTGGGGTGGAACTTTCAGCAGTTGTATCACCGCCATTGGCCTTATTCTCATCGGCGACCAATTGCTTAATCAAATGATCTTTGATTTGATAGGTCGTCAAACTGTTTAGAAATAGCGGCTCTTGATGCGACAGTGCTTCTTCACCTTGTACCACATGCACCTTTTGGGACCGTAAAAATGCTTTGGCGGGATGGCGCACTTGGTAAGCTAATGCTCCTTCAATATCTATCTCTCCAATGTTAAATACGCTATCGGATAATACTTGGATGAGCGTCTCTGTCATGCTACTGACATTGCTAGTATCGACAACTGTATCTAGCGTCAACAATTCAGCTAATGCAGACAAGGTTTGACTGTCTACTTGACCTAGCTGACCTAAGCCTTGGCCAAGCACCTGAGCGATGGACTCATATTGTGCTTTTGTGGGTAGGCCGACCAGTTGCATAGGCTCGCTAGACACTCGCCCTTTCAATGTATCAAACACCGCTTGCCAAAGCGGCGCAGGCGGAAACTGTTTTTTCTGAGCCAGTTTGGTTTTGCGCATGGCTGTATTTAATAAAGCATCCAGCTCATCAATCATCTCGACAGGGCTAGAATCCTGAGCATTGATATTAACGTTGGCATTAGCATTGTCATCAATATTAGGAGACGCTTGCTCAAAAACATCAGTGCCTTCAATTTCTGTCTCAAACAGACTCTCATGAAAAGGTAGTGCAGGATGCTCAGTCACTAGCCACTGCTTAATCAATTTTGGTAAGTAGCGCTTGAGACTTTCGGTGGTGGGATCAATATTCTCAGGTAATGTCGCCAGCGAGTTCACCTGCCACTGCACCTCACCTTGCAAAAACTGTAGCAATTCGCTTACTGGGTTGGCTGGCAGGTGCTCGTGGGTATCCGTCAGGCTTTGACCGTTGTAGAACATCCAACAAGCACTGCGCGCGCATAACAGCGCATCTAAAAATGCGCCATTATCATCGTCCTCACTGACTCTGTCACCACGACGTGAGTTAGTCGCTTTCATCAAATCATAGCGGTTATCACGGTCACGCCCAGGGAACTCTGAGAGATCCATGTTGAGCATGACCACCAACTCAAAAGGCACGTTTCTTAAGGCACCAAACTTACCAAAGGTAATCACCCCAGTCGGCTCCGCACTGACTTGCTGACTCTCAAGCTCGTTTTCGATACTGTCTAACATAAAGCTTAATTTAAGCGGTAGTTGCTCTACACCTGCTAGCCTCTGCTCTACTTCTCTGTTGGCGCTATCGCCACTGGAGTACTGTCTGTAGTGACGATTGGCTCGTAGACTTGACTTAAAGCCATTCATCGCATTGTAGATGGCTCGCATGGTACGTGTTTGATCCACATCACCAAAGTAACGATGAATCACTTGTCTCTCAATCTGATCGAGCCAATATTCCGCTTTCATTTTTTGTATATGGTCATCCCGTCGTGCGACCAAACCGGTATAAATGCGGCAAAGCGCTTCAACAATCAACGCATCATTTAAGCTGACTTGTGGTAGCGGTAAAGTCATTTCTGGTAAGGCAGTGCTTGGCCATTCATCTTCATTTAGAGCATATAAGCAATCACTCAACTCAGCTTCTGGCATGACCAGACCTAGGGTCAATCTGTCTAACGCTTGCGCAAAACTAAAGCGATAGTCATAGTCATTACTATCCAAAGTTTGCTTAAGATGCAGCTCATCAAAACCGCGGATAAAACCTGCCTCTACCAGCAAATCACAACCACGGCTCATTTGTTCGTGGGTCAGCCCAAAACTTTCAAATAAAGGCGGTAGCATCAGCCAGTCCAAGACCTCAGCCGCTTCAAAACGGGCACTATGACTGCCTAACAGCTTATAGAAACCAATAATAGCTTCCCATAACTGACGAATATCGGCATCGACAACACCAGTCACCTTAGCAGGCAAAGTCAAACCATCCTGACCTCTGCCATTGACAAAGATAGAGCCAATCAGTGCATGATGACGCTCAACATCGGGTAGCAACACAACAATATCGGATATGTGGCGTTTTTTCTCACCAGATTTGATAGGCTCATTTAGCCAACGACCAATCATGATACGCAGCACTTCAAGTTGACGCTGTAAACTATGACACGAATGAATGCTTAGGCTATTATCTTGTGAAGAGATGGCCCAAAAACGGTCTTTCTCAAAGCGCTTATTCTCTAACGCTTCATCTTCGTACCAGGCCGCTCCTTGCTTCTCTTCATTGAAGCTTGGCTCTATTTGCTTGCTAACTGCTTGCGAGACTGTAGCAGCCGTCGATTGTTGGGTAGATTGTTCATCAAGCATCAACACATCGTTCTGCAAACGTTTTAATAAGCTTAGGCTACTTTGCCTATCTTGAGCACTGGCATCATCAGTATAAATGCTTTCATCCATACCATTACTAAACTCATCATTTAAACCAATTTCAAAATTATCTTTCCATTCCACCAGCGCATCGTCGTATTGCTCATTACCTGACAAGTTAGCAAGCATGGCAAACGCATCACGCGATTGCTTACCCAGACGTGACAGTAAACTATGACCATAATCACGTAAAAACACACTTTCAGGGTTAATAATCTGCTGACGCTGTAACCATGATTTATCGACGATATCGGCCCAAAATAGCTTTGATGGATTGTAATGTAATAGCGTGATATTCATGTATTGCGACAGGCGCTGTAGGAAGTCTAGCTCCGTCTGTGGTAATTGCTGAATGGTAAAAATGCGTAGTACTTTGGGCAACTGAGCGCGCTCATCCGCATTGTTGTCTTTCAAGGCTGACCAGAAAGCACGATCCAGTGCCACGCGGTGTAGATGAACGTCAGCAAACAAATGCGACCACAAAAATCGTTGCGCAGCCTCTAACTCAATATAATGCTCAACCAACCATTCAGGCGTGCCGCGTGCATACTTATCAAAACGCAGTGACAATGCATCTTTCTCTGCGATCAATTCATCTACATTTAGCGGTTTGTTATACGACCATAACGTTAGCCAATCCTCACGGTGTGTTAAGTAGCGGTTAAACACTCTTGCCAAATCGCTTGCCAGCTGCCAAATACGGGCATCTTGTTGTGACTTGTCCTTTATAATGTCCTGTCGCACATTGTCTTGATGAGTATCTGCCTGCGGCTCATCAATCAAAGATGCTAGTAATGGATTAACCGGATGTTTTTCATCTGCAACAATCGCCTCTTGATAGTAGGTCAAATAACCAAACAATCGCCACTGCATGACCGTTGGTGACAACACCGCCACTTCTGGCACATTTAAGGTTGCAGCTTCAGGGTTTTGCGCTAGCAAAGAAGCGTTATGGCGGGTTAATACATCCTGCATGAGCGTCCATTGATACTGACCCCAGAACTTAGTACGCACCAAGGTACTAATACCAGCACGGCTGGCAATGGTTTTGTCCAACCAATCGCCCAATACCATTGAGGGCACAATGACAATAAAAGGCTCAAAAACAGGCTGATCCTTAGACTGATATTGCACAAGCAGTTGATCAACAAGGTTTTCGGTGCGGTGCGATTGAATAATGGTAAACATAGAGGATAGTCTGATTGAAGTTATAATATGAGTGATAGTGTGATGTAGACGGTCGTGAATGCCTGAAATGGAATAGCATTTGCGTTAACTTTCTAATGCATATTGATGGCTGCTAAGGAATACCACGAAGGATACTCACCAATCTATGTTTCGCGGTCGTTACTACAATGTATTTCTGCTAGCATGGCTGTCATAAACACGATGCAAATGACAACAACGATTAACTATCATTGCATCATCAGTGATTATTTATAACAATCATAAAATAGGCTGCTGATTAGTGTGCCATCGATAGCTATCGTTTACTAGTATATGTGCCACTATTATAATATCTTACGACAGATAGTGTCGCATTGATAAGTCTCATATTTATGAATAGAGAAGTCAGTGCTGCTGTCAGATTAACTGCTGTAATTTTTATGTCCATAACCCTTTTTTAACGGAATAACTTAATACTATGCCCTTGCGTCCCATTGATGCCATTTTCGTTCATCCTAAACGACGTCTATATGTTGTATACTATCGCGGTGAATTGTGGCAATTGCCACGTATGAAAATTGACGACAGATCATGGCAAAACAGACAGCCCTATACTGATGACAGTCGCTCGCTTTATTTGAGCATCCATCAAGCCATTAACGACCCTATACTTGCACAAAAACTGCGAACATTGAATCTGCCTGTCGCGGTGCGTGGGAGCACGTTGCCACGCTTTGAAGCATGGTGGGAAGCCCATGGTTTTGAATGGCTTAAAGACAAGCTTACGATGGGCGAATCGCCATTAGCTGCACACCAAATAAAAGCCATTGACAATAATGTTACCTCCCCTTCAAACGATCAACCTGTGCTATCCAATCAAAATAGTACAATTATTCATGAGAATAATAGCAAGAAAAAACTTTTACCTGATTCAGAAACCGATGTTTTTGCAGATATGCTTGCGGACTTAGCAGATGAAGTGTTACACCAACAGCTTTAAAAAATAATACGTCACACACCGCATTTTATGTAAACTTGACACAAACCCATTAAGAGAAGAGCAGTAACATATGAGAGACTACAAGCTGCTACTGGCTGGGCTAATTTTACTGCTGCTGATAATCTTTATTGCAATCTTTACGTGGTTATGGAGCAGTAACCGTAAGAATATAGATCCCCTACCGATTATGGCAAATGCAAATGAGTCGTCAGCCACCACTCAAGACGAGGTAAGTACCCTCACCGACAGTACGCTGTATATAAAGGCTGAAGAGGATTTACAAGCACCCTTGGACGATATCATCGTTAACTTCGAATCTCGTTATCCTCATGTGCAGGTTATGCCAAGTTATGTACCTGCCAGCGACCTCTTAACATTATCAAACGCCAATCCTAGCTATGATAAACGCTCAGAATTAGGCGCTGATATAGACATGATCATCGCTAACGACAGCCTATCTGCAGACCGTCTGACACCGTTACAAGCAGAGCTAAAAGCGGCTCACGATAAAATAAACCAAGAAAAAGAAAATATCAGCAATACTGATGATAAAAAAGTAGAGACTGCTGAGACTGGTGCCATTGAAACTGACAATGCAGAGGCACGTACCCTAAATTCTTTCAGCTATGCATTGAGAGACAAGCAAGCGCTTGAAGGGGTTATTTTGACAGAGAATACTGCTGCTATTAACTTTCGTAATTTTTTACTTTCGAGTACCGGACAAGATATATTAGAAAAGTACGATTATTATAATATCGAAGGTTATAAAAACAGTGTAAATGACTTGTTTAATCCAACATCACGTGCACAAAAAGCAGCAAATACCAACACTGTGAATGTCGCTGACGCCTTGAGTAATGGCAAGTAATGATAAAATCTTTATATTTTGTTGATTGCTTTTATGAGCGATTTTTCCTACAATGTTCCTCCATAATGCGCCTATAGCTCAACAGGATAGAGCAGTTGCCTCCTAAGCGATCGATCGGGGTTCGAGTCCCTGTAGGCGCACCATCAAACATTGTCAAAAGACATTAAAAGACCTCACAGCCTATCAGTTGTGGGGTCTTTTAATGTCTTATCGCATCATAACATTGCATAACTTACGATGCATTTTCATACAGCATACCTGCAAAACACAAAAAAGCCTTTCACGCTTTATATTTCATAGCTTGAAAGGCTTTATCAATCGCATGCTTTTATCTAAGTGAGCGTTTTAATATTAGAGTTCACCTAAAGCCGCTCTTACTCTATGTTCAACATCGATTTTGCCACGGCTTCTGCCACTTTAATACCATCAATCCCTGCTGACAATATGCCACCTGCGTATCCAGCACCTTCGCCTGCAGGGAACAAGCCTTTGGTATTAATGCTTTGGAAGTCTTTATTGCGTTTAATACTTATTGGTGACGATGTTCTGGTTTCTACGCCAGTTAGTAAACCGTCGTCAGATGAAAATCCTTGGATTTTCTTATTAAACGCTGGAATGGCTTCACGTATGGCATCCACGGCAAAGTCAGGTAATGCTTTGCTTAAGTCGGTTAAGGTAATGCCCGGTGTGTAAGACGGTTTTACATCGCCCAATTCTGAGTCTGGTTTGCCTTTTAAGAAATCGCCAATGGTTTGCGCTGGTGCACTGTAGTCTTTGCCGCCTAACTCAAACGCTAAAGTTTCTAGTTGTCTTTGTAATTCGATACCAGCAAGAGGATGGTTTGGGTAATCTCGCTCTGGGTCAATACCTACCACAATAGCACTGTTGGCGTTACGCTCGTTCCTTGAATATTGACTCATGCCGTTAGTGACAACACGGCCTTCTTCTGATGCGGCGGCGACCACCGTTCCACCTGGACACATGCAGAAGCTATAAACAGAACGACCATTTTTGCAATGATGAACCAGTTTGTAATCCGCAGCGCCAAGTATTTCGTTCCCAGCATTGTCACCAAAGCGTGCTTGGTCTATGGTTGACTGTTTATGTTCAATCCTAAAGCCAATCGAGAAAGGTTTTGCTTCAATATACACGCCTTTATCATGGATCATCTCAAAAGTGTCTCGGGCGCTATGACCAACAGCAAAAATAACATGATTGGTTTTTAAGATTTCGCCAGTATTAAGTGTCACGCCAGTTACTTTTGAGTCTGTGATATGCAAGTCGTCTACGCGAGTAGCAAAACGAACTTCCCCACCAAGCGCTATGATCTCAGCGCGCATTTTTTCTACCATGGTGACTAACTTATAAGTACCTATGTGCGGCTTACTAACAAATAAAATCTCATCTGGTGCGCCAGCTTTTACAAACTCGGTCATGACTTTACGGCCATAATGATTTGGATCTTTCACTTGGCTGTACAGTTTTCCGTCAGAAAAAGTACCCGCTCCACCTTCACCAAATTGCACGTTAGATTCTGTGTTTAATTTACGCTGACGCCAAAAGCCAAAGGTGTCTTTGGTGCGTTGTCTGACTTCATTACCACGTTCAATGATAATAGGTTTAAAACCCACTTGAGCAAGGGTAAGTGCTGCTAATAAACCGCAAGGTCCAAAACCAATAACAACAGGACGTTCAGTTAAATCTTTTGGCGCTGTACCTACATATTTGTAGCTGGTATCTGGTGTTGCTTTAACATGGTTGTCTGACTCAAATTGAACCAGTAAATCATTGGTTAAATCTGAGTCGGTCAGTGTGATGTCTAGCGTATAAATTAATTGGATATTTCTTTTATTACGAGCATCATAACCGCGTTTAAACATCACAAATGACGCCATTTGCTCAGCAGAAATTTTAAGTTTTGTCGTTATGGCAGTCGTTAAATCTTTAGGTGCATGATTTAATGGCAATTTAATTTCAGTTAAACGTATCATTGGTTACTCATAAACTCGTGTAGAAAACAGTCTCGCATTTTACTGGTACTGATACAAATAAGCGAATAAATATTTTACTTATGCAGGGTAAATTTATGGTTTCTTCAGCGTAGATCAGCACCCTATTATAAAACTAAATGTCTGACCTCACCCCAAGCTAGCTACCAAGCGTGATGGCTAACGTGCTTTAGCCAAAAAAAACTTATCTTTAGTTGGGTTAATATCATTTAGTACGTTTGCTTCTTAATTCCCTTCTGTTCACACTTTCTGAACTCAAAAAAACATCGCTTCTGATGTCGTCATTTTTTATACCGCTTTAGCATTTTTTAACTAGTGGGTGTCCTCAATTCAATCGATTATTCTCTAAATAGATTAAAAAATGGCTAAATTTTGCTAAACATCGTCAAATAACTTATCAATATCTCGATATTATTTGCGGTACTTTCCTTGTTTGACTACCCTTTATCTCATTTTTATCACCACTTTTAAAAGGAAGACACATCCTAGAAAAAAAAGGACAAACTAATATTCTTTTTCTGGCTTTTGGTTTACTCAATACTTACCAGCTAAAGCCCATACCCATGCCACCAGAGTTCTCATCTTTTGTGAAAGCACCACCGAGACTAAAGCTGGTATTGGGATTAATGACACGCTGATACCCTAAGGAAACCGCTTGCTCGGAGCCCTGAAAACCTGCGCCCACGCCTATACGGTTCTTACCTTGTAGACCTGACGTGCTGGTTGCCATGTTTAACATCGCAGCACTCATCGCACCTTGACGATCAAAACGATCATCAATTTCCTTAAAACGCTGTCCATTGTCTTGCAGATAATTGTGAATAGAGTCATTTAGAGTATTAAATTTAGTATCAGTATAAGTGTTCGAGGTTTCGATAGCGCTTGTTTTTGCGTCTTGTAACTGACTGACATTGACTGCGTCATTATCAGCGGTACCATTAGCAACATTGATAATCTGACGCTGGTTAATATCCGAACCAACCGACACTGTGTTTTCACGGTTAGAGCTAGAGTCATTGCCGAGTACCACGGCGTTTTTTACCGAAGTATTGACATTATTGCCGAGCACAAAAGTATTGTCTCCAGACACGGTATTATTATTGCCCATACTATAGCTGTTATTGCCACTGACCGTACTTGGATCGCCAATCGCACCTGAATGATTTCCAGTCACTTTATTACCAGTGCCAATGCTGATAGCTTGCTCACCAATTGCTTGAGCACCATCTCCCATTGCAATAGATTGCTTGCCCTGCGCCGCCGCGTTAGCGCCTAAAGCCATTGCGTTGTCTCCACTAGCAATCGCTTCTGCAGACGTACCACCATTGATGCTTAGGTATTTATGCTGTGCAGCAATGTCCTGTTTAACGCTCAATACCTGATCATTTGTATAATTTTGTGACGATGCTAGAGTCTCGGTTGCTTTGCCGTCAGTGTAACCTTTTGATGCGGTTAAAGTCTCGGTTGCTTTGTCGTCGGTATAACCTTTTGATGCGGTCAAAGTCTCGGTTGCTTTGTCGTCGGTATAACCTTTTGATGCGGTCAAAGTCTCGGTTGCTTTGTCGTCGGTATATCGTTTATTTACCGCATCTGTATCATTTGTCGCATCTGCCACATTAGTGATACGTTTTTCGAAACCCTTGCTACCAACTGAAATCGTATCTCTTTCATCTGCAATGGAGAAACTACCGATGGCAGTTGCGCCTGTCGCAGTGGCTTGGCTATTACTGCCAAACACGCTGCTGTCTTTACCTGATGCGGTATTCTGATAACCAACTGCAACACTATAGTCACCCTCTGATGTATTTTCAAAACCGACGGCACTACTGTCTTTACCTGATGCTTTATTATTATAACCGACGGCACTGCTATTTACATTCGAGGCGGTATTTTTATAGCCAATTGCACTGCTATTTATGTTCGATGCCGTGTTGTTATAACCAAATGCACTACTATAACCTTCTGAGGCGATATTATTAGCTCCTATCGCACTGCTATTGATACGCGATGCGGTATTGTTATAACCAACGGCACTACTGTACTTAACTGATGCTGCATTATTAGCGCCTAACGCACTACTATAATCACCTGATGCTGCATTAGTATAACCAACCGCACTGCTATAACTACCCGAGGACTTATTGAAAAATCCCACTGCATTGCTAGAGTTACCTGTTGCTTCATTTGCATGACCTAGCGCACTAGTCGCTTCATTTGAAGCTTCATTGTCAATACCTAAAGCACTGCTATTGAGACCGTCTGCTGTATTATTTATTCCACAGGCTACTGCAATGACACCTGTTGCTGTACTTCCTCCAGAAACAGGATCCGTTACGCATACCACGCCTGCCCACACTGTCGAGCCACTGATCGCTGCGATACTGAAGGCAAGCCCTTTTAGAGTCAACATCTTATAGTCATTTGAGCGAGCTATCAGGGCGATAGTGCCAGTCGTTCCGCTGGTCTTACCAGCGCTCTTAGTATTTTCAGACACCACCACTATACAACCTAGTGATTGACTCCAAATCTTTTTAAATACTTTATTCATAGCTCGCTCCATAAGTCCAAAAACTACTCGTTGATAAAATCAAGGCTATCTATGTCACTTACTATGCCACTTACTATGCCACTTACTATGCCACTTACTATGCCACTTACTATGCCACTTACATTAACCATGCTCGTAAATGACAACTGTAACTTATTAAAGCACAAAGCTAACATACCTGTATATTTATATTAAAGGATATTTAATATTCAGGTATGTCTTAGATAAGCAAAATAATCTGGGATAGTTTTATGGAAAAATAGCGTTATGAGTAAGATTCGCCTACCCAAACGCTCACAGTACATTTAGCATAACGATTGTTATATCGGTAAGAGTTAGCGCGTCTGGTAGGATTGCAAGTGCCGTTATGGCACTCGCAAGGTCTGGCAGCAGATCAACCTGATGGCGTATCTGAAATTTGGAATGGCATAGAGAATGTTGAACAAGTAACCTTTGAGTAGATAGACTGATTTCATAACCCAAACAATCCATCTAAATGATTCACTCACGTAAATCATCTACGACTGCCAACATAGCCACTAATGAGGCTTCTCCTAATTTCATAGAGCGCTCTGGTGACCAACCCGTATCCGCATCGGGGACATTATTGTTATCTATAAATGGCATCTCCAAGGTATTGGCAAGGCAGTCAAAACGTTCGGCAACCCAGTGAGTGGCGAGCGTCATGTTCGCTGTACCCGGTGCATCTACGTCATAGCCTTCTTCCGTCTGAAAGTCAGCACTGGCGATCTTTAACACTTCTGAGAATCTATCGCGTAGAAGTGCGAGGCGGTCACTATAATTTGGCGTACCCTGTGAGCCAGCAAGGAACACAAAAGGTATTTCTTCATCACCGTGTACATCATAAAACAAGTCAACACCCGTTTCTTCCATTTTATTAATGACATGAAAGACTTCTGGGCTGGTTTCTAAACTTGGATTTGACCAAGCACGGTTTAGGTTAGTCCCAACTGCATTGGTACGCAGATGACCTCGCACGCTACCATCTGGGTTCATATTGGGCACGATGTAGAAATTGGCTTTATCTAATAATAATTTACCCGTGGCATTATCACCATTTAATAGGCTGTGCAGTAGACCATCGACCAACCATTCGGCCATCGTCTCTCCGGGATGTTGACGTGCCGTAATCCAAATATTGCGTTTAGGCGCATCGCTATTGCTAGCGCCATCACTAATTTTGACTAAGGTTAAATCGCGCTTATCAAGTGTTTCTCCTAAATGCTCTAACGTCACCAAAGGATGCATTTGTACTGCTGCTAATAAATCTTGATGACGCTCATCACTGTAAGGGGCAAAAAAAGCAATTTGAATGGTTTCACATTCCAACTCTGACGTTATGGTTAGTTTGCCGTCTTTATAAGAAGTTGGCAGACGAAACCAATAGTCGCGATCGTACGACGCCACCGCTTGGTAATTCTCCCACCCTGCAGGAAATGCTGCATCCCCTGCATTCATAATATTGAGCACATATTGCTCACCAACCTCACCTGTCAAGCGAAAATTAAACCACTGAAAAAACTCGCCACCGACGTCCGGACGAATAGCCAATTGGATATTTTTTTTATCTTCTAAATTAATAACCTCAATATTACCAGCATCGAAATTAGCAGTGATATGCATAAATTTTCCTTAATTATTTTTGGGGCTGGAGTAACTGCTAGAACAGCCGCAGATTTGCTCGACATTCAACCTAACACTGCGGCACTTTTTTATCATAAAATAAGACTAGTGATAGATTACCATCTCTCACTAGAAGCTGATGAGCTCTTTGATGGTGAAGTCGAATTAGATGAAAGTTACTTTGGCGGCGTACGTAAAGGCAAAAGAGGTCGCGGGGCTGCTGGTAAGACAGCTGTATTTGGTATTCTAAAACGAAATGGTAAGGTTTATACCATTGTCGTAGCAGACACCAAACAGACGACTCTAATGCCTGTCATCAAACGTAAAATCAAGCCTGACAGCTTTGTTTATACTGATAGTTATCGAAGTTACAATGCGTTAGATGTGAGCGAGTTTAAACACCTCAGAGTCAATCACTCTAAAGAGTTTACTTGCGGTAAAAACAATCACATCAATGGCATTGAGAACTTTTGGAACCAGTCTAAACGAATACTCAGAAAATATAATGGGATCGATAAGAAGAACTTCCATTTATTTTTAAAAGAGTGTGAGTTTAGATTCAACTATGGATCACCGTCTACTCAGCTTAAAACTCTGAGAATATGGTGTGATGTTTAATCCTTATCTACTACAGCCCCTAAAAGTCGATAGTGGGTTGTCCATACAAAAAATAATGCTCTTAACCAGAAATAGTCACTGCCACGTCATACATGAAATTTTCAGGCTTATAAGTTGCACCATTATAGGTCAATCGAATCACGTGCTTGTCATAAGAGTCTACTTTATAATCACCATTGGCGAAGTCATGCAGCGCTGGCACTATTAGTAGCGCTTCAATTTGACTGTCGTTAATGCTCACCGAGATCTGCTGACCACTCCGTGGGTATAAAAAATAATCACAATGATTATTCACCATCACTTCTGCAGTACGCTCAACGACCTGACTGCCTATTTCTTCTTGTATGAGTTTTGGACAGATATCTGAGCGCTTTGAAGCCAGCCGAGCATAAGAGTTCTTAATATTATCTTCAATATCTTCAACGTCCTGTAAGTTTCTATCAGGATCAGTAGCAGAATCTTCGGCTGTTAGAGAGCCTTGTTCAGAAAACGTTTCTGGGCTACAAGCACTGATCAATAAAAGAGATAGCAAGACCGAACCAAACAAAGCCATATACGTGTTATTTGATTGCAAAAACGCTTTTTTTGGCTTATCAGACTTATGTGTTTTCACCATGGTTGAATACCGCTTCTTCATAAATCCTACTTACAATAGACGCTATGTTATTTCATAAACTAAATGATCATTAACCATAGTTTTTTAATACTAAACTATTCATCATTTAGCGCTGCCTTTCATCAGTATTATTATAGCGCTTTTACTCTACTTTAATTCGCTCTGGTTTATATTTATTTGATTTTTTGATAGATCATAAATGACTTAATAGCGGCACGAAGATGAGCTGCTGGCGTGATTGAAGCCCCATTTACGGTAACCATCCGTGTCTAGATGTATCGCACCCGTAGCATATAGCCCTAAACCAAAATTATGAGATTGCCCCTGATATTGCCAAAACTGGCATAAGCCATCTTGCATCGTACTGAGCCGCCATAAGTTATCTTCATACTCTGGCACCCAGATGTCGATAGCACTGGCATTCATATGCTTGCTACTATCGGCACCGCCTGCACAGTCATTAAGACCAGGACTGCGATATACCGAGCGTATTTCACTACTGATGGGTAGAATTCCTTGATGCTTCAATTCGCCGTACAAGCGTAATGTTGGGACGATATTTGCCCATAACTCCTGCGGTGGCAACTGATAAGGCTCATAGCCACATTTGCTCCAGCTTCGCGCTGTTGTGAGCAACTGCGACATAGGCGGCACATTGTGTACCCCTACCCGCGAATTTAGGTAGCGTTGAAAATCTGCCACTTGCCTAGCACGGTAGCTATTGCTATTCAACCACGCGTTAAAATCCATACTAATAGAATCAGTATAAGTACTATTGTAAGTATTGTTCGCAGTGCTGTAGCTGTTATTACTGTAAGTTGTATTATAAGCAGGCGCGCGCCGATTGACATTCATGCGCTTATTTTCTTCAATAGACAGACTGTCATCGAAATCAAAATCAAGCTGCTTTTGAGCAATCAATCCTTGCATGCTATCGCCACTCAGCATGGTAACGCCAGAATTATGGCTTGTATTATTCGTCGAAGGTCTGATGTGAGCATTACTGCTACTACCCTGACGTACTTGGATACGGAGTTCACTATTGTCGCTGATAATAGCGGCATGAACAGAGATGCTACTGGCACACATAAGTAGTGCAAGCATAAGCTTGTGAATCTGCTTATAAGGATATTTTTTTGTATTGGTCATTGCAACAAGCTACCGCTAAAAACGTTTTATCGATACTATCAAATTTTCAGCAAGCAAGCTAAACTATCGCCTCTAATCAGAGGCGTGTTATTGGTAATTAACACTTATCCTTATAATTTTTATAATTATGTGACTTTATTTCTTATGTGTTACTTTATCTACGATATTTTACTTACATAGATATAGATATGGTGCGATTACCTTTAAATGTTGATCTGATTTGAAAATTCCCTCTTACCTCAATTGCCAGACACACTTTGCCTATGTCTTCTAATCCGCAATACCGTTTTTCACGTCAGAGCCATCATTTAGGCCAAGGCCATGCGCCATCGTTATGGCAGCGTATACATATCGATCCATGGTTGACCCTCCTCTTATTGACGGTTTGCTGCATTGGTTTGACAATTTTATATAGTGCGGCCGGTCAAGATGTCGGTATGGTATTACGTCAAATGGTCAGCTATGGTGTGGCCTTTACGGTTATGTTTATCATGGCACAGATACCGCCTAGCCTTTATCGCACTTTTACACCCATCTTTTATGTAATGGGATTAATTTTATTGGTATTGGTCGATATCATCGGTGAAGTACGTATGGGTGCTCAGCGCTGGATTAATTTACCAGGGTTTGGCAGTGTGCAACCCTCAGAATTTATGAAACTTGGGATGCCAATGATGTGTGCTTGGTTTTTATCCAAGCGTGATCTACCGCCCTCTTTATCAAGCATCGTCATTACCTTAGCCTTAATCATCGTCCCTGTATTATTAATTGCAAAAGAGCCTGATCTTGGGACGTCGCTATTGGTGGCAGCCAGTGGTATCTTTGTACTTTTTTTGGCAGGGTTGTCTTGGCGATTAATTTCAGCTGCCGCCATATTAGCAATACCGCTTATTGCGATTGCTTGGAATTTTCTATTACATGATTATCAGCGTACCCGTGTCTTAACACTGCTCAATCCTGAAGCCGATGTACAGGGGGCTGGGTGGAATATCATTCAGTCAAAAACCGCCATCGGTGCGGGTGGGCTCACTGGTAAGGGCTATTTAGAAGGCACGCAGTCGCATTTACATTTTTTACCAGAAGGTCATACTGATTTTATTATCGCGGCTTTTTCAGAAGAGTTTGGTTTGTTGGGCGTAATTTTATTAATGTTCATTTATTCCTGTTTACTCCTGCGCGCCTTATATATCGCTTTCACCCATCCTGATGTATACAGTAGATTACTGGCGGGTGCAATTGCCATGTCTTTCTTTGTTTATGTATTCGTTAATGTGGGTATGGTTGGTGGTATTTTACCCGTCGTTGGCGTTCCTCTACCCTTCATTAGCTATGGTGGTACTGCGATCGTCACTTTGATGGCAGGATTTGGACTACTTATGTCCATTCACACTCACAAGCCCAGTTGATGCACAGTTACCAGTGATTCTCTAATAAACATTCAAACTTTACCTTAATGCTATTCATGTTAAAAATCAAAAAATACAGGCTATATAAAAGTCGTAAGGCGGATGAACCAGCCAATTAAAGCCTTCATTTAGAATGTTTTCACATGCAAAATGGTTGAAAATAAATATAAATCAACAACAAATTAAGGGTTTCTAACAAATTTTATTGTTTCATCATTTTATGGCAAGTCCTATAACTTGCCATAAAAATCCTCCTATCTACTTTTAATAATAAATACAAGCCATTGATTTAATTGAAATAATTAAAAATACCCTCATATTTCCTCTCATCAAAATACTTCGTTGCCAATTGGTACTGATAGATTTTAATCCTTGTTTTTTACAAATAATTGCGTTAACCTCGTTTTACTGTACTTTGATACATAACCCGTACATAGCTACTAATAAACTTTGCATTTAATTATATTTTGGTTGTAGCTCGTACGTATAGTTAGCGAATTGTAGATTCCAAGCTTTCAAATACACTACTTAATTAACGGTTTAATAACAAAGACACACGCAATACCTTCTAAAACCTTTATTAATTTAGCAATGTTAGAAAGCTTGTAAATAGCACATATAGCGGACTCGGTACTCAACCTTTGTATTCGGATTGGGTGTTCTACTAATATCGTTAGCTGTCATTTGAGCGTTTCATAAGTATCTTTGGTCGTATTATCCTGACCCGCTTATGATAATAAAATGAAAAATTACCATACCTTAAAATCTATAAAAGCCACGTTTAGTATCAATAATTATATGAAAAAAATATTGATGATGCGGCTTTAGAGTTTGTGACGCTGTTAGATTGGTCTAACATTGCCACGCTCAGTCTAGAACTATTAGAGTTAGATTTTAAAGTATAAGTTATAGAGGTATCTATGAATAAGCGTTTATCTGGTTTACTTACCATGTCAGCAGTATTGTTTGCTGGCTCCGCAGTTGCTACTAATGCAAATGCTGTAGAAGCAAAAACCTCTCTTGCGATGATTTCACAAGATAACGCCTCCCATATCGATCGTGTACTTGGTGAGCTTAGCCGTCAACATGATGGTGCATCAAGTTTGGTGAAGTCAGCACGCCAACCAACTTCATTGGCACTTAGCAGCTCGCTGTTAGCCAGTGACACCTCTCAACTGACTAATGATGAAGATGTATTAGAGCGTCTGACAGCCGTAGCCTCTAACTCGGTCAGTAAATTTAAGCAAACAGGCCTAGCCTCTTGGTATGGTCGTAAATTCCATGGTCGTAAAACAGCCAGTGGCGAAACATTCGATATGAATGGTTTGACAGCGGCGCATCGTTCACTGCCATTGAATTGCTATGTTAAAGTCACGAATAAGACCAACGGTAAAAGCGTCGTGGTAAAAGTGAATGATCGTGGTCCATTCCATGGTAACCGTGTGCTAGATTTGTCTTATGGTGCTGCCAAAAAACTCGGTATTACGGGTAAAGGTGTGGGTAATGTTGCTATTGAGCGCGTTTCAGGACCATAATTCTAAAAAAACAGTCTATTTGTATTAGACTATAAAAAGCGCCTAACACATCAGTGATTAGGCGCTTTTTATGGTTTCAGTTTATTGTATCCATTAGGCTACAGATAAAGCTGTAGCGCTTAGCAATAATTTATAAAACAAGGTGTAACCAAAATGATTAACCCTTACACCTTACAGTTCAAATGCACTTTCAATGGCATCATCGAGACGTTCAACGGCAATCACATTGATGCCTTTAAATTGAGGAGCATCCTTAGCAGGCGCATTGGCTTTTGGGATAATGGCATGCTTAAATCCATGTTTCATCGCTTCCTTTAAACGTTCTTGACCGTTCGGTACAGGGCGAATTTCACCCGACAATCCCACTTCACCAAATACGGCCAATGACGATGGCAAGGCTTTTTCTTTAATACTTGAGGCACAAGCCAACAATACCGCTAAGTCAGACCCAGTCTCTATAACCTTGACACCACCGACGACGTTGACATACACATCTTGTCCGCTGGTATGAATACCGCCATGACGATGCATGACGGCCAGCAGCATGGACAGACGCTGAAAATCCAATCCTAATGCCATTCGTCTAGGTGATCCTTGCGAATCATCGACTAACGCTTGTACCTCCACCAACAAGGGTCGTGTGCCTTCGCGGCTGACCATGACGACAGATCCAGCAACAGGTTTGTCATAGCGACTCAAAAATATCGCTGATGGATTGGCGACCTCTTTCAGCCCCATATCCGTCATACCGAAAATACCTAATTCGTTGACGGCACCGAAGCGGTTTTTAACGGCACGAATCATCCGAAAACGTGAGTCTGATTGACCTTCAAAATATAAGACCGTATCAACCATGTGTTCAAGAACGCGCGGCCCTGCGAGCGTGCCTTCCTTGGTCACGTGACCCACTAAAAATAGCGCGGTGCCAGTCTGTTTGGCATAGCGAGTCAAGATAGCCGCAGACTCTCGAATTTGACTGACGCCGCCAGGTGCAGAATTGATTGCATCCGTATAAATGGTTTGAATAGAGTCAATAATAGCGATGGCGGGCTGCTCTTGAGTCAAGGCGGCACAAATAGTTTCTACATTGGTTTCGGCAAGTACGCGTAATCTATCAGCTGGTAAATCTAAGCGTCTAGCGCGCATAGCAACCTGTGCCAATGATTCTTCACCAGTCACATACAAGGCGCTACCTGCCAATGAGTCGGCACGTGCCATATTAGTCGCAGTTTGCAGCAAAATCGTCGATTTACCGATACCAGGGTCACCGCCGATTAAAACGACTGAACCAGCAACCAATCCACCACCAAGTACACGATCAAACTCACTAATACCAGTTGGTAAGCGTGTGTCTAGCGTTACGCTCACGGCATTGAGCGGCATGACCGCACTATGCGTACCCGAATAATTTCCTGCTGGTGCACCACCTGATTCACGAGAGGCTGATCGATTTGCTGCTGGTTTAGAAACGTTTTTATTGTGATGCGGCATGCTCACATTTGGTGCTTCGACCAAGCTATTCCATTCACCGCAATCGGTACATTGCCCTGCCCACTTGCCAAAATGCGCGCCGCAATGCTGACAGACATAACTGCTCTTATTTTTTGCCATAACGTATGAACCTTATTCAAGTGTCCAATCAAGATTAATTGATAAAATATCGTGACGCTCTGATAAGCGTTAATTTGAGAATGATCTTTGAGATAAATTAGCCATCAGTACGATGGACTAGATCTTATAGAAGAGGTGATGCTAAATGTGATGAATAGCTAGATATAGGAAAAGTAGCAAGCGCTGTCTTGAGAACTTAATGGAAATTATAAATCTAACAGACAGCGTAAATAGTAGCGCGGAAAACACGTTGAAATATTAGGGATGTATTGAACATTTAAAAATACGCAGAGCTAATCGATGCGCATTTAGCAAAAATGTATTCGAGACAAGTACAATATTCAACACATCCTCATTTATACGTGAAAGTCTTTACCCAAATAAACAGCTTTCACCAATTCATTTTCTAACACTTCACTAGAAGTACCCTCAGCAATAATAGCACCTTCTGAGACGATATAAGCTTTCTCACAAATAGCCAAGGTATCGCGAACGTTATGATCAGTAATCAAAACACCAATACCACGATTTTTGAGGGTCAAAATAACGTCTTTGATATCACCAACAGAGATAGGATCCACGCCTGCAAATGGCTCATCTAATAAAATGAATTTTGGGTCAGCCGCCAATGCACGGGCAATTTCACAGCGACGACGCTCACCACCTGATACGCTCATGCCTAATGATTTTCGTACATGCTCTAGATGGAATTCACCGATTAGTTTTTCCAGCTCTTGCTTTTGCTCGCTTTTACTCAATTCTTTGCGAGTTTCTAAAATAGCCAAGATGTTGTCTTCGATAGACAATTTGCGAAAGATAGATGCTTCTTGTGGTAAATAACCAATACCCGCACGCGCACGCTCATGCATGGCATATTTAGACAGATCCATTTTTCCTAAAGTGACACGGCCTTTGTCCATATTGACCAACCCTACCACCATATAAAAGCTGGTTGTCTTCCCTGCACCATTTGGACCTAATAAACCAACGACCTGCCCTTGTTCTACGGAGAAAGAGACATCTTTCACAACCCAGCGCTTACCATAGCGTTTGCCTAGATTTTGCATTGATAGTCGCGTCGCAGGTGCTACGTTATTGTTGGTTGCTAAAGGGTTTGTATTTTTATTATCACTCATAACTTACTCATACGGTTGCAGAATTCAAGCACTGATACACTAAAGGGTGTTGATACAGTTACATTAACCATTCAGATTTTTAGCGGATGCTACTTTGGCTACCATTACTACTGGGCGGAAAAACCAACTCTACGCGCTGATTACCGCCAGCAGTTGCTTCAACATCACCAGCTTTTAGGCTATAACGAATGACATTACCCGCAAAACTTGCGCCATTTTGAACCAACTTAGCATTACCCGTCAAAGTAACAATACCAGTGACCGCATTATAATCAATCTTATTGGCTTGACCTTTTGCCAGCCCTTTTTCTTGTGTGACTACCTGTTGCATGGTTGCAGGGCGTCCGGTCGCTACTGCTGAATTGATACTGCGACCCTGTGATAGGTTAACCGTAATGTTATCAGCGGTCATTTTAAACGTACCTTGAGTGATAATGACACTACCCGAGTAGCTGGTAACGCCTGTACGCTCACTATAGGTCGCTTTATCAGCCAATAGTTTGATTTCTTGATTGGCATCTGATGGCAGCGCATGACTGTAAAGTGGTAGTGCCAGCAGCATAACCGTTGGCAGCACATGTAATTGACGCAAGCGGCACGATGTTAGATTGAAGCGTGCTAATGATGAGCGCAAATTAGGCAAAAATTTAGATGTCATAAAAATCACTCGTTTTATAATGGGTAGTAGGATTTGCAAACTTTATGCTAGCTGCTATTTTTATTACATAGTCAATAAGAGCTATTGCGATCAAAACAATGCTTTATCTTGGCGGTCAGCTGGAGTAAAAGCAACAGCCACTTGACCAAACTCATATTCACCGGTCTCAAGGTTGGCGGTCATGCTAGAAGCTTCAAACCGATTCATGCCTTGCTCAATCTTAACAGGCGCGTCACTATATACTTGCCCTGATTTAGTATTGCCTTTAAGGATACTACCTGTCACCTTTATCGGTTCAATATCTGGCGCGTCTTTATTGCCTTCACTAACCAGTGAAAAGCCCCCTGACAAACTGAGCTCACCCGTCTGCTGACTGATAGCAGCACTACCCGCTTCAATACGATAACGCTGCTCTGCCGATGGCTCCCAATTCATAGTGATGCCTGACATCTCGTCTAAATTGGTCTCTGGATTGTGCGTCAATGTTTTGGCAGTCAGCTCATACTCAGTTTCGCCTTTCTCATTAGTCTGTACCGCTTTGATATCTGTTGCTTCATAATCAACATCGGTCGCTTCCATACTAACTGGCGGCGCTACCTCTCCTTGCTGTTGAAAAAACCAACCTGCAATACCAGCAATAATCAAGGCAAGAACTATTAAAACACGAGTATTCACGACAAATTATCCTGAGTTTTTGCTGCATCAAGCGTATAGTGCGCGATGAAGTCTTGATAGTGTCCATGACCTTTCAAAATGAGGTCACATACTTCACGTACAGCGCCAGTGCCACCTGCTCGGGTGGTGACCATGTCACTGCGATTGATGACTTCAGCATGCGCATTGGGTACTGTTGCAGCAAATCCAACGGTCTGCATCGCTTTAATGTCTGGTAAATCATCGCCCATATAAGCGCAATCGGCAGCCGTGATATTGAGCGCTGGATCAAGTATGGTTAGCAGCTCATTTAAAGCAACCAGCTTATCATCACGACCTTGCACCACATAATTAACGCCCATTTCCGCGGCGCGCTTATCTACCATGGCACTGCTACGACCTGTAATAATAGCCGTCAAAATGCCATAACGTGCTAACGACTTAACGCCTACGCCATCATGGACAGAAAAGGCCTTGGTCTCGATACCATTGGCATCATAGATAATTTGACCGTTTGATAAAATACCATCGACATCCATTATCAACAGCTTTACTTGTCCGGCTTTTTTGATTAAGTCTTGCATCATGTCCCTCTTTCTTAAGGCTATTTTTTACATTTTATTGTTATAAATCGATACTGTGTGAATCTATACTGTACAAACCGATATCTTTATTAATTCTATTTATTTTACACCGGCTTGTAACAAATCATGTACCGTAATAATTGCTTCTAAACGATCTTGGTCGTCAATAATTAGCAACTGGCTAATACCATTTTCATTCATCACACTGAGCGCATCTGATGCGCGCATGGTCTTGCTAATGCGCCGTGGATTACTAACCATTACTTCACTCATCGGCGTTTGCAAATCGATGCCCTTTTCTAGACCACGGCGTAGGTCACCATCTGTAAATACCCCAACCACCTTATCATTATCATCGGTCACCACTGTCATTCCTAAGCGCCCAGCAGACATAGTAAAAAGCGCTTCTTGCAGTGGCGCTTGCTGATGAATGAGCGGCAAATCTTCCGACTTAGTATGCATTAAATCTTCAACTCGCGTTAGCAGCTGACGACCCAATGCGCCTGCTGGATGCGATAATGCGAAATCCTCTGAGGTAAAGTTGCGCGCATGGACTAAGGCAACGGCCAATGCATCGCCAAGCGCTAAGGTCGCCGTGGTACTGGAAGTAGGAGCAAGATTAAGTGGACAAGCCTCTTGCGATTTACCGAGCGTCAATACAATGTTCGCGGCACGAGGCAACATACCGCGCTTATCACGGCTAATACTAATCAGTGGAATATTTAGGTGTTTGACCACTGGCAGCAGCATCTTAATCTCATCAGACTCACCAGAGTTAGAGATAGCAAGCAGTACATCACCTTTTACCAACATGCCTAAATCTCCATGCCCAGCTTCACCAGGATGCATAAAAAAGGCTGGCGTGCCAGTAGAGGCAAACGTCGCCGCTATTTTACGCCCAATCAATCCTGACTTACCCATACCAGTGACCACGACTCGACCCTTACAAGCCAAAATAATATCGCATGCTTGTGCAAACCTATCGTCTATCTGCTCTGTTAGCAAAGCCAATGCCGATATCTCAGTGTTAATCGCTTCGATGGCCTTACTAATAAACTGCTCATGGGTTAGATTGATTTGGGTATTACTCATGGATTCGCTCTATTTTATAATGAATCAATACTGTATTTTACTATACTATGCCCAATATTAATAATAATCTAAGAAACCAATCACTAACAACTCGGCACGTCATTTCAGACCATTATTATACGTTTGTTTATACAAAAAAAACCCACTATAAAAAGCAGGTTTTGATCGGATAAATCACGTATTAGTAATGCACCTTCGATAATGAATCTTGCTCTCTAACCCTTAGTCTCTAACCATTGTTATCATTAGATCCATCATTTGGTTTTTCCTCAAAACCCGTATTTTCTGCTGGGTTTTCGAAACCACGGTCTTGACCAAAACCGCCACGCTCAAAGCCACGCTCCTGACTCTGACCAAAGCTACCACGCTCAAAACCACGATCTTGGCCTTGGCTAAAGCCGCCACGATTAAAACCACTGCGATTAGACGCAAAACCGCGTTCTTCAAAGCCACCTGTGCTAGCAGGATTACTACCGCGTTCAAATCCGCCGCCTTGATAACCTGCTGGAGCAGCGCTTTGCGGTTGGGTGCTCGTACCTGTCGTCGTACTGCTACGTGGATTACGTGCCGGCACGACGGTTGAGATAGCGTGTTTGTATACCATTTGACTGACAGTGTTTTTGAGCAATACCACGTACTGATCAAATGATTCAATCTGACCTTGCAGCTTGATACCATTGACCAAAAAAATAGAGACAGGAATGCGATCTTTGCGCAGCGAGTTCAAAAACGGATCTTGTAAAGTTTGTCCTTTTGACATGAGAGCTCTCCTAAATATTATTAATTATGTTTTAGTGCCAATTATTTTAAGTGTTAATTTAATTATAATGGCTAACGGCAGATACAATAATAAATTTTCTTTATAAAACGTATCTAAATAAACGCTACTTGTTCTTAAGTGATTCCACTTTATCGCGAATACATTATTATTGTAAATAATTAAGTAACTAGTTGTTTCATTAGTTATTTTTATCAACAAACGTCAATTAATATTGATTAAATACACAGTTAGGCTAGTATTACACCTACTATTTTGATGAATTTAAATTATAACAGCTATCTACGATTTATTTTGATACTAATTGTCATTACTTTCGAATAGTTGCATAGAGCTTTTTGCAATACTATATTTTTAGTACACCATATTGTATTTATAAGGTATTAACTCATACCATATTTTGAGACGATTTATCTCAGTTTTATCACCATTTTTAAAATGAGGACACGCCCTACTATCATTGAGAGATTTAATATAAATAGTCTCTTGCCTGCGCCATGGTAGTGAATGCTTTTACCACCATATTGCGGTCTATAGAATAGCCTTCCTCGCTAGAGGTATCGGCTGCTATCGCCCCATCCATGGAATTACTAGGCAATTGCATGACTTTGCGTAACCATGTGTACTGACGTTTTGCCAATTGTCTTGTCGCATATAATGCCTTATTTTGCATTTGCTGACAAGCAAGTGCCTCGGTCGCACCATCAGATAAGCTTGATTGAGCTGAAGACTGGAACACTTCAAAAGCACTGTAAAATTGCGCTTTGTCTAGATGAGGCTGTTCAAATACTGGGTGATCGATATGTACTAGGTATTCTAGTACTTGGCGATAACCAACGCAGCGCATGGATGGTAGATTTGGTGTTAAAGGATAGCGCTCCAGCAGACCAATGACCTCAGTCACCAACCCGTCATTCCACATGATATCTAAACGCTGCTCGATACGTGTATGCAACCATGGACGATCAGGCATGACTATCAATGCATGCCATTGCTGATTGGGATTATTTGCCAATGCCTGCTTGGGCTTTCGCTGCCAGTCACTTATAGGAATATCAGTTTGCAGATAAACTTCAACTGCTCGGGTGATGCGCTGAGTATCAGTCGCATTAAGGCGCTCATGGCTGATCGGATCTATCTCACCCAAATAGTCGTAAAGCGCACTAATGCCTTTATCTTGCCTCCACTGCTCCACACGTGCGCGAACACTATCATCACTATCAGGTACTGGAGATAGCCCGTCTAGCAGCGCCATGTAATACATCATAGTACCGCCAACCAGCAACGGTATTTTGCCATTCTCGTGACAGCTATCAATCAAACGGGCAACGTCATGCACAAATTCGGCGACGCTATAGCTCTGCATAGGATCGATAATATCAACCAAATGATGTGGATAACGCGCCAACTCAATAGCGGTTGGTTTTGCCGTACCGATATTCATATCACGATAAATCAGCGCTGAATCTACTGAAATTAGCTCATAACGCCCTGTATCATATAACTCATAAGCCAGTGCAGTCTTGCCACTTGCTGTCGGCGCCATCAAACACACCACGCTATTATCCGCTAAATTGGCGTTTAGGCGATAAGATGAGCTGTCGGATGAAAGTTGCATAGGCTTGCCTTTATTAATGATATTAGTAGCAATAAATAACTTTGAGCGGTGTCATTGCTAGAATTTGCTTATTATATTTTTTGTCGTTATAGCTATCTTGACTCAGACGCAGATAATAGCATCAATGTTGCTAATTGATTACCATCTATCGCTTTAATCGCATGCTGAGTCAGTAACGCGTCGATATCCGCCAAGAACACCATCAAATCTTGCTTTGACATCTGCATGCTCACGGCGGCAAGTTGCTGATTAATGTCATTTGCATTGTGCAACCATTGATCTTTTTTACCTGCCCTATTACTAAGTAAACTTGACTCAAATAATGAACGCATCTTTGATTGCCAATTCTCTGCACCGATCAATACACATTGGCTTTGATGATAAAACAATAACCAAGGCAGCGCTTTGTCCTCACTATATGTTGTGCCAACAGATTCGGTTAATGCCTCATTTAAATGAGTAACAACATCTAGGCAATAAGGCAAAGATGTCGAATGTATTGCGACATCGTTAGCGATATCTGTGGTGTTTTGACTTATTTTCTCAGAAACACTTGGTATGTTTACGGTTTGAGGCGAGTACCTATTGTCTGACAACTGATAGGGTTGTTTGGGCGCTTTTACCTGATGGCTTTTACTTGAATGAATGGTCGTTGATGTGTTTGGCATTACAGTCGCGAATGCATTATCGATAGACAGATTACTATCTACTATCTGACTATTACCTAGTATTTGAATAGCATTAGCAGAACTGATCGTCTCTGTAGTCACTACTGTCTTAAGTTTTGTCCGAATCGCATGGCTTACATGCGCCATAATATTATTCAGCGGACTTATTTTAATACGCTGTTTAGATGGATGCACATTGATATTGAGCCACTGAGTGGGCAAGTCAAAATAAAGCGCATAGCCAATACCCACCAACTGAGCAGTTTGGGCAAGTTGGCGTAGCTGATTGCTTATCAATGCTTCTTTTACCAGTCTGCCATTCACATAGATTAACTTTGGTAAAGTATCCTGCGAATCAGTGATAGGCCATAACCAACCATTAACGCTTGCTTGATCGCCAAAGCTATTATTAACATACTCTCTAGATGACTGCATTAAACTGGTGAGGTCTATCGCTATTTCTAACGCCTTTTTGGTTAACGACAACCCAGTCGCTTGCTCAAGACGTGCCAATGGCAAAGGATTGACATTATTATTGCCATTAGCATTTGTAGAAACGGTATTTAAAGACTTTGAATTTGAAAGCCTTGTAGTTGAAGACATGGTACTTAAAGACATCGCACTTGAAGAAAGTGACAACCGTTTTTTATGGTCATGAAAGAGCGTCAGTGCCACATCTGCTCGCGCCAAAGCCACTTCGCGCACAATCGTTTCGATATGACTGAACTCCGTCGCAATAGATTTCAAATTGCCACGGCGTGCTGGTACATTAAAATATAAATCTTTAACCGTAATGGTGGTACCACGATGATGCACAACTGGCATGAGCTTTGGCGCATCATCTAACACACCTGCGACTTGCAACTGGCGACCGATGCCACTGTCATCATGGCTACTGGTTAAAGTCAGCCGAGATACTGCCGCCGTCGCCGCCAACGCCTCCCCGCGAAAACCCAACGTCGTAATACCTTGTAAGTTAGCGACATCCGCGACTTTACTGGTTGCATGACGGGTAATTGCCATGACCATATCATCAGGATGAATACCCACGCCATTGTCGATCACTTCAATCATACCCATGCCGCCTTGGGTAATATGTATCTCAATATTGGTCGCACCAGCGTCAATGGCATTTTCTAGCAGCTCTTTGACTACGGCTGCTGGGCGTGTCACTACCTCACCCGCTGCCAATTGATTAATAAGCAGCGGCGATAGTTTTTTGATGCGAGTATAAGAATGATTGTCTGGCATTTGCGGCATTAAGAGGTATCGTTGTTTTACGTGATGATAAGTCGTACTGGCAGATATTGATGATTTATATTAGGGTCTGTTAAATATTCAAATGTATAATTAAATCTTAACAGAGGATAAATCCAAGCCTTGCGCTTGTCCAGCCTTCGATAGCCGCAGCTCAACTTGACGAGACTCATTATCCTTATCAGTGCTAGTAGCTTGCGTCATATCGATAAACAAGGTCGGCGGCGGTAAATAGCTGTCTGCGCGGCTGGCCCATTCGATGATAACCAACGCGTTTGGCTCATCCAGATATTCATCAAAACCGATAAAAGACAGCTCTTCTGGGTCTTGCAGACGATACAAATCCGCGTGGTAAACTGGCTTGATTAAGCCATCTTTTTGCTCGATGCTATAAGGCTCAACCAAAGTATAAGTCGGGCTTTTGACGGCACCTGCATGCCCGAGCGCCTGCAACCAATAGCGAGTCAGAGTCGTTTTACCTGCCCCTAAATCACCTGCTAACCAGACACTACCTGTCAATGGCAACGCTGCCAATTGCTCAGCCAAACGCTGAGTATCGGCTTCTGTATACAGTGTCAGCGTCTTAGCGTTTTTTTCCTCTGTTGTACTATTAGGCATCGGGCTTACCTACCTGCACTTGCGTCTGTACCTGCATAGTCACCGTTGGGTTAATAAAGCTTTCACCGCGGATCAATTTGGCATATAGCTCAGGGTCGTGCCACTCGGCACTGACTTGATCGCTAAACTCAAACGCTTCTAGATGAAGCTTACCCATTTGCTCATTCGCCACATCATCAGCAAAGCACTGCGCGTAACCGGTAGCGGTTTCATGTGCAATCACCGAGTAAACGCTGACATCAGATTCACCGTTTTGCATTTGGGTTTGTTTTAAAATTTCTTGCGCCCAAAAGAATATCACGCGTGAAAACTGCTCTGCCGATGGCGATACTGGCAAGCTTATCCAGCGCGCACTGAATTTTTTACAGGCAGCGACATACTCAGGGTCGTCTTTATTCCAAAAACAAATCGCGTGATCAAAGCTATCGATAATGTCCTTGATAGACGATTTTAATAAGCCAAAATCATAGACCATTTGCCCATGATCCAAGCGCTTCGCCTCAAGAATCAGTTCAATCTGATAACTATGACCATGGATAGAGTGTTTGCAGCGCTCAGAGCTACAATTACGCACAATATGTGCATTTTCAAATTTAAAAAGTTTACGGATACGCATAACAATCAACCAAAACAGTAAGCATTTTTATGCTAAATATGAATATTATAAAAGTTTGCCGCGACGACTTATCGGCTTGTGGCTTATTATAGCAAATCGTGATGACTCCGTAAGTAAGCACTTATTAATAGCAGTATTGACTAAATAAATCCATGGCATCGAAAATCTACTTATACAACCCATTTATCAGACAAATTTTTAGAAGTAGCATTAAACAAGGGATGAATACAGGATTGACTCGAATCGTAGGTGAATTGTGCTAGTGCTATCTATTGCGACCCCTTAAGCATATACTCATTGCAGTACGCACTATTTGCGTCATCAGCATTAATCTAACCTTTCAGCTATTTACATTGGCTTAAAAGGTATTACGGCTTATCTCAAGAGGAAAAAACCATGAGTAAAGGTCAAGACAGTAAAAAGAACGTAAAAAAGAAACCGCTATTAACGGCAAAAGAGAAAAAAGCTGCCAAACAATCTAAGAAAGACGACAACGGCAGTATCTTAGGTAAACATTAATATTTAGTGCATCATTGTGTCACTTAAATCTATGCCAATCGAACCTCACGGTTTGATTGGCATTTTTTATGCTAGGTGCGGTCTTTATGCTAAGCACCGCGCGGCGCAAACATAATAATTGCCATGCCTAATAACGCAACCGCAGAACCTACTATATCCCACGTGGTCGGCCTGATACCATTCACCGTCCACAACCATAAAATAGCCATCGAAATATACACGCCGCCATAAGCCGCATAGACTCTACCAGCTGCAGCAGGATGTAAAGACAACAGCCAAACGAAAGCGACCAAACTTAGTACGCCAGGGACAAGCAGCCAAATAGACTTACCTTCTCGCAACCATAGATAAGGCAAATAGCAGCCCGCAATCTCTGCCAATGCGGTCAGCGCAAACAGTCCAAAGGTTTTTAATTCAGTCAAAACCATCTACTCCTAAACGGTGATAAAACCTGTCATATACTGTACGGCATTGCCAGAAATCATTACTCTGTCACCTGCGACGACACAGTCTAAAATACCGCCTCGTTTTGATGCTTGATAAGCGACCAAGTGATTTTTACCCAAACGCTCAGCCCATAATGGTGCTAAAGCAGTATGAGCCGAACCCGTCACTGGGTCTTCATCGCCACCATTGGCTGGCCAAAAATAACGTGAAATAAAATCATAATTTTTGTAGTCAGCAGACATAGCCTGACAAGTCACCACCACATCTAAAGGCGCAAGCTGTTTTAGCTGCTCGTTATCACGCGCCACTGTTAATACGTCGGACTCAGCATTATAAATCACAAAATAGGCTTGAGCATTTTTATAGACTTCAATGGGTGCAATAGATAGTCCTGCAAGCAAGCTATCAGGGATACTGTCAACTTTCTCAGGCTTAGTATTAGGAAAGTCCATTTGTATTTTGCTATCGTCTGTTTGCACAATGGTCAATATACCAACCGCTTTGGCTGAAAACTTAATACAGTCTAAATGAGGGTTTTTGTTAAATAACACAAAGGCTGACGCCAAGGTTGCATGCCCGCAAAATGCAATCTCAGTGAATGGTGAAAACCAGCGGATATGATAAATGCCTTTATCATCAAGAACCATAAAAGCTGTCTCGGATAAGTTGTTTTCAAAAGCAATAGACTGCATCAAATCATCAGTGAGCCAGTTATCAGTGATAACAACTGCCGCTGAATTTCCTTTAAAAACGGTATCAGTGAAAGCATCGATGACATTAATTTCTAGTTGCATTTTATGTTCTCGCTTTATTTTTATAGATCTATGGTTTTATAGCTTTATGAATTTTATGGTGTTACTGGCAATATCAATCAACAATAAATAGCTTAGCGCCTATCTTCGTTGACGAACGATGTGCAATCGTATTGTCCGCCACTTGATAAGTCATGCCCGCTGTTAAGGTGAAAGTACGACCATCTTTTAGTTCGGTGTTCAGCTCGCCCTCAACACAGAATAAAATATGTCCTTTATCGCACCAGTGATCGGCAAGGTAGCCTGCGGAGTACTCAACCATATGCACATTGATATTGTTAAATTCGCAAGTCTTCCAATACCCCGTGCCCTTTTCACCTTTGTTTTCTACCGCTTCCACTGTCGTCCAATCGGTAATAGCAAAAGGTATATTTTTCATTTCCATAACGTCATCTCCCTGATTTTATTGTTCATTCATCTATCATAAAATCTTTACTTACTATACCTCAAATCCAGCGCCGCACTTTATTTAGATAATCCTGATAAATTTTGCCAAATTTCTGTGCCATCATCCGCTCTTCTGGCTGGATTTGAAAGCGCGTTATATAAAGTATAAAAATGGGCAATAGTACAAACGCCAGAAAGTGAGAAAGATAGAACGCCCAGCCTAATAATATAAGCACCAAACCCACATACATCGGATTGTGGCTATACTGATATACGCCGCTGGTCACTAAACTAGAGACCTGCTCTAACGCTTGCGGATTGGGCGTGGTCTGAGCGATTCTAAATTGAGTCACACCCATGATACCTAAGCTCAGACCCATCACACCCAAACCCACTGCCAGTGCAGTTGAGCCGTTGAGTGAGAACGTCAAAGCAGGAACCATTTTAGAGACACCATACATAGCAGCGGCGGTAATAATCACTTGGGCGACTGGAGGGACTTTAAGTGCTAGAGCGTTCATGATTAGACCTCATAGAGCGTCAAATAAAGAACCTCAACAGTGAGTGCTCATGATACCTGCTCACTATTTTCGTTTTAATTTTTACTTTTAGCCCTTGACTATTTAAACCATCAAAAAATAATTATTTTTACCTTTTAGATGTCGCTATCCTTTATTTTTATTCTTTGCTCGCTAACCATATCACTGTATTTATACGGTTAACTGGGATTGTTATTTATCAAAATAACGCCATTTATGTAAAGTAAAAACATATATAAAAATATAATACCTCATAGAGTATTATGTCTTAAAGTTCTATTTAAATTTAAATGAGGAAACTGGCATCATGATGCGTATCGGATTGTTCTTATTAACCAACTTAGCGGTGATCGTGGTATTTAGCATCGTGTTTGGTATTTTATCCAGATTTTTTGGAATTGGCGGCGTACATGGTGCGGGCGGGTTAAATTACACCAGTCTTGCCATTATGTGCGGCGTATACGGCATGGTTGGTTCGATGGTATCACTATTTATCTCGAAGTGGATGGCCAAAAGATCAACGGGAACGGTGGTTATTGAAACGCCAAGCAATGCCACTGAAAAATGGCTTGTAGATACGGTCGCTAGACAAGCGCGAGCGGTAAATATTGGCATGCCAGAAGTAGGAATTTTTAATAATTCTCAGCCAAATGCGTTTGCCACAGGCTGGAATAAAAACAAAGCGTTGGTCGTTGTTTCATCTGGCTTATTGCAAAGCATGACGCCTGATGAAGTAGAAGCGGTATTGGCGCATGAAATTGGTCACGTGGCAAACGGTGATATGGTCACGCTGGCGCTCATCCAAGGGGTGGTAAACGCCTTTGTGATGTTCTTTGCGCGTATCATTGGTAGCTTCGTCGATCGGACGGTGTTTAAAAACACCAGTGATAGCCCAGGTATTGGTTACTTCATCACGAGTATTGTGATGGATATTTTGCTTGGATTTTTGGCTTCTGCCATCGTTATGTGGTTCTCGCGTCTACGCGAATTCCGTGCCGATCAGATGGGAGCAAAACTTGCTAGCAAAGACAAAATGATTAGTGCGCTTGATGCCTTGCGTCCTTCTGAGCAGCGTCCAGATCAAATGCCTGAGAGTATGAAGGCATTTGCTATCTCATCAGGACAATCTACGGGCTTTAGTATCGCGAACCTCTTCCGCTCACATCCAACGCTGGATGACCGTATTGCGGCGTTGAGAAATTATAATCCTAGTGAGGAGTAATGACAGGATCAGCTCCCCTACCTGCTCGTAAAATTAACGTAAAAACCCAGACATAAAAAAAGCCTATCTATAAAAGATAGGCTTTTCTAAATCAAACTCGTTATTTAAATATCAAACGCTAATGCTCTGTCGCCTTCGCTATCTTTGATACGCGTTGGCAAACCAATCTTATTCAATAGATTGATAAATGGCTTGGCATCCAACTCTTCGACGTTGACCATCTTGCCAGCATCCCACTCACCAGTTGCGACCAGAATCGCCGCAGCGACGGGTGGCACGCCTGCGGTATAAGAGATACCTTGGCTACCAACTTCGTTATAAGCGTCTTTATGATCTGAGATATTGTAAATAAAGACCTCGCTATCAACGCCGTTGATTTTGCCTTTGACTTTGTCACCGATGCAGGTCTTGCCCGTATAGTTCGGTGCAAGAGAGCTTGGGTCTGGCAGTACCGCTTTGACCACTTTTAACGGAATTACTTCTTGCCCTTCAGCAGTCATCACCGGCTGCTCAGAGAGTAGACCCAAACTTTGTAGCACAGTGAATACATTAATATAATGCTCACCAAAGCCCATCCAAAAACGAATATTTGGTACGTCTAAATTGGCGGATAACGAATGCACTTCATCATGGCCACTTAAGTAACTGTTTTGCACGCCAACCACTGGTAAATCGTCAGTACGCTTCACTTCGAACATTTTATTAGACTGCCACTTGCTGTCCTGCCAAGAGTAGACCGTACCAGTAAATTCACGGAAGTTAATCTCAGGATCGAAGTTAGTAGCGAAGTATTTGCCGTGGCTGCCAGCATTGATATCAATGATATCAATATCCGTCACCGAACCTGCATCCATCATGTCATAGCCAAGACGCGCATAGGCGTTGACCATACCGGGGTCAAATCCTGCCCCTAAAATCGCCGTGACATTATTGTCCGCACAGCGCTGTTTGCGCTGCCATTCATAGTTGTCATACCATGGCGGCGTCTCGCAAATCTTGCGTGGATCTTCGTGAATGGCAGTATCGATATAAGCAACACCTGTCTCGATACAAGCTTCCAATACCGTCATATTGATAAATGCCGAACCGACATTGATGACGATTTGGATACCCGACTCTTGAATCAGCTGTATCAGCGCCTGAGTATCCATAGCATCCACTTGATGCGTATGCAATACTGCAGGCTGCTTGAAGCTATTCTTATCTTTCACGCTTTGGGCGATAGCATCACATTTATCTTTCGTGCGCGAGGCAATATGAATCTCGCCAAGGATATCGTTATGCATCGCACATTTATGCGCGACCACTTGAGCGACACCACCGGCTCCGATGATGAGTACGTCTTTTTTGCTAGATTTGGCTTGTTGGTTTGTGTTCAATGAACAATCCTCCTTTGTGTCTCTGTCGATACCATCGATAGTGGCGAGTCAAAACAGAAACGAGTGAATGATATGCGTGAATTAAAAAGGAAGACCGAGGAAAACCCACGCACCCGTCGGGCAAAGCACCATTTGATTGTTGGCTTTTGCCCGTGGCGATTATAACAATTTTTATGAAGACATCGGTAAAAATAATGTATAAAAAACAGACGAATTGAAGTCATCTAAAAACGAACTCAAGTCTTTGTTTTCTAAAACTTAAATCGATTTATCGACACAACTAAATTAAGACAAGCTGGCTTTGTAATCTTGATAATCAAATTCGCGCTGCACATCTATACTGCCATCTAGACGACGAATCACAATCGCCGGCATATTAACACCATTGAACCAGTTCTTTTTCACCATGGTATAACCTGCGGCATTACCAAAGGTTACGGTATCACCCATTTTTAGGTTATTTGGCAAGGCATACTCACCAAAGATATCGCCCGCCAAACAAGAACGACCATAAATAATCGTATTATCAGCTGACTTAGCGTTCTCGCTGATGGGTGCGATATTGGTAGGGTCGATATCAAGAGAGGCAATATTCATTAAATCACTATTCACAGCCGCTATCGGCGCTGACTCACGGTAAATTAGCAAATCCAGCATATGTGCTTCAATGGATGAATCTACTACAGCGAGATTTTTTTCATTGTGCATAGTATCTAAGACGGTCGTAACCAATGATCCAGCACCATGAATACTGGCCTCACCCGGCTCCAAATAAACTTGTATATCATATTTTTCACTAAAGCCTTTTAACCTGTCTGCCAGTTTTTCTAGTGGATAATCAGGCGCGATAAAATGAATGCCACCGCCCAAACTCACCCACTCAAGCTGCGCTAAAACATCACCAAATCTGTCTTCGATATCTGCCAAGCTGGCACTAAAGGTTTCAAAGCTGTCATTTTCACAGTTGTTATGAATCATTACCCCAGTAATGTCATCAAGTACCGCTGTAATCTTGTTTTTATCATGTTCACCCAAACGACTAAAAGGACGCGCAGGATCAGCGATGATAAACGATGAATTACTGGTCTTAGGGTTCAATCGTAGACCAACAGGGATGTTTTTCGAACGCGCTTGTGACCCAAATGCATTGAGTTGCGAGATAGAGTTAAAGATAATCTTGTCAGCGTATTTTAGTACTTCAGGAATCTCATCTGCACTATAGGCAACGCTGTAAGCATGAGTTTCTTTTTTATTATCACTGTCTCTACCTTTACCAAAAGTCTCGTAGCCCAAACGCACTTCATTGAGTGACGATGACGTTGTGCCGTGCAAATAAGGCTGCATCACATCAAACACGCCCCAAGTGGCAAAGCATTTGAGCGCCAATAATGCTTTAGCGCCTGATAGCTCACACAACCGCGAGATAATCTGCATATTGGCAACGATTGCCGCTTCATCGAGCAAATAATAAGGCGTGGGCGGTAGAGATGATTGGGTAGTGTTTAGCGAAGTTTTTGCATTCATAAGAGGTTACCTAATAGCTGCTGTTGGCATCATGACAGACATAAATATTTGCGCTATAGTAGACTAAATTCATCATAATTAGAATATCTTATGTCACTATCAACCGATTATTCCACTGCTACTAGCCAAGCTTATTCATCGCAGCTCGACCCAAAAAATATTCATTTAGAGCATCTTGATGCTAATGCGCGTGCAGTACTGGAGTTTTGGTTCGACAAAGACAATGAGCAATATTGGTTTGCGCAAAATGATGACTTTGATACGCAGATAAAAGATAAATTCGGTGACATCTGGCACGCTGCCAAGCAAGGTGAATGCGTGACATGGCGTATCGCAGAAGCGCCGACGGATAGCAATAGCTCCATCACGGCGTTGGCAGGCAGACTGGCAGAAATTATTGTCTTAGATCAGTTTTCGCGTAATTTATGTCGCGGGCAAGCAGGCGCTTTTGCGCAAGATAGTATGGCTATCGCATTGGCACAAGAGGCTATTGGACAACCATACTTTGATACATTACCGACTGAATGGCGCAAATTTATCATCATGCCATTTATGCACTCTGAATCATTGGTGATCCATAAGCGCTACTTACCATTGTTTGAAAAATTACATGATGACAATACGCTGGATTTCGAAAATCGTCATAAAGATATCATTGAGCAATTCGGTCGCTATCCGCATCGCAATGACATTTTAGATCGCGAGTCAACGGATGAAGAAGAAGCCTTCTTGCAACAACCGAACTCGTCGTTTTAGCGCTTATATATGTATATGATTGATTGTAATATGATTTATTGTAATATAGTTACTTCAACTCAAAATAAGGGTGAAGTACAAGGCAACTAATTATAGGCATATATAATGTTTCAAGCGAGATGAACGCCGAAATTTTTATAGTGCAAGGGATTGACTATTATAATAAAGCAAGGGCTGAATCAGATAACTGGTTCAGCCCTTGCTTTATTATACTTACTCTTTATGTACTTTCGTTCAGATTGGTGCTTTTATTCAGATTAAGAGCACGTCTTAGTTCACCTAATTATTAATTCACTATCCCTGTCGTAAAGGTAAAGCTCTCACGCTCGATAGTTTTATTATCCACTAAAATATCAAAGCTGACACGGTAGTCACTGTTGCCATGTAAACCACAGTTTTTGTCTTTTTTACTGGCAATCTGGCAGCTTCTTAAATTATCAGTGATTGGTAATATAAAAGCCTCGTTTGCTGGTAGTGCATTTGCCGTATTTTTATAGGGATCTTGGCGATAGTCTAGCAGCTCAATCGGTACATTGATATTTCGCTGGATATCATGGAATGTTACATTGCTGATATCAATCGTTTGAGCGGATGGCATATTGATATAAATAGGTTGTCCGATAGGATCCACTCGCAAGTCACGCCCTGTATGCTTGACAGGATCTGGCGTCTCATTGTATAGCGCGGTTACTGTATCCGTCACGCCTTCACATGGATAAGTAAATACGCCTTTAACCGTATTATCTTTAGTTGCTTGGGTCGCTGCTGCATGGTTGACCAAGACATAACCTTGGTTATTCGCCGCCTCTTTATTGTATGGCTTATAGATAACCACGCCAGTACCCGTGACGCTTGCACTAGGCATCATTAATGAACGCAAATGGTAAGGTGCTGCCAGCAGGGACTTTGCCATCGAGCCTGCCACAACATCCGAGCGAATAAGATTGCCTGCTGAACTATAGTAGATAGATTGGGCGATATTCTCAGTCACACCATATCGTACATTTGGATAATTTGCGTTTGATAAGCGATCGGTAAAACTTAACCCACCAAAAAATGGATTATTGCTACTGGTAACACCCGAAATATCTGCAATCTTATTTTCATAATGCGCGCTGAATGCGGTCGGTGAGCTATTGGCAAAGACATATTTAATATAATTTGCATGTTTAATGGCAACATCATCAAGCGCGGTATCTACAGATAAACCGCTCAGACCACAGCTGGTACGTGCCAAACTGAACTTATTGTTGGCAATTAATGCAGCCTTTACCTCATTAGTAGCAGTAGTGCTATCAGGTTGGTCGCCAACATTATCGCTTGAATTGTCACTTGTATTATCATTGGGCTGATCGTTTGGCTCGATAGCAGGTGGGTTCGGACTTGGCGCATTGGTATTAGAGCTGCTATCAGAGCCACCGCCCCCACCACAAGCCGTTATGAATACTGTCAAAAAAAGCACTGCAGCAAGATTTTTCTGTGGCGTACTGATTAATAGCGTACTGAGCGTCATTTTTTATCCTATAGAATAGTAGCGCGTATATAAGTCAATAAAAGCCAGCGTTAAGTATGCGGACACAAGCTGCTAATATTACAGTATTGAATTTACTTGTAATTGCATTGTAATACAGTCCAAAAATTTTTACTTGGTGTTTGTTGAAGACTGATACGTTCATTATAGACTGTCTTATTTTTAGTCATGACTATGTCCGCTTAGGCTATTTTAAAGAAGCATGCTCAGCTTAACGTGTATTGTTAAGTGGCTTTCTCTAATGACTTTCTCACTGGTGCAAAACTACGTCTATGCGCAGATAATACGCCGTATTTTTCGATTGCCTCCATGTGTGCGCGTGTTGGATAGCCTTTATGTTTGGCGATACCATATTCTGGATGCTCAGCATCAAGCGCATACATGGCTTTGTCACGGCTGACTTTAGCCAATATACTTGCCGCTGCAATGCTGGTATGACGCGCATCGCCCTTTACCCATGCTTGGCAATCGATAGTCGATTTTTCTATACCCAGTTCAGCGAGCATTGACTCATTTAATTCAGGGCAGCGATTACCATCGAACAAAACTTCGACCTGCCTCATAGAGTTGACAAGAGGATGAGCAATGGCTTTTAACAACACTTCGGTACATAAGCGCATACCGAGCATCGTCGCTTGCAAGATATTGACTTGATCGATGACCGCTGCTGGGATCTCGGCGACAACATAACCAATAGCATGCTGCTGAACCAATGGATAAAGTCGGTCACGCTTCTTTTCACTCAGCTGCTTGGAGTCGGTCAAGATAGATAATGGCGTGTCCTTTAATGGCTGCATCTCAATCAATCCTGACCAAGTTTTAGGCAATATCGCAGCAGCCACATTGACGCTACCGAGCAACGGCCCACGTCCTGCTTCATCAACGCCTATTTGTAGCGTTGACTGCTGTAAGCCTTGTTCCACCTTGATCGGATACTGAGTAAGTAGCTCATCAATATCTACCTGACCCGATAAACGAATAGGCTCAACCAGCTGTAGATATTGACCTTTGATATCAATTTGCTCAATACTTACTTCAATCGGGGTGACAGAGTTGTCGGTTTGGTACTGGTTACTCATAGGGGCGCGGTATCTTTGTTATTAGGTATCATTGTGATTAATAGAAGAAGAAATGATCGCAATCAATAATGGCTTAAATCCGATGTTTCGCTTGGATAAACCATTGTTCAATCACGCTATTAGCGGGATCATGATTACTCTGCTGTTGTAATAAGTGCTTGGTGGCGACGAGATCTTTTAATTGCTCAGCATAGGCACGCGGTTGCAGTAGCCGCATGACCGTACGACAGATATTATCACCACTCGCCTGCTCTTGAATCAGCTCAGGAACGATTGCAGTATCAGCCAAAATGTTGGGCAGCGCCACATAAGGTACTTTGACCAAGCGTTTGGCAATCTGATAGGTGAGTTTATTTAATTGATAAACCACCACCATCGGTCGCTCTAACAGCATCGCCTCTAGCGTTGCAGTGCCAGATGCCAGCATCACAATATCTGAGGCTGCCATCGCTTGTTGACTAAAGGCTGGCTGGCTATCATCATAAACCACCACAATGGCAGCACGTAGTTGCTCTGAGCGCTGATCAATAACATCTTGGACGATATATTGATGATTCTGGTCGACGGTCGGAATGATAAAGCACAGCTTGGGGTCGAGCAATATCAACTTTTGAATACCATCTAACATCAATGGCAAAATAGCCGTGATTTCACCGCGCCGAGAGCCTGGCATTACACAAATCAGCTGGCTGACACCGTCAAATCGTTCAATAAAAAACTGCTGCAAGCCATCGTTGTGCCAAACCAGCTCACTACGGCGCTGATTGATCGGTGTCTCTAATAATGTTTGATCAATCGTACGCAACAGCGGATGACCAACACATATTGCTGGATGATTATGACGCTCATAAACGGACAGCTCAAAGGGGAACAAACACAACACAAGGTCGGTCGCCGCTTTGATATTATGAATACGTGACTCACGCCATGCCCAAATAGAAGGGCTGACATACTGCACGCAGAATACGCCTTGCGGTTTTAATTTTTTAGCCACTCTAAGATTAAAATCAGGCGCATCAATGCCAATAAACCAATCAATATCAGCGGCTTTAAATGCGCTCAATAATTCACGGCGCGCTTTAAGCAAGTCAGGCAATTGCGCCATGACTTCTACCAAACCCATCACCGCTAAACGCTCCAATGGAAAAATGCTTTGCAGCCCTTGCGCTTGCATCTTTGTACCACCGACGCCGACCCACACAATATCACCACGTAGATTATTCATCTGCTGCATGAAGTCTGCGCCCAAGCTATCCCCTGACACTTCACCTGCGATGATACCGATGACCAATGGCACAGTCTGTAATTCAGCACTTCGAATTTCAGTCTCTGTTTGGTCTATAAGGTTATGATATTGATCAGGCGTAGCAGAATCTGTCATGACAAGCTCTCGATATTAAAAAATACAATAAATGCATATAAAATAAATGAATGATTATTATAAAATACGACGCATAAAATCTGCGCGAAAGCTCTGTGATACCTAAGCATTCGCCATACTCACTATTTTATCGTCATACCTTTTATATTGTCATCATACGTGACGATGATACAAATAGCTAAATTAGCTGATAAAAGCCAGAAATGACCACTTAACGGGTTAATTCGTTTTTCTATACGGACAGATAAATTGAGTAACAATCTTGCTTGTTGAAGCGCTCATATACGATTGGCGCTGAACAAGTATAACTAAGTTTTGGTTTCCTCATTCCAGTTATCAGTCAATTAACTGCGCGACTGCCCTTGTCAACCAACACTTTTGTCCGCATAATGAAACTCCCTATAAATCAGCTAGACGATATATAACCATGACAACATCAGTTACCCATAATGCAGATATTGACGACGTGAATATTGAAAAGTTCATTCCTTTGATCACTCCCGCTGAGCTAAAAACTGAGCTACCTTTATCAGATGCAGCCTATAAAACCGTATTAAACGGTCGTAATACTATCCAAAACATCTTGGACGGTAAAGACAAGCGCCTCTTTGTAGTCATCGGCCCCTGCTCTATTCATGATATCAAAGCCGCTCACGAATATGCCGATCGGTTGGCCATATTAGCAAAAGAAATCGAAGATAGCGTATTTGTGGTGATGCGCGTATATTTTGAAAAGCCGCGCACAACCGTTGGCTGGAAAGGCATGATTAATGACCCTGATATGAACGACAGCTTCGATATCGAAAAAGGTCTGCGTACTGCCCGTAAGCTACTGCTCGATTTGAATGAAAAAGGTCTGCCTTGCGCCACCGAAGCACTAGACCCGAATACCCCGCAGTACATGCAGGATTTGATCAGCTGGTCAGCGATTGGCGCACGTACCACTGAGAGCCAAACGCATCGTGAAATGAGTTCAGGCTTATCATGCCCAGTAGGCTTCAAGAATGGAACAGATGGCGGCATGACAGTCGCTGTTAACGCAATGCAAGCCGTGAAAGAAGGTCATAGCTTCTTGGGTTTATCAGCAGATGGCAAAGTCTCAATCATCAAGTCTAAAGGCAACCCTTACGCGCACGTGGTACTCCGCGGTGGTAACGGCAAGCCCAACTATGACGAGACTGCGGTTGCACAAGTGGAAAACGAGCTGGCAAAAGGCAAAACTAATAGCAAGATTATGATTGACTCAAGCCATGCCAACTCAGGTAAAGACCCATATCTACAGCCGATGGTTATCCAAAACGTTGCAGAGCAAATTCAAAACGGCAATAAATCTATCATTGGTATGATGATTGAGAGTCATCTAAAAGGCGGCAATCAAAAACTGACGGCTGACTTAAGCCAGCTCGAATATGGCAAGTCTATCACTGACGGTTGCTTAGATTGGGACAGTACGGTCACTGCCCTGTATAATCTACGTGATATGGTCAAAGACGTTTTGCCGAATCGTTAATATTGACAGTCCCTCATCACGATAAAGATCACTCTATCTTTATAAGTTGCTCAGCAAAAAGCCCGTCTGACATGATATGTCAAACGGGCTTTTTTGTATGCTTTAACTTATTAGCTTATCACGTTTAACGTTTTCAACGTAACTGATAAAATATTACGCTTTATACATTTGCCGCACCTAAAACACTGTTTAGACTTTCAAGTACATGCTTAGAAGAAGCCTGCTTTTGCAACTCAATCAACCGCTCATGCGCCATTTGACGACGTGGCTCAGCCAAGGTATTCCAACGCGCTAGCACTTGCAATAAACGCGACGCCAAAACAGGATTGGCATCATCCAACTTTTTAATCACACCAATATAAAGCTCCAACCCTTCTGCCGTCCATAAAGCCGTTGGCTGCGAGGTAAAGGCACTGACCACTGAGCGTACACGATTGGGCGTATTCCAATCAAAATCTGCGTGAGCGATCAAGGATTGGATAGTATCAGCGGTGACAGTATCAGCAGACGCTTGCACACTAAACCATAAATCAATGACCAAATCATTATTTTGGAAGCGATTATAAAAGTCTGCTAAATACTTATCAGCATTTAGCAGTTGATGATTGACCATCGCTTTCAACGCACCGAAACGCTCCGTCATACAGCTTGCATCATCATACTGCTGCTGCGCCCATTCATCTGCGCCATCGACATTTGCGGTCAGCGCCATATCGAGCACCACATTACGCAAGGCACGGGTGCCACGAGCCTCGGCACTATCTTCATAAGACTGCATAGGTAGCTGCTCATAAAGCTCAGCCCATTGATCTTTTAGCGCCTCTGCAAGCTGCTGATACAAGTCGTCGCGCTGCGCTTTCACCAATGCTGGATCGTAACCTTTATGAATAGCAGACGCCAGCTCTTGCGCTGATGGAATATCAAGCAAGCGGGCAGCCAACATCGCATCTTCAGCCGCGAGCACAGGCAATGTCTGCGCTAGTGCTTGCAGATAGATATCAGGACTGCTCTTCTCGCCTTGACCTTGCAGCAAGATACGATTGACCAGCATCTGCGTCACTTGCCAGCGGTTAAAACCATTGGTTTCATGTTTGAGCAAAAATGCCAAATCTGCATCTTGATAATCATAATTGAGCTGTACTGGCGCACTAAAATCACGTAGCAAGGATACTACAGGCTCACGCGCTATATGTTCGAAGGTAAAGGTTTGCGTGGCTTGATCGAGTAGCAGCATACGCTCAGCCACAATGTCACCAGTGTCTTTATCAAATAGCGCAGTCGCGACCGGAATAGGCAATGGTTTTGGCGCAGCAAAGCCACTGACATGACGGGTTTGCTGACTTAACGTAATCGTCAGTGTCTGCGCTGCATGGTTATAATGTTGATGACCAGACACCATTGGTGTGCCCGGCTGACGATACCAGTCGATAAAGCTTTCAATCTTGCTATCAGTGATGCTAAGCGCAGATAAAAAGTCCTCAACCGTCACCGCTTGCCCATCATAACGACGGAAATACTCATCCGTGCCTTTACGAAAGTTCTCGGCTCCCAAAGTATTGGCAATCATGCGTACGATTTCAGCGCCTTTCTCATAAACAGTCGTCGTATAAAAATTATTAATCTCGACGAAACTCTCAGGGCGTACCGGGTGTGCCAGTGGTCCTGCATCCTCCGCAAACTGATGAGCACGCAAGGTCGCCACATCGTCGATACGCTGTACGGCACTCGACTGCTGATCCGCTGAGAATGATTGATCGCGGTAAACAGTAAAACCTTCCTTCAAACACAACTGGAACCAATCACGGCAAGTGATGCGATTGCCTGTCCAGTTATGAAAATACTCATGGGCAATGATGGCTTTCACACTAAAGCTACGCGCATCCGTTGTCGTCTCAGGACTGGATAACACACAAGCGGTATTAAAAATATTCAGACCTTTGTTTTCCATTGCGCCCATATTAAATTGACTCACGGCAACAATCATATAGCGATCTAAATCGTAGGCGCGACCATAATTGACCTCATCCCATTTCATCGAATCTTTCAACGCTTGCATACCGACATCACATTTATCAATGTCAGCAGACTTTGCGTATATTTCCAGCAACACCTCACGACCTTCGCTGGTGGTATAAGAATCCGTCAATACGTCTAAATCAGCGACAACGCAGGCAAATAGATAGCTTGGTTTATTGGTTGGATCATGCCATATCGCATAGTGACGGTCTGGGGCATCTGCCACTTCACCCTCTTCAACCAAGTTACCATTGGCCAATAGTGTTGGATAACGCTTATCCGCCTCAAGACGCGTGGTAAATATCGCCAATACATCGGGGCGGTCTGGATAAAAGGTAATTTTACGAAAGCCTTCGGGCTCACACTGAGTGACAAACATCGTCTCATCACCACTGCCCGCCATATAGAACCCTTCAAGTGCGGTATTGGTCTGCGGACAGATGCGTACTTGAATCTCTAAAACAACTGCATCAGGTGCATTATTAATAGTCAACGTACCTGCTTGTTGTTGATAATCCTCAGCCATCAATGGCTTACCATTCATCGTAATGGCGATCAGCTCCAACTCCTCACCGAATAATACGAGATCTCCTGCTGTTTGACGTACCATCTTCAGAGTGCTGTCTACCTGTGCATGATTTTCGAACAGTTTAATATCTAAATCAACCGTTTCCACATCAAAGCTAGGTTTCTGGTAATCTTTTAAATTAATTTTACTTGGTGCATGCGGTGGCACATCTGGCATATCAGGATTAATAATTTGAGCATCAGTTTCAGCAATAGACATGGGTATTCCTATTATTATTTGTGGCAAAAAATATATACGGTAAAAAGCGTGATGATTTAGGCTAAGGCAGGTCATCAATTAGCATAATCTTATGACCATTAACATGATAATGGTATCTTGCTACATTGACCTAAACTGCCAAATTTCAAGAGCATACCCCGATTTTATTATGTTCATCGTCCATGACACTTATCAAAATGCGATGGTAATGAGAGAGTCGATATATCAAAAGATTGGGAGAGTCGATACATTAAAAGAGCGGCATAATCAGCATCAATCACCCATTGGATAATCGCGATTAAAATGATTTAATAGGGTCACTGATGACCAACACTCGATAAACGGCCTATTATATGATAAAGCAAACCGACAGTCGCTCAGACATTACCTTACCATTACTAATAGATTACGTTGAGGCTCTTTTGCCCTCACTAACCATACAAGCGAACGTATCCACAATCATTGAATCTACTGATAATGACACTAAGTTGCTGTGGGTCGTCCCAGACCAAAATGCGCGGTTAGCACTAAAGACACTGCTAAAAAATACCCGCTCACCACAAATATCGACATTATTAGAGCTCAATCAACGACAATTGCCTGAACGTTATGAGCTCGCCTGTTTTTGGTTGCCCACACTCTCACCAGAGTTTCTGCAGCAGTATATTCCGCTGCTCATGCGCTATCGAGATCTTTATGCGGCACACCTGCTCATCGCCCTTGATGGCACCCTAGATTTAAAAGCTTATGGCTTTACCCCCTTTGATATCTTGCATGAGCCATCTTTAGAGATGAATACTACTGAGCAAACAGAGCAGCCTTTATCTGTAAAGTCATCAGCGTCCGCCAGACTTTGGCAGTTCAATTTATATGATTATAAACAGCTGCCAAATTGGTTAAATGCGGATTATTGGGCCAATCCTGAAAATTGGGGCAAGCACCGCTGGTAGTGGATCTCATATCTATCTGTAAATTCTAGCATTATTTACAGTAATACTACTTACATAAAGTAACATTTAGTATATGATAGATAGCAATTGCCTAAGTTTTATCGTAAGCAGTTCAAAAAAAACAATTTTAATTAATTAAAATTTTAGGAGCTCATTATGTCAACCAGTTTTTCTAAGATCGCAGCCCTCGCTGTATTATCAAGCGCTGTGGCACTAACCACAGGTTGTGCGACCAAACGTGCTACTTCTGAAGTCGTGGTTGCCCCACTAGGTATCCCAGGTGGTCAAGTTGGATACACTGGCGCAGTCATCGTAGATAACTCAAGCGCGGTTATTATGGGCGCAGAAAACCTACAGGCGGTTGTTTACTTTGCTTTTGATAGCAGCGAAATCACTTCACAAGCAGCGAGTATTCTTAATCAACATGCCAGCTTGCTCAACTCAAATCCAGCAGCCAGCGTTGTTATCGCAGGTAATACTGATGATCGCGGTAGCCGTGAATACAACATGGCACTAGGTGAGCGCCGCGCTGCTGCAGCACGTGATTACCTTGCTACTCAAGGCGTCGCAGTAAACAATATCCGCGTCATCAGCTATGGTGAAGAGCGCCCTGCTGCCGCTGGTAATACTGAAGAAGCTTATGCACTAAATCGCCGTGCTGAATTGTCTTACTAACACCAGTAAAACCAATCACAGTCGATAAAGCTCAACATATTTTATAATTGAAAGCCCAGCAATAATATATCGCTGGGCTTTTTGCATATTACTAAGCGAACGAATCCAATAGACATAATCAATGATGCCAAGCTCTATCTTAAACCTGACCCATGTCCAATATACCCAGCTCGATCCTGCAACGTGGTGCGCCACTGCACAAGTAAGCGAGCGTTCATTCCTCAACTTCAAAAGACTGTGGGATGAATTACTGTTGTCATCCGCTAACAATATATCGCAAGTAGATTTTCAGAAAATTTATGAGCTTAATTGGCATTATCGCCTGTCACCAGTAAGTTTATCAACACGTGAAATGGCGCAGCGTCAACGTCAATTACAACGCAAAGGCGTTCGATTATTGCTACAACAGTTACTGAGTGAGCTAAAGTTGCGCGATACTCTGGATGAGTCAAATTTCCCGTATCGGCTTAGCAGCAGTGAATATTACGTATGCTTTAGTCATACAGGCAGCAAGAATCATGATATTAATCAAAATACCGTTCAGACAATCAATACATCATTGAACAGTAAAGTAACCGTGGTCATTAGTCGTCACCGTCCCATTGGTATTGATATTGAAACCAATCATGTAGCATGGCACGTAGCGCAGCGGTTTTATTCTGAGCATGAAATGGCTGCTTTACAAGCATTATCCCCACTTCAGCGTAAGATTATCGCTAAATTACTGTGGCAAATAAAAGAAAGTTTTATCAAAATTCATCAATACAAACTGGCACAAGGGTTAGGAGTAGATTATTCCTACCTGATTGCTGATTTGATTCATGCTATTAAAGAACCCTCATCTTTAATGGTCATAGCAGACATTAAGTCCGATTACCGTATCGCGGTATTGTCAGCGCAACAAACCATCGTTATTTTCTAGACCATTTACACCTGTTATTCATTCTAACAACTACCCTTTCACAGACAAAAAAAACGACCCTAAAAAGGATCGTTTTTTCTTGCTCTTCTTCTAATAACAGTACTTAAACTGTGATTAGATTAGAAACGGTAAGTTGCACCAAGCTTAACAATTGGCATCCACTCAAGATAGTCTTTATCTTCAAGCTCACGCTCAGCAAGTTTAGCAACTTGACCAGCATTTAAGCCTGAATCTACACCACCTGGAGTAACACCATTATCAATATTCACATTTCTTTCTGGGTCAACTGCATTTACAGTCGCGTTAGTTTTACCCATATAGGCTGCGCCGATTTCGCCGAATACACCCCAGTTGTTACCGATGTTAGGACGGAAACCGATAGTACCATAAGGTGCTAGTTTGTTACGATGTTCCATAGTACCTTGTAAAGAACCTACACCGTTTTCGCCATCAGCAACAAACGTTCTATCGTTAATTTTGTATACGCCGCCATCTGGATTAGCAGTTACGTCGATGTCGTTGTCAGGTACGATGATACCAGCACCCATTGTAAACCAGTTACCAGTAGGACGTAATTGCACACCTAGGTATGGGTTGCTGAAGTCAGAATCAACGTCATAGTTTACGTCGTTTGCGTCAAAGTCACCGCCGAATAGGTCAGCAACATCGCCACCTGCCCAACCAGCTTGTAATTCAGTTTTCTCATTTAGTGACCAACCGATGTTAGCACCATAACCTAGTGTACCAACTTCAGCGCTAACAGAAGCTGGGTTGATAGCAGTTTGGAAGAAAGTCTTAGTACCACCAACAACAGCACCAGTAGTGTTGCGAACGATACCAGCGTCAGCATTGTATGCATAAGCAACAGGCTCAGCTTCATATGCAACAGCAACAGGCTCAGCTTCATACACAACTGCATCGTTACCATCAACAACGATAACAGGTTCAGCAGCTAGTGCAGCAGTTGACGCTAAAACGGCAGCAGAAATTGCTGTTAATTTAATAAGTCTCATAAATACTCTCCTAAAGTGTGGAATAAGTCGCCCATAAAAAATGACAATTTAGCTTTTTTTAAATCGATCATTTTGTTGAGCAGATTAAAACAATTTTGGCCGGAAAAGTCACCCCTCTAGGAGCGCTTTTTATTTGCCGTTATGTAAAGATTGCATAGATATTGTAATAATTACTACACCAATCCGCAAAACTTCGACTTTCTGTTACACAATACTCTTAAAGTAACTCAACAGCGCAAACATGAATATTGGTTAGCTTAATCTTCATGTAAGGATATTACAAAATATGTCATTATAATGACCTACCCATTTATTTAACTCAATGACAGTTATATAGCTTATTACTACAGTTTGTTGTATTTTGTGAGTTGGTGTAGTAATTATTGCTTTTATAAAACTTTTCAGAAAAATAAAGCATTAGTATAAATTTCAATGTCGTATGACTGTGTGACGTTAGTATGGATGCATTTAGTATTGGCATATAAAGTAACTAGATCTTGTCTAAGCTTGATATTATGCTAAATTAGAGAATAGGAAAATTTGTCGCAAGGCTGCGTATTTACTTTTATCTGTTAATGCCTTGTTGTATTTCCTACTGTATTCTTTTTATTCTTATTGAGCCACTCATATGCCTAAAGTATCGTCGATTACCCGTGTGTTAGAGATTATCGAGGCGGTGTCTTATGCCTCAAAACCGCTCTCGCCACTTGAGCTATCGCAAGAGCTTGATATTCCAAAGCCGACCATTCATCGATTGATTCAAAATCTGCTCGATGAAGGATTCGTGACTGTGGATATTGGCGGCGGTATTATACCGGGCAAGCGAGTACGAAACTTGGGTGTTGAGCTTTGGCAGCAGCGATTGTTCTTTAATGAGCGACAAATGATTTTGCAAAAGCTGGTTGATGAGCTAAAAGAGACCTGCGGGATCGGTGTGCCTTATCAGATGAACATGATCTATACCAACCGTGCAAATACGACATTGCCGATACAGATTTATTTGCCAGTGGGCGCAAAGTCGCCCATGTGGTGTACAGCGACTGGCAAGCTGTATTTAAGTCAGTTGCCGCGCACAAGCCGCGACAAAATACTGCAAAACCTGTCATTGGATAAGTTTACCAAAAATACGATTACCGATATTGATGCGCTAAACGCTGAGCTTGATCGTATCGCTGAAACAGGTATTGGTATCGATAATGAAGAGTTTATCTCTGAGATGGTGGCAATCGCCGTACCGATACGGGATAGAAAGTCGCGCTACCTTGCCTCGCTGTATCTTCATGCACCGACCATAAGAGTGTCTTTAGATGATCTCTTAACCCATGTCCCACGACTGCAAAAAGCAGCGAAAGATATTCAGTCTCTCGTCTATGACCTACCCAGCTAGATGATGCAATATAAGCAAAAAAAAGGTCTGCATTAAGATACTAATGCAGACCTTTTTCATAGGTACTTTGATAATTTAAGTCAATACAGAGCTGTCGTGTCGCGCCATAATGCTTGAGAAATCTCTATCACCATTCTCGACAGTATGTGCAGCATAAAGCTCAGTCGCTTTAGCGCCCATCGGCGTCTCTACATGAGTATCTTCAGCGGTCTGCATGGCAAGGTTAAGATCCTTTTGCATGAGCTTACTCATAAATCCGCCTTGATAGCCATTGCTAGAAGGAACGTTTTCCATGACTTTCGGATAAGGGTTATAGACTTCTAGTGTCCAGTTACGCCCTGAGCTTTGCAGCATAATATCTGATAGCACTTTGGGGTCTAAGCCGTTCTTGACGCCTAGATTAATCGCCTCTGCCGTCCCTGCCATCAAAATACCTAACAGCATATTGTTGCAAATTTTTGCCACTTGTCCTGCGCCATGCTCGCCTGCATGAAAGATATTTTTACCCATCACAGCCAGTATCGGCTCAGCTTTGGCAAAGGCATCAGTGCTGCCACCGACTATAAAGGTTAACGTACCAGCGATAGCACCGCCCGTACCACCAGAGACTGGGGCATCTAAGAAGTCTATGCCAAGCTTACTTGCCGCCTCTGCCACCAACCTTGCATCAGCCGCTGCAATGGTACTGCTGTCAATCACCAATGTGCCCTGTGGTAACTCTGCAAGTAGACCGTCAGCGCCATTATCTCCTAAATAGACAGAATGGACGTGCTTGCCAGCAGGCAACATACTGATAACGACCTGTGCATGACGTGCAGCATCTTTAGGACTGTCTGCTACACTGGCACCTGCTTGCTGCAAGCGCTCAGTTGCTTCTGCGGATAAATCATAAACCGAGAGCGGGTAACCTGCTTTTAACAAGTTCTCTGCCATTGGTGCGCCCATATTACCAAGCCCAATAAAAGCAATATTTGGCTTAGTAGTATCGTTATCGGTGGCATTTACATCCTTTGTATTCATCTCATCATTCCTTGATGGTTAGTATTAATCATGCGCGCAGGCGTTGCTACACATATAGCTGTAAACTATTTAATGGAGTGTAATTTTAATTTGATGTCTATATTGAATTGATAAATTCAATTTTTAACGCACAGACTGACTGCCTAAAGCCTCATCACCCAACCAATCGCCTAACGGATGCTCATCTTTAGCATAAGGATTCACAAAGTGCTGCTGTATGTACGCCTGCCCTTCGCTACTCAAGCAGTCTGCTAGTGAGCGTGACCACTGTGGATTACGATCTTTATCAATGAGCAGCGCACGTACCCCTTCTTTAAAGTCAGGATTGGCGGCACAATGTACGGCTACATTGGCTTCTAAATACAGAACTTGCTCTAGTGATAAGTCAGTGACTTTATAATAAAGCGCATAAGTTAAAGCAGCGGTAACTGGACAGCCATGGCGATAAGTATCTATTGCTCGCTGCGTCCAGCTATCATTGGCAAACTCTGTATCTATTTTTGCGAGTGCCGCATCACTTTGTAATAAAGCATCGATATCACCCAGTCCGCCGCTGTTCATCAACTGCTGAATAGATTGCCAATGGATTGCCAATTTACTAGCAGGCAACTCGGCAATTGGTTGCGCTGCAAGCACACGGCTAACGATACTATGAGCACTATTGTTATCGCATTTATCGGTACGACTAGCGGCAACCTGCCAATCACTCTGTTTTAAACTTTGTATGACGGCATCATAGTCACTACTGGCGACGGGATACTCTGCAAGATTGGCTAATAGCGCATCATTGCCATTACACATCGCGCCCGTCAACCCTAAGAACAAGCCCGTCTTAGCTGGCATACGCTGCAAAAACCAACTGCCAGAAGCATCAGGGAACAGCCCAATAGTCACTTCTGGCATGGCAAATCTCGTGCGCTCTGTGACCAAGCGGTGACTACAACCTGCCATCAAGCCCATGCCGCCACCCATGATAATACCGTCACCCCAGAGTATTAATGGTTTAGAATAAAAGTGCATCTGCCGATAAAGACGATATTCATGACCAAAAAATTCTGTCGCGTAAGGATTCGGTAGCGGTGCATCACTAGACATACTGTCATAAAGCTTACGAATATCACCGCCAGCACAAAACGCCTTATCGCCTGCGCCTTTTAATAGCAATGCCACCACTTGCTCATCACCTTGCCACTGCTCTAGTTGCTGCGATAACAATTGACACATCTCAACGCTAAGCGCATTAAGAGACTTTGGCATATTTAACGTCATTATCCCAATTAAATGACCACAATCTGTCGCTTCAGTGTTGAATAATACCGGCGCGTCTGGTGTGCCTTCTATAGCTGTTGTCATAAAAGTGACCTACAAATATTAAAAGAAAAATAGTATCATTAAGTTTGATTTTATGTCGTTTATTTATTTTGCCAAGTGGGTTTGCGCTTCTCTAAGAACGCTTGCACGCCTTCACGCTGATCTTTGGTATCAAATAATTTAACAAAGGCTTCACGCTCATGGATAAGGTTTTGTGCAGGTGGCGTATTTCTAGCAGCTTGAATAAGTGTTTTGGAATAACTGACCGCAACTGGTGATTGTTTAGCGACTTTTTGTGCTAGTGCTTGTGCTGCTAATAAACCGTCACCTTTTATAGCAACTTCTTCGACTAAGCCAATGCGTAGTGCAGTCTGGGCATCGACACGCTCACCGCATAATATCATACGCTTTGCCCAGCCTTCACCTACTAAAGCTGTTAGATTTTGCGTACCACCAGCACACGGCAATAAGCCCACACCAGTCTCAGGCAATGCCATTTGCGCATGCGCTTCTGCGATACGGATATCACAAGCGAGTGCGCACTCAAGACCACCACCCATCGCATAACCATTGATAACCGCGATACTGACACCGCGATAGGCTGACAGTGCCTCAAACGCTTCACCAAAGGCTATCGCCATACTGATCGCACGACCTTTATCGCCATCTGCAAAATTATTTAAATCAGCGCCCGCTGAAAAGAACTTCTCGCCATCGCCATGGACGATTAACGCATAAACATCATCATTGGTATTGAGATCAGTGACCAGCTGCTTAAGCGCCTGTAGACTGCCCATCGTCCACGTATGAGCAGGTGGGTTGTTCAATGTTAGCGTTGCAGTATGACCATCAATCGATAGTTTTAAGTTGGTATAATCCGTCATGAAATATCCTTGTTATAATTTTTTATAAAATTGTTTTATCCATACATTCGAATAGGCAAACTATCTATTTATATAAAGTGGTTAACGCAGCTGACTTAACGCATCATCTTGTAAGAGCTGACGCGAGACAATCACGCGCATAATCTCATTGGTACCTTCTAAAATTTGATGCACACGCAAATCTCGCACATGACGCTCAAGCGGATACTCATTGAGATAGCCGTAACCACCATGCAGCTGTAAGGCTTCGTTGGCGACATCAAAACACAAGTCAGTAGACAAACGCTTTGCCATCGCACAATAAGTAGAGGCTTGAACATCGTTATTATCGACTTTGCTCGCCGCTAAATAAAGCATTTGCCTTGCGGTAATGGTTTGGGTCAGCATATCGGCAAGCTTAAACTGTACTGACTGTAAGCTAGCAATCGGACTGCCAAACTGACTGCGCTCTTGTACATAATTGGTCGCTGTCTCAAGCGCCGCTTGCGCAGTACCTACTGCACAGACACCAATATTAATCCGCCCGCCATCTAGCCCTTTCATGGCAATACGAAAACCTTGGCCTTCCTCGCCAATGAGGTTTTCTACTGGCACTTTGACGTCTTTAAAGCTAATCGTCCGTGTCGGCTGTGCTTTCCAGCCCATTTTATGCTCGTTTTTGCCGTATTCGATACCAGCACTGTCTGCATCAACGACGAACGCTGAAATCCCCTTTGGACCTGTAGCGCCCGTACGTGCCATAACCACTAACACATCGGTTGAGCCTGCGCCTGAGATAAAGGTTTTTTCACCTGTAAGCAGGTAATGATCACCTTGCTTATCGGCTTTGGTACGCAGTGATGCGGCATCAGAACCGGCATTAGGTTCTGTCAGACAATAACTGCCCAGCCATTCACCACTAACCATATTTGGCAAATATTTTTTGCACAATGCATCACTGCCAAACTCGCCAATCATCCAGCCAGCCATGTTATGAATGCTCATATAAGCAGCAATAGCCGTATCACCCCATGCCAGCTCCTCAAACACCATCGCAGAATCTAGACGCGGCAGACCCAAACCATCATAGTCAGGATTGGTATATAACCCTAAAAAGCCGAGCTCGCCTGATTTTTTAATCACATCAATTGGGAAGTGTGAGGTGCGATCCCATTCAGCGGCATTGAGCTTTAGCTCTTTTTGTGCAAACTGTCTAGCAGTTTGGCGAAAGGCAATTTGGTCATCGGTCAATGAAAAATCCATGGGGTCATCCTTGTGCTGAATAGAGTGTATTAAAGCGTCAATGCAAATATAGGTGATTCAGCGTTAAATTGAAATAGTCGTATTAACACCGCGACTTGCTTCATCATCAAACCAGCGCGCCGTAACCGTCTTGGTTTGGGTATAAAATTGCACCGCCTGCTTACCATAAGGACCCAAATCACCAAGCTTACTAGCGCGTGAGCCTGAAAACGAGAACATTGGTAGTGGCACAGGAATCGGCAAGTTAATACCAATTTGACCGACTTGGATATCTTGTTGGAATTTATGCGCCGCAGCCCCTGATTGAGTAAAGATAGCCGTACCATTACCATGCGGATTGGCATTGAGTAGCTCAATCGCTTCATCTAAGCTATTGGCACGCATGATACACAGGACTGGTCCAAAGATTTCTTCTTTATAGATTTGCATATCCGCAGTAACATTATCAAAGATAGTCGGTCCTACGAAGTTACCCTTCTCATAGCCCTCAACCGTAATACCGCGACCATCAAGTATCAAGCTCGCCCCTTCTTCTACCCCTGTGCCAATCAAATGCTCAACACGCGCTTTTGCGGCAGGAGAAATAAGGGGACCCAAATCTTTATCATGCTTACCAGCTGAGACGATTAAACCTTCTGCTTTGGCCTTGATATCATCAATCCACTCACCTGCAGCACCGACCAATACTACAACCGATAGCGCCATACAACGTTGACCAGCAGCACCAAAGGCAGCACCTGCTAGCTGATTCAGCGTTTGCTCTTTATTGGCATCCGGCAAGATAACGCCATGGTTTTTTGCGCCCATCATACACTGTGCGCGCTTACCTGACTGACTGGCACGCTCATAAACGTGTTTGCCGACATTGGTCGAACCAACAAATGAGACAGCCTTAATATCTGGGTGGTCACAAATGGCATCAACGGTCGCCTTGCCGCCATGTACGACATTTAGCACGCCTTCAGGTACGCCCGCTTCTATTGCCAGTTCAACCAAACGCATGGTCACCATCGGATCTTGTTCAGATGGTTTTAGGATAAAAGTATTGCCCGTCGCAATCGCCATTGGGAACATCCACAGTGGAATCATCGCTGGAAAGTTAAATGGCGTGATGCCTGCACAGACACCAAGTGGCTGCCAAATACTGTAAGTATCGACGCCTGAAGCGACGTTTTCAACGAAGTCGCCTATTTGTAAATTGGCAATACCAGCAGCATGCTCAACCACTTCTAAACCACGGAACACATCACCGCGTGCATCAGCAATAGTCTTGCCCTGCTCTGCGGTCAAGATCTCTGCTAATTCATCCATATGGTCGCGAATCAGCGCCTGATACTTTAAAAAGATACGCGCACGAGTGGTAATCGGTGTTTTGCGCCACGTTTGAAAAGCGGCTTGAGCAGCAGCGACCGCTTGATTTATTTCATCGTCAGTAGTTTGCGGAACTTTAGCAATGACTTCTTGCGTGGCAGGATCGGTGATATCAATCCATTCGCTGGTATTAGAATCAACAAATTGACCATTGATGAGCTGCTTGACGTGGTGCATAAGATATCCTTATCTTGTTTGCGAGACTACCCTTTAACGGTGTCTTAATATTCAAAAAGAGAGAAAAAATGATGAGCTTTTATCGATCAAACGTAATTTATAAAATGATTTATTTCGTATCGTTATTGACTATACCAATAAACCATTTTTAGGGTCAAGCGCTTTGTCAAAATTTTATCTGAGTTTATGTTAACGAGAAAAACTTTATGTAAGGTATATTTTCAGTTTGAGCGAAAGCGACTAAGTAGTGATAAAAATGAAGAGACGCCTTAAATTGAAAACAAAAAAGCCCATGATTGTGCATGAGCTTTTTTTCAATATTAACGTTAGATGTCTTTTTTCAATTAATACGCCATCGTATTAGTAGTCTTTCATAGACTGCTTAATCGCCTCAATCGCTGTTGGATTATCAAGCGTTGACATATCTCCTGTTTCGTTGCCTTCTGCTAAAGCACGAATGGCTCGACGTAAGATTTTGCCAGAGCGCGTTTTTGGTAGTGCTTGCGGGAAATAAATTGCCGCTGGCCTTGCGATACCACCAAGGGATTTGACCACAGCACCGATGATCTGCTGCTCAATACGGAAACGATTTTCGGTGGTCGTGACTTGTTCATGATCTCTCAGCACACAAAAGGCTATCGGCAACTCTCCTTTCAATTCATCATGAATACCCACAACCGCACATTCTGCCATTTCTGGATGCGTGCTAATCGCTTCTTCAATTTCTTGCGTGCCAATACGATGACCGGCGACGTTAATCACATCGTCAGTGCGCCCTAAGATATAAAAATAACCTTCCTCGTCAGTCACGGCATAATCTGAGGTTGAGTATTGCTTGCCATCAAACAGACCAAAATAGCTACTGACAAAGCGGTCATCATTACGCCATACCGTGGTCAGACAACCGGGCGGCAATGGTGCGCGAATCGCTAGTAAGCCTTTTTCACCCGCTTTACATGGCTCTCCAGTTTCCTCATTAATGACTTGTGCATCGTAGCCATACATAGGATAGCCGGGTGAGCCTTGTTTGTGCGGTTTATCATTAAACTTGGGCGTATTACTTAAAATAGGCCAACCTGATTCTGTCTGCCAATAATGGTCTAAAATCGGTACGCCTAAATGTTTGGTCAGCCAACTGGCAGTAGACTCATCCAGTGGTTCACCTGCCAAAAAGAAGGATTTTACGCTGGAGACATCATAGCGCGTCATCCATGTCTCATCTTGTTTTTTCAGCATACGGACACCCGTCGGTGCCGTGAATAAAATATTGACCTTGTTTGCTTCGACAATTCGCCACCAAATACCGGGGTTTGGGCGATGCGGCAGACCTTCATACATCACACTCGTCATGCCAGCCAGCAATGGCGCATAAATGGTATAAGAATGCCCGACCGCCCAGCCGATATCCGATATCGCCCAGAATGTCTCGCCCGCCTTGCCATCGTAGATATAGTCCATCGACGTCGTTAACGCGACTGCATGACCACCTGTATCACGTTGCACGCCTTTTGGCGTACCCGTAGTGCCTGAGGTATACAGTAAATATGATGGCGTATTTGACTCAAGCCAAACTGGCTCGACAATCGCATTGGCTTCACAGCTGATACGGCGCTGAGTTGCATAATCAACATCAATATTTTTTGGCTCAAATGGTAAAATGCCACGATTGATGACCAATACATGCTCGGGCTTAACCGTTGCTTGCTCGACCCCTTGATTGACAAGATTTTTATAATTAATAACTTTACCGCCACGCAAACCTGCATCCACCGTGATGACCATTTTTGCTTCGGCATCATCCATACGAATGGCTAAGTTATGAGCCGCAAATCCACCAAATACCACAGAATGTACCGCACCGATACGAGCGCAAGCCAACATGGCATAAGCGGCTTCTAGAATCATCGGCATGTAAATGACAACGCGATCGCCCTGGCCAATACCATGACGCTGTAGCACATCGGCAAAATAATTGACTTCTTTATATAGGTCATTATAGGTCAGCCGACGCTTGGTATAGTCCGTATAAAGCTCAACGTTATTACCCAAGTCTTTAAACGCATCGACGACTGCAGGAAAGGTTTCTATTAACTCTTGGTTAATCTCAGAGGATAACCAGATAAAAGCATCCTGCTCTGCGCGTTCCTCAAGGTGACGATCGACACAGTTATAGCAAAGATTGGTCTCGCCACCGACATACCACTGCGCAAATGGCAGATTACTGTCATCAAGAATTTGTTCAGGCTCTTTATGCCAATAGATACGCTTTGCTTGCTCTGCCCAAAACTGCTCTTTATTTTCAATAGAAGAGTGATAAATTTCAGCAAAAGTTTGAGTGGTATTAGATAACGCTTGAGAAGTCTGAGCTTGCTCTGACGATTGGTTGGTCACTGAAGTGGCGGTTTGCTCGCTCATAATAGCTGTCCTTAGCATAAATGATGGGTAATACGATGTAATATTGTCTAATAATGTCATAGTAAAGATTGGCTATCCCTGCCAGCTATCTCTAATAGAACGAAAAAACCGATACACTACGTATCGATTTAGTAGGTATCGGTTTAAAATGTAGCAGAGCTAACAATAAAGGTCAACTATTAAGCCAGTTATCTGCTCAATAGTTAAGCCACTTTGAACCTATACCTCAGTTTGATCAGCATACATCTCACGCATCACTTTTTTGTCATGTTTACCAACAGAAGTCTTTGGCAACTCATTGACGAACTTAAACTGACTTGGCACACCATATTTCGGAATAATACCCCGCTCTACGGCTTTCTCAGCAATGGCTTTGATATCATCAACGCTCGTGTCTTGAGCATTAGGTTTTAACACAATCAAGGCCAATGGACGCTCGCCCCACTGTTTGTCACGTACCCCAATCACAGATACGTCAGCGACCGCTGGATGTAACGACAAAATCGTCTCAATCTCTAATGACGATATCCACTCGCCGCCTGACTTAATGACATCTTTTAAGCGATCAGTAATTCTAATATAACCATCAGGACGTATATAAGCAATATCTTGGGTGTGCATATAGCCGTTTTCCCACAGCTCTTTGCCCGCATCGTCATTTTTTAGATAGCTTTGCGTTAGCCAAGGTGCGCGTAATACCAGCTCGCCAGTATTGTCTTGACCGGTACCAACCGACTCATTATTGGTACTCCATATTTGAGCGTCCACCATCAGTACGGGCTTACCAGTCATACAACGGCGAGTGATATCTTCATCTTCACTCATTTCAGGCTCGTCGAGACTAAATTCTGTCAAGCTAATAAGGGGCGCTGTCTCTGACATACCATAACCAGTATATACTTCGATGCCTTGTGCCATGGCGGTTTTTGCCAGACCTTCAGTCAATCTTGAACCACCGATGATCATTTTTAAACCATTAAAGCTAGCACCGCGATCTTGCGCTTCTTTGAGCACCATTTGCAAAATCGTTGGGACACAATGGGTAATACTGACTTTTTCATTAATAATCAAATCCATTAACACATCTGGTGCATAGCGTCCTGGATACACTTGCTTCAGACCAGCCATGGTCGCGGTAAATGGAAAGCCCCATGCATGAACGTGGAACATCGGCGTCATCGGCATATAGACATCACCGTAACTGACGCCTTGCTTGTCGGGCAGCATACCTAGTGTCGCCGCTTCGGTGAGGGTATGCAATACTAACTGGCGGTGGCTAAAAAATACGCCTTTTGGATCGCCCGTCGTGCCTGAGGTATAAAACGTCGTGGCAATGGTGTTTTCATCAAAATCTGGGAAGTCAAACTCACTATCGGCAGCTTGTAATAACGCTTCATACTCACCCACTACTCGGTTTTGATTACCACCAAAGACTCCTTCAGATGTCACGCCATCATCATCTAGCCAAATAATGTGCTCAATACTAGAGTTTTCAAACTGATAGCTTTTGACCAATGGCGCAAACTCAGAGTTGAGCAGCAGCACTTTCGGCTTAGCATGATTGATGGTATAAAGAATTTTTTCTGGCGATAGGCGGATATTAACGGTTTGCAAAATATACTCTGACATCGGTACCGCAAAATACGACTCCAGATAACGATGGCTGTCCCAATCCATCACCGCCACTATATCACCTGCATCTAGATTTAAACCTGCTAAGACATTGGCCAAGCGATTGATACGATTGAATAAATCTTTATAGGTAAGGCGTTTTTTGTCAGCATAAACGATTTCTTGCTCTAGCGACACCGTTTTGGCACGGTTCAATAGCTGCTTAACTAATAAGGGATAATCGTAAGCAGAAGGGGCGCTGTGGTAAATATTTGACATAGATGTGACGTCCTTGTTGGTCATGCGGATAAGTTATTATGCGGGTGAATCATAAATAATTGATGGCACGCAGCCCTAGTTATTTTAGCTTTTATTTATAAAAAATTGCGGTTTAACCAGTGGCTATTTAAAAATTGGCTGTTTAAAAATTGATAGTGGCTAACAGTATTAATAGAATTATTAGGGTGTATTGAACAGGCTATATCGATAGTAAGAAAAAATAGATACTATGTAAAGCAACCTTACGTAAACATCCTAAGAGGCAATAGCTTGATGAAAATTGCTCAAAAACAGCCATCAAGCCACACGTGATTTTGTTTTAATCATGCCAAAACTGGCAACCAGTAATGCCAAAATCTGTACAAATAAGAGCAGCCATACTGTGAGCGACCACTGCCCGCGCGCATAAGCCATACCGCATAACCACGCACCCATCGTACCGCCAGCATAATACCCCATGTAATATAAACCAGACGCCAATGAGCGCCCTTTTTTAACATTGACGGCGATATAACTGATGGTAGCAGCTTGGGTGATAAAGACACCTGAGGACATAATAGCAAGACCAATAATAATGCCCCATAACGGCGTCACTAGTGTTAACAGCACCCCAATTATAGAAACGAAAACAGCCACACGTACTGTGCGCGCTGAACCAAAGCGACGTAGCAAGGTCGTCGACAATGGCGTAATAACAACGCCTATCAAATAAACGGCAAAAATATTGGCAAGCGCACCCGTACTCAACTCATATGGCGTCTTAGCAAGATGTAGATTGATAAAGGTAAAACAGCCCACGAGTGAGAATAAGACACACGCCCCTAGCAGACACGCCGTCACCACATAACGATTGGTTAAATGCTCACCGAGCGTCTGCATCGCGGAACGAAAATTCGGATTGGCCACAAACTGCTGTGACGATGGTAGCATCTTGCCGACCCATAGCGCCCCGATAAGTGTCATCGCTGCCATCACATAATAGCCTGCACGCCAGCCGATAATCTCGTGCAAGTGCCCAAGTAAAAATCGCCCCATAAAGCCGCCAAGTACCGAGCCTGAAACATAGAACGACATCAGTTCCGTGACAGCGCGTCCCTCAAACTCTTCACCGATATAAGCTATCGTCACCACGGTAATGCCCGGTACAGACAACCCTTGCATAAACCGCCACATACCCATCCAACCAATACTCGGACTTTGGGCAATTAAAGCAGTTGGTATCGCTAAAAATAATAATGCGCCAACGATAAAGGATTTACGCCCCACAGCGTCAGACAGCATGCCCAAGAATGGCGACATAATAGCAATCGCCATCACCGTTGCACCGACGATCATGCCAGCTTGCACCTCAGTTGCAGACAGGTCTACCATCAATACGGGCAAAATGGCCTGAATAGAATACACTTGCAAAAAAGCAAACATCCCAATCAAGCCAATGGTGAGTTTTAAGACCCACGATGTTGCATTATTGATTGGCATAGATAGAGGCTCTGGCATATTATTTTGGGGTTTACTGATGGTATTTTTCACAGGGATACAGGCTATATTGGACGCGGATGATCTGGCGTGAGTAATAGAAATAGGACGATAATAGCTAAAATAATGACAAAAACAATAATGAAAATAATGGCTGATGCTAGGAATAGGCGTCATGTATGATTTTAGCACACCAAATACCAGACTCTGGTTTCGGTGTGTTATCGGTATTGCTTTATTTATGCTTAGGGTCTATTGAACACTAAAAACTGCTGATTTATATACTGCGTAGGTGACGTATATTTTTGACAGCAAGCAGATTACTGTCTACTATTATTTTGATCTATTATATATAAATGCAATTCACAAAAACTTATATCCACAAAATATAACCTGCGGCAAAATCCAACTCACCTATAGCAGACGCTCTATCATGCCCAAATACCCTTTTTATTCGCAATGGATTGTCGCTATAGGCGCACTGGTTTTTTCTATAAATGCGTCGGCAGTTACGTTAGACGAAGTAGCCGCAACGAACAAGCTCATAATTAAAGAGCAATCGACCAAAATAGTATCAACCCCGATAGCGTCAGCGGTTGCAAGAACATCGCCTGTATCAACACCAGCCGTGCCGTCAAACTGTATCGCCGACAGTATTATTACAGCGGATAATCTGTCAGATACGCGTGATAAGGGGCCTTTTTCGGTGGCCAAAAAACCCGTTCCTCGTCAGTTAGCCAATGGCTTTGGTGGCGGAACCATTTATTATCCAACCAACGCGGGCGGCTGTGGTCTGTTAGGCGGGATCGCGGTAGTATCTGGTTATGTGTCCTACGAATCTTCTATTAAATGGTGGGGGCCGCGTTTGGCATCTTGGGGATTTGTGGTTATCACCATCGATACCAACTCCATTTATGATGACCCAGAGAGCCGTGCGGCACAGTTAAGTGCCGCGCTTGATCATATGCTTCGTGACAATACGGTAGGCGCTCAGATAGATAGTACGCGCTTGGGTGCTATTGGCTGGTCAATGGGCGGCGGCGGCGCACTCCAGCTAGCGACAAAACGTCAGACGGTTCGAGCGATTATTGCGCAAACGCCCTATCACGATAAAGACTATGGCGAAATGAACACGCCTGCTTTATTCATTACTTGCCAGAATGACCGTATCGCCTCAAATAAAAAATACAGCAGTCGTTTTTATGATCAAGCTACAGGCGCAAAAATGAAGATTGAGATAAAGAACGGTAGCCATTTTTGTCCAAGTTATCGTTTTAATGAGATATTACTGAGCAAGCCAGGTATTGCTTGGATGCATCGCTATATTAATGGCGATACCCGCTTTGATCAGTTTTTATGTCGTAACGATAATTATGGCAACAATCCTCGTATATCCGCTTACGACTATAAAAACTGCTCATAAACGAGGCGCTCATGAGAAAAGCACTTATAAACTAGGTACTGATAAACTAGACACTTATAAACAATCCGCTGGTCACTCTCTCACTTAGGAGCGCTTAGCATAGAAAAAGGCTACCGAAATGGCAGCCTTTTTTGTAAAGTCATTGACGCAATTATTCACAGCTCGCTTTGCCAGTGCGATGATTCACAGCACCATTGGCGGCTAATAGCTTTTGCATATCAACCAAATCTCGCGAACACGCATATGAATAGGTACCTTGATTATACGAGCCCATTTTTTTGTCTTTGGTCGTTGCCACTAGATTTGGATTAGCACCTTGCGCCAATAAATATTTGACAGTTTCAAGGCGATTATTACTAGCTGCAACCATAATCAAGGTTTCACCATCACTTTCTACCGTCTGATCATTTAAGTCCACAGGCGCTTTTTCATTCAATAACGTATGTACTTTTTTGACAATATTGGTATTTTTTCCCAGTACAGCAGATTTCATGACGTTATACACATCACCGTCATCTTTAGCATAGATATCAGCGCCTTTACTGACTAAGTAATCGACCATATCTTCATAGCCGATAAAGGCAGCCCAGCCTAACGCCGTTTGATTAAGGCTACCTGTGTCCTTAACTTCTAAGTCTTGACCATTGTTAACCATGTATTTGACCGTGGCTAGATCACCATGTTTTACGGCGTCAAACCAAGTAGCATCTGCACCTATAGAGGGTTTGTCATAAAACACACGCCAAGAAAGTTTGTTTTGATTGGCAAGATCAAAATTCTCAGTAGTGCTGAAACGAAAACCCACTTGTGGGACTGGTGCTGTTTGAGCAGCTTGGATAGTGTCCATTTTAGTGACGCTGTTATCATTGTTTAGGCTTGAGCAACCTGCTAATAACATCGTTGCCATAACCGCTGATGCGCTCATTTTTCCAAAAAATCTCATGACTCAACCTTCAAATACAAATTAAATAGTGAGAGATATTATACAGATTCATTAAATAATAATCTATAAATTATAAGCTATGAATGACAATGACCCTCGGTTAATACAGGCTGATATCAGACTTTAACGCTATACACTGAACCTAACAATCAACATCTTTTTTATAACAGACTTTAGGTACATGACTCACCATAATAAGAGGTCATTTATAATAAATTGTCATCTACTGATGAGAAATATTCATTATTAAAATTGCTAAGACATTAAAAAACCCGAATAAAAACACTAAGGAATAATTTCAATGACCGATAACATTCATGATTTAGGGGCAGGATTTTGGAATATACGCGGATCTTTTCGCATTGGCGGTGTTCTAAACATTGGTACTCAGTGCTCACTTATACAGTTAAACTCAGGAAAGTTTATATTTTTAGATAGCTATTCATTGACTGGTGACGTACGCGATGAGGTGATGGCATTAACCAATAATGGTCAAGATGTCGAAGCAGTACTGAACGTCCACCCATTCCATACGGTGCACTGTGCACAAATGGCAAAAGACTTCCCGCAGGCGACCTTTTATGGCAGTAGCCGCCACCATAAAAAAGCACCTGAAGTAAAATGGGCAGATGATTTGGTTGAAAGCGATGCGGTCGCCAAGCGTTACCCTGAGCTTAAGTTCTCAATGTCACAAGGCATCCACTATATCTCACCCAATGAGATGATTCATGCAGGCTCACTATTAGCCTATCATCCTGCCAGTCAAAGCTTGCACGTCGATGACACCTTTATGAGTCCACCGATGAAATTATTAGAGGCGATATTACCTGAGCTGATACTACACCCAACGACCAAAAAAGCGCTAAAAAACGAGCCCGATGCAGGCAAGCAATATTGCGATTGGGCAAGCAATTTGGCACATGAATGGCGCGATGTGCGTAATTTCTGCGCTGCACATTCCTATTTAGTGACATTCAATGACGGTGAGTTTGAAGTGGCGCTATTAAAAGCCATTGATAAAGCCCGTCCAAAATTAGAAAAAGCTTAATTGACCGTATAATCTTACATTAGAAGCATAACAAAGGGAGTGACCAAGATGGTCGCTCCCTTTTTTGCAATGACGCCATCAACATCAAAAGTTATTAACGAAACAATAAAGACGCTAGCTCATCTTCGTTATTGATGATATCTGCCAAGGTATAGCGTTCAAGGACGTTAATAAATGCCGTCAGCGCTTCAAAAAAAACACTTTTTAGTTGGCATGCTGGGCTAATGACACAGCCTCTAGCGTTATTTGTCGTTTCATCAATAAGCGTAATGGGCAAACCTGTTGAACCAGTCTGTCGACCATCACTGCTCTTATCATTATCGGGTGTCGCAAAGCATTCGACCAAATCAAAGTCTGGCTCTATTTGTTTAATTAATACACCCAAATTGATGTCTTTTGGCGCACGAGCCAAACGTATACCGCCATTTTTACCACGCACACTTTCTATATAACCAAGCTGACCCAACTGATGAATAATCTTGGTCAAATGACTTTTAGAAATGCCATAACTGTTAGCAATATCACTGATATTTGCGAGTAATGGCGGCTCTGGTCTCACCGCCAAGTAAATCAATGAGCGCAGTGCATAATCGCTATAATTGGTCAATCGCATTTATTTGCGCTCCTATTTTATATAAATCTCTCAAGTATGTATCAGCCTAAACTTTAGCAATGTAACTCTATGAGTTTGAAAATGAGGGTCTTGAAAAGTCAGTGTCTCAGACAAACGGTATTTTGAACAAACCGTATTTTAAACAAACAGTGTCTGGAAAACAAAGGTCTCAAAACCTTATAACATTTGCAAAACAACTTACTCAAAAATATCAATACTAAGGCGATAAATTTTGATAAATCCCCTATTATTTTAGCGAGAGCATTATAACTGCACTACAGGCTCTAACCAAACAGACCATCAGGTCTAGGACGTGCCAGCATCGGCAAATAACTGATGCAAAATAGCACGAAGCAAGCAATCCACGCCCCTTGGGCAATCATGATCCATAATAGATAGTGACTCATATCAGCAAGTGGCAATAGCACGCGACTGACAAATGCCAATACCATCAGACCGTACATAATATTCACCGTCTTGGGCGGCTGATGAATGCTGCGTCCCGTATGCCCAAGCGATACCCGCGTCATCATCGCCACGGTCATCATACCAACGCCAGCAATGGCGAGCCCATGCATCGCAATACTATGAGTATAGCCCAACCATGGTTGCAGCGCATACAGCAGAAAACTCAAACACATGCCCAAAAATGCAACATATAATGACCAAAGCAATGGCTTTTGCCAGATACCGCGATGATACCAGCCTACCAAACGGACGATATTAACCACTGCTACGCCAAGCGCCGTAATAGTCAGCAGATACTGATTAGGATAAAACAAGTCACTGATAAAAAACGCTAAGAAAAACAATAAACTCGCAATATCCTGTACTTTACTATTGCGCAACTTGATGACTTCCGTCGTTCCAACACTCAGACCACGTTCAATAAAGAATGGCACCACGCGGCGACCAATGGTCAGCACCAAACCGATAATCAAATAAAACCCTAGATAAATACCTATTTTAGTCGTACTCATATCGGCATTGATAATACCCCAGTAGCAGATTCCATTGCCAACGGTCAATAATGCCAATTTCGCTAAGATGCCCATTTGCTTATACTGCTTGACCTGTAATACCGCTCGACATATCACAAATGCCATCGAGGCGATAAACAATAAGTCAAATACTGCGGCGACATATAACAACGATATACTGCTACCCGCAACCGTCATACCAAGTCCAAAACCTGCCCAGCTTAAACGTGCCAGCAGCCAACAGCCAAATATAGCCAGCAGCTTATAACCATGCGGCATCATTACCCCTGTCCACGTCTTCACTGCTGTGAGGAGAAATCCTGCAATGACCGCCAAGGCATAACCATAGACCATCTCATGACCGTGCCAATACAATGGGTTCAGCGCTTGTGCGTCAATATCTGTATGACCAGTAAATACAAAAGACCATAGCAGCATCGTTATCACGGCAAATAGCGCGGCAGCACTAAAAAATATTCGAAAGCTCAAATTCAGAATGGGATGCGGAGAGCTGGGCGGCTTGCTGGGTAAGTTGATCGATTGCATGGCAGTCTTCTTAGAAGCATGTGAATAGAGTTTAACTTAAATATTCATTTTAGATGAATGTTACAAGTTATACAATAGTGATAATTTTATAACTCATTATAACGGTTTGCTATTAGCATAAAAAAATAACCACTGATAAGACTATTAAGCGGTTTAGAAAGTGCTATTTAGCATTTATGGTCTAAAATCCATAAACCGCTTTAACTTACATGACGGCCTTGCCATTTATCAATGAACTCACCACTGGGATCGTATTGCTGGGTTTGCTTGCTAAGATTAAATTGCCGACATCCTCTTGGATCAGCGCCTACGCCCGCTAGATATTGCCAATTCCCCCAATTACTCGCGACATCATAATCGATAAGATGCTGCTCAAAATAGGTTGCACCGTAACGCCAGTCTAAACCCAGCTCATGAATAAAGCAGCTAGCAACGATTTGTCTGCCTCGATTGGACATATACCCTGTTTGCTTTAGCTGATTCATGCAAGCATTGACGATAGGATATGGCGTGTTGCCATTCTGCCATTGCTGCAAACGCTGATCGTCAAAATGAGTAGCTGGTAATTGATGACCAATGCCCTTAAACAAAAACAGATTGCTACCATGTTCAATCGCATACCAATAAAAATACTCGCGCCACAGCAGCTCAAACCATATCCAATACGTTGACTCATTGGCGATAATCTCACGCTCATAATGACGTAAGCGATTCAACAGTATTTTCACAGACAAGCAACCATTTGCCAGCCAAGGCGAGAATTTAGTGGAATGCGTCCAGTCATCCAGTGCATTACGTGTGATTTTATAAGTGCGCGGTGCAGCAGAATCGAAATAGTGAGTTAAATGAAGCATTGCATTTGTTTCACCACCTTTAAAACTAAGCGCTTGCTCATCAGATGGTTGTGTTTTAAAAAAGTATTTACTATGCGCTATCAACGCATCAGGCATTGGCGGTAGCGACTTTGGCGTAGGAGAAACAGCCACCTCGTCGTCAGCATTCAATAAATCATGGCTTACTTCAACCTTTTTGCGAAACTGGGTAAAGCTTTTGGGCAGGTCTTGTGTCGGTAAATCAGCAAATAGCGTATGGGTTGATTGCCTGTGCCATATTATCTGCGGATATTTGCTCTGCAAGGCAGCATAGCCTTTATTTTGATTATAATCTGCCGTGTGGCTGACACAGATATCGGTGACTTGTTGCTGCTCAATGAGCTGGCATAACTGAGTAAAGGTGTTTAAGGCAGACTCTACCTTATCTTGTGACAAATGACTCTTTGATAAATAGCTTGGCGACAGATAAAGCAATCGATTACCAAGGCGCTGAAGCGATCGATCCAAATCAGCCAAGCTCTCAAACAAGAACTGCTGACGAGCAGCGCCCCTCTCATTAAAGTGGTAAGCTTGACGGCTCTCTCTCGATTGGATGCAATCAGCCAAAAAATCAGCATAGATGAGCATCAGGTTGCCTTGATTACTTTTAGCCAATGTCGCCGCTTTGACTAACGTTTCATTGCCCTCTATGCGCAAATCGTTATGAAATAAGACCAATACCGCTTTTTTGACTGACTTATTTGATTCGTTGTTTGATTGGTGATTTGACATACTCTCGATTCCCAAGTAGTTAAACGCGCTCACTTGAAGCTGAGTCTAAACTATAATATTTTAGAATGTGACACACAGTATAGAGCGTGTTACCCGTTCAACTTAAGTCGCTACCCTCGTTGTTATCTGCGTTATACTAGCCATAAGCATTGACTATCACTGAGCTGACTGCTTAGATGGTTTATAACTAGGAGAATGTCATGACTCAAGAACACGCTTCCCATGAAAAGCGCAAAATCATCGATAAGTTTTTGATGAAACTCACCAAAGAAGAGCCGCAAATGTATTATGCTAGCACCTCTGAGGTCGCTCGTAGCATCCATACTATGATAAAAGAGCACACCAATCGCTTGTCGGTAGAAGATCAAGCGCTCGTTAGACATATGACCGTCGAGGAGATACAAGGCTTGCTAGGCTTTCACCTTAAATAATCACACTTTCAACGTTCCCATAAAAAAGCCCGCTGATTTGCAGGCTTTTTTATTATTAAAACTTTAATTTAGAGCATTGAAAATATACATCGCTTAAAACGGATACTCACGTGGCTCATGTTGCATAGATATCCAGTGCGTTCTAGTGAACTCTTCTAGCACCCACTCACCGTTAAAACGACCAATACCTGAGTTTTTCTCGCCACCGAATGGTAAGTTACTTTCATCATTGACTGAAATATCATTAATATGGGTCATACCCGCTCTGATACCGCGAGCAAAGCGCATGCCTTTTGCCATATCTTTTGTAAATACCGCACTCGACAAACCAAACATTGAGTCATTGGCGATCGATAACGCATCATCTTCATCTTTGGCACGAATGATACCAACCAGTGGTCCAAACACCTCATTACGTGACAAACCCATCTCGCGCGTTACTTCACTAAAGATGTGCGGCGGTACCACTTGCCCTTTAATCTCACCAGTTAATATCATTTTTGCGCCTTCTTGCTGCGCGTTGGCGATTTTCTCTTTCAACGATTCGACTTGTTTTTTATTAATAATCGGACCAACAGCCGTGTCTTGTTTGCTCGGATCGCCGACATTTAACGTTTTAACATGCGCCAAGAAACGCTCAACGAAGTCATCATAAACCTCGTCTTCAACGATAATACGATTGATAGCAATACAGATTTGACCTTGATGTAAGAACTTCCCAAAGGCTGCTGCTTTGACCGCTTGCTCAATATCAGCGTCTTTTAATACCACAAATGGACTGTTACCACCCAACTCAAGCGCTACTTGTTTAATGTAGTCGCCGCCATTGGCCAACTCGCCAATGCGCTTGCCGACTGAAGTAGAGCCAGTAAATGATACAAAGCTTGGGGTTTTGTGTTCAACGATCGCATCTCCTATCTCTTTGCCTGAGCCAACAACCACGTTAAGCAAGCCTTTTGGTAAATCTGCTTCTTCGAATACTTTTGCTAGCAGCAAACCACCAGTCACTGGGGTATCACTCGCAGGCTTGAGTACCACAGCGTTACCAAGTGCTAAGGCTGGTGCAATAGAACGTTGGGTCAAATGTAATGGAAAATTCCACGGACTAATGACAGCGACGACACCGATGGGCTCACGGTAAACAAAGTTTTCTTTGCCAGGGGTGTTAGATGGACGAATCTCGCCATGTACACGACTGGGGAAAGTCGCCGCTTCAAGGGTAATAGCGCGTGTAGCAGCAAACTCAACCATGGCTTTAACACGGGTACTGCCCGACTCTTTAATGAGCCAATCGACGATTTCATCTTGGCGCTGATCTAAAATCTCAACCACTTTATATAGCACACCTGCTCGTGTCGCTGGCGTCTGCTGTGCCCACTCTTTTTGTGCCGCACTTGCTGCTTGATAAGCTTCATTAAGCTGTGCTTCTGTCGCCTGCTGAATCTTTACAAGTGTATCGCCATTGTAGGGGTTGGTATTGGTATTGACGCTATCATCTTGACCGCTTTGCCATTCCCCTGCAATGTACTGGAGGTGGAAATCATTATAGGCATTGGCTTTGGTATTATCGGTATCAGTTGACATAATTCTTCTCATTTATTTTAGGGATGTTATGTTGGTTGTCAATAAAACAGTATGACTAGCAAATTGAGGCAGATAAAAAATAACCCTTAACACAGTTATTTATATTAAATAGCCTGCGCTCGCTGCATTTGATTAAGCACATCAAAACGAAACTTGCTAGACGACTGGTCTAATGCTACCATAGACCTCATATAAATAAGCGTATTTCGTCAGAAAGTATTGTTGAAAAAACGTAACGTGACCATATCAACCTTTACAATAAGCACTCATTATAAGCAACAATAAAAATCTGCATCTACCCATAGAAAGTATCATGAATAATTGTTAATAGCGCGCTAAGTAGCATTATTCGCCATACCTTATCTCTGAAATACATTCATAAAAAATATAGGAGGACATTACCATTATGTCTGCGGCCTCAACCACAATCCCACCAGATACCAAAACGCATCTGTTAGAAACAGGCTATCAACTGATTTCCAAAAAAGGTTTTACTGCCGTCGGTATCAAACAAATACTAGACACAGCCGGTATTCCTAAAGGCTCTTTTTACCATTATTTTGCCTCAAAGGAAGCATTTGGTGAAGCTATCATCAGTCATTATTTTACTGACTATAAGATACGCTTAGACACCATTGGTCGTCAAAAAGTTAATGCTCAGCAAAAGATTTATGATTACTTTCAAAGCTGGTATGACACCCAGCAAAATAGCTGTGATCATGAAAAGTGCTTGGTGGTTAAGCTCAGCGCTGAGGTTGCAGATCTGTCTGAACCTATGCGCATCGCACTGAATGCTGGTTATCAGCAGACCATCAGCTGGCTTGCCGAACAAATCAAAGCAGGCTGGGCGGATGACTCTGTACCACAACCTGACAATATCGCGGCCGAGAGCATGGCCAAACGTTGGTATTTTGCTTGGCTTGGTGCCAGTTTAATCGCCAAGATTAGCCAAACCAATACACCCCTTGCAGAAGTATGGCAGATGACTACTTCTCAATTGGGACGCTAATCTCGTGCGTTAAACGCTTTTTAGCCATTTATACTTCCCTATATCTAAAGCAAAAAATTGAGTTATAAGAGAGTTTTGTAAAAACAACTAGACGACTGGTCTATTTAATGTACAATGCCCACAGTTGCAAAAACGAATGGCTAATTTGCCACTGAGGTTTTTGCACCCCATACGCCCAACACAAATATTTAATAATTTTAGGAATACTATGAATAACTTCCAATATTACAATCCAGTACGTATCGTCTTTGGTGAAGGTCAAATCAAACAACTATCAGAATTGGTACCGACTGATGCCCGTGTGCTTATCACTTATGGTGGCGGTTCGGCACAGCGCACAGGTACGCTAGACGAAGTAAAAGAAGCCTTGGCTGCGAGCGGTACACGTACCGTATTCGAATTTGGTGGTATTGAAGCCAATCCAGAATTCACGACTCTTTTAAAAGCAGCAGATATGGTCAATGAGCACAATATTGACTTTTTGCTAGCGGTCGGGGGCGGCTCAGTCATTGATGGTAGCAAATTTGTTGCATTGGTATCGTCCCTCACTGAAGAAGATGGCACGACTGTCTCACGCGAACAAGCATGGAACGCACTAACCAGCTATTGCAGAGACATTGATTCTACCATCGATTTGGGTGCTGTTTTGACCATTCCAGCCACTGGCTCTGAGATGAACTCAGGCGGCGTCATCAATTATAGTGAACGTCAAGCTAAGCTACCATTTGGCAACGCACTTGCCTTCCCTAAGTTCTCAATATTAGATCCAATCAAAACACTGACATTACCTGAGCGTCAAGTGATGAATGGTGTTGCGGACGCCTTTGTCCATGTCATGGAACAGTACCTAACGTATCCAGTCAATGCAAAAGTGCAAGATGCCTTTGCTGAGAGCTTGCTGAAAATCCTCATTGATGAAGGTCGTATCGTTAAACAAGATCCAGAAAACTTAGAAACTCGTAAGAATATCATGTGGACAGCGACCATGGCACTCAATGGTCTAATCGGTGCAGGCGTACCGCAAGACTGGACGACACATATGATCGGTCATGAGCTAACCTCGTTACACAGCATCGATCATGCTCGCACCCTAACCATTTTATTACCCTCAGTAATGCGCGAGTTGAAAGACAGCAAAAAAGAGAAATTACTTCAATATGCACATAATGTCTGGAATATTACGCTCGATGACGCTCATCAAGACGAAGACGCTGTCATTGAAGCCGCTATTGTCCGTACAGAAAACTTCTTCCGCGACCTTGGCTTGCCCGTCAGTTTAGAAGATGCAGAACTTGATGAATCAGCTATTGACCCGATTATCAAGCAGCTTGAAGCGCACAACATGGTTCAGTTAGGCGAGCACAGCAACAATGATTTAGAAGTGTCACGCCGTATTCTACAACGTGCTATTAGTAGCAAAGCTGCTTAATAAAAACACCACCGTAATAAGAAACACATATTGTTATGCTATTTATAGTAGTTGCTCAGCACTGAGTAACTACTCCATTCACCATTAAATATTAAAATCAATAGAATCTTAAAATCAATAAATAGAAAAGGAATCTGATAATGAGCTTTGATAAACAACAAAATCAAAAAACAAACCGTCAAATCAAATTGGCAAGCCGTCCAACAGGTGAGCCAAAAGCTGAAAACTTTGATATGGTAACCAGCGATATCCCATCGCCAAATAACAATGAAATGCTGCTGCGTACCGTTTACTTATCCTTAGATCCATACATGCGTGGACGTATGAGCGATGCGAAAAGCTATGCTGATCCGCTAGAAGTGGGTGATGTCATGATGGGTGGAACGGTTGCCCAAGTCGTTGAATCCAATATCGACAAATTTGCTGTGGGTGACTTAGTGGTCTCAAACTCAGGCTGGCAAGACTATAGCGTTAGTAATGGCGAAGGCGTCTTAAAGCTTGACAAAAACATGTCAAATCCTTCTTATGGTTTAGGTGTATTAGGTATGCCCGGCTTTACCGGTTACATGGGTTTGACCGACATCGGTAAGCCGGAAAAAGGGGAAACTTTGGTCGTCGCTGCTGCAACGGGTCCCGTTGGTGCAACGGTAGGTCAAGTTGGCAACCAATATGGCTTACGTACCGTTGGTGTGGCTGGTGGCAAAGAAAAATGTGACTTTGCTGTCAATGAGCTAGGCTTTGATGTCTGTATTGACCATAAAGCTGATGACTTTGCCGAGCAATTAAAAGCGGCGTGCCCAGATGGCATCGATATCTATTACGAAAACGTCGGTGGCAAAGTATTTGATGCCGTTATGCCATTATTAAATGCGCATGCACGTATCCCAGTCTGTGGTCTGGTCTCGCAATACAACGCCACCGAGCTGCCTGATGGTAAAGATCGTCTAGGCGTATTGATGGGCAACATTCTAAGCCGTCGTCTCACCATCAAAGGTTTTATTATTTTTGAAGAATATGGCGATCACTTCCCAGAATTCTTAAAAACCATGAGTAAATGGGTCGAGTCAGGCGATGTTAAAACCAAAGAATATATCGCTGAAGGCTTAGACGATGCACCAAACGCCTTTGTGCGCATGCTAAATGGCGATAACTTTGGTAAAACAGTGGTTAAAGTTTCTGAGGTTGAATAACCGAACCAATGGTTACCAGTTGGTTGAATCGCAAATAACGACTTAACAACATAACTTGCTAAGACAACCACTGAATATGACCTCTCAACCATGAATACTGTTCTATGAATACCGCTAGCAGTCATTGCAAATACTCATATTGATTACAGATGATTAATTAAGCATGACTGCTAACAACCCATGATTTAAGAACAACATCAATAATAAATAAGGACGATTATGAATATTTTAATGGTACTAACCTCACATGATAAGTTGGGCGATACTGGTAAAAAAACGGGCTTTTGGCTAGAAGAATTTGCCGCGCCTTATTATGCTTTTATCGATGCCGGCGTCAATGTGACACTTGCTTCTCCTGCTGGCGGGCAGCCACCGCTTGATCCGAGCAGTGACACTGAAGACACCCAAACGAAAGATACCAAGCGTTTTAAAGAAGACAGCGATGCTCAAAAGCATCTTGCTAATACTGAAAAACTCGCTGATATGAAAGCTGAAGATTTTGATTCAGTCTTTTATCCAGGCGGTCATGGTCCACTATGGGACTTGGCAGTTGATAAAAATTCGATCAATTTGATTGAGACGTTTGTCAAACAAGACAAACCTGTCGCCTTTGTTTGTCATTCTCCAGCCGCTCTTAAAAATGTCAAAATTGACGGTGAGTATTTAGTCAAAGGCAAAACAGTGACTGGCTTTACCAATTCAGAAGAAGATGCCGTTGGTCTAACAGATGTCGTGCCATTCTTAGTAGAAGATGCACTAAAAGCCAATGGTGGTAACTATGAAAAAGCCGCTGATTGGGAATCATTTGTGGTCGAAGATGGCTTGCTGATTACTGGACAAAACCCAGCTTCATCAGAGGAAGCTGCCAAGCGCTTAATCACTAAGCTGAAAGGTTAATATCTTTTTAACGTTAATATAATAGACCATGCAAAAAGGCCACTATCATGATTCGCTTACATCATCTCAATCAGTCTCGCTCATTACGTATTTTATGGCTTTTAGAAGAGCTGGGCGTGCCTTATGAGATCATTAGTCATCAACGCGATCCTAATACTCATTTGGCACCAGACAGTTTAAAGGCGGTACATCCACTCGGTAAATCTCCGGTTATTGAGATGGATGGTCAACTTTATGCTGAATCAGGTGCAATCACTGAGTTATTGATTGAGCGATTTGCGCCAGAGCGCTTACGTCCTACGACTGATAGCGTAGACTATGGACATTATCTGCAATGGATTAACTTTGCTGAAAGCTCGCTCATGTTGCCGTTATTACTGGAGCTATTTACCAAAAAAGCCGGTATCGTCGATAACGATTTTTTAGATGGTTATATCAGTCAAGAAAAACACAGACTGTTGAGCTATCTAAACGAGGAAGTTGCAGATAAGTCATTTATCGTTGGTCATAAGCTAAGCGGCGCTGACTTTATGCTGTCTTTTGACTTAATCATGCTGGCTAAGCGTGAAGCGTTAGATGATTATCCGCATATCAAGCAGTATGCTTTACAACTCGCCAGTCTTGATAGCTATCAGCGCAGCATGCGTTTAGAGGCGAATTATGATCACTCTATTTAGTACCATGGTCTAACTGTTTATCGACTATTTAATGTATAAAAAAACAGCTCTTTATAGAGCTGTTTTTTATGGGCAAAAATGACCTGAGTCGTAGCTATGTGACATATAGTCAAGGAATTTTATAATCGCTACAAGGCGACCGACCGCAGATAGTATACTGAGTACATCTAGGGTGGGTAACACCGTAGCGGTTTAAAAGTGCTCTGACTATAGCACTGTGTTTCTTATCGTCTATCATTGACAGACAGCTGCATCTATCTTTTAACTTGATTTTCAATGTGTTAGTTATGCGTGATAAATGCTCAACAAAAATTATGATAAAATATTCAAAACAGGGTTTAGAATACTTTTTTGGTTTTATCAGTCTACTAAATGACTTTCTGTTAAATGGCTTTTTATTAAATGACTTTGAACGTCTTGAGACTTATGACTATCCGATGAGCGTGATGCTTGTTTAACAACTGCTATATACCATTTTATCCCTCTACACAGATTATCCATCCATGAGTACTGAATACCAGTTTAAGCCCCATGAACGACCATTCATGCTTGGCTCGCCTGCCACCCCTGATCACCCTGTGCGCCGTAAAATATTTTATTTACTGATTGGTATTTTTATTGGCTTAACTGCCAGCTTTCAGAATGGTCTATTGGTCGCGAATCTCACTCAAATCCAAGGTGAAATGGGCTTAACACCAGTAGAAGGTGGCTGGATATCAGTCGCTTACAATATGACCAATGCTTGTGTCACGGTGCTGCTGTACAAAATTCGCCAGCAATTTGGCATGTCGTTATTTAGCAAAATCACTTTGTTCTTTTTATTGGCAGCCACCAGTATGCAGTGGTTGGTCAGTAGCAATCTGCTCAGTACAACGACTGGCATCAGCATCGAGCCTTATTATTTAGAGCTGGTTGCCCGTGGTTTTAGTGGTGTGGTGGCTAGTGCGATGACGGTATTGTCTATTTTTTATTGTCTACAAGGCATGCCAACTGCTCGGCGTATCAGCGGACTGATATTAGGGTTCGGCTTGGTGCAGTTTGGCATTCCACTGTCACGGATTATCTCGCCTTATTTAGCCGTTGATGGTCAGCTTGAAGGTTTATTTTTATTTCAAGTGGGATTATCGCTGATTTGCTTTGGGCTGATTAATATTCTTGAGCTACCGCCAGGCAATACCGAAAAGGTCTTTGAGAAGCTTGATATTGTCAGCTTTGCCTTTTTTGCCAGTGGTCTTGCCGCCCTATCCGTATTTTTAGTACAAGGTAGAATTCAATGGTGGACAATGCCTTGGCTTAGCTATCCACTGATTATTGCCGTCGTGACTATCTCGATTGCTTTATGGATTGAGACGCACCGCAAAAACCCTATGTTACAAGTGCGCTGGATGCGTAGTCGCACCATTATTGCCTTTATGATTACTGGTGCCGTCATGCGTATTTTGCTGTCTGAGCAAAGTGTGGGCGCCGCAGGATTATTAGCAAACCTTGGTTATGGTAATGACCAGCTGATTGTTTTTTATGCCATCATCTTGGTGGCTAGCATACTGGCATTAGTGATTAGCATTTTTACCACCAAAGCGACGGATCTGCGCCGACCAGTGATTTTTGCGGTTGCATTGATTGCGATTGGTGCATGGATAGATACGGGTGTGTCGCTGAACTCTGCCCCTTATATGTTCTATTTCAGTCAGTTTATAATCGCTTTTGCTGCCGTTTACTTTATGGGACCAATGGTATTTGAAGGTATGTTTCGCGCCATTGCTAACGGACCTGCCTATATTATTAGCTTTTCGGTTATTTTTGGTATCTCACAAACGATCGGCGGTTTAGCAGGCGCGGCAGGTATTCAAGCATTTACCACCATTCGTACTCAGATGCATTATGCCGATATGGTCAGTTCAATGAATACCACTGATCCTGCTATGATGACCCAAATGCTACAGGGTGTGCAACGTCAAGCAACGGTCGCCGCTTATGACGATTTATTCTTTTTGATGGCCGTGAGCGCCACCATCACCGCGCTATATTTATTGATGGTTTACTTTTATTACCTTTATCATAAACGCAATCCACTTAGTAAAGAACTTGCCGCATTGGCAGAAATGATGGGCAAAAAATAACAGGTGATAATCATATCGATTTTTTACTGTTACCTTTTCTTCTTATGCTAATTACTATATTTTAAAAAGTTATCCACTATGTTTACTAATCTCATTAGGAGCGCATCATGAGCGAAGACAAATTAAATGATCTTGATAGCCATAATCAAGACACCGCTCAAGATGCCACCCAAAATACTGCTGAAAACAATCAGACATCATCCAATGCAGCAGCAATAGAGGTGCCTCTAAACCAATCGAAAAATGATGATACTGCGTCCGTAGCGAAAAAAGAGGACTCGATAATAACGTCCGTTGCTGATGCTGATGAAACGCCAATGCCGCCAAAAGAGCCTATTCCTGACGCTACGGGTTGGTCGCCTAAAAAGAAATCTTACTTTAACCTAGGCTTATTGATTGCACTAATCATTATTGGCATCCTTTTGATTCTTTATGCGTGGAAGCTACCGCCCTTTACGCCTACGGTTCAGCAGACTAATAATGCCTTTGTAAAAGGTCAAACAACGATTATCAGCCCGCAAGTTTCTGGCTATGTCACAGAAGTAGCAGTGCAAGATTTTGAAAATGTACAAGCAGGTGATTTATTGGTCAAGATAGACGACCGTGCCTTTTTGCAGCAGCTCGAACAAGCACAAGCCAATATCGAAGTCGCTATGACCGACCGCTCAAGCAATGCGCAAGATACGGGCACCAGTCAGGCGCAAATCGAAGCACGTAAAGCGGACTTATATAGTGCCAAAGTCAGCGTTGATAGTGCACGCGAAGATGTAAAGCGCTATCAAGGGCTTGATGCGATTGGCGCAGTATCCAAAGCTGAAGTTGCTCATGCCCAAGCTCAGCTCGCTCAAGCACAAGCTGGCGTGCAGCAAGCAGAAGCCAATTTACAAGTCGCCCTTGAGGCCAGCAAAAAAACCAGTGGTAGCCGCTCATCACTCGATGCCAATATTAAAAATGCAGAAGCAGTTGCTAAGCAAGCACAGATTAATTTAGACAATACGATTATTACTGCCCCTGAATCAGGACAACTGAGTCAAGTCAGCGTCAAAGCGGGACAATATGTCAGCGCGGGCACACAGCTCATGTATGTGGTGCCAAAAGGCGTGTGGATTATCGCCAATTTTAAAGAAACCCAAGTGGCAAATATGACTGTCGGTGAGCCTGCAACTATTCATGTGGATGCGCTAGGCGGCATTAAGTTTCGAGGTCATGTCAGCAATATCTCACCAGCGACTGGCAGTGAATTTAGCGCAGGCGCGGCAAACCCTGCAACTGGCAATTATATTAAAATAGCTCAGCGTATTCCGGTACGAATAGATTTAGAGCAAGGACAACCTGATCTTGCGCAATTGCGCCCCGGTATGTCGGTGTCGGTCGATGTCGATACTAAACCGAACTAGAGCATGTTGGACATTCACAAATAGGCACTGCTATTTTCTAAAATTGCTCCAGACAAACCGCAAAATAAAAAGCCAGTCCAGATGTCATAATCACTATGACGCCTAGATTGGCTTTTCTACTTCTATGAAAATATGAATAGCGCGCTTAGGTTACGGCAAAAGGCGCTTGGTAGTCCAGCTTTCACCATTGTCTTTAGTATAGACAATACGGTCATGCATACGATTGGCACGACCTTGCCAAAACTCAATCTCATGAATGCTAATCTCATAACCACCCCAAAACGCTGGTGTTGGCACTTGGCTACTTTCTGGATACTGATTTTGTAGCTCATCAAACTTGGTTTGCATCACCTCACGATCAGCAACTTCGCCACTTTGAGGTTGACTGACCCACGCACCCACTTGACTGTCGTGAGGACGCTTTTGAAAGTAAGCAGCTGACTTATTAGCATCGATTTTAGCAATACTGCCACTAATACGTACTTGACGCTCCAGCTCTTGCCAAAAGAATAGCGCTTCGGCATTCGGGTTTTCGGCAATATCTTGACCTTTAGCGCTTTCATAGTTGGTATAAAACACCACACCATTTTCGGTAATCTCACGCATAAGTACGATGCGCACGCTAGGTTTATTATCAGCACCGCACGTCGCCAGACTCATCGCATAAGGCTCTTGCACCTTTTGTGCTATTGCCTCATTCATCCATTCTTTTAGTAGCTCAGATGGAGAGTCTGGGACGGACTGTTGATCAAGCTCACCTTTTTCGTATGACAAACGCTGATCGGTAAAATCCATGCTCATAAAATATTCCTTATTTTAATATAACTATATTATGACGTTAACCCAATACTGCTTTGATATGGTCAGCCAAATCATTTGCCAATACATCACATTCTATTTCATCATCTGACTCAACCATCACACGTATCATAGGTTCTGTACCTGATTGGCGAATGAGCAGACGACCGCGACCCTCTAAAGTAGCCTGTGCTTTTGCAAAAGCAGCAACCAGCTCTTCATGCTCAAACGGATCTTGCATTTTACTTAAGCGCACATTGACCAGTTTTTGTGGCAATTTTTCAAAGCCTTCGGTCAAATCACTTAGCGCTTTACCACGTGCTTCCATCACCGCAAGCACTTGCAAGCCGGCGATAATGGCATCACCCGTACGACTCTTATCTAAACATAGAATATGACCCGATGGTTCGCCGCCCAGTATCCAGCCATTCGCTTCAAGCTCATGCATCACATAACGATCGCCTACTTTTGCACGCGTAAATTTAATATCTGCCGCTTTGAGCGCCAGCTCTAAGCCCATGTTACTCATCAGCGTACCAACCACACCTTTCGCCTTAGTCTGACCTTGGGTAGCAAGTACGTATAAAATGCCATCGCCGTCGACCAGATTACCAGCCTCATCAACCATCACAATACGATCACCATCACCGTCTAGTGCGATACCGACATCTGCCTCGTGCTCAATCACTGCTTTCTGTAAGCCTTCAGGGTGAGTAGAGCCGCAGTCGGCATTGATATTGATGCCATCAGGCGTATTGTTAATAGCAATCACATTGGCACCCAACTCACGCATGACTCTCGGTGCCACGCTATAGCCTGCACCATTGGCACAATCTACAACGACAGTCAGATGACTCAAGTCGTACTGATAGGGAAAACTGCCTTTACAGAATTCGATATAGCGACCTTTGGCATCATTAATTCGATTGTTTTTCCCCAATTGTGCTGGATCAAGAATAGGCATGATCACGTTATTGTCCGCCTCAGAGGCACTCATAATCGCTTTTAGCTTGTCATTAATAGAGTTTTGCATCTCATCAGTCAGCTTTTTGCCATCACCTGAAAACAGCTTGATACCGTTATCATAGTAAGGGTTGTGCGACGCTGAAATAACCACCCCAGCATCTGCATTAAAACTACGGGTCAAATGCGCAATCGCTGGTGTGGGTAATGGTCCAAGCATATGCACATCAACACCAGCGGCATTAAACCCCGCTTGCAATGCCCCTTCGATAACATAGCCTGACAGCCGCGTATCCTTACCAATGACCACGCTTGGCTTGCGAGCAGGATTGTCATTATTCTCTATCAGCACACATCCCGTCACATAGCCCAACTTTAAAATAAAGTCTGGTGTGATCGGCGACTCACCGAATTTTCCGCGAATACCATCGGTGCCAAAGTAGCTCATTATGTATGCTCCCAAATCTAAGAGTGAAAACCAGACGAATACGCAAACAATAACGTATAAACAGTCTAAGTAGTTATTATTATAATCCGCTTGTGTATTTTACAAAAAAAACAGCCAACAATAACAAGGCATTGTTGGCTGTTTGTATCTTAAGGTCACTGCAGCCCTGCAAAATAGCTATCGTTGACGTAATGCAGGATTATAAAAGACCTTTTAATTCACACGATAGTTCGGTGCTTCTTTAGTGATTTGAACATCATGGACATGCGACTCTTTCATACCCGCCGATGTCACCTTAATGAATTGCGGATTGGTACGCATATCTTCGATGGTCGCAGAGCCAGTATAACCCATTGATGAGCGCAAACCGCCAACCAACTGATTAACAATACCAGCAACTGGACCTTTATAAGGAACTCGGCCTTCGATACCTTCTGGTACTAATTTCTCTACGCCATCTTTAGCATCTTGGAAGTAACGATCTGATGAGCCATTTGAGCCTGACATCGCACCAAGGCTACCCATACCGCGGTAAGCTTTGTAGTAACGACCTTGGAACAGTTCTACTTCGCCTGGGGCTTCTTCAGTACCAGCCATCAATGAGCCTACCATGATGCACGAAGCACCAGCGGCGATGGCTTTTGCCATATCACCTGAATAGCGAATACCGCCATCAGCAATCAGTGGAATACTGTCTTTTAATGCGCTAGCGACGTTATCGATGGCTGAGATTTGCGGCACACCGATACCAGCGATGATACGCGTCGTACAGATAGAACCAGGGCCAATACCGACTTTTACCGCATCAGCGCCTGCATCACGTAGTGCAAGTGCAGCATCACCTGTTGCGATATTGCCACCGATGACTTGTACGTGTGGATAGTGCTTTTTAATCCAAGACACCTTATCAATCACGCCTTTTGAATGACCATGTGCGGTATCAACCACGATGATATCGACGTCAGCAGCGATTAACGCTTCAACACGCGCTTGGGTATCTGCACCAGTACCAACAGCAGCACCAACACGTAGACGACCTTGCTCATCTTTACAAGCATTTGGATTGTTTTCAGCTTTTGCAAAATCATTAACCGTAATCAAACCACGTAAGCGGAAATGATCGTCGATAACAATGACTTTTTCAATGCGGTGTTCATGTAGCAGACGCTTGATGTTTTCATTGCTTTCACCTTCATGTACTGTGACCAACTGATCTTTTGGCGTCATGATTTTGCTGACTGGCAAAGACAGATTGGTTTCAAAGCGCCAATCTCTGTGAGTCACAATACCCACGACATTATCAGTACCTCTTTCTACCACAGGTACGCCTGAGATATTATTATCTTGCGTCAGCTGTAGCAGATCACCAATCGTCATCTCTGGATGCACAGTGATCGGATCTACGACCGTACCTGCTTCAAATTTTTTGACGCGACGTACTTGTGTGGCTTGCTTGGCGATATCCATGCTCTTGTGCAAGATACCCATACCGCCTAACTGTGCCATCGTAATGGCCATTTCAGATTCGGTCACGGTATCCATCGCGGCAGAAATCAGCGGTAGATTCAGCGTGATATTTTTGGTCAAACGGGTAGTCAGATCGGCAGTTTTTGGCAAGACTTCAGAATAAGCTGGCAACAATAAAACGTCATCAAAGGTTAAGGCTTCATCGACAATTCGCAACATACAGACCCCTAGTGGTGGTTATTTTGATGGGTGGGATATTTTTGGCATTAAGACAATCAACCAAAATCACCGATATGACTTTATGAAGCTAAAGTCTTAAAATTAAAGACCTCGTATCACAAAGTTTTAGATAATCAGCAATGAACCAGCCGGTGTTTGTGATTAAACAAACAGAGACACTCGAAAATTGCCATTGATTGATGCTAATAAGTTTGCACAAATATAGCGCGCCCCTACTCTTAATCGCTCATTTATCCCTTAAAAATAACGCCATATTATAACAAATAATCAGACAAATCGCATGCTATATTTGTCAGCTTATTTTGCTAGCGCTTGTCTATCAATATCGACATCTGTAAAGCCCAGCTATTTAAAAGCATAGAAAATACACTCAATCGTTGGTTACTGGTCTTGACCCTTCAATATCAAACGTTCAGCAGGCAGATAAGCTTTTTGTTTGCTATATAAGTAATTCAACATCTGCTCACGTATCTCACAGGCCAGTGTCCATGCTTCTATAGGACCTACCGCTGAAACAGCGCCGCGCAGGTGAATAATGTTGGCAGTCACCTCAACGACAAACATTTCAGGCTCAGTTTTGTTGTCCCAAAGCTTATTGTCTTTGACCGCCGATATAAATTGCTGGCGAATGGCATCAATATCTGCACCATAATCGACATATAAAAACACAGGACAGGTCTGATGTACTTCTGTATGTGACCAGTTTTCTACCGTTTCGGTGATCAGTTCACGCATCGGCACGATTAATCGACGTTCATCCCATGTTTTGAGTACCGCATACGTATAACGCAGGTCTTCAACGGTACTAAAATTGCCATCCATTATCACACTGTCGCCAATCCGTACCGGCTGGGTCACGGCCACCTGTACCCCAGCAATAATGTTACCCAGTATCGGCTGCGCGGCAATTCCGATGACCACGCCTGCGATACCAGCCGAGGTCAATAGCGTTTTGCCAAGACCTTCCATGTTGGCAAATTCACTGAGACCAATCCAAATACTGCCCAAAATCATGACAAAAATAAAGACGCGGCGAAATATCGATACATAAGTACGGCGACGGCGCTCTTTATCAAAGTGCTCTTCAGCCAGATTTTCAATTTGTAGGCTTTGATAGCGATTAGCAAAAAAGTTAATAACGCGAATGCCAAGCCATAAGGTGCTAAATACTAGCCCAATCCAGATAAGCGGACGAGTCGATGAAGCTACCGCATCCAAATAAGGAAAGCCGCCTGACACTAAAGTAAAGACGAGCAAAAAACTGATGGTAAAAGTCAACGGCACGGTCAGCTTATTAACCAAATCTGCCACGCCATTAGTACTACCAACATAATTGCTGTATTTTTCATCGTCAATATAACGGCTGATGATTTTTTCCGTGCCTTTACTGAGCAACCATCCTACTCCCATGGTCACTAAGAAAAACAGTGCTAATGCCAAAAACTCCCATAGTGCGATACTGAAAATCTTAAGTTTTAACCATCCAGGTAAATAACGCTCAAATTCCGCTGGATGATATTGCTCATAGAGATTGTCGATATTATCAACGGTCTGTGCAGAAAACACCCAAATAGGCGCAGCTTCACCAACCCGTACTCTTTGCAAATAGATGGGGACACGGCGCTCACGATAGTCGATATAGCCTAGCTGAATCGAACGTCTAGGGATACCCATGATACTACTGGTATTGCCAAGTGGCGGCTCGATTAAACCATCTGGGCGATCTGGCAGATCATCAAAGACGTAAAGCTCTTTTTCCGTTAACAAAAAATCCAACCGTTTTGATAAATCAAGCGCGTGGTTACGCTGAATTTTCTGATCGATTAAATTCATGTTGAGTGCATAAGCAGCCAAGTCGTATTGTTGCTTCATGACCGCTGACTGAAAAAACTCTAAAGTCGCCAGTGGTGTGGTTAAATTTGGCAGTTCAGACAATGGCGGTAAGCCTACATTGAGCTTGTCTAGCAAATAATAACCTTCATTGTATTCACCCGTCAGTCCAGAATCGCCCTGCAAATTACCCGCTTGCTCTACTGCATTGCGCTCGGTAGGATCAAATATTTCTTCTGCAACGCCAGAGATGCTGAGGCTTTCGTCTTTAATTGTATTGATTTTCTGAGTGGCATATTCAGCCAGATTATCGGGCTTACTGATTGAAGTTGATGATGAGCTAGACTGCTCATCCGCAGCTTGTTCGCTATCGCTAGTGCTTGCGGCATTAGCGGGTGCAAACACAGCACTCATGCTGACTATAAAAAAAACCAATAGTAATGACAAAGTACTGGCGCGCACATTCCAACGCTGGGCGTTAGGATAGTGGTCACTGTCGGTATCAATTGCTATACGATGACCGCCAACAATGCTTTTTTTGAGAATATTCATATTTTAAAAGCCATTAATTCACTTGATGTTTGCATCTCTTGAAGCTTGCCTACAAAGCTTATTCTTACATATATTACATAGCCAATTTAGCTTGATCTTTCTTGTTTGACTGCAATTTGTCTTGTTCTTAGCACCATTTTTAGAATGATGATACGCCCTAGTTTAGTCTATAAAAAAAGCCAGCTCAAAGCTGACTTAGTTTATGACTATCTATATGGGTGTTCTGTAACATGATTGCCTTAAGCACGGCGCCATGTCGTGCCAGCACGGCTGTCTTCAAGCTCAATACCAGCATCTTTTAGTTGCTCACGTATCTCATCAGCACGCGCAAAGTTTTTATTGGTTTTGGCATCCGCACGCTCAATGATTAAACCATCGATATTGTCATCGGTTAAACCATTATCTGCCTGTTCACCAATTATTGCTTGCAAAAACTGTTGAACTGGCTGCTGCAAAATATTGAGTACCTGTGCCAATGCTTTGAGCTGCTCTGCTAATTGCCATGCGGTGTCTACGTCTTCGGCTTTAATGGCTTTATTAATGTCGCGCGCAAGCCCAAACAGTACACTGATCGCCGTTGAACTATTAAAATCATCGTTCATGGCTTTGATGAAGTCTTGTCCAGCACTGCTGCTATAAGCATCATTTATCAGCGTATCACTGACGACGAGCGCCTGCCCTTTTTGTTGTTCGGCCAATTTTAACGCATTATATAATCTGCTTAGGCTATTATGTGCTTCATCCAATGCGTTGTCAGAAAAATTGACTTGGCTGCGATAATGGCTTGATAATAAGAAAAAGCGCACCGTTTCAGGTAGATATCTTGCCATCACGTCACGAATGGTAAAAAAGTTACCCAACGACTTGGACATTTTTTCGCCATCGACATTAATGAAACCGACATGCATCCAGTTACGCGCGTATTCACAGCCAGTCGCGGCTTCAGACTGCGCTATCTCGTTTTCGTGATGCGGAAACTGTAAGTCATGACCACCGCCATGAATATCAAAGGTATTACCTAAGCACTTAGTCGACATCGCTGAGCATTCGATATGCCAACCTGGACGCCCTTGTCCCCATGGTGATGCCCATTGCGGCTCATTAGGTTTTGCGGCTTTCCATAAGACAAAATCAAACGGATTGCGTTTGTCATTTTCGACATCGACACGTGAACCTGCTTGCATCTCATCGAGATTACGCTTAGACAATTTACCATAATCTGCAAAATTATCGACGGCATAGTAGACATCACCATTGTCGCCTGCGTACGCATAGTCACCTGTGACCAAGGTCTCAATCATTTGCTGCATATCATCGATATGATCAGTCGCGCGCGGCTCAGCGTCTGGCATCTCGCAGCCAAGAGCGGTTGCATCTTCGTGCATGGCTTCAATAAAACGCTGCGTCAACGTACCAATCTCTTCGCCGTTTTCGGTGGCACGAGCGATGATCTTGTCATCGATATCGGTGATATTGCGCACATAATTAACGTCATAGCCTAACTGAGCCAACCAGCGCACTACCATGTCAAAACCAACCATCACCCGCGCATGCCCAATATGACAATAATCATAAACGGTCATACCGCACACATACATGCCTACTTGCCCTGATTTGAGTGGTACAAACTGACGTTTTCCGCCAGTCAGTGAGTCATGAATAGCAAGCTGAGACATCGCATCGGCAAGTGGTGTGGTCATGGTTAAAAAGCCTTTTAATATAAATGAAATAGATAAAATAAAAACAAAAATATAATCAATGTTTGGATATTAAACAGTACTGACTATGGTCGCTATAACTGTAAAAATAGCGGCAACATAAAACCTAACCCATTATCTTAGCGAAAACAGCCATAAAATACTACAATGAGCCCGCAACTAACATCATTCAATCATAAAAAACTGTTAAGGATTTAGATATGGGCAATCGTTTAAGCAAAATATATACGCGTACTGGAGATGACGGTAGCACTGGCATGGCAGATGGCAGCCGCGTCAGCAAAGCAGACAATCTATTTAGCGTAATGGGTGATATCGACGAGCTTAACTCACACATTGGTCTGGTACGTGCTCAGTTACAGCATAATAAAGGGCAATCTATAGAAAAAGAATTTTCTCAAGCGTTAGTCATCATTCAGCATTTATTGTTTAATATCGGTGGTGAGCTGGCTATGCCAGAATATGAAGGCGTCAATGCCACTCACATTACATGGTTAGAACAGCAAATTGATGCGATGAATACGACCTTGCCGCCGCTAAAAGATTTTATCTTGCCCACAGGTTCAGTATTGGTCAGCCAACTACACGTTGCGCGGACGGTCTGTCGCCGTGCTGAGCGCCAAGCAGTGCTATTACAACAAGAGCGACCACAAGCGATTCGCAGTACGGCCGTGAGCTTTATCAATCGCTTATCGGATTGGTTGTTTGTCGCTGCTCGCTTTTGTACAGATCCCAACAAAGTCTCTGAAGTCTTATGGGACAGTCAGGTATTACAAAAATTCGCTGATAAAAAATAATTGCGCAGGACTACTTCAGTGGACTAAAACGCTAAAATAACACCCTAGAATCAAGCCCTAGAATAAAATATAAAAAAGCCCGCAACCTTAACACTGCGGGCCTTTTACTGACTAAGCGATACTATTCAGTAACGAAAACATGGTTCGAGAACAGCTTAAATCTTACTAATTAGTAAGTAGCGCTGTCATCTTCAATAATGACCATATCGATACTTTCATCTTTAGGTACTGATTTCGGTACAGCTGGTGTGGCTGGGGTTTTAACCTCAGGAGTGGCTGATGCGCTGCTATCCGTATTACTACTGCTTGGATTGTTAATAGTCGGCGGCGTGGCAGGCTGAGTAGGACGAATCGGCTCAACTGGCTTGACTACTTGAGGCTGACGAACGGGTGCTGACTGACTGTCATCGTTTTGTGCTGCACGGCGTTCAGTGCTACGTTGGGCGCGCTGCTCATCCATCGCTGATTTAAATACAGAACCTGCCATCACATCGGCGACCACAGTAATCAATGCTGGCTGCCCAGCAATACGTGTGCGTACTTGACCGCCTTGAGTACCAACGACATAGGTAAAGGCATCATCAACCAACATGTTATTGTTGATACGAATATTATTTTGCGCTAAGCGTGATTGTAGGCTCGGCAGATTGTTGGCTGCTTGTACTTGACTGGCTTGATACAAATCTTCGCTTGGCAACGTCATGCTCACACTTGCCTGACAAGTCGTCATACCATTGTCATTGGCTGCTTGTAAAACTGCAGCATTTTGTACATCAATCACAATGCCGTTGGTTTTATTAGTGATAGCGCCGCTAGCGAGACTGATCTCTGCATCATTTGCGTAGTTGGCAGCCAGCGTTTGTGCTTGTTGATTAAGCGTGTTTTTTAGAGCCGTTTTGAGACGATCTTGTACCATTGGGTCATCACAGCTCACCGCAGTAGCTGCGGTGTTTTCAGTAGACGCAGACTCTTGCTCTGTGAGCTCTGCCGTCTCGGTGGTATCTTCCTTCTCTGAGCGATCACAGCCAGCAAGCGCTAAACCACATACCATGCCAATACCAGCCACTTTATACCACTTGCTCACGTTTTTATTTGCTACGCTCATATTTCTTTTGCTCCCAATTTACTAATACGTACCGCCACTGATGGACAGTGATTGATGTTCAAACCGCAACCCTAGCTGCCCTAGGTTTGAAAACCAGATTATTATACGGTGTTTAAATAAAATGTTCATTAGTGTAGCCCATGGATATACAAATAACGCCCCTCATTATAGGTAAAACCTGTACTTAGTTGCAAAAACATAACAAATACATACTTATGAATTCGTTATAAATACGCTTTTAGACTACCGCGATCAACTAGGGTCTGTTGAATGTTTGACAGACAGTAAACCTATTCTAAGATTTCGCGCAGCTCATATCTATAAGGTTTTTGGATAAAAGGAACCACATAGTAATATTGCTCTATCGAGCAAATTTTATTAGACGCTGTTGTTTTAGCACTATATGATTGCGCGTATCACTAACCAACCATATAAATTATGATAAATTTCGAAAACACGCTTTTATTGGGTCATCGCGGTGCGCGCGGCGAAGCATTAGAAAATACCTTTTCAGGCTTTGAGTACGCTCAACGTCTCAACACTCAGGGTCTAGCAGGGGTTGAGTTTGATGTACAACTGAGCGCGGATGGTCATTTAATCGTGTTTCATGATGACACGCTGCAACGCATGTGTGGTCAGCAAGCACGTGTTGATCAGTTAAATCTTACTGAGATTCAACGCCATTCGCAGTTTGGTCATCAGATTATGACATTAGGGCAGGTAGCACCGTTGCTAAAGGGCTTTACTGATATTGAACTGGAGATTAAAACGCATGACCGTACTGATTATGCTAAATTGGTAAAAGCATTGACACGCAACCTCATCGATAGCCCACTTGCCAAACTACCCATTGTGCTGACCAGCTTTGATGTAGAGCTACATGTTCGCTTACAACGTCATCCATTACTAAAGCATATCTCTCGCGGCTTGCTCATTCGCACACCTGAAGTCTCAATGACTGCGCCGGATACCGCCTTGCAACTTGGCTGTATTCAGCTAGGTATCCACTATCCGCTTATTAGTCGAGCAGTCATTGAACATAGCCACCGTTATGGCTTGCCAGTGAGTGCGTGGACGGTCAATGATATTGACACGATTAAACAGCTGATCGCATGGCAAGCTGACGTCATCATCACTGATTATCCAAGTCATTTACTGCTGGGTTAATAAGCATCGCCTTTATTTGATTTATTTAAAATCATCTACATATCTACGGTGTTACTTACACTTCTCCTCAATGCCTGATAAGTCATCCATTATTTTCGTTAATACATTCCATAATCAATACAAGTTATTGTTATTTAGCAATATTTTTACAGTGTATAACTGTTCACTTTATTGATTTTTTAAGGTATCATATAGGCTTAAATTAATACCGCTAGGGATATTATATGATTGCAAAAAAAGCACTTGGCTTACCGCTTAAAGGCTTACGTTTCGCTATCAAATCTGGTGATACGCTTATCAAAGCCGCCAGCACTCAAGCCACACGTTTTAAGACACGTTTTGACGAGAGTAAAACTGCAAGCTCGCTTAATGAGCAGCCTGTTGCCAAACGCAACTACGCCCATGCTGCGGGAGAGCAAGATGTCTCTACTAAAGAAGACAGCATTGATATGCGCGAGTTTGAGTTTACCAAAGCGCCGATCAACTGGATTCCAGCGACTATTCTAGTAGCCACACCTATTGCTGCTGCGATCATTACACCATGGTATTTGTTTACTCATGATGTTAGCGCGCCAGTTTGGGGCGTATTTGGTGCCTTTATGGTATGGACAGGCATTAGTATTACCGCTGGTTATCATCGCCTGCTATCGCATCGTGCTTATAAAGCGCATCCAATCGTCAAAAACTTTTTATTGCTAGGTTCTACCTTTGCCGTACAAGGTTCAGCGTTTGATTGGGTTTCTGGTCACCGTACGCATCATCGTCATGTCGATGACCGCTTAGAAGACCCGTACTCAGCAAAGCGTGGCTTTTTCTTTAGTCATATGGGCTGGATGCTACGCAATTATCCTAGCGGTAAATTTGACTATAAAAATATCCCTGACCTAACCAAAGATAGAACCTTACAGATTCAGCATAAATATTATGGTCTCTGGGTTGCGGCATTGAACATCGGTGCAGTCGCTGCGATCGGTTGGTTATTGGGTGATGTTTGGGGTACTTTGGTCATCGTAGGCTTACTACGTCTGGTACTGACGCATCACTTTACCTTCTTTATTAATTCGCTATGTCATATGTTTGGCACGCGTCCTTATACGGATACCAATACTGCCCGTGATAACTTCTTCTTAGCTATCTTTACGTGGGGTGAGGGTTACCATAACTACCATCACTTCTTCCAATACGACTATCGTAACGGGGTAAAATGGTGGCAGTATGATCCTACTAAATGGTTGATTGCTGGCCTATCGAAGCTGGGCTTAACCAGTGAGCTACGTACCGTTGATGACACCACTATCAAGCATGCAGAAGTACAAATGCAATTTAAAGCGGCACAGCAGCAGATTGATACGGCAGCAGTGGGCGGTCTTGATCTTCCTCATGCCATGAAAAGCTTCCAAGACCGTATTAAGTTTGAATATGATGCCTTTATGCAGACTGTTGAAGAATGGCAAGCACTCAAAGCCAAAACGATTGAGCTGAAAAAAACAGAATATGCCGATCGCTTGCATGAAATGGAAGATGAGCTAAAGCACGACTATGCCAAAATTGAACAAAAAATTCTTGAGCATAATAGCAATTTGAAAACTGCGTTTCGCTCTATCGGCATCAGTAAAAAAGCGGCATAATCGCTGATTATTAAACTGTATTTTATTATCTTTGTGATGAACGATAATTGTAAAGCTTCTCCTTCCCTCTATCTGTTACAGATAGAGGGATTTTTTTGCTCATCCTTTATAGATCGTGTCGAACATTGTTTTATAGAAATCAAAAGGACAAGTGGAAGCAATATCTTTGTTTGATAGGCTAAATGCATTCAATATTACTCATGGTTTTTGGGTGCGCTATTACAAGAGATGGACAGAGTGAAACGATGTAATATCAAGGCTATGCTATAGTGTTTTTATCACCCCTACACTTTACTTACACTTCAAAAGCAGGAACGGCTTGTATGCGCTATCAAAATACCTATATCAATCTAGACACACGCCTTTATCATGAGCAACCGCCGACGCCGCTGGACAATCCACGTGCTGGACACTTCAACATGCACTTTGCGCAGCAGTTAGGCTGGACAGATGATGAAGATCTGATGACACATTGGGTAGAGATACTCAGTGGTCAATACGTGCCAGCGGATTTTAAGCCATTGGCCATGGTTTATGCGGGTCACCAGTTTGGACAATGGGCAGGTCAATTGGGTGATGGGCGCGGCTTACTGATGGCACAAGTGCTCGATAACAATAATCAATTGCAAGACTTGCACCTTAAGGGCATTGGTCTGACGCCTTACTCGCGGATGGGTGATGGGCGTGCTGTCTTGCGCAGCACTATTCGCGAGTATTTATGTGGTCATGCCCTTACACAATTAGGTGTTCCTTCCTCTAATGCTTTGGGATTTGTTGTCTCCGATACGAGGGTGCGCCGTGAGCGCATGGAAGCAGGTGCGGCATTGATGCGCGTGGCTGATAGTCATATTCGCTTAGGTCATATCGAGTGGATCGCCAGTTTTGCCCCTGACTTACTTGCTGAATTTACCGATTATATGATTGATACTTATTATCCAGAGTGCCGTGATAGTGACGCTCCCATACTGACATTTTTAACCACGGTGGTTGAGCGAACCGCACGAATGATTGCTGACTGGCAACTGATTGGCTTTGCGCATGGCGTGATGAATACTGACAACCTCTCTATCACTGGTAGCACCTTAGACTTTGGTCCATTTGGTTTTATGGAGCGTTTTAATCCTGCTTGGATCAACAACCACTCTGATCATACTGGTCGCTACGCTTATCAGAATCAACCTGCTATTGGTCACTGGAATCTCAATGCTTGGCTGCCACATTTTATGCGCTTAGAGGGCGTAACGCGTGAGGCGTTAGCGGACTGTCTAGCGCCTTATGAGGCTACCTTTATGCAGCATTATCAGCAAGGATTGTGCCGTAGGCTTGGGCTGCCGCATGCAAAAGAGAGTCTAACCTTGGCTTTCGAATGGCTAACCTTGTTAGAAGACAACTTGCTGGACTATACCAATAGCTTCCGTGCGCTACTCGGTTTGGTCGCGCCGAATGAGCACCATTATGAAGAGCACCTATTGTCAATCATGACGAATGAGCTTAGCGATGATGCCCAGCAAGTCTGGCAAGATTGGTCGACTCGTTATATGGCTCAAATACAGCAGCTGCCACTTGAGCAAGTTATCGATGATATGCAGCACAATAATCCTGTTTATGTACTGCGTAATAGTATGGCGCAGCGTGCCATTACGGCAGCAGAACAAGGACAGTTCGAAGAAGTGAGTCGAGTATTCGATTTACTGGCTAACCCTTATCAGGTACAAGCAATCGCTACCCTTCTCGACACGATGCCGCCTACCCCACATGCGCCGCAAATGCCGATTAGTTGCTCGTCTTAATGATATGTTATTAAACTGCTATTCTGTAATATTTTGAAACATTATGAGATTAAGGTTGATATTTAACCCTATTTTTTGGCATTATTAATTGGCTAAATAATGAATATCATTTTACTATATTATTCTCGCCGTTCACGGCAGCTGACTAGGCAGTGAATTGGCAATAGTGCTAGAATAACTATTCCACTAGATTACTTTTTTGGCTCAATGCTTAATCGCTAATCCTGACACTTTGAATTATTAACTGTTTAGCGTCACGTTGCCCTTAGAGGATTATTATTCCATGATTTTTTGAGGGTAAAACGTTATTTTTATCTCCATTTACTTTATTCCAATTTATTCTAACCATGGCAATTATTATGAATGACGATACCACTTTGAATACGGATAACCTTAGTACAGAAAAAGAGCAGTTTGAACAAGCTGCCTTACATTATCATGAGTTCCCACGTCCAGGCAAAATCTCTGTCACCCCTATTAAGCAGTTGGCAAACCAACGTGACTTAGCACTTGCCTATTCACCAGGTGTGGCAGTTCCTTGTCTTGAGATTCAAAGAGATCCGACGTTAGCGGCTAAATATACCGCCCGTAGCAACTTGGTTGGTGTTATCACCAACGGTACTGCGGTACTGGGTCTAGGTAATATCGGGCCATTGGCATCGAAGCCTGTGATGGAAGGTAAAGGGGTTCTATTCAAAAAATTCGCAGGTATCGACGTTTTTGATATTGAAATTGCACAAAATGATCCAGACAAATTCATCGAAGCCGTTGCCTCTCTTGAGCCTACTTTCGGTGGTATCAATCTAGAAGACATCAAAGCACCAGAATGTTTCAAAATTGAGCGTGAATTACGTAAGCGTATGAACATTCCAGTCTTTCATGATGACCAACATGGTACGTCAATCATTGTTGCAGCAGCAATGCTCAACGCGCTATTGATTACTGGCAAAAAAATCGAAGAGATCAAAATCGTCTGTTCAGGTGCTGGTGCCGCCGCCATTTCTTGTTTAGATATTATTTGCGCACTTGGTGTAAACAAAAACAATATCTTCGTTTCAGATTCACGCGGTATCATTACGACTATCCGTGAAAATCTTGACGAAACCAAACAGCGCTATGCGCGTGAGACGACTGCGACCACTATCGACGAAGTGATGGATGATGTCGATATGTTCCTTGGTCTATCGATGCCTGGTACGTTATCTGAAGATATGGTTCGCCGTATGGCAAAAGACCCTATCGTCTTTGCCCTTGCCAACCCAACACCTGAGATCATGCCAGAATTGGCGCACGCCGTACGTCCAGATGTCATCATGGCAACGGGTCGCTCAGACTATCCAAACCAAGTAAACAACGCTTTATGCTTCCCTTACATCTTCCGCGGCGCATTAGATGTTGGTGCCACGACTGTTAACGAAGAGATGAAAGTCGCTTGTGTAAGAGCTATCGCTGCGATGGCACACGTTGAAGCAACGCCAACCACCAGCGCTAGAAACATTGAAAAAATGCAAAGTTTCGGTCGTGATTACCTGATTCCAGGACCTTTAGAGCCAAACCTAATCATCGAGATCGCGTCTGCGGTCGCTCAAGCTGCGATGGACTCAGGCGTTGCAACCTTACCTATCGCTGATATGCAAGCTTATCGTCAGCGTCTGTCTGAGTTTGTCTATAACTCTGCATTCGTGATGAAACCAATCTTTGCTCGCGCTAAAGCCGATCCAAAACGTATCGTTTACTGTGAAGGTGAAGACAATAATATCTTACTTGCTGTGCAAGTGGTCGTTGATGAAAAGCTAGCCCAACCTATTTTAATTGGTCGTCCTTCAGTCATCGAAGCCAATATCGAAAAACTAGGGTTACGTCTAAAAGATGGTGTGAACATCTCTATCGTCAATATCGATGACGATCCTCGTTATAAAGACTACTGGCAGGGTTACTACGAGAAGAACAAACGTCTTGGTGTAAGTATTGAACTTGCTCGCCGTGATGTTCGTCGTAAGACCACATTGATCGGCTCACTATTGGTCGAAAATGGCGCTGCAGATGGCATGGTATGTGGTACGTTTAGCCATTATCAGTTGCACTTAAAATATGTACAAAGCGTTATTGGCAAAAAAGAAGGTGTGAACGACTTCTATGCTATGAATGCAGTACTCATGCAAGATCGTAATATTTTCATCGCTGATACTTATATCCACGAAGATCCAACGGCTGAACAATTGGCTGAAATGACTGTCTTGGCAGTTGATCAATTACGTCGCTTTGGTATTACACCACGTGTCGCACTAGTTTCTCATTCTAACTTTGGCGCTTCAAATCGCACCAGTGCTGTCAAGATGCGCAAGGTATATGAACTGCTGACAGATATGAATGTAGACTTTGAATTTGACGGCGAGATGCAAGGTGACGCCGCGCTGAACGAACACATTCGTTTAAACAACATGCCATCAAGTCCGTTAAAAGGTGCTGCAAATCTGCTCATCTTACCAACACTTGACGCCTCAAATATTGCCTTTAATTTACTCAAGACAGCAACTGGTAGCGCCTCTATTGGTCCTATTTTATTAGGTACTAGCAAACCGGTACATATTCTCACACCATCAGCAACTGCACGTGGTATCGTCAATATGACTGCTCTTTCCGTTACTGAAGCTCAAGATTTGGCGAGCGAAAATCAGTAATTCATCCTGCGCTACCTAGTAGTATGTGTTATCAAGATGGTCTCTATTATTCATTTATAGAGACCGTCTGCTATACTAAAACCAGTCAATGCTATTAAATAGCGTTGGCTGGTTTTTTTGCTTGTTATACATTAGCTAAGACGCAACGTAGCCTTATTCAATATCAGTCATCACTTGCTCAATAAAAATAAAAAATAGAGGCATTCATGCAAATTTACCTTGTCGGCGGCGCGGTACGCGATCAACTGTTAGCACGTCCTATTAAAGATAAAGATTTTGTCGTCGTTGGTGCAACTGTTGCAGAAATGCTTGATGCAGGGTTCCAACAAGTGGGTGCAGATTTCCCTGTATTTTTGCATCCTAATAGCCATGAAGAATACGCACTGGCACGCACTGAACGCAAAGAAGGCTTGGGGTATAAAGGCTTTAGCGTACATGCCAGTCCTGATGTCAGCTTAAAAGAGGATCTACAACGTCGAGACTTGACGATTAATGCCATGGCGATAGAAGTCACTAGCTTAACTGATGATACGCCAATCAACGGTGACGTCATTGACTATTATGGTGGCATGGCTGATATAGAAAGCAAAACCTTGCGTCATGTATCAGGTGCATTTAGCGAAGACCCTCTACGAGTGCTTCGAACCGCTCGCTTCTATAGCCGTTATTATGATCTAGGTTTTGTCATTGCTGATGAAACTTTGATTTTGATGCGCCAATTGGTTGACTCTGGAGAGCTTGCGCATTTAAGTGCAGAGCGCATTTGGCAGGAATCTAGCCGTGCAACGATGCAGCTATCGCCGCAGGTATACTGGCAACAACTGTTTGAGATTGGTGCGCTCACAGAATATTTTGCTCCACTACATCAAGCTTGGGCTAATACTCAGATACGTGAAACGGTACAGACTGCGCTATATTTCGCAGGGCAAATGAAATTGAACTTGTCACAACGTTGGACGCTATTAATGAGTAGCCTTAATTCATTTTTATTTACCTCAGAACATACGAATGAAAACGTGAATAAAGCAGTCAATATAAAAGGTATCAATGATATAGGCAACGCCGCTAAGGTACCAAAGGCACACACTCAATTTTCGACTCTCTTCGCTCAGCAAGCCACAAAGCTAAGCACAATAAACCATTTAAGCGCGGCTGACAAAATTGACCTCATACAAACTTGCGGCGCTCATAAAGAGCCTGATAAGTTATCGCAGCTATTAGTGACCAGCCACGTGTTGCAATTGGCAATACAGCACCGTCAGATGATGCTAGCGCTGAATAGCTTTCATGCCATTAGTATGCAGGATATTGACTCAGCGCTAACAGGCCCTGCGATTGGTGCGGCATTACGACAAGCCAGAATTGAGCACTTGCAAGTACGAAACCAATGTTAAGAAAATTTAAAAAGATGCAGCAACGCGATATCATTGACTCAATTCCTATGCAGCGTATAGGTCGACCTGACGAGATTGCCCATCATGTGTTGTACCTAATACAGGCCAATTATATTACTGCTGAGATTATTACTGTTGATGGTGGTCGCAGCCTGACATTGGCTGATGGTCATATTTGATAGAAAAGTAGAGCATCATAAAAAATATCTTGATTACTATCTATCTTTTACTTGAAAAATTAAAAAATTCAGGTATCATTGTCCGTCTAGCGTTAGGGCCCATAGCTCAGTTGGTTAGAGCAGAGGACTCATAATCCTTTGGTCGTAGGTTCAAGTCCTACTGGGCCCACCATATTTAAACCCTTATAAGCATTGGCTTGTAAGGGTTTTTTATTGTCTAGAATTTAATAGAAAACAATCATTGAACTGTGCTGAAGAATCGGTAAAAGTAAACTTGGTAAACTAATGGATTGGATAGCAGTAAAAAAGGTTGCCAATACTATATGTAATATAGCGTTAGCAACCTTTTTTCATTTAGTTTTTTACTTAGATAATGTGCCTAATATTAGAATTTGTTATATCTAATTTCTAACATTAGAAAGAAGTACGGCGATAATTACGATATTCAGGTAACCAAAAATTCGCTTTTAATCGACGTTGTAAATTCTCCGCTGTGATAGGTAGTGCTAGCTTATCTTGAGCCGCTTGCAATGCCACTGCATACGCTATTTTTTCACTGATCTCTCTGATCACCTTAATAGGCGGTAGGATGGCACCAGGGGCTTTTTCGTATTCCATTGATATATCTGCAAGGGCTTGGCTTGCCGCCATGAGCATATTATCGCTGATACCCGTGGCCCGTGCTGCTAAAACACCCAGACCAATCCCGGGGAAAATATAGCTGTTATTACACTGAGAAACCTCGAAAGACTGACCTTCAAAAGTGGTATGAGGGAAAGGGCTACCTGTTGCAACAATTGCCTTACCCTTGCTCCAATTAGTCACTTCTTGCGGTGTCGCTTCCACACGAGACGTGGGGTTTGAAAGTGGTAATACAATAGGATGCTCAGTATTAACACACAAGGATTCGATCACCTCTTGGGTGAACAGACCTTTTTGTCCACTGACACCAAACAATACGGTTATTTTTGCTTGTTTAACCACTTGCGCTAAACCGAGTTTCTTACTTTTATCCCAGCTTTCAATAGCGGATTCTTTTTGTACTAACGGTTCTTGGAATTTTTGTAGCTCCGTCATGTTATCAGTAAGCAGGCCATAGCGGTCAACCATAAATACTTGGCTGCGAGCCTGCGCCTCCGTTAACCCTTCACGCTGCATTTGGCGAATGATATGTTCAGCAATACCGCAACCAGCAGACCCTGCGCCTAAAAATGCTATTTTTTGTTGGCTAAGCTTCTGACCTTTATTTAAGCACGCGGCAATCAAGGTACCGACTGAAACCGCAGCAGTACCCTGAATGTCATCATTGAAGCAGCATAATTGGTCACGATATTTATTCAATAATGGTGTCGCATTCTCTTGGGCAAAATCTTCAAATTGTAATAATGCCTCTGGCCAACGACGTTTAACGGCTTGAATGAATAAGTCGACAAACTCATTGTACTCGTCACCAGAAATGCGTGGGTTTCTCCAACCCATGTACATAGGGTCATCAAGTAGCTGTTGATTATTGGTACCAACATCCAATAAGATCGGTAAGCAATACGCAGGGCTAATACCACCACAAGCGGTATACAAAGCCAATTTACCAATGGGAATTCCCATACCACCAATACCTTGATCCCCTAGACCTAATATACGTTCGCCGTCAGTGACAACGATTACCTTCACGTTTTGCTTGGTGGCATTTTGCAGCATGTCATCAATTTTATGGCGCTCAGGATATGAGATAAACAAACCCCGTTTACGGCGATAAATTTGCGAGAATTTTTCACATGCTTGACCCACAGTTGGGGTATAAATGAGCGGCATGACTTCCTCAATGTGCTGCTCAATTAGATGGTGAAATAAAGTTTCATTGGTATCTTGGATGTTACGCAAGTAAATATGCTTATCCATATCATTAGTGAATGAGCGCAGTTGATGATAAGCGCGTAGTGATTGCTCTTCAATTGTCTCAATGTTATGAGGTAATAGCCCAGTTAAATTAAAGCTATCACGCTCTTCTGATGAAAAAGCACTGCCTTTATTTAGTAAAGGAGTCTCTAAAAGAGCGGGGCCTGCAACGGGAATATATAAAGGACGCTTGTTTGACATAATGTAATCTTCTTATTAAAGGCATATGAGTGAAAGCCATACTGAGTGAAAGCTATGCTAGTGCTGCATTATACATAGCATCTACTGGTATTTAACAATAGATAACAAAATCATTTTGAATGAGCATGGCTCTAAAGGTGATGACACGAATACATTGACCTAGAAATATAGATATATTTAGCTTTTACCTTAAATTTTTATAAAAAAGGGTTTTTTATTATTGGGTGTTTTCTATGAGATTTCATACAATCAAAGCCGCTACCTTTATTGATGTCACTATAGTCGATTCAATTTAAAAGTAGTACAAGGCAACCGAGTGTAGATGTATATTAAATACTTCAAGCGAGGCTAACGCTGTAATGCTTTTATAGTGGAATGACTATATTGACGGCGGTATTTATAGGAATTCTTGTTAAGCAGATAAGTAATCCGCCAATATGACTTTTATTGTCACTACGATATTTTTCAATTATTCAACGTATCACTATCAATACGACCATCAACCAAATTAATCGTTCGATCACAAGATGCTGACAAGCGTGGATCATGGGTGACAAGCAATACCGCGCAATCACGTTCCTGATTGACTTTTCGGAACAGCTCAAACACCTCCCCTGCCGTCACGGTATCCAGATTACCTGTAGGTTCATCAGCCAATAGCAATGCCGGTTCGGTTATCAAGGCGCGTGCAATCGCAACACGCTGTTGCTGGCCACCTGATAGCTCGTTAGGTTTACTGTCAGCGAAGCGCTCTAACCCAACCGCTGCCAGTAGCTCGCGCGCTTTTTGGATAGCAAGCTTATTTGGACGACCCCTTGTCAATGTTAGCGGCATTAAGATATTGTCTAATGCGCTAAACGCTTGAATCAGATGATGGAACTGAAAGACAAAGCCAATAGTACTGCCACGTAAAGCGGTGCGACCAGCATCATTCATAGCGCTGGTCGCTTGACCCAACAGATATAGCTCACCGCTGGTTGGCTGATCTAGTAACCCTAGTACATTTAGCAAAGTGCTTTTACCTGAACCAGAAGGACCAATCAGGGCAGCAAAGTCGTTAGTGCTGATGGTTAAGTCAATACCGTGAAGCACCTCAATCTCATTAGGTTGACCGATGTTATAAGACTTTTTTAGTGCCTCTAAACGCAGAACTTCGTGAGATTGACTGGACATAGGAGTTGACGTCTTATTAAAAGGATTGGCAGAAACATTGTTAAAGTCACTGTTAAAATCATTATTAAAAGTGTCGCTAGAATCATGATTAGACATAGCGAATAGCCACCACTGGATCAAGTGCTGCTGCGCGCCGCGCTGGAATAGCAGCTGCTATCACACCAGTTAGCGTTGCTAACGACATAGTCACTAAGATTAGGTTTATCGATATGGGAATTGTAAATATGTCGGGCCCAAAAGTATTAAAAGACCAGACCAATACATAGCTGACACCACTACCGACAATCGAGCCTAGCAAGCCAAATATAGCCCCTTGAATTAAGAATATTCGTAGGATTTGCTGACGAGTTGCACCCATGGCTCGTAAGATACCAATCTCGCGCGTACGCTGAACCACACTGACCGACAGCACACTGGCAATGCCAAAAGCCACCGAGATCGCCACAAAAACGACAATCATATTGCTAGATAAACTTTGAGCCGTGAGACCACTCAGCAGTTGGGCGTTGGTTTCAATCCAGCTTTCTGCTTGCAATGAGGTCAAACGACCCACTTGTGCAGCGATTTCCTCCGCCTCAAAGATATCTTCAACCGTCAACTCAATGACTGTGATACCGCCCGGTAGGTTGAGTAATGACTGCGCTTGTTTTAGGTCTAGATACACGTAGCGCGCATCAAGCTCTCGTACGCCGAGCTCAAATATACCAGCGATATTGACTACAGCGCTGTTGCTACTAAGGTTGCTACCAAGGTTGTTACTCAAATTATTATTGCTGCTACTACTATCTTGACCTGTATCCAAACGTAATTTGCTGCCGACCTCTACACCCAAATCTTTAGCCAGTTCACTACCAATCAATACATTATCTGCGCCCACTCGCAGCTCACCACTGATTAAGTACTCATCAAGTGGGATTATATTCTGATAGCGCGCCAAGTCAGTACCTACTAGTATCACCGACTCTAATGCCTCGCCACGCCGGACGAACCCAGGCCCAGACACGTTTGGCGATACGGCAGTTAACAAGGGCAGTTGATCTAGCGTGTCAGTGATTTGCTGCCAATTATTAATAGAACGCAGACGTTGTGGACGCTTGTCCTCTTGTATCAGTTGCAGTGTATCATCAGCAGACGGCGCTATTAGGTTGACTTCGTCTGGCGCTACTAAGCGAATATGTGCCTGACTGCCGAGGGTGCTGTCAATAAGGTTGGTCTGTAATCCTTGGATGAGTGCGGTGATAAATATAATAACGGCAACACCTATCGCTACTCCCAGAGTAATCATCAACGACTGTATGCGTCCCTCGCGTAAAAAACTGATGGCAATAGTGGCATCAATCCATAGTCTACCGAAAAAAGCCGTCAATTGACTGTCTCCGCTGCTTGGCTCTTATCCTTTACCGCCCTCATCTTATCAGCATTAGGAGCGGTAAAAGGTGCTGCTTGAAGCGCGGTTCTCACTCTTTTTCCATCAGCCAGTGAGACTGTGGCATCAACCAATATCTCATCACCTGCGCTCAGTCCTGAGAGCACCTCTGATGCTGATAGCCCGCGTAACCCTAATTTCACTACTCGACGTTGTATTTTACCATCACGCAATAATAATACTTCGGCGCTGTCTTCTTTAACATTGGCTAGTGCATCATTAGGAATGACTAAGGCTTTTGCGCGTTGATCCGTTTCGATATTCACTGATACCGTCATATCTTGACGCAAAAAATCAGGTACAGGATCGACGGACAATCTCACCTCTACTGTACCGCGTTGCGGATCTATACTTGGTGCAATGAAACTAATACGTACGGGGAACGGTTTATCTGGATAGGCATCGGCAATAGCGACTGATGGTTGCTGCAAAGCCAATCGAGATAAATTACGTTCATCAAGCGGTACTCTTATTTCAGTCTTACCATCGAGGGCAATAGTAAACAAGCTCTGACCTGGCTGTACCAAATCGCCTACCTCGACATTACGGGTCAGAATAGTGCCTGATACTTTGCTACGTACTTGCGCTTTATTGAGCTGAGCCTGCAATGCGGCGATACGAGCACGTAATAAATCTTCTTCAACACCACCAGAGGAGAGTGCATTCGCTCTCAGGCGTGCATTTTCAAGGTCATTGCGTGCTTGGGCTTGGGCTTGAATCGCTTGCTCCATTTCCTCATCAGAGATGGCCGAGATAGCAGCCAATTCGCGCCTGCGCTCGACATTACGGTCAGCTTGCGCCAACGCTACTTCGGCATTGGTCAAGTCCACCACTGCTTGTGGACGAGTGCTACTAATCAATTCCGCCAACTCGGCTTCTGCTTGCCGCACTTGGGCTGCAACGTCATCGGAGCTTAGTACTAATAATAAATCTCCTGCAGCGACTTGTTCGCCTTCTGCTACCCGTCGCTCTAATACGACACCTGATATCTCGCTACCAATGTCAGTATTTGATACGGCAACGACCCGTCCAGTCGCTACGACCGTCTGCACCAAAGGCATCGAAGATATTCTATAGCTTGGTAATAGTGGTCCTTGCCACCAGCGAAAGGCAAAAAAGCCCGCAACAATGATGAGCAGTAGTGCGCTAACAATCAGTTTATAAGGAATAGCGCGCAATGAGTTTCTCCCGTTCAGAACAAATACCTAGTACTTTACAGTTTCTACTAAATCCGATCGTTATGCGAGTTTACTGCAAAATTTTTTAGGTTTAAAATTATTTATTAACTGAAAACTATCCTATTAGTATGGTTATATTTTGCATAGTTATATTAAAAATATTTGCTTCACTACAATAGTTAAGATGTAAAAAAACCCTTCTTGCTATTATTTATATAGCATGAAGGGTTTTTTTACTGCCGAATAAATCAGTGCGATATATACAAATTAAAAAGCCAAGTTGGTCATCAAATGCCTATCGCAAAGTCAGAATAATGGCTCAAGTGCTCAGAATCATATAAACACCAAACCATCTTCAGTTTGATGCACCTTAATATCAACATCATAAACATCGCTTAATTGCGAGCGTGTCATCACTTCACTAGGCGTTCCTTGTGCAACAACTTGTCCACCGCTTAATAGCACCACTTCATCAGTATAGCGATGCGCATGGGTCAAATCATGCAACACAACCAAGATACTTTTGCGTTGATGTCGCACCAAATTATGCAAATAATGCAGTAAAAAACGCTGATGGCGAATATCAAGATGATTGGTCGGCTCATCAAACATCATGATTTTAGTGTCTTGCATTAGCGCCCTTACGATAGCCAAGCGCTGTTTTTCACCGCCTGATAAGGTTTGCACGCGGGCACTGACCAAACTTGATAACTCAAAATCTTGTAATAAACGTTGCGCGCGCTCAACATGATGGCTATTTGGGCGCTGATACCATGCAAGATTTGGCGAGACTCCTAACAGCGCATAATCCAATACCGTTAATGGCAGCTCAAAACGCTCATGTTGTCCAACCCAAGCAATATGGCCATCATTCATGACCTCGTTGATTGGCTGACCGTAAATCGTAATGTGACCATCCGTTTTAAGCGCGGTTCCTGTGTGTTGACCTAAAACCGTATGCAGCAACGTGCTTTTACCTGCGCCATTTGGTCCGATAAAGGCGACCAGCTTTTGGCTTGGCACGGTTAGTTTGTCTATCTTTAACAATGTTTTATGGCCATGCGAGATATGAATATCTTGCATCGACAACAGCTCGCCTGTATCACTACTCTTGATATCACTACCATTTATACAACTGTCTCGACTCGCTAATGATGTCTTTGATGTAGCCGTAAAATACGAATGAAACATAAACACTCTCTCCAATTAACGGCGGCTACTACGCACAAACAGCCAAATAAAGAATGGACCACCAAGCAACGCTAAAACGATGCCAACGGGCACATCCACTGGATAAGCAACATGCCGCGCCGCGCCATCAATGACGAGTAATAATATCGCGCCAAGCCAGCCAGACCAAATCATGAGGCGCATACGTCCACCACCAAACAGAATAGCCAATAGGTTTGGCACCATCATGCCAATAAAACCAATGACGCCTGCTAAAGACACCGCTGCCCCTGTTAATAATGCCGAGGCAATCACGACCAAACAACGAACCATACCCACCTTGATACCCAAAGATTTAGCAGCGGCTTCACCAAGCATCAGTCCATCCAACTGACGACCTAACGGTAATAAAATTACTAACCCCAATAACATAGAGACAATCGAATAACGCAGCGGTACAAAGCCCGCTTCCGCCATACTGCCTGACAGCCAATTGGTCGCGGAGCGCAGCACCATGTCATCAGACATGAATAAAATCAGGCTGACGACAGCGGCACAAAAAGCACTAATGACAAATCCCAATATCAGCAAGCCCATCTGCCCACCACCCAAAAACCGATGACAAGCGAGAATAAATAAACAGACCAATACGCTTCCGGTAAACGCCGCAAGCGGTATCCCAATGCCACCAAACCCCAACGCCAGAACCAAAACAACACCAAGCGCCGCGCCACCTGATGTACCGATTAAACTTGGGTCCGCTAAAGGATTCTCAAATAAAGCCTGTAATGCTGCACCACTAACTGACAACGCCATACCAACCAGTAATGCCGTCACCACACGCGGATAACGCAGCTGCCAGATGGTGTTATCAAGATAATTGGGACTTGACCATTCGCCAAAGCCAATACCAAGCGCCAACCAAATTAGCAATACAGATGTGACAGCGGCAGCAATATAGTAGATGCTAGGTTTATGTTTTCTAGTTTGTGTAGGGATAGAAGCAGAAATCGTATTTGCCATGTGAGATGTCATTTTGTTGAATATGAGATAAATTGTTTTTACTTAGGCTATTTTGCTATAGCGTTCAGCTTTTTTAAGACGTCAGGCGAATGCAAGCCGTAACGCAGAAAATCATCGGCTGGCCAAAAGTGTACGCCGCCCTTCTTGCCTGCGGCACTTGCTGCAATCTCTGGACGTTTACTAAATTTACTGATCCCGCCAACCACTGCCTGATTATGATCGGCAATAATGATTACATCGGGCTTGGCTGCCAGCCAGCCTTCACGTGACATGGGTTTTAACCCAGATACATTGGCAGCATTTATCCCACCCGCACGGCGAATCAACTCATCCCCTACCGTGTCTTTACCTGCAACGATACGACCATCGTAACTTAATAAATAACGCTTACCCGTCTTTGCCATTGGACTCATCCCTGTATTCCAACGCTTCGCAAGCTGCGACCCTTCAGCTTTTCTATCAACGTAACTGCCGATTGATTTAATACTATTGGCAAAGGTGCTTACCTCTTCTTTGGGCGCGACATTAACGGCTTTAACCTTTAGACCATTTAAGCGCTGATAAATACTCGCAGGCTGCACCATATAACTACCAAGCACCAAATCTGGCTTGACCGCCAACACTGACTCGGCAGTGATATTACGGTGCATACCCACGGCTGGTACATTCTTTAACGCTGGATTATGATTGGTCGCATCTTTACCGACCAATTTATCGGTCGCTCCTAGTGCCACCACGACGTCTGCAACATCGGGGCTCATCGCGACAATACGCTCATAAGCTTGGGCAGAAAGTGAGGGCACGGCAAATGCGCCAATAATGGCAGCAGTGCTGATAGCCCGACTCATCAATTTTTTATTTATCACTGCGTGAGTGATTACTGTTTTTGATAATGCAGAAGACATAAGCATTCCTAATTTGCTAACGTAAAAAATGACAGTATTAACAGAACCATTAACGTGTATGAAGCATCCCAAATAACTCACACAACAGCTATGACTTATCCGTTATGTGAGTGTCAATATCGCAAAATTTACTGATTTTTTATGACGGGTTTACACGCTCTCTTCTTCAGTCATAACCACTGGTGCTAAGGCTTCTGCATATGGATACGCTTCGATGACCGTCGAGACAATTTGCTGCCAGACTTCAAGCTCAGGCGTGCCTTCAATTCGCTGACCGAACACACTAAAGATACTGACGCCGTGACCATCAAAACCTTCGATACAAGTCACGATGCCGTCTTTGGTTGGGCGCTTAACGCTCCACACTTGCGCCAATGCTTTGTCTTTTAAATGCAGCGTAAAGTCATTATGGTCTTTATCTAAAATATTGAACCAATCGCCCATACGTTTGAGCGTCTGCACGGTGCCAGTCTGAATCTGCACCAGACCTCTATTACCAACAAATATCATAATCGGACATTTCGCATCACGCGCTTGCTCGAAAACCGCTTCGACCGCGCTAATATCAAGCTGCTGCGTCATCTGCTCTGGTGCTTGACGGTAGCTACTAGCACGATCAATATCGAGATTTTTTAATAATGAATGAAACTGATGCACATCTGTCATTGCTTGCCAGCCTTGCTGTAGCTGCGTACGCCTCTCTTCACTTAATGCCTTGTAACGCCAGTCATTAAGTGGTTCTTGTGCCTCTAACGTCAGCGTCTCATTATTCACCGTTTGCTGCTGCTCCTGAATCATCGCTTGCCAGCGCGCAATAGTCTCAGCGCTTAACTCTCGTAGATACACTTTATCAATCGCACCGCCTTGCGCGTTATAGAATTGAATACTATAAGAGGGCTTATCGGCGCGGCTGGTATCCGTTACCGCCAGCATATGCTGCCATTGCCACATAAAAAATCGCAAATCTAAGCCACCCACATTGAGTGCCAATCCCATCTTTTCACCAAGCTTAAGATTATGATATGGCGCGGTTTTTTCATGCACTGCCAACTCGTTTCTGACAATGCTTTCCATGTCACCAAAGTTTTCAAATTGCTTTAACACGGTTTTGCACTGATCACCCATATACTGGCTATAAGGGGAGGCTAACATCAGTTCAAACTCGCTGATATCTAATGCAGCCGCTCCTTCTGTGGGAAATAGCATCGGTGTTTTTGCTTTCAATGCTTGGTACTGTTGCCACAGCTCAGTATTTTTTTTAGTTAACGATAACGGTTGACTCATGATGGTCTCCATAAAATAAATAGCAGTAAAAAAGCCAATGATCTTGGCTATGTAGTATTGAGATATGAACATTTTCAGAAAATAGCAGCGACGATGATGATTGATATTTGATAAAACCAATGCCTGCTGTACTACAGTGCTTGCAAGGATGCAGCAAGGGTGTATTTATCAAGCAGACTGTTAGCAATTATCGCTGCTAGTTCATCATTTATAATTTTGTATCTAGGCTTCGGACGAAATCATTATGGCAACATTTTTTCATTTTGTAAATAATAATAATTATCATTTACATCTTGATAATTATTATCTTTTGAAATACTATGTCTGAGCTTTGTTGCTTAATCTAGTGAATCAAGTAACCAAACCTTTAATAATTAATACTATGAAAAGGTCGCTTTAGATCGCTCTTTTTGTAGAAAAAGGTCTTTAAGTAACACGACTTTCTTACTCTCTCTTTTTACGATGGCTGTTTTATTTATGTCAATTTTAGCGTTTGATTTATCGTTGACTCATATGGGACTAAACACCCATCCCTCACTGCTACGTCGTAGCCCATTAGCCATAAGTGTGGCATTAGCATTGTTTGCATTCACGTCAGTTTCAGCCCAAGCAGCGCCAATTTTCGCAGAGACTAATGGTGATATGCCTGACGATGCAGCCATGCCGAGCACACGTTTAGACCCAATCGTAGTAACGGCGACTCGCTCTGAGCGCGCTTTAAGTGATTCGCCAGTTGCCCTGCAAGTACTCAGTCGCCAGCAGCTCGATGACAACCATGCTCATACTTTAAAAGAAGCGCTGGCCTTGTTGCCCAATGTCTACTTACGTGAAGTCCACGGCAAGACAGGTTACGAAGTCAGCATGCAAGGCTTCACAGGTGATCAAGTATTGGTGTTGATTGACGGTTTACCGATTACGGCAAGCACTGGCTCGACAGTAAACTTGAATCAGTATATGAATATGGATATCGAACAGATAGAGGTGGTGCAAGGAGCGGCGTCAGCGCAGTTTGGTAGCGCGGCGATGGGCGGCGTCATTAATATCATCACCAAACCTATTGGCGCGACAACAGGACATATCACCACCGAGATTGCCAGCAATGGGCAGCAAAATCCATCTGGTAAAAAGCTAGATGCCAATAAGCGCTATGTAGAAGCCAGCGTGGAAGGGGCATTGGATAAAAACCAGCGCTTTCACGCGCGTCTATCAGGCTCGTATCTGGACAATGATGGCTTAAGCTTAGACCATGAAGCATGGCCCAGATTAAAAGATGCCAGCGAACAATCACAAGTCAGTGCCCGCCTCAGCTACCGCCCTGACGGTAACGATACATCAGGTAATAACAATGACCGCAACGATAGCCGACTGGTCAAAAATTCTCAATATTGGCTAGAAGCCAGCCACTATAAAGAAGACGATATCAGCCGTTTTAATTATTATGTCGCGCCGCGCTATTTGGCACAGCAAAGAGATGAACACATCAGCAAGCAGCGCTTTAGTATCGGTGCGCGCGCTGATATCGCGCCGCATGTCGATGATCGCAGCAAGACTTATCGATTGTCCGCTCAAGCGCTGCATAAGGAATATCAAAGCGAATCCAATACTAAAACGCAGCAAGCCATCACTAGTGCCCGTGATACAGACATTAGTACGACGTTGGCACAAGCCCAGCTCGACTTACCTGAGCTATTGCTATCCGATAAGCACCTTCATCTTATCCAAGTCGGCGGTCAGGTTCAGCAAGACAAGTTAAGCCAAACGAAAAACCAAGTCAGCGAGCTTATCAGCGATGACGTCAGCCGTAATGTCGGTGAGCTGTATCTACAAGATGATTGGCTGATTGGCGATAACTGGGAAGTGTTGAGCGGTATTCGCTATCAAAACGATGAAGACTTTGGTGGTCATACGGCGCCGAAAGTATCACTTAAATACAACCATTTGGATGCCAGCGGTCGTGACCATGTCTTTCGTAGCAGTATTGGCGGTGGTTATCGCGTGCCCAACCTGAAAGAACGCTACTACGTCTTTGACCATAGCAATTTGGGTTATAAAGTCATGGGAAATCCTGACTTGCAGCCTGAAACCTCAACCAGTTACCAGATCGGCTATCAAGGTCAACTGAGCGACACCATGAATTTGACGGTCAATGGTTTTTATAACGAGATAGATGACCTGATCCAAACCGATGAAGACAACGCTACCTTCGACGGTAACATCGCCATTTATAAATATATGAACGTCGATAGTGCCAAAACTTATGGCGGCGATATTGGCCTTGACTGGCAAGTGGACGAGCGCGCCAAACTGCAAGCCAGCTATGCTTATTTAAAAACGCATAACAATGTGACAGATACCGAGCTGACCTATAAGCCCAATCACAAAGCGATGCTGGCACTAGATTATCAGCTTAATGACAAATTACAGCTGATCCCGCGCCTCAATTATGAATCCAAACAGCTGATTAGTACCAGCGAGCAAGCGTATTCACCGTCTTGGTGGACGCTCGATAGCAAGCTCAATTATGACGCAACTGCAAACTTGAGCTTGTATGCAGCGATTAATAATATCTTTGATGTGCAGCGCGCTGTCACCGATACCAGTGACTATCGTCCCATTGATAATCGCGAGTGGTTACTTGGCGCCAGCTACCATTGGTAAGCCCTTGATTCACAATCATTCTAAAGCAAATGTATTTGTACCGCTATTTTTCCCCTTATTTTGTACCCTCTATCTGAAACCACAACCTTCAAGGAAGCTGATATGACCCCCATTTTCCCAGCAGTTCACACCAAGCCGACCAAATTGGCATTACTGTTTAGTGGCAGTATTTTAGCACTCAGCATGACCGGTTGCGGAGGCGGCAGTGATGGCTCGAGTAGTGGCAATACCGGAAATGGCGATAATGGTGGTAACACGCCGCCTGTTAGCACTGCCAGCTTTAGCGAAACGGCCACTTGGCAAGTCACCAATCTAGCGCCTAATACTGCGACCTGTTATGACTTTGATGCCAAAGCTGAAAGCTCGTGTGCTGAGGATAAATGGGATATCAAGTTTGATAACCAAGCGCGTTCGGTCAAGCTTTGGTCAAATAGTGGTGATTCTGGCGATGGTAAAGGCGGCGTTTTTGGTTTAATCGATTGGTCAGATCTGAGTCGTTATAGCAATGCAACTCAAGATCCTGATACCAGTCGTGATATTACCATGCACTACAATGAAGACCGTAGTGGTGGCATTTTTGATGCACAGCCTTGGTTTGAATACAATTTAAAAGACAACCATCAGCTCTACCCGAACAATCGTGTCTACCTTGTCACCACAGATAATAGCAGCGCCATGACAGACAGCAGCGTCCAGCAGCCTATTTATGCCATGCAGATTACCAACTACTATAATAATGCTGGAACCTCGGGCTACCCTACTCTGCGCTGGATTGATACGGCGCTACCGAACAAGGTGCAGACGAAAACCATCGATGCCTCAAACAATGATAACTGGGTCTATTTTGATCTAACCACAGGACAAAGTAGCACCGATAAAAACAGCACTTGGCAGATTGGTTTTAAGCGTAATAGTGTTATTTTAAATGGTGGCGATTCTGCAATTGGCACTCATAAAGGCAAAGTTGGTGGCTTCTTATCAAAAACACCAATAGGGTATTATGATGATAAAGGTGAGCCCATTGTCAGCAAGTTTATAACCGATGGTAGTGCGGCAACTTTAACCGACCTTACCAACACCGCTGTGTACGATAAACCGATGAGTGCCAGAAGCTGGGTCATTGATAGTAAAGGCTCGGATCTCAATCCTGCTTATACGGGTAATTTCCCGAACCTAGACTTTGGCTGGTATACCTACAATGGCATGACCCATCAACTAAATGCCAAAGCGGTTGACAGCGCTCAAGGCGCGCTCATTAGATCCGCTGAAGGCAATAGCTATGCCCGCGTGCGTTTGGATAAAATCAATTACCCTGATAGCTCAGCGACGACTGCGACCTCATGGGAATTTAAAATAGACATTCAACCTGCTCCTTAACACTTTACTGTTCGACTTTAGCTCGCCCAACCCTTTTTTGTAAGCTATCAAACCTTGCAAAAATAGGTTGGGCGATAACGTTTATACACAGTCTAAGAGTCACCACTGCCAAGCATTACAAGAAAGCTATTAGTCATTCGATAACACCAGTCCTTTTAGGATTGTAAATAAATTAACGTATGGTATATTATCGTAATCAAAACCTAAATGACATTAATAATCATTAATATTTGAATGTTTTATGCTTATTAACTATTATATTTCCATCTTGCCCTTAATCAGCAGCCAATCATTTATTAATTAAAAATTTTGCTGAACAATTATTTGAATTTTGGCTTGGATGACATTTTATGGCTCAACCACTTACTCAGTACGATTTCGATAAAACGCCGCTCGACATGGCTGACAAAGCCCAGTTTATGAGTCATGTCAATGAAGAGCATCAAGATGAACTCGCGATGTTTATCAATGCCTTTACTACCACGGCAGTGAGTGAGCACGAGATCGCCTCGATAGCAGAGCTGTATACTGATGGGATACTAATGGATGTCACAACCGCCCATCATGACAACGATACCTTAACAAACAGCAGCAAGCTCAGCCGTCAATATTTTATCGATTTTACAGTTCCTATTAGTGACTCTATGACGCTACAAGAGCAATATATAACGCTATTGCAAACATCTGCCAATAAGCTTGGCAAGCGCACGATTAAGCTTCAAGAACAGCGTTTTACAGTCATTAATGGCTATTATGCCAGCCCCAATATGTATCGACTGCTGGTAACCGCACCCGATACTACGCCACTCACTCATCCGGGCTACGCGTATTTGTTTGAGCTAAATGCGGACGGTCTATCTGCTACAAAACACCAGCCCAAAGATAGCGACAAACCTTTGCAGCGCTACTATACCTTGCGAAAAGCATGGCGAGATTCGAGCAGCTCGTCCGTCCAAGCGTGGATAGATGTCTACATTCACGGCGACACGGCAGGAGGCAGTTGGGCGCGCGCACTTAACTGTGGCAGTCAAATCAAAACAGTACGTGAATATCCAGAGAAGATAGAACATCTCAGCACTGGTCAGTGCTTACTCATCTGTGATGAAACCTCCTTGCCTACGGTGGCCAATCTATTGGAAAACTGGCAGAATCCATTGCCGCCCCTCGTCATAGCCATCACTAATGATCCAGAGGACATTCGTTATCTACATACCCTAACGCTCAGTAATCCACTACGCCACGAGGCGCATTTTTTGCAAGATAATGTGTGCCAGCTGATTAATACCCCAACAACTGATATTACAGAGCAAATAATGGCATTATTAAATACGCAATTTGCGCGACTGCCTGTCAAAATTGACAAAGTATGGGGCGCGCTGGAAGCAGCGGATATCAAATTATTGCGACAGCAACTAAAGGCAACCCTTGGGTTATCACGTCAGGATATGGTCATTAAAGTCTACTGGCGTGCGCAATAATCATTATGTTTTTTATAAGTGGCATTTTTTATAAACAGCAAGCATTTAATAAGTAGCAAACATTTAGTCATAAACAGAAAGCATTTAGCCACTTACCAACCACTTGTGCTGACTGCTAAATTGAGCTAATAACAATCGTTGCTGCTGGTATAGCGCGACTTATCAACTTTAGACGACTTACTACTTTGCCTAACAAAAACGTACACTTAACACGATAAAAATATATTGAGATTTAATCCAGTAATATATTGTAATGAAAATGATTATCATTATAATAAGCATTTAATCTTATGTGCTGGAAATATTCATGCAACTGTCTCGTTTATACTCTGCTTTATTTCGCCCTACTCTATTGAATATGTCTCGCCATCCCTTGTCATTAAAATCACTGTGCTCATCTTGTCTGTCTACATCGGTAATACTACTGGGTGCAAGCCAAGCCGCGTGGGCACAAACAGATTTAAATGCTGACGCTCAATCCGATACCCCAAGCGTGGTACTCGATGAGATTGTCGTGACCAGTAGTGCTGATGCATCAGCCGATGGGTTGCCAGATGCCTATGAAGGTGGTCAAGTAGCGACAGGAAGCCGTGTCGGAATCTTGGGCAATCAAGACATCATGGACACGCCGTTCTCCACTACCTCATATACCAATGAATATATCGGCAATCAACAAGCCCAAAGTGTGGGCGACCTGCTCAAAAAAGACCCGACTGTTCGTGTCGCTAGAGGCTTTGGCAACTTTCAAGAAGCGTACTTTATGCGCGGCTTTGTCACAACCTCTGACGACACGATGTACAATGGTCTATACGGCATATTGCCAAGGCAGTATATCGCTACTGAATTGTTCGAGCGTGTCGAGGTTCAACGCGGGGCATCTGCCATGCTAAATGGTGCAGCGCCCAGTGGTGGTAACGCCGGTGGTACGATTAACCTATTACCTAAGCGCGCCAGTAATGACCCACTACGTCAACTAACGCTTGGTTATGGTCAAGGTGATCAAGGCAAAATCGCTATAGACGTCAGTGATCGCTTTGGTGCTGATGATGCATTTGGTGTGCGCTTTAACGCCGCTTATCAAGATGGCGACAGCGCGATTGATGATGAATCTTCAACACTGGGTCTTGCAGCGTTAGGACTAGATTATAGAGGCGATCAGTATCGATTATCAGCTGATTTGGGCTGGCAAGACAACAAACTCAAAGAGACTCGCCCTAGTGTCACGCTTGCTGGAGTTTCTAGAGTACCAAAAGCACCAGACGGCTCAAAGAATTGGGCGCAGCCTTGGACGTATTCAGATGAAGAAGATGTCTTTGGTACCATTCGAGGAGAATATGATTTTACTGATAATATTACCGCTTATGGTGCTTACGGTGTGCGAAGTGGTGAGGAAGAAAACTCACTGGCCAATCTAACCGTCAACAATGTTGATGGTGCGGGTACGGTTTATCGCTTTGATAACTCTAGAAAAGATTTGGTACAAAGTGCTGAGCTCGGTCTGCGTGGTCAATGGCAAACGGGTGGCGTGGCTCATCATTGGGTACTAGCAGCGGATCTCTATGACCAAGAAGAAAAAGGGGCGTTCGCCTATGATTTTGGTAATCAACCCGCAACCAATTTATATCGCCCTATTGACTACGCTGAGGTACCTTTTACAAGCACAGCAATCTTCGGTGGTAACTTAGACGATCCAAAATTGACCAATGAGAAGCAATTCCAGAGCTTTGCGCTAGCCGACACTATTTCTATGTTCGATGACAAGTTAAAAACTACTTTAGGTGTGCGTCATCAGAATTTAAAAACCACCAGCTATGATCCTAACACTCAGGCTAAAACGGCTGATTACGATAAAAGCGAGTGGACACCAAGCGTTGGAATTGTCTATCAACCAAGCATGGACTGGTCTGTTTATGGTAACTATATCGAAAGCCTAGCGCCAGGCGCAAGGGCACCTCTGACTAATAATAGTGGTGCTGTCACCAATGGTGGTCAAAATTTAGATCCTTATGTGAGTGAGCAGACTGAGGTTGGCGTTAAGTATGACAATGGTTTAATTGGCAGTAGTTTGGCGATATTCCGCACTAATGAGCCGCGCGCTTATATCAATGACGCCAACACCTTTGTGGCTGCTGGCGAAAATCGCCATCAAGGGGTGGAATTGACTGTATTTGGTAGCCCAAGCGAAAACATGCGTTTCAATGCTGGTGTTACTTACTTAAATGCTGAGCAAAAAGACACGGGCGATGTGACGTTCGACGGCAACCGAGTCATCGGACTGCCCACGCTACAAAGCAACGTCAACCTAGAATATGATTTAGCAGCAGTTGAAGGATTGACGGTGACCGGCGATATCATTCACACAGGCGCACGTTATGCTGATGCTGCCAACAGCTTAAAAGTTGACGGTTATACCACGCTAGATCTAGGTGCTCGCTACAAAACCATGCTCGCTGGACAAGACGTGACGCTAAAAGGAGTAGTTACTAATATTACTGGTGAAGACTATTGGCAATCAGTGGGTGGTTATGCGGGTGCTGGGTATTTAAATGCCGGTGAGCCTACTGCCCTAAAAGTATCAGCGACTTTCGACTTTTAAGACATGCCCATTAAACCACGTTTATAAGACTTAGATAAAAGGGATTAGGCACCACCTACTCCCTTTTATGTTATCAAAAATACGCAAAAAACCATTCTATTATTGAGCCATTATGTCCTCTCACGCCACCGTTTCTTTATATCAGATGATTTGGGCACACTATCGCCTGCCCTTTCTTAAAGTTATTTTCCTTAATTTGGTGAATGCGGCGGTCAGTGTGGGCATCATTGCCTATATCAATCACACCTTTATCAGTCAGCCTGTTTTTAATACCTTATCGTGGGCAAGCTTGGGTCAATTTTCAGCTTTGGTGCTGCTGCTATTAGTCACGACCTTCGTATCACAATATGCACTGACCCGTTTGGGGCATCAGTTCGTCTACGAGCTTAGAACCAAGCTGGTCAAACAAATCATCGATACCAAAGTTCCGCAAATAGATCATTTGGGTAGCGCACGGTTACTCGCCAGCTTATCCTCAGATATTCAATCGATTACCGTCGCCTTTGTGCGTATGCCAGAACTGGTGCAAGGCGTTATTTTATCGGTTGGTGTCGCCCTTTATTTAGGCTGGTTGTCGCTGCCATTATTATTGATTGTCATGTTTTGGATTGCGATGACGATTTGGATAAGCACCATTTTAGTGAAGCATGTCTATACTCATTTAAGAGAGCTCAGAGAGATCAATGATCTTTTATATGAGGACTATCAATCCATTATAGATGGTCGCAAAGAGCTGGCGCTTAATCAACACCGCGCTGAAAAACTCTACAAACATGATTTTTTAAATCATGCCAAGTCTTATCAAAATCGAGTGATTAAATCGGATACGTATCATTTATCCGCCGTGAATTGGTCGAATATTATGATGTTCGCAGCCATTGGTGTGGTGTTTGCCGTGTCAAATTATCTTACTATTCCAATGGGTATTGCCACCACTTTCTCTTTAACCATTCTATTCATGCAATCACCCATCCTCCATGCCGTCGGCGCGTATCCGACCTTACAAACGGCACAAGTGGCGCTGGATAAAATACAATCTTTAGAATTGGCGGAGTACCAATCAACCTTTACAACGGATATTGTGGTCAACAACTGGCAGTCCATATCGTTCAATGATATTGGCTATCGCTATGCAAGTATTAATACCGATGCAAATGAGCTAGTGGTCAAAGAAAATGAGCATGCTAGCGATATCCTAAAATCGGTTAATCTGACTTTGCAACGTGGCGATGTGGTGTTTTTAATCGGGGCGAATGGTAGCGGTAAATCTACGCTTGCCAAGATTATTACAGGCATTTTCACCCCTAGCATCGGTGCTGTAAAAATAGACAGCCAGCTCGTTGACTCAGAAAACAACGCCGATTACCGACAGCTTTTTTCTGCCATTTTTAGCGATCAGCATCTTTTTAAACAGCTGATTGGTAGAGAGAGACAGCAACCCGATGAAGCGCTCGTAAATACATGGCTGCATAAATTGAATTTACAAGATAAAGTCAGCGTGACTGACAACCAATTATCGACCGACAAGCTATCACAAGGACAACGCAAGCGCTTGGCCATGCTCATTGCCGTGGCTGAACAAAAAGACATACTGCTACTCGATGAATGGGCGGCTGACCAAGATCCTGCCTTTCGCCGAGTGTTTTATCAAACACTGATACCTGAACTCAAAGCCTTGGGTAAAACGCTGTTTATCATCAGTCATGATGACGGTTACTTTGAGCATGCAGATCGATTATTACTGATGAAAGAAGGCCGATTGATTGAGTTAAATGCTGAAGAGCGTCAACGTGCTAGTGCCGATGCCATTGCTATGTTGGAGTGAATACTGGCTTAGTAAAAAGTTAATGGCGAGCAATAAAAAATCAGGGCATCTTTTAGAAAGTTGCCCTGATTTTGTGTAAATAAGAATGACTTTTTGAATGGCTCTCTTATTTTATTTAATTTTAAAATAATAATTTCTGTAAAAAACCAACCCGTGAAATGACTAAGAAATCTAGTAATCCGATAGCGACAATCGCGATGATGGCGGTCGGGAATATGATTGCCACTGCTAACAAAGGAATGGCAAACGGCCACCATATAGAAAAACTGAGACCACGCGCTGGTGGATTTAGTCCAACCTTTTCACTGGCATGACGTGGACGGCGTTGCCACCACATAATGTAACCGCTCACACAAATAGCAATAACCGATAAGCAAAATAGGACATTGACCAATACGCTCCACCATCCAAGCGTCCCCATATGAATAGCAATGCCCGCCGCCATAAATTTACCAAAAGCATTATAATCATCAAAGCGGATATCTGCCAAAATATTGCCCGAATAACGATCGATATGTACCGTACGATCAGCCATTGGATTTTTCATATCATAGCTCATTGAGTCTTGGCTAATCGTCCAGACGCCCGTATTACCCTGTGGCAGATTTAATTGGTAACGTCCGACAATACCAATCTCACGGGCAAATCGATCTACAGTATCGATCATAATCGGTATATTGGACGCGATACCATCCTTGCCAGCGACAGTGCCAGATGTTGGCATTGGTGTCAATTCAAGCACCCAAGGCACATCTTTGGTACTACCCGTATTTAGTGCATCACCATGCGTGGGTGCTGTGGCTGGTGTTGCTCCATGAACGTGCGGCGTGGCTTCAGCGTTATTCATATCCATACCAACATGATGTTGACTGTGATCAATAGAAAGCGGCATTGGCGCAACGCCCCATTTGCCCGCAGGAAACTGACTCCATGCCTGCACGACTCGCTCGCCCCAGATGCCTGCCCATGCCATTCCTGAAATACAGAAAAACAGTAGCAACACAGATATCCAACTGCCCAATGTCGCATGAATGGTACGTATGAATGAGCGTTTTTTCTTATTATTTACAGCATCATTGGGTATAAGCATGGCTTTGAGTGATTTGCGTTTTTGCCACCACAAATACCAACCCGTTAGAATCATTAAGATGGTTAATGAGGCAGTGGTTTCTTGGATATAATCACCGACTTTGCCCAATAGTAAATCAGCATGAATATCATTAAAGGTATAGTACAGACCACTATTAGTCGGTGTGCTTTTGACGATATCAGCCGTATAAGGATTCACCGCCACCATATTCTCATGACTGGCTGACTTAACTTGAAACAAGGCAACGGTGCCCGTATCACGAGGCGCGATATATTTCACCAGCGTGCTGTTAGATAAAGTGTTCAACGCGTTTTTAGCTTGCGTAGAAATAGGTGCTGTCACCGCTGAATCTGGGGTGGTAATGGTGAGGCGATCGTCATCACGACCTGCTATGTTAGACATCAACAGCATGCCAAGTGCGCTGCAAGCTAGGATAATTAGGAAAGGTGCTATAAACATTCCCGCATAAAAATGCCAACGCCATACCGTAAAATAGCGTTGAGTATTGGTTGCTTGACTTGTATGTCTGTTCATAAATATGACCTTTAACAATCTTTGGTTGCTCAATGAACGACCTAGACCTATTAATAGTAGTAATAAATCCTGTCTGTCTGTTGATCTAAAAGTTGATTCCAAATAGACGGCTGCATCATACGAGAAAAGCCTTGTAAACACCATTGCTTATAGTCAAAAATTATCGTCATATTAAGGCGTTTCTTCAATTTTCATGTTTGCATCATAGTCATCTTAATGGCTAAAAATGAGGCTACTTCACTCGACATCTTACTAAGAACGCTTTGTTTGTAAATTTTTAATGATAATGATAATCATTAATGTTATTATTCCTTTTCTTTCGCTTTCGGCATTTGATAACTTACAAGGAAATATGATGCGTTTTATCTCAACGTCTACATCCATTCGTCAAAAACGTTTAACTCTCGCGGTGCAATTGGGATTGGCAATGGGTTTGAGCCACGCAGCTTATGCTGAGACGATGCCGAATAACATCGAAAACAGTGTTGAGAACGACGTCGATAATGATGTTGGTAGTGATGTTAATAATAATGAGACTGTGACACCATCGACCACCTTGGATACCATTACTGTCTATGCCGACAACTATCGTAGTACAGGCACCAAAACAGCGTTAGATCCCAATGATGCACCCATGAGCTATACGAGAATCGATCAAGCGCTGTTACAAAAACGTCAAGCAGACAGTGTCAATGCAGCGTTACGTTATGAGCCAGGGGTGAGTACTGAGAGTCGCGGTACCGTATCCATCTTTGATGAATACAATATTCGCGGTTTTAAAACTTACTCCAATTTTTACGATGGATTAAGACTGCCCTACGATGGGGCTTGGAATCTGATGCCGCAAGTCGATATCTACGCAACAGAAGCAGTCGAAGTGGTCAAAGGGCCCGCATCCTCACTCTATGGCTATGCATCTCCAGGTGGCATGGTCAATCAAGTCGCCAAAACCCCAAAAAGCACTCAAGCATCTGAGGTACAGTTGCGAGTGGGTAATCAAAACCTAAAAGAAGTGGCGGTCGATACGACAGGACCTATCACAGATACGCTCAATTATCGTTTGGTGGCGTTAAAACGACAAAAAGACGGGCAGATGCAGACCACAGAAGAAGAGCGCACACTGATCAATCCGTCACTGCAATGGCAACCGACAGAAGATGTGTCCGTTCTTGCCAATCTGTTTTATCAAGATGATCCGGAAATGGTGCCTTCCACCCCACTGCCTGCCGTTGGCACTGTCTACCATGCCAGCTATGGCAAACTGGGCAGTGATGCCTATGCCGGCGATGAGTGGAATCACTTCAGCAAAGAAGTACTCATGCCAAGTGTTACCATAAACTGGGACATCAATGATAAGTTGACGTTCAAGCACATTCTGCGCTATACCGACGCCGACGCGCAGCAGCGTAATATGTACAACAGCGGGTTTGTAAGTGGTAGTGATAAGATAATAAATCGCGTGGCCTACACCACCGATGAAAGTATGAACAACTGGACCACGGACAACCAGCTTGCTTATCAGTTAGATACTACCAATACCTCGCACAATTTATTATTTGGTATTGAGTATCAAGAGACAGACAGTACCGCCACTTATTATGATGCTGGCGCAGATGGCACGCCAAACCTTGATTTGTCTAACCCAGATTTTTCGCAAATTAATGCCGATACTTTGCCTTTAGAGGCTTATCGTCAAAATGAAAACATTGAACAAAGCCAGCTTGGTTTTTATATACAAGATGAAATGAAATGGCAAGATTTGATAGTAGTAGCAGGCTTACGTCATGATAACTTTGATAGTATCACTAAGCAAACCAAGGCTTCTGAAGGTGCCATCTATAGTGATAGAACCATTGACAATGATGCCTCGAAAACCAGTGGTCGTCTCGCAGCTATCTATGACTTTGATAATGGGCTATCTCCTTATGCTAGTTATTCTCAGTCGTTTCAGCCAGTGGTCGGTAGTAACTTTATTACCAATGCGCCATTTAAGCCAACGACTGCCGATCAGCTAGAGGCTGGTGTCAAATATCTCTCTGCCAATCGCGCCACACAAGGAACATTAGCAGTATTTGATATCACTCAAAAAAACGTCGTGGTGGCTGATGAAATCAATTATAGAAGTCAAACACAAACGGGTGAAATTACCTCCAAAGGCTTTGAAGTCTCAGGCAGCCATATGCTTAATGATTGGGTAGATATTGCCACCAGTTATAGCTATACCGATGCTGAAATTACAGAAGATGAATTCAACCCTGAGGTGGTTGGCAATACCCCTGCGCAAACGGCGAAGCACAAGGCAACATTGTGGGCAGATTATTATGCTACTGACAAGCTCAGTCTCAATGCTGGCGTACGCTATGAAGGCGGTATGCAACTTGATAAGCAAAACTCAGACGAATTACCAAGCGTGACTTTGGTAGACATTGGCGGTAATTATCAAATCAATCCGATGCTCACTGTCGGCGCGAGTGTCAACAATCTCTTTGATAAAACCTATGTTGGCGCTTGTTATGATATTAACAATTGCTGGATGGGACCTGAGCGCCAAATGTCCGTCAGCCTAAAAGCCAATTTTTAGGCAATGTAGAACTTACCATTACTAGAGAATGTCCTCAATCTGAACCAAATCTAATAAATGAGCTAAAAATATGAAACAGTTAAATAAAGGAAAGTATTAATATGGCAAAACCTACCCCAAGAATGCTAGATGTAATTAGCAGTAAATACCTCACGCCACATATGTGCCGCGTCACGCTTGGCGGTGCTGGACTGACTGATTTTCCGGCAGATCAAGAAAGCGCGTACATTAAGCTAATATTCCCTCAAGGCGACGAGGCTCGACCATTGATGCGCACCTATACCGTCAGCGTTCAACGTGATGACGAAATAGATGTCGATTTTGCGTTGCATGAGACAGAAGGCCCTGCTTCAACATGGGCACGTAACACCCAAGTGGGTGAGCAAATATTGGTAGGCGGCCCTGGACCAAAGAAGCTGATTAACAATGAGGCAGATTGGTTTTTATTGATCGGTGATATGACAGCGCTGCCGGCAATTACCATCAATCTTGCCCAGCTACCTGCTGACGCACACGGCTATGCAGTCCTTGAGATTACCACTGAAGCAGATAAGCAACTACTCAAGAAGCCAGACAACCTTGACATTCATTGGGTGATAAACGCGCATCCAAATGCACATCCAAATGCACATCCAAATGAACAAAGCAGCCCATTACTTGATCGCGTTAAAACGCTTACGTGGCTAGCAGGACAACCTGCTGTTTGGACAGCTTGCGAGTTCCATAGTATGCGCGCTCTACGCCATTATTTTAAGGTAGATCGCCCAATACCAAAAACACATTTGTACATATCTAGCTATTGGAAAGTCGATAGCACAGAAGATCAGCATAAAATTGTCAAACGAGAGGATGCCCAAAGTATAGAATGATAAGCAATGACGTTTTGTATTTTTGAACTGTTTTAAAAGCGGTTTGAGTAATGATTGATAAATTTTGCCTTACTAATCATTACCCCGCTTCTTATCTACTTTTATTGGCTAAATAAAAGTATAGTGACAAAATATAGTGGCATTGTAGAATATGAGCAGCTGGTGAGCTGCTCATAAAATGTGATCACTACCCTTACAACCCTATCACTTGCATTAAATGCCCTGTCTTGAGATACACTGTAGCTCCTTCAGATCCTGCCTGTATTTGCGCATGCTCACCTGCTGGCAGACGTATCCAGCCGCTGCGCTGATAAACTTGACCCTCATCTATCAACTCGCCTGCTAACACCAGTATTTCTGCACCACCACAGACTGCCTCATTAAACAGTAACTCGCCTGCCTTGATACGCTGCAAACTCACTTGCTCATTATCACCTGAGAATAGAGGACAAACATCACGGCTGCCCTGTTGTTGCCAATGAGCCTTATCTTTAGTATTGATAGCCACATAATGAGGTTCATCAGCTGGCATTTGACGTAGCTTGACGAAAATCACTGCGCCTTCATCACTATAGGGCTTGTGTCCTGAGGTCGGTGGATTGCGCAAATACCAACCTGCTGGGTAATGTTTGTCATCTGCAGAAAAAGTACCTGACAATACTAAAATCTCTTCACCATATGGATGTAGATGATGCGGAAAATAAGAATTGGGTGCATAGCGTACAAGGCTAGTGGCACGTGCTTTTTCTGCACCCACACGGTCAAGCATCACGCGCTCTACCCCATTTTGTGGTGACTTAATCCACTGGTGTTGCTCAGGTATAAGGGCAGCGCGGCGAGTAAAGTCTGCATGAATAAGCATAAACCATGTCCAAAAATAGTATGATGAGATGATCCTTTAGCAAACGTCAGATATGCTCACTGAACGTCATCGACAGCTAAAGGCGCAATGATTGCACCTCACTATTATAAACCTTACCGAGTTTTCAACGTACTAAAATCACAGGAGATAGCGTGCTGGCGATAATTTCTGTCGTGGTACTACCAAGAAATAATTGTTGCAATTTCGAATGTCCATAAGCACCCACCACCATCATATCAATGTTGTTTTCTACCTGAAACCTTAACAAGCCGTCGACGGCATCGGAGGCAGATAAATGATGTGCCGCGACGCTAAAACCTGCGTCCTCCAATTGTGCCGCTGCGGCGCTTAAGCTTTGTTTTGACGCGTCGTTATGATTGCCTATCATGACGATATGACCTTGCAATCCTTTTAATACAGGACTCCTCGCAACCATCCATGCTGCTTTAATAGCCGTTTTGCTACCATCAAAAGCTATCATATATGAGCTAGGTTCTTTGAACGTCTCTGAGCAAATCAATATAGGAACGTCAGATGCGCGGGCAACGGTTTCAATTTGGCTACCGATATTAATACGGCTGCTTTTGTGATCTTCACCTCGGCGTCCCATGACGATGGCACGGTTTTCTGCTTTAAAATGCTCAATGGCAGGTAATAGCTTGCCGCGACGTTGATAGATACGAATATCGACCTGAGTAAAGTTACCTTGAATATGGCTTTTTGCGTCTTGTACCAAAGCATTGCTATAACTGTTCACCACCTTCGCTCTTTGCTCGTCTAACTGTGTCAATTCCTCCAATAAAAACTGGCGGCTATTGACTCCTATTGCGCCTGACAAATCGCGTCTGGTCGAGGCTGGAACCTCACTCACATGCAACAACGCTACGGGTAAATTTAATTTACTGGCATACCATGCTGCATAGTCACAAACCGATTCAGTCACTGCCGAGCCGTCTATACAGGCTAAAATGTGCTGTGATGTTGTCATATTCCGTCCTTAAATTTAACGATTTAATCCTATACAGCTTTCTATACCCACTATAAATATGGTCACCGAAAAACAAATTTACCAAAGTACATGGTTACCAAAAAATATAACGGCAAAAAAAGCATATCCACTGCCTTGATAATAACCAATTTAAATGGCTTCAGCCAGCGATGTGTGCCCACTTCTGCCATAATTAAAAAAAGTCTTGTCATCGTCTAACAACATGCCGTAGCGAATTTTGCTACAATGGTTTTTTAGCATTTATGATTTAAGTATCCTTATCTAGGTGATGGAATTATGGCAAAGAATGCCCTACAGGCTCAGTTATTAAAAGCGGGATTGGTGGATAGCAAAAAAGCCAAGAAAATCAGCAAGCAGACTCAGCATGCCAAGCGTACTGGTGACTCAGAAAGCATGGAAGCGAAAAAAGCATTGGCAGAAGCCCAAGCGAAAAAACTAGAGAAAGATCAAAAGCTCAATCAAGAAAAACAACGTATTTTAGAAGAGAAGATGCTCAAGGCTAATATCGTCCAAATGATTAAGCAGCATCAGATTGCCGATACCAATGGCGATGTTAATTATCAATTTGTCGATAATGCTAAGGTTAAAAAAATCTTTGTCACTCAAAAACTATATGACCAAATCGTCGCCGGTCATGTGGTGATTGCACGCTTAGAAGAAGGCTATGCACTCCTTCCTCGTCCGTTGGCAGATCGCATCGATGCAAAAATGGAAGGCTTCATGGTCGTGTCTAACGATACATCAGAAGAAGTACTGGCAGAAGATGATCCTTATGCCGCCTATGTGATTCCAGATGATTTGATGTGGTAACCGTTCAATTTCATCATACTTATGATGTCAGCCAAAAGCCTTTCATGGACTATATCAGTCTATGAAGGGCTTTTTATTGTACGAAAAGCGACCACCTTTAACCTAGCATTGCTGCTTTGGTTGAAAAACGTAACGATACTCTGGAACAGTAGCATGCTTGAGGCTACGAACTTGAACAACCATTCAATAACAACTACAATGCGTTTTATTGACCTACTGAGCGTTAGTATTTTGTATAATTTTGTATAATTTTGAGTAATCACTCAAAATAAACACTTTATTAACGCTTACTGCCTGACAATAGTAGTCATTGCCATATATTTTATTGATTAGACTTACCAAGCTCTTTTGCACTCACTTTTAACGCTTATTAAGAAGAAATAACTTATGCCAAAACATCTCCCTCTTTCACTGTTATTGCTTCGACTGGGTATTTTCATTGTTTTTTTAGTCTGGACTTTAGATAAGCTTATTAATCCTGATCATGCCGCCGGCGTCTTTTCTAGTTTTTATGGTTTTGAAAGTATAGGCGACACTGTTTTCTATGTCATTGGCGCGGCTCAATTCATCCTCATTCTGTTGTTTGTCACAGGATTATTCAAAACTTGGACTTACGGCATCATCTTGCTACTTCATGCGATTTCGACGTTCTCAACCTTCGGCTTATACCTCAAGCCTTTTGATAACTTGTTGTTCTTTGCAGCATGGCCGATGTTGGCTGCGTGTTTGGCGCTTTTCTTAATGAGAGACTGGGATACCTTAACCTTGGGCAAAAAAGTTTCTTTAGTCTAAACATCAGTCATGTTTGTCGTTAGATTGGGCTGGATTGAACATGCAAGAATATAAATACTAGCCTACGAAACTCAAGCTCTATACTATGAAGACTACTGAGTGAGCTGTTTTATTGTATATAAATGCACAAACCATGCAAAAAACTTAACGCAATTATCGTTACCACTAACTTGTCATTACCACTAACATGGTCAAGGTTCTTAATCATAAAAGAATGACGATGACTTTAGCCTTCGCTCTACTACTTAGCCGGATATTTTATGATTAAAAGAATATTGTTAATACTGTTAATATTAATATTAGCAGCAAGCTTTTTCTACTTTGACCTCAATCAATTATTGACGCTTGACGGCTTAAAAGGGTCGATGGCGCAATTTAACGACTACAAAGCGCAATCACCATTATTGATTATCGGTGGATTCTTTTTGCTATATGTCGTCGTCACCGCATTATCCTTACCGGGTGCCGCTATCCTAACCTTGGCAGCTGGCGCATTATTTGGTTTATGGCAAGGCTTATTGGTCGCCTCATTTGCCTCCAGTATTGGTGCGACACTCGCCTTTTTAACCTCACGTTACTTACTGCGTGATACGATTAAACAGCGCTTTCCTGAGCGCTTAGCAGCCATTGACGCTGGCGTTGAAAAAGAAGGCGGGTTTTACTTATTTACCTTGCGCTTAGTACCGATATTTCCTTTCTTTTTAATTAACCTATTGATGGGTGTCACCGCGATTAAAGCGAGGACATTCTACTGGGTAAGCCAAATCGGTATGCTCGCTGGCACCTTCGTATATGTCAATGCTGGTACGCAATTGGCGCAAATTGACAGTTTGTCGGGGATTTTATCGTTTAATTTGATTGTCTCATTTGCGTTGTTAGGTTTTTTCCCATTAATCGCAAAAGGCATATTAAATATGCTAAAAAAACGCCGCGTCTATAAAAACTATAGCAAACCTAAAAAATTCGATCGGAACATGATCGTGATTGGCGCAGGTGCTGGCGGGCTAGTCACTAGCTATATCGCGGCGACCGTCCGAGCAAAAGTGACCTTAATCGAAGCGGGTGAGATGGGCGGTGACTGCTTAAACTATGGCTGTGTACCCAGTAAAGCTTTGATTAAAAGCGCGAAAGTCGCAGAACAAATGCGCCATGCTGAGCGTTACGGCTTGGAAAATACCCCACCAGAATTTTCATTTAAGAACGTTATGACCCGCATCCATAAAGTCATCGCTGACATCGCGCCAAACGACAGCGTCGAGCGTTATACGGACTTGGGTGTTGAAGTATTAAAAGGCTATGCCAAATTCATCGACCCGTGGACGGTAGAAATTGCGCTAAACGATGGCGGCACGCAAACACTCACCGCACGTTCCATCGTTATCGCGACTGGCGCGCGTCCCTTTATACCAGATTTTCCGGGTTTGGAAGAAACGGGCTACGTAACCAGCGATACTATATGGAATAAATTTGCCGAATTAGAAGCAGCACCGAAAAAGCTGGTCGTCCTTGGCGGCGGGCCAATCGGCTCTGAGCTGGCGCAAGCCTTTGCACGCTTAGGCTCCGATGTGACCCAGATCGAAAGAGGTGCGCGTCTCATGAAAAAAGAAGACGTGGAAGTCTCAGAATTTGCGCAGAAAGTCCTCGTTGAGAGCGGCGTAAACGTTTTAACCTCGCATCAAGCGATTCGCTGCGAAACTCGCGATGGTAAAAAGTTCATTATCGTTGAAGCGCAAGGCGACAGTACCGTTAAGCAAGACCGTCAGAACAAGCAAGAAATCGCGATTGAATATGACGAATTGCTTTGTGCCGTTGGACGCAGTGCCCGCTTAGAAGGTTATGGTCTTGAAGATTTGGGCATCGAAACGGAGCGTACTATCGAGACTGATGACTATCTAGAAACCCTCTACCCCAATATATACGCCGCAGGTGATGTCGTTGGCCCTTATCAGTTTACCCACGTCGCCTCTCATCAGGCATGGTACGCAGCCGTAAATGGTTTGTTTGGACATTTAAAGAAGTTTAAAGTAGATTATCGCGTGATTCCGTGGACAACCTTTATCGATCCAGAAGTCGCACGCGTGGGCTTAAATGAGCAAGAAGCTATCGAAAAAGGCATCGATTTTGAGATTACCCGCTACGACTTTAAAGATTTAGATCGCGCGGTGACGGAAAGTGCCAATCATGGTTTTATCAAAGTCATTACCTCTAAAGGCAAAGATAAAATACTTGGCGTGACCATCGTCGCTGAACATGCTGGGGATTTAATGCCAGAATTTATACTGGCGATGAAGCACGGTTTAGGGCTGAACAAAATACTCGGCACCATTCATATGTACCCGACATGGGCAGAGGCTAACAAATACGCGGCTGGTGAATGGAAACGCAATCATGCGCCCGAAACGATATTAAACTGGCTTGAGAAATACCATACATGGCGTCGAGGTTAGTTAAATTTTTATCAACTGCGCTGAAAATATATCATCATAACGGAAACTTAAATGTACGTTATTAAATCTTTACCAGCTATGCCAACGCTAAAAAATCTAAGCCGCTATAGCGCCTATGCTATGGCGCTTAGCGTTTGTGCAGTTATTTCTTCAAGCATATCAGCAAGCACTGCCTCACCCACTACCGATGACCTTAATCAAAATTTATCATCTTGGCAGCAGATAGAGGCGCAAGGTAAAAACCAAGACGTTTACTTCCATGCGTGGGGCGGCGACCCACAGATCAATGCCTATCTACAGTGGGCAGCCGAGCAAGTAGATGATAAATATAATATCAATTTAGTCCATGTGAAATTAAGCGACACCAGTGAAGCGGTCAGTCGCGTACTTGCGGAAAAATCAGCCAATAACAATGATGAAGGCAGTGTAGACCTCATCTGGATTAATGGCGCAAACTTTGCCACCATGAGTGAAAACTCATTATTGCTGAAACAATGGGCGAACAAGCTGCCTAACTTCGCGCTGACCGATCCAGAGAATAATCCTGCCGTTAACTTTGATTTTGGTGTGCCAACCAATGGTATGGAAGCGCCATGGGGACAAGCCTCACTGACCTTTTATTACGACAGCTTATCAACTGATAAGCCACCAACCACCTTGAATGAACTAGTCCATTGGACAGCGCAAAATCCCGGACGTTTTAGCTATCCAAAGCCACCTGACTTTTTAGGCATGAGCTTTTTAAAATACGCTTTAGTCATGCTGCACGAACAACAGGATGCTAAAACAGGCGAAAATATCAAAGCACAGCTCAACCTGCTAGCCACTGAGCAAAATACAGATATGATATTAGCCCCTTTATGGACGTTTCTCGATGATTTGCATCCAACTCTATGGCGTAAGGGTGAGCAATTTGTGCAAACGGGCGCGCACATGCGGCGTTTGGTTGATGATACCGAGCTTAGCTTAGCCTTTAGCTTTTCCGCGCCTGAAATTCCTGCGGCCGTGCAGCGTTATGATTTACCCCAGAGCATTCGTAGCTATGCGATGAGCGATGGCAGCTTAAGCAACACCCATTTTGTGGCGATTCCTTATAACGCCAGCCACCCACAAGCCGCGCAGCTAGTGTCAAACTTCTTGCTAAGCCCAGAAGCACAGGCTAGAAAGCAAACGCCTGCTATATGGGGTGATAAAACCGTACTCGTCCAATCGACGCTCGACCCTGAGCAACAAGCATTATTCAAGACTAACAGACCGCATCCGAGCGCCCTACCGGTTGACGCTATAAAACGTACCGTAAATGAACCACATCCGAGCTGGGTTGATGCCATTATGCAAGGCTGGCAGACACGTTATGGAGTCAGCCCATGAGTAAAGATTCTAATAATAAAACGGCTGATGCAAGCACTAGAACGATAGATCCTTATAAAACAGACCTATTTACGCACATTGTATCCTTGAGTCCGAAATTTTTACTGCTACTGTTGATATTACCCGTACTCGGTGGTTTACTCAGCGTGCTGTTACCTGCCTTTAGCTGGGTACCGGCACTTGAAAAAACGACCGTTAGTCTACAAGGCTTTAACGATCTTTGGCAGACGCCAGGTCTTACTCAAATGGTCGCATTAAGCATCGCTACTGGATTAATCAGCACGCTACTCGCTTTTGTCATGACCTTAATGATATTGGCGGCATTTTTTAATAGCGTTTGGCTGACTCGTATTGAGCGTTTACTGAGTCCAATCTTAGTCATTCCTCATGCAGCGGCAGCCATAGCCGTTGGCTTTTTAATTGCGCCTTCTGGTATGTTTTCACGCCTCATCTCACCATGGCTAAGTGGTTGGGAGTTGGCACCAGCCGGTATGTTTCCCCATGACCCGTACGGCATTAGCATCATTTTGGGCTTAACCTTAAAAGAGCTGCCGTTTTTATTACTCATGGCGCTAGGCGCTTTGGCACAGCCTGAGCTTGGTAAAAAGCTACGTCAACAATATAAAGTCGCGCTAAATCTCGGCTATTACCCCATTACTGCCTTTTTTAAAGCCGTGCTCCCTATCCTCTATCCTTTTTTACGTTTGCCTATCTTAGCCGTGCTGGCCTATGCCAGTGCCAGCGTAGAGATGCCATTGATATTGGGTCCAAACACGCCGCCAACGCTGGCGGTTACTATCATGCAATGGTTTAACGATGTAGATTTGAACTTACGTATAAAAGCCTCGGCGGGCGCGTTATTACAGCTCGCTTTGACGGGTGGTTTAATCGCCTTGTGGCTTGGTAGCGAGAGAACGATAAAAACTTGTTTTAATGGCACGTTGGTAAATGGCAAGCGCCACTATGCCGATGCATTATGGCAAAAAATCACCGCCGCGTTGACCACTGTGGTGATTGGCTTTATTTTGCTGGCGCTCATTGGTCTGGTAATGTGGTCAGTAGCTGGTTTTTGGCGCTTTCCAGCCGTATTGCCAGAGCAATTAGTGTTATTACATTTTCAAAGTGCCTTTACGCAAATGGGTACGCCATTATTTAATACTCTTGCTATCGGTATCGTGAGTACCGTATTTGCCATTGTGCTGACTTTATTATGTCTAGAAGCTGAACAATTAAGTAAAAAACCACTCTCAAAATTTACCAGTTTAATTATCTATTTGCCGCTGTTAGTACCCAGTATTGCCTTTTTATTTGGTTTGGTGTGGCTACAGCAACTGGTGAATAACCAAACGGCGTTTTTTAATGTGGCGTTTACCCATCTGCTTTTTGTACTGCCTTATGTGTTTTTATCGCTTGCCAGTAGTTATAGGCGTCTAGACCCGCGTTTTGCTCATGTAGCCGCGAGCCTTGGTGCAACTCCTGCTAAAGTATTTTTGCAGGTGAAATTACCGCAATTATTTGCGCCGCTGTTAATTGCTATCGCCCTTGGTTTGGCGATTAGCTTTGGTCAATACTTGCCGACGTTGTTAGCAGGCGGCGGACGTATAGCCACCATCACCACAGAAGCGGTGACTCTCGCAAATGGTGCCAGTAGGCGCACCAGTGCGGTGTACGCCATCATCCAAATGGCGTTACCGTTAATTGGCTTTATATTGGCGTGGGTATTGCCCAAATATTTCTTTAAAAGTGGCAGCAACAGCAGGCGTTAAAATTGTTTATTTTGAAGACAATCATTTTTAATAGCACTGGTTTTGAATAGCACTAATTTTGAAAATACCTAATAATAAAAACGCAAATAAAAGGGCCTTTGATGCAATCCTCTTTACAGATAAAAAACTTACAGTTATATCGGCAAGGCACGCTATTACTGAGCCTAGATGAGCAAATTACTGGTGGTGAAATATTGACCGTCATGGGTCCATCTGGTAGTGGCAAATCAAGCTTATTGAACTGGCTAACAGGTACTTTACCAAACGGTTTTACCGCTACTGGTGAAGTCTGGTTAAATGATAAAATTGTAAGCCATCTGCCGACGCACCTACGGCATATTGGGGTACTGTATCAAGACGCCCTACTGTTTTCGCATTTATCGGTCGCGGGTAATATTGCTTTTGCGATGCCTAAAGGTAACAAAATGGGCGATAGGAAACAGCGTCGTGAAAAAATAGCACAAGCGCTGGCACAAGTGGGTTTAGCAGGCATGGGAGAGCGCCATCCTGACAATTTATCAGGCGGGCAACAAGCACGAGTGGCGCTACTGCGTACCTTACTCAGTGAGCCAAAAGCGATACTACTCGATGAGCCTTTTAGCAAGCTAGATACCCAGCTCCGAGTAGACACGCGCCAACTGGTATTTGAGCAAATCCGCACGCATAAACTCCCCGCCATTATGGTTACGCACGATCATAGCGATGCTGAAGTAGCAAAGGGTAAAGTTATTCATTTAGACCTGTAGTCTTAAACATCCAAGCGAAATACAAAAGGCAAGCACATGCTAGACAAATTTCTCACGCCCATGATTAAGCCAATGCTAGCCCCTGTGGTCGTTGTGTTGCACAAACGCGGTATCACGGCTGATCAACTTACGGTGGCGGGCTTTTTAATCGGCATGTTAGCGTTGCCACTGCTGGCGTTTGAATTGTGGTATGGCGCACTTGCAGCGATTGTATTGAATCGTATTTTTGATGGTCTTGATGGCGCGCTAGCTCGTCATGCACAGCAAAGCTCAAGCGCAGGCGGCTACTTAGACATTACGCTCGACTTTTTATTTTATGCAGCAGTTCCGCTAGGCTTTATCTTGGCAAATCCTGAACAAAACGCCATTGCTGGCGCTTTATTACTCGCGACCTTTATTGGCACAGGCTCTAGCTTCTTAGCGTTTGCCATTGCTGCGGAAAAGTTTACACTGGATAAACCGCAGTTTAAATATAAAAGCTTTTATTATTTAAACGGTTTGACGGAAGGCACCGAAACCATCGCACTGTTTGTCGCTTTTTGCCTGTGGCCACAGCACTTTGTATTACTTGCCAGCATTTTTGCCACAGCCTGCGCGATTACGATTTTTACCCGTATCCATGGCGGCTACCATACCCTTAAGCAGCTAGAAATAGATAAAAACAGTATATAAATAGAATAAGTTAAGAGGCAGCTAATGACTAACGAAGTATGGTGGCGGCTTGGGTTCTTTTTAAGCATTTTAGTGATTATGATGCTGATAGAATGGCGCATGCCTGCACGTCAAGCACCGATCAAAAGCAGCAAACGCTGGTTCGCTAACTTTGGCTTGGTTTTTATCTCGTCAGTTATTGCTCGTCTAGCGGTGCCTGTCGGTCTAACGGCTGTGGCACTGTATAATCAGCAGAATGGCATTGGTCTATTTAATATCATCAAATTGCCAAGTATTGTCGTCATCATACTAAGCTTGATATTGCTCGACATCATCATTTACTGGCAGCATCGATTATTTCACCGCGTGCCTATTCTATGGCGTTTGCATAAAGTCCATCACGCTGATGCACATGTCGATGCCAGTACAGGGCTTAGATTTCATCCCATTGAAATCGTTTCAAGCATTCTAGTGAAGCTCGTTGCCGTCAGCTTGTTGGGTGTTCCTGCCATCGCTGTATTGATATTTGAGATTGCGTTAAATGGCTTAGCGATATTTAACCATGCCAATATTCGCCTGCCACCTGCGCTTGAAAAACCGCTGCGCTTAATATTGATGACGCAGATTTTGCATCGTATTCATCACAGCCAACGCGTTAGTGAGACCAACTCAAACTATGGTTTTAGTGTCATTTGGTGGGATTGGATTTTTGGTAGTTATAAGGGTAAAGCAAAGCAGTCTGATAATGAGCTAGATATTGGGCTAAAAGAATACCCAGCAGCCAAACAAAATGCCTCGCTATGGGGATTGTTAACCATGCCATTTAGCAATAATTTGGTTAAGAAAAACAAATAACTGTCGTGATGCCGCCTAGCTTTGAATGTAAACGAAATTTACAAACAACTTGAGCATTTACTCAAATATTATTTGAACGATTGCTCAAAATGGATTATAGTGGCTGCAGTTGTTAAGCGACTCACGAAAATCTCACTTATAAAATTGAGTACTCACTCAACTATATAATAGGTTCTCAAGTCGCTTATACACTTACTTTTATAACAATTCACTAATAATGATTAAAAGGTTTTAATATGACTGAATTTACCCTACACGACAAAGACACAGCCCCAGCAGCAAGCAAAGACTTACTTGACGTTTCTATCAAAGCGTTTGGTATGGTACCTAATCTACATGCCGTCATGGCTGAAGCGCCTGGCTTGCTCGAAGGCTATCAACGTCTGCATCAGTTGTTTTTAGACAGCAGTTTTGATGATGAGGAAGTCACCGTCGTATGGCAAACCATCAACGTCGAACATGAGTGCCATTACTGTGTACCCGCTCATACTGGTATCGCAAAAAGCATGAAAGTAGACGACGCAATCACTGATGCATTACGTAATGAGACACCTCTACCAACTGCAAAACTAGAAGCATTACGCGACTTTACGCTATCGGTCGTTCGTGATCGTGGTAATGTAAATGATGACGCAGTGCAAGCATTCTTAGATGCAGGCTTTACTAAACGTCAGATTTTGGAAGTGGTTCTTGCAGCGGCTCAAAAAGTGATGAGTAACTACACTAACCATTTGGCCAACACGCCAATCGACAAGCCTTTCCAAAAGTTTGAATGGCATAAAGCTGTCTAATTATATAAGAACCACATAAGGAGCCACTATGAGTAATTTAAAAAAGCCATTACGAATAGATATCGTGTCGGACGTGGTCTGCCCTTGGTGCGCTATCGGCTATAGTCAACTAGCCGAGGCATTAAAACAAACCAACACTCCACACGAGATTCACTGGCATCCATTTGAGTTAAATCCTAATACGCCGCACGAAGGACGAAACTATCGTGAGCATATCATGGAGAAGTACGGTACGACTGCTGAAGACATTCAAGAGAACCGAGCTAGAATGACCGAAGTAGGTGCTGAAGCTGGATTTAATTTTCAGTTTACCGATGACTTTCGTACTTACAATACTTTTAATGCGCATCAGTTGCTGCATTGGGCCGATCAACAAGGGCGTATGCACGAGCTAAAGCAAGCATTGTTCGTCTCACACTTCGTCAATAATCAAAATATATCAGATCATAGTGTGCTTGCCGATGTTGCGGCAGAAGTTGGCTTGAATCGTGACGAAGCGTTAGCGGTCTTAGCAGACCAGCGATTTGCTGCAGCCGTAGAAAAAGAAAAGCAGCATTGGCAGCAACCAGACATTCAAAGTGTGCCATCTATGGTTTTCAATGAGCGTCATTTAATTAGCGGTGCTCAAGGTGTTGAAAATTATAAAAGCATATTGCAGCAGTTGGCTGATATGCCAGACTAAATTATCTGTTGATGGTTGAGTTTTCAAGACTAAGAGTTTTAGAAAAGCTAAGGGTTTTAGAGTTACTGTATAGCCCGAGACTATACAGTAACTCTAAAACCCTTTTTTCATACCAAAAATATCTTAGCAATCAGCCTTACTTAATCGGCAATAACCCTTTAGCAGTGCTTATTTGCAAATAGTCAACATGAACTACACGCCAACAGGCTTATCAATACGCAGCGCTTCTATAGAGAGCGCCATATCTTCAGCCAACGCTTGCACCGCTGCACTCTCGACATCACGCTGCGCAAAAGCACGCAGCCCCATGATTTCCGCCTGTAGTCGTCGTCCAAGCCTAGTCGCGTCGAGCTCAGTATCCAATTCACCCAGCCGCTGTGCTTCGGTAAAGTAATTTATGAAACGCAGCTCCATACCTGCCAGCAGCATTTCAACTTTTTGTAGCGCTGTCTGCTCACGAGCACCAAGCTCCAGTAAACTTTTGACCAACATGCAAGCCTGACTTGGCAGCCCTTTATCACGAATACCGCCCAGCTGACGCACGAAAGCGGCTAACCCCAACAGCGGCGATTGATAAGCGCCCATTACCCGCTCAAGCTCACTCAAACCTAGGCGAGCATAGTAGTCTAACGCTTCTTGAAATAATCCATCTTTACTGCCAAACGCAGCATAAATGCTTCCTGGACGCATATCGAGCGCCTCTTCTATGTCTTTTAACGAAGTAGCATGAAAGCCTTTTTGCCAAAAAAGCTGTAACGCGCGTTCTAAGGCATCCTGACGGTTATAAAGTGCGGTACGTGACATAGTTTTTCCATCTCAAAAGCCGTAATCTCATATAAAAATAAGCACAGCGATAAAATTTGAATGATTGCTCAATTTTATATCGAATGGCATTCTTAGTCCAGTAAAGTTAATTTACAAAGCAAATATCTTATTTAGCCATTGGTAACAATGTCACTGGCTAAATAAGATATGAAAGCACCCAACGTTTAATGACTCAACAGCACATGCTTACTTTTTTGATACGCAGACAAGCCATCTACACCCAGCTCACGACCGATACCGCTTTGCTTAAACCCGCCCCATCCTGATTCTGGCAGTATAATTTGCTGTTCATTGATCCAGATATGACCTGCTTGAATCTGTAGCGCCATCTCTACTGCCGCCGTTTCATCAGCGCTGACAATGGTTGCCGCTAACGCATACTTACTATCGTTCGCCAAGCTAATCGCCTCTGCGTCGTCTTTGAAGGTTTTACTGACTAAGACCGGTCCAAAAATTTCTTCCGTCCACAATTGGCTGGTCACAGGAACGTCAGTATAAATGGTCGGCATCGCAAAATACCCTTGTCGATCTAAGACCTCACCACCTGTGAGACAAGTCAGATTTTCGGCCGTAGCAAGGTCGAAATATTTTTTTACTTGATTCAGCTGCTGCTCACTAACCATTGGGCCTACTTGCGTGTCAGTGTCAAAGCCATCACCAATTTGCAAACTTTCTGCCTTAACTTTTAATGTGTCGAACAACGACTGAGCAATGCTTTCATGAACGAGCAGTCTTGAGGTGGCTGAACAGATCTGACCAGCATTGGTAAATATACCACCGATGATTAAATCACAAGCGTGGTCGATATCAGCATCTGCACATACGACGATGGCTGACTTACCGCCCAGCTCTAAACTAATATCCTTGATACCTTTTGCCGCTTGGCTCATTACCTTTTCACCAACGGCGTTGCTACCAGTAAAAGAAATTTTGTCGATTAATGGATGGCAGGTCATGGCAGCGCCCACTTCAGCTGCACCCGGTAAAATATTAACGACTCCTTTCGGTAGTTTGATAGCAGACAATATATTGCCCAGCATCAACTCTGGCAATAATGTCACCTCGGAGGGCTTTAATAGCACCGTACAGCCTGCAGCCAATGCAGGGGCTAACTTCCAAGCAGTAGTGACCATTGGAAAATTCCACGGGACAATAAGGGCGCAAATACCAACAGGCGCATACGTTTTTAGCAAGCGTATGCCTGACTCGCTGGTGGGTACCTCCAACCAAGTCGCTTGTTCTGTGATGATATTGGCATAATAGCGATAGCAGGCAATGGCATCGCTCACGTCTATTTTTGCCTCTTCAATGGGCTTACCATTATTTAACACAGACAATCCAACCAATTTGTCAAACTGCTGCTCCATCGTCTCGGCAATGGCATTGAGATACGATGCACGCACGCTTACGTCGGTTTGCGACCAAGATGGATACGCCATAGAAGCCGCATTAACTGCCATTTCTACCTGTGCCTTGGTACACAATCGAGTGGTAGCGATGATTGTTCCCGAATTTGAATCATATAAATCATAACTTGAATCATGATTCGAATCATAATTAGAATCATAGTTATCAGCATCAGCAGTATCGGTAGCAGGTGCTTCAATAGTCATCCATTTGCCATCTATATAGGCTGCATTTAACATCACTTCATCTTGAACCGTTTGGATGGCGCTTTCTCTCGTTAAACTGTTAGCATTCGTCATTTCCATGATGGTCAATCACCTTATATGGTTTGATATAATTGTTTTTATGCCTATTGTATTTATAAGTGTCTCTGTCAATCATTGGCTAAGTAATCGGTTTATCTAACTAAAGAATAAACCGGTTATTTGGCACATTATCGTTATGCTAGAGGATGGGTTGATATTGGCTACATAGCTAATAAAGTAAATGCGCCACTGACGTAATCACAACCAAACTGATCAGCGTACGAAGAATAAAAATCATGAACAGCTCTAACACATTAAGCTTGATGTTTGATTTCAAAATCAGCGCGCCCACTTCAGACATATAAATAATCTGAGTAATAGAACATGCACCAACGATAAATCTTGTCATCTCACTCTCAATACTTTTACCGACCAAGGCTGGCAAATACATATCCGCAAAGCCCATAATCATCGCTGGAGCCGCCTCTGCTGCCTCTGGAATTTGTAACAAATCAAGCAGCGGTACCAACGGTGTAGACAACCATTTAAACACAGGCGTATATTCGGCTAAGCCCAGACCAATCGTACCAATTGCGAAAATCACGGGGATTAGCCCAAAATAGATATCGAATAGATTCTTTACACTACGTTTGAACACTTGACCCAGACTTGGCATTGAGTGCGCGCGCGTCACAGCACGATTGACCGCCCATTGGTAGGTCGTGTACTGAGCAGGAATCCCTTCATCGAGCATACTTTTGCCAGAATGATAGGTATCAGACTTTAAGGAAAGTGGCGGTATACGTGGCATAATAATCGCGGCGATAAAGCCCGTCAAAGCAATGGTCAGATAAAAATAAACAAAGTTATCGTCCACGCCGATGGTTTTGGCGACGACATAAGTAAAAGCGATCGAAGTCACCGAAAAAGTCGTCGCGATAATCGCCGCTTCACGCTGGCTATAGTAGCTTTTATCATACTCCTGCATAGTGACCAGTAGACCGATAGAAGCTGCGCCAAACCAAGAGGACATGGCATCTACCGCTGAGCGTCCTGGCAACTTAAACAGCTTGACAAATATTTTGCTCGCCAGTGTGCCCAAAAACTCCATCAAACCAAAATCTGTCAAAAACGGTAACGATAAAATGGCGAAGAAAAACAAAGGAATCAAAATTGGAATCAAATCTTCGAAAATGACGCCGCCGGTATTACGATTAATAATAAACTCAGGACCGACTTGCAGATAAATCATCCAGACAAACACCATCCCTAACAATCGGGCAGTGAGCCAAAACCAATCAACATCGAAGAGTTTTTTGACTATAGCGTCTTCATGTAGGTTGGGCTTTAACACCTTCACAGCCAATGCCCCAAGAAAGGATGTCGTCACGATTGCCATTGCTACATAAACGACAGAACCACCCAACAAAGCTTGCAAAGCGTCCGTTAACACACCCAATAAAATCGTAACCTTTCCGTCCCATTGAAACGGTATTATAAATAGTGCAATGCCCAATGCTGAAAACAATAAAAACTTCCACATTGACGCACGCCACTGCTCTCCTTGCGGCGTTTCTGAATCGACAACATCATTTCCTAATATCGGTTGCTGCGACTTATCGAGATAATTCGTCATTTAATTCCTCCTTGATGGGCGACGATCGCCAATTTTTCCATTTTGCTGTCTGACCAATGCCTGGATTTAGCGAATTGGTCGGATCTAGTTTTTTATAAAAAGTATGTAGTGCAGGTTTTGCGGTATAGACATGACCCACGTTGTGTTCAGCAGGGTACTCTATACGGCGGCGATCATAAAACGCCAATAGCTCATTCTTGAATTTTTTTGCATCCACCTCGGGGTGTAGCAGATAATCTTGATGCATGACATGGCAAAAAAAATGTCCCAAATAAAAGGTTTTACTGACTTGCTTTTGTAAGTTAATAGGTAGCACTTCATTCCAATCTACGGCATTCCTTGGTAAGGCAATGTCGGTAGACAACAGCTCGCCAAATCTTGTGTGGTTAAGATTGTGATAACGAAACATGGCAGCGGTTGCCGCACTACGAAACACCAATAATGCTTGGGATTCTGCTGCTGTACAAAGATGTACGACGCCTTGATGATGCTGCATATGGGACTGTAGAAATACTTGAGCGGCGGCAATATGACCATGACTGCCGTTATCATTGCTATTATCATCGTCCGTACTATTGCCATCCGCAACTTTAATGATTAAATGATAACGATAGGAGCACGCCTGCTCAGCCAAAGAATTGGGTAATGACGGCGGCATAAAAGTACTAGCTATTTGTAGCATACGATCTGGTAAAGTCTGAGGCAGTCGCCATTTATCCAAATAATAGCCAATCTTGGCTTGTAACCGATACAATGCTCCTATCTTACTGGCTGGCAGTTTTCGCATACTTAAGCAAGTATCGCGGCCATAGCGCATGGTAATATCGTTGTAATCTTGATGCATATATTCTGCCAAAATAGGCAGGTTTAGCTCGCTTTTTAACCACTGTTGCCTGAGTGTGGTCAAAGTATCGGCGTCATTGGTCGAGATATAAAACGTTTGCTCTTGCGTCGGTTTGGCAAATGTCGCGACTCGAACCGCAAAGACGATGACTTTGCCTGCTGAACCAGAGGCTTCATATAATCCGTTAGGGTCATTATTAAATCTAGCAGGTGTGTCTGCCTCGCAATCACGCACCTTATGTTGATAATGATGGTTTGTACAGGACTTGCTGTTGGCACTATCTGGATTTTTATTGAACGTGCCAGCTTGTAGGTTTCCAAGCATCTCTTCTGGAGCTGCGCCTAAATCAATGCCTAAGTGATTGATTAATTCAAACTCACCCATGGCATTACGTTTGGCAAATAGTGACATCTCGGTATACGCTGGACCACGCTGCACCAACATACCGCCAGAGCTGTTGCAAATACCGCCAATCACCGAAGCACCAACACAACTTGAGCCCAGCACTGAATGCGGCTCACGCCCTAACGGCGCAAGCTGAGACTCCAACTGCTGGAGGCTAGCCGCTGGCAAGGCAACAAGCTCTGCTGCATCATTGAGCAGATGAACACCGCCCAATCGTTGCATAGAAATCACGACGACTGCTCGATCGTACTCTCCGTACGGTGTCGAGCCTCCGGTCAACCCTGTGTTAGCAGCCTGTACAATAATAATCGCATCAGCCGCCGCACAGAGATTAATGACGCGCCATAGTGCCACAAGAGAGTCTGGTATCACAACTGCCGCCACAGCATCGGTGATAGAAGCAATCGCCCCTTGTGTATACGACTGCTGCTGGCTGGGTTTGGTCAATACATTGGTCGCGCCAACAACGGCGGATAAATCCGTTAATAAGCTTGCCAGCGAGGTACTCAAGCGACCAGACGAGCGGTTAGCATGTGGCATCATAGACGTTCTTCCTTGAGCGACCAGCCTTTATTATGCTTAGTGTTGGTATAGTTGGTTCAATATAATTTAGATACAAGGAAGGCGAGTGAAAGTACTACAAATAGTAGACTAAGCGAGCCTGACACCGTATCTGATTTATATAGGATTAACTATATTGTTAGCTAAAGCAGGTAAACGTCATACCCATTTCAATCAAAAAGTCATCGGCTTCATCAACTTCATAAATGATGGGTTGCTTGCCCTTGATATCTTCTTTTAAAGCGTCGAGCAATTGCTGTTTGGCTGTGATTCTGCGATAACCTGCACCAAATCCTGCTGCCAGCGGCTCAAAGTTCGGCGTCTTAATATTGACCCCGATTAGTGGCAATCCGCCCTCTTCCATATAACGACGAATCTCGCCATAGCCTTGGTTGTTCCACAGCAGCACAATCAATGGCAGCTCAAGCTCGGCGGCGCAGATAAGTTCTGCAATCGTAAACTGAATACCGCCGTCGCCAATCAAGCTGACCACTGGACTGTTGGAACCAATCATGGCACCAATGGCAGCAGGCAAACCATAACCTAACGTGCCAAACCCTGTTGACGAGTTAAACCATCGACGCGTCGCCAATGCCTCAAAACCAAGATTGCCGCTATAGACAGGCTGCGTTGAATCACCAACGAAGATGACGTCTTTTACTTCATCTCGAATCAATTGAAGTAGCGCATTTTGCCCAGCAAAATCTGGTGTCATTCCTGCTAATAGTGCTTGTTTTGCCTCATTTACTCGTGATGCCGCTTGATGATTTAACGCCTGACCCTTTAAACGACTACATAGACCACTTACCGCCATTTGCGCATCGGACAATACTGCGATATCTGCTCTAAAAGGACGCTGTAATTGCTGGGCATCGCAATCGATACGAATCAACATACCGTTGATTTTGAATCCACCATTAAAGAACACATCATAATCAGTCTCACCCAGCTCAGTACCAATCGCCAACACCCAATCAGCCTCAGCAATAACGGCACGACCTGCCTCTAATGACTGATTGCTACCCAAACTTAATGGGTGGCTAGGTGGCAGCAAACCTTTGGCATTGATGGTTAAAAACGTCGGTGCATCGATAAGCTCTGCTAGGGTTTGCGCGTCATGATCGACATCGACGCAGCCACCACCATAAAGTATCACTGGATTTTTTGCCGCTTTTAGAGATTCAACGATAAAATCTAATTGCGTAGGATTGGGCAGCGGTCTCATTACTTGAGGTAACGTTAAACCATGTGCATCAGTCGAATTTTTTACAAATTTATTTAAATAAGGAGTTAAATCAGAGGGCTTTGCGACATGACTGGCATCTGCGGTAATCACATCAATGGGCAACTGGATATGCACTGGCCCTGGACGTGCGCCATTAAATAATGCAAATGCTTCAGCGATGACCTTGGGTAACGATTCAGGCTGCCAAATAGTTTTGCTCGTGAGCGCTACCTTACTGACCATGCCTTGCTGATCGTGCAATTCATGCAAGTGCCCTTCACCGCTGCCCGTATCTGCCACTTTATTAACACTAGAAATCACTAGCATCGGAATGGAGTCAGCCAATGCTTGTGCCATGGCCGTCATGATGTTTGTCATACCCGGACCTGTAATAATAAAGCAAACCCCCACTTTACCAGACGCGCGGTAATAGCCATCAGCCATAAACCCCGCACCTTGTTCATGACGCGGCGTCACGTGGCGGATGTTGGTGTTTGGCAGACCACGATATAGCTCGACCGTATGCACACCCGGAATACCAAATACGGTCTCTACCCCATAATACTCTAGCCACTGTACAAGCAGCTCACCACATGTCAGAGACGGCGTGGCGGGCGCTGAAGAAGATGTTTGAAGCGTTTGCGTCATGAGTTAATCATCCTAAAAAGTTCAATCGCATTTAAATAAGTTGTTCAGTATAAAACCCAAGCTGCTCTTTAATCCCTTATAAAAAGCAGCTTAATAAAAGCAGTTTGCGATTACAAATTATTCTTAATATACCGCCTTTACCTTATCGTCATAGCGCACACCCGGTAAGATACATAACATCTCAAACAGTAAGTTTGCCGCCAGTACTGAGGTGTTACCAAATGGATCATACGGCGGTGACACTTCTACTAAATCGCCACCTACCACATCAAGTCCGCGCATACCGCGAATGATTTCTATCGCTTGCGTTGAGGTCAAGCCACCGATTTCAGCAGTGCCCGTACCCGGTGCAAACGCAGGATCAATACCATCGATATCGAAACTCAAATAAACCGGACCATCACCGAGCTTTTCGCGTACTTCTGCCATTAATGGTGTCAGCGACTTGTACCAGCATTCCTCGGCAGGCACCACACGAAAGCCTTGCTGGGTTGACCAATCAAACTCTTCGGCGCTATAGCCTGTACCACGTAAGCCAATCTGTACCACACGGTTGCCATCGATTAAGTTCTCTTCGACAGCGCGGCGGAACGGTGTACCATGAGCAATCTTTTCGCCAAACATCTCATCGTTGATATCTGCATGCGCATCGATATGCACCATGCCGACAGGGCCGTGTTTTTTGGCAAGCGCACGTAAGATAGGCAAGGCAATGGTATGATCGCCGCCCAACGTCAATGGGATAGCCCCATGATTCACAATTTTATCAGTATAGAATTTTTCGATGATATCAATGCTTTTTAGCAAGTTGAAAGTATTGATAGGCACGTCGCCGATATCAGCAACTTGTAAAGACTCAAAAGGCGCTGCACGAGTGGCGACATTATAGGGACGAATCATGCGTGATTCATCACGAATTTGTCGTGGACCCAATCTCGCACCGCTACGGTTTGACGCACCAATATCTAAAGGCACACCCACAAACGCCACATCTAACCCTTCTGCATCAGCTTGAGTTGGCAAGCGCATCATAGAAGCAAAGCCGCCAAATCTTGGCATATCGTTGCCGCTTAATGGTTGATTGAATTTCATAAATCACATCCTTGTTTCAGTTTGTTTAAAATAGGCAATTTTTTATATGCTTTGACAATACCTAAATATTTGAAGTCAGACCATGGTAAAATTTAGAAGTAAACTTCTGGTTTTTCGTAGTAATTTAGATTTAACCGTTATTATCAGAAGTTTGATATAAATTTGATGTTAGAAAAGTGATAAATAGAAGATTCATTTTGATAGACATCATAGCTACTGAGGAATAATGACCGATGCTAGATGAATTGATAAAAATAGACATCAAAACCTTGCGTAGCTTTATGGCGATTGTAGAGTGTCAGGGCGTGACAGCCGCACAGTCTCGCTTAAATGTGACGACCTCTGTCATTAGTGGTCATTTGACCCATTTAGAAGATCGCTTAGGTATGACGCTTTGTCATCGCGGACGCGCAGGTTTTAAGCTGACAGAAGATGGCGCAGCGGTTTATGAAGCCTGTTTGAGTTTTACCGAAGCGGTTGCCAGTTTTCAGCATCAACTGCACTATATTCGCCAATTAGATTCGGTGCGTGGCGGTCATATCCGACTGTGTCTCATTGACCAGATGCCGACGTTTTTTTATGACGCCTTGCGCCAATGCTTGGCTGCTAGCTATCGTGACAATCCCCTTATCCACTTTTCTATCGATGTGCAAAGCCCTGAAAGCATGCTAGAGAAGCTGCTAAGCAACGAGAGTGATATTGGTGTGGGATATTTTGGCAGTTTTCCACCACTACTCACTTTTCAGCCAGCATTTATTGAAAAGCAGGTGGTCTGCTGTGGACGCGAGCATCGATTGTTTTATGAGTCAGAAGGGTTAACTTTTGAGGATTTGGAACAAAACTATCCATGGATAAAACGAGGCTATATTACCGATTTGAGTATCAATCATGTCCGCCCAAAAACCTTGAGTGCCACCACTTATCATATGGAGGCAACTGCGCAGCTCATTCTGGCGGGTCATCATGTTGGTTACTTGCCTAATGATTTAGCCAAGCGTTATGAAGAAATGGGGCTGATGAAAATACTATTGCCCAATGAGGCCAGTTACGAGGTCAAGCATCATTGGGCTTATCGAGAAAACTTACACAAACAAGTCGCCGAGTTTTTAAGTCAAATGACGCGTCTTTTGTGAATAATGACGGCAAATAGCTACATAGCTACCCTGCTGTTAATCACTCTAGATGCTTTAAACCAATCGTTCTAAGCTTTCCTTTATCATCCACTTCTTTTATGACCAACGACCATTCGTCATTGATGTCGACCGTATCACCCGATACTGGCTTTATCTCTAAGCTATCATTAATATATTCAGCGACCGTTTGATCCCACATACTTTTGGCGCTGTCCTCAGACTTGGATTTGAGTTTATCGACAAGCGACTCAGACGCCATAATACCGGTAAAAAATGGTAAATCTCCAAGCTTCACGCTTGGGGATAGCAGCCAATCGCCATAAAAGTCATCCATGGCTTTATGGTCAAGGGTCGTATCGTTGAAAATCTTAGCAATTTGGGTGGCGTGGTTTCCTGTCATCGCATACCACACCCTATCACCGCATTTGAGCTTGGTATTTTCATCAACAACGATAATATGCTGCCTGCGTACCAAGGCAAAGACACTGATTTCATCAGGGTTTATGCGCTTAGAGATGGCCATTGGATGACGATCAATCGCAAATGCCCCTGACTTTACTTCAAACTCATATAAAGTAATGCTTGCTTTGTCAGATACCCAAACCTCATGCTCTTCTTCTGGATCTTTATTACTAGGAATACGCACTTTGAATAAATTTGCCATAAAAGGAATGGTCGTTCCCTGTAAAATCAAAGACAAAACCACCACGCCAAAAGCAATATCAAACAGCATAAAAGCGCCGTCTATTCCCGCCATCACCGGTAATATGGCAAGCGTAATAGGAACCGCGCCGCGCAGACCTACCCAAGAAATAAAGCCGATTTCTCTGTCTTTAAATTTAAAGGGTTTCACACTGGTATAGACCGCAATAGGGCGAGCAATAAAAATCATAAAAGCTGCAATCGCGACGGAGTAATACCAAACATCAATCACATGCGATGGCGTCACCAATAACCCTAGTACCACAAACAATACCGCTTGTGACAACCACGCAAAGCTATCCATCACCCGCATCACATGCTCAGTTGAGCGCACTTTATGGTTACCAATTAGCACACCAGTGAGATAAATTGCCAAAAATCCACTGCCGCCAATCAGATTGGTTGCGGCAAAGACTGCCAAGCCAGCAGACATAATCAAAATGGCATACATACCTTCTGCCAAGTGTATTTTTGGTAACAGCCTTGCCAATAAATAACCAAACAGTAAGCCCATGCCCAAACCAAAGCCAAGCTGCTGTAATAACAACCCTAAAAAGCCCAGTATTGTCTGTCCAGCGGGATCAACATTTAAAGCGATTAATCCTGTCACCAGCAAAATAGCCAAAGGATCGTTCGCGCCCGATTCTAGCTCCAATGTAGCCTGTACACGATCGTTAAGTTTGACGCCGCCATTACGCAATAGCGAAAACACCGCTGCTGCATCGGTTGAACCAACAATGGCCGCCATCAATAAACCAAGACGCCAATCGACATCGAGTAGCCAAGTGACGAATATACCCAGTATCATTACCGTCGCAAGTACGCCCCAAGTGGCTAAGGTAATAGCAGGCTTGAGACCCACTCGAAATGACTTAAAAGACGTGCGTAGCCCACCATCTAACAAGATACAAGCAAGAGCCGCCTGCCCAACGAAATTAGCAAGCCCGTATTGGGCGAACTCGATACCTAAAATACCATCTTCGCCAGCCAACATCCCTACGATCAAAAACAACAACAATAAAGGAACGCCCAAGCGCGCCGATAACGTACTTGCCATAATACTGGCGAAAATTAACAATGCCCCTACGAGATAGATGATATTTAAGGTATCCATCTTTTTTTAAGCCCTATTTTTATAAATTGTAATGAATGGAGTTATCGCGATAATTTTAGTTTTAGTTTGCTACAGGTCACACCATAAAATCGCTCTTAAGAATAACATCTACGACCGAATCTATAAAAATTATCTGTAGAAATATGTACCGAATTTTATATATGCCGTTGATATATTGCCCTTTGACAGAGTTTACGTTTTTTTCTAACCACAACTAAGCCTGAATGTACTGCCATGTAAGGACCAAAATCGCTGCGGCTATTGTCCAAGCGACAACGCCGAACAGTAATGCCTTATATAAGCTGACGTAACCGATGCTAAAAAATACCACAAAGGTATAAATAAGGTGCGGTATGACACCGAGCATACTAAATATTAATGCGACTTTTAAATCGGCGGGGCTACGCTCAGTACCCACAATAAAGTGACTGATTAATGTAAATGTGGGGAACAATGGCGCGAGTGCTGCCAAATAAAAAAATCTGGTTTGCGCGAATAATTGAATCGCCAATACCATTAGAGCACCAATAAGCATTTTTAACCAAATCACGACGGGGTCATCTCCTATGGAATGATAAGGGCTGGAAATAGCCCAATCCACCATGATACTAAAGTCTGCAAACCGACATAAGAGTAATAGCTGATTAATTAATCTATATGATAAAAAAGTGCAAAAAGCCCCATCTAGCAATGGTGCTAAATGGGGCTATTCATTTTTATGAAGCGAGTTTTTTATTACTCACTCAATCGTTTTTTGGCTTCAGTGCGGCACTGATATCGGCGAGTAGTGGCGGGATATCATGCTTATCAGCGATGACCTCCAACATAACCAACTTGTCTTTTACAGCCGCTGCTTGCGTAAGAGCCGCTTTTAACTCGCCTGCTGTTTCTACTTTTAGCAGCAGACTATTATCATCGGTAGCACCAAAAGCTTTTGGCATCATCTGCCAGTTACACTTAGGAATGTCATTATAGCGCTGGTTTTCACCATGAATCGCCCGCTCCACGGTATAGCCATCATTATTAATCAGTACAATCACTGGATTGATATGCTCTTGAATCATCACCGCGATTTCTTGAATGGTCAACAAAGCTGAGCCATCACCAATTAATAAAACACTGCGCTTGTTTGGCGATGCAATAGCCGCACCCAAACTTGCCGGTAGCGTATAACCAATCGAACCCCACATTGGTTGTCCATAACAAGTCACGCCTTCTGGTAAACGCACATCACTGATGCCAAAATACGCCGTTCCCTGTTCTGCAAACACCAAATTATTATGGTCTAGATGATCGGCAATGATATGCCATAGATCATCTTGAAGAATAGCCTCGCTGTCCTTACCCTGCTGCTCATGCGGCTTGACTTCTTTACAGAACTGCTTTGGCACAATATTAATATCTGAAGTCAAGACTTCATGTAGCGTTTTTAGGGCGTCTTTTAGGGCAATAGGTGCAAAATTTTTTCCAGCAATGCTCGCGCGCTCATAATGCAAATCAACCACTGTATTTTCATCAATATCTTGGCTAAAACCTGCCGTCGTAGTATCGGTATATTGCACACCGATTTTTATTAAGCACTCACAGTTTTCGACTGCATCCTTGACCACAGGACGTGATGCCACGCCAGCATACGTCCCTGCCCAGCGCTCACTATTTTCGTCAAGCAAAGTTTTGCCCCATGACAACGTCGTATAAGGAATATCCGTATCGGCAATCAATGCCTTAAGCTGATTTTGCAGCCCTAAACGATGCACCATCAAATCTGCCATCAGCGTCGTGGTTTTGTTTGGCAGAAACTCTATGAGCGCTTGTTTGAAATCTGCCAATGCTGCTTGACTGGTGATGTCTTCTTGGCTATCAACAAGCTTTGTAGTCGGTGGATAAATAGGTTGACGAGCAACGTCAGGCGATAGTAACAGGTAGCCTGGGCGATGTTTTTTAAGAATTAAACGAATCACACGGTCGATTTCTGAGGCAGCATTTTCAGGGGTAAGCTGCGCTCGTGCTACCGTGACCGGCTCTACCATTTTAATAAAATGATTGAACACGCCATCACCAAGTGAGTGATGGATGCGGCGCTTTGAATCTTGTAGAGCCGTACTTGGCGCGCCCACGATATGAAGCACTGGTGCATACTCAGCAAAAGAGCCTGCGGTCGCGTTAATCGCTGACAATTCTCCCACCCCAAAGGTCGTCACCATCGCCGCAAAGCCGCGCTCACGTGCATAGCCGTCAGCTGCGTAACCTGCATTTAACTCATTGGTGTTACCCACCCAGCGCAGCTTATCAGAGGCAATAATATTGTCTAAAAAAGTTAAGTTGAAATCACCAGGTACGCCAAATATCTCTGATGCGCCTGCTTCTGCGACACGATCAAACAAATAATCAGCGATGGTATATTGTTGACTCATAGTACTTATCCTTAAGTGTTATTTTTATAAATCATGAAAATGATTAATATGGTTAAAGTCATTATAAAACTGTATTCCAGCCTATTTATAGAAAGCAAAGCTTTTGGAATATAGATTACAACAATCTGTTATATCACAGATGAAGGCTAGGATAATATGCCAATTTACTATCTTTTACTTTTTTTCATACTAACTGTTGACACGTTCAAAAAACTGCGTATAATACGCCTTCATCAACTGACGATAGTTAATTGATAATTAGCGGGAATAGCTCAGTGGTAGAGCATAACCTTGCCAAGGTTGGGGTCGAGAGTTCGAATCTCTTTTCCCGCTCCAAATATCTAAAAAGCCTCACTTAACAGTGAGGCTTTTTTTTGTCCGATTTTTAAGGGCTACAGAGTTTTCCAGTATTGGCTATTCAGTCTAATTGCTAAGTTTATCTAATATATTAAAAGCTCAAAAATCAGCACCGTGACCAAAACGTGACCATTTCGTGCCCATGCTATAAACACTGATTTCGTAATTGACCCCAACTTATTATTCTTATATTTATAAAAAGTGATGCTAAGAAATATTTCTTTAACATCGCTTCTCTTTTTTTACTGCTTTTGTATATTGAGCTCATAGCGTGACCAAAACGTGACCAAATCATGAAAAAGTAAATATTCAAAATAACCCCAACCTTAATTTTATACTTTGAAGCGCCTTACATATAAAGCTATACCGCTTTCTTCTACGCATATATTTCTAGTTTTATAGGTCTTCAGGACTGGTCACCAACATCTTTATTTGGCTGATAGATAAACAAGTCACCCACCTGCACGTCTAAAAACTCACATAGCTGGTCAATAGTATTGAAATCAATTCTTGATGACTCTTCATTATATAGTTTATGAAGGGTTGATTTACTCATGCCTGTTGCTCTTACGACATCTGCTACACGCAACTTTTTCTCTGCCAAAATCACAGGAAGTTTAGACATAATCATAATTAATACCTCTTTTCGGGTAAAAATGCTTTACATTGAGGTAAAAAGATAATATAGTACACAAATCGGTTACTAATTACCTTTAAGCGGGTAAATTATAGCTGATACTTCAAGATGCATTTTTACAGGTTGATAAAATAATTTTTATTCTATCACTTAATGCGATGACTTAATAACTGAAAAGAGGTAAATATCATGAGCAATACTTATTTAACAACTGATGAGCTAGCTGAACGCATAAAGTACGACGCACGTACTATCCGCAATCAAATGAAAGACACTGTCTTGATTGAGAACATCCATTACATCCGTCCTTTTGGCGGTCGCAAGATTTTATATGTATGGGAGCGTATCGAAGAAGATATGTGTAAGCCAGTCATGAGCGCTATCAATGGAATGGCACTTCAATAAAAATAAGGAGATTTACTATGGCTACTATGAGAGGACGGTTTGGCAAACTGGTCGTTGACTTCCGCTACTTAGGTAAGCGCTGTCGAGAAAAGACCAGTTTAGAAGACAATCCAGCTAATCGTAAAAAATTAGCGCAAGTCATGAAAAAAATGGAAGCTGAAATCACTCTAGGTATTTTCGACTATGCCGCTTACTTTCCAAAGAGTGAACGAGCACAGGAAATGGTGGCACTGGCTGATAGAGCAGAAGCTTGTATCAGTCGCAATCCGACCTTTAGGCAGTTTGTCGATATTTGGTATGAGGAGAAAAAGATTGAATGGCGGCCGAGCTATCGGCAAAAGATACAGATTATTTTAGATAAGTACTTATTACCTGAGTTTGGTGGCAAAGCAGTACATGCCATAAAAAAACCAGACTTGCTGACCTTCCGTAGCTCCCTCGCCAAAGTTTGTTACGGTAAAGATGGTCAGTCAAGTCTGTCAGTAGCACGAATCAATCAGATCATGATACTTCTTCGTATGATACTAGAAGAAGCATCAGATCGCCATGAGTTTGAGATGCCTTATAAAAATATTAAGAATCTCAAGCAAGCTCGTCCAGATGTAAATCCTTTTACCCTGGCTGAGGTATGGCTGTTTTTAAAGCACGTTCGAGCTGATTATAGGCACTACTACACTATTCGCTTCTTTACAGGAATGCGTACCAGTGAGATTGATGGGCTTAAGTGGGACTGTATTAACTTTGATCGGCGCGAGATCAGTATTCGCGGCGCGTTAGTCAATGGGGAGATGGGTCCAACGAAGACACTAGGCTCACAACGTGATATTGCAATGTCGCAGCTAGTGTATGACGCTTTGCTAGAGCAGAAGGCACGCACGTATGGTAAGTCAGAGTTTATCTTCTGTAATTCACAAGGCAATCCGATGGAGTATCGCAATGTGAATCGGCGTGTATGGAAACCAACCCTTGCTCTACTCGGCCTGAAACATAGGCGTGCTTATCAGACTCGGCACACGGCAGCGACGCTTTGGCTCGCTGCTGGTGAAAACCCTGAGTGGATAGCGCGGCAGATGGGTCACAGTAGTACGGAGATGCTGTTTCGTGTGTACAGCCGTTATGTGCCTGACATCACCCGTCAAGATGGCTCTGCAATGGATAACTTGCTCTTAGCAAGCAAGGAGAAGTTAACCAACGCATCGAATAGCTCTGAAGCTGTAGCAGCAGTTACGAGCGCACAAACTGACAAGGAGACGTCACAATGAAAATCATCAATTATGAAGAGCTGTTTGCTGAGTTTAAACCGGATGGTGCGATCAGTGAGGATGCGAATGTTATCGCTAATGCATTGATGCGTGAGTTGTACGTTTCATCGGGTCATAACTTAGCTCGCTTCTTGGGGGTAAAGTGGTGCTTTAATAACGATATGGCGATGCGTGTATGGGTACAGAAGCGCTTGGATGCTCAGGATGAGTACTTTGTGGAAGACATGAGCAGTAAGCTTCAGAGTGAGCTTTATGAGCTACTACCGCACTCTAGCTACGGCAGCTACTGAGGAGAATATGATGAGTGTAAAACTTCAACCCAACATGACGCAAAGCACATATGATATCAAAATATGTGAGGATTACTGGGCATACGATAATAAAAGCGGCTTTGTTGAGCATGTGAAGAAACTTTGCAAGAAGTATGAGGTTAGCCCTCAAGTACTTCTTGAGACAATCTCCCAGTGTTATGCCTACTTGGACGATGTTGTATGTGAATACTGCGGTTATGCTTGTCCAATTGAAGTACCTGCTGATATTCCTTATATGCGCGCAAAAGACAGTTGGTTATGCGCAATATGTGAGCATGCTTTATGGCGGGTAAATAATATTAATAAATGATGAGCTTTAATACTCAAAAGCCAGACAGCTTAAGTTGTCTGGCTTTTTTAATGATGATAATTTTTAAATACTATAAAAATTTAGTTTACCACAGGCATACTTACGGGCCTTGTTACCTTTCCATTAGATAGGGTCACTTTCAGAACTCATAGCGCTAGCTCTACATCCTCTTTTAAAATATCAAATACTTTATTTTTATGTACTTTTATGGCTTCATAGTTCCATGGTTTATCTTCTAAGGTTGCAATCATCAACTCTAATTTCAAGCTTAAAGGAGCCATTTTATTGCGCTGACTTTCTAATATCTTAGCTTTTTGTTGAGGAATATCGTTACTCAGAGACGAGTTCTCACTAATACTCATTAAACATAAGTTTCCGAACCCATGTAATTCAGTTTCAGGTAATATCTCATTAACTCTAGATGTCTGAGGTGAGAAGTGCTCAACAGAACTTTTGAAACTAAACCTAAATTTAGATTTTATTTCTTGAAGTAACTCAGTATCTTTCCACAATAGATAATCTAGGTAATTAAACGCAAATACTCTAACCCGGCCATACCTTAAGCTTTCACTAAGAACCTCATTAGACACTGTAAATTTTACGCTCCTGTCTACAATATACATAAAATCTCTAAACTCTTTAGGCGTTGTTGTGAGATAACGATTCACCATAAAAGCTCGAGCAAGACTTTCTAAAAACTTTAGATACTCTTCTGCCCTAATTGGAGTTGATTTCTCTTTATCGTTTAACCAATACAGCACTGCAGACAACCAGTTTTTACGAGAGTTAGTCGGATAAGACACATGAAAGGCTGAAAGTAACATCATACAAGACAAATTTTCGCCAGATTTATCGCCTTCATCTATACTAAAACTATTCACATAGCTTGAGCCATTTTTATCGAATTTATACCGTTTTAATGACCAATCCTCTTTGTCACTTGCGCGCTCACGCTTAACAATATATTGATCAAAAAGATAACGTAGCTTTAGCAGTGAAAAAATAAAACCCTTTACCTTCTCAATGTCTTTATCTATAAAGTTTTTGAAGGCATCAATTAAATCTTTATCATCTAAAGCAGGAAGGACTTCATCAGACTGTGACTTTATATAAATACGCAATACGTGCATAAGAAAGTTAGGAAAATCGATAACGCTAGTAAATCGCTCCGCTTTTCCTTCGTCCCTATCATCATTACCGCTTGTACCTCCTCTATCACCTTCTTTTCTTAATTCCTTACCAGCTTCGAGTGCACCCTCAAAAGAAAGCAATCTATTCTTTGAACCTGAACTGTCGCTTTGTATAATAACCTTATTAGTTAAATCCTCGAATCTTTCCAATAAAAAACCTGTAGAATGTTCACTGAATATAGCTTTGCGCTCATCTACCGAAAATCCCAATTGTACATAACGGCTCATGTCTGCACAGGCAAGCCATACTTTCTGAATAACGACAGTAGCTTGCATATCTTCTTGGACAGCAGAAAGCAAGTTTGCTTTGACTACTTCATGCTTCTCTAGCTGCTCCCCTCTATTATTCATCACCTCGAAATAGTGTGTAACATCAGTATTTTGAGGTACGCAGATGCGTAAGATTTTTACTTTTTCTAGTAAGTAATTAGCAAATTCATTTAGCGAATCAGCTCCTTTTTCAGCAAAATTGCTAGTGATTACTCGATCTACGACTTTAAAACCCTCTAATATTGAAGCATTAGTCTTATTGGTGCTGACTATGTTTACTAATTCAGACAGCTTGCCCGGCGAATCGTATTTAGATGTTTCACTTGAACAAAAAACGTCAAACAGTTTATTGATTGTAAATTCTGATTTGCTTCGGCTCTCAAAGCCAAGATTTACCTTCTTATACCATCCAAAACCATCTGGTATACGATATTTTAAATAACAAGCTAATAAGCTTAATGTGGTAAAGCGCTGCTGACCATCAAGAATTTCAAAGTAGTCGGTTTTTTGGTGTACTACTAAGCTACCAACATAATAAGAAATCGATTTATCATCCTTTTCTGCGTAATCCTGAATATCGTCTATAAGTTGCTGTATTTGAGACTCACCCCAGTCGTAGTTGCGTTGATACACTGGTATCTTGTATTGCTCTTCACTAAGTAGTTGTCTAAGGTTAAAGCTATTTCGATTGCTATTGGTCATTTATTGTCTCCATTGCTTGCTCTGATATATAGCCAAGATCCTCAAAAATAGTTTTGATACCTGCTACTGTATCTAAATCTCTTATCTTTACATTCTCCTTATTGAGCTGAGGCAGTGGCTTATTTAAAAAATCAACAGGGGTCAGTGATTGCTGCAAACGCATAAATAAATTATCACGTCTAATGTATTTTTCTACACTTTCCAAGTAGACACTTGCATTTTTTAAGCGCAATGAATAAGCCCAAATAAATATGTACTCAACTGCTCGTGCTAAATCATACGCACCAAAACGGTCGTAATAACAGAGAACAAGGGCATTAAACATACGGCGAACGTATCTGTCACCCTGACGCCACCAATGGCTATATTCATAACCTTCTTTTTTATTATCGATAGTCTGCATAATAGTTAACGCAGTGGGTTTAGACACTTTGCTTTGCTTTGGTTCTTGTAATTTTTCTTGCTGGTATAAAACAGCTTTTAGCCAATTATCATCTTTTTCTTTCATAGGCTTATTTAGTAGCGGACTCAAAAGCGTTTGGTAGTAGGTAACCCAATCAAAAAAACGTCGTCCATTAATTACTGTTTGGGTAATCTGAAACGGATATTCCATTATTTGCTGATCAAAATTTCGATGCGCGTGCTGGTTATAATTATCAACTGTGTTATGGATGACTTTTAGCCCTTGTTGAAAGGGGTATGAGTGTGGATAGTAATCACTATTCAAATTAACTCCTTTAAATACATGGATATCAGATTTTGAAAAGTAAAGATTAGGCTTGCCAAGACTCCACTGACGAATAGGATATAGATAATTTGAGAACAACAGTTTCAGATCCTTTGTATCTTTTTGCTCCCACTTATTCACAATAGACTCTTTTATACTATCCTCTGACGTAGCAAACTCGCGTAAGTGAAATGCTTTTAGCAAATCATGAGGACTCAATTCAAGACCACGTGAATTTTGTGAATCGAAAAACTGGAAGGCCTCTGATAAATCGCGGAGGGTCACCTGCACCACTTCACAATGATTAAGTAAGAAATCCAAAACTTCAGGGGTAAATTCAGGGCTATTAACATGACGCTTAACCAGCTCATAATTGACACTTAAGTTTTTTTGAGTTTCACTACAGTCAGGGAGTTGAATGTCTATAGGATTGAAACCCTCTAATTGCTTCTTAAGCACTTTGGAATCGGCTGCGGCATTAATAATCAATAGCAATGTCAAAGTACGCTGCTGACCATCAACTAAATCGACCTGCGTCTTACCTTTAACTGTGTTTTGATGTAAAACTACAGTACCCAAACGGTACGCATTATCCGGGTTATAAACATCACCTAAGTTATGATCTAGCCTTTTGCACTGGTAGTACAAGTCTGTTAGCAAATCGATAACGTTATTTTCTGTCCAACGGTAAGGTCGCTGATAGATAGGTATAGATAGTTTTTTATTTGAATCCTCTTTTGTAGATAGAAAACTTGAAATCCTTAAAACACTGTAAGCTTCATTAATGCTACTTTCTTCCGCCATGAACTTATACCTATCTGATTTTAGTTGTTGTTAGCTATTATATATAACTAGAATTCTTATCATTTTTTGAAAAATATTAAAATATAATAAATTCAATCCACCTGTTTTAAACTTCTACCTACTCCTCAGCATACATTGCTTTTAAATGAAAAGAGTTAGGCTCATCAGTCATACTTGAGCGGTAATATATAGATTCATCAATGTTAGATAACAATCCTTCGACAGCATCTGCTACGTAAGCAAAAGCTTCCATTGGTAAGCTTTGAACGCTCTCCATTCCAATAAACAACCCTTTAATATTGCGTGCTTTTGCAAGCTGATTCACAAGCTTATGTGTTGTTACTTTTACTAAATCTGATTCAGAGTCACCTGTGGCACTTGCTTGAACGAACTGGAATAAATTGCCACACTCAAACAAACTTTTGATATCTACAACATCTATACCGATAATGGTGCTTGCGGAATTTACATTAAGGAGCTTAATGACATCACCTACTTCATCAGGCTGACATCTAATAATGCTCTCTATGATATTTAAATGCTCAAATTCACTATTATCTGTTTGCAAGCCTACTAAAAACCAAGCCTCCGACTTATTTTTTAGCTCTAGTAGCGCCTGCTCATTCCAGTTATCACTGATGATAAAACAACTAATAGTAGACTTAGAGTAATGACCCATGGTTCGTCGATATAGAACCGCACTAGATATATCATCTACATGCGAGTCATCAATCTGATACTTCATAGTTATACTCACTGATAATTAATGTTTTTTGATGTGGTTAAAAGTAACAAATTTTGGCACTAGTTAAATATCGTTCGATTATGCTTGGCGCTATTATTGGCCACTCAATTGCTTTAGCATTTTGATAGTATTTGTATCGTAACTGCCTGCATAGAACTGAGACAAAAGCTGCTCAAAAACACAATCACTACCAGCTGCAAAGGCAAATAACGTTAGTGAAGATTGTAGCTTTAGATTATCTGGTGAACCAAAGATATCTAAAGCGCTTTTATCAGGGTGCAATAATAGTAATTCAGCGCACTCTATTAATCGTACTCCAAGCACCTCATGCTGCAAATACGCTTTTGCTTGCTCTAGACTCTCTATTCCGAAGCGCCGAGACATGGCACTATGCCCCAACCCTTTAACCTGCGGAAAGATAAACCACATCCAATGCGTACGCTTCTGCCCTTCGGTTAATTCTCTAATAACCGATGGATAAATAGTATTTTGAGCTTGGATAAAATCTTTAAATAAAGTCTCATTCACAGTGCTACTCCTATGTATTACCTCAGAAATTTAAACCTTTGATTTGCATGTATTTCTTAAGTGATATCAGATATCCCAGTCTCTATAGTAAACCATCTTATATTGATTCATAACTAAGTCTGATTTTCATAAAGCTCTAACCCACTCTTTAAACGTTCAAAAATTACCGCTTTAAGCTCACTTGGTTCTACGACCACGGCCAGCTGAGACATACTGACCAGCCAATCTTGCAGACGCTTAGTATTGGCAACAGTGGCCCTTACCTGATTCCAAGTATCGTCAATGACAGTAATCTGCTGATCTGTCGACAATGGACGCTCGTATAAATGCTGACAGGCATATTTTTGCACTTTTAACACCAATTTAATTTGAACATCATCAGTTGGCTCTAGCTTGCCCAGTTGATGCAAATGCTCTAATGTAAAAGCCTCTCGCCCTACCCAGTCAGGTACGGACTCATTTATTACTTTGGCTTTGGTAATGCGGTTGACGGCAAAGTTGCGATGCGCTTTTAATAGCACTTTATCATCGATATGATCATCAGTAGGATTAAAACCTGTGAGATAGATTATATTGTCAATAAAGATCAGCCCTTTAGGATAAACCACTCTTTGGCTTGGTTTTCCTTCCCATTTATTTTGATAGCGTATTTGTAAGGGGCGATTTTGTAGCAACGCCTGATGAATACTGCCAAGCACGTCACTATTAAGTGTAGGGGCTTGTACGATACTAGGTAAAGTGATGAGATGATCTTGCCATTGTCCTAGTGCACTTTGATGGAAACTGTCTTTATCTTGCCGACGTAGTTGAGTGAGCTTGTCTGTGATCCCTTGTTTAAAAGACACTGGTAAATAGTTTGCGGTATATTTATCAAGCATCTCCCAAAAGAACACTGTTTGCTCGTTAAGAATATCGATGCTAAAGCTGGGTTTAATATAAAACCGTGCCGTCTTACCGCTTATGTTTTGCCCCCACGCTGGTACTCTAACCAAAGCCTCACTATAGAAAATATCGTTAAAGATTTGGTTTAATCCAGTCAAATCGTTCTCTAAGTTTTTACGCTCATTCGTATAATTATCAGGATTATCCCCATATGCGATCATCAACTCTGTCAGTGATATAGCATCCGCTTCACTACGAGGCAGGCATTGATATAAAGCAAATAGACGTGCTGACTTTGTATAGCTGGCGATTGGATGTGTAGGCATAGTAGCTTCTCTATTAGACTGATGGAATAATCAACTCATCATTAACATAAATGTTCAATCAAAACGAAGCAAAATGGCTGTGCCATTGTCATAAGCATTACCTTCTGAGTCATAGACTTTGTTTTTGAGAGCAATTAGCCAATCTTGTAAATCAGTCGCCGCACTGACAAGTTGCCATTCATGACTCGGCACTAAGTCATGAATGCCATCCGTACAAACCACGATACAATCGCCGCTATTAATATCAATCTTGCAAGAGCTACCTTCTGGTGCTTCACCCCTTAAGTAACTGTCATCAGCCGTCAATGCAAAGCACTCTGTAATGCTATATAAACTACCCGCCATGCCCTCTCGGTTATAGTCTGCAAACTCCGCTTGGCGACCTTGCTCTTGTGCCTGCTGGTCAATAAGTTCGTTCAATAGATTATGGTCGCGAGTTAGGCACTGCCATTGCGACGCGCCTGTAGGCAACCGATAAACACGACTGTCACCCACATGCGTTATCGTTGCCTTTATTTTTCCATCACCATTTAACTCACAGGCAACCATCGCAAGGGTGGCCGCTGCACCATGACGCTTAGATGAATGCTTGGTTTGATTAATCAGTTGATGAATATTATCTGAGCAGATACTCTTCTGATTACTCCATAACCGTCTAATTGCTTTTACCACTGCCTTTGAGCAGTGCTGTGATTGATTAGAGCTTGCCACGCCATCAGATACTGCTAAGCAAAATGGGGCTACAACTGGTGTCACTGCCATCACACCTAAGTCTTCTTGATACCAATTATCTAAAAAGAAAAAAGCATCTTGCTGCAGGTTATTACTGGCATTACCTTGAAACGTAATTGCACAAGCTTGTGCAATAGAGGGAGTATTTTGTGAAGAGCAATTATTAGGAGAAGCAGTCATGACGGCAAACCTATATGTTTATCATAGAGGCTAGTATAGCGAACAACCTACTAATTTATTTTCTAGGCTTAAATATAAATTTATTTAGTTTAACGTACATCGATAAATATTGAATAACAAGTAAAAGCGATTGAACCTATCACAACAATAGTGGCTTTATTTAAAATATATAGGCAGAAAAAAGGACACAACAATTATGTTGTGTCCTTTCTCATTTATGAGCTGCTACCAAACTTTTGCTTCAACGTAAGATAAATTATGCGAACAATGACACTTTATGTCGTGCAAAATCCATAGAATTAACGTCTTTTTTAGATCGAGTATTAGCCAAGATTAGGCGGTATTTTTCGCCTATCCTGGCTGACTAAATTAGCCACTATCGCTCCATAATTACATAGGGATATTTGCTATGAGCAAGCACCTGCCTGTTCTGCTCCGTATGTTGCTTCGCTTACAGTGTAATCATCACATTCATGAAGCTGTTCAATCAGACCTTTACGTGAATAACCTGAGTACTCAAGATAATCTTTTGCTGACTTCACAGCTTGCTCTTTCCAATCAACGTTTAAACTATCTACTGCGACTGTTGCATCAGAAACAACGTAATTATCACACTCATGAAGCTGTTCAATCAGACCTTTACGTGAATAACCTGAATATTCAAGATAGTCTTTTGCTGACTTCACAGCTTGCTCTTTCCAGTCAACGTTTAGACTATCTACTGCGACTGTTGCATCAGAAACAACGTAATTATCACACTCATGAAGCTGTTCAATCAGACCTTTACGTGAATAACCTGAATATTCAAGATAGTCTTTTGCAGATCTTAGAGCATTAGCTTGTGGTCTAGTCAGATTAGCTACCTGTTTAGTCACTACATTTCTATTTATACCATCCTCAGAAATTGAACTTTGCAGAACGGTAGTTGATGCACTAGCTCTAGATGGACGAGTCATATCTATTTTTTTTAGGCTGGTTGATGCATTAGCTTTAGGTGGCCAAGTCACATCTGATTTTGCTGGAATAGTTGATGCATCAGCTCTAGATGGACGAGTCATATCTATTTTTTTTGGGCTGGTTGATGCATTAGCTTTAGGTGGCCAAGTCGTATCTGATTTTGCTGGACTGGTTGATGAATTAGCTCTAGGTGGACGAGTCATATCTATTTTTTTTGGGCTGGTTGATGCATTAGCTCTAGGTGGCCAAGTCGTATCTGATTTTGCTGGACTGGTTGATGTATTAGCTCTAGGTGGCCAAGTTGTATCTGATTTTGCTGGACTGGTTGATGCTAAACTGGGTACAACCTCGGCATTATATACTTTCGAACCTTTTGTTCGATTACATTTCCAGCATAATGTCTGTAAATTATCTTCTGAAGTTATCCCACCTTTCGAAAGAGGAATAATATGATCAATTTCCAATAAGAGGTTTGCTTCGTCTGCTGTGGAAAGACTACAGATTTGACATGTATAACCGTCTCTAACTTTTATCTGTTCTCTTAATTTTGAGGTCATAAGCGCCCTTTGACCTGCAACGCTACTCTTAAATTTAACTAAATCGGCTAGATAGCCAATAAATCTCTCCAACTCTTCTAAATTAAACTCCAAGTCAAAATTTGATGCACTATTCCCCCCAGCTGAAACATACTGAAAGGTATAAACAGGAAAATATAAGTCAGATAAACCAATCTTCTTAAAACCCAATTCTTTAGTAACTCTATCACGATAATTTTTTAATATGTACGGTGAGATAGAAGTACCTATACTGGAAATAATAGCATCCCTCTCATTTGCTAAGAGATATTTTCCCTGCTCTACGGCAGAAAAATCGTTTAAAACGTCTTCGAACTGCTCTAATGTGTCCTCGTTAGGGCTTATATTGAAATACTTACATAAATACTTATACGGTTGGTTATGGGCATTCTTAACAATAGAGGCTGAACACTGATACGTCGATTTGTTATTCATCTCAGTTGCCCATTGACGCCTTTTCATATTGTAACGGCTGTTATCAGATAACTGACCGCCTCCATAGTCAGTGGCTTCCGCATAATTGTAAGATAGCTTCAAGTGCTCAATATGTTCATTAAGATCGTTACATTCAGCTATGTGTTGTTCCACTCTAGCTTTTACAGCAAGGAATTGTTCCCCTTTAAAGTAAGAATCTATGATCATCGGGTAAATTACATTGCGAATAAGGAGTGCTAAGCAGACCAAAGCTATTAGAGCAAGGATAAAAGAAAGGCTAGACAAGGAAATTCTCCGTATGAGAGCACTAAATAAATTGTAGAGGAAACAGTCTAAGCGAAAAAAAGATCGCAGGAAACGCTATTATCGATCAGCAGGTCTTCTTTACCTATTTCTACTGACTCTTGAACCAAAAATCGAAAGCAGTTACACAGTTTTTAGGAAAGGCTCGATAAAGCTTACTTTTCTACTCATCAACTAAGTACTTATAGATATCGCTTCGAACTTCTGTATGCATATCAAACTCGACTTTCACTACAGAAACGCCAGAAATAGTAGTTTGCTCAAAGCTTTCATCTATTGGTGACATATCCCCCATATAATAAAAGTCATTTCCTTCATCGTTGTGCTTCTTAATAAATAAAGGAATACGAAATCCACTATGATTCGCCTTGAATAACTGTACTTCTGGACTGTTTAACGTTCGTCTCGATTTAAACATCCAACTAAATACAGACTCATTAATGAAGTCATCTTCATATTTTATAGTGTCAGCGATGTCCTCAGATTTATGATAGTTCACAAAGATAGGGCAATTGGTTTTATCTTGGCTAACCATATACCCACCAACGTTCTGAGCGAGAGGGTTAACTGACTTGTTTAAAATCCTAAAAACATCTTTACGTGAATACTTGCGATATAACTGAAAGCCATCGAGAAAGTCAGACAGTTTGAACTGCTTACTGTATTGATGAATAGCATAATCTGTATTATCTATTAAAAACAGCTCAAAAGTGGCGTTGCCTAAATAAACTAAAAAGTCAGGATGCCAACAGAACCTACCCTCTTTTAATTGAACAACATTAAAACCATAAATTTCACCTACAGGCTTTAATTCTTTTTCATGTTTTTCGGTCACAAAACCTAAGTTGAGGTTGTTAAGCACTGACGCTACAACTTCAGAGTTCATCTTATAACCATATCGCTCTTTTATAATCAATGCCAAAGCATCAACCGTAATCACTTCGTCTGCAAGAAGAGCACGTAACACCAAACTTTCTTCAATACGCTTGCTGTTATTAATATCTTTTGAGAAGGTGCTAATTAGTTTTAGTTCGTTATCATTTAGAGCCGGTAAGGCATCTTTTTCTTGCTGCTTGGCAAAATGATAAAAGGATTTGGCATACTCCACATACGAGAAAGGATCGCGGGAACCATGACGAATAAAGTCCATCATCATAGGTGCGTAACCTAACTTATATTTAAGTAAGTTATAGTCTTTCAATAGATCTTTTTTGGTTTGTAGGTTTGCAGTATCAATCGCTTGATAGATACGCTCTTTTGCAACTCTGTCAAAACTTACTGTGGACGAGCCTGGAATGAAACAACTTTCTCTAGCTAATAAGCGACGCAGTGTATCCTTGTTATAGGATTCATCACCGTATAAAGCGATAGGTACCATGAAATTGTTTTTATAGTTACCAATAAAGTCGATGACGGTAAGATAGTCTTTATCTTGTGCCTTTCTTAGACCTCGACCTAGCTGCTGAACGAAAATGATTGCCGACTCTGTTGGCCGCAGCATCACAATCTGATTAATACAGGGAATATCGATTCCTTCATTAAAAATACCAACAGAAAAAATATAATCAAGCTTATCTACTGGATTACAGGATTCTAAACGTTCTATTGCACTGTCACGTTGTTCTTCTGAGTTTTCCCCCGTTAATGCAATGGATGGTAAGCCGTGCCTATTAAAGATCTCAGCCAAGGCCTTACACTCTTGGATATTAGAGCAGAACACAAGGCCGCGAACATCACCATTGTCACAACCATAGCGATCGATATAGTGAAGGATGTGCTTAACACGATCTTCTCTGATAAGCAGATTGAGCATTGAGGTGTCGTCTATAGATTCGCCATCAACACTCAAATCTGTCACACCGTAATAATGAAACGGCGCTAAGATATCCATTTCTAGCGCTTTCTGTAAGCGAATTTCATAGGCAATATTGTGATCAAAAATCTTAAATACATCGCTATCATCGGTCCGCTCTGGGGTTGCCGTCATACCTAAAAGAAACTTAGGAGTAAAGTGATCTAATATTTTTCGATACGATGATGCGCTAGCACGATGAGTTTCATCAATGACAATATAATCAAATGCATCAGGAGAAAACTTTGCCAAATGATTTTCTCTGGAGAGAGTTTGTATGGTTGAGAATATATAATCACTCTCAGATTCCATTGATTGACCACTATATAGACCAAATGTTTTGTCATTTTTAAAAATGGTTTGATAGGTCTGTAAAGCTTTTTTAGCTATATTGGCACGATGAACAATAAACAATAAGCGTTTAGGATTGACATTCAGTGCATCAAAGGTAGAAAGGTATGTCTTCCCGGTCCCAGTAGCAGAAATCAGTAACGCTTTATTTTTACCCTCTGCACGTAAAGTAGCCAGATTTTCCAATGCTTCTTGCTGCATCTTATTCGGTTCAATAGAGTTTTCAGACTCCTGACTGTGCTCTTGTTTTATTTGTTGAGAGAGCGTTTTGGCTTGTTGGTATAGTAGTTCGTAACGCTCAATAAAGTCGGATGTTACAGGCAATGCAGAGTCAAACTCTTGCGTGAATTCACGTATAGCTTGTTGAGAAAGAGAACCAGAGTTACTAGAGCTTACCTTCAAATTCCATTCTTTATTTGATGTCAAAGCATTCGCTGTTAGGTTGCTACTGCCAATAATTAAATGATGGATGTCAGATGAACTAAATAGGTATCCTTTGGCATGGAAATTAGAATATGTTGCAATTCGCACATCTAAATTTTTAAACTTCAGTAGCTCACGCAATGCTTCTGGTTGGGTGAAATTGAGGTATTGCGAAACAAGTATACGTCCAGGAATCTCTTTTCTTTCGAGTTCCATCAACTCTTGCTTTAGACAAGCGATACCACTGGTGGTGACAAATGCAACAGAGAACCAGAACTTATCGCAAAATTGCAAATACGAATTAATTGAAGTTAAAACCTTTCTGCCTTGACTATCATTCACTAGTAATTCTGGTTTAAAAGTATGCTTCGAAGCTCTCGTATGATCTATAAAGCCAGAGATCAGCGCATTTTGTAGCTCTTGAATTTTATTGCTCATTACATAGTAGCCTTTAGCTGGTCTACAATTGGAAGATCAGCAGCAGCCCAATCCAGCGAATCAAGCTCGTTCACCCCTAACCAAAGTACTTGTAAGTGTTCATTCAATAACAAAGCACGGCTTTGCGTATAACAAATGAAGCTGTGCATAATAATTTTGAAGTCTGGATACACATGTTCAACTGTTAGTAATAAACGGTCAACGCTAATCGACATATTAAGCTCTTCCCTTATCTCACGAGCTAATGCTTGTTCTAGCGTTTCATCACTTTCCAACTTACCTCCTGGGAACTCAAATTTCTCAGAAAGATAACCCAGTTTATTTTTGCCACGTTGAGCGCACAGTATTTTCCCATCATTAACAACAATGGCGGCAACAACTTCTATAGTCTTCATTTTAGTCCAGTAGATAATAATAAGTTTACTTATCAGCCCCTAAGCCTAGGCAGTAAACTAGGGTTAATAATTCGTAGTTTGATACTTGGTTCTGGTGACCAGACTAAATCTTCATGTTCCACCGCTATTTGATAAGCCCACTGGCTGATTGTTTCAGAGCGAAGTTGATTGGTCGTAAAACCAATAGTTTTCGCTTCCTTTTCAATCGTATGACCGTGTTGTTGATTGCGTTCTAGCCACTTTTCATAAAATAGCTCTTCAGCTAGATAGTCACGTTTGCTGTTATTACACTTATGGTCAGTGAGTACAAAGTTATGAGTCGTATCAATAGGATATTTTGACCAAGGAATAAAGTGATCAACTTCGATGTTAGTTCTTAAGGGTTTATGGCAATAAAAGCATCGTCCCTGTTGAGTATCAAGCAGTATAGGTATTAATATTTTTAGACTTTGGCGTGATTGATCAAACAAGAACTGCTGCAAATCAATGTCATCGCTAAAATATATTTGGTTGCGACTGTTCTTACGTATGAACTCTGTCCAATACTGTTGGCATAGCTTGTTAATTATTTTACTAAAGCGTGTAAAACAGTATGCAATACCAGGCTTTAAAGTTATTACCTTGGATCTTGAGTCATAAGCGTATAAGAACTCACGGTTAATTTTGTCCTCCGCACTTTGCAGATATCTTGCGGGGTACTTTTTGATAGTCGAGGAAATATCTTTGATAGTGGATTGCCATAGTTTGATATTTTGTGTGTGAGCTATAGCTAGACTGGTTGTCTTAGTTTTATGCTGCAAATCTAGAATGCTATTAATAACACTAGCCTGCCCTGTTGTACTGCTTTGTCTGAGTACAGAATCACTACTTTGACCTGAGTATGGTAATGCTTGTGTCCAATAAAGCTGTATAAATTGCTCTGCTAACTGCTCATAAGAAATACTGTGTTCACTGTCATCATTAATTCCAGTCTCTATAGACAGATTAACCATTGCCATTAATAAGGCAAATTTATAGGTCGAGGTATAGGAGCTAGATTCAAGCAGCCACTGAATACGTCTTAAAAAGTTGAGCTGGAATTCTGCCGCAGGCACTATAACCATCCTTTAAAAATACAGTAGCTCAATCTAGAAAAAAGGCCCTTAAAGAAAGTTTACTACTTGCTATAATTTTTACGCGAGCAAGCTATACTAAAAATATTAGATTTAAATTTGGTAAACTAAGCAATTAAAAAAGTACTCACCGTGATACATAAAATGGTAACTTAGGAAATAAATAAAAAGTAAGGTGCAAAGGTATATTAATTTTTAGATAGCATTTTGATAGATATTTAGTACGTCTTAATACTGACTATTTGTCATTCGATAATTTGTTGAGTCCTTTAAGTATCAAATAGACACTTTCTTCTACAAATGGTGTTGTCATCAAACTTAAATAGTCCGTCTCAGATAAACCGGTATTATTCGATAGCTTTTTTATAGTCATTCCTGATATGATTTGTCTAATATAGTCATAATCTGCGCTATGAGACTTTTCGCCAGCGAACTGTTGTAATTGGGAATACTCGGAATTATGAGTTATCTGCCATTTTTCAGTGAACTCTTCAGCTACTTTTTCATTTAAAATAGAGTTACTCAACTTCTGAATTAATCCTCCTAAACCTCCCACAAGATAAATTGGTTTTTGTAAATCAAAAGCAATAATAAACTCTTCTAGAACCCCTGGCATCTTTCCTAAATAACCTTCTAACTTACCACCAGCAAATATTCTTATATCCGAACTATCAATTGAATCTTCTCTCATTTTTGTTAAACAGCGGGACCATATATATTTATTTTCAGGACAAGAAGGTGGAAGAAAAATTTCTTTATTAGATACTAATTCTGTAGTGTCGTCAGGAAGGTCACTTTTCACAATTTTTAGTAGCTTATAATATTTAGCAAGAAAATCTTTACTATCTTCATTTAAATGTAGTGGCCAAGCTAAGTAATTCTCTACAAATAATTCATCTACTTGTAGACGATCTCTCAAAACCGCAGCCTCTTCAAGTATAAACTGTGTAAACCCATTGTCTCGTAAGTCACCACCATATATTAAAGTATTTTTACGAGCCAATAAATGACGAGCTAAGGTTTGAGATAGTCTTTGCAGTTCATCGAGGTGTTGGTGTTGTTCTTCATAACCATCTTCTAGATATTCTGAAATAGAAATACCTATTCTATATAAACGGCTCTCTTGTTCAGTATTCGACCATAAAGGAGTTAAAATTTTTACATTTAAATAATTAGTCCATACTGTCTCCTCTGCGTATAAAGGAGGCTCCGGATAACAAATTGTTAAATCTTCTGGATGCTCATCAGGATTAGCCCTTTTATCAAAAAATTCAATAACTTGTTGAATTTCAGGAGGACGAGCTAGAATAATAGCCTTAGAATCAATCCAATTTTGTTTTTGATAGTAGCGTAAAAGCGCATGAGAGTACTTAAAGCGTATAGTCTCTAATAAAGCTGCGATTAAAATGCGTAATATATCTATCGGTTTTAAAGAATCTGCAGTGATATGGACGCAAGGTACATTACCAGCAGCTGGGAATATCCTATCTTCATACTCCTCAAGACTATTAGCCACTACAATAGGCCTCTGTTCTGTTTTAGCTGTTAGAATTTCTCTCTGACACCAATATCTTGAGGAGTAAGCATCGCTTACAATAGCAACCATAGTTGAATCTTTGATATGACTTTCAATCTCGTTATCAAACTTAAATCCTGGTGATATCTCGTTAGCATCAAAAAACCTTCGCATATTACTATTATCTATGAAATGCTTAATAGCCTGAGCATGACTAAGCCCAGTACCTCCTTTTTTAGCATGACTTAAAAATAATTTTATTGACGAGTCAATACCTTTGTTTTCAGACTTCATTTCATGGAAACTATATCGATACAGCTCATGTGCTAGCTCTAGAATTCCATTCTCTATACGCGTATCACTTGGCCAATCGTATGCTCGGACGAAATTTTTGTTTTTTAAACTTCCTGAAAGGCTATGGTTTTGACCGTATTTGTCAACTGAAATTGGAACAACAGAATACTTGCTATCATTCACGGGAAAGTCATTAAGATAATCTTTCCATTGATTTTCGACTAAAGTATGTTTGCTAGTAAAAAGAAATACGACGTTTTGAGCGGCAATTTTAGATGGTATATCTTTAGGAGGTTCAGTAGGTTTTCTAGAGCTATATAGAAAGGTAGGTATATTGATTTCCCGTGAGAATGGCCTATCTACATCACGGGTTAAGAAGCGTCGGAACTCACTGATTACGTCAAAAACACTATCATTATCATTTGGATGCCATACAAAATGAACAGCAAGTGGAGGAAGGTTTATGTTGTATGTGCTCATTTAACGGTATTCCCAAGTATCAATTTTTGATTATTTTAAAGTGAGTTTTTCAATTTTTAAACAACTTAATTTTGCCAATGAGTTTGATTCTTCTCTCTATTATTTGCAAATAAAGTACGTGAATTGTCTGGATTAATTAATTTTCGGTTGTCAAAAGCTTCGTGAATCCAAGATTTCAAATTGTTAGCGTTAATGGGACATGAATATATCTTTGCATAACCACTCCTAATATTATCATAAAGTCTTGGTGGTATATTACAAGGAGTATAGCTAATCCCATCATGTGTTGTTTTTACTTCACATCTATAATTAGAACATTTTTTATAATTAGGTAGTAATATGCCGATCAGACCTGAACGAGTATTTTGACTTGTGGATTTCAAGCTATATCCTAACTCCCAGTCAACATGTTTTCTTCTCCAAGTACTTTCGCCAATTAGAACTATCGTTACAGTACTGTCAGATATGAACTTATCACGGATAAGTCTTCTAGCAGTGTCTGTCTTAATATATTGATCTATATCACCGTCTTTCACAGAACGAGATACGAATGTTTCAACGTTATTTGAGAACGCATTTTCAAACTCCAAACGATAATCATCATCAGCATGATGAAAGCTTACAAATACTTTGTGCTTAGGCGTATTTATTGCCATACGGTAGCTCCTCTTACAATATTAAAAATTTTGATTCAAATGAATGCAAGTCTTGAAAATTGACTAAAAAAAGGGGTTACTCTCGAAGGTAGCATTGATGTCGTTCAAGACTATCATAACTCATTATTATTATCTTGGAAGTAGCTAGATTATCAGTGTTATTTGGCGTAGGATAAATGAGTAATTAACCTTATTAGAGGAGTAATTGGAACAATGAACGTGCTATTTACTTATACCAATGCAGCTGATACAAAATCAGATCACTTTAACTCTGTTAAAAACAGGCTTAATAATAAATATGAACCTGATTTCTATGATAGGGAGATCAAATGTGAATGGTCTCTTGAATCGAGCCGACTTCAACTACCATTTGAATTTCGAGAACTGAATATTATTTTTATTTATATGACCAATGAATTGGATACGTGTAAATATTTGGACTCTATAGTCATTTCTTCAGCACGCCAATATGATATTAAAATCATATTTGTTTATGCAGACTCCTTTGCACCTGCTTCTTTACTTTTAAAAGCTATGCAATTTTCTAACTCTATAATACCCCTTGATGCACTTGAGAGACTAGACGATTTAGATGGAGTATATATTGATAAAGAAGGTAATTCTTTGAAACAGTCTACTCCTAGCAGGCATGGATGCTAATATGAAACTATTTTCTTATGTAATGAAATATGATGATGGTTTTGCTCCTAATACAACAGGGAACCTTTTAACACTAGCTACTTGTAAACCAGCAATAAGAAGAATCGCTAAAATTGGTGACTTTATCATAGGAACGGGCTCTTTACCCAGAGGTGATCAAGGTCAACTTATTTATATTATGCAGGTGACGGAAATTCTTACTATTGAAGAGTACTCAAAAGATAGAAGGTTTTTTGATAAAATCCCTAATATGAGTGGAAACAAATTGAAACAGGCTGGAGATAATATTTATCGTTTCGAGGGTGAAACTATTATTCAATTAGATTCAAAACATTCAGATAGTGAAGGCTTTATAGTTAAAGAACATATGACAAAAGATATGAGTGGAAAAAATGTACTTATATCCTCTAACTATGTATATTACGGTCAAAACTCGAAAGTGATACCACAAAGATTTAGATATTGTAATGGAGAAGATATTTGCATTGAAAAGTCAGGGCATAAAACCTTTCCTAAAGAACATTATTCGGTCCTTAATGAGTTCATAGAATGGGCTTACGATCACGAACCTGCTGAAAATATGGTAGTTGGTCTACCATCTGATTGGAATAAGCAATGATTAAAAATCACAGCGTCTCCCTAAATAAATACATGAAGCTTGTTGAAGAGACCAATAAGTTTGCTGCTGATAAAATGCTTTTCGGAGCCCAAATGGGCTTATTTAGTGAAGTAGGTAGCTTAGTCTCATTGCTAAAGAAGAAGTTACTAAGTAGTGCTTCAAATGATCATTCAGATGAACAAGTGATTGAAGAAATGGGTGACATATTTTGGTATTTTACCTTAATTATCATCAGTGAAAACATTAAAATTTGGGAATTATTTAGCGATGCTAACTCTTCTAATAAGCAACAAGGTGAACTTATTATAACAGGGGTTAATAATAAGCCCTTTGTTGAAGTTAGTAGTACTAACATAACTGAGAACAAACAGCTGCTATTTGTTAATCTAATAGGTCGAACAGTCGCTATTAGCAAAGAGCCTAATCTAGAGAGCAGCAAAGATTTCCTAAATGCTTACCTTGAGATTATGAGCTTTCTCAATCTCAATTTGTTAGAAATCGTTGAGAAAAATATATATAAGATAAGAAATAGGTTTATACCTATTGAGGAGCTTGAATTACCATTATTATCATTCGACGCCGATTTTAATAAGGATGAGCAGTTACCAGTAGACTTTGAAGTACATATTGTTAGAAAAGCAAATGGCAAAGCCTATCTTAAATGGAACGATGTATATATTGGTAGTGCTTTGAACGATAACCATCAAGATGGTGATAACTATAAGTATCATGACGTATTCCATCTAGCATTCGTCGCCATATTACATTGGTCACCTACATTTAGAGCTCTAATCAAGCATAAGAGAAAAAGTGTTGCTTTCATTGATGAAACACAAGACAGTGGTAGACCAATTGTCATTGAAGAAGGCTTGAGTGCTTGGTTATTCTCTATGTCAAAAGAAAAGGGTGTTGACTTTACAAAGGAAAGTAGCGTCTCATATGATTTACTGAAAACTATTCAAGTTTTTGTCAGAGGGTATGAGGTTGAAGAGTGTCCATTACAGCTGTGGGTGAAAGCAATTACACAAGGGTATAGAGTATTTAATCAGGTCGTTGAAAATGAAGGTGGAGTTATAATAGGAAGTCGTAAAAAAAGGACGCTTGAGTTTAAAAAACTTGATGAAAATTAAAGGATATCTATTCTATACCTAATAACAGTATCAACTATACTTGATAAATAAATATAATAAAATGGCAACAGAAATGATTAAACCAAACGACGATATTTTCAAATACTATCTTTATTTCGCTCAAGAAAGAATGAATATCTTCTGGAATAAATACGAAGAAAATTACCCTTTGACCCAAGATCTAACCTTACAGACCTATAAATTTACAAATGTTTATAGAGCGATGGATAGAGTTAGTCAATATCTAATTAGGAATGTTATCTATTCGGATGATAATTTTTCTAACAAAGATGTTTTACTTCGTATTATCGTGTTCAAAATATTTAACAAGCCTGAAACGTGGGAGTATCTTGAGAGCGAAGTTGGTAAAATTTCTATAGATAATTTCAATTTGAAGCATATTAATAAGGCTTTATTAAAACGAAAGGAAAGTGGGCCCATATTTAATAATGCTTATATGATGACGGGCACACACTCTCTATATAACCATCTTGATTTTAAGCATGAAAAATGGCTCCAAATGGTTAAAGATGAATTAATTGGGCAGTCTGTCATCGATAAAATTATCGATGCAAACTCTTTGTCTGATGCTTTTGATTACCTTAGAGGTTGCTCGTTTATTGGCGATTTTTTAGCATATCAATATGCCATTGATATGAATTATTCGACGGTCATAAATTTTAGTGAAGACTCGTTTGTAAAAGCAGGTATTGGTGCTATAAGAGGTATTAAAAAATGCTTTGGTAATGCTTCGTCAGCGAGGTATAGCAATGAGGACATTATTAGATTCACGCAAGAAAACTTCGAATATTATCAGAAAAAATTTGATTTTAATGAATTTAAGCCTCTTTTTGGGAGAGCTCCCACCCTCATAGATATACAAAACTGCTTTTGTGAAACAGATAAGATTTTAAGAGTAAAGATGCCTGAGTTACAAGTGCAAAATAAGCGTATCAAGCAACAGTACAAAGAGACGCCCAAACCATTAGAACTTTTCTTCCCTCCTAAATGGAACATTAATCAGAATATAGATAAGCCGTGTTTACCAGCTACAACAAGAGAATTGACACTATTTTAATTAATAGATTATTGGTCTTGGTTGACATAGTCTAAGTAAGGTAAGCTTTGAACATTACACCAAGTATAGCAGCTCCTATTAAAGCGGCTAATACTAATACTTTCTCATACTTATTATCAAGATCTTTAATTTGTCTTTGCAAGTCGCCAAGAGATGCATTGTCGCTTCCACTCATGTGGTCATTAAGTAGCTTTCCAGTAACACCAGTTTGACCTTGATGCTTACCGTCATAACTTTCAGAAGTACTAGTCAATGTGGCGAACCATATCTGAAATAATGGCTCTTCTATCATAAGGTTTATTGGACTAGGACCAGCATTGAGTACGGAAAATACAATTTTTCCCTTAAAGTGAGGGTCTACATGAAATCCTGATATATTTACTAGACCTTTAAATTTTACACTGGCCTTTATAGAAATAAAGCCCATCATATCGTTAGGCATTTCGACTGTTTCATAAGTTTCTAAAAAATAAAACTCACCAGGATTAACTACTATTTGTTTATCTTCAGCTTGTAGGACTCGAAACTTGCTATCAGAAGAACAATAAGAAGACCCCAGACATAACTCATATTTATTACTGTCTATATACTTTGGCCTATACTGAGGAATGATTGACTTTATTTTTTCTTTTAATTCTTTTTCACCTAAAAAGCTCATATTTGCTCTCGTGTTTTAAAAATTTGATAGTTTTTATTCTTAATTGAGCTGTAACCGCTTGAGATTAAAAAAATTGATGCCACATAAGATTTATGAGTTTTTACTCAGTATTTTTTTATTTACTGAACATTGAGACGGAAAGATTATAAGGTTATACGTTAAAGTGACTATGCAAGTCAATGGGTGTCATATTTTAAGGGAATAATATGGGAAGTCAGAATAATGTGTTTATAAGTCATTATGGTAAAGATGATTACAATGTACAAAGTCTCAAAAAACGGTTAAAAAATGCTGGGTATGACATTCGCAATAGCTCTATCGACAGCACAAAACATCATAATAGAAAGCCACCTAGTAATGCTGTAGTAGAAAGATTACTGAGAGCAAGAATTCATTGGGCGGGAACTTTTATTTGCCTTATTGGCGAGAAAACGCACACTCGACCTTGGGTGGACTATGAAATTAAGCAAGCTCATCTGAAAGGTAAACAGATTATTGGCATATATAAGCATGGTTGTACAAATAACGTAAAGCTACCTGATAATTTCAAAAAGTATGGTGGTTCAATATTAGGTTCGAACTCTTTAGAGAAGTTAGGTGATGTCATATCAGGTAAAACAGCACTCCTAGAAAAACCCGATGGGACTGAAAGCGATTCTATACATACTATTAAAAGAGTGAGTTGCTCATGATGAACTTATTTTCTTATAGAGTTGAACACGATTATGGGCTAGCACCTAATCCTTTTCATAACTACTGTACTCTAGCTATTTGCAAACCATCAATTAGAGGTAACGATAACTTATCGATTGGCGATTGGGTGGTAGGTACAGGTAGCAAGAGCCTAGAGAATACTAATCACTTAATTTACGCAATGAAAGTGGAAGAAAAACTACCATTCAATAAATATTGGAATGATTCAAGATTTCAATGCAAAAAACCTATAATTAACGGTAGCTTAGTAAAAATGTACGGAGACAATATTTACCATCAGGATATTAGTACTAAAAATTGGATACAAGAGAATTCAGCGCACTCTTTGACCAGTAAACAACCAAATGCAAAACACTTGGAAACTGATATCAGCGGTAAGTACGTCCTTGTTTCTAAAGAGTTTTACTATTTTGGTGAAAATGCACCAGCGATACCAGATGAACTCATAAAGGTTTGTAACAAGGGTCGTAATATGCAATATAAAAAAATACCTCCAATTCTTAGGATTAAGTTTATAAAGTGGATAGAAGATAATTATCAGAATGGCATACATGGTGACCCTGTTAGCTGGTGTAATCATCTTTGAATATATGATCAGGCATAAGTTGAATCGTGTTTTAATTAGAGTAACAGTTTAATCTCATTTAGTTCGCCACTTAAAAAATATTTTAGAACTTTAAACAACCGAACTGTTTGAATGTTTCAAATTCTTTATAAACTCACGCTGGTCAAGATTAGTAGGGTTTTTAATAATCATAAATTAAATATATTAAAAGGTGTTTGTTAGATGACATATAAATTTCAAGATTGGTTAGAATTACATTCAGCTATACTTATGAGACGAACTAAACCTCTTTATATATTCATACTAGGTAGCGTATTAGCCTTACTAGCTCAGTTTTTATATATTAGAGGAGTGAGAAGCTTTTATAGTCATGAAATGCTTAAAGTGTTAGTTGAGCAGAACCTAAGTATTTTATCTATTGGTACTTGGTTAGTTCCAGTCGTCATCATTCTAATTTTTGCAAGCTTATCAATATCTATACATCAAGAAAACGTGCGAAAATTATATAAAAAATGGTAGATTTAAGCACACCTAAATAATCAGCTTGATCCCTGCCGTCAAATCCGTACAGTCAAACTTGAGAGATTTTAGTTACGCAGCCTGGCGATAAAAGTCAAACCACACCTGTCTTGGTGTTTTATAGCCTAAACCCTTTTGAATCCAAGTCTGGTTGTAATTTATACTGCTTGAGGATCTTATGTTACGTGTAACTACAGTACTGACTACCTCTATCAGAATGCACTATTGGTCGTTTACTCTTGATTGCCATATTGAGTGCACGGCATACTAAATTAGTGGTAATGCGTTTATTAAAGGCACAGCCGACCAGCTCTTTAGTGTAGAGATCTTTAACACCTGCTAAGTATAGTCGACCCTCATTTGTCCATAACAGTAGTTGAGATATTGCCGTCATTGTCCGCTACCTGCTTAACGGCTTATGCTTTAGACAAGATAATAGTCTCTTCAAGTAAAATCACAATCACATAAAAATTGTAACTATAAAACTCCAATACTAGCCAATACAGCTCTGAAAGTATTCCCGAAGATTTTCATCGTAACAGTAAATATAGGTTCCCTTTATCCCTCTATACATAATAGTTTTATAAATATTGATAATATAATCATGTAGTTGATCATCCGTAATCCCTACTCTACCATTTCTATCGTAATAATTACCTTTAACGACTTCGATTTTTTGAAGTTCTTTATTATAGATAATATCACTTCCAAATATTATTCCTGCGTAGTTAAGATCATAGCCTTGCGTGGTGTGAATGCAGCCCATTTCAGTCATATCTGTCGTTGAATTAACCCAGTCTTTATTGGTTCTATTCCAATATAACTCTACCCCATCGATTTCAGCATCAGGCTCAGTGCCTTTTCTGGACACCCATTCCCATGAGTAGCCTGAAATAACTCTACATAAACCAAACTTGTTTTCCTTGATCTCAAGCGCCTTAATAAAGGCTGGCATATCTGCAAAAACCTCTAAGTCATAATTATTTGACTTCCAAGGCTGCAAGTTTTCATCTACCTTCAATAAACGGTCAACAAAATCAATATAATCATCGCCGCCCGCTACTCTCATTTGCGACTTAAGCTCAAGAACGGTAGCAGTACTTTTTACCAAGGAAAAGCGATCTTTTTCAATATCAGAAGGTCTAACAGACTGGTGCTCATCGTAAAAGAACAGCTGATTATCACTTGAGCGCATTATCCACTCAAGCTCATCGCTATTGTTACTATCGATATCCAATTTGAGATCCCTACAGGTTTGATCAAAAGCACCATAACCAGAAATATTTTTCCTTCTTCTCAATCGATGTGCTTCATCAATGATTAGCAAATCAAAGTGGCTTTTTGCTGCTTCGTTAGGGCCAATAACCATATTCGCTGATAAACCATGTATGCTTCTAAAAACCTTTTTTAAGGTATCTCTGAGAGATGTCATAGGCACGACCAAAGCTATCTTCATATCTACCTTTGAAGTGCCAGTAGTTTTAATCTTACTCTTTACTTTACCTACTAAGTCAATCAAATGCTTGTTGTTAGCATACTCTGATAAGTCATCTGCACTAACTTGTGATAACAACAGCTTTATAAGATAAACGGCCAGTATTGTCTTGCCAGTACCAGCACTACCCTGAACAAAGACCGTACTGTTAGGAATGTCTTCTTTGCCTAGCACATGCAGATACTGCTCTATGGCATTCATTTGATCTTCAGACAGAGATTTGTATGGAGAAAACTTAAAGAGATCAGAGTTTTGAATATCCAGCAAATCACTCTTTACTATTTTTTCGCTTTTCAGTTCATCCCAAATACCTTTGAAGGTCTCATGATATAAGTCTTTTTGATAATATTTATGGTTAGAGATGCCAGCATTGCCGTTTAGTAGTTTGAACTGCTTATCTGCTTGCATATACTGTATAAGATTGGACTCAATATCTAATACGGTAGACTTATTAAAATAACCACTAAATACTACCCTGATATTCTGTAGCTCTCTTTTTTCTTCATTCGCTAAGTGCTGACTAATTCGACTCGTAATATTAGTCGTCTCACCGACATAAGCTTTTTTAGATTTTTTACTGTAAATGATATAGACCACAGGATAGTCATAACTGACTGGTGCTTTTTTTCGTATTGAGCTGATGGTACTGTAATCAAATGGAAAGTCTTCGATAGAGAATGGGAAATCTTTCATTGCATGGTCAAACATTTATTCAGCTCGCTTTTTTTTATTACCAAAGGCAGGATGCTTTTTTTCATTCAGCTGTATTTTACTCAAAACAGCTTCCTCCAAGTCTATATCCAGCTTTATACACATTGTGAGTATGTATATAGAGATATCAGCTATCTCTTCCTTTACGCATCGAATTTGATCACTATCTAGATTACGTGACTCTTCTTCACTAAGCCACTGGAATATTTCAACCAACTCAGCAACCTCTACTGACATCGCCATTGAGATGTTCTTTGGCGAATGGAACTTATCCCACTCTCTTTCATGAGAAAACTTCTGTAGCTTTTTTTCTATAGTCTTTATATCCATACTTCGACCCTTCAGGACAAACATTTTTTAAATGATTAGTTTTTAGCTTAACCTCTGAGTCATACTGAAAAGCTGAGTTTATTTTTAAAATGCTCCAACCACTCTTTCAATCCAACGATATCAAACATTTGGGCACCGTAACCAATATTGAGCAAATCATCAGGTAAGTATTCATCGAATTTTTCGATCATTTTGTTAGGTACAGTTTCTGCAAGCTCAGTGGCGGTGGGCAAAGTCTGATTGGAAAGTCTTTTTAAAAATCGAGAAACCTGAGTCGAATCTACTTTATGAATACGGATGACACCTGCATAATCTTCAACGACAAAGTCATCTCGTATAAGCAGCATTTTCAAAGTGTTCACTATCTTATCGCCACGCCACATGAATATGTAGCTATGACCATCTTTATCTATAACCGGTCGATTACTTAAATCGTACCTGTTAAAAGTATCAATACTTTCTAAAAATAAGTGTCTGGCCACCGTATCAGCGAAATCTAGATGTTTCTCGCCAACTGCAATACGATAATCACCGTTGTTCAATATCTCATACATTTCTCGGCGTACTCGGTCATGTATAGACATGCTACTGTCACCAAAAGCTGGAGGCTTACCACCGCCTTTGACAGAGATAACATCCACTACTTTTTTATCTATATCAACATCTTTAACTTGCCAGCGTCTACCGCCAAAAATGATGTACTGCTCAGGTAATAACATAGTCTCAATTGGTAGCGTTCCAAGCGTCCTATTACCTGCCACAATACGATATTCTTCTGGGGTTTTGAACACGGCATAAAAAGTGTAATGACCAACAATACGCTCACCGACAACACCTAGCACCAACTGATTATTACCGAGTTGGGTAAGCAGTTGAGCACTTCCCATCTGGCTAAGCAGCGATTTAAAGTGAATTGGTTGTATTTTTTGAAAAGGTCCTTGTTTGCATAACAGCATATAAAGCTGGTCAGCACGAATACCGCCCCATTGACCAATAGTCGCTAGTACTTGATGCAATAGCGTTGAGAAGTGATATAACGAAGTGTCCGCCGGCTCAAACCATTTATCGACAATCAACAGTCTTATCATCGCGAGTGACTGTATTAACTCAAGACGTAGATCATCAATGAGACTGGTATCTTTACTGATTTCTTTTTCGGTAATGAGCATTCTAAGTACGGCTGAACCACCACGCCTACCTGAGCGTCCGAGCCGTTGCCGAAGACTGGCTACAGAATGCGGCGCTGTCACTTGTACTACCGTATCAACCTTACCAATATCAATTCCTAGCTCTAAGGTCATGGTACATATGGCGGTGGTTGGCAGCGCTTCTTTTTGTAGTCGTGCTTCTAAGGTTTCCCTAAGCTCTTTTGAGAGTGAACCATGATGAGGGAAAAACTCATTGGGCACAATGTTACGCTCACATAGCTCACTCAGCTCTGTAGCAATCATTTCTGTACGCTTGCGGCTATTAGCAAATACCAGATGGCTACCGCCACGGCATAAACGGTATAAGTCAGCACAGACTTGTGCTTCGGCAGTATAGGGATGCTGAATACCCATATTTTCAGAGTCAGTATCTTTAGAGAGAGAATATTTAGAGCCAAAACTTTCAAAATTAACGTTTTCATCATTTGATCTGAGCGCTAATTGACTGGGCTCTATATAACCTTTTATTTGCACCTTAATGCTAGCTATTACCTCATCATCTTCAATAATAACACAAGGCAATGACTGATTAGGTCTTAGTGACTGCGGTACGCTTTTAAGTTCTCCCAACGTTGCACTCAATGCAACTCTCGGGATAGGTGAATTTAAACGTTCAGTGACATGCTCAAGCCGAGTCAAAAGTGATAGTAAATGCTGACCACGCTCGCTACCTAAGAACGCATGAAACTCATCAATCACAATATATTTTAGATTACTAAAAGCTTGTTTGACCCAACCTGCATCCCGAACCAGTAAAGATTCAAGCGACTCAGGCGTAATCAAAATAATTCCGGATGGCGACTTCTTTTGCTTATTCTTTTTACTCTGTGGACTATCACCATGCCATGGCGTCACTTGCATATCAAGCAGGTCTGCTAAACTCTCAAGCCTTCGATATTGATCATTAATGAGCGCTTTTAGTGGGCTTATATATAGAATGCCTACTCCGTTGCCCTGAGCCTCTTTCTCATATCTATCTACATTCTGACCCTCGTCTGACTTAACAAGGGCACTACATGCTGGCAAAAAGAACGCTTCAGTCTTGCCAGCAGCAGTCGCTGCACTAATAAGTACGTCGGTTTTTCCAGACAAAATTGGCGCGATCGCCTTAGCTTGCACTTCGCGCAATCCGCTCCAACCTTGGTTAAATATCCAACGCTGTATACGGAAGTCGAGCTGGAGATGAGCGTCTCTCAAAGGTAGTTTCTCATGTTTTTTATTAATATTATTGGTGACCTATAGCCTAAAATCAGTAAGCTCGTCTTCTTCATCCATACCACTCATATCAATGTCCATATCGGATGGCATTTCAGGGTCGATAGTTACTGATTCAATAAGTTGATCCCATGAAATGTCTGGGTTTTGGTCAATGACAGCTAACATATCCAAAAACGCTTTAATAGTATTACGAGGCGTTCTAAAGTAAGCATCACCTATCGTTTGACTACAATGCTGTAAAAAAGCTTGTAAGGATTCATCAGGTACCAGATATTCAGCTTCATCACCACCTGCATAAACATGACGCAGGTTTTTAAGTAAGATATATAACTCTTCTGGTGTGAGGCTCGCCAAATGCAATGCAGGTGAAGAATAGTCAATAACACCTGCCCGCTTGGCAAAGCTATTATCTGCTAATCGCGTTTGCAAGGCGTCATAGCTATATAACCCTTTGCGCGGATCAAGTAAAAACTCTGGCGTACCGCCCAATAAAAACCCTAGATGCTCAGCGGTACCTTGTAAGCAGTCATTTAGAATACGTAGAATCTGCTCATAATTGGCTTGGCGTGCTTGTGTACTATTAAGCTTATACAAGTTGACCATTTCATCAAGATTGACTAGCAATCCTTGATAGCCTGCCTGCCGTACGAATAAACTCATTATTTTAAGCGCGTCATAAAAAGAGGTATCAGATATGATAGTACGCACGCCTAGATGACGTCTAGCATCAGTCTTTGTTGAGTACTCTGCACGTAACCATCGAATCGCATTGACCTTCAGCTCATCATTACCTTCTTCATGTCCTTGCCAATAAGCTTCAATGACCTTGGCAAAATCATAGCCACCAACCAACTCTGTTAATTCAGCCAGTTTGTGCTGGATAACCTCACCAATAGCCTCATCAGTACTATCTGCTTGTTTGCGTGCTTCTGTAATGAAGCGCTCTACTACACTGGCCAAACCATTACCATCTGGTTTATTACGAGTAGACAAATTACGCATGAGCTCAGAATATAAGTTTCTTGCTTGTCCTGACGATGCTTGGATACGCCTATCAGGCGATAAATCAGCATTAACAGTGACCAGTTTACGCTCAAGCGCAATGGCCCTTACCACACTTAAAAAGAAAGTCTTGCCTGAACCATATTCACCAATAATAAGACGAAAGGCCGAACCGCCATCAGCGACGCGCTCAATATCGCTTATGAGCGCTTTGAGCTCATTCATACGCCCCACTTGGATATGCTGAATACCTACCTTGGGCGTGACTCCCGCCTTCAATGACTGAATAATAGCATCGCGCTCTTTTGCTCTAATTTTTTTACTGGTCATTATTCATCCTTACTGATTCTTATATTTAGTCCAATACCTTTAACTCTTCGACAATCTCAAAGTCGATCACTATCTCATCTTCAGCTTCCAATACTGGTGCATCGACATTATCATACGACCAATCATTGATAGTCTCGATCGCCCCATTTATCATTAAATTTAAGGACTCACATAACACTTCAGCTTCCTCTCGTTGCCATACCTCTTTACTAATAAGCTGCTGATACAGCTTACTATGAATAGTATCTAGACCTTTAGCAACAGATTCTTTGGTCCTATCAGCTTCAGCATTATTATTTACTTGCTCATCTGATAGGGATTCATTATCCGCTTCCATATCGTCATCATCTGCTGCAAATATACTTGCCAGCATTGCTTTAGCGTCGCCTGTCTCACTTTCATACGCAGCTAATAATTCCGTATTAAAAATAAACGGCTTACTATTACGATCTGAGATATTAGCATTAACTCCAATACTATTGTCATTGGTCGTCTTTTGCTGTGTCGCATCGTTAAATGTTGACGTGATCTTTTTAGCACTGGTTAAATGGTGAATATCACTAACCACTGAGTTTTTATCAAGACCTAAAGCCTGGTACAGCTTTTCAATTTGTTTGATTTGACTTGGCTCTACATTACCGTTAGCTAAGGCAACTGAGATGATAAAACGACTGATAAAGCTAATGTTCTCCTCATTAAGTACTGCTAGCTTTGCCTTTAGACCCGCCATATTAGAAGGGCTATTTAAGCGCCATAACAGATAAGCCTTTAGCGACGCCTTTTCAATAGCAGTAAGCTGAGGGTCTTGCTCAATAATCGTCAGTAGCGTATCTACTTCTCTTTTATCGACATAGCCATTAATGGTTGCCACCATGGCACCCAATCTAAGCGCCAAACTGATTTGGTAAAATGACGTACTCGGCTCAAAGTCTTGACCATGACCACTATCAAATAAAACCACATATCCATCCGGTTTAAGACTGGTCTGATAATAACGCTGATCTGGTACAACACCGAAGCCAGCCAACTCAGCTAAATTAGTAATCATCTCACCATGTTTTTTAGCAAATGACTTAGGCATAGTATGTGACGACTGAGATGACGGCTCAACTAAATACCCCCATAGCTCTTTAACCGTTGTCAGCCCTTCATCATTTTGAGTAACAGATTCTGCCCATGCCTTAAAGTTTTGTATGACTGTATATTTTTCTCGGTACGCTTGCTGCTGAATCAGTGCTTTGGGCAGTAACATAATAGCGTCTATGCCTGTTGCAGAGTTACCCTCTCTCCCCAGATAACGACTGTAAGCATCCAAAGCCTCGTTACACTGTTCGGCCATAGCAATCAGCTTTTTGATGGGTGATTTTAAGGCGCTTGGGTCTTGCAAATCATCAAGGGTAAGGTCGACACTCACAATTGATTGGCTCGCAGCATGATAGCTAATTTTTAATTTGGTTTTATTAGGAGGGATGATAAATCCATTTGGATAGGCTTTTTGGTATAAAATCTCAAACAGATCTCTAAACTCTGATTCACAGCGCCTTGCAGGTGTTTTGAAGTTATATTCATTAGAAAAAATGAGCCATTCCCATGCTAATGTGGCAGTAATAGGTAACTTTAAGGTTACCCTTTTTGCTAACTGCATTTTAAAGGTTAGGTTTTGACTACTGGCAGGCGACGGTAAAAGCTGTGCTGTTTGTATTTTTTCTTCAAATAGTGGCGAGCGCACTAGCGTCATAAACTCTAAAAAATTCGCTGAGTAGTTACTGAATGAGGACTGTTTGCCATAAATATCATGCAGCCGTAACACCTCATTATAAATACTGACAAACTCATTATCAGACACGCTATCGTCACTAATACCTTCAATCACTCTACGTTCAAACCCACCAAAGTAAATGAAAACATATCCAATCGGTGTATTGGGATTCGCCCGATCTGATGCCAACCAATCTAAATAAACCCCGCGGCACGAGGGTGATAGAGCTTCATAACTTGGCCAGTAGCCAAGTGACTCATCACTATAGATATTTGAGGTGTTATAAATAACCTTTGGCGAACCGACCGATAAGCTATCATTTATCAACGATGGCTCAGTGCCGTAACCAATCAAAGTTTCAAGCTTACCACCAAAATAAAAAAAGCCCTTATCAATGATACGTCCCTGTATGTTTAGAGATTCATACCTTGATACCCAGCGTCCAAGTCTGCGATTCGATGAAGTAGCATCATGCTTTTGCTTGTTTGATGAGATAACAAAGGTTGCCAGCTCACCCACATCATCTAAATGCTCATCACGATACCTATTCGTCTGGCTTTGTCTCGCATAAACATTTTGGGCTCTAGGATTAGTAGAGTTATTGTGATTTGCAACGTTTGAATCAACTCCGGTCTCTACAATAGTTTCAGACGGCTTTATATCAGGCGGCAAATCTATAAAATGAGTTTTCGCCTCATCTTCTTTGGCATCATACTTCTCTCTGAATAGCGCCAATACATTTTCGATAAAGTTTTTCATTACCTATAAAACCCATTCCAAGAGAATTAGCTAAAAGAGCTGTACAGCAAGATTAAAGCTTAAGCATTTTAAGAAAATCATGTTCTGTAAGAATATTGATGTCGACACCTTCTGCAATTAGTGTCTCTGACTTACGTTGTTTACTGCTTTTATCATGTCCATTTAATAATGTTAAATCTGGTGTACCTACAACTAAATAATTGAGGTTTTTAGATACACCGGTTTTAACATGAAAACCTTGCCTCGCTGCGATATCAGCAATTTCTGCGCGTTTTATAGATAGCTCGCCTGTAAAGCAAATGTTTAATCCGAAAAACCTACCTTGCTCATTACCTTCTATAGATCGTTTTTGAGTGAAGCGCTGCGTACTATTATTGCTATTTCTTGGATGAGATGGCTGAGCATTTAACCATTTCGTGATTGAAGCATTATTTTCTCTAAGAATGGTTGTCGTCACAAACCCACACGCTTTGGCGTCTTCTAGAGCATCATGATGATCAAACGCGTACCGCCATTCCTTACATACATTAGCAAGATTATATCCTGAAGTACTAAACCGCTGGCAGGTATCGCGTACCATGACAGAGGCATCTGCCCATTGCCAAGACGGTAGTGGCAAATCATGATCTAATAAACACTTCGTTATTGCTCTTTGATCAAAATCGGTATAACTGACCACAACATTCTTACCGATAAATTGAATAATATTGCCATAGATATCAAATATGGAAGGTGCATCTTTTACTTGGTTATTATCAATACCATGAATATCTATATTCGTTCGGCTAAAACTAGACTGTGGTCTTATAAAGCTACAGTAGGTATCTATCAGCTTACCTTTTATGTATTTCGCCATACCTATTTGACAAATAGAGCCAACGTCTGAGTTGGCAGTTTCTACGTCGATAGCCACAAAATTCATCATCTGTCCTTGTGCAAATAGTATTTAATATATCAGTTATGAATAATAATAAACTAAAATTGATATTTTTACCTACTTGATTGATAAATGCTAATCTAAGTTTAATAGCAATTAAACCCTCTCCTTTTTATCTAAAAAAAAACGTATGAACTGGTTTTTCTAAATTTATTTGATAGCCAAAAAAATATTAAGCTCTATGACACAACCTGTCACTTACTTTGGCTAAACTAGTTTTTAGTACAATACATCGAGAAACAAAGTATAGCTTAGCAACTGAACTATTGAACTATTGAACTATTGAACTATTGAACTATTGAACTATTGAACTATTGAACTATTGAACTATTGAACTATTGAACTATTGAACTGTTGAACTGTTGAACTGTTGAACTTCTTAAATCTAACCTACTTTTCAGTAAATAACGTCCTATCCTGAAAATATATTAATAATGTTATCAATCACTTGCTACGGATACAGTAAAAGAAAGTTCAAAAGTAATTGATAAGTACCGATTATAGTGCATAATTACATTTTTGTTATTTTTTAGTAACTCAATGCAACTGAGAGCAGAGTTACCTTGCAAATTGAGTAATTATGAAACTGGGAAAGCATGAGAAACTTGCGTATCGACTATCTGACATTATCGTTAGACTCAACGCCGGCGAGCGTCTGAATATTTTTGAATTAGCAGATACCTATAAAGTCTCTATCCGTACTTTAAAGAGAGATTTTCAGGATCGTTTGACCTTATTAGAGCTCTATGAAGAAGGTCCACAGTTTTATTGCTTGCACCCTAGTAATATTGGATATCTAGATATAGCAGATATTCAGCGCTTTGCTAGCTTTGCTAGCGTACAAGGCTTATTACCGAAAATTGATCGTCAGTTTTTCCAAAAAAAACTCAACCAAAGCATTTTCGTTAAAGGCTTCGCTTATGAAAATATAAGCGAGCGTTCAGACGACTTTAGAAATATAGACCAAGCCATTAATAGCTGCCAATATATCGAATTTGATTACCGCAAGGTAGTTGACTATGCCACCAACAATAATAGTAAACGTTACCTATTAGAACCTTATCATTTACTAAATAAAAACGGCATTTGGTACGTAGTCGGTCGCTATCATGGACAAACACGGACCTTTTGCTTTACTCAAATTAGTAATTTGCAAGTGAATACTGAGATCTTTGAATGCTGTGAAGACGTCAAAACAGAAATTATGGCTACAGATAGTCTGTTTTTCGGAAATCAGATCAGTGAAATCGTCATGCAAGTTGATGCTAAAGTTGCTGGCTACTTTGAACGTCGTAACCTACTACCCAATCAAGAGTTGATACGCAAGCTTGGTAATGGCGATTTGCTACTGGCATGTAAAAATATCCATCCAAGAGAAGTCATCCCTATCGTGCAGTACTGGATACCGCATATTCGGGTAATTAGCCCGAGTGTTGTTAAGAAAGATTTAGAATCCGCTATAAGCAAGTACTTAATGGAAATTTGAATGATGGTACAAAATAAAATAAGTCAGTCAGTAGTCAATTTTTTTGAAATTATTGTCATAGCAACAATGAGTTCAGGAAAATCAACATTAATCAACTCAATGCTAGGACAAGAATTGCTTCACTGTGCAAATGAGGCCACAACAGCGACTATAACAAGAATACACAATAAAGATAAACAGCGTAATTTTCGCGGTTCTGCATATAGACTCAAGTCTAATAGAAACAACAAAAAGGTAAGATTAAGATCTCTTGTAGACTATCAAAATATAATAGATAGCAATACTCTAAAAGAATGGAATGCAGATATTAATATAAACTATATCAATTTAGTAGGTAACATCTCTTCTATTAACAATATTAATGGAGATATTATTTTATATGATTCGCCTGGCCCCAATAACAGTCAAGACAACAATCATGAAAGCCTTACTTTTGATTTATTAGCTAATGGTCATTACAACATGATCATTTATGTATTGAACGCTACTCAAATCGGTATTAATGATGACCAGCTATTTTTATCACAAGTAAATCAAGTTGTAAAAACAAATAAAAGCAAAAAAATTATATTTATTCTTAATAAAGCAGATATTTTGGATGAAGAAAAAGGTGAGAATATTGAAAAATTTGTAGAAACTACAGTTTCGTATTTAGAAAGTATTGGGTTCATAAAACCTACTATTATACCAGTGTCAGCAATCTCTGCATTACATGCTAGAAAAGCTTTAAGCCAACAGTCTCTTACTCGGTTTGAACGTAATATGCTACAGCAAAATTTGAATAACCTAGATAACGCTAGACTTATAAAAGCCTCTTACAATATATCTAATAGTTTTAAAAAAATATCGCCACCTAATCTAGATAAACAAGACATACAAATTACAATAAAAGACGGATTAGAAATACCCAAAAGCAAAATCGAAAGTCTAATCTATTTTAGCGGGATACCACTGTTAGAAAATATTATTAATCACAACTTTAAAAAATTCAGTTTATAACATTAACGGAGTATTTCATGATTAACGTAGCTATCACACACAACCCTTTTACAGTTGAAACTTTCTTTCTTATCGATGAACAAAAACCTGAGAGTAATTCTCAGTTCGCTGAGTATGAAAATCAACGTCTGCAGCTATGGATTGAAGGATTTTTTCAGAAGTTATATGACATATTTAATGGTGAAAAAGAATATAGAATCCACTTTAAAGGGGTCGAAGCAGACTGTATTGATGTGGAAGAGGCCGTTAAACAAGCTAATAAAGACGGACTAAATGTTAAGATGTCGTGTGACATAGTACCAGGTTCAGAAGAGCGTCTAGAAGACATTCAACAGCTTGTATTAGAGGCAAAGCAAGATCCGTTATTTAAACAGTATGTTGATACTCCCGATATACAGAAGAAGTTTGATACAGCGTTTGACAAAAACTTTGATGTCTATGTAGTGGCAACCATGTCGTCTGGTAAGTCTACCCTGATTAATGCTATGTTAGGTTGCGATTTATTGCCAGCATTAAACGAAGCAACCACGGCTACGATTGCTAAGATCACTGATAACGACAATATGCCACAAGGTCACTTTACAGTAAGCTGCACAGATAATGAAGACTATATAATCAATGAGGAACAAAAATTAGATCTTACGACAAAAATAGGCGCGGACTCGGCATCTCAGTTAATGAGCGAGTGGAATAAATCGCCTGAGATATTTCGGATTAATGTAGAAGGAAAAATACCTGCAATAGAAGAACGGGAGAGTGTTCGCTTAGTTCTGACAGACACTCCAGGGCCTAATAACAGTCAAGATATTGAACACAACCTGACAACTATGCGATACATTGGTGATTCTGATCGTAACCCCTTAGTTCTATACATTCTAAATGGACAACAACTTGGCATTAACGATGATCAAAGTCTACTAAAACAAATTGCTGATGTTATGAGTAAAGGAGGCAAGCAAAGCAAAGATCGTTTCATCTTTGTTATTAATAAAGCAGATGTATTTGACCCAGAAAAAGGCGAATATGTCGAAGATGTTGTTACACGTGCTAAACAATATCTAGAAAATAACGGTATCGATAATCCTTTGGTATATCCAGTATCTGCCAACTTAACCTCCCTATTTCGTAAACGAGAGTTGAGTATTGACTTATTAACACGTGCAGAGCGTAATCAATTGGTAGCAATGGAAAACTTATTCAATGAAGAACCACTGATGGATTTGGTTCAATACATGCCTTTATCTAAAAAAACTCAAGAAAAAATCAATAGTAAGAAATATCCAACAGCATTATATCGTAGTGGCCTACCCGCAGTTGAGATGATGATAGACGACTATATCGAAAAATACAGTCTTCCTAACCGTGTAACACGAGCCAACCAAGCACTCAGTCAGATAATACAACAATGTACTAATGCTGCCGAACTGCAAAAGTCTCTTGAAGCCGACCAGCAGGCCCTTGATAGTCTACAAGAGACTATTAATATATTACGTAAAAAAGAAAAACAAGCATTCAAAACAGATGGTTATATTACTAAATTAAAGAAACAGCAAAAAGGACTAAGACAGGAGACAACACAAGCCTTTATGCAGAAAGAAAAAAACCTAAGAGAGACTACCTTTGACTTTGGAAACAAATTTCAAGGCGAAGCCTCTAAAAGACAAGCTCAAGAGAAAATTAAAAAATTAACTCAAGATTTACAAAGCGAGTTTAATTTACTCATTATCAATTTAGAAAAAATTATTGAGGCTGATCAACTAGAAATCCAGACAGAATTAGCGGCAGATTACAATAAATATATAACCAGCTTATTTAATGATGTATCAGAATTAGAACTACCAATGTTAGAAGGCTTAAAGAACCAAATAGCATCTTTTAATATGTCTTTAGAGCAGGATGAGGTACAGGTTAAGCATCATACAGTACAAACGGGTACTAGAACTGTTAGTAATTCAACATGGTACAATCCTTTTAGTTGGTTTAGTACAAAAGAAGAAGCTGTTTATGAGATTCAAGAAGAAGAGTTTGTTAGTCTTGATGATTTATGGGCGACACGAGGTCCAGAAATAGATGCTATGTTTGAAAATCTTTTTGCAGAAGCAGTAAAGAAAGTTAAAGATAACAGTAATAAAACTATAGATATATACATTGATTTTATGAATGAAGAGTTTGGCGAACGCTTTAATAGTCTAATGGCGGATCTAGAAAATAAGATTAATGATAAAAACGAACGTGAGAAGGCTATTAATACGGCTAAAGCAGAACTTAGTCATATTAGTACGTTTAACACTAAAATTACCAGTATTTTAGCTTTATAGGCGATTATCTTTTATAGGTATAAATAGAAGTATATTCTATATTTAACTAATATTTATACACCGTAAAACTCTAATTATTTAATATCTATATATCCTAAGGCACGTTATGAACACAAAACATAGTAAAAATGAATTTATTGAACTATCTGCTGATGGTTCGATACCAGCTAAAAAATCTCAGAATATTCTTGATAGTATACCCTTAACTGATTTCGTAGAATTTAATGATGAAATATATCCCATTAGAAAAAATAAAAGTATGTGGAGTGAAGACTATTTTCGAGAAGAGCTGAGCCTGATAAAACATAAGGAATTCTCCAAAGAGCGTTGTGAGCATATCGTAGCTGTAAAACATTATTTGCAATATCAAGAAGTAGCAGGTTTTGGTATTACTGACGAGCAACATACCCCTACAGTCACCGAAACCTCCAAGTCGGCACTAAAAAGTAATCATAAATCTCAAGAAGTTGATGTCAGTCTACTATCTAAAAATCCTGATGCTGATGTCTCAAAGGATATTCTCAGAGAATATAAACCCAAAGAAAGTTTACAGCTAGCAATCTCAAAAAAAGATATAAGAGCTGTACAAAACATCATCAAGTTTGACTTGAAAAATAATCGGTTACTAATTGAAGATATTATTCAAGAAGTTATGTTTGTAAGTCAAAGTATGCCGGAAGCCTTTTTTGAATATGAAGAAGATAAATTTTGTCTTGCCATAGATGAAAATAGTGGTAATTGGAATAAAGATTATTTTCTTTTGCAGCAAAGCTATCTTAATCATAACTTCGCTATAAAAAGATTAATACATCTCATTAACGTGCGTGATGACTTAGCAAAAAAAGGTGTGGAAGGCTTTGAGCATATTAAGGTTCAGCCGACACCTCAAACTCAAGCTAAGCCAAAACCTAAGACAAGGGCTCAGCCTAATCATACTTCTAGTAATAGCTCAGAACACACTAACTCAAGTTCAGATCGCAGTCGCTCAAATAGCGGGCAGTCGTCTCAGAGAAAGCAGGAAGATGGCTTTATAAAGACAGCTATGAAAATAGGTGGTGCTGTTCTAGAACACATACGGGCTTTAATAGCGAAGATAAGATAACTATAAAGATAGGATAAAACATGACTAACCAGATAGCACTTGCCACTAAAACAGAAGCTAAACTTATACGACAACAAGCATTCAATGCCCTGCAAGATGCTAGTAATCTTATCAATAAAAGCTATCTATCGGAATTACGCTATTGCGATATTGCGCCACGATTTGATCACAAAATTAACTTGAGCTCTGACGTTAGAATCTTTAAAGTTGAGCGCATCGTCCTTGAAAATAAGCAATCAGTTTTAGAGAATATGACAGCAGCTTATAACGCACTAGGTGCGGCTGGTTTTTCTGTATTTATATTCTTAGATTGTGATGGTTCTGAAACCCACCTATACTTAGGTACTCGTGGGCAGTCAGGTCGTGTTCAAGGAAGTACAGCAGGCCAACTATTACAAGAAACTTTTAAGGGTCATTTTTCTGGTAGTGAGCTTTTGCCACTCAATGGTTCAGAAACTAAAGTTTTAATGGATGGTCTATACTGCGAAAATCATGATGGAACATCTACTGTCCAGTCAGTCACTGCAGTTACTGGTGTTCCTTCTCTATCTGTAGAAGAGAGAGAGCACTTTATGCAAGGGCTCGAGCGCTTTATTGATGCTGCCGAAGGACATAATTATTCTGCAATTATCCTAGCTGAGCCAGTTACCCCTACGCAGCTTTCTCATATTCGGTCTGGTTACGAAAGTGTCGCCACTCAACTCTCCCCACTGCTAAAGCAGCAAGTATCGTATGGTGAAAATGATAGTGAAGCTATGAGCTTGTCTATCAGTCATGGGCTCAGCCAGTCATTAAGTGATAGCTTAAGCCAAACTGAAACCTCTGGCGTTACAGAAGGAACAAACACCTCTAAATCTTATGGGACTTCAGAATCACTTTCTGAACAAACCAATAAATCTAAAATAGCGTCTTTTGGTGGAACGGCTATCACATTAGGCGCTACTGTAGTAGGTGGCATGTTGAGTGCTCCATTAGGTGGTGTAGTAGGTGCTAGTATTGGCTCAATGATTGGTAGTAATGTAGGTAGAATGCTCAGTGATCCATTCACTGAAAATCAAACCACTGGCACTAGCTATACAGAGTCGCAAGGAATTAATAAAGGTACTAGCTTTAGCAATGCAGCAGGTCGAACTACTGGTGAAACAAGCACTGATAGTAAAACTACGGCTAAATCAGATACACAGACTATAGGGTCAAGCCGTCAACTAACCCTTGATATGACCGATAAAAGTATTGAGCAAATGCTTAAAAAAATTGATAAACAGCTAGAGCGTGTCGATGAAGCATCTCGCTATGGGGGATGGCAAACAGCTGCGTACTTTATTGGAAATAGCACTGCCTCATCTGAAACGCTAGCTAGTATCTTCTTAGGTTTAATGCGTGGTGGCAACTCAGATACTGAAGACTTTGCTTTGACTACATGGGATAAATCTAACAATCGTAAAATGAAAAGTGTGCTTGAATGGTTGAAGGTTCTTAACCACCCTAGGCTTAACGCTAATTTTTTCAATACCTTACCGCTTAAATATTTAACTCCCGCAACATTAGTCTCTGGTAAAGAGATGGCTATTCAGCTTAGTATGCCACGCCGCTCTACTTCTAGCACTGCTGTGGTCGAAACTCAGGCATTTGGTAGGCAAGTCAAATCATTGGATGGTCATAACATTGCTACTAATAAAAGTATCGAGCTAGGTATTATTCGACACTTGTGGAATGACTTACCACAAAAAGTTAGCCTAGATATCGATAATTTGACCAGTCATGTATTTATCTCAGGCTCAACAGGATCAGGCAAAAGTAATACGGTCTATGAGTTAATGTATCAGCTACAGAAAAAGAATATTCCATTTCTGGTTATTGAGCCTACTAAAGGTGAATATAAACATGTCTTTGGTCATCTAGATAATGTTCATGTTTTTTCAACCAACCCTTCCCAAGCTCCCCTATTAAAAATTAATCCTTTTAAATTCCCGAAAAGCATTCATGTTTTAGAACATATCGACAGACTGGTTGAAATATTTAACGTGTGTTGGTCGATGTATGCTGCGATGCCTGCTGTACTAAAAGATGCCATTCTTCAAGCTTATGAAGCCAGTGGTTGGAATATAGATAACTCATATAATTATTATTCCGAAGATATTTTCCCAAACTTCACTGACTTGTTAGAGTCAATTAACAACGTTATTAATACGTCCGCATATTCAGACGAAGTTAAGAGTAATTATATTGGTTCCCTTGCAACGCGGGTTAAAAGTTTGACCAACGGTTTGAATGGTCAGATTTTTGCTTCTGATGAGATTGATAATGATACACTTTTTGACTCTAATGTTATTATTGACTTAAGTCGAGTTGGTTCACAAGAGACAAAATCTCTGATTATGGGTATATTGATCATGCGCCTTAATGAGCGCCGTATGGCATTCTCTGGCATGAATCAACCCCTTAAACACGTCACTATCCTTGAAGAAGCTCATCATCTTTTAAAGCGAACATCTACTGAACAAAGCTCTGAAGGGTCAAATGTGACTGGTAAAGCCGTTGAGATGCTTTCAAATTCTATCGCTGAGATGCGTACTTACGGTGAAGGCTTTATTATAGCTGACCAATCACCAAGTGCGGTAGACAGTTCAGCGATACGCAATACCAATACTAAAATTATTTTGAGACTGCCTGATGAACAAGATCGTCGCTTGATCGGTAAAGCAGCGGCAGTCAGTGACGATCAGCTTGAAGAGATTGCAAGGCTACCTAGAGGCGTTGCTGTTATTTATCAAAATAACTGGTTAGAGCCTGTCCTTTGTAAAATCAACCGTTTTAGTGGGGAAGAAAAAACATATGAGTGCCCCACTACTACACAAGTTACTGTGGGCAATCAGCGTAAAGAGTTTAATCTTCACTTAGCAAGGTTGCTACTGCATAAACGAATGGATGAGACAGAGCCGTTTGACTTACAGATACTCAAAGATGGTGCTAAAAGATATAACATAGCTACTAATTATAAGATTGGGTTGCTTAATTCGATACGACAAGTTGAAAAAACTGGTCATACAACAATTTGGTCCGATCATACTAATGCAATAAACTTGTTGCTTTCTGTATTAGGTATACGAGAAACGATTAGTTCTCAGTTAACTCTTATGTCAAGTGAGGTGGAGCTGAACGTATTAGCGGATACCTTACTAAAAAATCATTTAACTCAACTATCAGCTAATATGACACGCAGTATTCATAGTGATTTAAGCACTGCCTGGAAAAACAGTTCTAAGGGTATGATTTTATGATTGAGTTTATCAAACAAACTGAGATTTTCAAAACACTTGATAAGTCTATTCTTGATGAAAGAATATTCTCTAAAGATGAGTGCTGGGATACCTTTCCGCCAAATAAAGAAGGTGACATATTTGCTAATGATCAGCCTTGGTCTACAGAGCGTCATCCACAGTCTGTCGAAATCATCCCATCTAGCACCTACCTACCAGTAAGTAATGGTGAGTGGATAGGTGAAGTAGGCAACTCAGTATGGAATCCTGACGATGACTTTATACCTTTGAGCGCTAATCCAGATAACTTGACTTGGGGTGAGCTCAAGGAAAAATATGGTATTGATGGAATATCTTTTAAAGACGGTGAACCAGACTTTTCAGAAGTAATGAAAGATGAAGTAAAAATAGACAACTTCACAACTGAAAGAAATAAGAACTTTCCTCAAGCCGATGAAAAGCTTGCTGAAAAGTGGGAATGCACACCTAGAGAGGTTGCCAATTGGCGTAAAGAAAATGGTTATACTTGGCATGAATGCAAAGACTGTCAAACTATGCAACTTGTTCCTTCTGAAGTTCACAATAACGTCCCTCATGAAGGTGGTATATCTGTTGCCAAAAAACAACTGCTAACTACAAATAACTAAGGATTGTCAAATGGATATTTCAAATCTATCATTTAAATATGGCTGGCGGAAACCTATCAAATTTAAGCTTAATGGACAGGACTTTGTAATAGATTGCGTTTTCAGTGCGTTTCAAGGAGAGCAAGTTACTAATGAGCAAGAGCGATCCTACAAACTTTTCGATAACAATCATTCAGACTTTGAGTTAAAAGTTTTAGAACTGTTAAACGATTATACAAAGACAAACAATATTAGTAATTCTGTGGTCCAACCTACTGCATTACAATTTAACCGTGATGGAGAGTTTGCCTTACTATGTAATTGTTCTTGGGATGAGGAACATGGTATAGCAGTTATCCTTCATCCTCAGCAGAAAGTGACTATGCAAGACGACTTTCTATAATTCGGTTTTTAACTATGAAAAACTATAGATGATACCAATCAAATGCCTGATGTAATGTTGAACCGCTACCAATCCCAAAAGTCTGAATTCTCTGACCCTTTTCGCTTACGTATGCACCGCTCTTTGAGCTGGCTTGCTAAAGCGGTCAGTGTTAATGATGATGATATTCGCTTTATTACCTTATGGATAGCCTTTAATGCCGCTTACGCTCGTGAAGTGGCGCTATTTGCGAGTAGCTCTGAGCGCAGTGAGTTTCGGCGCTTTTTACAGTTAATATGCCGATTAGATACTGACCAAAAAATTTATAAACTAGTATGGGAAACATATTCTGGTAGTATTCGTATACTGTTAGAAAACCAGTATACTTTTCAACCATTTTGGGACTACCATAACGGACAAATCAGTCAACAGGCTTGGGAGGAGGACTTTAAACGCGCAAAAGATAAAGTACATCGCGCATTGAGCAACAAGGATACCCATACAGTACTAGCTGTAGTTTTCGACCGCTTATATACGTTACGCAATCAAATTATTCATGGCGGCGCTACGCATAATGGCAAAGTAAATCGGGCTCAAATCAAGGATAGTGGCGCTATTTTGTCCTCTATTTTGCCATTAATGCTAGAGATTATGATGGCGCATCATAGCAAGATGGATTGGGGTAAACCTTTCTATCCAGTAATAGATAAAGAAGCATATATAGTCAGTTCACTATAGAACTGAAACATCCTATATTATAAAATTATTTTAGGCAGATTATTTTCTATCCAGCCTTGGCATAGAAATTTATACTATGACCATTTTTTCGACTGGATTTAGCTCAGGACTGTAGGGCAGTAGAAATAATAAACGATTACCATACCTATTAAGCAGTCTTTACATGCGTTTGTGAAAACTTCCATTGTCCATCAGGATCACGCACTTGGTCTTAAGAATTGGAATTAGCGTGTACTTAATCTATTCATAGAATATATTGTCGTTAATATTTTTTTAAATTAATCAAGTATAAATAGCTTATTTTGTATAATAACCAATCACTTTAGTACATTTTTTTGCTTGCTAATTATAGTTATCGAGACAAGGTTTACCTATCGCTGTATAACTATAAGGTTTCATATTCAGAGACGCTCTCATGCATATAAAACATAGGATAGCCTTGATCTATATATTCATTAAGCATACTTAAGTGTTTAGCTCCTTTCGTCAAACCTAGCTTGATAACAACTAAATTTAATTATGCGGGTTAGCTTCCGACTGTACCCTTCCCTTGGTTACTTGGCATACATCCTGAAACACTATCAGACTATGGATTATAAAGTGAAATTAAAACAATACTCACTCAATTATATATCAGAGCAGTTTATTACTTACCATGACGATTTTAAGCAACTTTACATTCTAACTTATGAGATCTTATCAAAACTAGAAGATGGTTTTCTTGAGATAGAGATTGAAAGAGCACTAGCAGCTACTACATTTGTTACAATCATAGACAAAAAATTCATCTTCTTAAATAACTATATTTTAGCAATCTTTTGTAAGAGACACATACAGCAATCTACAGATAAGCAATTACTTTGCATCTACGTTAACAACAACGAATTCCCTGAATTTCATAGGCTGGAAACTATTTTTTATGAACTTATTAACTTTATCAATAGAGCCATTCGTAGCCAAGAAAATCTAAATTATTATAGAGTACATAAAGATTTGATAAAGATTTTGACCACAGAACAATGTCAGTATTTATTTAATATCAATAGCTACTCTATCTTGCTATTTTGCAGACACATGAGTATTCATGAAAAGACATACGATAACGCGCGGAATAAGTCAAAAAATAGCGAGAAATATAATGCCTGAGGATGGTAGTCAAGTCGTTCTATTGACTAATAACCAGCTTATTGAACAAGTTGATTTTTTAAGCGTTGAAGATGAATATAACTACAGTGAGAACTGGATAGCCTCACTAAAGGAAATTGCCACTTCAATTAATTTAAGCATTCAACGACGATCGCCACCTTTAATAGAGCAATTAATAGCTATAAAAAATGGTTTACTTTTTCAAGAAGAAGTCGGTAAAAAGACGCTTAATGCATTACCTCCGATTCTACAACCACTTTTCTTGTTAGCTAACTTAAGCGATGATGAGCACAAAGAAATAATATGGTTATGCATATCCATTCACACGTATTTATTATTATCACATCACAAAAAAGCAAAGACGCATTTAAAGAATATAATTAACCGATTCAAATTACCAGTATTTTCCAACTCTAAGAACAATCGATGGATTTGGGAGATATTACCAAAACTTGACGATCTAGAAGGGTTATCAAATACAGTAGACTTCATCTATTTATTCTTTGTAGGACAATTGAGAATAGTAGCGTACGAACAAGAAGTACGAAAAGAGCTACTAACAAACACTGAGGAAAGTGAAGCAACAGTCAAATTTCGCAGTACGAAATTTAAACAGCTTGATGCGATTGTTAAATGCTTTGAGCAAGCCTACTATCCTAATAAGAAAATTACTCGCCAGCGCAAAAAGAAAGATAAATATTTAGATCCTTTTAAAAGCGAAGCCACCGAACAGTTAGCTGATTTTGTGGATGGTTCAACTTGGGTAGGGAATAATTATTGGAATCAAAATAAATATGATATTGAAAGCGATGCGCCACATTTATATTATCAGTATCCTGCAATATCAAATTTTGATTATGAACTGTATTCACCAAACTCCAGAAAACCTAGAAATATTGAAGAGTACATGGATACCTTAGAACGTCCACTAATTGTCAGTTTAGATTTACCTGATAAGAAAGTTCGTTACATGCAACCCTTACAAAGAATAGAGAAAAACGTTCATCACAGCTATATTAGTCAGCGAGAGTTAGAGCTTAACTCTAATGTCAGAACGCTTTCTGTAGCAGGCTTAAAACAGGTTTTTGGCAGATTAGCGATAGATTCACATCGACACGACTATAAACACAATAAAGCCTCTTTAATCTTACTTTTATCAATGATGACAGCTGTTCCTGTAGAGTTTCTGATAACAACTGGTTTCATTGCAGATTCTGGGTTATTCACCGTTTTAGAAAATACTGCATATTTGCAGTATCAGCTACAAATCACTGATCGTAAGCAGGGTTATGATGAAAGTATTCATGAAAATCAAAAAAGCATCATCCGCCTACCTATGCCAATGGGGTTAATAAAATTTCTTTCTCATGCAAGAAACTTACCAAATAAAGAGGACATTCTAGACTATATCCACACTATAAAAGAAGAGATATATCTGCCTTATCTATCAGTAGTACGTATTGAAACCGCTTTACATATTATTTTACACAGATATATTCATGGTAGTAATCAACATATTGCCGATCTGATTTGTCGAATACCAGCCTCTCTTGCACCTTCTACCTACTACAGCAGTCATAGTAACGAATTTCTTATTAAACATTATCATCAAGCCATAGAGCTACTTAACTATGACAATCAATTAGACGATAGTTTTATTAACCAGCCCAGCACCCGAACAGATTTTACTACCGGCTCTGGGTTTGCATTGACATTAGAATACGTCAATATTTTTTTACAGAATTTATCGGGGTGGGTTGATGATGACGACAATAGAGAGGAGCACTTCAACAGGTATAGCGCTCTCATTTGGATCCAATTTTGTTTGCTGACTGGTACTCGTCCAAATAATGGACTGACTAATGTTAAAGATATTGACTTAGAGGTAGGTTGGTATGAAGTTGCAGATAAACCTAATAAGGTGGCCAAAAACCATCGGCTAATCCCATTGTGCCCTACTCTTTTGGCAATTTTAAAACAATACCAATTATTTCTTATCGATTATCAGCCTTATGCGACTGCTAAGGTCGATAAACTTATTCATCAGATTACACAAGAACAAGATGAGTTAACCCTGCTTAATATGCTATCAGATAGTTACGATGAACTTATTAAAATTAAGCGAAGCCATATCTCAAAATTATTATCAGACTACATGCCTTTTGAGGACTCTTATTGGACACGGCACTTCTTACGTACCCAACTTGAAAAACTTAACGTCTCAATGATCTTGATCAACACAGTGATTGGTCATGAGAAAAACCGACAAGAGGCATTGGGTCAATTCTCATCAGTAAACAAGCAACAAATCTGGCGAGTGCGTGATACTTTAGAGAAGATCGCACAACAAATGAATTTAAGAATGTGATAGCGAATGAAGCCATTAAAAAATAAATCAAATAACGACAGCCACATGCCGCGCAAAGAATTAGCAAAGCCGAATCAAACTAAGAGACCTAAACCTAAGAAAAAAGGTAGGACTCGTGATATAACAAAACAGCCCGTTAATCCTTCAATTATAAATAAAGATATTTTTCCACCTAAAATCATTGCTGGGTTTACCGAACGAAAAGGCGATAAAAGCATATTGAGCGTAAACCAAAGTGACGTATCAATACGTACTTATCAAAAGTATGAATTGCTGAATATATTTCAAACTCTATGGGACGACATCCAAAAACAAGCGTTCCAAGACTTTCAAGATCTAGTCAATCAAACGAACGTAGATAAAAAATTTTACGACTACAAGATACTTTCAACAGAGAAATACAAAAATATCTACCTAGAAAAACACCCTAATCCAACTGATAATAATAAGTTAAACCAATGGGAAGTACATTATGCTGATTATTTAGAACAGTTAGCATTAACGACATACCCACTTGATGAGCAGTACTTCGAAGGTTTTTTAAAACAAGCAAAAAAACTGATACATCAAGTCTGTTCTAAAATTTATACTTCAATGGCTCAATTTCGCTATGCTTGGGAGGTTTTGACTAAATTTGTTAGCTACTACAACACGTTTTATATGCAATCAGAGTATCACTACCCCTTACCTAGCGAACCTGTTCTAGTAAAGGAAAATCCACTCTCAATTGATGAAAACTGGGTAAAAAATGGCAAACTTTTTAATAAAATAACTAAAGCAGTGATGGCAGACTGGGCGGCGGCAAGTAAAGATCAAAATCAGTCCTTAGCGTCGCTTGTTTTCTCACTAATAGCTTTTGGCGGGATTAATGATAAAGAATTACTGGTTGCTTTAGTCAATACCCTGTTAGATCAACCAGTCTTAACTGCCTTCAACGATCATCATGTTATTGTTTCTGTACGTTACCCTACAAAAAATTATGGTAACGAAAGAATAGAATCTTCTAATGTAAAAAAGAGCTCTTTATACATTACTCAGCAAATCTCTCTAGACGTCATCAGCCAATGCTGGTTGTACCGATGTAGAAAATTTAACGATATTTTCAAGGTTAGGACAAGCACAGATATTGAAATATTACTAAGGAACAATCTAAGTGAGGTTTTGAAAGTACCTAAAAGCAAGATTCCTTCTTTATCATGGTTGCTAAGTTATGCAAGTTATCACTGGGAAATGATGCCTAATGTCTTTGTTGATCAAGCACTAATAGGAGTTGGACAAGGCAAGCGTAAAACCACAGGTCTACTCACAGATGATTTTTCCACCTTGATAAATAAAGAGTATAAAACTAACAAACCATTTTTATCAGTCGAGGTACCTCTATCCAAAGTCAGCAAAAATACCGTAAGGTATGCTGAGCTGGCCGAAGTCCGCAAGATAGATATCGTTAAACGTATTTATAAAGAATTAGACAATCATTACAGCACTTGTAAGCAAAAAGAAAGAATCAAAGACAACGAATATGATATTAACTACTCTTTAACGAACATGTTAAATAAAGAACGTGATATTGCTGAAAATATTTTAATAAAGTTTGTATTATCTAGATCTAATGCAACGCCCCGTCCCAAAAAAGAAACTATTCAAGGCTATTTGAGCTCGGTAGCTTATGAATGGCTTTATTTCTTATCAGGACAGCCTTTAAATACTTATAGTAGTGAGGATTTTGAAGAATGCTACGAAGAGATTTTAGAGCATAAAGCTGTCTATCGTAATAACAAAGATACTCAATACTCAGCAAAGCTGCTGCAGCGTCTACATGACATAGGGGTTAAGTACTATCATTTCCCTAAAGTAAGGATTAAAGAAGCTCAAACACAAAGAGTGGTACGTAGCGAATGGATTTCACCGCTAGCTTATCAAGCAATCCTGTTAAACATACCAAAGCTTGTTGATCCGCTCGAGGTCGATATGTACAAACTGTTGTTTGTTTTAGCATACCGTACAGGCATGCGGAAGAAAGAATTGCTTGGATTGAGGTATGAAGATATTGAAGGATTTACCCTTGGTGAACCGTCGCTAGTTATTCGTCCAAATATCTACCGCAGCACAAAAACTCAAGGTAGTATCCGCCGAGTAGCAGCCTTTTCATTACTATCTGATGAGGAACTAAACTTTTTTAATCGATACGTACAACTGAATGAGCTCCACAAAACAGATTATATATTTAGTCCCTCATTTGATAAATACCCAATTGATGACACCGAACCTCTTGCAGTACTGAGAAAAATATTGAGCTTATTCGAAGAAGCAAAGGACCATACATTTCACGCATTTAGACATACAGCAATTACCAATTTATCACTGATTTTGAATGCTGACGATCAGCTTGTGAAAACATTAACTGGTTACAGTGATCAACATATTGCCAAGATAAAAACTGGGCTGTTAGGAGTTAATCATGATGCTCAAGATAAATGGTATGCCATTTCAGGAATAGCTGGGCATGTGTCTCCTAACCGAAGCTTTGAGTATTATATTCATTCAGCAATGCTTATGACTACATACGCTATTGCCAATACAGAAATGCAATTAGATTACGTTATCTTTAAAAATATTACTGATATTAGTAAAGACAGGCTCAAGTCCAATAGTATTCCAATTATCGATAACAAGATATCTATCTCCGATACTCGCAAGTTGACAAAAAAAATAACCTTAAATCAAAGTCGAGATATTCCAGTGAATCTTGCTATTGATATTGCTGATCGGTTCAAGGAAAGTGATGTGTTCACTACTAACATGGCAGATGATAGAGTTCACCGCTATGGCATCAATCAACTCATCAAATTCTTACATCTGCTAGAGGAAAGTGGCGATATCAAACTATCGTCAAACCATTCATTTATAAAGTTAGAAGATGGGCAGATATTTGCCAAACGCGCTGAGAAAATAGCCCAGATTACTACTAGCCAGGGGAAGTGTCGCTTCATTGAAACAACTGATCAACGACAACCAAAGAGCATTAAAAGTAGAGAAAACTATGAGCTCCTACCCGTTATATTAAAATCAGTTTGGAGCTTACGTGATCAGCAACATGCAGATTACCTGTGGTTTCTACAGATAGTTAGACAAAAAATCACTATTAATAATGCTTATCTTTCATTTCCAGTAAAAGATATAGAAGAATTTCTAAGGTTTGCACAGATCAGCGTGAGGCTTTTACCTGCACAGTCGTGGATGATTGCAGGTAATAAACATGTAAAAGCGGCTCTTAACGATATCTATAGAACTACTGATAAAAAACCAGAGACCTCAAAAATCATTTTCAAGCCTTATAACTCTAGCACTATCAGATTTGGCATTTGTATTACTAACGAACAGGCATCAAATGGTAAAGAATTTTCTGGCTTGCTAAAGTTTTTAGTACACCTTTTTATGATAGTGGATGATGAAGTCTGATAAATATTCCCTGAGAAAATACGGTAGATATACAACCATATGATACTCAATTGGACGGACATGCATTTGCATAATAATTATTATTTAAATATATCTCAATGCATTTAAGGCCAGAAACGGCAAGTAAAAAATCAAAGACTCACCGCTTTTTAGGGAAAATACTAATCAAGTCATCAAATATAACTAATATTGCGGTGGATTTCGCTTACCCCTCGAGTAGGGGTAAGTGGTCAAAAGACCCTAATATTAGGGTGACCATATTCAGACTAAAAAATACGTTTACTTAATCCACCCTTAAAGTTATAATTTATTAGCTATCTTGAAGCCCTTATATATAAAGAGATACAGGTTAATGTAGTATTGCATATCTCAATAAAAATCGAGCGGTCAACATTGCCAAGGTTGGGGTTGACCATCTATCTCAAACACTGCCTGTCCACTGCGCTCATACTCTTCGACCACACGCTGAGCAAATGACAATGCTTTGTCAGTCGGCTTTAATGCCTGCTGGACGACAGCTACTTGTTTGGGATGAATACACAGCATTCCTGACATACCCATCTGTGACCATAAACTTACTCGGGCGCTTAGTCCTATCTCATCATTAAAATCAGGATAAACAGTATCAATCGGTGGGGACAATTGGTGCACTTTTGAAGTCAGAATAAATTGATAGCGGATTTGATTGGCGATGACATCCGCAGCAGGCGTACCTACTTGTACCCGCAAATCATTGCATAAATCTAAAAACCCATAACTAAACGCGGCTAACCCAACTGCTTTTGCCATACTATCGAGTTGATACAATCCAATGGCATTCTCAATCAAGGCAATTACAGAAAAATTAGTAAGCTGGTGCACGCTCTCAATATCTGATGCTTGTTCAGCTTTGGCTAACAACACACCAGCCAAATTAGGCATTTTCTGACAAAGCACGATGTCTTTAAAAAACTCTCCGCCCCCTGCTTTATTAATACGTAGCCAAATCGGCTGATAATCTGCACTGTCATGATATTGTTGTAACGCTGCACGGGCTTGGTCTTTATCCTCTAGAGCCACAGCATCTTCTAAATCTAAAATGACAGCATCTGCATTACTGGCAAAGGCTTTGGCTACTCTATCAATGCGAGTCGCTGGCACGAATAGCCATGTTTTATTTTGAGAGATTATATTTATTTTATGATTGGTCACTGAATTCATGCTTGATTCCCATATTATTCAAGTAGCTGTTAATACCTTTATTATGCCACTATATCGCTGATCCCCATTCAAAATTAGCGATTCACCCTATAGCACAAAACTAAGGCTACTTAGATATTCAATCAAAAAAAATCAAAAAAACCGCATGAAAATTAATCTCATGCAGTTCTTAATAGTCATGCTTTCTTTAACTGGTATTCTAAGTCTTCTGACTGGCTAACTAAGCCAACATACCACCATCGACAACGATAGTCGCGCCTGTGGTATAACTTGATGCATCAGACACTAGATACAACACTGTGCCAGCCATCTCGTCAGGATTCGCAACACGTCCTAGTGGAATAGCATGTAGCGCCATTTTTAAGACTTTATCATTGGTCGTCAAGGCAGAGGCAAACTTGGTATCTGTTAAACCTGGCAACAACGCATTGACGCGGATATTGAGTGGGCCACATTCTTTGGCAAAAGCTTTAGTCATGCTAATGACCGCTGCTTTGGTGATTGAGTAGATGCCTTGCTTGTCGCCTGCCACCAAGCCATTGACCGATGCGGTATTTAAAATCACGCCGCCGCCCTGCTCGCGCATCATTTTGCCAGCTGCCGTCGACATAAAGAAGTAACCACGAATGTTTACCTCAACCGTCTTATCGAAAGCGGCTAAATCCGTATCTAAGATATGGCCGTAGTAAGGGTTGGCTGCGGCGTTATTGACCAAGATATCGATTTGACCAAACTCGCTTTTAATATGTTCAAAAATCGCATCAATCTGTGCCATCTCGCCCACGTGGCAAGCAAAGGCACTGGCTTTGTGACCATCTGCGATGATGCTATCAGCAACTGCTTGGCAAGCATCGATTTTGCGGCTTGAGACGATTACATGTGCGCCTCTGGATGCCAATAAACGAGCAATAGATTCGCCAATACCGCGGCTTGCGCCAGTAACCAAAGCGACCTTACCGGTTAAATCAAATAAATCTTTCATCATTGTTCCTTATATTTTGAATTAGCTATTCAGTTTTCAATTTTTTATCGTAACCACTTAATAAATTATAGTCGAAAAACTGCAAATCCATTACAAGGCAGCTGAGCGTAGATAGTACACATAGTACATCGAGCGAGGCTAACACCGTAATGATTTAGCAGTTATTTGACTATTAAGCCAACATGCCACCATCAAGGGTAAACGCATGACCGTTCATAAAGCTGCTCTCATCACTGGCCAACCATGCAATCGCGCCAGATACTTCATCAACTTCACCCAAACGCCGCATTGGACTGGCGTTAATGGTCGCTTGCTGTGCACGCTCATTCATCGTTGCCATGGTATTGCGTACCATTGGCGTGTCGATAAAGCTTGGGCAGACCGCGTTAAAACGAATATTGGCGCGCGCGTATTCGTGAGCAGCGGACTTGGTCAGACCCATAACGCCGTGTTTAGCCGCACTGTAGGCTGAGATCATCGGTGCTGAACGCAAGCCAGCAATAGATGCTACGTTGATCACATGACCACCACCATTAGGTAGCATACAGTTGACGGCAGCACGCATACAGTGCCAAACACCTTTTAAATTCACGGCGATATTGCGATCAAAGTCATCATCGCTTAGCTCATGCATTGGCGAAGGCTTATGGTCGATACCAGCATTGTTTACCACCACATCTAGACCACCAAGCGTTTCTACTGCGAAGTCGAACAACGCACGCACTTCGTCACCACTGGTCACGTCTACTTTTTTGAAGACGACACTGTTACCAGCATCTTGAGCTTGCTTGGCAACCGCAGCACCCATCTCTTCTGCCATATCACCGATCACGACTTTTGCGCCGCGACTGGCCAGCAATAATGCGCTTGCTGCGCCGATACCTGAGGCACCGCCCGTGATTAAAATTCGTTTACCCGTTACATCTGATGCAATTCCGTTTGTATTCAGTGTCATGATCTATCCCTCTACCTTAAGTACCAGTTTGCCAAAGTTCTCACCTTTAAAGAGCATCATCAAGGTATCTGGGAACGTCTCGATACCTTCAACGATATGATCTTTTACTTTGATATCACCTGACTGAATCCAGCCAGCGATGTCTTTCATGGCGACTGGATATTCTTTGAGATTATCGAATACCACGATGCCTTCCATGCGGGCACGATTGACCAATAATGATAGATAGTTCGAGGGACCTTTGACTTCTGTGGTGTTGTTATACTGACTAATCGCACCGCAAATAACGATACGCGCATGCAAGTTTATTTGTGTGAGCACGTCATTCAAGATATCACCACCGACGTTGTCAAAGTACACATCGACTCCATCAGGACAGGTTTTCTTCAATGCTTTTTTCACATCTTCGTTTTTGTAGTCAATCGTTGCATCGAACCCAAGCTCATCGACTAAGAATTTACATTTCTCAGCACCGCCTGCGATACCAACGACACGGCAACCTTTGATCTTGGCAATCTGACCAACCAAGCTACCAACGGCACCAGCAGCGCCAGAGACGACAACAGTCTCACCTGCTTTTGGCTGACCTGTTTTTAGCAGACCAAAATACCCTGTCATACCCGGCATACCGAGTACGCCCAAGTAATAAGACAGCGGTGCTAGATTTGGATCGACTTTATGCAGACCAGTGCCATCACTGACCGCATAGGACTGTACGCCATTGTGACCCGCCACATAGTCGCCAACCGCAAAATTTTCATGCTTACTCTCAATCACTTCACCGACCGTACCAGCGCGCATGACTTCACCAATCTGTACTGGTGCGATATAAGATTTGGCATCGTTGAGCCAACCACGCATCGCCGGATCGATAGAGATATATTCAACCTTAATCAGCAGCTGACCATCGGTGATCGTCGGTATTTCTGTTTCGGTATAATCCCAAGTCTCGACACTAGGCTCGCCAACAGGTCTTGCTTTTAAGCGCCATTGTTTATTCATTTTTGTCATGTCTCTTTCCTTAGAGTTGTCTTTAGAACCATTCTGTTTGCATATCAGTGCAAACAGAGTTGGTGTTGGTTAATAATTCGATGTCGCGTTTAACTAATGGTAATTCCCAATCGATAAAATACTTTGCCGCTTGTATCTTACCTTTATAAAAATTCTGTTGCTCAGCATCTTGCGTGGTACTTAATAGCTGCTCAGCTTTACTCGCTTGACGAATCCAAATCCAGCTCAGCACAATCGAGGCAAAGATATTCATCAGTGCTTGCGCGTTGCCCGTCAATGTCACGGCTTCTTTGGTTTGTAACGCTTTGCTGAGATGCACCAATACTTCATTCAAGTGACCCATGTAAGGCATCAATTTACCTGCCAATTTAGCGCTCTCAGGTGTAGTGATATTTTCTAGATCCTGTGTGATTTCACGTTTGAGGATTTGAATACCCAGACCACCTTTTTGCCATAACTTACGAAATGACAAATCCAATGCCTGCACGCCATTCGTGCCTTCATGAATAGGATTTAGACGATTGTCACGCCAGAACTGCTCAGCCTGATACTCACGCGTATAGCCTGCACCACCCAATACTTGGATACCTAAATCATTGGCTTTTGGCCCATACTCAGATGGCCATGCTTTTAGTACTGGCGTGAGCAGGTCTAATAACTCTGTTAGCTCGTTTTTTAGGGTTTCGTCTTCACAAGTGTTGATACGGTCAATCAAGTTTGAGCCATATAGACATAATGAAATGCCGCCTTCAGAGTAGGCTTTTTGCGCGAGTAACATACGCTTTACGTCACCATGCTGAATGATAGCAGTAGCGGCATCTTCAGGTTTATTGTTCGGTGCAATTCGGCCTTGGGTACGGTCTTTGGCATAATCGAGCGAATACTGATAACCACGATAGCCAATCATCGATGCACCAAAACCAACCGCGATACGTGCCTCATTCATCATTTTGAACATGTAGCGCAAGCCAAAATGCTCTTCGCCGATGAGATAGCCATGGCACTCGCCTTCATCACCAAAGCTCAATGCCGTAGAGGTAGCACCTCTATAACCAAGCTTATGAATGAGTCCAGTCAAATGCACGTCGTTGCGCTCGCCAACAGACAAGTCATCGTTTAAGCGATACTTTGGCACCGCAAATAAAGAGATACCTTTGACACCGCCAGGACCGCCTGGAATTTTGGCTAATACCAAATGGACAATATTGTCAGACAGTTCGTGGTCACCTGCTGAGATATAAATCTTGCTGCCTTTTACGCGATACGAGCCATCGTCTTGTTTTACTGCAGTGGTTTTGATATCAGCAAGTGATGAGCCAGCATGTGGCTCTGTTAGTGCCATCGTTCCAGTGAATTCACCCGTCAGCATACGCGGCATAAAGGCAGCTTTGATATCATCACTGGCAAAGTGTGAGATAACATTGATTGCCGCTGTTGTCAAAAACGGATAGGCAGTCGTTGATGGGTTGGCTGCCATAAAGTAGCCTGCCACTGCTGTCATAACCGTTTCAGGTAACTGCATGCCGCCATCTTCAAAACTATAACGGCCCGCAATAAAGCCCGACTCACGAAACGCATCAAAAGCGACTTTGACATCGTTTATCATGCTGACTTTTTTGCCATCGAACTGCGGTTCATTCTTGTCTGCAACATGGTTGTGTGGCAAAAACAAATCGGTCGCGATCTTGTTTGCCGTATCTAATACCGCATCGAATGTCTCGCGGCTGTGTTCTGAAAATTTTGAATGCTCGGTTAAATTTTCAGTGCCCAATACATCATATAATTGGAACGGTAACTCAAAGTCATTGATTAGCGTATCTGCTGCCATAGTATTCTCGTTAACTGATTAAATTTGGTTATCAATCGATATTAATCTAATTTAACGTCTTACCGTATTGTCATTTATGACATAATTATGGTCAAATACGACATAAATAGCGTTTATATTTCGAGAATTCAGATAAAAAACTGATGCTTTTGGTTAGAAAATTAAATTTTGCTCAGCACAGCGAAAGGAAAATAGATATCTATGCCTTATTTCAAACCCTTTAAAGTCATCATCATCGGATTCGATGGTGTGCTCGGCAGTGCATTGACAGGCGCATTAGATTTATTCTCATTTACGGGTGTCAGTTGGCAACGATTTTTAGATGAGCCAGTAGAGCCAAGATTCAATGTGCAGATAGCAAGCGTTGGTGGCGTAGATATCAGATGTAGCAATCGATTAATCATGCAAGCGCATTGCGATATTCAGGACGTGGCGGAATGCGACTTGCTATTGATTCCGACGATTGGTGATTCAATCGATAAGGTACTGAGCCGAAATGCAGCGTTAATACCCCATCTAACGCGGTTGGCAGATACCAAGTCAGACATAGCCAGCAACTGTAGCGGTGCTTTCTTTTTGGCAAAGGCAGGATTATTAGATAATAGAATCGCCACCACGCACTGGGGCTACGCCAGTAAATTCAAGGCGGACTTTCCGCTCGTTGACTTACAAGAAAACCAGTTTGTCACGCACTCAAAGAGTAAATCAGACAGTCAGTCGGGTAATATATTTTGTGCGGCAGGTGGTAGTGCATTTTATGATTTGGGATTGTTATTAATAGAGCGTTACTGCGGACGTGAGATTTCTACTCAAGTAGCCAAAACCCAAATCATCGATAGTAAACGAGGCAATCAAAACAGCTATACCAACGTGACGTTGCACAAACCGCATTCAGACCAACTCATTAAGCAGCTACAAGAATTCATTGAGGAAAATTTTTATCAGACTATTCAGGTAAGCGGGTTGGCTACCATGGTCAATATCACCCCACGGACGTTGAACAGGCGCTTTCAGTCTGCTGTTGCTATGCGCCCGATTGAGTATATTCAGGCCGTCAGAATTGAGCAGGCAAAACGCCTATTAGAGGTGGGAGATGTGACCATAAAATCGCTTGCCGAGCAAGTTGGCTATGATGATATCTCTTCGTTCACACGCCTATTCAAACGCGCGACAGAGCTAACTCCCAAAGAATATCAAGATAAATTTTCGCGGTTAGCGATTTAGTCATGGCAATGCATAGTAGTAAATTTTAGCGTTTAAGTATTTTGCCACAAGCCTTCTGCTTGGATAGCATCAGCTTTAATGGTTGGATAATCGGTAAATGCTAGCTGATACCCGCCATCAGTATTAGGTGTTAGCTGACAAGTTGCACCGAGTGGAAAGCTACTCTTTTGTCCAATATGACCAAAGCGCATGCCGCTATAAATGGGTAATCCGGTCAATTCATGCAGTTGACGAATCACGGTGGCGACATCATAGCGCTTGTCATAGCTGTCCTCACCTGCACCAGATAATGCCCCAAACACAATCGCCTGCTGCCCTTTGAACACACCTGCGAGATATAAGTCATATAGCATGCGCTCGATACGATAAGGTTGCTCGCCCACGTCTTCCAAAAACACAATGCCGCCGTCAATACGTGGTAAATACTCACTACCCGCCAGCGCTGATACCACACTCAGATTACCGCCCCAAATTGTGCCAGTGATAGTTTTTGGCTCAGTACCTGTCAAGATGCTAGGGAGTTGCTGACTGGTTAGAGATGCGTCTGATATATTGATAGTGAGGTTAGGATTAGTTAACGATTCAACAAACTGCCGACAGCTGATCTCATCAGGTTTGGCTTTGCCAAATTCACTATAGAGCATCGGTGCTGCGAGTGAGCTCATATCACCCTTTGCCAATAGCGCACACTGAATAGCAGTCACATCACTAAAGCCCGCCAGTATCGTGCCGCGCTCCTGCATAATACGTCCTAGCGTCAACCAATCAATCATCGGTAATATGCGCATTGCACCATAGCCGCCGCGCACGCCGAGTAACAATTTTGGGGCGGCTATTGCACCAGTAGCGAGGTTTTGTAAATCACTGGCTCGCTGCGAATCCGTACCAGCAAAACGCAGATACTGCCGATTGGTAATCGTAGGATTATTTACTTTGAAACCTGCACAGGCCATACGCTCCAATGCCAATTGATTGCGGTCATCGCTACCGCCCACATTAGAGCTGGCAAAAAGTCGCGTTTCAATCGTTGGCGTAATACAGCGTGTTTGCGTGAGTGACGGCTGTGAGGATGAACGCTCACCCAATAACGCGGTTGGCAAATCATCCTTGGTGAGCTGCGGACTATTATTAGGGTCGATAGGGCTGGCGGCAAATACCTGAGAAACACCTTGCGTCGCCAATGCAGCAGTACCCGCACTGATACCTACTCGACGCAAAAACTGCCGACGGTTTAGCCCAGATGTTGTTTCAATCGCTGTATGCTCATTTTTGTTTCTATCATCTGTTAATAACTGACTCTTAAAAAACATCTCTCTCTGCCACCTTATCATTTTTATTTTAATATACTTTTGCATCATCTTTATTTTTGCAGTCTACTTGCTTAAACCGCACAGCAGCATATTGTAAACGCTTTTTTGGCTATGATAGTTGCCCAACCCTTGCCACTATTTAATTTTTCGCCATGCTACACCAAAAACCTAGCCCTATTGGCACATTCCGCGACTTTGTTGTAGTATGAGAATACCGATTTCGGTTAAATAAGGATAATAATAATGGCTGAGAAAGCGACTGATAAACAGAAAAAAGAGGACATATTGGATACTGATTTAGAGTACCTCATCAACGAAGAAGAAAAACTGCAAGAAAAGCTAAAAGACAGTAGCCATCTTGAGCGTTTTGCCAAAGATTTGATGCTATTCATGAGCTTGATTAAAGATTATTATCAAGGGAACTATCGCGATATTCCCTACAAGACCATTTCAGCAGGTGTGGTTGGACTGCTCTATACTCTCAACCCAATCGATATCATTCCAGACTTCATACCTTTTATCGGTCATATTGACGATGCGCTAGTCCTCACCTTTTGCTTGAAGTTGGTCGAAAAAGATTTGCAAAAATATCAAACTTGGAAGAAAAAACAAACCGCTATCAAAACCGCTACTGACTTAAAGAAAAACAAGTAACTTTATACAAGCTACCATCCTGAAATGATGGTTATAAAAAGCCACGACTGACAATCAATGTATCAGCCGTGGCTTTTTTATTCATTAATAGCAATTATTTATGTGAGTTAATCTGGAACATCATAACGCGCTTTTTCTGGATTGAGACCGAACGAATAGACAAAGGTTGCAACGAGGCTATTGATAATAATAAACGGCAAATCGATAGCAGCATGCCCAAGCGCATAGCGACCAATCAGCCACGAAACAATCAGCATAAGAATAAAGAAACCGCCTAAGTACGCCAAAATTGCAGGATGCTTTAGATTATAAGGTTGCTCAGGTTCAGGCTTCTTATCAAGTACATAGGTTCTGATTGCCCAACCAGCTGCATAAGAAAATCCGCCCAATACCACGTAACTAAAAAAATTCATATTGCTTAACTCTAATGACATATGGTTTATAGCAAAACACTGTTTAAAACAAAACTATCGATCATAAATTCTGTTTATGAGCCGTGCTTGCTTAGAGGCTCTCATTAACATTATCAATCACAATATTGGCATGTGGATTGGCTAAAATATCGGTATTAACATCATCACACTCAACACGATAGATGGTATTGGCACCGCGATAAATATAGGATAAGTATTCACTATCTAAGAGTGGATCGATATTGGCATAGACAGGCTTCACATGAGCCAGTACTAGCACTCGATCAGGACGCCCAATGACCGCATCGACATTGTCAGGGTCAATAGAGAAAAACTGCGGAATTTCGCTATTTTCAATCACTTCTAGCGGCTCAGCGTCATCCCAAACGCGCTTTGCACTTGCCGGCTCTTTCATCTGCATGACCCATGCACCATTTTGTTGGCTGACTTTTATCTGCGCGGGTTCATCATGACTGACGGTGTAGCAGCCTTCAAATACGGATAAATCTACTGCAGTTTCAACCTTTTTGGTATCGGCTTGAGTATTGCTATCATTACAAGCGCTCAAAAACAGCGCACTACTCGCCGTTATAGCGACCATAAGAGGCGTCAATTTTTTATAAAAAACGTTTGAGTATACCGACATCATAGGGTTATCCTGCATTCGAGCACATTAAGCATTCACAAGTTGATTTTTTATAAATAGACACTGCTGAGTGAGTAAACGAACAGAGATTCTTCACTATATAATTCGCTATATAAATAGACGCTTTATCGCAGCCAAGCTTATTTTAACAGAAAACTGTCACGTTACTATTATGATATGTGCTTTTACGATTTTGTGCACGGCAACTGCCCATAGCTGGGATAGATTTGCTATACTCAAACCTAAAATTGGTAGTGCTAGCCCGCAGAAAAATAGCGCCACTAAAACCGCATTGCTCCATGTTTATTATTCATTAGGTCAATAAGCTTTTATGTCAGACAATAACGCCATAGCACCACTTAATAGTCTTAACAGCGTCAATCCACTAGCAGCCAAGGCCAATACAACAGTTGCTTACACCGATGGCGCTTGTAAAGGCAACCCCGGTGCTGGTGGCTGGGGCGCGCACCTCATTTTTAGTGATGGACGTACACAAGATTTGTACGGCGGTGATAAAGAGACGACCAATAATCGCATGGAGTTGATGGGCGCAATACAAGCACTAACCCATAGCCCGCATGAGCACAACCTCGAGATTTGGACAGACTCAAGCTATGTCAAAAAAGGCATTACCGAATGGATAGAGGGTTGGAAAAAAAGAGGCTGGAAAACGGCAAGTAAAAAACCCGTCGCCAATCAAGACCTTTGGCAGCAATTAGACAAGCTATGCCAGCAGCGCGATGTTGACTGGCATTGGGTAAAAGGTCACGCAGGACATGCAGGCAATGAAAAAGCGGACGAGCTGGCAAACTTGGGCGTGACGTCCAGCAGTGAAGAATTATCGAGCATAGAGCCGGAAGACACGGCTAAAAAAAAAGGGCAAATAATGCCTAATACAGCGCAAAATTCTGCTCACGATGACTGGCTAAGTTTCGATCCACTGGGTCTGGATATGACAGATGATGAGCTTGACGAAGATGTCATAGACACTGATAACGATACAAACCCTGCCGATGAGATGATGAGTAAAGATGCTGTAATAGAAGCCGATCGCTATCAGCATAATGCTAGCAAACCAATGAGTAAAATAGAGATGCCGGAAACCCAAACGTCTATGACTGATGCGACGATAAATGATCATGTGCCTGCTACCGTTACTGGCATAGAAGAAGCTAATACACCAAAATTCGACGGCGACACCAGCCGTGCCAATCCGTATTTCATACCGCTGCTGCCCAAACCTATCCATCGTCATGAGTCTGATCGCCAGCTCATTATGGATACTGAAACCACAGGTCTTGATCCGTTAAAAGGCGACCGTATTATCGAAGTCGGTATCGTGGAGATGATCGGGCGTAAATTTACGGGTGAAAAGCTCCACGTTTATATCAATCCACAGCGCGGCATGGATGATGAAGTCATTCGTATCCATGGTATTTCTGAGGCATTTTTGACCGACAAGCCTACCTTCGATCAAGTTGCTCAGTCGCTCTATGATTTTATGGACGGCGCAGAAATCATCGCTCATAACGCCACCTTTGATATGAACTTCTTAAACATGGAGTTTGCCAAAGTTGGTATGAACGACTTTGCCGAGCGCGTACAAGTGACTGACTCGCTGGTCATGGCAAAGCAGCAATATCCTGGGCAAAAAAACACCCTAGATGCTTTAGTGCGTCGCCTAAATGTGGGGAAGCAAGATCGTACTTTTCACGGCGCCTTACTTGATTCAGAGATTTTAGCAGAAGTTTATCTGGCGATGACAGGTGGGCAGGTTACACTCGCCATCGAAGAAGACACGCAAACAGATGGTGGGCAGACAGCACACGCCAGTTTTGCCAATTTAGCGTCATTGTTGCTAGAGTCATCTACGGATGAAAATACCAACCAACAGTGGTATGCCGCGCTCGCAGAAGCGTATCCTGAGCTAAAAGCCAATATGTAGTTGCCGTATAAGTTGATGATATCAATCTTTGAGCAATAACATTTGTATAATATAGGCTTGACTATTGTTATATTAAGCATTAAAACATCAGCAGCAAGTGCTTTTTCGATCATCATTTAAACCATCGCCATTCTCATCAGTACATTATGGAAAAACACCTATGAACCAGTCTGCGCAAATGAAGTTAACGGCCCCAACGCTTAGTGTTACTGATTTCAATCTACCATCGCTACATTTGTTGCATGATGAGATCATCGTAACCTTAAAAGATACTGAGATTCATCTGAGTGAATTTAATGATGATAATAGTCAAGCCCCTTTATTATTAGATTCTATCACTGTGCTAAAGCAGCTGTCTTGCATCTTTGAGCTGATATCTTTGGTTGGTGCAGAGGCTTTGAATACCGCTATTGTCAATGGTTTACAGCGCCTCTATGATAATGGTAATAATAACGATACCAGCTTGATTATGGACTTATCAGAAGCCATTATGACACTGGATCGCTATATCGAGTTTGTGCTTTTGACAGAGTCGGTAGAGCCAACCTTGTTACTGCCTGTTATCAATAAACTCAACGCTCACGGGCAAGAAACTCCTATCACAGCAGACTATTTTGCAGCTTTTGGTAGCAGTAGTGTCATCATTGCCAACCCTGAACAGAACTTCCAACCACTTGACGAGCTTAACCTAGACACTGAACTACTAACTTATGCTTATCGTAGTGGTCTTGGAGTCGCTCTGCTCAATCAAGATGGCAACGTTAGCCCAGACGATCAGCAGAAACTTGACGCCATGAGTGCAGCGTGTGCTTTGATAGCATCGAACACCAGCAGTCTATTTTGGCAAGCGGCCACCGCAGCTGTCACGGACATTGCCACGATATTACCGCTAAATCTGAGTCAAAAACACACACTGATTTACTTAGAACAGCAATTCCAAAGCTACTTGCCTGTGATGGACAAACGTTTTGCTGATTTGGTCAGTTTTGCTTGCCAGCGTGACAGTGATGCAGCGCAACGACTACGCGAGCAATACGCCAGCAACCACTTGGAAAGCGCTCAACTTGAGCAAATGAAGCGTTTCTTATTCGGTCCTAATCGCGCCCTGACCGATACGCTGAACACCATCATTCAGACCCAAATTAATACCATCAAAGAAAATGTGGATAGCTACGCACGTGGTGATTCATTGAACCCTATCGATATGCAAACCGCACAGATTATCGAAGAGCTAACAGAATTGAGCTCAGCATTACGCTTGCTTGGTTTATCAAATGCAGCCAATAGTCTCAGCGTAGCAGCAGAAGCTGTTAGTCATTGGCAAACGCCCTCGCCTGATGATTTCGATCACTTGCTGTTGGCATTAATGCATGCTGAAAACGCCACCATTGCAATGGCAGAAATGCACACACCAGGGGCCATCTATTTGCCACTGAATAACCCGCATATCTCTTTACATCAGCTCAATACGGCTAATGATACTTTGATACAAGAAAGTCGTTCCGCTATTGCCAGTGCAGAACAAGCCATTAACGATTATTTGGCTGAGCCAGAGCGCGATATGCTCAATATCCAGAACATACCTGAGATGATGCGCCAAGTGGCAGGGGCTGTGCGCTTCTTACAGCTGCCAACACCTGCCAGCATGCTCAGTCAATTGGCCAATTATCTTCAGCAGCGTATCGAAGGTGGACAACGTATTGAAGACAATACGCTTGCCTGTATCGCTGATGTCATTATGGCCGTTGATCATCATCTAGATGGTTTTGAGCATAATCGTCCGGTCAGCAAACAAGCATTAGATGTGGGACAGCAGAGCTTGAGTCATCTACTCGCAGCCTAATTTTTATCATACTTAAGCACTAAAATGATATTTAAATGGCGGCTTTGCTGCCATAGCCCTTCATTTACATATAGTCAATCCCATATAATCTGGATATAAACAAGGTGAGTGAAACCACTACGAATAGTAGTGCTGAGCGAGCCTGACTGACACCGTATCCGAATGATATAGGATTGACTTTACTTCAATTAAAAAAAAGTCTGTATCAACACTGATGCGTACTGACCGTAACCGGTTTGGAATTTTACCTATGACCAGCGCTTTTGTATTTAGTGATGATACTGTTTTATGCCACCAGCGACCTAATGGATGGTGGCCAGTGCAGCTTGAATTACCCCCATCCGCTACACATTCAGATGAGGAGACCCAGCTTGCTTATCAAGTTGGTCATGTCACGCTACTCGAAAGCCTAGCACCGCGTCACTGGTCGCCTGATGTCAATCATACTAACGCGAGTGTAGATACTCTGAAGTATGCCGATATTTTAGAAAGTTCCGATACTCTAGAAAGTACCGACAGTTCGATTAATACTCTCCACACCTTTACTGCACAAGCGGCTAGCGCTATTACTTATGACTATGCAATTGCACATCATATTGCACTGCCCATCATCGCTGAGGGCAGTGGCAATGCGTTTGTTCCTTACCGCCAGCTGATTACTCAGTTGCCCGTGGCTTTGTCCGATCAGCTTAGCCAAGCGATACAGTTATTGCGCTGGCAAACAGATACACAGTTTTGTAGTCGCTGTGCTGCCCCAACCATTCATGCCAAACGAGATGAGCGTGCGATGGTCTGTCCAGTGTGCCGATTGCGCCAATACCCACGTGTACAACCCTGTGTCATCACGGCTATCACTCGCCCGAATCCGCAAACTGGTGAAATGCAGATTTTGCTAGCCCATCATCATCGTTATGGACAGCAAAAAACAGCGCCTCATTTATTACAGTCGCCACCACCGTTACTATACGGTTTGATTGCAGGCTTTGTAGAAGTGGGTGAAAGCCTAGAACACGCGGTAGTGCGTGAAGTGGCAGAAGAGGTAAATATCAGCCTATCAGATATTCGTTACGTCAGCAGTCAGCCATGGCCATTTCCGTCTAATTTAATGCTAGGCTTTCGCGCGTCTTATGCAGCTGGCGAAATTGTTATCCAAGAAGATGAGCTGTCGCACGCCGATTTTTTTGATCTGTCAAATTTACCAAAAATACCCTCAAAAGGTAGCATTGCTTACGAGCTGATCGCACAAATTGCCAATGAGCAAGGTATTTTGCTTTAATCTATAATATCAATGCAGCATTTATCAATATCGTTATTATCCTATTATTCTAATGTCAGCGCTCAGAGTACACTTAGCACTTAGCACTGATATCAAGGTTTTAAAGCATATGCAAAGCACCACTAGTAAAAATAGCACCCACATCCGTCTCACCAATTTGCCAATCTTGTTCGACACTTTGCATATAGAGCGCTTACCTGCGGACATACAAGCGAAAATCTCATATATTGATGCTTGTCTACCGCAAACACAATGTGGACTTTGCGAGCACCCAGACGGCTGCTTACCTTATGCCGCCGCTATTGTGCTTGACAATGAGCCATACAATAAATGTGTACCCGGTGGTCAACCCGTTACCAATGCCATTGCTCAAATCATTAATATAGATAGTCATGAAGCGATACTTAGCGCGGCGCCTTCTCAGTGGCCAATAGATGCGACCTCTGAACGTCCGACTGAGGTACGTGCGGTGATCCGTGAAGATGATTGTATCGGCTGCACCAAATGTATACCTGCCTGCCCAGTCGATGCTATTGTCGGTACTGGTAAGCACATGCATACTATCTTTACGAATTTATGCACGGGCTGCGAGCTTTGCATCGCTCCTTGTCCAGTTGACTGTATCGACTTGGTCACTGTTGAACGGGAGCTGTCTAGCTCTGGACGTACCACAGAGCAAGAAGATTTAAGACAGCGCTATCATACTCATTTAAGACGCGTTACCGAACAGCTGGCTGATAGTAGCAATAGTAGACCTGTGGTCAGCATGGTTGAAGCAAAACTGAACAATGCCGCTAGTCAATCGTTGAATATCAGCGAAGCGCAGGCAAAAAACACCATTGCCGCAGCGAAGCTTCGTAGTAAAATTAAAAAACTAGAAAAGCAGCTAAGTGTCCGTCCAAATGAGAGCAAACAAGTAGAGCTTGACGCGTTGCAAGTAGAGTTAAGTCAGCTTTAATAGCGTAATTATCATTTGTTAGACAGTCTACCCAACATCGCTAAAATGAATTTATCCCGATATCTTGTATCAGTTATTAACTATCAATAGCCAAAAAATAGTAAGAATACTATGAGTAAAACCGTCAAACACAAAACTGCCGATACCCCGCCATCGAGACGAATGCCCAATCGTGACGTGCGTCCATTTTTTGAAAAGCTGGCAGCGACGATTGATGAGCCAGTTACGGAATTGAATTATAAGAGTAATTTTGAGCTGCTGATCGCGGTCATCTTGTCTGCGCAGGCGACGGATGTAAGCGTCAATATTGCTACCAAGCAATTATATCCCGTAGCAAATACACCTGAAGCAATCTTGGCATTGGGTGAAGACGGTCTAAAATCTTATATCAAAAATATTGGCTTATATAATGCCAAAGCCAAAAACGTCATCAAAACTTGCCATGATTTAATTGAGAAATTTGACAGCACCGTCCCTGATAATCGCAAAGACTTAGAGTCTCTCGCTGGCGTCGGGCGCAAAACCGCCAATGTGGTGTTAAACACCGCCTTTGGTCAGCCAACCATGGCGGTTGATACTCATATCTTTCGGGTAGGTAATCGTACAGGACTTGCCACGGGCAAGAATGTCTTGATCGTTGAAAATAAGTTGGTCGAGCGTATCCCAGAGGACTTCATCGTGGATGCGCATCATTATCTTATTTTACACGGGCGCTATACCTGCCAAGCCCGTACACCCAAATGCGGGGCGTGTCCTGTTTATGACGAATGTATGTTTAAAGAAAAAGCCAAGTTTTTGGCGTTATAATTTTTAGAACGATCGCTTTTAGAACGATAACTGCTCTAGGGCGTGTCCTCAATTCAATCAATTACTTTCTAAATGGGCTAAAAATAGCTAAATTTTGCCAAACATCGTCAAATAGCTTCTTAATATCTCGATATTATGTGCGCTATTTTCCTTGTTTGACGGCAATTTATCTCATTTTTATCACCATTTTTAAAATGAGGACACGCCCTAGTTATAGAAGGTTTAATTTATCTACTTTATATAAATAAAACATGAATAGCGTGGTTAAAAAAGCAATAGACGCCCACTTACTTTTGTAAACATTATTTAAAAATTAGGAAGCCAGATGCAGACACTGACCGCGCTATTATTCGATGATTTTGAGACTTTGGATCTATTTGGACCTATCGAGATGTTTGGCTGCTTACCTGAGCATTATCATCTACAATTTGCCTCATTAAACGGCGGCATTATTTGCAGTAAGCATGGCGTTGCGATGCAGACCATCGCTGTCAGCGAGTTAGCGCATCAGACTGATATTTTATTGATGGTTGGCGGCATGGGTACTCGCCAGCAAATCAATCACCGACCATTTTTGCAGACGTTAATAACCTTGGTTGACCATGCTGATTGGGTACTTAGCGTTTGTACGGGTAGTGCATTGTTGGCTAAGGCTGGCGTCTTAGATGACAAGCGCGCAACGTCTAATAAACTGTCATGGCAATGGGTAATAGCGCAATCTGACAAAGTCCATTGGGCCGAGCAAGCACGCTGGGTTGTTGATGGCAAATTTTATACGTCCTCAGGTGTCAGTGCAGGTATGGACATGGCGCTTGGTTTTATCGCCGACAGACATGACATCGATACGGCGCGCCAGATCGCTCACTATACTGAATATCGCTGGCAAGAAAATAGCGAGATTGATGACTTTTACCATGGTTAATCCATGCCTAGTTACTTCTTAGTATTATCCATCGCTAGAGTTTTACCTCGATACACGGTAAAATGTGCTAATTTTTTTATTCGTTTTCGCCTTTTATTTTTATATACATTTAATAATGACTGAGTTCGTAGAATACAGTCCCTGCAATTAAGCGATCCCATTATGCGTGAATACAACTTATTTACCTCAGAATCTGTGAGCGAAGGTCATCCTGATAAAATGGCTGACCAAATATCAGATGCCATCCTTGACGCCATCTTACGTGAAGATTTGCATGCACGCGTGGCATGCGAAACCTTGGTTAAAACAGGTGCTGTGATACTAGCGGGTGAAGTCACCACGACGGCAAATATCGATGTTGAGCGTATCGTGCGTGATACCGTAAACGGTATTGGTTACCACCACTCAGACTTAGGCTTTGATGGCGAAACATGCGCGGTCATCAATATGCTCGGCAAACAATCTCCTGAAATCGCTCAAGGTGTCGATCGTAGCGACCCTGAAGAGCAAGGCGCAGGTGACCAAGGTCTTATGTTTGGCTATGCCAGCAATGAAACTGACGTGTTGATGCCAGCCCCTATCGAATTTGCTCATCGCTTGATGGAACGCCAATCTGAGCTGCGCCGCGCAGGCGAGTTGCCGTGGTTGCGTCCAGATGCCAAAGCACAAGTGACCTTAAGATATGATGGTAGCAAGCCTGTTGCCATTGATGCCGTGGTGCTATCAACGCAACACGATCCAAGTATCTCGCAAAAAGATCTGCAAGAAGCCATAATGGAATCTATCATCAAACAAGTATTGCCTGCTGAATTATTGCATGCTGGCACGCGCTATCATATCAACCCAACGGGTAAGTTTGTGATTGGCGGTCCTGTAGGTGATGCTGGATTGACAGGTCGTAAAATTATTGTTGATACGTATGGCGGTATGGCGCGTCATGGCGGCGGTGCATTCAGTGGTAAAGATCCCTCAAAAGTAGATCGCAGTGCTGCGTACGCCGTGCGTTATGTGGCTAAGAATATCGTTGCGGCAGGACTCGCTGAGCGCTGTGAAATACAGGTCAGTTATGCCATTGGTGTCGCTGAACCAACCTCTATCTCTGTCAATACCTTTGGTACGAATAAAATCAGCAATGATGAAATCATCCGTCTGATTCGCACCCATTTTGACCTGCGCCCTTATGGCATTACCCGTATGCTAAACTTATTGCAGCCAATGTATCAGCAAACGGCGACTTTTGGTCATTTTGGTCGTCCTGGCTCTGAAACTGCTTTTACGTGGGAAAAAACAGACAAAGCTGAGATATTAAAAGCAGACGCTGGTTTGTAAAAATATCACGTTGCACCACCTACAAACCTTCTTTATAAATTTAAAATTACCGACACTTATTAGGAGTCGCTTATGTCTCAAGACAATATGCAAGACAGCAACATTCAAGAAAGCAATGTTGACGCTAACATTGAGATTACCCCTGAAATGCAAGCATTTTATCAACGTGCTGATGCCATTATTGGTATCGCAAACAGTCAGTTGGGTTCTGAAGCGCATTCAGGACAAGTAGGTGCATCACTACTTTATGCAGCCGCACGTTATAGCGCATCTGTCGCTTCTATCGGCTTTGTCAAAGGCGATGACTTTGCCAAAGAAAAAGATGATATCGTTGAATTTTATGTCAAACAGTATCGCCAAATGCTGAGCGACAACCTGACTGATTATGCGCAGAACTTTGATAAATATGTTCAGCTTAATCAAGATGACAAAGCAGCCAAATAGTTCTATCGCCTTTAGCTAGCATTTATAAAACGGCTGGTATAGTCAGTTCAATTTAAAAGTAGTACAAGGCAACCGAGTGTAGATGTATATTTAATACTTCAAGCGAGGTTAACGCAGTAATATTTTTATAGTGGAATGACTATAGTGGTGCTCAAACCCAAGCTTAATCATAGGCTTGGGTTTTTTATTAATCATGATTTGGTAGATGACTGCTGATAAATAGGCTACTATCAATTAAAACCACCTTGTTCATCACATGGTTGCAACCAGCTATCGATAACAGGGACTTACCGAACACTATTTATAAGGACATATGATTATGAACCACTTATTCAAATCATGGCGATCATGCCTGTCATTATTAGGGTTATCAGTCACTATTGCCTTAGCTGGCTGTAATAACATCCAAAGCATCGATACGCCTGACACCGCCCCTATTCATAGCACTGGGCACAGCCAACAGAACAGTGATAACCCTTTCATTAAGTGCCCACCTTACAACCCTGAGCAAACGATGTGCACCGCGCAATATGATCCTGTGTGTGTCAAAGTAAAAACCAGCTCAGGATTTAGTTATCGCACTGCGGGCAACTCATGTTCGGCATGTGGCACGACGGCAGCAGTAGGTTATATTAAAGGACAGTGCTCATAACCTTGCTTTATAACTTTGTGTAAATACTTTATATCAAACGAAAAAAGACAATTAAATCACATGAAAAAGCACCCGCTTAATCATAAGCGGGTGCTTTTTTATTATTTTTCAGATCAATAAAATCTAACCTTCAGGCTTTTCGATATCAGGTGGGCCTGTCAGTAAATCTTCATCACGAAACTCATTGGCTGAATTATGCTCTGCTGACTCTTCGGTGACAAACCATTGCTGATTGCGATACAGTATCAAACGATCTCGACTCAAGCCGCGTAATAAGGAGTACATCATAACGACTATCACAATCGCAAAAGGGAAACCTGACACAATGGAAGCCGCTTGTAGCGCACTCAAGCCACCTGCTGCTAATAGTACGGCAGCGATGACACCCTCTGTACCCGCCCAAAATAGGCGCTGAATTTTCGGTGGATTGGCATCGCCACCTGAGGTCAACATATCAATAACGAAACTGGCAGAATCCGATGACGTGACAAACCAAAGCACAATCATCACTACGATAAGCAAGTTCAAAGCTGACGTAAATGGATAAGATTCCATCAGCTTAAAGATGGCACTGCCAGTATCTGCTTGGACAGCCTCAATCAAGCCAGGACTAATGAGGTTGGGATCAGCGGCTGCCATTAATTCCATATTAACGGCTGAACCACCGAATGCCGTGAACCATAAGAACAAAATAGTAATAGGAATTAATAACACCCCTAAGATAAACTCACGAATGGTTCGACCACGAGAGATACGAGCCACGAACACACCGACGAAAGGCGACCAGCTTATCCACCATGCCCAATAGAAAATCGTCCATGATGCTTGCCAGTTTTCTTGACCATCATACGATTCTGTCCAAAGACCTAATGGCACAATTTGATGCAAATAATTGCCAATATTTTCTACAAAGCTATTAAAGATAAACTGGGTCGGGCCTAAAATAATCACAAAGCTGAGCAATATCACAGTAAATAATATATTGGTATCACTTAAGCGCTTAATCCCTTTATCTAGCCCCATAAATAGAGACAGACCTGCCAACATAGTGATTAAGGCAATCAAAATAATTTGCACTGTAATATTATTGGGTATGCCAAATAACGTCTCAAGACCTGAGTTAATTTGCAACACCCCAAGACCTAAAGTGGTCACTACTCCAAACATCGTACCAAATACCGCTAGTGTATCGACCGTATGACCCCAGCCACCATAGATCTTTTTGCCCAATATAGGATATAGTGTCGAACGGATGGCCAGCGGTAAGCCCACTCGGTAATGGAAATAAGCCAATGACAACGCGACCATGCCATAGAGCGCCCACACATGCAAACCATAGTGCAAGAACGAGATATTCATCGCTTGCTTGGCGGCAGCCACTGTTTCAGCTTCTCCTAACGGCGGCGCCATAAAATGGTACAAGGGTTCAGCCGTCCCCCAATAGAGCAGTCCAATACCGATGCCCGCTGAAAATAGCATGCCAATCCAAGATACTAGATTGTATTCTGGTTTCTCATTTTGATGACCAAGCCTGATATCGCCATAACGACTAAATATCATGTAAATACTCATCACCAACGTTAAGTTGACCACCACAATAAAGAACCAGCCAAAACGCAAAGACACGAATGCTTTAGCATGACCAAACAACAATTCTGCTTGCTCATTAAAAAGAGCACCAAAAATAATGAACACAAGAATTAATAATGCTGAAGTTAAAAACACAGGTTTACTTACCCGTGGAAAAGGGCCTAAGCGGCCAACTTTTACATGATCCATTTAGTCATCTCAATTTTTGAAGGGGCTCACCTTAACAAGATACTGCACAACTATCAAATCGAATCAGACACTTTATAACCTTGCTATTGGTCAACAAATAAAAAAATCCTAAGATAACGATGCATCTTAGGATTTCAAATCACAATTGTTATATTGTATTTTTACGTAAAAAAGAAGAAGCTAACTGCCTGATTCATTTCATAAAAACAGTATTAAGGCTGATATATATAATCTGCTAATCACCTTTCACGATTTTAGGTGGTCCTTTTAATAAGTGCTCATCAGCAAACTCATTGGCTGAGTTGTGATCTGCGGATTCTTCGGTGATAAAGTGCTGCTGAGCGCGATACAGTATCAAACGATCTCGGCTTAAGCCACGAAGTAACGCATACATCATCGCAAATACTACTAAAACAAAGGGTAATCCTGCAACGATAGCCGCTGCTTGTAATGCACTTAGTCCACCAGCAGCAAGCAAAACAGCAGCAATGATACCTTCCGTACTTGCCCAGAATAAACGCTGGATTTTTGGTGGGTTGGTATCACCACCTGCGGTCAACATATCAATCACAAAGCTTGCTGAATCGGATGAAGTCACAAACCAAAGGACAATCATAACGACAATCATTAAGGTGACTGGTTGTGCCAATGGATAAAATTCAACCAATTTAAAAATTGCACTACCAAAATCCGTTTGCACGGCTTCTACCAATCCTGGGCTGGCCATAGCGGGATCAATAGCAGCTAAGAGCTCCATATGGATAGCAACGCCACCGAAAGTGGTGAACCAAAAGAACAAAATCAGCATGGGAATCAATAAAACACCCAATATAAACTCACGAATAGTACGACCACGACTGATACGCGCGATAAATACGCCAACGAACGGTGCCCAACTTACCCACCATGCCCAATAAAATATCGTCCATGATGACTGCCAATTTTCTTGACCTTCATACGATTCACCCCACAGACCTAGCGGTACAACTACCGAAAGATAATTGCCAACATTTTCAAGATAGCTATCAAAGATAAAAAGCGTCGGCCCTAAGATGACCATAAACCCGAGTAGGATTGCCGTCAGTCCGATATTAATATCGCTCAAGCGCTTAATACCTTTGTCTAAGCCCATCATGACGGAAAAAGCAGCTAAAATAGTAACGAAAACAATCAGACCGATCTGTATCGTTAGATTATTAGGAACACCAAATAGTCGCTCAAGTCCTGAATTAATCTGCATAACGCCAAGACCAAGCGACGTTACCACACCAAACATCGTACCAAATACCGCTAAGATATCAACGGCGTGTCCCCACGAGCCATAGATTTTTTTCCCCAATAGAGGATAAAGCGTTGAGCGAATCGATAACGGCAAGCCACGGCGAAAGTGAAAATAAGCCAAAGACAATGCAACAATCGCGTATAGCGCCCATGCATGTAAGCCCCAATGCAAGAATGTAAAATTTATGGCTTGCTTAGCGGCTTCTATCGTTTCCGCTTCTCCGAGTGGTGGTGCCATAAAGTGATACAAGGGCTCAGCTGTCCCCCAATACACCAATCCTATACCAATACCAGCAGAGAACAACATCCCTATCCATGAGAACAAACTGTACTGTGGCGTCTCAGTTTGTGCACCTAGACGAATATCGCCATAACGGCTCATCGCGAGATAAATACAAAGCAACAATGCTAAATTTACTAAAATAATAAATAACCAGCCGAACTTATCCGTAATAAAGTTCTGCAAAAAGCTAAATAACACACCAGCGGTTTCAGTAAAGAAAGCACCAAAGATAATAAATCCAACGATAAGTAGCGCTGAAGTAATAAACACAGGTTTACTTACCCGTGGAAAAGGGCCTAACCTGCCAACTTTTACATGATCCATTTGTTTGTTAGCCTTAGTTTTTTAGGAAGAATACCTTAACAAGATACCTACCAACTATCAAATCTAATTAGCTATTTACGTTTTTCTTATTGACAGAAATATACCAAAACCATTTAGCAGCCTAACCGACAATAGTGCAAACGCTTGGAAAGTTGAAGAGTAATGGCTACTAATCACTACTGCGGAATCAATTGTAATAATCCACTATTATCGCCATCTTCTAACACCCAAACTTGTCCATCTACATTTAACACACTACGAATACGCTCGCCCATATCATAGCGATAGCGCTCAGTCGCGCGGCTATTTTCATCAAAATCGACGACTATCAGCGCTTTAGATGATAAGCCACTAATGAGCGCATTACCTTGCCACGCTGGGAAATCATTATATTTTCCAGCGTTATAAATACTCATCGAGGATGGCGATATCACTGGCGTCCAACTAATTTTGGGCGACGTAAACTCAGGACGCGTCTCATGGTCAGGAATATCCGTTCCTGTATAGTTACGCCCATTTGATACGATTGGCCAGCCGTAGTTATGACCTTTTTCAATGAGATTGAACTCATCACCGCCCCGTGGTCCCATCTCATGCGCCCAAAGCCTACCTTTTTCATCGAACGCCATACCCAATACATTACGATGTCCTATACTCCAAAACTGTGCGGCAATGTCATTGCTATTATCTACAAAAGGATTGTCTGCTGGCACTGAGCCATCAAGATTTAACCTAATAATTTTGCCCAAATTGACGCTCATATCCTGTGCTGGTGTTTTTTCTTGGCGCTCGCCTGAACTGATATATAAATATTTTCCGTCAGGCGAGAAGAGCAAGCGATGACTATAATGCCCCTGCCCTTTTACTTTCGGTGTTTGCTCCCAAATGGGCGTAATATCCTGCAAACGTGGCGTGGCTGTATCCAATCCTATCAATGTCGCTTTGATGACTTTAGCGCCAAATTTATTATTATCAGTGTCATTCCCTGCTTCAACGTAGCTCATATAGACATGATTAGAAGTAGCAAAATTTGGTGCAAGAACGATATCGCCAAGACCACCTTGCCCACCATAAGCCACTTTCGGTATACCAATGATGGTTGTTTTAGCCCCTGTTGCCGTATCAACAATGAATAACTCGCCTGTCTTTTGGGTGACAAGTAATTTAGGGGGCTCATTATTAACGGTAGGTAATGCTGTCATTGCCCAAGGTTCATCAAACGTGGCAATTTTCTTGGTGATAAAGGCAGGTTTTTCGGTACTTGCTAGCGATTCATTAGCAGAGGCTTGCCCTTCTTTATATTCTGTTAGGTCTTCATGAGTATTGACGGCAGTTTGATTGGAGCAAGCAGGAGTACTAAACAGCAGTGCGCTGATCATTATCGGTAACATTAATGGCGTGCTTAGGTGCTGCATACTGATGATCGTCATTTTGTCGTCTCCGTAACTGTTGATGTCTTATTTCTAGTGTTTAATTTTTAGTGCTTAGTTTATTTATAACATAGTCAAAGCACTCAAACCGTAAATAATAATGGCGCACAAAAAAACCCCTTACCTGCCTGTAGAAAAAATAGGCAAGTAAGAGGTTGGTTTTAAACCACGGTCAGTTAGGGTTAGATATTAATTCATGCTACGTTTCTCAAACACCAACTTATCATCTGCGCCGACATCGACTTTGATGATATCTCCTGCGCCAAAATCACCAGCCAATAGCTTCAATGACAATGGGTTTTCTATTTCCTGCTGGATCGCACGTTTTAGTGGACGTGCGCCATAGACAGGATCATAACCAATCGCAACCAGTTTGTTCATCGCATCAGCTGATAATTCAATATCCATCTCACGCTCATGCAAGCGCTGACGTAAGCGATCCAACTGAATCGCAGCAATACCTGACATCTGCGACATACCGAGCGGATGAAATACCACAATCTCATCGATACGGTTGACAAACTCTGGGCGGAAATGCTGCCCAACTGATTCCATCACCTCAGCTTTGATGTCTTCGTAACTTTCACCGACCATCTCTTGGATTTTGTGCGAACCCAAGTTACTGGTCATAATGATGACCGTGTTTTTGAAGTCCACCACGCGACCCTGTGAGTCCGTTAAGCGACCATCGTCCAATACTTGTAGCAAGATATTAAACACATCAGGGTGCGCTTTTTCAACTTCATCAAACAAAATCACACTATAAGGCTTACGGCGTACCGCTTCCGTTAATGCACCACCTTCTTCGTAGCCCACATAACCTGGAGGCGCACCCACCAAACGACTGACACTGTGCTTCTCCATATACTCACTCATGTCTATACGAACAATCGCATCTTCAGAGTCGAATAAGAAGTTCGCCAGTGACTTGGTCAACTCAGTCTTACCGACACCCGTTGGTCCTAAGAATAAGAACGAACCTGAAGGGCGATTCGGATCAGACAAACCAGCACGGCTACGGCGTACCGCATTGGCGACCGCTTCGACTGCTTCATCTTGACCGATGACACGTTCATGGAGCTTTTCTTCCATCGCTATCATCTTATCACGCTCGCCTTGCATCATTTTACTCACAGGAATACCTGTTGCTGCCGCTACGACTTCGGCAATTTCATTATCCGTGACTTTGTTACGTAGCAGTTTTACACCACTACCTTCGCCTGTCTGCTCTTTTTGTTCTGCCAAGTCAGACTCAGTAATGCGGCGCTCTAGCTGCGGAATCGTTTCATACTGCAGCTTACTCATGGTCTCGTAATCACCTTCACGACTGGCTTTATCATAAGCAATACGCGCTTTATCCAGCTCGTCTTTTAGCTGCTGACTGCCTTTGACCAAGGCTTTTTCTGCTTGCCAAATCTCATTAAGGTCAGCGTACTCTTTTTCTAGCTCTTCAATTTGTGCATCAAGCACTTTACGCTCTGCTTGCGCACCAGCGTCTTCTTCATTTTTGAGCACTTCGCGCTGCATTTTCAACTGAATCAAGCGACTATCAAGCTTACCTAAGGCTTCAGGCTTGCTGTCCATCTCCATACGTAAACGACTGGCCGCTTCATCAATCAAGTCAATCGCTTTATCTGGCAGCTTGCGATCGGTAATATAACGATGGCTCATCCGCGCAGCAGCAATAATCGCGCTGTCTTGGATATCAACACCGTGATGCAGCTCATAACGCTCTTTTAGACCACGCAAAATCGCAATGGTGTCTTCGACCGTTGGCTCATCGACCAGTACCTTTTGAAAACGACGCTCAAGAGCCGCATCTTTTTCGATGTACTGGCGATACTCATCGAGAGTTGTCGCACCGACACAGTGTAGCTCACCACGCGCAAGCGCAGGTTTTAGCATATTACCGGCATCCATCGCGCCATCGGCTTTACCAGCACCTACTAAAGTATGCAACTCATCGATAAATAAGATGACATTGCCTTCTTGCTTTGATAAATCGCTAAGTACCGCTTTGAGTCGCTCTTCAAACTCACCACGGAATTTTGCACCCGCAATCAATGAGCCCAAATCTAACGACAACACTTCTTTGCGGCGTAGTCCTTCTGGTACGTCACCATTGATGATTTTTTGTGCCAAACCTTCAATGATAGCCGTTTTACCAACACCTGGCTCACCAATCAGTACTGGGTTATTTTTGGTACGACGCGACAGTACTTGAATGGTACGACGAATCTCTTCATCGCGACCAATCACAGGGTCAAGCTTACCAAGTTCCGCCTGCTCAGTTAAGTTAATCGTATATTTATTCAGCGCATCACGCTGATCTTCAGCATTTTGATTATTCACGGTATCATCACCTCGCAATTGCTCAATGACTGTTTTTAATTTACTCGCTGTTACGCCCGCACTCTCAAATATCTTTTTGGTTTCACCTTGCTCAGCGAGCGCCAACATCACCCATTCAGTGGCAATAAAATCATCGCCTTCTTTTTGTGCTTGACGGTCTGCCAAGTTCAAAATTTTAACCGAATTTGGGTTTAAATTCACATCACCTGTTGGCTCACTAATCGTTGCTTGATTGTCGAGCGCCTTTGCCACACCATTCTTTAGCGCAGGGATAGACGCGCCTGCTTGTTGGCAGATAGATAAATTAGACTCATCCTGTAGCAATACTGCAAGCAGATGCACAGGATCAATACCTGTATGGTCACGTCCCAATGCTAGGCTCTGTGCTTCTTGAATGGCAGATTGTAGTTTCTGGGTAAATTTTTCGAACCTCATAATTGTGTCCTTTTATAATTAGTATTATCAGTCAGTGGATGCAACATAAAATACCGAACGCGCAGCCTTTAAAACATAGCGCTTATCGTCAATTTTATCGTGCTTCAATCACCGTTAGTTGTTATATATATAGGGTATAACATACAAGATTTCAACCTACTTTTGCAAGTTGTCAATCAATATCTATGACTTATTAGTAAATACTGAAAAATAGTAAGATTTTATATGGGTAAAAACCTTACCCATAGCAATGATATTATCACAAACTATCAATAGGCACACTAAGAGAGTATTTCAAGAGGATAAATAAAAAAACAACCAAAAGAGAAGCTTGTTCAACAATGAAAGGCAAGCAAGAGACAGCTATAGCAAAGATTTTAATGCGCTGTAACTGCTAGAAACTTACTACACGATAGTCAGCATTAACATAACGCTCACTCTACAATTTCTATCGATGTACCAACCTTAACTGCCGCCATAATCTCATCCATCTCATTATCAGTGACCGCAATGCAACCATCGGTCCAATCACGTTGTTGGTTAATCCACGCTAGATGACCGAAGCCGTTCATCTGCCCATGAATCATAATATCGCCACCAGGATGGACGCCGCGTGATCGTGCCCGAGCTTTGTCCTCAGCATTGGGGTAGCTTATATGGATGGAGCGATGGGCAATAGAGTTCTCATTCTTATAATCTAAGATGTACGCCCCCACGGGTGTGCGCTCATCGCCTTGCTGCTTTTTATGACCAACCGGACTATCGCCTAGCGCAATACGATAGGACTTAATGACTTTATCACCACTCAATAGCTGCAAAATACGGTCGGATTTATCGACAAAAACTTTATCGATAACCACCGTACTAGAAATAGGCTGACCATTATTGCCTGTACTTTTTGCATCCGAGGAGGCTGTTTTGACATACCCTATCGCACTGGTGCTCATAATGGTTGTCAGTCCCAGTCCTATCACGACAAACAATCGACGCGGATTTTTGCTGAAATGTAGAGAAAACAATGACATAGGCTTTAATAACTCCGTTTAGCGTTAGAGAGTGAAATGGCAACATACCACGCTATTAACTTACCAAAGCACCATGCCAGTTTTTGTGAAAATTTCATGAATAACATTAGGATCTTTTGAACATAGAAACTTCGTTAATGCCATTACACCATACGAATTGCGCCATCTAAGCGAATGACTTCTCCATTGAGATAGGCATTATCAATGATATGCATGACCAACTTGGCAAACTCATTGGGATTGCCCAGACGCTTAGGATAAGGTACGCCCGCCTCTAGTTGTTCGCGCGCTTTTTCAGGGATAGTCTCCATCATCGGTGTGGCAAAGACGCCCGGCGCGATAGTCATCACGCGAATACCATGACGTGCCAGCTCACGTGCTAGCGGTAAAGTGAGACCGACGACACCTGCTTTTGACGATGAATAGCTTGCTTGTCCTACTTGCCCATCAAAAGCTGCGATAGAAGCCGTATTAATAATGACGCCATTATCAGCGTTCTTCTCTATGGAGCTGTCTGCATTATTGGCATTTGCTACACGCTTTGCAATACTGGCTGCGACCAAACGCGCGACATTAAAAGAGCCAACAAGATTAATATTGACGCCACGACTAAAAGCATCGAGATCCGCTGGGTTGTTATCACGGTCTAAGAGCTTTTGTACCACAGCGATGCCCGCACAGTTAATAGACCCTTGTAAGCCGCCAAATTCTTTTTCAGCCGTATCTACAGCCGCTTGCACCTCATCACTACTGGTCACATCACAGCGTGTAAAGCGAACGTTATCGCCTAGTTCCGCCACCAACGCTTGCCCTGCTGATTCATTCAGATCTGCGATGACGACGTTACCGCCTTGAATGACAATAGTACGAACCACTGCCTCTCCCAAACCTGATGCACCGCCTGTGACCAAAAAGCTCTGTTGTTCAATGTGCATAATTATTCCTTTTATTAAAATTTTTACTGTTATTTTTATCAGTCATCGATTTTTATCTTAACCTGACGATATGAGTGCATTACGCTTTATTAAGCCGCAGACAAACTGCGCAGTAAGAAGCGCTGAATTTTACCACTTGGGGTTTTTGGCAACTCTTTTACAAACTCAACCTCACGTGGATAAGCGTGAGTTGATAAACGTCTGCGCACCAAATCTTGAATCTCTTTAGCAATCTCGTCTGTGCCTTCGATACCGTCTTTTAGCACCACATACGACTTAATGGTATGACCACGCACTTCGTCTGGCACGCCAACTGCCGCTGACTCTGCGACTGCCTCATGCTCCAGCACTGTGTTTTCAACATCGGTTGGTCCAACGCGATAACCTGCGGTAATGATAATGTCGTCATCACGCCCTGAAAACCAATAGCTGCCATCACTGTGACGCTCAACCACATCGCCTGTTAAATAGTAATCATCAGCGAAAGCGTCTTTTTCGTTCCAGCTATAGCCGCGGAAATAAAATGCGGGCGATTGACTGACCACTACGGCAAGCTGTCCTTGTTCGCCATCAGCTAATATATTCATATCATCATCTAATACAACGAGTGTATGCCCCGGTAGCGCCATGCCCATCGAGCCAACTGGACATTCATGTGCTAATGCATGGTGCTCACAGCAAGTCATCCCTGTCTCGGTCTGCCCGTACTGATCGCAGACCTTACAGTTTAAATAGGTTTCAACCCAATTGACCACTTCGGTATTTAAGGTCTCGCCTGCTGAATTGGCACAGCGCAGTGATAATTTAGCCTCATTGTCATTATTATTGTCATGGTGAGCAGCTTCAAAGACGCCACTCGATTTCATCATCCGAAACGCTGTCGGTGAGGACGCCAAATTACTAATCTTATGACGTACCATAAAATCGCGAGTATTTTGTGCATCAAAGCCAGCTTCATTAAAATACGTTGTTACCCCTAATAACAAAGGTCCTGTAATCGCATAATAAAGACCGTACGCCCAGCCTGGATCAGCCATGTTCCAGTAATTATCATCCGCTCGCAAGTCAATCGCATAGTGCATGTAGAGATAAAACGCTGAGAGCGCACTTAGCGGCACACTAACGCCTTTTGATTTGCCAACCGTACCCGAGGTAAACATTTGCAGAAAGGGTGCATCGGTATTTAATGAAACCGCGTCTACCGTTTGCGACTGCGTTGCGACCTTTTCAGCGTAGTTATCATCACCCCAGCTTTGCGCATCTACCTTGCTGCCAACCAGCACCATTTTGGTCTGTTTGGCTAAGTCGTCAAACTTGCCACGATTTTCTTGATTGGTAAAAACCACTTTGGTATTGGCTTTGTCCATCCGATACTTAATCGAATCATAGCCAAAGGCGGTAAATAACGGTTGATAAACCGCACCGATCCGCCAAGTCGCGAGTACAATGGTGAGCAGCTCAGGAGTGCGAGGTAGCATGGTTGCCACTTGGTCACCAACTTGTACGCCATAAGACAACAATAAATTGGCGACTTGTGCGCTTGCCTTATCAAGCTCAGCAAAGCTCATGCGCGTTACATTGCCCGACGTATCTTCATGCACCAGTGCAATATTATCACCGCGACCATCACGCACATGACGACCGCAACACGCCATATAAGCATTCAAGCGATCGTCTAAATGCTCGCCAAATATTTCTGTCAATAGCGCGTTCATATCAAAGTTATGATAGTAATCGCTATAGCTCATTGGCGGGTGTGTAGTATGATTTGAAGTGGTATTTACAACTGATAGGTCTGTAGAAGAGGTGTTCATAAGCTAATCCTTTAGCAATAGCAGGTAACGGGCGAAATAAGAGAATTGTCAGCAGAAAAACAGGCATATCCTAGCAACTGTTTTTTCTGCTTGTTCGCACATATCAATGTGCATAGACTCTATTAGTAACGCATTTTAATATTTATTTCAATACATAACGTATCATTTTTATAATTCAATCACAAACTCTTGATGGAACTTTATTTCAAAGCACTCAGCAGCCACTTAAAAATCCCAGCAGCGCCTTTTCTTCATAACTTTGATGCTGTTTAGTACGTCCACGGCGCGCTTGTTTATAAGGTTCAAAGAACTGCCCCGCCAAAAAGTGCTCTATAATAATGGGATTAATATAAGAAGAGCGGCAGACAGCAGGGGTATTACCCAGCTCATCAGCGACACTTTTTACCATATCAGTCACCAGCTGCTGACGCGCTTTACTATCAGGTTCACTGGCTAATATTGCTTTGCCCTGAGCGCTCTGTAGCTCATCATGCAGGTAACTGGCGGCAAGGACACTGGCCATCCAAGTACGAAAGTCCTTTGCGCTATATAAATTACCGCTATACATCTCACTGTCACGACCATGACCGCTAGTATGCGTGCGTAGATAGTCGTTGATATCGCTACTGTCGACGACTTGCTTGTGACCATCGTCATCTAAATATTTAAAAATCTGATAACCAGGTAGCTCAGAACATGCCTGCACAATCTCAATCAAACGCTCATCTTGCAATTCAATATGATGCTCTTTGGCGCTCTTACCGACGAAATCAAACGCCAGTCCATTATCAGTTTCGCTCACGTGCTTACTGCGTAGAGTACTCAAACCATAGCTCTTATTGAGCTTGGCATAGCGGCTGTTACCGATACGAATCAAGGTCGTTTCTAATAGTTTGACCACTGCTGATAAGACATTTTCACGGGATAATGATTTAGCTTTCAAGTCTTTTTCGACTTGCTCACGCAGATTCGGCAATGCTCTAGCGAAGCCTATCATGGCATCGAATTTGGCTTGGTCACGTACGCGATCCCACTCAGGGTGATACAGATACTGCTTTCGTGCTTTGTCATCGCGCCCCGTCGATTGCAAGTGCCCTTTATCATCTTGGCATATCCAAACCTCTGACCACATCGGTGGTATCACTAGCGCATCAAAACGCTGTCGCAAGGCTTTGTCTTTGACCGTTTTGCCTGTGGCATCTTTGTAAGTAAACCCGCGCCCCCAACGCCTACGCGTAAACCCAAGCTCATCATTACTGACATAGCGCAGATTAGCAAGGCGAGCGAGTTTTTCATAATCATGGCGTATGTCTTGCGTGGTTGTTTGGTCATTTAGCGTCGCCATAATACATACTCGATTGATAAAATAGTCGTTTTAGCATAATGAATTGTGATGGTTTTTGCTGTTTACTTGCCACGAGCAAAGTGTAATCGATGTGTAAAAAAACACGCTTAAAAGGGTTCTAAATAATGAGCTTTTAAGCCATAATTCGATAACAATCACACTTTAATTTAAATAAAATACAATGAAAAATACCTCTATAAAGATAGCAGCATTATCTAAAGCCGATTACGATGTTTGGCTCAACTTATGGCAAAGCTACCTGACGTTTTATGACACTCAACTGCCATCAAGTACCACCCAAAACACGTGGCACAGTTTGCTCGATAGTAACGTGCCGATTTATGGTTTTGGTGCTTGGCAGGACGATAAGTTAGTAGGTATCACCCATGTGGTGCTACACCCCAATACTTGGAATACCACTGAGTGTTGTTATTTAGAAGATTTATACGTCAATGAACAGGTACGCGGACAAGGCGTAGGACGAGTATTGATTGAAAAGGTGTATGAGTTCGCTCATAGTAAAAACTGCAACCGTGTGTATTGGACGACACAAGAGGGCAACACCACGGCGCGCAAACTCTATGACGCCATCGCCACTCAAACAGACATGGTGCAGTATCGTAAGAACTTATAATGGTTGTCCAATACTTTATGACTCAAATTTATCTCAAAATGCAATCATAAAAAAACGCCAAGCGTTAAACACTTGGCGTTAATCTGTTGATTACTACTCTAAAAATGCTTATTTACCATAAACACATAAATAAGCCGTTTCTACTGCCACTTTTACTTGAAACTTCTGATTGGCTTCAACGGTAAATTGCTCACCCGCATTAAAGGTTTGCCACTCATCACTCTCTGGTAGCTTGACCGTCAATGCACCACTGACCACACTCATAGTTTCAAATTCGCTGGTACCAAACTCGTATTCACCAATTTCCATGACGCCGACAGTCGCAGGCTTGGTGGCGGTTTGAAACGCGATAGAAGTCACTTTATCATCAAAATAATTATTAACGCTTGGCATAATTTTCCTTAATTAAATATTAGTTACTATTTTATTTTACAGTCCCGCTTTTAGACTTGCTTCGATAAATTGATCGAGGTCGCCATCGAGTACCGCACCAGTGTTAAAGGTTTCAACGCCAGTACGCAAGTCTTTGATACGTGAATCATCGAGTACATAAGAGCGAATTTGACTGCCCCAACCGACGTCTGACTTGCCATCCTCGACCGCTTGCTGAGATTCCATGCGTTTTTGCATCTCAAGCTCATAAAGCTTGGCACGCAGCAACTTCATCGCCGTCGCTTTGTTCCCATGCTGGCTACGCTCGTTCTGACAAGTGACCACCACGCCACTTGGCTCGTGGGTGATACGTACCGCAGAATCGGTTGTGTTCACATGCTGACCACCCGCACCCGATGAGCGATAAGTATCGATACGCAAATCTGCTGGATTGATATCAATTTCGATATTATCATCAATTTCAGGCGACACAAATACGGCAGCAAACGAGGTATGACGACCGTTATTGCTATCAAATGGTGATTTACGGACTAAGCGATGCACGCCGATTTCGGTACGTAACCAACCAAAAGCATAATCGCCTTTAATCTCAATCGTTGCTGATTTAATACCAGCCACGCTACCAGAAGACACCTCAATGACCTCAACTTTAAAGCCATGCGATTCCGCCCAGCGGGTATACATACGCAACAGCATCTCCGCCCAATCCTGCGCCTCAGTGCCGCCACTACCCGACTGGATATCTAAGTAGCAGTTATTAGGATCCATCTCACCGCTGAACATGCGACGGAATTCTAAATCGGCAACGCGTTTCTCCGCATTGTCGAGCTCTGCTTGCACATCCGCCAGCAAAGACTCATCCTCTGCTTCTACCGCCAGCTCAAGCATGGCAGACGCATCTTCTAATGTGCTCTCAAGCGACACCACAACATCGATGACGCCATCAAGCTGGCTTTTTTCTTTATTAATTTTAGTCGCACGCTCTGGATCATTCCATAGCTCGGGGTTTTCTAACTCTAAATTGACTTCTTCTAAGCGTTCTTGCTTACCATCGAAGTCAAAGATACCTCCGCAAATCCTGCCCACGCTCTGATAAATCTTTGATTCGTTCTTGATACGGATTGATTTCCATAAAGTTTCCTGTCTTTTTAAATAAATATCTCACTGATATGGCGCTATTTTAAATGAGATTGACGATAAATAGTTGGCTAATTATGACTGGCTTTATATTAAATAACGTTAAACAGCCTAAATCGACCAATCCTCTACTGCCCAGCGATGCGACAATGCATGAGCATGTAGCGCATCGTCGGGTGACACACAAATAGCCACATCCGCCCACTCAAGCAATGGAATGTCATTTTTGGAATCTGAATAAGCATAAGTTTTATCAAAAGTCGTGCCTGCTGATTGCTGCTTCTCTAGCCATTTATTCAGATGGTAAATCTTACCCTCTTTAAAGTTTGGTTTATCAGTAAGTTTGCCCGTATAGCGCTCATTTTTTATCTCAAGCGGCGTTGATAGCACATTGGCACCTTCGATACCAAAACGCTTGGCAATGGCGGATACCACAAAATCATTGGTGGCAGAAATAATCACCACCTCATGACCTTTTTCAACATGCTGACAAAGTACTTCCATCGCTTTTGGACGTATGTGCGGCTCAATTTCACTTTTAATATAGTCTTCTCGTAGCTCATGCAATCTATCCATCGGCAAGCTACTTAAAAACTGCGCCACAAATTCATTATATTCCGTCGCATCAAGCGTACCTTCGATATAGTCTTGGTAAAACTTTTGATTGGCCGTGCGGTATTGCGCTTCATCTACGAGGTCGTGTTTGACGATATACTCGCCCCATAAATAGTCGCTATCGACGTCGAGCAAAGTATGGTCTAAATCAAAAAGTGCCAGCTCTTTTGGAGAAAGTTGTGCTTGTGTTGCCTGCATAATGAGACCTTATTATTGTTTGTTGAAGGACAGAAATACAACTGGTTTTTAATAACTTCCGCTTTGGAGATAGATAATGATATGAAAAAATTTCTCAATAATTTTTCGTGAATGCTACTGCTTACCAAACAAAATTATGGTAAATTTATTTATATAACTTGTGGTTAGGCTGTGTCCTCAATCTGAACGAAAGTGCCTAAAAAGCGCCTAAATGAGCTAAAAATAGTAATACGCCCTAGTATCTGTTTTGCTTACTTCATAATTAAAATAGAGAATCGCATGGAAGCGCCTGATGTCAAAAATGTTTTGCCAAGTAAAACGCGTCGCCCTGCCCGTTCGATCAAAGAAATCAGACAACGTCAGCTGGGTAAAAGCTATCAATCACCTTTCGACCGTATACTGTATGCGATCTTAAATGGTGTGATGTACGGCGTTGGCGGTTTACTTATCGATCTTGCTATTGTGGTTATTCGCTCAATAGCTGGTATAGGTAATGGCGACGTTTTTTGGTTATTCACCCCATTTATGTTGGTCGTGGGCGCAATCATGGGTTTTATCGTTGGTAAAAATGCTGGCGCTGAGAGCGTCAATGCGCTCAACATCAACGAAACAACCAATCATAACGCTTACCTTAATGACTACTCTATACGCCACGATATTTTTCGCGGACTGATTATTGGTATTATCATTTTTGCCATCATTTGGCTGGTCATGATGCTGATGGTATAAATTGTTAGCATAAAAAGCCGCTATATAAGAAACGTTTGCATGATGTATATAAAAACAATAGATCAATATCAGACAATTCAAGGATTCTTTATAAATTTCTGCTTAATCAGGCATGGCCACTTCTGTTAAGCCCGTTTTAAATTTTTGACAACGCTCCGCATAATGCATCGCTGATAATTTCAACATCGCTGCTTGCTCCTCCGTTAAGGTTTTGACCACCTTCGCAGGGGCACCCATGACGAGTGAATTGTCTGGAATCTCTTTGCCTTCAGTGACCAACGCCTTAGCACCAATAATGCAATTTTTACCAATTTTGGCATTATTCAATACCACTGCACCGATACCAATCAAACTGTTATCACCGACTTCGCAGCCGTGCAGCATCGCTAAATGACCAATGGTGACATAATTGCCGATTTTGACCTCAATGCCTGCATCAGTATGAATGACACTGTTCTCTTGCACATTACTATAATCGCCGATATGAATGCGTTCATTGTCACCGCGAATCACTGCCCCAAACCACACGTTAGCTTGATGACCCAAATAGACATCGCCTATCACTCGTGCTGAGTCTGCGACCCAACCATTAAAAGGTACCGCGAATTCGGGCACCTTGTCTAAATATTGATAAATCATAACGGCTCCTTGTTATATATAGTAATGAAATAGGTCAGTCATGAAAACTAATCATAAAAATCAATCATGAAAACCAGATATCTCGATTTGCTGTCCATTGTGGCAAAGCCAAAAGGGAAAATCCAGCGCTATTAACGGCTAATAGTTAAAGGCATACTTTCAATCTAAAAATCGGCTGGCTATCTGCGAGCATATTGTATATAATGCGCAAAATCTGTGCCTAAGCGAGCGGACATGATGCAAGTTACCTATTCACTATCTAGTGGGTTTTGTAGTTTCCATCAATAATGTCTTCTCGCTTTTTTGTGGAAAAATTTTGGGTTTAGGTATTTTTTAGTATCCATTAATAGCAATTTTTGCGATACAAAAAACCATTTCTAATCTAACATTTAATCATGAAAATCATGGCACTCACTAATAACAGCGGAGGCAAACCTTGAATTCATCGGCAGAAATACAAGCAATTTTGGCATTAGCAGACGGTACGATTTTTCGCGGTGTGAGTATCGGCAGTCTCGGTCATCGTGTCGGTGAGGTGGTGTTTAATACAGCCATGACAGGGTACCAAGAAATCCTAACCGACCCAAGTTATGCGCGCCAGCTGGTCACCCTAACCTATCCGCACATCGGCAATACTGGTACCAATAGCGAGGACACTGAGTCTGGCAATGGTCATCAGGTATGGGCAGACGGTCTTATCATCCGTGATGCAACGATGGTTACCTCAAACTTCCGTAACTCAGAATCATTAAGCGACTATTTATCACGTAACGATACTGTCGCTATCGCTGAAATTGATACGCGCCAATTGACCCGCCTATTACGTGATAAAGGCGCACAGAACGGCTGTATTATGACCGCATCTAACGGCGAGACAATCAGCGCTGCTGACGAGCAACAAGCCATCAAATTGGCACAAGAGTTTGCTGGTATCGAAGGCATGGACTTGGCAAAAGAATGCTGTACTAAAGAGACGTTCGAATGGACAGCAGGTACGTGGGATTTATCAGATACCCTACTTAACCGTGATGCCATTGGCAGTCATGATAGCGGTACAGGCGGATTTTTCAAGCAACTAGGTACGCATATCGAAGCAAAATACAATGTCGTCGCTTATGACTTCGGTAGCAAAACCAATATCCTGCGTATGCTAGTCGACCGCGGCTGTCATGTAACCGTCGTTCCTGCACAAACGCCTATCGCAGATGTGCTGGCGATGAACCCAGATGGTATCTTTTTATCAAACGGTCCTGGCGACCCTGCAGCCTGCGACTATGCTATCGATGCCGTACGTCATATCATTGAAAAAACTGATGTGCCAACCTTTGGTATCTGCTTAGGTCATCAGCTGATTGGTCTAGCTAGCGGCGCAAACACCATAAAAATGAAAACCGGTCATCACGGCGCCAACCATCCAGTTCAAGACTTAGCAGCTGGCACAGTTATGATTACCAGTCAAAATCATGGTTTCGCGGTTGATGAAGACACTCTGCCTGCTAACGTTAAATCTACCCATCGCTCGTTATTCGATGGCACTAACCAAGGGATTGAGCTGACCAATAAGCCGGTCTTTAGCTTCCAAGGTCACCCAGAAGCCAGCCCTGGCCCGCATGATGCTGCGCCGCTATTTGATAAGTTTGCAGAGATGATGGCAGCGGCGAAAGCGTAACTTATCAATAGTTAACCGCAAACAGAGAATAAATATAAGTATAAAGCTTGAAGCACAAATGATGCTTCAAGCTGCACCCAGCAAACACGATAAGCATTATCGAACATATCGTTAAAATACAGATTACTCAAAATATCACCCAAACGAAGGTAGCCCTAACTATGCCAAAACGTATCGACATAAAAAGCATTCTTATCATAGGCGCAGGTCCTATCGTCATCGGTCAAGCATGTGAGTTTGATTATTCGGGTGCACAGGCCTGTAAAGCACTAAAAGAAGAAGGCTACCGTGTCATCTTGGTCAACTCAAACCCTGCGACCATCATGACTGACCCTACCATGGCGGACGCGACTTATATTGAGCCAATTACTTGGCAGACCGTTGAGCAAATCATTGCCAAAGAACGCCCTGACGCCATCTTGCCAACGATGGGCGGACAGACCGCTCTAAACTGTGCCTTAGAATTAGACAAACACGGCGTCTTGACCAAGTACAACTGCGAATTGATTGGCGCGACCAAAGACTCTATCGAGATGGCGGAAGATCGCAACTTGTTCGATAAAGCAATGAAGCGTATCGGTCTTGAATGCCCGCGCGCTGAAACCGCTGAGACCATGGAAGAAGCATTTGCGACCCAAGAAAAAATGGGCTATCCGTGTATTATTCGTCCGTCGTTCACCATGGGCGGCTCAGGCGGCGGTATCGCTTATAACCGCGATGAATTTATCGAGATTTGTGAGCGTGGCTTTGATTTATCACCAAACCATCAGCTCCTTATCGATGAATCATTAATCGGTTGGAAAGAATACGAGATGGAAGTGGTTCGTGACAAAAATGACAACTGCATCATCATCTGTGCCATCGAAAACTTTGATCCAATGGGTGTACATACAGGCGACTCAATCACAGTCGCACCAGCACAGACTTTGACCGACAAAGAATACCAAATCATGCGTAATGCCTCATTGGCAGTACTACGTGAAATCGGCGTTGAAACAGGCGGCTCAAACGTTCAGTTCGGTATTAACCCTGATACCGGTCGTATGGTCGTCATCGAGATGAATCCACGTGTGTCACGCTCATCAGCATTGGCGTCAAAAGCCACTGGCTTCCCAATTGCCAAAATCGCGGCAAAACTGGCAATTGGTTACACGCTAGATGAATTGCAAAATGACATTACGGGTGGCAAAACGCCAGCCAGCTTTGAGCCTGCGCTTGATTATGTAGTCACAAAAATTCCACGTTTTAACTTTGAAAAATTCCCACAAGCCGATAGTGTTTTATCAACCCAAATGAAATCGGTTGGTGAAGTCATGGCGATTGGTCGTAACTTCCAAGAGTCGATGCAAAAAGCATTACGTGGTATGGAAACTGGCAATGATGGTTTTGATGAGCAAATTGACTTTGCTGCTATCAAAGACGGTAATCTAAGCATTGAAAAGGCACGTAGCGAGATTACCAATCGCTTAACTATTCCAACGCCTGAACGTATTTATTATATTGCGGATGCTTTCCGTATCGGTATGAGCGTCGATGAAGTATTTAACCTAACCAAAATCGACCCATGGTTCTTGGTACAAATCGAAGATATCGTGAAAACTGAAGCTCAAGTCAAAGCGTTAGGTTTTGGTGGTTTAACTGAGAAGAACTTACGCAGCTTTAAGCGTAAAGGTTTATCAGATTTGCGTTTAGCGAAGTTGCTTGGTGTCTCACAAAAGCAATTACGTAAAAAGCGTTGGGACTTAAACGTCTATCCAGTCTATAAGCGCGTCGATACCTGCGCGGCAGAATTTGCCACCAGCACCGCTTATATGTATTCAACGTACGATAGCGAATGTGAAGCCAACCCGACTGATAACAAGAAAATTATGGTTATCGGTGGCGGTCCTAACCGTATCGGTCAAGGCATCGAATTTGATTATTGCTGTGTACACGCTGCCCTTGCGATGCGCGAAGACGGCTACGAGACCATCATGGTCAACTGTAACCCTGAAACGGTTTCAACCGACTATGACACCTCAGATCGTCTGTATTTTGAGCCAATTACCTTAGAAGACGTGCTAGAAATCGTCCGTATCGAAAATCCTGATGGCGTGATTGTGCAGTTCGGTGGTCAAACGCCATTGAAACTAGCCCGCGCTCTTGAAGCGGCTGGCGTAAAAATCATTGGTACTAGCCCTGATGCGATTGACCGCGCTGAAGACCGCGAACGCTTCCAACATATGATTCAGCAATTGAACCTTATTCAACCAACCAATGCTTTAGCAACGAGCTTAGAAGATGGCTTGGTGAAAGCGAAAGATGTGGGCTATCCATTAGTTGTACGCCCGTCTTATGTACTAGGCGGCCGTGCCATGGAAATTGTCTATAACGAAGACGAGTTAAGACACTACTTGCGTACGGCGGTACAAGCATCAAACGAAGCGCCCGTACTATTAGACCGATTCTTAGATGATGCTATCGAAGTCGATGTCGACTGCGTTAGCGACGGTACAGACGTCGTGATTGGCGGTATCATGCAGCATATCGAACAAGCTGGCGTGCACTCTGGTGACTCAGCCTGTTCATTGCCGCCTTACTCGCTATCTGATGAGCTGTGTGATGTGATGCGCGCGCAAACGGTCGCCATGGCAAAAGAGCTTGGTGTTGTCGGCTTAATGAACGTACAGTTTGCCGTAAAAGGTGAAACAATTTATATCTTAGAAGTGAACCCTCGCGCTGCCCGTACCGTGCCGTTTGTCTCTAAATGTATCGGTACTTCACTAGCGCAAATCGCGGCACGCTGCATGGCTGGCACCTCATTAAAAGACCAAGGCTTTACCACTGAAATCGTTCCGGCATTTTTCGCGGTCAAAGAAGCGGTATTCCCGTTTGCGAAGTTCCCTGGCGTTGATCCAATCTTGAGCCCTGAGATGAAATCAACCGGTGAAGTGATGGGCGTCGGTAAAACCTTTGGCGAAGCATTTTATAAAGCCATTATCGGTAGTAATGAACGTCTGCCAGGTCTACCGACCGAAGGCGAAACCAAAACTGTCTTTATCTCAGTACGTGATAGTGACAAAGCACAAATCGCCCCTATCGCTCGCCAGCTTGTCGACTTTGGTTTTAACATTGTATCAACCACTGGTACGCAAAAAATATTGAGCGACGCCGGTATTGAGTGCAAGCAAATCAATAAAGTTACCGAAGGTCGCCCGCACATCGTCGATGCCTTGAAAAATGGTAAAATCGACCTCATTATCAATACCACTGAAGGCAAACAGGCACAAGAGGATTCATTCTCTATCCGCCGTAGTGCCCTGCAAGGTAAAGTATTTTATGTCACCACCTTGGGTGCGGCAGACGCGGTTTGTAAATCTTATGCCATTGACCTACCGTTTGAGGTCTATAAGCTACAAGATTTGCACGAACAAGCAAAGACTATTGCTTAGCTCTATTGACTTAGCAGCATAATTTCAGTAGATTAAGCATAACGGCAACGCTTGTTTAACAGCGGATGCAAAACTTGTTATCGATTTTTATATAACAGTAGTGCTTTAAAAAAACGTACGGCTTAAAAAAGTAGTACTTTAAAAAAATAAAGTTTTAAAAAGATAGACCTAAAAAGCATAGTGGCTAAACTGCGACTATGCTTTTTATTACGTAAGGTTAAAGTGCCTTGTTTGTTAGTGTATCCATGCTCACAGATAAGCGCGTGTTTAGTTGTTACGCAGTCTAAACCTCATTCTTTTTATATCTTCACATACTCATTGCAACAACACTGACACCATCTCACTATTCACTAAGAGTAGGAGATGGTGTGGTGTTATTGGTTTAAGGAAAAAACATGCAACGTTATCCCATGACTCCGCAAGGACATGCGGCTCTAGAAGCCGAATTAAAACAGTTAAAAAGCATCGACCGTCCACGCATTACTGCTTCTATCGCTGAAGCCCGTGAACACGGCGATTTGAAAGAAAATGCTGAATATCATGCTGCTCGCGAACAGCAAGGTTTTTGTGAAGCGCGTATCCGTGATATCGAAGCCAAACTTGGCGGCGCGCAAGTGATTGATCCTGCAACATTGCCAAAAGATGGTCGTGTGATATTCGGCGTGAGCGTCGTTATCGAAAACATGGACACCGGAGAAGAAAAACAATACAAAATCGTTGGTGATGACGAAGCAGACTTTAAAGCGGGTAAAATCTCAGTCAATTCACCGATCGCACGTGGTTTGATTGGTAAGTCTGAAGGCGATGAAGCACGTATTGAAACGCCAAAAGGCGTGGTCGAATACGAAATCATGAAAGTGATTTACGATTAATTTTCCCGATTTGAGAAATATCTGGATAGAAAGCCTTTGATAGCAATTCTTTGATAAATAAAAAGCTTTTGATGACAGCAGTATTTTAACGCGAATCAGCTGGAAATTTGCTTAGCCAATGAGCGTAGAAATTAGTACATAACCTCATTATGAATAGAGCAGAAGTTACACAACGCTGCTTTTTTAGTCTGTTTGTTTTAGCGCATAATTGTTCGAGTATAGATGCTGAGCCTTGTGACTATTACAAATGTCTTATTATAAGCATTAGACATAAGTGCTTAGCAACTGACTAAAATAATGATGGAGAGATAGCGAACGTTGGCTATCATTAGTATCTTTACCCTCGTTATTTGACATGGTTTACATGCTCATTTAACGGGGGTTTTTCTTTTCTAGGTGTTGTTTTCTAAGCGTTATTTTTTACGCTTTGCTTTCTGCTACTACATTAGCGGCTTTATTTACTGTTATTTTAAAGGAATCTATTATGACCATACACATCGATATGCCAGCGTTACTGACTATAAATAAGAAGGCGTTTACCCAGCACAGCCTCGTCAAAAAAAGCGTGATAAGCACTGCTATTCCAACAATTTTAGCAGGCGCTTTATTGACGGTATCTACCGCACATGCTGCGCCTGAAATCGCCATCACTTCGTCTGCTGGTAGTAGCACTACCGTCGTTGAGCAGTATTCTGACGGTAAAACCGCGACCATTACAGCGACACCACACGGCATCACTGTGCAAGACGGCATGCCTTATGCTGTGACTCAAGTAACTAACGTTCCACGCTATACGGTTCGCCAAGTAGCCAGTAATGGTGCGAGCAATACGGTCGTCACCCAAGGAAGCACCACGGTTACAAGCGTACCTGTGACCAACCAGATGACCAATCAAACAAGCAAAGTTGATGTCATAGCCGTGCCGACGACTAGCGTGACACAAGTATTGCCTGTGACGACGGCTACCCAATTGCCAGTCATCAATACACCAACGACAACCATAGTGACGAACCAACCTGCAACGACGCAAATAGTATCTACGTCTTTAGATGCTCTGCAACTGACCCCGATTTTTAGTACGCCTGACGTGGTGAATGCACAAACCAAAGTGATGAAAATATTAAAAAACAAAGATGGTCGCGAAGTGGCTGTACCTGCGAACCATATCGCACCTGGCGACATCATCGAATACCACACCACTTATACCAATACCACGGCACAACCCGTCACTGACATCAATGCCATGGTGTCACTGCCAAATGGCGTGCAATTGGTATCGTTGAATAGCCCACTACCAACGCTTGCGACAACAGGCGGTGACAGTTATCAGACTATCCAACAAGTTGGCAATACTGTAGTCATCACAGAAAATTACTCTGGACTCAAATGGAACTTGGTAGATCTTCCTGCTAACGCACCGCAAACGGTTGTTATACGTGCGAAGGTTCAGTAAAAATTAAATTTGAAAGTTTAGATTTGAAAATATTGTTATTTAATAAATCTTAAAATTAATAAAAGGTCTTGCCGGCTAATTTCCTAGTCAGCAAGACCTTTTTGATCAGTGTACCTTATTCCTTAACAACTAACCTTTTGCTATAGTGCCTTTAACTCAAAACAAATATTCGGTTATTAGCAGCATGTACAACTTCACCTCTTACTCTTCATTGGCTTTTATTATTTTCGGCTGTATTTTAAGTGCTACATCTTGGGCTAAAGCCTTCGAATCAGAATTTGACGATAGCTTTTATATGTCGAAAATTTGTACTGCATATATGAGTAAAGATGGGCATGAATATTGCGATGATGGTTATATCCTTAAAAGCGAGACGTTAAATGACGGCAACGCAAGAGAAATCGTACTTATGGATGGAATCGGTCACTACGGCTGGAATCATACCTCGCTTAAAAAAATCGATAAAGATACTTATCATGTTTACGTTGGCTGTGGCAATCCGTGCGGTGCCAATATGTTATTTGGCCGTGGCGATAAAGAGCAGTACTTTGGTCGTTATTTCAACTTTGAACTAAATAGTCAATGTAGCGTTGCATATAACCATGACAGACAGTTATGGACGGCTAGCCGATTTTTTTCAGATAAAGAAATTGCTTTGCCTTCAACCTATGACCCTGATGCTTTTGCAGCTTACCCCAAGTACAATGTTGAGTTTAATGAAAAAGGAGGTCTTATTGTCAAAGAATACTTCTCAGAAGAAGTGGTTCAAACTTTACCTAATCCTTGTACTTCTCGTTAACCCTAAAAACACATGATTTTGATAATCACAGGCGACAACCGTTGTCGTTTACCTTCTTAATTTTAGCTATAATTACAATGACTTAACGCTAATTTTGTTAAAATAGTCTTTCATTACTGCATTGGTAAATACCGCTTATGGCAACCATCAATTATGAACGACTACAGGGCAAACTCAACATCTTAGCAGATGCTGCTAAGTATGATGTCTCTTGCTCCTCTTCCGCTGGTACACGCAAGAACCAAGGCGGTGGTCTCGGTGATGCTTCAGCGACTGGTATTTGTCACAGCTACACTGAAGATGGCCGCTGTGTGAGTTTGCTAAAGATACTGCTAACCAATCATTGTATTTATGATTGCGCTTATTGTACGTCACGCAAAAGCAATGATACCCCACGTGCTGCTTTTAGCGTCGAGGAAGTCGTTGATTTAACCATGCAGTTTTATCGTCGTAACTATATCGAAGGGCTGTTTCTGAGCTCAGGTATCTTTAAAAGTGGCGATTATACGATGGAGCGACTGGTTGAGGTCGCTAAGATATTGCGGACACGTGAACGCTTTAATGGCTATATCCATTTGAAGACCATTCCGGGTGCATCTAAAGAGCTGCTATTAGAAGCGGGATTGTATGCCGATCGTCTCAGTGTCAATATTGAGATTCCAACGATATCTGGCTTGGCTTTACTCGCCCCAGAGAAGTCACATGATGAACTAAAAGCACCAATGGAAACGGTTAAAACTGAAATTATTACGATCAAAGAGAGCCGTAAAACCCATAAGAAAGCACCAAAATTTGTGCCAGCAGGTCAAACCAGTCAGATGATTGTTGGCGCTAGTAACGAGACTGACTTGCAAGTAATTCAGTTATCGAGTCATTTCTATAAACAGTATGATTTAAAACGCGTTTACTATTCTGGCTATGTACCGATGTTGTCCGACAGCCGCTTGCCAGCGATTGGAACGCCAGTGCCGATGATACGTGAAAACCGCCTTTATCAAGCGGACTGGCTAATGCGCTTTTATGGTTTTGGCGCGCATGAAATCGTTGAACCTGACTCGCCATTTCTAGACTTAGACTGCGACCCAAAGCTTGCTTGGGCAATCCGACACCGTGAGCATTTTCCGGTCAATATTCAAACCGCAAGCTATGAGATGATTGTGCGTATACCCGGTATCGGCACCAAGACGGCTAAAAAGATAGTAAAGGCGCGCAAGTTTAATCAGTTGACGCTTTATCATCTCAAAAAGATGGGCGCGGCGGTCAATCGCGCCAAATACTTTATCGCAACGACTGGTAAAAACGAACATTTAGCGCATTTAACGCGTGATAACTTCCGGCAATATGTATTGGCACAGACGCAGACCAAATATAAAGATCAACGCAACGGTCAACTAGCGCTGTTGTAATTAGCATTGTTTCAATAATTACTATTATAAATAGGAGTGTAGATGTCACAACTGCTGCAAAGCCACGACTATACTGTCGGTCACTTAACGCCCAACATTGTGCTTTATGAGCCAAGTTTTGAGGGTTGGCTAAGTGCGGTATTTTATGTCTATGCCAATAAACTGCAAAACGATGATTCTCTACAGTTAATCGCTCAAGATTGCTATGTACCTTCATTAATCGCACAAGCGACTAGCGTTACTACTGATGAAGATAATGCCGAACGCGTATTAGTAAAGCTTAATCAACTATTAGGTCGCTCGGGTATGCGCAATATTCTCTGGGGATTTTTATCCGAAAAAGACAATATCGGTACGACTCTATTTCAAGTGGTCAAATATGCCATTGACTACCCTAATCGCTCTATCATGGAGGATTTGGGTAATCTTAATGTTTTAGAGCTGGTGCAAACTGTCAAATCAGTCGGTCGTGAGAAACATCGTATGGAAGCCTTTGTACGTTTTGAGCATACCACTGACGATATCTATTTTGCGCGAATAGAGCCTGATTTTAATGTATTGCCTTTGATTGGTGAGCATTTTCGGCAGCGCTACCAAGACCAACACTGGGCGATTTATGATTTATCCCGTGGCTATGGCATTTATTATGACAAGAGCCAAAGCACGCCTAAACGCCCCGCTGCCCTGCAAACCATCACTGATTTAGATAATGCCGTGCTGCGCAATCCTGCCAGTATTCATAGCGAGGACGAGCAGCGCTATCAAAAATTTTGGCAAGGTTACTTTACCAACGTCAACATCAAAGAGCGTAAAAACCCACGTTTGCATAAGCAATACTTGCCGCAGCGCTATTGGAAATACTTAAGCGAAAAACAAGTACTGCCCAATGCTGAGCATTTACAGAAACGTCGCTAGTGACTTTTATCCTTCGATTCAAGCCTTTATGCGTCTCTCTCTTAGAAACTCGACCATATAACATTATCTTTTTATCTTGATGGTTGAGTTTTGGCGGCTTTTAACTGACAATAGCCACTTGTTATTATGAACTGGTCACCAATGCCATTATGAAAGTTATGCGCTTATTATCGTCTTTAAAGCATGATGAATCCGAGCGCGGTATTTTTCATCTTGGGCGCGCATTGGTCAAAAATGGCCATACCTCCATCATCGTCTCTAGCGCCGATGAAGATAATGATCTGGTCAAACGCCTAAAGCGTGATGGCAATAACTACCATCAGCTACACATGAATAAAAAGTCTTGGCTGTCGTTACTACAAGTCACGGCGCTGCGGCGTTTAATTGAAGAGTACGACCCTGACGTGATCCATGTGCACTCACGCACACCTGCATGGATACTGCATTTGGCATTGCGCCGCGCCCGTGTCAAGCGGATACCAAAGCTAGTGTCAACCATGTATGGTTTTTATCCGATCAATAAATATTCTCAAGCCCTACTCGATGTCGATACCATCATTACCGTCTCCGATAGTGTGACCAATTATCTAAAAAAAGGCCTGCGCCGAGAAGATGCAGACCCTAAAGCCATCAAACGCATCTACCGTGGTATCGATACGCGCCGCTATCCTTATCGTCATAATCCATCTGTTTATTGGTTACGGCATACTTTTGCTGAATATCCTGAGCTTGAGCATAAAAAGTGGCTGGTATTTCCAACTATTATTGGTAACGAATATGGTCAGGAATGGCTGATTGATATTTTGGGCAACTTGCAAGAGCAGTTCCCTAACATCCACGTCATTATCATGGATGATGATTATAGAGATGGTGACGTCGCGCACGAAGATTTCCGCCAACGCACCAATACACTAGGGTTGGCTGATCGCATTACTTATGTAGGCAGCAAACGTAATGACATGCGTGAATGGCTCTCAGCCGCCAATATCGTCATGGCGCTTGCGAATGAGCCTGAATCAATCGGCATCAACGCCTTACAAGCGATTCATTTAGGTACACCCGTTATTGGTTGGGATCAGGCCGCATTTAGTGAGATTTTACAACCGCTATATCCTCAAGGGCTGGTCAAAAAATATAATGCCAATGCGCTATGTAAAGCCGTGAGAAATCAATTAGAAAGCATCACACGGCCTGAAATGACCAATAAATTCACCATGCGTGAGATGATTGAAGAAACCCTCGCTGTCTATAAAGGTTTATACGACGACTCGCTCGCAGAGGAACAAGCTGCAAGCGATGCCGCTGCTGTCAAAAGAATTAACAAGACGCTGAAAAAATCCTCTAAACCTACTAGTAAGAAGCCTGAGTCTGCTTATGTCGCGCTTGCACCAGCCGATAAACAAACTAAAGTAAAGCTTATCAAAGAAAAACCTAAAGCGATGAATCCCTTAAATCCGCTTACTGACTCAGAAACGCTTCAAGATCATAAAGACCTGTAAGCCTACCACTTTATTACTTAGGCTAATATCTAACAGCTTGCTAGGGCGTGTTTTCACCATGAATTATTTCATACAAAAAAACGCGGCTTCTATTTTTAGAAGCCGCGCGGAAAATCACTATGGTTATTTAAACATCAACTTAAATGGCTATTAAAATGCTCACCTAATAAGTCGTCGGGGTGTGCGCACTAACAATGCGAGTCACGCCATCAGTAGGGTTGATAAAAGTATGCGGGCGAATGGTATCAATCACGTAGCTATCCCCTTGGTTTAATAGATACGTCGTCTCATCGATACGGATAAGAATCTTGCCTTCAATAACGGTGCCAATCTCTTCACCTTCGTGGGCGATTTTTTCTTCCGTTGAGCTGTTCGGTTGATACACCTCAATCAAAAAACCCAAATTCTTGGTGGTACTACAGTTATATACCTGTCTTAGTGACACTCTGCTACTCGGTTCACTCAGTTCCAACAAATCCTTTGGCGTTACTACGACTCTCGCCTTTGGTTCCTTCCATTCATCACTAAAAAACGTGGTCAAATCAGAACCCAGCACCGCTAAAATCGCCTTTAGCGTATTCACTGCTGGGCTGACTTTATTGCGCTCAATGGAGCTAATAGAAGTATTGGTTAATCCTGATAATTTCGCAAGCTTACGTTGCGAGTAGCCTTTTGCGAGACGCAGCTGATTGATCTTTTTACCGATATCCTCTTCTGGCGACTCGTCATTTTCGGCTGACATCGCTGTCTCAGAGTCTGTCAGCTCATCTTCACTGATGTCGTCATCTGTATCAGCCGCCTTATCGCTGGCAACATCAGCGTCAATGCTGTTATTAATATCAATGTCAGTGCTGGCATTGTCTACATTGCCTTCAGTAGTGCTATTCAGTTTGGGGTTTGCTGGCATAGTGAATGAATTCCGTGAATAGAAATTTGGACAAGTCGTCTTGTGCATAATTTAACTCAGGATGCCATTGTACACCAATCATAAATGGATGTTGCAACAAGCTGATGGCTTCGACCAAACCATCAGGCGCTAGAGCCTCAACGAATAAACGCGCGCCTACTTTATGGATTGCTTGTTTATGTAGCGAGTTAACGTGCCATTTTTCTCCAAAGGCGGCAAGCCTGCCATTTGCTTGAATAATCACGTCATGAACTGGCTGATACTGCACTTCAAGTGGCTGAGTATTGTCCTCTAAATGTGGCTCATAAAACCCCTCTACTTCCCGCCAATCAGGATGTAGTGTGCCACCAAAATGCACATTCATCTCTTGCAAACCTCGGCAAACCGCTAGTAATGGAGTGCCAGTCTTGTCTGCATAATCCAACAATTTAAAGCTCAGCTCATCACGACCCAAGTCTTGTTTCGCTTCAATATGCGTCGCGCCATAGCGCGTTGGTGCCACGTTACTATAACTTCCCGTTAACAAAATCCCATCTGCGATATTCAGTAGCGCCTCAAAGTTTTCGCTATCGGCAGCAGTATTTGGCAGTAGTATGGGATTGCCACCATAAAAATTCACGGCATCGATATATTTTTGATACACCGCTTGTGCTGGCTGCCCATCAACCATCTTATGACAAGAAACAATAGCAATAATAGGTCTAGAATTTTTCATACCGTCTTCCCTAGTTATAACAAATAGACCTCATCGTCTATATTGCTCAATCCTTTATTTAGCTGAAATTTAACACAGCACCTCATAAAATATAAACTATAAATTTCAATATTGCCGATATTAATAATAAAATCGAATAAATGTATTAATTTAATATAATTTTAAATAAAAATTGACAACTATATTTTTCACACCTATATTGGAAGTCATCAGCGAGACATTAAACAAGGGTTGACGTTTATATCTCGATGTTAAGGGCTAAGAACAGCGAAATCTAAAGAATTCATATTATTAATAAAATTTGTTTTGAGAAATATAAAGAGACACATAGAGACTGTTTAAATAAGAGGTAATCAATCGCTGTTTTACCAAGCATTGGTTAGAAATATCACTAAAAGACGATGCGCCAGCAGTATCCGTATTGACAATAATCCCAGTAATTCTAAAAATTCATAGGAAGAATAGACATGACGACAACCAATGGAATGGTCGAATCTGCAAACAACACAGAATACGTTTATGTTGCGGCAGGTGATATTAATGGCTTACTTCGTGGTAAGCGCATCCCTTTCAATCAAATGGAAAAAGCAGAAGACGGTGCGATACGATTGCCTTTATCTATCTTAGGCGTTGATATTTGGGGTGCTGATGTCATCGAGTCTTCTCAATGTAATGGCGATATAGATGCCATTGCCCGTCCTACTGGTCGTGCCGCCTATCCACTTCTCAACACCAGTGCGCCTTCATCGCTATTGCCCGTTTGGCTTTATACAGAAAATAACGAACCTTATTACGGTGATGCCAGACACGTTTTGGATTACATTAGCAAAAAATTCAAAGCGCTTGGTTTGACTCCAGTGATGGCCACTGAGCTGGAATTTTATTTGGTTGACTATACTGAAGGCGAAACCCCAAGACCACCTATCCGCCCCAAAAGCGGGCTAAGACTGAATAAAACCTCAATTTTGAGTATCAATGATCTATTACAATTCGATGAATTTTTAGACGAAGTTTATGCACAGTGCAAAAAGCTCGATATCCCAGCAGATGCTGCTTTGGCGGAGAATGGCTGTGGTCAGTTTGAGATTAATTTATTACACGTAGACGATCCACTAAAAGCCGCTGACGATGCCATTTTGTTCAAACAGGTCGTCAAGGCCGTCGCTGCTCGCCGTAAACTCACCGCGACATTCATGGCAAAACCTTTTGGTCTACAGTCGGGGAATGGTTTTCATGTTCATTGCAGCTTATTAGATAAAGACGGCAATAATGTCTTTGATGATGGGTCAGATGAAGGCTCAGATATCTTGCGCCATGCAGTCGCTGGATTGTTAAAGACCATGTCAGATTGCACGTTGTTATTTGCCCCACATGTGAATTCTTATCGCCGCTTTACACCCGGTACGCTAGCACCAAACAATGTGTCATGGGGTTATGAAAACCGCACGGCGGCAGTACGTATCCCTGGTGGTGACTCAAAAGCACGGCGTATCGAGCACCGTGTCTCTGGGGCAGATGCCAATCCTTATCTGGTCTGTAGTGCGGTACTGGCAGGTATGCTGTATGGCATCGAAAACAAGCTGGAAGCGCCAGAACCCATTAATAGCATTACTTACGACGAAGCAGAGCTTAAGACCTTGCCACTTGACTGGCTGTCCGCCATCCGCAAATTTGAAAGCAGTGATGTGATTGATTCGCTGTTCCCAAGCGAGATGATTGAGCTATTGATCGCGGTCAAAAAGCAAGAAGCCAAACGCTTTGCTCAGCAAGTGACCAACCTTGAATACCTCACCTATTTACAGGATGTTTGATATGTCAAATAACTCAAAGAGCAATTTAAACGGCAATGCAGCAACGAACCAAAACCTATCCTCGAATAACACGCGCAATATCCCACATTATTCAGACAAAGGGCAATATCCTGATAGCTATTATGCAGCCAGTCGTAATCCTAAGCCGGATAGACCAACCCTAAAAAATGACATCCAAGTGGAAATCTGTGTGGTTGGCGGCGGCTATAGCGGTTTATCCACTGCCCTGCATCTCATTGAAACGGATCATGAAGTCGTGGTTTTAGAAGGCGCGCAAATTGGTTGGGGCGCATCAGGTCGTAATGGCGGTCAAATTGTCAATGGTCTAAATGCCAGCCTACAAAAAATCAAAAAGTCTTATGGTCAAGAAAATGCAGATTTCGTCGGTCAGCTCGTGACCCGTGGTGGCAAAATCATTCGTCGTTTTGTTAGAGACTACGATATCAGCTGTGATCTCAAAGAAAAAAACATTTTTGCGGCATTAAATAATGGTCAGCTAAAAGATTTACAAGAAACGCATGCACTGTGGGAAAGCCATGGTATGCATGACCGAGAAATGCTAGACAAAAATGGCATTCAAGAGCATATAAAATCAGATGCTTATGTAGGCGGGGTCATCGATCATTCCGGTGGACACTTCCATCCATTGAATCTTGCCCTAGGTGAGGCAGCGGCCATTGAGCAAGGCGGCGGCACCATTTACGAAAACACCTTAGTGGTTGATATTGAATATGCTGACGATGCTATCAAAGTCATCACAGAGTTTGGCACCGTGACTTGTAAGCAAGCGGTGCTATGCGGCAATGCCTATCTCAATAAAGTTATCCCTAAACTGACTGACCGTGTTATGCCTGTATCGACGCAAATTATCGCCACCGAGCCGCTGGGTGATTTAGCAGACCAGTTACTGCCAACCGATGTTTGTGTCGAAGATGTCCGCTACATTTTGGATTACTATCGCCTCTCAGCAGACAAGCGCATGTTATTTGGCGGTGGTACAGTCTACGGTGGTCAAGACCCCGCCGACATCACAGCTAAAATTAGACCAAACATGACTAAGATTTTTCCAGAGCTACGTGACGTCAAAATTGACTATGCGTGGAGTGGGAACTTTGCGTTGTCTTTTTCCCGCGTACCACAAATGGGCAAACTACATGAGCGAGTATATTTCGCCCATGGTTATAGTGGTCATGGCGTGACAGGCTCGCATCTATTTGGACAAATATTAGCCGATGCCATCAATGGTAAAACCAAAGAGTTCGATGCTTTTGCACAAATTCCTTGGATTCCGTTCCCAGGTGGTCGAGCGCTGCGAGTCCCTTATTCTGTCATGGGCTCATGGTGGTATGCGCTAAAAGATACCACTGGCATGTAAACGCATAAAAACTTTGAATAATAAACATTGAATAAAGTATTTTTATTTTAAAAGCGGTCGTTACAGTGACCTATCATAGCAACGGATTGTTGTGATGGGGCGCGATAGACAGTTGATTCGCTACTGTCCTACTGTCTGTCGCGCGTCAACCATAGAATAGAGCTTGTTTAAAAAAACAATGAGGTTTTACAGGGAGCGTAAATATGAACATGAAGCTCAATGATGCGGTCGAAGGACAGTATCATAATAAGCGAGTATTTCTCACCGTCATAGTAGCCGTCGTTATCTATCTGGCTTTTGCTTGGCTATCTACCAGCCGTGCCCCAGACCAATCTTGGGGCGCCTTATCTTTACTACCAACATTACTAGTATTAGTCACTGCCATTGTCTCTAGGCGACCATTCGAATCCATGATCGCAGGCTGTGTCGCTGGCCTTGTGATGCTCAATCCTTTTGATTTGGTCTCCCCTTTTGCAGACAACATGTCTATGGTGCTGGGTAATGAAACCATTATTTGGATTGTTCTCGTCTGCGGTCTGATGGGCGGTCTCATTCAACTGCTTGAGATCAGTGGGTGTCTAGATGGCTTTAGTGAATGGCTACAAAAAATCATTAAGTCACGCCGTCAGTCATTATTAGCCACCTTTGCTTTGGGCGTGGTGGTTTTCATTGATGATTATTTAAACTGTCTAGCCGTATCAACCTCCGTCAAAAAACTCACTGACGTCTATAACGTCTCTCGTGAAAAGCTTGCTTATATCGTCGATTCAACTGCCGCACCGATGTGTATTATCGTGCCTATTTCTACTTGGGCGGTCTACTTTGCCGGTCTTTTAGAAGAAAACGGCGTGGCTGGCGATGGTGAAGGTATTGGGCTTTATATCAGCGCGATTCCTTATATGGCATATGCTTGGTTTGCACTTTTGATTGTATTCTTGGTCGCATATGGCATTTTGGGTGACTGGGGACCGATGAAAAAAGCCGAGGCACGCGCCAAAGCGGGTAATCCTGTTCCTGAAGCCTTTGTAGAAGAGCAACTGATCTCAAACGTCCAAGCCAAACGCAAGCTATCGTTCAAAGCCAATATCGCAAACTTCGCTTTCCCAATGATTTTGTTAATTGTCTCGACGGTCTACTTCGAAATCGATCTATTACGCGGTGCATTATTGACCTGTTTTGTGACCGTCGTTGTCTATTGGATGCAAGGCATTTTAAGTTTTGAGACGCAAGTTGAAGCCATCTTTAAAGGCTTTAAAGTCATGCTTTATCCGCTCTCAACCGTCATCGGCGGTTTTTTCTTAAAAGCCATCAATGATGAGCTTGGTATGACCTCATATGTGATTGAGGCTATCACGCCTTATATGACGATTATTATTTTCCCTGCCGTCATATTTGCCGTCATGGCTTTTTTAACTTTTGCCACATCATCAAGCTGGGGGCTGTATGTCCTTGCTATGCCGATTGTCTTTCCAATCTCTATTGCACTAGGCGTTAGCACTCCCCTTATGATTGGCGCATTGTTATCAGCATCATCATTTGGTAGCCATGCTTGCTTCTTTAGTGATTCATCGCTACTTGCCGCGCAAGGTGCTGGCTGCTCCCCTATGCAGCATGCTTTTACCCAGTTCCCCTATGCCATGCTCGGCGCGGTTTTATCCGTCGTCACCTTCTTAGGATTGGGTTATATGATGGCTTAAGCCAACCTTAGCGCTATTATTGTAATCATTGACTAACGGGCAATGAGAGATTGTTCGTTAATCAATAAAAACAGCCCTTTTATGTGGTAGTCACTAATAAATACGATAAGGATTTAGATCATGCGCAATGTTACCGTTGCTACGACTCAAATGGCATGTGGTTGGGATATACAACAAAATATTGCCACTGCGACTGACTTGGTCACCAAAGCCGCCAAAGCGGGTGCCAATATCATTTTGCTACAAGAGTTGTTTGAGACGCCTTACTTCTGCCAAGTTCATGACTTTGATTACTTTACCCTTGCGACCGCAGTTGCAGATAATGCGGCCATCAATCACTTCAAACAGTTGGCTAAAGAGCTGCAAGTGGTATTACCGATTAGCTTTTATGAAAAATCAGGCAATACCTTTTTTAATAGCGTGACCGTGATTGATGCCGATGGCGAGATACTTGGCACTTATCGTAAAACGCACATACCAGATGGCATTCCTTATGCCGAAAAATTCTACTTTACCCCCGGCGATACTGGATTCAAGGTTTGGCAAACCAAGTATGCCAAAATCGGTGTCGGTATTTGCTGGGATCAATGGTTCCCTGAGTGTGCTCGTAGCATGGCATTAATGGGTGCAGAAATACTGTTTTATCCCACTGCGATTGGTGATGAGCCAACATTGGACATCGACTCAAAAGGTCATTGGCAACGCTGTATGCAAGGTCATGCTGCCGCTAATCTCATGCCAGTCGTAGCAGCCAATCGTATTGGCACTGAAACCATCAGCCAAAATGGCAACGACAGCACCATGCAATTCTATGGTGGCTCGTTTATCACGGATGGCCGCGGTGAGATCATCCAAGAAGCATCTAAAGATAAAGAACAGATACTTAGTACGACTTTTGACTTAGATCAACTGGCTATCGAACGTCAGCAATGGGGCGTTTTCCGTGATCGTCGTCCATCGATGTATGGCACGTTGCTGACTCATGGATAAAGTTTGTTAACAAGCAAGATCACTCGCGCTATCGTCAAATAAGGTGCTCTATATGTCATTATTACCGAACCAATCAATCACTGGCTCAACACCACAGCAAGACGGCTTTTACATGCCAGCAGAATTTGAGCCTATACAAAAAATATGGATGGTATGGCCATACCGTGCTGATAACTGGCGACAGCAAGCCATTCCTGCTCAGAAAGCTTATGCTGATGTCGCATTAGCAATCAACAGATTTTGTGAGGTTGGCGTACTGGTCAATCCTGATAATTATCAATCATGCCGCGATAGTCTACCTGCTAATATCGAAGTCATATCCATGCCCAGCAACGATGCGTGGGCGCGTGATACTGTGCCGACATTTTTAATCAATGATAAAGGTGAGCTACGCGCTTGTGATTGGACATTCAATGCATGGGGCGGCGACTATGACGGGCTATACTCGCCGTGGGATGACGATGATAAGCTGGCTGAACGCTTGTGTGACCATCTAGATATCAAACGCTATCGAACGGATGACTTTGTGATTGAAGGCGGTGCATTTCATGTCGATGGTGAAGGCACGGTTCTGACCACACGTATGTGTTTGCTCAGTCCTGGACGTAACCCGCACCTAACCGAAGATCAAATTGAAGACACGTTAAAAGCCTATCTCAATGTACAAAAAGTACTGTGGATTGATGACGGTATCGATCCTGACGAAACCACTGGTCATATTGATGATATTGCCTGCTTTGCGCGCCCTGGTGAAGTGGTTTGCTTGTTTACTGACGACCCTAAGCATCCATTTTATGAAGCAACGCAAAAAGCCTATGAGCAGCTCTCAAATATGACCGATGCCAAAGGTCGCCGCCTAAAAGTCCATAAGCTTTGCTGTACCAAGCAACCTGTTACTTTACCTGAGAACTATGATATTGAACAATCTGACGATGCCAAGACGCGTCATACTGGCGATGTTTGTATCGCCTCGTATGCCAATTTTTTAATTTGTAATGAGGCTATCATCGTACCGCAATATGATGATGAAAATGATTCATTAGCCATCGAGCAGCTTGAAAAAGTATTTCCTCAGCATCAGGTAGTGGGAGTACGCACAAAGGAGATTGTCTTTGGCGGTGGTAATATTCACTGTATTACTCAGCAGCAGCCAAAATCATCAATTAAAAGCATTAACTAAAATCATCAATTAAAAACACACGCATAAAAATATAGACCCAAATGGATTTTGAACCCAATAATATTTTAAAAAAGGACATAGCTATGAGCGATTATCAAGTTAATAACCCAGCCACTGGCGAAGTAGAAGCCACCTACCCTACGGCAACTAAGCAGGACATCCAGAACGCTATTGCACAAGCCGATACCGCTTATCAAGACTGGCGTCAGGTTTCATTGGATGAGCGCAGTACCATACTTCATAAAATTGCCGATATTTATCTTGAACGTCAAGACGAGCTGGCTCGTATCGTTGCCAATGAGATGGGCAAGCCCGTTGCACAAGCAAAAGGTGAAATCGGTCTAGTTGCCGATATCTATCGCTATTATGCAGACAACGCTGAGCAGCTACTAGCACCTAGTACCATTGATGTTGATTCAGGATCAGCTTCGGTAGAAAAACGTCCTGTGGGCGCTTTATTAGGTATCATGCCGTGGAACTACCCACACTATCAAGTGGCACGTTTTGTCGCGCCAAACTTTATGGCAGGCAATACCGTTATTCTAAAGCATGCACCGCAATGTCCTAAGACTGCAGAAGCCATCGCTGATATCCTAAAAGATGCTGGCTTACCAGAGGGTGTCTATAACAATGTGTTTGCCACCAATGAGCAAGCAGCGACTATCATCGAAGACAGCCGCGTACAAGGCGTTTCGCTAACAGGCTCTGAGCGAGCTGGGCAAGCGGTTGCTAAAATAGCAGGCGGCGCGCTGAAAAAAGTCGTGCTAGAGCTTGGCGGTTCAGACGCCTTTATCGTTGCAGCTGATGCGGATATCGAACAAGCTATAAAAGGGGCTATTTCTGGTCGTTTTGGCAATACAGGACAAGCCTGTAATGCTGCCAAACGCCTTATCGTCGTCGAATCTGTGTATGATAAATTCGTTGAAGGGTTTACTAATGCCGTAAGCAATATGACACTTGCTGATCCGCTTGATGAAGGCACTTTCATTGGTCCAATGTCTTCAAAGGCAGCCGCAGTTAACTTGCAAGAACAGCTCGATAGCGCCATTCAAGCAGGCGCAACCGTATTGGTCGAAGGCGGCATGGTCAAAGACAAGCCGGGTGCGTGGTTTAAGCCTGCGGTATTGACAGATGTAACTGAGTCCATGGCTGTCTATCGTGAGGAGCTATTTGGTCCTGTGGCAGTCGTCTACAAAGCTTGTGATATCGATCATGCCATCAAGATAGCTAATGATGTGCCTTTCGGACTTGGCGCTTCTATCCAAACGCAAGATGCTGCGCTAGCCGCTGAGATTGCTGACAAATTAGAAGTCGGTATGGTCACTATCAATGCGCCTTCTGGTAGCGAAGCCAATACCCCGTTTGGCGGCGTTAAACGCTCAGGATTTGGTCGCGAGCTTGGCACTCTTGGTATTACTGAGTTTTTAAACTATAAGTTGATTCGTGATAAGTCGTAATCGATAGAGTCATTTTTAGAAAAATAAAAAGCCTAACATTGACTGTTAGGCTTTTTTTGTAGGACAATTTTATTAAAAATAACCCATCGGAAAAACTATTGTTTAGGTGGATTGTCTTTTAACCACAACTGATTAACGATTTTTAATTCACGTAACTCTTCTGCCATAATTGACTCGCTAATACCTGGATATTTCACCCTTGCATAGCCATATAACGCAATACCTAAGACTGTCCAGCCAAAGAAAATCCACCACTCGATAGGGGTTAGCGCGGATGGCATACCTGGCATATACAGCATGAGTATTCCAAAACTTAGCGCAATCGTAATCATGCCCACAAGCTTACCTGCTGGTATTCTAAATGGGCGTACCATATCAGGCTCGCGGTAGCGGAGTACTAAGAATGAGATAGCCACACAGGTATAAGCAATAACGATACCAAAGCCACCAGCATCTACGATCCACACCAGCATTTTACGACCAAACAAGGGTGCTAGTGTCGCCAAGCCACCGATCAATAAAATGGCATTCGACGGCGTCTTATACTTTGGATGCAGCTTGCTTAAAAATGCGGGCAACATACGTGCTTTTGACATGGCATAAAGTAGTCGGCTACCACCAATCAAAAAGGCGTTCCAGCTTGATAAAATACCAAGCACACCGCCAATCACTAACAATATACCTGCCCATTTGCCATGCCAAGCATTGGTCATCGCATCCGCAGTGGCGAGCGTTGAGTTTTCGGCTTGTAAGAGTGGCAAGGTCGTGCCAACACTCCAAGCGATACCCACATACCACATTACCGCAACGACAATCGATAAAATCAAAAATTTACCAATATTAGGACGAGTCAGATCAATTTCTTCTGCCGCTTGCGGAATAACGTCAAAGCCGACAAACATAAACGGCACCATGACAATAACGGCCATCATACCGCCAATACCACCGATGAATGCAGGCGCTTGTACTGAGTTTGAGCCTTCAGGATTAAACATGACTGCGCCAATGAACAGCAACGTACCCACAAATAAGATGCCCAATACGGCCGTCTTTTGAAACCAGGCACTGACTTCCATACCGCGGATATTTAGCCAAGTGACGATGACTGAGCCTAGCATCCCAACGCCCACCCAAGTGGCATAAACATCCCAACCAGCGATGGTCCAGAGATATCCTTGATTGTAATTGGGGATAAAATACTCTACGACCGTCGGCAAGGCAACCGCCTCGAACGCGACCACCGAAAAATACCCAAATAAAATACTCCATGAGCAGATAAAGGAGACATTTACCCCCAGTGCTCTATGCGTATAGGTATGCTCACCGCCCGTAATCGGCATCGATGCGGCAAGCTCGGCATACGTCACACCAATCAGTATCACTGCCAAGCCGCCTATCAAGAACGCCAGCATTGCGCCCCACGTCCCGGCAGATAAAATCCAACCACCAGCCAAGACTACCCAGCCCCAACCAACCATAGCACCGAATGCTAAGGCGATAATATCTAGCGTCCCTAACGATTTTTTTAATTCAGACATAACCTGCTCCTTGTCTGTGTGTCATCCGTGTTAACCCTTGACGGTCACACTATCTTTTGTTTAGTGGGATAGTACCCATCATAATTATCATATATACCTTTTGATCCAAGCTGTTAGGCACTACTTGTTTCATATTCAAATAGTACAAACAGCAACGGCGTCTTGACTTGCAAGGCGCCGTTGTAAAAAATGTACTCAAAGCGAGTGCCATATGGGCAATCTTGCTGTGCTATTAAAGATAACCTTCTAACCAAGATCGAGGCTTGATTAAAAGTGATGTATTTCACTATAAATAAATAAATACTGAATACCTATTAAGCGGTTAGGATACCTTTGATAATATCAAGACCTTCTTGGAGCACTTCATCTTCAACCGTCAATGGCACCATCACGCGAATGGCATTGCCATACATACCGCAAGACGCTAATAATAAACCTTGCTCAAATGATTTTGCTTTTAGGTTAGTCGTCGCTTCCACATCAGGCTTGCCATCACTATCGATTAACTCAAACGCGAGCATCGCGCCTTTATGGCGAATATGACCGATACTGCTTAAGTTTAAGCCCTTTAAGAAGGCTTCGATTTTGTCGCCAATCTCAATACTGCGCTCAAGTAGGTTTTCTTCTTCGATGACTTCCATGACAGCGAGTGCAGCCACACAAGCCAGTGGATTACCAGAGTATGTACCGCCCAAACCGCCTACCTGCGGCGCATCCATGATATCGGCGCGACCGATAACGGCAGAGATAGGATAACCACCTGCCAAGCTCTTGGCACTGGTCATTAAGTCAGGCTCAACGCCCAACTGCTCGGTGGCAAACAACGTACCCGTACGGGCAAAACCACACTGCACTTCATCAAAAATCAAGACAATGCCATGTTCGTCGCAGATATCGCGTAGAGATTTGGCAAATGATGGGGTGACTTGATGGAAACCGCCCTCGCCTTGTACTGGCTCGATAATCATCGCTGCCACTTCGCTAGGATCGATATCCGCTTGAAAAATCATCTCAAGGCTATGCAGCGCTTGTGCTTCTGTGACATTCAACTCTTCAGCTGGGAATAGCGCATGGAATACAGGGCCTGGCATTGGACCAAAGTTCTTTTTGTACGGCAGCACTTTACCTGTCAAGCTCATGCACATTAAAGTACGACCATGCCAACCACCAACGAAAGAGATGATACCTGGGCGACCAGTTTTCGCACGAGCAATCTTGATACAGTTTTCGACGGCTTCTGCACCAGTCGTTAAAAAGAAGGCTTTTTTCTCACCGCTGATAGGCGCTTTTTCACAAAGTTTTTCGGCAAGATCTACATAGCATTCGTAGTTGATCATTTGCGCCGCAGTATGGGTAAACTTGTCAAGTTGCTCATGCACGCGCTGGGTGATTTTTGGATGGCTGTGTCCCGTATTCAGTACTGAGATACCACCAACGAAGTCAATATAACGATTGCCTTCAACATCCCAAACTTCTGAGTTTTTTGCTTTTTCTGCAAAGATGGGATAGGCAACGCCAAGTCCTGTTGGTAAAACAGCTTTACGGCGCTCAAGTAGTGATTTATTGGTAGTCGTCATGGGAATGTCCTTTTCTTTATTTTTAACATAAGTGCCAATGATTGAATGGCGGTTTTGAGGAATGGTTTATCTAATAGTTAACAGTTGTTAGTTGTTAGCTATAGAGGGGATTCATGGTGCTGAATCCCGTTCGATACGGTGTGACAATTAAAACCTTAAAAGAGAGAGCATGTCGCTAAATGATTAGCTGACGTCAGAGCACCAGTATTTGGTCACGACATATTCTTCGATGCCGTATTTTGAGCCTTCGCGGCCAAAGCCAGACTGCTTGACACCGCCAAATGGGGCGACTTCGGTAGAAATCAGACCCGTATTATGACCAATAATGCCGTACTCAAGACCTTCGGTGACGCGCCATGAACGTGCATAATTGCCACTGTAGAAATAGGCAGCCAAGCCATAAATCGTATCGTTGGCTTGACGAATAACGTCTGCTTCATCTTTAAAAGTAAAGATAGTGGCAATAGGGCCAAATATTTCTTCGTGCGCGATATCCATCTCAGCACTGATATCGGTAATGACCGTTGGATTGTAAGTAAGCTCTGAGGCGTCATTGGTGCTGCCGCCAGCGATAAGCGTCGCGCCTTTGTCTAAAGCATCTTTAAGTAGCGCTTGCACTTTTTCTAGCGCCTTTTGATTAATCAAAGGACCAATATCCACGCCTTCATCCATACCGTTACCGACATTTAGTTCAGCGACTTTTTTCACAAACACATCTAGGAATTCATCTTTAATACTGTCTTGCACGTAGACACGGTTGGCACAAACACAAGTTTGACCAGCGTTACGATATTTAGAAGCAATTAAGCCTTCAGCCGCTTTTTCCAGATCAGCATCATCAAAAACGATAAATGGCGCATTACCGCCCAGCTCTAATGACAGTTTTTTGATGGTTGTCGCACATTGAGCCATCAAGGTACGACCGACTTCGGTAGAGCCTGTGAATGAAAGCTTATGAATACGTGCATCGCCCGTTAGGATGTCGCCGATGGTTGAGGATTTACCCGTCACTACTTGGATAACGCCTGCTGGAATACCTGCTTGCTCAGCCAAGGCAGCCAGTGCTAATGCAGAAAATGGCGTTTCAGTCGCAGGTTTGATAATCATCGTGCAGCCTGCTGCCAATGCTGGCGCGGCTTTACGGGTAATCATCGCTGCTGGGAAATTCCAAGGCGTGATCGCCGCGCAGACACCAACGGGCTGCTTTAGGACGACATGGCGCAGTTGTGACTGATTGGCAGGGATAACATCGCCATAAACACGCTTGCCTTCTTCGGCAAACCAGCGGATAAAGCTATTGGCATAGCCCACTTCACCGCGCGACTCGTTTAAAGGTTTGCCTTGCTCAGCGGTCATGATGATAGCCAAATCTTCTTTATTGGCATCGATGAGGTCTGCCCACTTTTGTAGTAGCTCAGCACGCTCTTTTGGGGTTTTGGCTGCCCAAGTGATTTGGGCTTCATGAGAGGCGATAACCGCGTCGTTCACATCGTTGGTTGTCAGGCTTGGTACCGTACCGATGATATCGCCGTTGAAAGGATTGCTCACATCAATAGTCGAGTCATCACTAGCGGCATGCCAGCCATCTTTGATGAAACACTGCTGTTTAAGTAGATCTGGGTTCGATAGCTGTAGCGTAGACTGTGACAGTTGTGACATTGTGACGCTCCTTGTCAATTGAGGTTTGCAAATAGGATTCGCAGATTTATAGCGATAAGTGAATAACAATAAATAGAAGGTTATGATTTAAATAATTATTGATAACTTGTTAAGTGTTCAATATACTGAACATATATTCTATATATGAGACATCATTATAAGAATGATAGCCAGCCATTTGCAACCCCTATTCTCATTTTAATGATGATTTATCGCGTTATTTTTATATTTTCCCAATTTTACTGACTTTTATAGGTTCCTTATGAGCTCAACTGCCGTTCCTGCCTTGGACAAAACCTTTCAGATTTTAGATTTAATTACCGACAGTGCGCAGCCTTTAACGGCAGCTCATATTGCGAAAGAGCTCAATCTACCACGTAGCTCAACCCACAATATTTTGCAAAGTCTTTTGACCAAGCATGTCATCTATAAAGACAGCGATAGCCGCTTTCATTTAGGCTCTTATTTGATGTATTGGGCGGGTAAGTATGAGCAGCAGCAAGGCGTCATCCAGTTATTTAAAGACCTCATTGTCCAGTATCCGATTCTTCTTCAACATACAGTTACTTTATCTAAACTTGATTTAGGTGAAGTGGTATTTTTAGCCTGTCATGAAGCGCCTGCCCCGCTTGGCTTTACCTTTCGCGCTGGTGTTCGCGTACCAGCGGTATTCTCTGCCACGGGCAAAGCCATGCTCTCAACCTTTTCTATGGATAATATAAAATCTATCTACGCTACCGGTTTCCCCGCACCTATTACCCAACACGGTGTTGATAACTTTAGCGATTTGTCCACCGAGTTGACCGCCATTCAAAACAGTCGCATCTCACTCGATGATGGGCAACTTCGCGAAGGGATGTATTGTTTGGGTACTTATATTCGCAATGCGTCAGGCAATGCCGTTGCGGGTATGGCGGTTAGCTTTTTGCAAGGCGAATATGAGTCCAAGCGTGCTGAGGTCAGCGCGGTATTGATTGAATTGGCGCAGCAAATTGAGCAGCGTTTGGGTTTTATCGATAATAAATAAAGTTAAAACGCTGCTAGTTTCTTGCTTACTTCACACTCTTTCAGTTATTTTGGTGATAACTGTTAATCTTCTGAAATAAGCCCTGATAAAAATGCTTGCAAATTGTCATTAAGCTTTTGCAAGTAATAACCGCCCTCGACTAAAACAATCAGTGGTTTGTTTAGCGCTTTCATCTTTTGTGCCAATATTTTAAATCCTTGCGTACTCACCGCACATCTCGCTTCTGGGTCGTTCTCATAAACATCAAAACCTAAGACATGCACAATGACATCAGGGTCAAATAGCGTCATCGCTTCGATAGATTTATCAACATACTCAAAAAACCCAGCTTCATCGGTGCCATGTGGCATCGGGAAGTTAATGTTATAGCCTTCGCCCACGCCTGTGCCCCTTTCAAACGCATGCCCTGTCACTGCGGGATAAAAGTTAACGGGGTCACCGTGAACCGAGGTATAAAGCACATCGCTGCGATCATAAAATATCTCTTGGATACCCTGTCCGTGGTGCATGTCGGTGTCTATGATGGCGATTTTTTCGTATTTCTGGCGTAGATGCTCGGCGATGATGGCGGCGTTATTAAGGTAACAAAATCCACCTGCTGCGCTCTTGCGCGCATGGTGACCAGGCGGTCGTGAAAAGCAAATCTGTATATGACTTTCGGCACGCTCGGTATCTGATAAATCATCGTTCAGCAATGCTTCAGCCGCATTGAGTGCAGTCTGTGCCGACCAATAAATGGACGTCCAAGAATGCTCGCTGATAGGCGCGCTATCATCCGCTTGATACTTTGCTGCTTTTGCCATGATACCGATACCGGGATTGTCATACGGCACAAAAATCCCCGTTTGTACCTGCGCGCCCAAGTCTTCCTCGACTGCTATCCAGTCATCATAGCCATGTTTGAGAAACTCAACGTAACCAAAATCGTGAACCGCTAATATAGGCCCAATGCCAATATCGGTAGCGGTCGTCACTTCTAACCCTAACGCTGCTGGTGCTTTTAAGAACTCAACCATACGCTCTGGTATTTCTAACGGCTCATGCATCTTTCCATAAGAGAAATAAGGTAATGGTCTATGTAGACTTAGATTTTCATGGATATATATTTTCATGCTTAACATTCCTTTGTTTAACATTTTTCCAACGGTGTTTGTTCGATGCTTAACTAAACAATGCCATCGGCTTTTAGCTTAGCAATCATGTCGCTGTCGTAGCCCAAATCAGCAAGCGTACTCTCGGTATGCTCGCTCAACTTCGGTGGCGGTGACCGATAAGTGACGGGTGATGCAGATAGTTTGATTGGACTACCAAGTGCTCTTACCGGACTGCCTTGCGTGGCAAAATCAACCACCATCTCGCGTGCCAGCGCTTGTGGCATGGCCAAGGCCTCAGCGATATTATGAATCGCTCCGCACGGAATACCTGCTTGATCTAAAACTTCTAACCAATAAGTGCGTGGTTGCTCGGCAAATTTATTACTCAGCTCATCACACAGCAGCTCGCGGTTGGCAACGCGTTGTGGATTGATCCTAAAGCGCTCATCGCTATGCCAATCAACTGCAAGCACATCACAAAGTTTGGCAAACTGACTGTCATTGCCGCAAGCTAAGATAAAGTGCGCCTCCCCCTGACCTGCAAACACTTGATAAGGCACGATATTGGGATGCTGATTGCCAAGTCTTGGCGGGACTTTGTCGGATGCCAAATGGTTCATACCAACATTAGCCAGCATGGCAAGCGCACTATCTAAAAGTGCAACGTCTACCTGTTGCCCTAACCCCGTAATCTCACGAGCAATCAAAGCCGCTTGAATACCAATCGTCAGCTGCAATCCTGCAAACAAATCGACCACTGCGACGCCAACTTTATGCGGTTCGCCATCGCTCGGACCCGTGATACTCATCAGTCCTGACAACCCCTGAATAATATAGTCGTAACCAGGGCGCGCGGCATCTGGACCTGTTTGACCAAACCCTGTCAATGACGCATAAATAAGGCGCGGATTGTCTTGTTTTAGACTGTCATAATCTAATCCATATTTTTTCAAACCGCCCACTTTGAAATTTTCTACCAAGATATCACTATCAGTGGCCAGTTTCTTAATGATGGCCTGCCCTGCAGGCGTGGTGATATCGACGGTGAGAGATTTTTTATTACGATTGATGGTAGCGTAGTAAGCAGAGGTGTCATCGCTGAATGTTGGCGGCGCCCAGTGGCGCGTTTCATCACCGATATGCGGACGTTCAACCTTGATGACTTCAGCGCCCAAATCTGCAAGTACTTGGGTACAAGAAGGACCTGCCAATACTCTCGATAAGTCGAGCACTTTGATACCGTATAATGCACCTTTTGGCATATCCGTCATAATAATCCCTTATTGTATGGCGTATTTTTGATAATAAAATTGTTATTTATGATGTAATTGCTAAGCAGTTAAATCATGAATAACAACTGAAAAACGTACGTTACTGCTTATATATGCTTCGTAAAAAGCCAAACAATAACGTACGTCATAGAATACAGTTGCACCAAACATTTTTAGCTAAAAACGCTTAAAAGAATGATTGAATACCTGTCTGCGCACGACCTAAGATAAGCGCATGGATATCATGTGTGCCCTCATAAGTGTTGACCGCTTCCAAGTTCATGACGTGACGAATGACATGGAACTCATCAGAGATACCATTACCACCATGCATGTCACGAGAAATACGTGCGATATCTAGTGCCTTGCCACAGTTATTACGCTTAATCAGTGAAATCATCTCAGGCGCTGCGTTGTCTTCATCCATCAAACGACCGACACGTAGTGCCGCTTGTAGACCCAAGGTGATTTCAGTCTGCATATTGGCCAGCTTTAGCTGTACCAGCTGCGTTGCGGCTAGCGGACGACCAAACTGCTTACGATCTAGCGTATATTGACGCGCCCCTTTCCAACAGAATTCAGCCGCGCCCATCGCGCCCCATGCGATACCATAACGGGCTTTATTTAAGCAGCCAAATGGACCTTTTAGTCCACGGATGTCTGGGAAAGCATTGGCCTCAGGGACAAATACCTTGTCCATAACGATTTCACCCGTGACTGAAGCACGTAATGAAAATTTACCTTCAATTTTCGGCGCTGATAAACCCTTCATACCTTTATCTAAGATGAAACCACGAATCTCACCAGCATCATCTTTTGCCCATACGACAAACACATCAGCGATAGGACTGTTGGTAATCCACATTTTATTACCCGTCAGCTCATAACCGCCGTCCACTGCACGCGCACGCGTCGACATCGAGGCTGGATCTGACCCTGAATCTGGTTCTGTCAGACCAAAACAGCCGACATATTCGCCAGTGGCAAGCTTAGGCAAGTATCTCTCTCTTTGCTCTTCGGTACCGTATGCATGAATAGGATGCATAACCAAGCTTGACTGCACGCTCATCGCTGAACGATAACCTGAGTCAACGGCTTCGATTTCTTTGGCAATTAGACCGTAAGCAACACTAGATAAACCGGCACAACCATAACCTTCAATCGTGACACCAAGCAGACCCATTTCACCCATTTGACGCATGATATTACGGTCAAAATTCTCGTTACGATTGGCTTCAACAATGCCAGGCATCAGCTCTTTTTGAAAAAACTGACGAGCGCTGTCCGTGACCATGCGCTCTTCATCAGTCAACTGGTCGCGTAATAAAAACGGATCTTCCCAATCGAAACTTGGACGCGTAGATGTTGCCATGTGGATCTCCTTGATGTCAGTCTTCCTGACCGACGAGTAGTGATTAATGAGTAAATTGACTGCACAGGTTATTGACTTACTTATTCCGCTGTGCGAAACTCAGTTTCATAGTTTAAAACCATTTAAGCAAAGTTTCGGGTCGCTGTAAACCTTTATCAAATAAAATGAGCATAAAATGACAAAAAACATATCGGCAGCTCCGCCACTACTCGATCGAATGACCACCATTCTTGAGCAAAGTAAGGACGATAATGATCGACAGTTCGTTACCGCACTGGGTCGCGGTCTGTCTTTACTCGCAGCATTTGAACATGATGATCGACTCACCCATCAGCAATTGTGTCAGATGACAGATCTGCCAAAGGCAACTATTACTCGCCTTATCCATACCTTAACCACGCTTGGATTTTTACGTGTCACTGAGCACGGACAGTATCAACTAGGCAGTAGTGCAGTGCGACTTAGCGCCACTGCATGGAGTCGTCACGACATGGTGTCGGCAGCTGAGCCATTACTGCGACAGTTCGCTAGTGAAAACGAAGTCTCTGTGAATTTAGCAACCGAAGTCGAAGGAGAAATGCGCTATCACGTTTGTTGTCGTAGCCCTGCTCGCCTATCGGTAAATTTGCAAGTTGGCTCGGCAGTGCCCGTCGCCCGTACTGCGATTGGACGCGCTTTTTATGCGGCTAGCTCGCCAGCGAGACAGACTGTCATTGAAGGTAATTTAAAAGAGCATTTATCTACAGAAGATTATAACCATGCGCAGTCTGCTCTATCTGACGCCGCAGAGCATTATAAAGCGCATGGCTATACAGTATCAGACGGTGAGTTTTCTACCGATATATTGGCCGTGGCTATTGGTGTCTTTGATGTTGCCACTGGGCAGTATGCGTATTCGCTTAATGCCAGTGTGCCAAGTGCCAACTGGAAAAGTGAAGATTATGCCGCAACGATTGTACCTAAGTTGCAGGCGTTGGCGGAGCGGATTGGCAGTGGTGTTTAAAAGAGAACAAATGATAAATCTATAGTACAAGCATCATGGCTTAGTTGATGGGTTTTGTCTTATGAAAGATGCTTTATTTTAACTCATCAAACCGCAGCCCAAATTTCAGCAGATACTTACGCAATCTGTCGCTATCGTTCGGGATTTTTAGCTTATCGCGTGAGTTGGCATACAGATAGCGCCCAGCCGCCGCTTGGTTTTTATGACGTATACACACCTCAATCACATACGCCAGTTGCACCGCATCAAACGGATCAATAGTTGTCAGAATCTCTTCATCGAGATATTTTCTTAAAATATTATGGCTACCCTGTTCAATAGTGTCACTATTTAAAACGGAGTCAGAGCCATTATTACTTAGGCTACTTTTGTTCGCGTTATTGCCTTTACTATCACTACCTAACCTATTCAATCCATCCAAGCTGTCAGGCAAATCCCAAAGATGCGTTAAGCGCTCAATCTCCGCTTGCACATCATCATTGCGAATAACTTTACTCTCAGCAAGTGTAGTCAAACGAATCATACTGGCAGTCAAATCACGAAAGTTCCCCTGCCATGTTGCATCCACACTCATCGCAAAAGATTCATACAGCTGCCTTGCCTCTGGGGTAAATCGATACTGCTGCTGTTGCTCGCTACCCAAGCGCGCCAGTTCATAATCGATATTGGCAGGTAAGTCTTCTAACCTGTCTTTGAGTGATGGCAAAAAGAACGTCCACGTATTGAGACGCGCAAATAAATCCGCCCGAAACTCACCATTAGCGACCGCTTGCCGCAAGTCTTTATTGGTACCTGCCATCAGCTGAAACGACACGCTAATCGGCGTATCACTACCGAGCGGATAAAAGCGCTGCTCCTCCAATGCAGTCAGTAGCATCGCTTGCTCATCAAGCCCCAACTCACCGATTTCATCTAAAAATAATAAACCACCATCGGCTGATTTTAGCAGGCCATCACGGCTCGTCGCAGCGCCCGTAAATGCACCTTTGACATGACCGAATAGCACACTCATGGCAGTGTCACCACGTAGCGTGGCGCAGTTGACCTCGACGAATTGTTCAAGCGTGTTTTTACCTTGCGTGCTGCTGGCTTTGGCTTTTTTAAGCGCGTAGATTTGGCCTGCCAATTGTGACTTGCCCGCCCCTGTTGCGCCCATCAGTAATATGGGTGCAGTTGAGCGGGTTGCGACCTTTTCGATATTGGAGATAAGCTTTTGATAAGCGGCATTTTGGGTGACTAAATTGGCTTGTAAGGTTTGCCAATGTTGCTGCTTTTCTGCCTCAAAACGCTCGCGCAAGCCATCATAGCGTGAGACATCCAAGTCAATCATTTGATAGCGCCCTTGCGGATCCGCTTGGTCGGGTCTTGGGCAAGGCGAGGTCTGAATCAAATCAGCAGGAATAAAGCCCGCCTCTACCAACAAAAACCAGCAAATCTGCACCACGTGCGTACCCGTGGTCAGATGCAGCAAGTAATCGGTATTGTCCTGAAAATCAAACCCTGCGGCAAAGTCATACAGCTCAGCATAAACATCGGCAAAATCCCAAGGACTGGTCAACGCTACGTGATGACCAATAACGGTAGTGTTCGGACTAACTTGTGCCACGTCATTCTTAATTATTTTAAACAGCCGCTTATCACGCTTGCTATACAAGATATGCAGCTCATCAACGAGCAGCTCATCATGCAGACCCAAACTGACGGTTGGACGCCAACGTTGCCAACGCTTGTCATTAAAGCCATTGTCTAAAGTAGTGCCGAGGAAACCGATGACGGCGGTTTTGTTGTTTGGATCACTGTTCATAATATTACTTATCACTGATTATCATTAATAAATAGTATATTATTTTCTATCTAGTTAGATATATTTCTATATATTTTTAGCTCATGATTAAACAATCTTTTCCTTTTGAAAAGTATATAGAAATTAAACCATTTATTATCAGTTACTTAAAAAATAATTTCTAGCAGTTAAAAAACTTGGCACGCCCTTAGCATTATATAGAGTAAGAATTATCTTTCATAATAAACACACTTCGCAATGCTAAGGAAAATGCCATGCAACCAACTACTCATAATATTATTCAAGACGGTGGAACGCCTATCAGACTTTGGACCAAGGGCGTCCCTGTTGACCCAAAAGCGCACGAGCAATTGATCAAAGCCTCAAAAATGCCGTTTGTATATAAATGGCTTGCGGTGATGCCTGATGTACACGTTGGGATTGGCGCGACCATCGGTACGGTATTGCCCACCAAAGACGCGATTATTCCGGCTGCCGTTGGCGTCGATATCGGCTGCGGAATGATGGCAGTACAAACCACCCTAACCGCAAAAGATTTGCCAGATAGCTTGCTTGGTCTGCGTACCGAGCTTGAAAAAGCAATTCCACATGGTCGTAGTAAAACGCGGGGTCGCGGTTCACATCGTGATGTGGGCGCGTGGGCAAACCCTGACGACACGGTAATGAACGGTTGGGGAACTCTGGTTGATGACTTTAATTATATAACCCAAAAGCACCCTAAACTTAAAAATACTAATAACCTTAACCATTTGGGTACGCTGGGTACGGGGAATCATTTTGTCGAGGTGTGCCTTGATGAAGCCAACCAAGTTTGGATCATGCTGCACTCAGGCTCACGCGGTGTGGGTAACGCCATTGGTCGCTACTTTATTGAGTTGGCACGTGAGGACATGCGCAAGTGGTTTATCAATTTGCCAGATAAAGATTTGGCCTACTTTGCCGAGGGTACAGAGCACTTTGATGATTATTGGTTTGCGGTTGGTTGGGCGCAGCGTTTTGCTTTCAAAAACCGCGAAATCATGATGGAAAAAGCCATCAAAGCGCTACACCAAATCATACCTAAGCCGTTTGATGCTGCCGTAAAAGCGGTGAACTGTCATCACAACTATGTGGCTAAAGAAGAGCATTACGGCGAAGAAGTATTTGTGACCCGTAAAGGCGCTGTCCGTGCCCGTGTTGGTGAATACGGAATCATTCCGGGGTCAATGGGTGCCAAATCATTCATCGTGCGTGGTAAAGGGAACGAAGAGTCGTTTTGCTCTTGCTCGCATGGTGCAGGTCGAGTGATGTCACGCACTGAAGCGAAAAAGGTATTTACAGTCGCCGATCAAATTGCACAGACTGCGGGTGTAGAATGCCGAAAGGATGCGGATGTGATTGATGAGATTCCAGCGGCCTATAAAAACATTGATGATGTGATGCAAGCACAAAGTGATTTGGTAGAAGTGGTACATACCTTGCGGCAGGTGGTTTGTGTTAAGGGGTGAGAAGCGCCACTAATCATTGTAAATTTAGAATTATTTGAGGTATACATGAAGATAGAAGATTTTAAATTAGAATACTTGGAGATGTATTATATATCTCCAGAATCTTTCAAAGATGAAACTGAATCAGAACCATACTGCTCAACATTTATAAGTTTTGCGAGACAAGACTTAGAAGACTCTCAAGACTTAAGAGGTATATGTAATGCTATCTCAAATTCGAAACGAGCTTTACATAGACGTGTTGATACCCTTTGTAATTCTTTAGGATATAGTCTATATAAACAATCGAAAAATAACTTTCCTTCGAAACTTGAGTATTTAGGTAAATGTGGCGTGATAACACCTCAAATCTTGTATAGGCTAAATACAATAAGAAATAAAATTGAGCATGATTATGAAGCAATAGAATATTCAGAAGCTGAAAATTATATCGATATCATTGAGTTATTTTTAGTTGCTACGAGCATTTTCCTGAAAAATTATCCTGATAGTATGTATGGTGACTTAATGGACTTTGAAGAATTTACAGAAAGAGATATTTACAAAAACCTTCCTCAAGAAATCGGTTTCAATGTAAATTTTGAAAAAGGTGAATTATCTCTAAAATTTTACGGCAAGCAATCAGGTCAAAGACAAATCCTTATATCTGATGGTGAATACTTTGAGTGGCTTCATTGCCTTATGTTTAATTATTTTGGAAGCTATTGAAGGCTGTTATGATTTAAAGGTAAGAATAAAGAACTTTGATACATAAGAGAGTACCAAAATGAAGCTCGCAGAGGCCCTACTCATTTGCCAATAAAGATAATAAATACTCATGACTAAAACAAAACCAAAAACCCTAAAAATTGACGGCAGCTCAGGCGAAGGTGGCGGGCAAATCATTCGCACTGCCCTATCGTTATCTATGCTCACAGGCACACCAATCGAGATCACCAATATTCGTGCTGGAAGAGCTAAATCTGGATTGATGCGTCAGCACTTGATGTGCGTACAAGCCTCGCAGCAAATATCAGACGCTACCGTGGCAGGTGCAGCGTTGGGTAGCTCATCGTTTCGCTTTGCACCTAATGCGATTCAATCTGGTGATTACCATTTTGATATTGGTTCAGCTGGCAGTACAAGTCTCGTGCTACAAACGCTACTCCCTGCCCTACTTTTTGCCAATACCAACACACAAACGGTATCAACCGTAACAATAAAAGGCGGCACGCACAATCCACTCGCGCCAACCACGGACTTCCTACAGCAAGCGTTCGTCCCTGCATTAGCGAAATTGGGTATGCACGTGGGTATCGAATGCGTGCAAGCAGGGTTTGCGCCTATTGGTGGCGGCATGATTAAAGCGACGATAACGCCATTTATGCGCCGTGCGAATACGCCACCCTTACAGCTAACCAAGCGTGGAGAGCTTATCGGCATAGAGCTGGCTGCGAATACATTAAATTTAGAATACGATATTTGCAAACGTGAGCTTGCCAGTGCTCAAGCATCATTGGTTGAAGCAGGTATTGATAAGACACTAATTACGACTAAAAGCTTTAAATTGCAAGGCATTGGTGAAGGCAATAGCTGTTATGCACAAGTCACTCATGAGGTTTCTGACACCCAAAATCATAAAGAACATCACTCCGAGGTGTTCACTTTATTAGGAGAGAAACGCAGCTCGGCGGAAAAGATAGGTTGTCGTTTATCAGGCTTAGTCAAATGTTATGTATTTAACACCGACTCACTGGTCAATGAATACTTAACCGACCAATTACTCTTACCGTTGGCATTAGCAGGCGGTGGCGAGTTTACCGCGCGTGTCGTTAGTAAGCACACTGAAACCCAAGCATGGCTCATTCAGCAATTTTTGCCCGTTGAGATTAAGCTTACAGTGATCGATGAGCAGAAAACTTTGGTACAAGTTGTCTGTTAAAATCACGCCACTAGCAACATCAACAGTAGCACTCTGTTACCCAATTACTGCTATGCAGTGATATCATATGTGTATGATGTAGGCGATAAATCTGAGCGCTTTGTCAGTGTCTAACAATAATGGTCATAAGAGGGTGGTTTTTACCCTACTCTCTCTTTAAATCATTGTCACCTTTTTAATATTTATGTATTACTGTTGAGTGTAGCCATGCCCCAATCTCGTACCAATCTAAATCCTGAACCTAAAACCAACTCTCCGTATTTGGTCGGCTTATTGCTGCGTTATAGTACCTTTGGCGCTGCTATATTAATATTTTTAGCAGGTCTACTATTGCTAAATTGGTGGTTAATTATTCTCGGTGGGTTTGGGGTATGCTTGGGAATTTATGACGTCATACAATCAAAGCATGCTATTTTGAAAAACTATCCAGTTGCCGGACATATTCGTTATGTGCTTGAAGACTTTCGTCCTGAAATTCGTCAATATTTACTAGAAAATGACAAAGAGCAAGTACCGTTTTCACGCCAGCAGCGAGCGCTAATCTACCAACGTGCTAAGAATGTTAGTGACACCAATGCCTTTGGTACGCTAGATAATTTATACACCAATGGTAAAGAATGGTTTTTACAATCAGCGATTAGCCAACCTCTAGAAAACAAAGATTTTCGTATTATGGTCGGCGGTGAGCGGTGTCAGCAGCCGCATGATATGTCGGTATTTAATATCTCGGCGATGAGCTTTGGCAGCTTATCGGCTAACGCGATTATGGCGCTCAATCAAGGCGCAAAAATGGGCGGCTTTACTCATGATACGGGTGAAGGAGCTATCAGCCCTTATCATCGTAAGTTCGGTGGTGATTTAATTTGGGAGCTAGGTACAGGGTATTTTGGTTGCCGTGATGATAGTGGCAATTTTGACCCGCAGTCTTTTGCCGAAAAAGCGGTTGATCCACAAGTAAAAATGATTGAAATTAAATTATCCCAAGGGGCAAAACCTGGTAAAGGTGGCGTGCTACCCGCGGAGAAAATCACCCAAGAAATCGCTGATACCCGTCAAGTACCGACAGGTCAAGATTGTGTGTCGCCCTCGTCGCATACAGCCTTTAGCACCCCGCGAGAATTGGTGGCTTTTTGGCAACAACTGCGTGAGTTGTCAGGCGGCAAACCTGTGGGCTTCAAACTTTGTGTTGGTCAGCCTTGGCAGTTTATGGCGATTGTGAAAGCCATGATTGAAACCGATAACTACCCTGATTTCATCGTCATCGATGGCGCAGAAGGCGGTACTGGTGCGGCTCCTGTCGAATTCATGGACAATGTCGGCATGCCAATGGTTGAAGGATTTTTATTAATACACAATACTTTGGTCGGCGCAGGCATTCGCGATAAAATCAAACTTGGCGTGAGCGGTAAAATCGTCTCTGGTTTCGATATTGCCCGTATGATTGCCTTGGGCGCAGACTGGTGTAATTCAGCGCGCGGCTTTATGTTTGCTGTTGGCTGTATTCAATCACGTTCGTGCCATACCAACACTTGCCCGACTGGCGTTGCCACCCAAGACCCGTATCGTCAAAAAGCGCTGGATGTACCAAGCAAAGCTGAGCGTGTCGCAAGCTTCCATAAAAACACCCTGAAATCCCTAGCCAGTATCGTCGGTGCGGTCGGCTTACAACACCCAAGCCAATTACAACCGTATCATATCGCGCGCCGCCTCGATGATGGGCAGATAAAACTATTATCGAAGTTCTTTTATTTTACTGATAAGGGAGCGCTACTCAATAATAGTGCCCGCGCAGATGTGTTTAATCAGATGTGGGTCATGGCGAACCCGGATAGCTTTTTAGCCAATGATGATGCCCTCATTGCTTATAATAAAGACTCACGGGATAAAGGTAGAGAAACCACCACATCGGTGGAACAGAGCCTTGGCAACTTTGCAAGTATCACAGGCGGTGGGCAGTTAATCGGTAACGTCAACAATACTTTTCGCGAATTTCCGCCTAGCAGTGATTGAGATTTAGCGATCAAAAATCCGTGAGCCCTGACTATTTGTATCTCACTCCATACTATAAAAGATATATCATTGATGCCAAATTTCGCTCTTCCCTTACCTTTAGGAGCAGTCGCCCTACTGTTGCTAAGTGTCAGTGCTTGCCAACCGATAAGCACTGATGCTGCTGACAACAAGATACAAAAATGGTCGTGTCAGACTCAAGATGCACTATTTTCTTATAGTGTTTGTAGCATTGATGCTGAAGCTTTGACGGATGGCCGCTACTCATTGAAATTGTTTTGGCAGCAGCCTGATAGTACGAAATCGTTGCTCACCTTTGAGACGTTATTAGCCACATTGCCCTCCAATCAATCGCTGAGCTTTGCCATGAATGCCGGCATGTACAATGAGAACTATGCACCGATTGGCTATACCATCATTGATGGTGAAGAGATCAAATCGCTAAATCTCAAAGAAGGCGGTGGCAATTTCCATTTATTACCCAATGGTGTGATGTGGTGGGATAAAGTTGGAAAAGTACATATCACAGAAAGTAACGCCTTAAACGAGCAGCTTAACAGCGGCGAAGCGAAGCCTTGGTATGCCACCCAATCAGGTCCTATGTTGGTTATCAATAACGAGATACATCCACAGTTTAATCCTGATAGCACCTCACTCAAGATTCGTAATGGCGCAGGTGTTTGCGATGACGGCCACATAAAATTTGTCAATAGCGATGAGCCAGTGACATTTTATCAATTTGCATCGTTGTTTAAGAATGACTTAAACTGTCCGAATGCTCTGTTTTTAGATGGCGGGATTGCTTCGGCATTATATGCGCCTAGCATTGATAAGCATGATAAAAAAGAGATGGGTGTGATGGTTGGATTGGTTGAAAATAAAGATTAGGCGATGTATCCATTTTTAAAATAGTGATAAAAATAAGATAAATTGCACTGAATAAAAAGCACTTGAGACGACTTTGTCATCCAAGTGCTTTTTTTATTAATAGCAACAGTTAATGGCTAACAATAGCTAAAATTAACCGCCCAAACTCATCTTGGGACCAAACGGTTCATAATGAACGCTATCAACACCGTGATCTAGCGTCACTAGCCCATCGATCATGCTTTCCATAAATGGCATCGAGCCACAGACATAAATATCAGCAGGCTTAGGTAATTGAGCAAGCCACGCCTCATCTAATAGTTGTCCAGACTCAAAATAGAAGACATGCTTATCTACAGTCTCAGCCTTTTCTAACAGCGTCTCCACTTCAGTATTGAAAGCGTGATGCGCATCATTTTGGCAAGCATAAACCCAGATAATAGGTCGTTTTGGATTGGCTAATACTTGTGCCTCCAACATAGATAACACAGGGGTTACGCCAACACCAGCACTCATCAATACTAGCGGAATCTCATTTTGCTGTACCAAGTCTTGATTGAGCGCAAAGTCACCTGCTGGTGCCGATAATAAAACCGTGTCACCCACTTCTAATTGGTCGTGCATATAGTTAGAGACCAAACCATGATGCTCATTGCGATTGTCGCGTCTGACCGCAAACTGAATGCCTGCATCGGTACTAGCAGAGTACAAAGAGTAATGACGCAGGGCAACATGGTCACTGTCTTTTGGATCTGTTTTCACTGTGATGTACTGACCTGCGGTTAAAGTCAATTTGCTCAGGTCGATCTCTTGATGACTTTCTGCATTATCATTGGCTGGTACAACTATAAAAGCAGCAATATCCGTAGCAGCTGCTACCTTTTTAGTCACTACAAAAGGCGCAAAACCCTGCCACATCGCCTCCTCATACATGCCATGTTCAATCTGAATAAATACTGAGGCAATCTCATCATAAGCTTCAGTCCAAGCATCGATGATATCGTCATTGGCCGCCTCGCCCAGCACTTCCTTAATTGTACCAATTAAATGCTTACCAACGATAGGATAATGCTCAGGCAAAATCTGTAGAGCACGATGCTTATGGCTGATTTGCGTGACCTGTGGCAATAACGTCGCCAATTTATCCAAGTGCTTAGCAGCAGCTAACACGGTCGTTGCTAGAGCCGTCTGTTGACGACCCAATTTTTGATTGGTTTCGTTAAATATGTCTAACAGCTCGGGATGCTCTTCAAACATATTTTTATAAAACACCGTGGTGATTGCCGTTCCATGCTCTTCAAGGACGGGAACAGTTGCGGTGACGATTTCTAAAGTCTTTGGTGAAGCCATATTTTTTCTCTTAGTAAATTATCGTATTGGTCAATTAAAAATGGAAAATAGATATCTTTTAAATAAAGGACTTAAATAAATAAGTAGCGCCAACAAAATGTGAAATCCTGTCGTCAACCTTTATTAAGACCATCAATCTATTTATAACATTCATTTTAAATGAATGTTATCACACTTTACTTAGCATACCAATGCCGTGTGACTGCAAAACTGATTATTTTTGACAAAAAAGCAGCCGCTATGCTGTCATAACGGCTGCTTTTGTCAAAAAATATGGGGATTAACAGGTTTTTAAGTTAGGGCGTATCTTTATCCAAACGTCAAAATTAACGTGCTAGATAATTGGTCATCTCTTCTACCCCATGTAAGGTCATCGGATACATTTTATTGTCGAATAGTTTCTTAATTTCAACGATGGTTTGGGTATATTGCCAATATGCGGGATCTTCAGGATTGAGCCAAGCGACTTTATCAAAATGCGCCAATACCCTTTTTAACCAAACAATACCCGCCTCATTGTTCATATATTCAACGCTACCACCAACTGTCATCAGCTCATATGGCGACATTGACGCATCGCCGACGAAGATAACGCGATATTCACGACCGTATTTATTGAGCAGCTCATACGTTGGCATCGGCGCACTATGGCGACGATTATTGTCCTTCCAAACATAGTCATACAAACAGTTATGAAAGTAAAAAAACTCTAAGGTTTTAAATTCATTTCTAGCCGCTGAAAATAGCTTTTCTAAGGCTTCAACATGGACATCCATACTGCCGCCCACATCGAACAGCATCAATACTTTGACACGATTACGACGCTCAGCTTGCATATGGATATCGAGCACGCCTTTTTTTGCCGTGCGTTTAATAGTCTCATGAATGTCTAGTTCATCGGCGCTACCGGTACGAGCAAACTGGCGCAAGTTTCGTAGTGCCATTTGAATTTGACGGGTACCAAGCTGACTGTCATCATCAAGGTTGCGGTATTTACGCTGCTCCCAGACTTTAGCGGCGCTACGTTTACGTGATTCACCGCCAACGCGCACGCCTTCTGGATGGTCACCATAGGCACCAAATGGCGATGTACCGCCTGTACCAACCCACTTACTACCGCCTTGATGACGCTCTTTTTGCTCTTTTAGACGCTCTTCAAGCGCTTTCATCAGCTCCTCTAACGAGCCGTATTTTTTCAGCAGTCGGCGCTGCTCTTCGGTTAGATTTTTTGGGTCGAGCTTTAAATCTAGCCACTCTTTAGGAATATCCGTCAATTTAGCCAATAGCTCATCCATATCCAGGCTGTCGACACCCTCAAAATAATCTGCCATAGCGCGGTCAAATTTATCAAAATGGCGCTCGTCTTTGACCATGCAAAGCCGAATTAGCCGGTACATATCTTCACGACTGGCAAAGGTAGACAGCTCTGGATCTTCCTGCTTTGATGAGACAATTGGCTGCATCATCAGCCCTTGATCTAACGCGGCATTTAGGTCAAGCAGCTCACGCGTACTGACGGGCACACCATAAGTACGTAAGGTATAGAACAATTTGATAAACATAATTAATTCTTCATCATAAATGTTTGGCTAAAATCCGAGTTAGGGTCAATAAGTGCTAAATTCGTTTTCCAAAAATTATCACTCTCAATATTTTGAATGAGCGTAGCTAAATCTAGATTGTTTTTGACAGCAATATCTTCAGTCAACATATCTGTAATAAACATTTCATGTTTATCCAATACTATCAATAACTCTTCAAAAGAAATCTTTAAAAAACCATCAATATATCCATGGTCAAATTCTAACGTAGTATCTACAATCCACGAATGAATACTAAATTTAGCACTATCAAGCCCTAAACTAGGCAAGAAAATATCTCTAACATATGTGGTTTTACGTGCTAGCTGATAAGCTGCTTTTTTGAGAACAAAGTTCCTATACTCATATATTTCTTTGACATTACTTTTGATGTAGCTAGATTTAAGCTCAATGATTAAAACCTTATCATCTGTTACCACAATGGCATCTATCTCACCTACTCCAGATTCCGAAGGCTCATACTGACTATAGACTCTGCCTTTGGATTTAGCTAACAATCCAGCTAAGTTATTTTCCATCAAATCGGTTTCAGACTTCAAACTGGCTCTATTTTTATACATTTTTCTAAAAGTATTTATGGTAGCAGTACTGAAGTTTTTTTGAGCTGACATCCATGGCAGAGCAAACAGATAGTCATCAATTTTATAGAAGGATTTTTCAGTATAGAACGCATCGCTACCATCACGTAAATCCTTTGACCAAAAATCAAGAATTCGACTCATCTCTTTTACTTTTTGGTTGCCACTACCCTCAATTATCCAGTCTGACATCTTGATTGCTTTCTCTTTTTGAGTAGCGAAAGTAATAGGCATTCTATTTTGACCAATTAAGACACCATCTATCATCAGTTTCGCTAAGGTAGAAAATGCGTGTTGGTTATTACTGTCTCTTAGTTTTTTAAACGCTTCAAGAAAATCATGAACATAGTGCGCCTGCGACAGTAACATCGTAAAAACTAAAGCACATAAGTCATAATCTTGTTCAAAAACTGCTTTTTCGATGCCGTATACTTCATATAACTGTAAAATAATACCTTGTGTTTTAGCTAATGCCAGCGCGTTAGATTCTAAATTTTCCCCTCTATCCAACCGTTCAAAATGAGGGTTGTCTGTTAAGGTATTAACGCCGCGCCACTGCCAATATGCTGATAAAACTCCAAACTTCTCTTTGAAAAAATCTGAATCATGTGCTTCAGTTTCTAATTTCAGTTGACCATTCTCTAAATAGTAATTTGTTGACAACTTATAACAGTAAGCACTGATGACTTGATCTTCATATAAATTAATTTCTATTTTATGAGCGACCAGTCGTTTAAAATCCTCATATTGTTTCATAAGAGAATGATTGAGATTTTCACTAAATAGGAAAGGAGACATTTTAGCTTTTAACGTCTGACCTAACTTCTTCTCTGTTAGCTTATTTTTCTCTATATTTGAGCTTGTTATAATTTCATGAAAAACAGACCAAATATCTTGAACAGAAACGTTGTCATTAGTATCCATTTGATACGGTATTTTTACACAATCAGTATCACTCATCAGATATTCATAAGCATAGAAGCTACTAAATACCATTGCTGTGATTTGATCGAGCTGCAATTGCTTCTTAATATCTTTATATGCATTAATGCGCTCTTGATATTGAGTTTGAATATATCTTACTGTATCCAAAAACCCATCAAACCTTGACGACTCAACTTGATTCGCTATTTCATTTAAAATATGCCACGAATGATGATTAGGGTTTGCAATAGTACCCGATAGGCGTATTGCATTAATGACACTCTCTTCGTCAATTTTAAGAAGGGCTTTCAACGTACAAGCGTCTATAGATGAAGGTGATAACCGTATATATTGACCCAAAGCAAATACAAAATTCTCATTACTCAAATGTCTTTTAGGAAGTATCACAATAAAATCTGAAGACCAAAAGTCAGTGAATTTATTCACTTTGTTTTTAAGTATTGAAGGAGTACTACTTTGAAATAATAAAATATCGATTATCTTTGCCAATGCCTCTTCATAGCCAAAATCGATAACTAGGGCTTCAAACTTAGTTTCAAAGTACGTCTTCATTGTTGACTCATCAGCTAAAAATTTAACTCAATATTTGGATTAACGACGCATCATATTGGCAAAGCGCTGCAACAAGCTCACATCAGCTTCATTTTTGAGCAGTGCGCCATATAACGGTGGAATGGATTTTTCACCACGCAAATTTTCTTCCAGCTCTGCTTGTGCCATATCATCAGCCAGTAGTAACGTTAACCAATCGACCAATTCTGAGGTTGATGGCGGCTTTTTAAGCCCTTGGACATTACGCAGCTTATAAAAGATATCCAGCGCATCATTGACCAGCTTTTCTTGGATATTAGGGAAATGCACGTCAATGATTTGACGCATAGTTTCTTCTTCTGGGAAGTCAATATAATGGAAGAAGCAACGACGCAAGAAAGCATCGGGCAACTCTTTTTCATTGTTTGAGGTGATAATAACCACAGGACGCTGTGCAGCAGTGATGGTCTCGCCTGTCTCATAGACATAAAAAGACATTTTATCAAGCTCATGTAGCAAGTCATTTGGGAACTCGATATCGGCTTTATCAATTTCATCAATCAGCAACACACTGCGCTCGTTACTGGTAAATGCCTCCCATAACTTACCGGGCTTGATATAGTTGCCAATCTCATACACCTTATCATCACCCAGTTGCGAGTCACGCAAGCGCGATACGGCATCGTACTCATACAACCCTTGCTCCGCTTTAGTGGTTGACTTGATGTGCCACGTAATCAGCGGCATCCCTAAGCTTTCAGCGACCTCCTCCGCCAATAATGTCTTACCGGTGCCCGGCTCGCCTTTAATCAATAGTGGTTTTTGTAACGTCATCGCGGCGTTGACCGCCAACTGCAAATCGTCAGTGGCAATATAATTTTGCGTACCAGTAAAGCTTTTTTTCGTTTTATCAGTCGTGCTCATAATCAAGTCTCAGTTATTGTTATAGATTAGGGCTATCAAGAGCCAGAAAAGAATTAAAGGCAATTGATGGCAAATAAATAATCATTTAGATTAGCACAGCATGATTGATTGCCAAAATACTCATGCGTTCGCAGTTGTTGAAAAATAATAGATACCTTGAACGCCCTTTGACGGTTGGTCGGCACAGTTATAAAACGTTTTTTCATAAAAAAAGACACGCATGGTGTCTTTTTTATGGTGCTTTTCATTCACAGTACTTTTATTGATAGCGTCTTTTATATAGCTATCATAACCTAAAGCACAGAGCCAATCATCGCTAGCAAAACTTTAATATCACTTTACTGATGGCACTTTATTAATGTTACTTTACTACTTATCAAGCTTTTCCATATTAGGCTTTTTAGCTAAACTGCTGTCTTTTTTTAAGCTAACGTCTGCTTTAGGATTAGCCGCTAAAGGTGTTTTATTAGACGGTTCAGCAACAGTGGCTTGATCGGTTAAAGTCGTGCCTTCTGCCAAATAATTGCCAGTCGTCAGTTGCATGGTAGATTGTGTATCTTCTGCAGTACGACTGCGCGCTTTGTCTAGACTTGATTCAAAAGCACCGCGAATAAGCTGCCAGACGAAGCCCACAAACAAGCCAACCACTAACACGACGAGTATCGGCAGCATATTGGTAATCGCGCCTGCCGTATCTTTCATCATAATTGCATAAACCACGGCGATACTAGCGGGGGCAATCACACTTGGATCGCCAAGGGCAGTACCTGGTGCCAATAACACAGCAAACAATATCATCCAACTCATACCGCCCAACGGCCGCGGCAGCATACGAGCGACCAACAACCACAATACCAACACAATAACGACACCACCCAGATACGCGTACATCGGTAAGTCTGCGGGTGGCACGTCTTTTACCAGCTGTCCCCACCAAATAGCAATTTCGCCGAGAATATCACTAATGGCTTCCAGCGGTAAGCTGTTTATAATACCTTTTAACCAGTCCATGCGTGTGTAGTTACCTGCGTTTATAAATTGTGCAGCGCGTTTACGCGCTTAACGATAGACAGTGTGCTGTTTCAACGAACCATAATATCGAATATATTATCGTCAAAAGCCCTTAAGACATAAGCACTTGAAACACGACCTTTTGCCTCGCCACGTATTTTTTGTCTTGTCACTCATTTTGTCTTGTCACTCATATAGCCTGCTAGTTTATCACGACTTTCTACCAAAATGCATGAGCGCAAATGTGTCGTAAACTTTTTCTTGCTGGCTGTCATGCAACATAGCCAAAAGAAGCTGATTAAAAACTCGCTTCAAAAATACCCATTAATCATAAATATTGTCTTGTGCTTCACGCGCACGTAATTCCGCTTGGCGGCGCATCACATCTTGCGGTGGCATTTGTACAAAATACCCTTGCGACTGTAATTTTGCCAGTACCTCTTCTTTGTCAACGCGCGCAAGCGTCGGCGTATTGGCTAAGTCCAAGTGCATCACAAATTTACTGCGCCCTAAACTGGCACGAAAATCTTTTGGTAATACGCCAAGCCAATCTTTAAGCTCGTCGGTATCGTCAGGATAATCAGGACGGGCAATATAGACATACATATCGTTATGTTTGGGGAATTTATAAATATCACAATGCATAATAATGACCTATCAGAAACTATCGCCATAGATTAGCATATTTTGGGTGAATATCAGTAGTCGCTTTACGTTTTACGATGGGCATTCGTGCTAAATTGACCACTACCTACCAAACGTAAAACGCTTTACTTATCGATACGGTATTGATTATTCTCACAAAAAATAATTTTTGCCAAAATTATTCACTTTAATCGCCTAGATGACTTGTAAAAGCGCCTTGAACCTTTCATAATAAAAGCGTTTTTCAGGAGAGAGTCTTGAGCACAATATCAGGTGCGTTCATATTAATGAGCTGGCGCTGATAATTGCTACTTGACCACCGAAGGCGCATCCACCCTGCCAATCGCTCAGGTAAAAGGACTGAAAAACACATGTCACGACTGTTTCGCTGTCTACCATCAATTGCGTAGCACACCCAAACATAAGGCATAACAAATCTGGAGAGCGGTAAGGACGGACGACGCCTTACCCACCGAAGGGGAGAAAATGCGACATCATTTAATTTGGTTTTTTAAGGCTGATCCTTTTAAAAACGTGCAATGATGGTTCGTGTTGAAAATCTCAGGTTACAGGACAGATAGGGCTTTTGCTTAAACCGACGTTCAGCGTCTGTTTGGCGGATTGCGCTATTTTTCTGTGCCACCCTTGGTTGCAATGTTTGCACCTTGCAATATTGCTTCTCGCTACTATGATAAGGCACATCAGCCCTCATACTTTGATACTTGTTTTTACGACTGGTTATCGAATGCAGCTGATGTCCACATAAGGATTTGTTATGACCACTACTCAAGATAATACTGCTCAAAGCGCCAACACTTCAGCCCCTAAACGCACACCTCTTTATCAGTCTCACGTTGATAGTGACGGCAAGCTGGTGGACTTTTCTGGTTGGGAATTACCAATTCATTATGGTTCGCAAATCGAAGAGCACGAAGCGGTACGTACTGATGCTGGTATGTTTGATGTCTCACATATGGTCGTCGCTGATGTCAAAGGTAGCGATACCAAAGCATGGCTACAAAAGCTACTGGCCAATGATGTCGATAAACTCAAAACCGTCGGTAAAGCGCTATATTCTGGCATGCTCAACGAGCAAGGCGGCGTCATCGATGACTTAATCGTTTACCTAATGAACGAAGACGCTACTGAATACCGTATCGTCTCAAACGCTGCTACTCGTGATAAAGACATGGCACAATTTGACAAAGTCGCCGAAGGTTTTGACATCAGCATCACCGAGCGTCCAGAGCTTGCCATGATTGCCGTGCAAGGACCAAATGCGATTGAAAAACTGGCGCAAACCAAACCTAGCTGGGCAGATACTTTAGCTGGTCTTAAGCCTTTCGTTGGTGCTGATTTAACAGACATCGAAGGCACAGATTGGTTCGTTGCTCGGACTGGCTATACCGGTGAAGATGGCGTCGAAGTCATCATGCATGGTGATGATGCACCAGCGTTTTTTGAACAATTGAAAGCCAATGGCATTAAACCTGCCGGTCTTGGCGCGCGTGATACCTTGCGTATGGAAGCTGGCATGAACCTTTATGGTCATGACATGGACGACAACGTCAGTCCTTACGAATGCAACATGGGCTGGACACTCGCGCTTAAAGACGAACGTGATTTTGTCGGTCGTGACGCTTTAGTCAGCAAGCGTCAACAGTCAAAAGACGATCACTCTGCCATGAAGCAAGTTGGCTTGTTGCTAACGACACGCGGCGTATTGCGTGAAGGCATGACCGTCACCATCAATCAAGGTACGGATAATGAGCAAACTGGCATTATCACCAGTGGTACATTCTCCCCTAGTCTAAAAAATTCGATTGCGATTGCCCGTGTGCCTGCCAGCGTATCAGATGATGATAGCGTTCAGGTCGATCTGCGCGGCAAAGGCAAGTTCGTTGATGTGCGTGTTCTTAAGCTACCGTTTGTCCGTAATGGCAAACAGCAGTTTGACTCGTAGGCATTATAAACCCTATTATTAACGTCCACTATTTTTGTTAACCATCCTCTATCATTTAGGAGAGAGACCATGAGCAATATCCCAGCAGAACTAAAATACATCGCCAGCCACGAGTGGTTACGCTTAGAAGACGACGGTACTATCACTGTTGGTATCACTGACCATGCTCAAGACCTATTGGGTGACGTGGTATTCGTTGAATTGCCAGACGTGGGCGACATCATCGCTGTTGATGACGAAATTTCTGTAGTTGAATCAGTAAAAGCTGCTTCTGACGTTTATGCGCCTATCTCAGGTGAAGTCGTTGCCATCAACGAAGCACTAGAAGACGATCCAGAAATCATCAACTCTGACCCATATGGCGAAGGTTGGTTCTTTAGAATGAAGCCTGACAACATCGCTGATTACGAAGCACTGCTAACCGCTGATGAGTACGAAAACGAGCTGTAATCTAATCTTCACTCTCTCGCTTAAAAGTGGTGTTTTATTTAAATGCCGCTACTTATAACCTTAAAAAACATAGCTTGTTATAACAGATATTGGCGTCAGCTGATATCTGTACGCTTTTTCTTAGAATGCTTATCGCTCAATTTATTGCGTCCAATCGCTATCTGATTTATTCATATCAATTACTTGTCAGGCGCTATTAAAGAGACGTACTCAATACTGCCCCAAGTTGATCACTTAATCTCAAGCATGGATTCTCACATGACCCCTGACACTGATAATCAAGCAAACGCTCAAGCAAGTTCTCAAGAAAAATTTGCCACGCCTGATAATACACCGCAGCTGCAAGCGTTTCGCGAAGTGGTTGAATCACGTCGTTCAGTCCGCCGCTTTACCGACACAAAGATACCTGATGATGTGTTAGCAGACTGTTTGCGTTTGGCCATGCTTGCGCCAAACTCTAGCAATCTACAGCCATGGGAATTTTATGTGATTGATGATGCGGACAAGCGCAAACGCGCGGTGAAAAACTGCATGAATCAAAATGCAGCGAAAACCGCCGCTCGTTTAATCGCAGTCGTTGCTCGCACCGATGTGTGGCATGACCATGCCAAGCAAATATTGCGCGAATACCCTGATAAGCCAGTACCAAAAAAAGTCAAAGACTATTATACCAAAGTCGTTGCCATGGACTTCTTACGAGGACCTGCCAATGTGGTATCAGCGGCTAAATGGGGTGCGACTCAAGTGGTCAGACGGGTAAAAGGTCCGATTAAATCACCTTACTATACTTTTGAAGACACCAAAAACTGGGCGACCAACAATACCGCCCTTGCGGCTGAAAACCTAATGCTTGCACTACGCGCGCATGGCTTTGATAGCTGTCCGATGGGCGGCTTTGATGAGCCTGCCATGAAGCGCTTATTAAATTTAAGTGATGATCAACATATCATTATGATGATTGGTGCTGGCGAACGCGCTGATAATGGCGTTTACAACAGCCAGTTCCGCTTTGACCAAAAGCAATTTGTTCATTACGTATAAAATCTTAAACCGTCATTAGTTATTATTACTAGTTATTTTAGCCACCCCTTTATTACTCCCTTAACCAAGGATTGTCATGACTATCTCGCAAAACCCAACGTTTGATACCTTTAAAGGTTTATTCAACGAAGCTGAATTTGTCTATCGTCATCTAGGCTCTAATGAGACCAAGCAAGCTGACCTGCTCAGTGCCGTTGGTTATCAAGACATGGCGAGCTTCATCAATGATACCGTGCCTGAGCCCGTGCGCTTGCATAAAGAGCTAGATTTGCCAGTGGCGATGAGTGAGCATGCCGCGCTTGCCAAATTGCGTACCATGGCAGATGACATCACTGTTAATAAGAGCTATATCGGACAAGGCTACTCGCCAGTACGTATGCCAGCGGTCATTCAGCGTAACGTCCTTGAAAATCCAGGCTGGTACACCGCTTATACGCCTTATCAGGCAGAGATTGCCCAAGGTCGTCTAGAAGCCTTGCTTAACTTCCAACAAGTATGTATTGATTTGACTGGTCTTGAGCTTGCTGGCGCGTCATTGCTTGATGAAGCAACCGCAGCCGCAGAAGCCATGGCAATGTCAAAACGTGTCAGCAAAAGCAAATCAACGCAGTTTTTTGTTGATGACCGTATCTATCCACAAACATTAGATGTTATTAATACCCGTGCCAAGTACTTTGGTTGGGAAGTGGTGGTTGGTGATTTTGAACTGGCTAAATCAGGCGATTATTTCGGTGCGCTATTCCAATATGTCGGTGTTGAAGGCGATGTTAAAGATTTAACCGACATCATCACTGCTGTGAAGAAAAACAAAACTTATGTGAGTGTCGTAAGTGACATCATGAGTTTGGTATTATTAAAATCACCAGCAGATATGGGCGCAGACGTCGCTTTAGGTAGCACGCAGCGTTTTGGTATTCCAATGGGCTTTGGTGGTCCACATGCTGCTTACTTTGCCTTCTCTGACAAAGCCAAGCGCTCAGCGCCTGGTCGTATCATCGGCGTCTCTAAAGATTCACAAGGCAATACCGCCCTACGTATGGCACTACAAACTCGTGAGCAGCATATCCGCCGCGAAAAAGCCAACTCAAACATCTGCACCTCACAAGTATTGCTTGCCAACCTAGCCGGTATGTATGCCGTTTATCATGGTCCAGATGGCGTAAAGCGTATCGCTACTCGTATCCATGCGTTTGCGACTGCCTTTGCTGATGTCATCAAAAATACTAACGACAGTAATTTAACCGTGGTACATGACCAATTCTTTGACAGCGTCGTCGTTGATTGTGGCTCAGAAAAACTGGCCACTCAAATTTTCGAAAATGCTGACAATGTTGGTTATAACTTATGGCGTCTTGGTGAAACCAAATTAAGCGTCGCGTTTAGTGAAACCAGCGATCAACAAGATTTTAGCGTCCTAACTCAACTGTTTGTTAGTAAAGCACATGACCTACCAGAAGACGCTCGCGTTTCTCTTGATAGTGCACACTTGCGTACCGATGCTATTTTATCGCATCCAGTATTTAACTCGCATCATACTGAACACGAAATGCTGCGTTATTTAAAATCGCTTGAAGACAAAGATTTAGCAATGAACCGCAGCATGATTTCATTGGGTAGTTGTACCATGAAACTGAATGCCACCAGTGAGATGCTACCGATTACTTGGCCCGAATTTGCTAACGTGCATCCTTTTGCACCACGTGACCAAGTCACAGGTTATGTTGCCATGATTGATAGCTTGCAAGACCAGCTGAAAGCCATTACTGGTTTTGATGATGTGTCTATGCAGCCAAACTCTGGCGCTTCAGGTGAGTATGCTGGTCTGCTAGCGATTCGCCGTTATCACGAATCATTGGGTGAAACTGACCGTGATGTTTGTTTAATCCCTCAGTCAGCGCACGGTACTAACCCTGCGACGGCTATGATGATGGGTATGAAAGTAATCGTGGTTAAAACCGATGACAATGGTAACGTTGATATCGATGATCTAACTGCTAAGTGTGAAGAAAACAGTGCCAATCTAGGTGCATTGATGATTACTTATCCATCGACGCATGGCGTGTTTGAAGAAGGCATCCGTAAAATCTGTGACCTTATCCATAAACATGGCGGTCAGGTTTATATGGATGGTGCCAATATGAATGCACAGGTTGGCATGATGCAACCGGCTGACGTTGGCGCTGATGTATTGCACATGAACTTGCATAAAACCTTCTGCATCCCGCATGGCGGCGGTGGTCCAGGCATGGGCCCTATCGGCATGAAATCGCATTTAGCACCCTTTATGGCCAATCATACATTGAGCCCTGTGCATAATGCGCAAAAAGACTGCTCGGCCGTATCGGCAGCCCCTTATGGTTCAGCAAGCATCCTACCTATTTCATGGATGTACATTGCCATGATGGGTCGTGATGGTCTGCTAAAAGCGACTGAGCTTGCGCTATTAAATGCTAACTATGTCGCTGCTCAATTAAAAGACCACTACCCTGTCCTTTATACGGGCAAAAACGGTCGCGTCGCGCACGAATGTATCATCGATATTCGTCCGTTGAAAGAAGAGACGGGCATCAGTGAAAGCGATATTGCTAAGCGCTTGATGGATTACGGTTTCCACTCACCAACGATGAGCTTCCCAGTTGCGGGTACGTTGATGATTGAACCAACTGAGTCTGAATCTAAAGAAGAATTAGATCGTTTCATCAGTGCCCTAAAATCTATCAAAGCCGAAGCAATGAAAGCCAAAGCTGGCGAAGAGGGTTGGACGTTAGAAGACAACCCACTAGTCAACGCGCCGCATACCGCGGCGATGGTCACCAACAGCGAATGGACGCACCCATACAGCCGTGACACAGCAGCATTCCCACTGCCTTATATCCGCGCCCATAAGTTCTGGCCGAGTGTAGCACGTGTCGATGACGCTTATGGTGATAAGAACCTCATGTGTTCTTGCCCAAGTATCGAAAACTATATGTAGTTTTCAAATAAGTATGAACAGTTGATATAAAAATAAACCTCCAAGTCAGCAGCTGATTTGGAGGTTTTCATTTTGCCACTAATATTTAGCGCTATAATAAAATGGCTATCAATCTATTCACATTATTTACTTGGTTAGAATTAACTATGCAGAAAAACAATCTTGTCATTCTCATCCATGGTCTGCACCAAACCGCTTGGATCATGCGACCACTGGCCAAACGCTTGCAAGCAACAGGATTTGATACTCATCAATTCGGTTATCGTAGTATGCGTGACGGTATCAAAACCAATAGTGCCCGCCTAAATAGCTGGCTAGAAAACCATCATCACCCTGACCAACCGATAGATTTGGTCGGTCATAGTTTGGGCGGTTTGATTATTCGTGATTTTGTCACTACATATCCGCAATGGCAGATAGGACGCTGCGTGACACTTGGGACACCGCATGTAGGCAGTGTATGTGCTGATTACATTTGGCGCTTGACCCCAGCTGTGGTGGGGTGCTCGTACGTCGATGCGCTAGATGGAACGGTCGCACCTTTACCGGAGCATATTACCCTTGGGGTGATTGCGGGTAATCGTCCTTATGGCCTAGGGCAGTTGTTTTTGCAATATCATAATCGCAAATTGCGTAAGACAAATAATATACCATCAGTAGAACATCTACTACACGATGGCACAGTATATATAGAAGAAACCAAAATAGAGGCTGCCACGGATCATATAGTTTTACCAGTCTCGCATACTGGGATGCTGGTCGATAAAACAGTAGCCGCGCAAACCAAATACTTTTTACAACATGGACAGTTCGAACATAACAAACTTACGTTTTGAGAAAAGCATCATCTTTTATCTATGATAGAATCTTGTGGCTTATCGAACATTGATCCCCATACCCTGCTGCAACTCAATTTTATGTTTTTTGATGACGGGAATCAGGGTGTTCATGACCCAGTCATTCCGCCAACCTTTTAAGCCCTCTGGCAACCCGCTTAAATCTTTATCAAAAGCAATTACTTCATACAATTGTCCGAGCCACTTCTTACGCATCAATACATTGTCAGGTACGCCGATAGCTCGTGCGTGATCATCGATCGCTTGCTGCACTGCTTTTGACAGTACTTTATTTTTTGAGCGATACGGCGGTAATAGGCAATCAGGATATTCAGCAGGGTGCAGGTTTTTTGCTTGATTTATCACTTTTAGCAGCTCTTCTCCGTATAAGCGCAACATACTGCGGTGCATCGTGGTTTTGTGCGCAAGCTCTCGCATATTACTTGGTTTTTCAGTGATGATCTCACGTACTGCTTGTTTTTTAATCACAAACGTACGCGGCTGATTGGTCGAACGTGCCAGCTCCTCGCGCCACGTCGCAACCGCTTGCAGTATCGCCATCTGCTGTGAAGTATAACGATAATCTGCCATTGTTAGGTACATTGCGCTGTCTTCAACATGCTGAGTATCATACAAATCACTGGCATAAAGCTGGCAATCTGCCCATACATAATCGTACAAACCTTGCTTTTTTAACGCATATTCAAGACTTAAATAAAGTGCTGGCAAAAAGCGTACGTCATCAATCGCATACTGCTCTTGCTCGTCTGATAATGGACGTTGCAGCCAGTCCGACTGGCTTTGTTCTTTATCAATGTGCATGTCTAGCTGGTCGTCAAGCGCTTGCTGATAGCCCATTTGCAATTGACCCGTTAAGTAAGACAACGCAATTTGCGTATCAAATATATTGGTCAATGGCGGACAACCAGAGAGTAGATAAAAAATCCCTAAATCCTCACCACAGGCATGCCAAATCGCTACATCAACTTTGGCTAATGCCTGCCACAGTTCGGTCAGTTGCAACTGCGGGGCATCTAATAAATAAATATGATTGCCAGTATTTAGTTGCACCAATGCCAAGCGTGGATAGTAAGTATCACGTTTGATAAATTCGGTATCTAACGCCACCCGACCACAAGTTGCCAATGCATCGATAACTTCAGCTAAACCATTTTGCTCACGCACCCACGTGACAGCAGCTTCGTCGGCACTATCTAGCAGTGCATCAATATCTGGCTCTGGCGGTAGATCTGCTGACTCTATTTTAGAATTGATTGATGGTTCTAATAAATCATCAGTAGCAGCAATGTTGTCTGCAAGGTTTGATTGGGTGGCAGCAGTCGACGCTGTTGCAGTATTGTTGGACACGGGCAGATACCTGCATAAATAGGAGAAAATAAAACGCTAATCTGCGTTTTAATAAAATGAGAAATGAAAATAATAATAGTGCAATTATAACAATTTCATGAAACAAAATGGACAAGACTTGGGTTTTATAAAAAAGTGCTATGAAAAATGTCAGTGTGCTATAAAAATGAACGATTTTGTATGGCCTGACCAAGTGTCATACTATCCAAGTATTCAAGCTCGCCGCCCATTGGTACACCTTGCGCTAAACGTGTGACCTTATTGACATGACGACTGACTGCCTCGCTGATAAAGTGCGCGGTTGTCTGCCCTTCGACAGTCGTGCCAGTCGCTAAAATCAACTCTTCAACAGGCTCTTGTTTAACCCGCCAAACCAGCTGATCAATATTTAAATCGTCAGCACTAATCCCATCAATCGGTGATAAGTGACCACCTAACACAAAGTAGCGACCACGGTAACCGGCGGTCTGCTCTATCGCCATCACGTCTGCTGCCGTTTCGACTACGCATAATAAGTTATCATCACGGCGCGGATCTTGGCACAGCGGACAGATGTGATCATCACTAAAGCTGTGACAGCGCTGGCATTCGACGATATCGCGCATCGCCTCATCAAGCGCTTGGGCAAGTGCCATACCTTGTGGACGTTTTTTGGTCAGCAGATGTAGCGCCATACGTTGGGCGCTTTTTTGACCCACACCCGGCAAAATACGCAGCTGTTTGACCAGCTGATCAAATTTGGCTGTCAGCAAAGCATCTTCCTTTATTTAACTTAATTTATAAACCGTAGCTATGAAAATGGGGTCGTATCATGTCGATAACAACCCCATTTTGTCTTTAATATGTCGTGTTTGGCTTAAAAAATAACGACTTAGAACATACCTTGCATACCTGGTGGTAGACCCATGCCTGAGGTCGCGCCAGCCATGGTTTCTTCGTATAGCGCATCTGCTTGACGAACGGCGTCATTGATAGCAGCAGCGATAAGATCTTCGATCATATCTGGCTCATCTTCTAGCAAGCTTGGATCGATGGTTAAACGCTTAACCACATGGCGACCCGTCATGGTGACTTTTACCAGACCACTGCCCGCTTCAGCTTGTACTTCTTTATTCGCAAGCTCTTTTTTAGCATTTTCAACGTTTGCTTCGACTTTCTTTTGCATCGTTTGTGCTTGTTGCATTAATGCTTGAATATTCATAGTTGCCTCTTTTGTTTTTTAATCATAAATGATTGATATTTTACTAGGGCGTGTCCTCAATTCAATTGATCATATCTAAACGGGTCAAAAATGGCTAAATTTTGCCAAACATCGTTAAATAGCTGGTTAATATCCCGATATTATCTGCGCTATTTTCCTCGTTTGACGGCAATTTATTTCATTTTTATCACCATTTTTGAAATAAGGACACGCCCTCATATAAAGTGCTAACTGCGATTATACCGTTATCTTTACAAACTGTCTAAACCACGCGCCAAATCTTTGATGATATCTTCTACATCTTCTAAGCCTACTGACAAACGAATAAGACCATCTTTGACGCCCGCTTCTGCGCGCTCTTTTGCACTCAAGCGAAAATGAGTGGTGGTTGCAGGATGGGTAATGGTGGTTTTAGCATCACCTAAATTATTAGTGATAGAAACCATTTGGGTGGAATCAATGACATGCCAAGCAGCAGATTTCGAATCACGACTATTTAAATCAGTGCTATCAGAAGCCTTTACCTCAAAACCCATGATAGCACCATAGCCACCTGTCATATGATGTTGACGCGTCGCAAGCTCATGAGCAGGATGATCACTCAAACCTGAGAAATGTACGGCACTAACATTGGGATGATTGACCAAAAACTCTGCCACTTGATTAGCATTTTGACAATGCGCTTGCATACGCAGTTTCAGCGTCTCTAACCCTTTGGTAAATACCCATGCGTTAAATGGACTCATACTGATACCGCCTGAACGTACCACAGTAAAAGCCTCTTGCATGAGCTTATCACTGCCAACTAGTGCGCCGCCAAGTACTCGCCCCTGACCGTCTAAATATTTAGTGGCAGAATGAATCACCACATCGGCACCCAAATCAAGTGGACGCTGCAAAGCTGGAGTGGCAAAGCAATTATCAACGACCAATAAGATATCATTGGCTTTACACAGCTGGCTTAAAAAGCCAATATCACAAATCTGTGCCAATGGATTACTTGGGCTTTCGCAATAGATCACTTTAGTATTTGGTTGAACGGCGTTTGCCCACGCCTCATTATCGAAGCAATCAACGTAGCTGACTTCCACACCGAACTTTGCCATATAATTATTAAATAGACCAATCGATGAGCCAAATAATTGATTGGCAGCAAGCAAATGATCGCCCGCTTTCAGATATGCCAAGCACATGGTCAAAATCGCGCCCATGCCAGAGGCTGTCGCCACTGCGCGCTCACCGTTTTCAAGCGCTGCCAAACGACGCTCAAAGGTACGTACACTTGGATTGGTATGGCGTGAGTACACGTTGCCCGTCTTGTCTCCATTAAAATGTGCCGCGGCATCTGCCGCTGAGGTATAAACGTACGAGCTGGTAGTAAAGATAGCCTCTGAATGCTCACCCTCATCGGTACGATGTTGCCCTGCCCGTACAGCAATGGTTTGCATACCATAATCGAGAGCTAAGTTGAGCGCGTCACTGCGCCAGTTTGGATCTAATTTATCTACATTTTTATCATCATGGGCTTGCGACTGACTCATAAATATTCCGTTGCTTTGATTGGTATTTTGATTGATATAAAATGACTGCTTATTCTTCTGATTATCGACCGAATGCATCAGCGTTATCATATCATGTCAACTTATTCCACACAGCTGGTTTCAAGCGATGGCTAAATATTATTTTTGAATACACACCTATAGGCGGTTCAATATAATTTAGATACAAGGAAGGCAAGCGAAAGTACTACAAATAGTAGGCTAAGCGAGCCTGACACCGTATCTGGTTTATATAGGATTGACTATATCTTTTTCTAGACAACAGATGAAAGAGAGAGCATATCTAAACGATAAGTAAATAATGACTGAATAAGTCGCTGAATCTAACAAAAATAACGTATTTATAATAGGCATAGATGACGACAGCTGATAAGCTTAGCGGCGATTTAATTTTTGTCTTGGGCGATATTGTTATACGCTTCGTAATCAGTGCTATCATCGGTAAAATAAACGATGCACTAGCGCATGTCCTTCATTCAATTGATAGTCTTTTTAATGGACTAAAAATGAGGACATGCCCTCACGCTTACTTTCTAACAAATACTTCTTTATGTAAGGCTCACTAAGGTAATTCATTTATGTCGATGTTCAGTATAGAACCAAGCAACTTATCGTTGAGTCTAACACTCGGACTAACCTTAGGTCTTAGTGGATGTCAGGTTTTGCCAAAACAGCCGCACTTACCTGAGAGCCAAGCATTATCAGCACGAGTACATGACTTATATCAACACGAAGACAATCAAGAAACTGGACAAAGTGACACAGTAGCAACCAATGACGTTGATTTGGTAGCATCGATTAGCGAGCAGAATGATATTCACCCAGATTTATCCGGCTACCACCCCATTGTAACTGGTGCCAATGCTTTTGCTTCTCGCAGTATATTAACGGACATGTCCACACGTAATATCGATGCGCAGTATTATATTTGGCATAATGACCAAGCTGGTCAGCTACTATTGAAAGATCTGTGGGAAGCGGCTGAACGCGGCATCATTGTACGCTTACTATTAGATGATTTTAATAATGACGCCACCTTCGATCAGCATTTATTACGTTTTTCCAGTCATCCGAACATTGCGGTACGAATCATCAATCCGCTGATGCACCGTAAGTTTCAAACATTAAACTACGTCACAGGTCTGCCACGTATCAATCGCCGCATGCACAATAAAAGCATGACTTTTGATAAGCAGATTACCATCATTGGGGGACGTAATATTGGCAATGAATATTTAAGCAATGACCAAAATAGTCAATTTGCGGATTTGGATGTTTTACTCATCGGTAAAGTCGTCGCAGATATTGACAACAGTTTTTCAAGCTATTGGTCGTCGCCTTTGTCATTTGACATCGAAACGCTAGTGAAACCTGACAACAATACAGCGCCTGATTTCCTAGCGGCACTGGACAAGCTCGGTCAGGACGAAAAAGGTAGCGACAATCATTTGACGGTGTATAAAGAAGCGCTGGAAGAGTCAACGATAGACAGTGACTTGGTCAATAAACGCGTGCCTTTTCGCTGGACAGACATGCAGTTTTTGAGTGATGATGTGGGCAAGCTGACCAAAACGGTACCAGCGGATACCAATTTGGTGCATCAATTGCGTACCTTATTAGGCAGCCCAACCAAAAAGCTAACCATCATTTCCTCTTACTTTGTACCCACCAAAGATGGTGTCAATACTTTAGTGCAATTGGCTGAAGCTGGTATCGAGATTAAGATTTTGACCAATTCATTTGATGCGACCGACGTGACTGCTGTGCATTCTGGCTATAGTCAATGGCGACCTAACTTGCTGCGCGCCGGTGTCAAAATCTACGAGCTAAAATCCACTGCCTCTGAAGAAAAACGCGAAAACAAGCTTTGGAAAGCTCGTAGTCAATCCTCAACCAGTTTACATGCAAAAACGTTTGCCGTTGATGACTATCAAGTATTCATTGGCTCCTATAATGTCGACCCTCGCTCTGCCAATATCAATACAGAAATGGGTGTGATCATCAATGATGATGAGCTGGCAAAACAATTGCATGGTGCGCTGAGCGATGACCTGCTAAACCAAGCTTATGAAGTCAAACTATCAGATAATGGTAAGCTACAGTGGCATACTATAGAAGACGATAAAAAAGTGGTTTACGATTCAGAGCCACGCGTCGATATCAGCGATCATGTCTGGCTGACTATCATGTCATGGTTACCTATTGATTGGTTGCTATAGCTGCCATCATCAAAAACACTCTAAAACTTGGTCATATTTACATAATAACAGCGCTATTGAGTGATTCTTTGACCTAATTTTTTTTAGTTTGAATACTTTTTAGTTGGAGTGCTTTTCATTTAAGCACTATTCATTCAAGTGCTCTTAACTCCGATGCTTATTGCTCAATAACTTTTAGCTCAAACGTCTTTATTTTTTCGGCAAATCATTATTTTTCATATTGATTTGTCGTTTTTTATTATAGCCGGTTATCCAGATAATAATCGGCTTAACGAATACTATTATATGTGGATGCGCGACCTATTATGCCTTCTCGTTCTCAATATGCAATGATGTCCTCTAAAGACAGAAACACCGTACTGTTTATCTGCTTTAGCAGCGCAGTCGCGTTTTTTGATTTTTTGATTTATTTATATCTAGCAGATATCATGGCGACCGCTTTTTTCCCTGCTAATATCGATCCAGCTATTACAAAGGTACAAGGGCTTGGTCTATTTGCAATTGGCTATTTGGCACGCCCACTTGGCGGTATCATCTTTGGTCGTTATGGTGATATCAAAGGCCGAAAACCGATACTGTTGATCAGTATATTAGTGACGGCGGCCAGCTTGTTGGCGATGGCTTGCTTACCTACCTATGGGCAATGGGGGTTGATTGCACCAACCTTATTTATAGTCTTGAGGCTGATACAAGGCATGGCATTTGGTCTTTATGTGCCACTCGCTTGGGTTTTTGTGGCAGAGCATGTGCCGCGCCAATATTCGTCAGTATCTTGTAGCTATGTTACTGCCAGTTTTTATGTAGGCGTGTTGTTTTCTAATGCCTTTTTTCTTTGGTTAACCAATTCTATGACGACTGAGCAATTGGCTAATTACGGCTGGCGCTTGCCATTTTTCATCGCGGCCATTCTGAGTTTATTACCATTATTGGCGTGGCGATGGATAGATGAGTCACCCTTTTTTCTGGAAATGAAAAACTCAAAACCAAGCGATTATGTTGCCAAACCCTTCAATTTACTCTTTAAGCATTGCAAACATTCGCTATTTATCGGCATGGTTCTCACGCTTATTGTTTCTAGCATCACGACTGTGGTTGTGCTATTGCTACCCGATTTGATTGAATTACGTTTTACCTTAGACAGCGATTTATTTGGATTCTCACACAGTCTGGGTATAGTGTTCATGGTTTTTGGTTGTATTTTTTATGGGATAATATCCAACCACCAAAACTTCGGTAAGATTCTGACGGTTGGCTCTATTCTTTTGATCGCTCAGATGTTTGCCTTTTTTTACCATCTGCAAGCCAGCGGTGACTACATCCTCATTATGTATGCGCTTTTAGGCTTTTGTGCTGGCATCGTTGGGATGATACCTGCCATCCTCGTACAGTTATTTCCGACCAATGTAAGACTAACAGGAATGGCTTTTTGTTATAATATCGCCTACGGTATTGTTGGAGTGCTTGTGCCTTTTGGACTAGGTTATGCCACTCTGTATGTGAGTTTCTCACCAGCGCTCTACATTGCATTTATCGGTTTTATCGGCATAATAATGGGTATTTATTTTTATAATTTGCCTGAATTCAAAAAAATCGACCACATTATTTAGCTAGTAGGTAGCTGCCTATTATCTGCATAACGATTGAAATTATAAAATTAAGGTGCAATCGTATGTCTCATACATTGCACCTTGTTCATTTATTTAAGACACCAATATTATAAAATATTAAGGCTCAAAACCATGGTTGATATGACCAACAAACGACTCTCAGTCGCACCCATGATCGACTGGACAACGACGGACTATCGTTATTTTGCTCGGCTTTTTAATCCGCATGTTTATTTGTACACCGAGATGATCAGTACGGGTGCGCTGATACATGGCAATCGTGCACGGCATCTGCGCTTTGATACGCTTGAGCATCCGCTGGTACTACAGTTGGGCGGAGCAGATATTAGCGAGATGACGCAATGTGCTGAATTTGCTCAGCAATATGGCTATGATGAGGTCAATATCAATGTTGGTTGTCCCTCTGATCGCGTACAGAATAATAAAATAGGTGCGTGTTTGATGGCTGAGCCTAATACGGTCGCTGATTTGGTCAAACACATGCAAGCAGCGGTCGATATCCCAGTAACCGTCAAGCATCGTATTGGTATCGATGATTTTGACAGTTATGAGTTTATGGTAGATTTTGTAGAAAAAGTGGCAGCAGCGGGTTGTACACGCTTTATTGTCCATGCACGTACTGCATGGCTACAGGGGCTTAGCCCCAAGCAAAATCGCGAGATACCACCGCTACGTTATGAGGATGTCTATCGTCTCAAACAAGACTTTCCACAATTCGATATCGAGATTAATGGCGGCATCGATACTGTTAAAGACATCGAAGCACATTTGCAGCATGTGGATGGCGTGATGATTGGTCGCGCGTTTTATCACAACCCTTACCTATTAGCAGAAACCAATAGCTTATGGAACGAACCAGCACCTAAGCGTTCAGATATTTTAGCGCAGCTGTATCCGTATATGGAGGCGCAGATTGCTAAAGGTGAAGCACTGCCAACGATGACAAGACATTATTTAGGGTTGTTTCAAGGACTGACGGGTGCGCGCAAATGGCGACAGGCATTAAGTGGTAAACCTCAGCTAACAATCGACGATATCAAACGAGCAGCGGATGAGGTGTTACTACTAAATCCTGATGCTTAAGAAAATCCATCATTATGACAGCTATAAAAGTGTAATGATGCCGAAATAGCCATTATTTATTTAGGCGGTTTGCGCAATATATTGCCACATCGCCGCCCCATTATTCACAATATGCAATAATATCGGCAGCAACAGCGAGCCTGACTTGATACGCGCGTAGCAAAATATCAATGCCAGTACCACGATGGTACTGATTTCATAAATACCATACTGCACATGGATCACTGCAAATATCAAGCTGGTCACGACACTTGCTACGATCGCCCCTCGATGCTTTGAATAAGTTGACGAAGTAAATTGCTCTGCGATCGCTGACCATAATAGACCACGAAATATCAGCTCTTCATAGATTGGCGCGACAATGACCATTGCAAATATCAACAGCCATACTGAGCTGACAGACTGATATAAAGGGTCAACGAAGAGCAATGGCGATTTATCAAGTAAATAAGTCAATGCCTGACTGCCAATCATAAATATCAATAGCAGCCCAAGCAATCCCATACCCACCGCAAATGAGAACGGCTTTAGCGCTAAATACTGCCGACTATCGCCGCTTCTTACATGGATCACCAAAAGGCTAATAGCGATCAATAACACGCAGCCTATAATAATAGAGAGGCTGACCACGGTGCCATCGTTACTACCAAAAAAGAAGATATCAGCCATGGTTGAATTTTTAGAAGCTGGTAAGACTAGCTTGCCAGCGATATACACGCCTAGCAGCTGACTGATAAAAAATGCCATCAGCATACCAACAGTCAGTAGAAAGACACCCAACCTTGAAAATAGCGGCGTGCGCTTAGGCGGCGTATTAAGATTGTGCGAACCAGTAGCATTTTTTAGCATAAAGTCATTACTCAAACGGATATTTTGTCAGCTCGCATTAACATAAGCAATAATGAGCATAAATAGTCATCAGCGATTATGTTGGTAGTTGCTGCTCAATCAATGATAATACTTGCTGAGAGACCGACTCTGGATACTCAAGTGGAAACATATGACCACCGGCATGGGTCTCATAAGGAATATTCAAACGCGACTTTATTTGTTGCGGAAATCGGCGTTTTAAAAAGATACTGTCTTGACCGATAATCAAAGTAACAGGCGGCTTTGGTCCATGATTTGGTGCCAGCCAATACCAAGATGGATTGGTGCGAAAGACAGCGACCTCACTGGCTTTCGGAATCGCCAATGTCACTTTGCCATCCGCACGTTCTTGTAGCCCATGCTCGATATAGCCTTGAAAACTGCGTTCATCAAAGTTTTTGAAAAAGCCTTTGTGCCGCATCTTATCATACGCATCTGCGCGGCTATCCCAGACATCACGGCGATGCTTAGACACGCCAGCTGGTGACAATTTATCCATCAGGCGGTTATTCATCATCGGCAATCTATCCGCCGTCTTTGCCAAATGCCATAGCAAGCTCACTTTGCCATAAATCCAAGGTGGATCCATGAGTACCGCTTGGGCAAAGTACTGCGGCGCACGATACAATGCCTGCAAGGTACACATCGCACCCAGCGAATGGCCCACTGCCACTACTTGCGACACACCATGCTTCTCACAGGTATTTTTGACACTATCAATAATCTGCTGTGTAAGACTACGCCAATGATCATCGACTGGATAATCAGGCGTTGCACCCAGCATGGCAATATATTCAATGGTAAAAAATTCTGCTAACTTCTCAAAAAATGGTTGATAAACCGCACTTGGCATCCCATTTGCATGAGCAAAATGCAGGACAGGTTTGTTGGTTATTGTAGAGACAGGTAAAGCAGTAAAAGTTGGCAAATTAATTTTATCACTCATGACAAGCTCTCTTCGATTTAAGTCGCTATTTAGGGTATTTTCTATAATCATTGAATCTCATATACAATTAAGGCTGAGCATAATCATACGCTCAGCCTCAACAATCATACACAGTAAATCTCAAACATAAAACGCTTAACGCATCTGCGCATTACCTTCTTCTTGCGGTAAAACATCAAGGCTGACACTAGAGCCAATGCCCGTACCCAATTTAACAGCAAAGCGGTCCATGAATAACTGGAACGGATCTGTTGGGCTATAATTGATGACATTACCCAGCTCTAACTGCTTTTCTAAGCTAGCGATGCTGCCTTTCTTATCGGCTAAGCCAAGCTCAATCGACTGCTCGCCTGTCCAGAATAACCCTGAAAACAGCTTATTTTGTTCAGGATTTTTGAGACGATCACCACGACCTTCTTTTACTGCATTAATGAAATGCTTGTGGGTGTTGTCTAATACTTTTTCGACATGTTTTTCTTCATAATCCGTTAACGGACGTGACAAACTTAAGATGTCTTTGTATTCACCAGCAGTAATCGTACGATCTTCTACGCCCACTTTATCCATCAAACCTTTGATGTTATAGCTTGGCATAATCACGCCAATAGAGCCAACCAAACTTGACGGGTTCACATAAATCTCATCCGCCGCAGAAGCAATATAATACGCGCCAGAAGCACCCATATCACCAATCACTGCATAGAGTTTTTTGTCTGGATATTCTTTACGCAAATCCATCATAGTCTGCCAAATCTCATCAGACTGTACTGGTGAGCCACCAGGTGAATTGATATCCAATGCTACCGCCTTTGAATTGCTATTTTCAAAAGCACGGGTCAATGCCTCATTGACATCATAAGCGTTGGCCACATCGCCACTACTAATGACACCTTGTAGCTCAACCACAGCTAAATGCGGCTTGCTCGTGTCAACACCATCTAAACCCGTTGGCGCGCTGCTGCTGCAACTACGACCAAGCGTCAGAAATATCAGTAAAATATAACCAAAGGTCAATAGTTTAAAAAAGATACTCCAGCGACGGGCGCGGCGTTGCTCGACCACACTAGCCAATAAAGTGTTTTCAAGCAATCGCCATTCTTGTCCACTCGGCTGGCTTGGCGGCGACATCGGTACTGGCTGATTTGCCGAATTGTCAGGACGTTTGTTAGGGTCTGGTGGCCAGTTGGGCATATAACTTCCTAAGTCAGAAACAGTCTAAAGCAATAAAAAGAGAAGATAGAAATACAGTCAGTAATAAGGAGCTGCTTGTCACTCCAAATACGGTCACAGTCATCTATATTCATAGGCTGCTAAGTATGGTGGTATTTCAATCATGGTTCAATAGTATAACTGGGAAATATCACTATATTGTAACATTGATTAGATAAGCGATATTTTTATGGCGTCATATTGGTAGTATCTACTGCCGCATTGAGAGACAACGTTGCTTCTAGCATTTTGTCATCATAAGTGATCATTTCATTGATAGTTTGACGATTTATCACCTCAGCAGTTATCTGTGATGTGCTATGTCCTAGCCATGTCACATTACGAAAAGGGCGTGGTTGCTCAGGTGGTTCAACTGGACATAACAATGTCCACATTTGCCAAATACGCTGATGAGTATCTGCATTTAATATCAGACGTGCCTGAGGCATATTGGCTTGATGAGTCGGTGGCTGGCTACTTGATGTGAGTGTTTGCGCAGTGGCAGGTGTTGATTTGAGTGGATCAGCCGCATTATACTTTAATACCCTTATGGGCAAATTGGCATCTATAGCCACCGTACAATCCCAAACACTCGGACTGTCTATTTTGCTCCATCCTGTCAATGCTTGTATGGACAAGTCACCATTGCCCAACTGCCACGTTTTGCCTTGTTCACAGCGTTGCACACTGATATTCGTCATGTCCTTGGATTGGCTAGTGACTTTATAGGCTTGCTGAAATGCAAACCAATGATCAGAGCGCCCTGCTTGCCAATACTGACTAATAGGTAAACGCTGATTAAGCTGAAAAACCGTCAAAGGCAACAGCTCAGAAGCACTAGCATTAGAAGCTAAATACGTCTTATCAGTAGTAAGCGTCTCCGTCAATCCAGCACTACTACTCTGCACGACTATACCTTCTAGTGTATCAACTGACAAGCTACCCAGCTGCTGCGCCAATGTCATCGACAGCTTATTCGCCTTTAGATTACTTGGCATCGTTCGTGCGGCATTGGGTCTGTGGTCAGATAAAAATAGCCAGCTGATGTTTGTCTTATGCGTATTTGTTGTGGATGACTGCTCATTATTGACAACAGGATACTGCAACAAAGCAGCGCTTATATAGGGATCACCCGTTGGTAAGATATACAAGGTCGGTATCGTCGTTAGTGATTGCTGATTGGCATATATCGTCGTCATTAATAAGGTTAGCGGCGGCAGTGCCAGCCAACGACTGATAAATCCTCGTGGTAGTAGCCATGGCAACATACTTAATAGTACCATCAGCAATATGGCGACATTCACGGGGGTATAAAGCCACGCTTCTGACAATGCTGGTAATGAAGTTAACCACGCTATCAGTTCATGCAATTTCGCGACAATGGCGCTAACGAGCAGCCAAATACTATCAGCAATAGCAGGTGATAAAAGATAGCACAGCCCTGCCAACAGATTAAGCGGCACAATCACCCAACCAAATAAACCGATAGCAAACAGATTGATGACAAGACCCCACAGCGACGCCTTGCCAAATAATAGCAATGTAATAGGTAATAAAGTAATAAATAGCCAAAATTGTAATTTGAATACACGTTTGCCTATTATCCAAACACGCTTGAATGCAGTCTCTACTACACTGGCATTATGAGCAGACGCCGTTTCTGATACGACAGCTGATTGCGTATATGATGCATCATCAAATTTAAGGAGTAATGCCACTGCGATAAAAGATAGCCAGTACCCTGCCTGCCATAATACGTAGGGATCAAACCATGCCATCAACACTGCCAATGCAAACAACACCCGCATCGTACTAACCGGCAATAATGTTAAACGTACCAAACCTATCGCGAATAACATCCATGCGGTACGAGCAGCGGGTACATCAAAACCAGTAAATAGCGCATAAATAAAAGCAGCAGCGATCATCACCCACCAGCGCACTTGCCAACGCGGTACATAACGATAAATCCTTGGCCATAGCCGATCAAAAAGCAACACCGCCGCACCCGCCAGCATAATCGCTAAAAACAATACATGAGTGCCAGAGATAGCCAGCAAATGTGAAATACCAGCCAGTTGATATAGATCTTTGGTATCGCGATTGATTAAACTGCGATCACCTGTGAGCAAACTTAAAGTGACCGCTTTTGCCTGTTGCGCTGCTGTGGTCTGTGTTGACCAATCTTGATAAAAATGCTGGCGTAATTGCCAACGTCCTTGATTAATATAAGTCTGAAAACGCTGCAGATATGAAGAAGAGGCAAATGCTGGCTTTGATACCTCAGTATTGGTGACATTTGATGTGCCAACGGTCAATATATTAGCGACTCCATCAATATGACGACCTCGCAGCCAGCGATAACTGTCAAAACCAGATGGATTGCTCAACGCTTGCTCAGAGGTCGCCAGTGGTGCAAGCGCTAAACTCATAAGCAGCTGGTCGTCAGGTTGTAAATAATTTAAGCGGTCAAACGGATTATTATCCAAATTTTTCTTGGATGATTGTTTTGATGAATTTTTTGGATAACCATTGAGCAATACACGGTACGTGCCATCCTTACCGTTATTATTATTGTTATTTGAGTTATTTTCATACAATCTATTATTGCTTAGGCTATTATTTTCATCTATTAGAAAGTTACTGGTCATGGCATCTAAATCTTCAACCGCCAACGCCGACACCAAGGGTGATATATCACTAATGACAGCAACTTGTCGATAGCCACTGTCCGTGGCGACGTCATAAACGCTGTCACTTATCCCTTCGATAGTGACTAATGCTTGCACACGCATTGGCTCAGTGATTTCTGTTAATTCTGCTTGTTGATGGCTAATCAGGGCTTGCAGCGCACTGCCAACGATTAATCCAATTGCCAATACAGCAACTAAAACATGATTCAAGATACGAAAGAAGAGTTTAGATTTATGTGAAATATTATATGAAGGATTACGTAAAGAGAGACCAGCAGTATGTTGCGATAAATGGCTGGGTTTTGCAGAAGGTACATTAAACTGGGCAATAACCATCAGGATAATAGCAAAAATAATGAGCGATAAAGATAAGATGGGAGTATTTAATATATCCATTAACGATGAGCTAGTGGGTATCGCCATACTATCTGCGACTGCCAAAACGCCCATCATGGCGATAATAATCAAGCTACCAATCAACCAGTACACCAGCGCTCCTTGCTTGATGAGGTGAATATTAGTTTTTGCCTAAATAAAGCCATTTGTTATGATAAATAGCCACTTAATATGACGAAAATGTACCGAAACACCAAAACACAGATTGATACTAAAACCAGAAACAACAACTGATACGTCATGCAATAGCATTTATATAACTATTACCCTATACTGACTGACATATTGCGATGATGATAATCTGATATCATTATCCTATATATTCTCAGCTGTACACTTTATGAATAATATTACTTTATAGCAGACCATCAATGCGATTGAGCGGACTGTAGCTAACGATTACAAAAGGCGATCCTGTGCCCCAAAAACGTCTGAAAGACCTGCTTCCTACGCCAGAGAAAATCTTAGAAAGCCGCACCTTAAAACTGTTCGCACCGCATCTGGCTGATCCACGATTATGGCACTTTAATCGACATAGCTTAAATAAAGCGGTCTATATTGGGGTGCTTAGTGCATTTTTCCCATTGCCAGGGCAGATGCTGCTGGCTCTAGTTGGCTCATTAATTTTTCGTGCCAATGTTCCCATGGCGCTCGGCTTGACTTGGATTACCAATCCACTTACGAGCTTGCCGATCTTTTATGCAGGCTATTATATCGGTGCCAAAATCCTTGACGTACCGATGATTAGTCTGCGGCTTATCGGCAGGATGATTGCTGATTTTAGCTTATGGGCACTATCAGATGGTGCAAATCCATTTATTACCTATCGCGGCACGGTATCGATTGCTGCTTTTTGCATAGGCTTGACGATATTAGCAATTGTGACCAGCATCGTTTGTGGACTGGCATTTAAGGCAGTTTGGCGCTACAAAACCGTCGTGAGCTGGCAAAAACGTCAGCAAGAACCTTCTGATAAATCACCTAAAACCTAATATATGCTGCTGTTATCAAGTCATGGTAACCTTAACGTAGCGAACCACCCTTTACTGTCAACCATTCGCTAACGATAGCAATCTAGAACACCATCTACTCTCGATTTTTCTATGCTATGTCTCGATATCACCTTAAGCTGGCTATGACTTAAAAAAAAGCCATTTTCTTTGTTGATACCAGTCACTCTGCTTCTTTATTCTTTTCTATGGCCGCAAGGATGTTGTCCGTAAGGCTAGTGTCCATCACGAAAACTTCAACCACTTTTTCATCTTTAAGCAATGTATAGCGTTTGCCCGTTGCACTGTCTTGAGCTTTTAGATCATAATCAACGCCAGCCAAAGTAATGGCATCAAAAACGGGTGTTAATAGATCTATTTGTGCCTGTTTATCAATTGTCTCGAATAACGTCACATCCATATAGGGTTTTAAAGGTTCATTGCCTTCTTCGGCACTGCCAAAAGCAGCGATTGGGTCGTCATCTCTATCCATAATAACAGTCCTTCTTCAATAAATTGGCGGCATTTTGCAGCCCCATTTTGCGTTTATTTTTATTAAAAACTTAGTGTCTGTTGAACATAATCTTGTCGTTCTAGAATATATCCTCATTTAATAATGATGATAAAAGCAAGACAAATTGCCGTTAAACAAGAGAAACAACACAGATCATAGTGATATTAATCAGCGGTTCAGTTCAACAACGTTTGACAAATTTTAGCCCATGTAGATATCAATTGACTTAAATCAGGACACACCCTACTACTTAATAACAATAACCATTTACGCTATTAAAAATAAAGCGTTAAAAAATGCAGCGTTAAAAAACAGTTAATACTGCTCCCAATGACCGTTGCGTAGCAATAACTGACGATCCGCCAACGCCGCGAGATTGCGATCATGTGTCACCATTAATAGTGCGGTTTGCATGGTATTTTGCAGCTCTGATAATAATCCAAACACGCTTTGCGCATTGTCATAGTCCAAATTACCAGTTGGCTCATCTGCCAAAATAAGCGACGGCTTCGTAACCAAAGCACGGGCAATAGCCACACGCTGGCGCTCGCCCCCCGATAGCTCACCAGGTCTATGCGCCAGACGATGCTCAAGTCCGACACTTTCTAGTATCGCAATTGCTTGCTCTCTTGCTGAAGTCGTTGAGACCTCTGGTCGCATCAATAACGGCATTGCAACGTTTTCAATGGCAGTAAATTCGGCTAACAAATGATGAAACTGATAAATAAATCCCAAATGCTTGTTACGCATGGCACCGCGCTCAGTTTCATTCATACTATTTAACAATTGACCATGTAGCCAGACCTCGCCGCTGGTTGGCGTATCAAGACCACCAAGCAAGTGTAGCAAAGTGCTCTTGCCTGAACCACTGGTGCCAACGATGGCGATGCGCTCGCCAGCATGGACGGTCAAATCCAAGCCAGTCAGTACTTGCGTACTAACCGCCCCTTCATCATATATCTTGTTGATATTTTTAGCCTCTAAAATGGCAGACATGGCTTTTCCTTTATTCTATTTATACTGGTATTGATGCTTTATTCAGCGCTACAAACAATTTATCAGCCTAAACTTGCATTAAAATTAATTTTAACTAACAAGCATTGTTAATAACTTAAACTGTATATAAAAACTTAAGCGGCATATAAAATCATTTATTCATAACGCAACGTCTGTGCTGGCTGAATCTTAGCCGCTCGGCGTGCTGGATAAATAGTTGCCAAAAAGCTCAGTACGAAAGACGCACCTGTAATCAATACCACATCTAGTACACGCAACTCTGATGGTAAATAATTAACAAAATACGCATCAAACAAGTTCAAATTAAAGACTTGATTAATAAAGCCTAAAATATCACTCACTGTAAGCGCAAATATCACGCCCAGTATCGTGCCAGCAATCGTACCAATCACACCGATGACCACGCCTTGCACCATAAACACTTGGGTAATCAAACGAGGAGACGCACCAAAAGTTTTTAGAATCGCAATGTCCGCTTTTTTGTCGGTAACGAGCATCACTAGGCTGGAGACAATATTAAAAGCTGCTACTAAGATAATTAAAAATAGCAGCAAGCCGACCATGGCTTTTTCCATTTGAATCGCGCCAAATAGGTTGCCATGCGTTTGTGTCCAATCATTAGGATACAACTGCTGAGGGGCAATAGCGGCGGCTTTTTCTGCTGCCATTGGAGCGGTAAAAATATCATTGAGCTTCATACGCACACCCTGCGCGCCGTCTGGCAGACGCAACAGTTTTGCCGCATCACCCATCGGGATAAATGCCATGAGACTATCCACTTCTGGACTGATGGTAAAAATACCTGTCAAGGTAAAGCGCTTGAATCGTGGTATCACGCCAGCTGGTGAAGGCGATGCCTCTGGCAGCACTAGCGTCACTTTATCACCCAGTTGCAGCCCTAGAGACTGTACCATCTCTTCACCCAGTACAATATTGAACTCACCACTTTGTAAAGTATCAATACTGCCTTGAACCATATGTTCATTGATAATAGAGACATCTTTTTCGTATTCAGGATCGACACCAGTGACCATAATCCCTGCAACCTGACCGTTTGACGTCAACATCCCTTGCAGTTGAATAAAGGGCGCTACAGCTGCCACTTCAGGATCTTCTTTAATTTTATCAGCCAATTGCTTCCAATCACTGATAATCTCGGTGGAAACGACCGTTGCTTGCGGGACCATACCCAAAATACGGGTTTTTAACTCCCGATCAAAACCATTCATGACTGATAGCACCGTGATCAATACGGCAACCCCAAGAGTCAAACCAATCATCGAGATAAGCGAGATAAAGGAGATAAAACCATTACTACGCTCTGCTCGGGTGTATCGTAAGCCGATAAACAACGCTAAAGGACGAAACATATTCAAACTCTTTATCTTATCTACGTGCGACTTTATATATACTATAAAACGAGCAACAGCAAATGCATCTCACACCTGCACTTGCCATAGTCACATATAAATCGAACACAAAAACAGGGTTTCAGACGAGCCAAAGACAGCCGTCAAAAGGGAGCTAGTTTGACACAATTTGGCTGATATGTGCCAGTCATTAGCAAAAACTGGGCGTATTTTTTAATAAAAAACTGGCTTTTGTTACTATTTTTTATGAGGGGCTTGCTATTACTTGCGTCAATACCTATATATTGTATGCTAAGGACAATTGTCATTAACCATTCATTTCATTGTTGTTTGTTGACCCTTTACTGATGACAACGTTGCCAACTATCATAAATCTATCGTGTTAAATAGAGCCTTATGATAGCCAGCAATAGCCGTTTCAGGTCCAAACCTCACGCTGACTAATTTTGAGTATCTTCATGACCATTAATTATCAATATAAAAACGTCCAATCTCCCACCAAGATCACCATGACTGATGAGCAATCTGCAGGTCACGCCGATCATTGGCGTATTCTGACCGATGACATGAGTCATGACGTGCCAGAATGGCTACAAAAAATGATCGAAAAGGCGGCCATGCCTAAAGGTCTCAATAGCAATGTCAGCGCTCAAGACAGCTGCCTATTGCTGTCTGAAAATCAGCCTTGTCATATCAATCAAGTATTGGCCATGAAAAATGGCAAGCCTGAATGCTTTATCAATGCTTATCCTTGTGTCGATAGCCCGTATGGACTCAATTGTAAGATTGAGCGCATCATTGCCAATGACAATTCACACGATGCTGTATTACGCTTGCGTACCGCTGATGGCAGTATTATTTACGCCTTTGACCAGCTCTACACCACCAATCGCCATTTATATCAGCGAGACACTTCTTACTTTGTGAACTTTAGCGCTTGGGCACATGAGATTAAGCTAAGTGAGCAAAACGAAGTCATCATGGTTGAAGATCAAGAAGCGATCCGCTACCACCGTGCATTTAACGACATCGTTGCCGCCAATGATGGAAAAATACCCGATGATCTGCAAGAGCAAATCAAAGAATGGAAACCAGAGACCAAAGCGCAAATGGCACCAGTTGAGATCAACTTAGGTCACATGTGTGCCTATCTATTCGGTGATACTTTGGGACAAGAAGATGAAGCATGGTGCCAAGGTCAGGTGCTCGGCAAGCAAAAAACAGTGTTTAATGATAAATCCATTATCCTGTTTGATGTCGTGATACTACGCGAACAAGATGCCGATCCTTTCGTGATTCGTATCGGCGCGCTCAACACGCCAGAGACGGCTTCTATTAAAGTGCATGACTACGTACAAGCGAACGTCTGGCTACAAGCTGCCATCTATAAAGAAAACCAGCAAAGTGCGGCGCAGCAATCAAAAGCCAGTTAACTACTTTACGAGTCATCCGCTACTTTTAAGAATGACCATTAAATGTATCATCAAATAAAAAGCCCCTAATAAGCATTAGGGGCTTTTTGTCTTCTTACAATCGTCAGTATAAAACCCTGCGAATATAGAATTAAGCCATGGTCGTCATTGATTTAATACGAGTATATAGCTCTTTTTGTTCAGCACTTGGGCGTGCCGTTTGTACTGCCATCAGTTGTGACATATCGCCTTCAACGCGAATTTTACCACCCATAAAAGCACCCATAATTTCATTGGTATCGAAATCAGTGATGATTGACTGCAAGATACTGCGGTCAAGCAACAAGGTAGTTGTCGCGGCATCGTTCAAGCCGCGATGCAACAAACCGTTTGCAAAGTTTGCTTCGATGTCTTGCTCAGTGTCAGATACTTTTAGATTGACGATCATATTCGCCAGTGCTGGCGGCAAATTTAGCTCGCCTGCCTCATTACCCATTTGCTCAACTTGCTCAAACCACTCATCTGTCAAAAAAACTGCCATATTATTGTCCTTAATTGGTGTTATTTCAGGCTACCGTTGTTTGGCTCACTCGCCTGACTGGATATCAAGTGATAAAATAGTTGCTCATAATAGCAGTACAAAAACTGCTATCATCACTTATATTTAGCCTCATTATAAGGGTCGACTTGATGATAAGTAAAACTTATTTAGAGTGCTTATGCGGCCATTGTTACAAAAATGCTGCTGGTCATGATATCTAAGCGTAGTAATTACTGTCCCTCTATCCCCAAAATGTATTCCTAGAATCGTGATAAAATTGGGTATAAAATAGACAAATTGCACAGCTATAATAAGTTGCTTGCTAAGATTTTTACCAAAGAGTTTGTATTTTGCCGCATAGTTCTGATGATATTTGATTAGGATTGCGTTACAATACCCTTAAACAGAGTCGGGAGTTTTAACTAAACATTACGCAAACATGTTTTTTTGTCAGCCGCCGCTAGCATACGTCTATGGTCAGTACCTTTTTATGGCCCTATGGATATTGGTATCTATCTTCATTAGTACAGCATTTTTGGTAATAATTAAGATAAATACTTCACCTCTTTAGATGTTTGATGCTCAAAAACGGCGCATCTTCTTATTCACCTTAATGATTTATTAACAATCCTACTATCGACCAGCTGTGAGTGTCGTGCGTTTAAAACGCCTTTATGCCTCAATACCAGCTGATATAAAGCGAAAGCTTAGATTGATAGTTAATAATATTATGGTGATAAGCGAGACAAAAAACAGCATGTGCCGCGATTCTATTTTTATCTGACTATTACTTTTATGATGCAGATAGCGCGGAGAGTTAGTTAATTCTGTTGATAATTCGGGCTGTAAAGGAATCATCCAATGAGTTTACAAAACACAGCAGTCGCCCCAGTTGACCGTGAGTACGAAATTACTATCGTAAGATTCTTTACGATAATGGCCGTGGTATGGGGCATCGTCGGCATGAGTATTGGTGTGTTCATTGCTTCACAGTTAGCATGGCCATCACTTAACTTTGACATTCCATGGCTGACATTTAGTCGTTTAAGACCGCTACATACCAATGCGGTCATTTTTGCGTTCGGTGGCTCTGCCCTGTTCGCAACGTCTTACTATATTGTTCAGCGCACCTGTAAGACAAGGTTATTTGCTCCTTATTTAGCTTGGTTTACCTTTTGGGGTTGGCAAGCCGTTATCGTATCAGCGGTTATTACCCTACCTTTAGGTTTAACATCGACCAAGGAATACGCTGAGCTTGAGTGGCCCATCGATATTTTGATTGCCTTGGTATGGATCTCTTATGCCATTGTTTTCTTCGGTACGCTCATCAAACGTAAAACCTCACATATTTATGTGGCTAACTGGTTCTTTGCAGCCTTTATTATTACGATTGCATTACTGCATATCGTAAACAGCATGGCGATTCCTGTTAGCGCATTTAAGTCTTACTCGTTATTTGGCGGTGCGACCGATGCGATGGTGCAGTGGTGGTACGGACATAACGCGGTAGGTTTTTATCTAACGGCAGCTTTCTTAGGAATGATGTATTACTTCGTTCCAGTACAGATTGGTCGTCCTATTTATTCTTATCGTTTGTCTATCGTTCACTTTTGGGCACTTATTGCGTCATATATGTGGGCTGGTGGTCACCATTTGCATTATTCAGCGCTTCCAGATTGGACGCAGTCTCTAGCAATGGTATTCTCAATCATCCTGTTTGCGCCATCTTGGGGTGGTATGATTAACGGTGTGCTAACACTATCGGGCAGCTGGGATAAATTACGTACCGATCCGATCATTCGCTTTATGATTGTGGCATTGTCGTTCTATGCGATGTCGACGTTCGAAGGCCCGATGATGTCGATTAAGACAGTGAATGCGTTATCGCATAATACGGATTGGACAGTCGGTCACGTACACTCAGGTGCACTTGGTTGGGTAGGTATGATTACCATTGGTTCGCTATATGTACTGTTACCACGTATTTATAACAAACCTAAGATGTATTCTATCAGCTTAATCACCACGCATTTTTGGTTGGCGACAGCGGGTACTATTTTCTATATCGTATCTATGTGGATTTCAGGTATTGGCCAAGGCATGATGTGGCTGGCTACTAATCCAGACGGTACATTGGTATATAGCTTCGTTGATACAGTTGAGTTCTCACATTTCCCATATATTGGTCGTGCTTTTGGTGGCCTATTGTATGTATCGGGTATGTTTGTGATGGCATATAACGTTTATAAAACACTTAAAATGCCAGAAGGTAAGCCTGTCGATATCGCAGATCCTACTGATCATGAACCTAGTGTTGATAAACCTTCAGCAGCTAACGTATAAGGAGCGATCATGTCTGGTACACCGCATGAAATTATTGAAAAAAATACAGGCTTGTTGGTTATCGGTATCGTTATTGCTATTAGCTTTGCAACGCTAGTTGAAATCGTACCATTGATATATGACAACAAGGGTCCTGAAGAAGGTGGGGTGAATGCTCCCCTGCCCTCTATGGAGCCATGGACTGCACTAGAATTTGAGGGTCGTGACATCTATATTCGTGAAGGTTGTCACGTTTGTCATACTCAGATGATTCGTCCACTACGTGCTGAAGTTGAACGTTATGGACCTTACTCGCGTGCTGCTGAATCTACGTGGGATCACCCATTCTTATGGGGTTCAAAGCGTACTGGACCTGATCTGGCACGTGTTGGCGGTCGTTATTCTGAAGACTGGCAAAAGCAGCATTTGATTGCGCCACGTTCACTAGTACCTGAATCAGTAATGCCTGGCTTCCCGTGGCTTGCTACCAACGAAGTGAATGGTGAAAACGTTCAAACTAAAATGCGTCTATTCCGTGATCGCTTTGGTGTACCTTACACTGAAGAGGATATCGAAGGAGCACCAGATGCTGTACTTGGTGCCACTGAACTTGATGCTTTGGTTGCTTATCTACAGCAACTGGGCACCGCGATGGAAGGACAGCGCTAATGGGTATTGGTGAATTACAAACAATTGCGACCGTTTCTGCCTTTGTTGCCTTCGTAGGTGTTGCATGGTGGGCGTATTCGCCAAAAAACAAAAAACGCTTCGAAGAAGATGCACAACTTGCGCTTGATGACGAGGATATAAAATCTCTGTCTGAAGAGCAGCGCAATAAGGATAAACGATGACATTTTTTTGGAGTTCTTGGATTACCATACTAAGTATCATGTGTTGGGCTGCTATCCTCGGTGTCTTACTAATGGTATTGAAGTACAAGCCAGAACTAGAAGATGACGGTACGACAGGCCACGCTTATGATGGTATCAAAGAGTACGACAAGCCATTACCTAAATGGTGGCTCGTGATATTTTTTGGATCTATCGCTTGGGGTGTTGCCTATTGGGTATTTTTCCCAGGTATTTTCCCATCAAAATGGGAAGGTATTGCCACTGTAGAAGTCGATGGCGAAATTGTACCGTGGACCTCTAAGAACGAGCTATATAGCGAGCTTGAGAGTAATAACAAAGTATTTACTGATAACTTTGAGAAAAACATTTTAGCAAAAGCGGATGCTAGTGGTGCGACAGAGACCTTAGCGGCACTTGCTGAGTTACAGGCAACGATGCGCCGCAGTGAAACACCACCAGCAGATCTGCAAGCTCAAATTGATGAGAAAACTGCAGAACTATCTCCTTATGTAGAAAAGCTTTCAGAAAACCCGAATGCTTTAAAGGTTGGTAGTCGTTTGTTCTTACAGAACTGTGCGGTCTGTCATGGCTCTAACGCCAAAGGTGCGGTAGGCTATCCAAATCTAACTGATAATGACTGGTTATATGGCGGAGAAGCGTCAAACATTTTGACCACGCTACATAAAGGTCGAGTTGGTGGTATGGCTGCATGGCGTGATCAAATCGGTGAAGATGGGGTACGTGCGGTATCTGAATACGTGCTATCAATATCTGGCAACCAACCTGGTTACGAGCTTGATAAAGCTCAAGTCACTCAAGGTGAGGCAATCTTTAATGAGCCGACTAACTGTGTACTTTGTCATGGTGCAGATGCCAAAGGTATGACTTCTACTGGCGCGCCAAACTTGACAGATGACATTTGGTTATATGGTGGTGATCGTGAGACCATCCGCGAAACCTTACGTTATGGTCGTGCTGGCGTGATGCCTGAGTGGGAAACCAAACTGGGTAATGAGCGTATTATGCTGCTTGCAGCTTATGTTTACTCATTATCAGATAAAACCCCTCAACCTGCTGCTAAAGCACCAACCGCTACTCAAGTAGCAACCACTGTAGAAACGACGGCTAATTAATATTTAAAGATGGTTGTCATAGCATCAGTGGATAAGATTTGATAAAGGGAGAACTGTTATTGCAGTTCTCCTTTTTTTATAAACTCTTTGATGAGAGTTTATTAACTGCTACCGCATTGTCAAAATTTGAGTAGCAAATGAAATGCAGTTTAATACTGCATAGAGCACGACCAATATATCGATCATTATGCTGATATATTGATTGGTTTTTAAGATTATTACCCCATTTATGATAGGGAGAATGCTAAAATGACACTACCTAAAAACCACTTATTAGTGGCGAATTTAGAAGATAGTCACCCATTCTCATTAAGCTAATTGCAATCGATCATTTGGTAGATGGGTTAAAATATTTTTCTGTTCAAAATTTTATCCGCTACTTACTGACATTGATAACATCACACACTCATACATCTGATGATTAAAGATGTTTGTTCATCATGCCAGCAAACTGATTCTTTTTTAAAAGAGGCACGTTTATGTCAGCACCACAACCCAATAAAATCCCTGTACAGCAAATTGACCTTGATGCGACCAAGCATCGAGTTCACCCTAGGTTTGTCACCGGTTTCTATCAAAACATTCGTGTCGTCACGATGTATGCGCTTTTAACCGCTTTTCTGCTTTTGCCGTGGTTACGTTATAATGGTAGGCAAGCAATATGGCTTGATGTTCCCTCGCAGCATTACTATATTTTTGGCATGACTTTTTTGACCCAAGATTTTTACTTCATTGCCGCCTTTGCGATTATTGCCGCATTCACTTTATTCATGGTGACTGTGTATGCGGGGCGTGTTTGGTGTGGCTATGCCTGCCCTCAGACGATCTGGACACATCTTTATCAATATGTTGAAAAATGGGTGATTGGCGATCGCAACAAGCGTATCAAGTTTGACAAAGAACCGATGAGCGCCAAAAAAGCTTTTAAACGTTCTTTGATATATTTTATTTGGTTAGTATTTTCAGTGATTACCGCGGCAACTTTTGTCAGTTATGTCGCTGGAACAGATTATTTATATCAGAGCTGGCAAACCATTGGTTTTATTCCTATTCCTGATTGGCCAACATGGGTATGGGTATCAATGTTTATCTTTACCTTTGCCACTTATGCCAATGCGGGCTACATGCGTGAGCAGATGTGCGTACAGATCTGTCCTTATGGTCGTTTTCAGAGCGTTATGTTTGATAAAGATACGTTAGTTGTGTCTTATGATTATGAACGTGGCGAACCTCGCGGGGCACGTAAAAAAGGCACCCATCCTGAACATTTAGGGGATTGTATCGAATGTACCATGTGCGTACAGGTTTGTCCGACTGGGATTGATATTCGAGATGGCTTGCAAGTTGGTTGCATCCAATGTGCTGCTTGTATTGACGCTTGTAATGAAATTATGGATAAAGTCGGGTATCCACGTGGACTCATTCGTTATACGACAGAACGACAGTTGTCAGAAAAAGAAAATACCCGCGTCATCAGTCCACGTCTATTTGCTTATTTAGCCGTTATTACTATTTTATGTGGTGGCGTTATTTATGCATTGACGGACCGTGTACCGTTAGAGATTGATATTCGCCGTGACCGTAATCAGTTGTCTTCAGTGAATAATCAAGGCATGATTGAAAACAGCTATATCGTCAAGCTGACTAATAAAACACAAGAGCCGCATACCTATACAATAACCCTTGCTCCACAAGAAGGTTTGAGCTTGGCGCTGCGATTCAACGATGTACCATTAGAAGCAGGTGAAAGCTTTGATATGCCTGTGAGTATTTATGGCGATCCTAAGGTCATCGATTTTGAACAAACATCAGTGACCCTAAATGTGACCAGTGAAGATGGTCAGTATAAAGTCAGTAAACAAAACGTATTTACTACTCAAGGGCAGTAGGTTTTTATGAGCGATTGATAGCTTAGCTAGGGCGCGTCCTCATTTTAAAAGTGGTAATAGAAATGCAATAAATGGCAGCCAAACTGGGAAAATAGTATAGATAATATCGTACTATTAACCAGCTGTTTGATATAGTTTGGCAAAATTTAACCATTTTTAATCCATTTAGGTGCTTTCATTCAGACTGAGGATGCGCCCTAGTATATAATTCTATATTTCACCTGTGAGTCAGTGGCTAGCAGGTGGACGATTTATCATTAAACTGGCAGCTGTTTCGCTGTCAGCTTATCCATTGATACAGTGTATAGATATCTGATAAGCAGATATCTGATTAATAGGTATTTTATGTCTACTCCAGCATCAAATTTTAAGCATCAAGATACTCAGCCATGGTATAAGAATTACATGGTGGTTATTTTTGTTATTGGCATGCCAGCATTTGTCGTAGTGGCCTGTATCTTTTTTGTTTATTACTCTTATCAAATTCGGGATAGCGTGGTACGTGACGACTGGTATATGGATGGTAAGACGCTTTATCATGATGTGTCACGTGACAAGCTGACTTATGACTTAGATTTGCACGGCGAAATGCAGTTTGCAGATAATGGTGATGTTGTATTCTATCTAAATTATCCTGAACAGAGTCTACAATCAGGTAAACTGCTGAATGGCAATCCTCTGGCTTATCCTGAAAAACTAGAGCTGTCTATCTCACATGCAACCGACATCAAAAAAGATCACGATGTCGTACTTCAACATGTCGAGGGCAATAAATACAGTGCGCAGGTAGATATAGATCCTTTAAAAGCAAAATATTATCTACAAGTAAGTAGTGATGGTAAAGATGACTGGCGTATGCAAGATGTGGCGAAATTACCACGTTCAAAAGTTAGCTTTGACCCATTACCTGTTTTTGCAGAAAGTTGATTTTACCAATCTTGCTATTATAAGCATGATTAATAATTGATTTATTAACACATAAAAAAACCAGCCATTAGTAGATAATGAGCTGGTTTTTTATAGCCAATTTAAAGGTTTTAGCGATAGCTGGTTCAGTATAGAACCATCAAATAACCGGATTAATCGTTGGGATTTTTTGCGTGATACGATTATCTGCTGTCGCTTTATCTGATTCTGGCAGTTGCTGTTTATCACTCATAAACTTCGGATTGAACGCTTGAGTTTTTGGCGATACAGGTAAGCCAATTTCAGCCAAGCTCTCGGTCTGGCCAGCTTGGATGTTATCTCCTTCAAACAAACGTTCATTATCATCACGATCAAGACTTAACTGCTCAAAATCAAACAATTCACGGTCTGCTAGTTGCGACGGTGCGACGTTTTGCATGGCTTTAAAAATAGAGGCCAAACGCTGTGGGTGGGCATCATCCCATTCCCGCAACATATCGTTGATAATGGCTCTTTGTAAGTTGGTTTGGCTGCCACATAAGTTGCATGGAATAATTGGAAATTCTTTTAAGCGAGCATATTCAATGATGTCTTTTTCTTCGACATAAGCCAATGGACGAATAAGTAGGTTTTGCTTGTCATCACTGAGCAATTTCGGTGGCATCGATTTAAGAGTGCCACCATGAAATAAATTCAAAAAGAAAGTCGCCAACATATCATCGCGATGATGACCCAGCGCAATTTTGGTTGCGCCAATCTGCTTAGCAAAACCGTATAATGAGCCGCGGCGCAGACGTGAACACGCCGAGCAATAAGTTTTGCCTTCTGGCACCACGCTCTTAACGATACTATAAGTGTCTTTTTCTAAAATATAGTGAGCAATGCCCTGCTCGTTCAAATACGCTGGCAAAATATCTTCAGGGTAACCGGGTTGCTTTTGATCGAGATTGACCGCGACGATATCAAAGTTAATCGGGGCGATGCGCTTGAGTAACAGTAAAATATCCAGCAAGGTATAGCTGTCTTTACCACCTGAAACACAGACCATCACCACATCGCCGTCTTCGATCATATTAAAATCACGAATCGCCCAAGAAACTTGTCTACGCAGCTTCTTTTGCAGTTTACGGAACTCTGCTGATTCAGTAGACGTTGACGGTGCAGCGGCGATACTGTCTTCATTTGTATGATCGTCAGCAACATCCTCATATTCCATGCTATCACCATCAGCGTCCCAAGCATGATTATCCAAACCTGTATCAGCTGACATATCATCGATTTCAGGCGTAATTTGTGGCGTAAACAAGGTTGCTGCGGTCATAAGTTACTCAATATCTTTACAAGGGAATTTTGCTAAAAAATGGAAGGATAAAGCCTTTAGCAAGGAGGTAATAGCACAGTGGCTTTAAAAGCAGCGATTATAACAAAATTTGCTAACAGATTGAAAAGATGAGATTAAACTATCAGATTAAATATTCAGTCTTTTTTATGGCTTAGCTTAGAGAATGCTGAACATTCGACCAGCACTGCTGATAGCTCCACACTTTTATAAACAAACTTCTCATTTGAGCTGATTAAGGTTTCATATCGTATTTATAATGGCTTCGTGGTTCTGTAATGAGCGTATTTTTGTTAAAATAGTCGTTTTTCGCAAACCCATTTCGCAAACCAATAATAGATACCACTATGACTAATGTTACTTCGCAAAGTACCTCTAATAATCAAGCCTTCGATACTGACTTAAATGCTCTGCATAAAAGCCAAAATGCCGTTGTGCTGCTGTCAGGCGGGCTTGATTCGGTGACTTGTTTGTATTGGGCCAAGGCACGTTATGCGTCGGTGACTGCGGTCAGTTTTAATTATGGTCAACGCCACAATAGTGAGCTGGTCGCGGCAAAAGCCATCGCTGAGACTGCCGAGGTCAATCATAGAATCATCGATATTGATATCGCTCAGCTTGGTGGCTCTTCGCTGACAGATCACAGTATGATTGTTCCTGATGGCGATACGGATAAGTTCCCCAATAAAAAGCGTGATGAGATCGATAACGACGCTATTCCCAACACCTATGTGCCTGCGCGTAATACGATATTTTTGTCTTATGCGCTAGCCGTTGCTGAAGTGACCGATGCCAATCATATCGTCATTGGCGTCAGCTCAGTCGATTACTCAGGCTACCCTGACTGTCGTCCAGAGTATATTGCCGCCTTCGAGCATATGGCCAATCTTGCCACCAAAGCGGGCGTTACCGGTCATCACTTATCCATTCAAACGCCATTACAGCAACTGTCAAAAGCAAAAACCATTGAGCTTGGATTGTCATTGGGCGTCGATTATGGGCAAACCATATCTTGCTACCAAGCCGATGCACAAGGTCTTGCTTGCGGTGTATGTGACAGCTGTGCCCTACGCCGTCAAGGATTTGCTCAGGCGGGCATCACTGACCCAACCCATTATCAATCTTAGTTAATGATGGGATTGCACTTGCATGAAAGCGTGATAGCAATCAACATTAGCGAAACATTCGCTTGCATTAACACAGCACGCCGCCGTTGTATTTTAACTCACATACTTGTTATGGTATGAGCGATTGCATTTATCACAAGATATAAGTAACCATATTAGTCAACGAACTATGAGTACTTTTGCTTGACTTTGAGTACAAAATTTAGAAAATTGATGTTACCCGTAAGAGGATATTTATGAAGTTGTTGCCATTATTACCCCTAGCTTTAGCTGCCATTTTTGTGATGCCACAAGCAAACGCTGCCGATATTAAGCAAAATAACATCAATACCTGCGTTAATGGTGCGGTCAAATATAAAGTCGCTGACAAAGGCGATGCGACCAAACTATGCAATTGCACTATTGGCGTGCGTAGCAACATGACCATCGGTCAGATGTGGGAAATTGAGAGCTATGCCCAAGACAAAAAAGATCCGTCTGGACTGCCTTACGTCAAAAAAATGCAAAAAGATTTGCAGCAATGCACCGTTGGCTTAGATTTAAAACAGCCACAAAAACCAGCGTAATACACATCTCGTTTGATATACAAAAGACTGGCTATTGCCAGTCTTTTTTGTTGTCAATGCAGGCGCAAAGTGTAAAACTGATGATGAATCGCTGCTAATCTGCTTATAATAAGCACACAGCATAGATTACCAATCGGCATAAGCACTTACATAAGTACTGACATAAACAAAAACGAATAAGGATTTTACAATGGCAAAACCGACCACAGAAAACCTAACCTTACCTGACTTTCCAGTGACGATAGTACGAAAGCTTGCCGGCAACTTTATCCATGATGAAATCAATCTCCAAGAGATGATTGCCAATACTGATAAAGGGCTTATTTTGTACTTTTATCCAAAAGACAGTACGCCAGGCTGTACCACTCAAGCAACCGAATTTACTGCTCACCTCCATGAGTTTGATGATTTAGGCTATGACATTATCGGCGTCTCACGTGATAGTGATGAATCTCACGAGAAATTCATCACCAAATATGATTTAAACATTGCCCTTATCAGCGATACTGATGAAAAACTATGCCAATACTTTGACGTTATTAAAGAAAAAAATATGTACGGCAAAATAACGTTAGGGCTGGTCCGTTCAGCGTTCATCTTTAACAAAGATGGCGAGCTGACCCATGCTCAGCGAAATCTACGTGCCAAAGGCTACACTGAACGTTTGCTTGAAACCTTAGCACCTTAACCAATAAAACTAAGAGTCATAAAAAAGCATTTTAAAATAGACGCTAATAATCATTACGATAAACGCTTGATATCAGAGGCTAAAAATAGTTTTTTAATAATTTTTTAGAGCAAGCTCTTATCAGAGAAATCTCTTAAAAAACTCATCTAAAAAACAGCCCTGAATACTAAACATCTTATAACTTGAGAATCATATGAATAAACAAGCCGATACTGCAGCGGATAACACAGCATCCAAAGCTACTCGCCAAGTATCTGTTGCCGTTATCGGTGCAGGTACTGCTGGGCAAAATGCTTTTCGTCAAGCCAGTAAAACCCATGATAATGTTGTTATTATTAATGACGGATTCTGGACGACCACTTGTATTGCGGTCGGCTGTATGCCAAGCAAACTATTGATTGCCGCCGCTGATCGCGCGTATGAAGCCAATCACTCTGCTGAATTTGGCGTCCATGCCACTGTCCAGATAGATGGCAAGCAAGTCATGCAACGCGTTCGGGACGAGCGTGCTCATTTTGCTAGCTATATCAAAGCTCAAGTAGATAGCTGGCCTGATCACAAAAAAATCTCAGGACGCGCTCATATCAATAACCAAGGATTCATTGAAGTCAATGATGAGCTGATTGCCGCTGACAAAATCATCATCGCCACGGGCAGCTCTCCATTTATCCCAGATGGCTGGGCAGATAAGCTTAGTGACGCCATGCTCACCTCTGATACGATCTTTGAGCTCACAAATTTACCAAAAACAATGGCCGTCGTCGGTACAGGCGCTATCGGATTAGAGCTAGCGCAAGCCTTTAACCGCTTAGGTGTAGAAGTAACTTTGTTTAATCGTGTCAAACGTGTTGCAGGTCTCAAAGACGATGATATCAATAACAAAGCTATCGATTGCTTAAGCCGCGAATTGACCATGCATTTGGGCAGCAAAATCAGCGATGTCGGCGTGCAAACAGCCACGGATAATGACCATTCAGCCGCGTTCATTGATTATGAAGACAGTGCTGGAGAGTCGCAACAATGGCAAGGGGAGTATGTACTGGTTGCCACTGGTCGCCGCAATAATATCAAACCGCTGGGAGTCGAACATTTAGGCGTTGAGCTTGACGACAAAGATCGTCCAAAGCACTTGAATAAAAAAACAGGTCAGATTGGTGATTTAGATGTCTATATCGTTGGTGATGCCAACGCCAATCTCCCACTATTGCATGTGGCCAGTGATGAAGGCTATAGCGCTGGAAGTATGGTCTGCGAGAATGAAGACGCCGCTCATATTCGCCCGCCCGCCACGCCCTTCTCGATTGTGTTTTGCTCACCACAAATCGTTAACGTCGGCATGTCTCTACCAGACATTCAGCAGGATACAAGCTTAGAATATGTCATCGGTAGTGTCAGCTTCGACAATCAAGGACGTAGTCGCGTGATGGGCGTCAACTGTGGCCTGCTACATATCTATGGCTGTAAAAAAACTGATAGAATCTTAGGCGCTAGTATGGTGGGTCCTGATGCCGAGTATATTGGGCACATTCTAGCGGCAGCGATTACCAATGATTTGAGTGTTAAGACCATGCTCGATACGCCTTTTTATCATCCTACGATATTAGAGGGCTTACGTACCGCGTTACGCGATGTTCAACACAAAATGGCAATACCTTATCAGTACCAAGACACACAGGAAGATAGCTTTTAAGCATCAGCTCAGCTACACTTTCAAAACAAGGATGTGTCGTATTAATCATCACTCATGTTGTGTTTGGTAGCACTGACGACTTGAGGTACTTTAAAAACTCTGCATGGACCAAAAAATGGCAATCGCTAGTATTACTGATTTTTTTAAAGAGATTGTTCGTGACCTGCATACTAGCCTCTACCTTGCGCTTGGTGGCTCTGTCGATGAAGAGTCACTTGATTGGTCGTCTCAAGCGGTAGAGCTCGCTAGTACTGCCATCAAAATCCTAATACTGCTGGCAGTGTTGGGATTTTTTTATTGGCTTGCCATTTACATCCTTAAGCAAAGTAGGACAAAAATCCGCCTGAATGAGCGCCGTACTAAGATTGTCCGTTCAGTCTTGCGTTATATCTGGATAGTTGCCAGCTTGATTGCCATTATGAGTCAGATTTATTTTGAACCAGAGACTATCAAAGCTACTGCAAAAGCCAGTACATGGGCGGGTATTTATTATGTACTTTGGGCGTCATCTGGACAGATTATCCATAAGGTGTTACAGCATTATGGTCTCAATGCTTCTATAGAGCAGCTGCTTCAAAACATCTTGTCAGTGCTGCTATTGGTACTCGGACTTGCCAGCGTCATGGCGCAATTTGGTTTCGATATCGTCTCATTGGTCGCAGGTTTAGGGATTGTGGGCTTAGCAGTCGGTTTTGCTGCCCAATCAACGCTTGCTAATTTCATTGCAGGTATTACCATTTTACTCGAACAATCTTTTCAGGTTGGCGACTGGATTCATATCAATGACAACGAGGGTCGCGTCGTACTCATTGCGTTACGCACCACCCATATTTTGACGCGAGACAACATCACCGTCATTATTCCCAACTCTAACGTTGCCTCCTCTGAGGTGACCAATTTAACCTCCAAGAACTTCATACGTTTCGATATTCGTGTGCGTATCGCCTTTGAAGATGATGTCGATACTGCTCGCAAGGAAATTTTGCAGGTGCTTACTGATACCGATGTGGTACTTAGCCGTCCTGAAACCTCGGCCACCGTGGATGAAATTGGTGAGTATGGAGTGTTTTTTATTGTGCGTTTTTGGGTCAAGCCTGCCGCTGTCGCGCGCATGCCCAAAATTAAAGAAGGTCTAAAAGAAGATATCAAGCGTGCCTTTGACGCCGCTAATATTTCTACTCCTTATCCTCATATGCGTCTGCTTATGCCAAAGGATGTGGATTATCCTATTGCCACTAAACCTTTTGCGACTACGACGCAGGTCGTGTCAGAAACACCACCACTGACCAAAGCGGATAAATAAGCTCATTATATTATTTATCCCTTGAACAATTTACCCTACAATTTTTAGGCGTAAGGTTTTCATCCTCAGTATGATAAGCATGATTTTATGAAAGGTAGCGTTGCTGAATCTCTCTTTGATAAACACCACCACTTTAAACTATCCTGCCCTGAATTATGGTAAAATTGGCGGTTAAACGTCTTATTTTATGATGTGCATTACTTATCAATTTAGCCCACAGGTATCCGTATGACCGAAACAACCGCACCCGCATCTCTAACAGCAGCTTCACCAGAATTGTCGCTTGACCTTATTATCACCTGTGCCGATGGGCTTGAGGCACCACTCCAAACTGAGCTGACAAGTTTTGGTATTGTAAGTGAAATCAAAAGTACAGGCCGTCTGGCAGTTACTGGTACTTTGCGTGACTTATATAGTATTTGTTTGTGGTCACGTGTCGCCTCGCGGGTATTAATGCTCATTAAACGCAAAAACATCAATGCCGAATACGATGTGGCTGAGCAACTTTATGGCTTGGCAAAATCGGTCAATTGGATTGAGCAGTTTAGTTTAGAGCAAACCTTTGCCATTCGTCTGTCGGTCGACAAGCGTGTCGCCGTCAGTCAACAGTTTGCGATGCTACGTATCAAAGATGCGATTGCAGATACGTTCAATGAAGTTTACGACAGCCGTCCTAACGTCGATAGTAAAAACCCAGACTTTTCTATATTTGCAACCGTGAATGATAAGCAAGCTGAGCTGTATTTAGATTTATCAGGTACCAGTTTGCATCGCCGTGGGTATCGTGTGGCGATGACTGAAGCGCCACTCAAAGAAAACTTGGCAGCGGCTCTACTATATAGTGCAGGCTGGCACAAGAAAAATGAAGCTGGCAATGCACCTTTTTATAATGCGCTAATTGATCCAATGTGTGGGTCTGGCACCTTTATTATTGAAGCACTACTCATGCATTGCGATTATGCTGTGGGTATCGATAAAGCCGCCAATCAATTTGGTTTTTATCAATGGCAGCATCATGACGATGCCTTATGGCAACAGATGATCGATGATGCCCAGACACGCTTCCGCGAAGCCTTAGCAATTGCTAATGAGCAACCAGATACATTACCGCTGATTTTGGGGTTTGATGCGGATAGCGGCGCGATTTTAGCAACAGAGAAAAACCTGATTGCCGCAGGTTTGCAAGATTTACTACCACTGCTTGATCTTGAGACGCGTGCGCTTGACCAACTGAGCACTATTCTGAAGCCACTAGTCGATGACGGTCGATTGAGCAATCCTCTAATCATCACCAACCCACCTTATGGTGAACGTTTGGGTGACGAAGAGATGATTAAGCCGTTATATCAGGCGATTGGGCTTATTTTGCAAGACAGCTTTGCTGGTAGCGGCATTGATCCGATGCTTGGCATATTGGCATCTAATGTTGAGCAAGTTGATATCTTACCTATCAAAGAACCAAAAACCTTACGCTGTCATAATGGTGCTATCACCGTTTATTTCCGCTATGGCACGTTGATTGCGGGACAAACGGGCAATCTCGTTAGTCGCTTCGAAAAACGTGAGATTGAAGTGGAAGAGGGACAAGACTTTATCAACCGCTTGCAAAAAAACCTGTCCAAGCTGAAGAAGTTGGCTAAAAAAGACAAGGTTAGTAATTTGCGCGTTTACAATGCTGACTTGCCCGACTTCAAAGTCGCCGTCGACTTATATGGCGACTATGTGCACGTACAAGAATATGCGCCACCAAAAACCATTCCACCTGAGACTGCTAAAAAACGCTTCAACTTGGCATTAATGGGTATTCGTGAAGTTTTTGGTATTAACCGTGAACAAATATTTATCAAGACCCGTGCACGCCAGTCTGGTAATGACCAATATAGCAAACAGAACACCACAGAAAAGCGTGGTAAATTTCATGTTGCACGTGAAGATGGTGCTTATTTTTACGTCAACTTTACGGACTATTTAGATACGGGTTTGTTCATTGATCACCGTAATATGCGTGCCCGTATCAAAGACAACAGTCGTAATAAATCCGTACTGAACTTATTTGCTTATACCTGTACGGCAAGTGTACATGCAGCGCTTGCTGGCGCGAAAAAAGTCACCAGCGTTGACTTGTCACAGAACTATCTAGACTGGGGTAAGCAAAACTTTGTATTAAATGGTCTGGACGTTAGCCGTAATAAATATCAATTCGTCGCAGCCGATATCTTTGAGTGGATTAAAGACAATACTGAACAATTTGATGTCATCTTTATCGATCCACCGACTTTTTCAAATTCGAAAAAGTTCCAAGGTACCTTTGATGTGCAGCGCGACCACTCTGCCCTCATTAATCGTGCGATGAACCGCTTGACCTCTGACGGGATTTTATATTTTTCAAATAACTTTACCCGCTTTGAGCTCGATGAGCAGTTGACTGAGCGCTATGAAATTATTGATATCACTCAAAAAACCATTGGTTTTGATTTTGATGTTAAAAAGCCGATTCATCAGAGCTTTGAGATTCGTCATCGTCAGGGCTGATAATTTAGGTTTATGGATGGATATGAAGGTTGACCACCGCATTTAGACGCCATCTTTTATAGTCAGTCTTGTCGTACACATAACAATGACCCAATCGGCTTTGATTGGGTCATTTTTTGTTGTTATGATAGAGCGTCACTAAATACTAGCTAAGTAATAGCTAAGCAACCGTGAAGCGTAGATTTACGAGCGCTTTAATCCCACTATTGCGATTGTTTTTATTTATATAACTTAACTATCAAACCCTTAATCACTCTAATAACAAGGATAACCCCATGGCTTTATCACTTAATAAAGGCGGTAACTTATCGCTCACCAAAACTGACCCAAATTTGACCAAGCTGCTTATCGGTCTTGGTTGGGATGAACGCGCAACTTCTGGTGCTGAGTTTGATCTTGATGCCAGTGTGTTTTTACTGAATACGGCAGGTAAAGTACGCGGCGACCATGACTTCATTTTCTATAACCAGCTTAAGTCTGATAATGGCGCGGTTGAGCATACTGGTGATAACCGCACTGGCGAAGGTGATGGAGATGATGAAGTCGTCAAAGTGAATCTAACTCAAGTCCCAGCTGATGTGGATAAAATTGTCGTCACTGTTACTATTCATGATGCGGCGGCTCGTAGTCAAAACTTTGGTCAAGTTGCCAATGCCTTTATTCGTGTCGTGAATGAAGAGACAGGCACTGAAGTGGTACGTTTTGATTTGGCAGAAGATTACTCTGTTGAAACGGCCATGGTATTTGGCGAAGTCTATCGTCACAACGGTGAGTGGAAATTCCGTGCCGTTGGTCAAGGCTATTCAGGCGGCTTGCAAGCCATGTGTCAACAGTATGGCGTTGTTATCTAATGTGATAACTTATTCATGCTTAGACTACTATATGACCATTAAACTCAAAATATAAAGCAGGTATTAGCCCTCTATTTGTACTCACCATTAGCAATGATAATGGCTGTAAAATATGGTTGCAAAATAGTCACAATTATTCATAGCTAAATGACTAGTAATGCTTTATGTTTCGTTTAGAATTATGCAAAAAAAGTGGTTAGCGATAACCGCTTTTTTTGTGGTTTGTGCCTATAGTAGGCCGACCTTAGCTTTATGCAACCAGACAGGATGTGTCATGAGACATTTTTATTTAGACTTTATTTTCACAGCCATCGCCCTAGCGGTCGCGGCATGGTGGGGATATTCACATGGCGGTATGGGCGGTATGATAACCACCCTATCTATTACCGCTATTTTGGCCGTCATGGAGATTTCATTATCGTTTGATAATGCGGTGGTCAACGCTTCAGTCCTTAAAGGCTGGGACGAGTTTTGGAAAAAGATATTTTTAACGGTAGGTATTTTAATTGCCGTCTTTGGTATGCGCTTGGTATTCCCTATTGTTATCGTTGCTGTTACTGCCGACCTTGGTATGATGCAAGTAATCGATTTGGCATTGAACGATCCTAAAGAATACTCAGCCAGATTATTGGCGCATCATGCCGAAATCTCAGCATTTGGCGGTATTTTCTTGTTACTGGTATTCTTAAACTTCATCTTTGATGAAAAAGAAGTACACTGGTTCGATTGGCTTGAGAGCCGTCTGGCAAAATTAGGTAAAGTCGATGCCATGAGCGTGTTTGTCGCGCTTATCGTCTTGATGATTGCCGTATCATTTGCCAAGCCTGAGCAATCAGCTGCGGTCCTAATCGCTGGCGTATGGGGCATCTTAGTTTACCTTGGCGTACAAGTGGTCTCTGGTATGTTAGAGGGTGATCTTGAAGAAGAACTAGACGCTCAAGGTAACAGTACTGGTGCTGCAACTAGCGCGATTATGAAAGGTGGTATTATCGGTTTCTTATACCTAGAAGTCCTTGATGCTTCATTCAGTTTCGATGGCGTGATTGGCGCATTTGCGATTACTAATGACGTAATCGTTATTATGCTAGGTCTGGCTATTGGTGCGATGTTTGTACGTTCGATGACTATCTTCTTGGTCGACAAAGGCACCCTTGATGAATATGTCTATCTTGAGCATGGCGCGCATTATGCTATCGGTGCTTTAGCTATCATCATGCTGCTATCAGTGAAATTCCATGTACCAGAGCTTATCACTGGTCTGATTGGTATTACCTTTATTGGTTGGGCGTTTGTCGCTTCACTCAATTATCGTAAGCGAGAAGCCAAATCAATTACTTGATGCTCGTTCGATGTTAAAAAACCAAGCAAAAATTTTTAATATCAAACAGTATAAAGTGGATAGATAAAGTTAGTTTAAAAATAGACGGGTTGTACCAAAGCAGTTGGTATGACCCGTTTTTGCTTTAAAGCACTTATTTTATACCCGTTGAATAAGTGCTTTTTTATGTTGCTCTGCCTGACGATCTAATTTACTTTTTGATAACAACACCTTAACGACTGTTGCTCGAACGGTTAAGAAGTATCAGACTTGCAGCATTGATATGTCCCTTAGTAATCATATCGTAATCACACAAAATACGCCTTGCTTAGTAAGCAATCGCTTAGTATAGTAAATCGTAATGATATGCAGGGCGTGGCATACGAGTAAATTTATTCATTGTTTGCATTTATATATCGACCACTGCACTATTTTAGTTTATTTTTTTATCATTCAATCCACTCAATTATTAATCAAAAGGATATTTATATGGCTATTAGCTTAACAAAAGGCGGCAACGTAAACTTATCAAAAGAAGCGCCAGGTTTAACCAATATTACAGTCGGTCTTGGCTGGGATCCACGTGCTACTGACGGTCAAGAGTTTGACTTAGATGCGATTGGCTTTTTGGTCAATGAAGCAGGTAAAGTACGTAATGACCAAGATTTCATCTTTTTTAACAACTTAAAGTCAGACAATGGCGCGGTTGAGCACACTGGCGATAACCGTACTGGTGAAGGCGACGGCGATGATGAAAAAATTAAAATCAATCTTGCTAGCATTCCAGCTGACGTAAGCAAAGTCGCTATCTGTGCGATTATTTATGAAGGTCAAAGCCGCAATCAAAACTTTGGTCAAGTGGGTGACGCTTACATCCGTGTCATTAACGACAATGGCGATGCTGAAATCGCACGTTATGACTTATCAGAAGACGGTAGCACCGAAACGGCGATGATTTTTGGTGAATTATATCGCCATAGTGGTGACTGGAAATTCCGTGCCGTCGGTCAAGGCTTCAGCGGTGGTCTTGGACCATTAGCGGCTTCTTATGGCGTTAATGTTTAAGAGCTAACTAACATCTAACGCTAATAATATAAGCCCGAAAAGCCATCAAGTGTGCCCTACTATCGCATTTGATGGCTTTAAAAGTAATGGGCTAGCGAATATCTATGGTTAAGCCGACTTACAGATATGACTTATAAACATATAGAATACTGATATAAGGATTCGCCCCCTATGACCGCCACGTTTAGCTTGATCGGTACCATTGAACCATTTCTTCATTGTAACCTCAAAAAAGGCGACTCCATCTATTGTGAAGCCAATGCAATGGTGATGATGGAATCAAACCTTGAGCTAAAAGGTAAGCTACAAGGCGGTCTGATGCAATCACTCATGCGTCGTTTTGCCAACGACGAGTCACTATTTCAACAGCAAATCGAAGCAGTCAATGGTGAAGGCGATTGTTTACTTGCGCCAACGCTCGACGGTGATATGCAAATCATTGATTGCGGTGCACAGCAATATACTTTAAGCGATGGCGCATTTGTCGCGGCGCAAACGGGCGTTGATGTGAAGGCTAAGATTCAACGTAATCTAGGTGGCGCCGTCTTTGGTGATACTGGTGGCTTTATGGTGATGCAGACGCAAGGTCAAGGTCAGGTAGTGGTATCGGGTTTCGGCTCATTGTTTGAGATTGATGTCGAACCTGGTAAAGACGTCATCATTGATAACGGTCATGTGGTCTGTTGGGACTCGCGTTTGGAATACAAACTCTCAGTCGCCACCAGTAAGAAAAAAGGCTTTATGGGCAATATTATCAATTCGGTCACCAGTGGCGAAGGTATGGTTTTAAACTTCTCAGGCTCAGGCAAAGTCATTATCTGCTCTCGTAATCGTGATAGCTACCAAGGCTGGCTACAAAGCGTCTTAGGGACTAGCTCAGGCGGTCGCGGCGGCAGTAACAGTTTGCTTGGCAACATCTTATAGCTATTATTATGTTTTTAAAGCTGTATGTTACAACGACTCCTCGTCATTATAGACTTTATTTAACCCTCTACTCACAATTACTATAACACTGTAGTATAAGGAATATCACATGGCAGTTAGTTTACAAAAAGGTCAGAAAATCTCCCTAAGCAAAGAAGCGGGCGGCGAGCTTACCCAAGTAAAACTGGGTCTAGGCTGGGACGTTGCTCAAAACCCTCAAGACAAAAAAGGTGGGTTCTTGGGCAAATTATTCGGTGGTGGTAGCGGCGGCGACTCGATTGACTTAGATGCTTCGTGCATCATGTTTGATACTAATAAACAAGCCATCGATGCGATTTGGTTCAGTCAGCTGAAATCAAAAGATGGCAGTATCGTCCATACTGGTGATAACCGCACTGGCGACGGCGATGGTGACGACGAAGTTATCAATGTCGATCTTTCAAAAATCCCTGCCAATGTCGTCTCTCTAGTATTTACCGTCAATAGTTTCACTGGTCAAACCTTTGAAACGGTAGAAAATGCATTTTGTCGTATCATCAATGCCAATAACAATCAGGAAGTCGCCCGCTACAATTTATCAGCGCAAGGTGGGCATACCGCGATGATTATGGCAAAAGTATATCGTCATAATAATGAGTGGAAAATGCATGCAATTGGTGAAACGGCTTCTGGTCGTACTTTTCATGACTTGATGCCTGCCATCACGCCGCATGCGTAATCTTTGATCTATTTTTAAATTTCATTATTTTCAATACAAACAGCTTAACGACTTTCGTTGAGCTGTTTTTTTGATTATTATAATATGAATAAAATAAGCTTAGAGTGTGAAAGAGATATGCAAGCAAGACACATTGATAACGGTTACAGGCTAACTTATTATGCCGAGCAAAGTATAGTATGCTGTATCGAATGTGACACTGTAGATAAAGTTGAAAATGAATACCAATACAGAATAGAAAGTGAACGCAAAGTTTGGTGTGCTAAATTTGTCTGTAAACACTGCCAATTATCATTAGTAAAAAATGAAGATCAAGCCGACTGGGTAGGTCAATGTAATTTAATAGGAGATTGCCCGTGTAGCTTTTGTGGTACACGATTGACTGCTAATGAAGAAATAATATCCTCCTATAAACGAGCTTTACCCTCTACTATTGCTATTGACTGCTCAAACTGTGGTAAAACCAATACAGTACCCGTAGAAAGAGCGAATAAATACCAACGTTATGATGCAAGGTTAGCTATTGACGCTGATTTTGGGCTTCCTCTTTTCTTACAAGTACCCTGCCGATTTGGCAAAATTTGGGCATTTAATCAGAACCATTTAACTGAATTACATAGTTATATCAATGCAACATTAAGAGAAAGAACAGCCGATGCTGGTAATGCCAGCATGCCTTCAAGACTACCCAATTGGATGAAGTCAGCAAAAAATCGTGAAATGATTAATAAAAAGCTAACACAGTTACAAATTCAGTTAGATAGGTATGAAAATCAAAGCATTTCTGAAAGTTGAACATAGCAAGTAATGCAACTAACAATTAATAAGCATTACAAAAACAGCCCGTCTATTGACAATAGAGGGGCTGTTTTTTTGTATTAAGGGGTGCTATTCAAGCACTTACTTACTACCTCGCTTCCAACTAAAGCCCCAATTAAAGGCTTTGTCCATTTCTTGATGGCCTTTAAAGTACTCATTAATACGCTCAACGTTGATACTGCCATTTTGATTGACCAGACGCGCAATCGCACACATTGGGAGATTACCTGTCCCTTCTGTCAAACGTGTCTCAATCGGGGGTTGGTCTGGCACATGAATGGTCACGACACCATCGGTCTGCGCCCAGTTTGGTGCACCTTCATAAATGAAAGCAAAAATAAATACCTCTTCTATCTGCGACCACTGCTGACCGTTAATATCTAGCCACTCACCGCCGCTCACCTGTCCCGTTCTATCATCAGCACGCAAACACACGTAAGGCGCTGATGTTAAGCTACCAAAGCGATTGCCCAAGGCCTGAATCAAGGTTTTTTCACCATTTTTTAGATGAATCATCGCCCCAACATCAAGGTCAATACCGCCCGCTTTATGTTGTTTAAACAGATCGCCTAACAAGCCTTTTTTGGGTGCTTGCTGATTAGCAGTCGGATTTTGATTCCAGTTTAAGTTAACAGAGATTTTACCAAAGTCATCACGTTTCTTTAGGTTGATGCTAGACTGATTTTTGGTTAAAGTGATTTTGCTTAAGTTAATTGACGGATTTGGAGAAGCTGTAGGAATTGGCGGCGGCGTGCTTGTTTTAGGTGCACTACCTGCCTTCTGCGTATTGATTGGGCGCTGCGTATTGATGGGCTGAGCTTGACCTTGTGACTGGTTTTGTACAGGGCTTTGAGCAGGCGCTTCATCAGCAATTTCAACACCAAAATGCTCAGACAAAGGCTTCAGCCCCCCTTCAAAACCTTGGGCGATAAAACGGAACTTCCAGCTACCTTGGCGGCGATAACATTCCGCTAAAATAATGGCTTTTTCATTACGTCCGGCAGCACTTAACTGACAAGTCATCAGCACTTGGCTGCCTTGCAATACCTGAATATCGACATCGCCAACTTGAGCAAGCGTCTGCGCACTAGAAAACGCTAATGCTATCTTCTCGATATTTGCAGGCTGCGCAGGTAAATTAATATCAAAAAAACCATCGCTATCATGACCACGGAAACTCACACTGCCATCATCGCTACGTGTCTGCCCATAAAATATCATGTCGCCATCGCCGCGTACTTTACCGTCAGTTGTCAGTCGATATGCCGCGCAATCGACCGCACTTTGGCTTAAAATACGAATGCTAATATGATCTGTTGGCAGTGGCGCATTGGCACCAGCAATCAGTTGTTGAGGTTGGATTTGGCTCATCATACATCCTTTGAATTATTTATTATGTGCGTGTGTTTGTTATGCTAATAATTGTCATATAGTAGCATGGATGGCCGCTGACTTTTAAAGCGTACGACCGTTCAATAACGTGCCAATGACCCTAAAAAATATTTTTACAAATCCTTCATGCTATTTTGTCAGCAGCATTTATAACGCTTAGCATTTGTATATAATAGCCCCTACTATTAGCAATATTGCGGCTTGTTTTTTGATTGCTGTTTGAGGCTTGCTTATATTCCTGATGGTGTTGCGATGACGATAGTGAATTATTCAATTATATCTAAAACCTACGATAATGCTGAGAGAATTATGAAAACCCCTGCTAACGATAACGATCATACAACATCAACTGCCGCATCACCTGCCGTTTGGTTAGCTGAAGGTCAGTCAAGCCAGCGTGATATGTTAGCCAGCCTACAAACCCTAAAAAATCACGCTGATGCTCCGTTCAACATTATCGCTTCACACCGCCACAATAGACCTGAGATTTTTGAATTTTCCGATAGCGTTTACCGCGAGCCTTTTACTAGCACCGCAGATAACGATGAGCAAGTAGTGCTCAAATCAGTTGAGCCATTGATTCCGCGTTGGCAGTTTGTGTTAGAACAAGCGCAGAAAAACAACGTAAAAGTATTGCTCACTGGGCGTAATGGTATTGATTACGAAGCCCACCGTGAGGCTTTTGACGCGGCTGGTATTCGTTTATTGACGGGTGCAACGAGTGTGGCAGCGTTAGAAGTGATAGATGATAAGTTTTCCTTTATGCAGCAGTGTCATGAGCATGATATTCCCGTTGCCGAGGCGTGGCGCTTTGATAACGTCGCAGAGCTTGAGGCGTTACTTGACATGCATGGTGATCAGCCCTTATGTGTCAAACCGGTTACGGGTATCTTTGCACAAGGATTTTGGCGACTAGACTTAGCCAAAAATGATGGGGAACAGTACGATAGCTTTGAGCATTTATACTTTACCGAAGAGAAAAAAATCAATACCACGCAGTTTATCAATGCCTATGCAAACAGTGTCATGGTGCAGGAACGCCCAATTCCCATGTTGCTAATGCCTTATTTATCAGGCCAAGAATACTCTATCGATGTCGTTTGCGAATATGGTGAAGTATTGGCTGCCATCACCCGTTATAAAACGGGGAAAATTCAGCATATCGACTACGAGCAAGCGGTTATGGATGTGGTTATTCCACTGATTAAAGCCTTTGGCTGCGATGGTATCGTCAGCGTACAAACCAAGGCCGATGATGACGGGCAGCACCGTGTGCTTGAAATTAACAGTCGCCCCTCTGGTGGCATCGATTACACCACCCATAGCGGGGTCGATTTAACCCAAGTTGGATTTGGCTACTGGCTGGGCTTAACCGATAAACCAAAACTTGAGGATATTGCACAGCAAATCATTCCCTGCCAAGTACGCTCAATTATGGTTAGCGTAAAGATTGAAGAAGATGCTAGCGAGTAAGTAAAAACAATGAAATAAAAAATCGGCAGTAATAAATCGGCGGTAAAAATCGACGGCAACCGAGTATATTCAACAAGAGGCAGGCGATGACAGCACAAACCACGTTAGTGTTAGGGGCAAATACGGTTATCGCGCAATCGAATTGTTCGGTCGCTTTTGCGACGACAAATCAGCTAAAGTTTGGCGAGCAGCTTGGGCTATTATGGCTGCCTTTAGATGAGCATCGTAAAGCGGCTTGTAGCCCTGCTTATCTGCATGAACCGAAAGAGTGGGCGCAGCTCAATAATAAGGATAATCCAAGCGCATGGCAACTGGATTTGCCTGCATTATTTGATAAACAAGGGGTAAGCTTTTTACAATTGATTGCTTATGTTTATCATGAGCCAAGCCTCAACTTACCCGCTGTCGAATTAAGCAAAGTAAATTTAACGCTAAACAATGGCGATATTCGTTATGAATTTATCGCAAGTGAGCGCCATGTTAAAGCAGCAATCATATTAGAAATATATCGGCGCAATGGACAATTTAAATGCCGTGCCCTTGGTGAGAGCTCTACCCAAGGATTGGCAGGCCTAGAGCATCATGTGCAAATTAGCCTCGATATGCGTCCGCCAAATACGCATGCCCTTATCCAAGATACCCAGCGTGCACAGCAGCAAGGTTATCCTAACAGTGATGCGCGTCCGCCCAGACAAGTTCAATCTGGTGAAACTTGGACAGGTACAGCGTTTGCTATCGATCCCTATCATTTACTGACTTGTTATCATGTCATTGAATCGGCGGCGATGATTGGTGTGCGTCAGCAAGGGCAACCCGATCGTGAAGCGCAAGTGGTACTCAGCGATATCGGTAGTGATTCAGCCATTATTAGAGTAAGCGAGCCGCTGCCAAGTTATTTACCCTTAGCACAGCGTTGTACTGATAATTTAGGTGAAACCATCACCACCTTGGGATTTCCGTTATCAGGATTGAGTAGCCAATTACAAGTAACGCAAGGCTGCATCTCAGGACTGACAGGGTTTGGCGATGATATTCGCTATCTGCAATTTACTGCGCCTATTCAACCCGGCTCTAGTGGCAGCCCTTTATTACTGCCGACTGGTGAGGTTATCGGGATGGTGACGTCTAGCCTCGTCCACGAGCATGCACAAAATATGAACTATGCGGTGAAATTTCAGTTATTATCCGCCCTACTGGCGAGCGCTGGAATGAGTTTAGATAACTCATCTGGCTCATATGGCATGTCACGCACGACAGCTGCCGCGTTGACCACACCGCAATTGAGTAAGCAAAGTCGCGGTGCTTTGTGGTTAGTAGGATGTCAGGGTTAATGATTCACTATATTGTCGATAAACCTTAAATAAATACATCTAAACACTTGATTTATTTAGTAGTTGATTATTTCGATACGCGCTATCATAATAACCCGGCTTAGAAATAACAAGTGTTGAGCTACACCCTATTTTTAAGATTTTAACCTTGATAGAATCTAACTTAAATAATTAGAAAGTCATAGTTACCCAACTTTTAAAAGTATACACCGCTACTCAAATGAGTTTTTGGCAATTTCTATCTACGTAGGTACAGCAAGCACAGAGCATTAATTCTAGTAGCATGTGATAATACTTGCACCTTTTTTATTTAAAACTATATATACAAAGCAAAAATTTTAGTACAAATGTAAGAAAAAATTCCAATAAAAATTAATAACTAAAGTAAGCAAATAGATATGATTTATATAATAATTTTAGTTGCTGTTTTTTTCATAATAGGTGCTTTGTCAAATGACGATGAAAGTGTTTCAGACAATACTGCCACTAGAAACTATTCCTACACTACGAAGCTAGAGGGCAAGTATCTACACTTAAGTATGGATACTATTCCTTATGGAACAGAAGTTGTTATTCTTGAACTTGCTTATCAGGGACAAAATGTAAAAAGTTATTATGATATTTTTAATGATGAAGAAGGCAACTTTATAACTGGTGCTCGCAATAACGATAATAATGGTCCTTACTCAATAAGTGTGCCTATCAATGCTTTAATTTTGCCTAGAAATAAAGATATCACCTTAGAGTTTAATATTACGCTTTTAAAGGATGGCGTTATTCTCGATAAACTCAAATCTCAAGAGGAAATTCGTATAAGCTCTAGCTCTTTTTTAATTATGGAATGGTTCATTCCTACAATAAAAATTTTGGCTTACTACTCCATAAAAAAAGGTGATTCTAATGATTCAAAATCTTGGTCCAAAGACAATATTAAAGTTATTAAAAATGTTTTTTCAAATCACATAGAAAACAATCCAGAAGAACGAGATTTTTTAAAAAATCAAATGAAAATCTTATCAGGTACTTCAATAGATTTAAGAGAATGTGTTAAGGATTTCAATAATAGAGCAAATACTACTAATGACAAGAATACTATTTTCTATGCATCAGCTCGAATAATAATCAATAACTTAGAGTCAGGAAAATGGTTGCATATAGAAAAAGGTCTAGCAGAGATTAAAAATCTGAGCAAATTAATGGGCATTAGCGATGAAATATTAGAGGATGCTTACTCTGGTTTTGAAACCCTTAAAAACCAAGACAAACCTACAGAAGCTTCTGATAATCTAAAAGCATTAAAGGTTCTTGGTTTGTTAGAAGGAGCTACTATCGACGAAATGCGTAGAGCTTATAGGTTAAAGATCAAAGACTTTCATCCTGACAAATACACTCACTTACCTGAATCTGTAAAACTGGTACTTCAAGAAAAAGCTCAAGAACTAAACCTTGCAAAAGAAACACTACGATTTTAGCACTCAATAACGTTGAAACCTTTATATGACTACAAACAGTATTTCCATGAAAAAAAGCTATGTCTGCACCATTACCCTACCACGCGGCAATCTTGATTTAACCTATCAAACCAATTCAGCCACTACGAAAAATGGGGCAGAACCAAGTAACGATTATCAATTAGAAGACTTACTTGGGTTTGCACAACGCATTAACCCAAAACGTGCCTTTTTGTTTGTCTCAAAAGTATTAGGTCGTCATATTCCAGTGGCTCCTAGTACCATGCGTCATGCTTTTACTGACTTGGCGAATTTGGTTCCTAGCGATTTGCCTGAGCCGATTTTAGTCATCGGTATGGCAGAGACGGCGGTTGGCTTATCTGCCGGTGTGCACCAAGCGCTGCAAACGCGTTATCCCAATGCCTTACTATTGAACTCTACGCGGCATGCGCAACATGATGACAATAAGGACAGTAGCAGCGACTCTTTATTAACCACTTTCAGCGAAGACCACAGTCATGCCAGCCAGCATCTCATTTATCAAAGTGCAGATACAGTGACCCAAGCGCAATTACTAACGAGCAAAACCTTGATTATGGTGGATGATGAAGCATCGACGGGTAATACTTGCGTCAATGTCGTCACTGCCCTTCGTAACGCAGGACTTGACCAACTAGAGCAAGTACATCTTACCACTTTGGTTGATTGGTCTTTAAACCAGAATCAGAATGCAGCCGATGTAAATGAAGCTGTGTCTGACCAAATCGCAAAACGCCTGCCCAATATCCACTTTCAACGTCATCATCTACTGTCTGGTGCATGGACTTGGACGGATGCGCCCAATCCCGAACCGATAACGATGCCATCGGTTGATACAACTGAAGCAGGCAGTCAGTCTCTAGGTAATACTGGTAATTGGGGACGTTTCCCAACCCTAGATAGCACCGATGGGTTTGATCATTATCTTTTAAGGTTTCAAACTGCCTTTAATGTTTTTAACAAGCAAGCTCAACCTGAGAAAGAGCAGTTTGATAAAGAGCAGTTGCCACAGCGAATTCTAGTATTGGGCAGTAATGAGTTTGTTTGGTTGCCGTTCTTATTGGCGGAATGGCTTGCGCAACATACGCATATAGAGAATAGTAAGAATACGGTTAATTTTAGTGCGTTAACCCGCTCACCGATTGCGCTTGGTGGCGCAATTACCTCGATGCTAAGTTTTAATGATAATTATGGGCTTGGTATGACCAACTTTGCATATAACGTTACACCTAGCGATTGGGATTTGATTGTCTTGTGTGTGGAAACGTCCACTGATAGCGTTGATGCTATGTGGAAAGGTTTAGAGAATGTATTGGTGGTGAGTCCGACGCTGTAAATTATTTTATAAGAACTGTCCCATTAAAACCATCCTCTAAATCCAGCTCTGCTTTTCACATTCAACCCTTACGGACACCTTTATGACCAGCCCATTTTTTCAAGCCAATCCTGATATTCTCAAGCCTTACGCGCTAATGGATTTGGACGATACGCTCTTTCAAACTCAGCGTAAAATTGACGCATGGGACTTACCCACCACTGAAGCTGAAAACTTAGTTTGCGCAACCGTTAACAAACAAGGCGAGCCATTAAGTTTTATGAGTCAGCGCCAAGCCACGTTTTTTAACTGGCTACTTGCTAGCACTGATCTAATCGTAGTGACGGCACGTGACCGTAGTGAAATCCAGCGCGTAAAACTGCCTTTTGATAGCTGGCAAGTTTTGACTCATGGCGCGATTATTCTTGACAAAGACGGTGCGTTACAAGCCCAGTGGCAACAGCATATGTATAATAAGCTTGCGCCATTGCAACAAAAATTGCAGCAGCTGAGCCAGCTATTCGCAAATCACAGCAAAAATGACAGTAGCCAGCTGGTCTTTACACCGCATATCGATAGCTTTAGTGATGGCGCTGATAATAGAGAATTAACCATTTATCTGGCTATCAAACATGCGCAAAAAGACCATCAAGCATTAGTAGATCTCGCTGCAAAACTGCCAACGTTAATACGAGACTTTGAGCAGGATTTTTATGTGCACGTGAATGCGAATAATCTAGCGATATTGCCGCACGCAGTTCATAAGCGCCATGCGGTACAATTTCTGCTAGACCATCATTTAGACAGTCAACGACCAAGCTTTGGCTTTGGTGACAGTCTGGCTGATTTACCATTTTTACAGCTGCTTGACTGGTATGGTATGCCCAATCATGGTCAGTTACATGAACGACTTAGCTCTCAATCATTCTAAACACTTAATCCCTCCTAAATAAAAACAATAATCGCCGCCGTTTATAGAAGTAGAAATGATTTTATGACCCATCATATAACGAACCCTAATGTTCAAAAATTAGAAGCATATGGCTCAGGCAGCTATCTTGCCAGTGATGTGACCGTACTGCTCGATATAGTCGCTAAAAACGCGGTCGCCGATGTGCCAGTCAGTCAAAAAGAAGCACTTATTCAAAGTGGGCAACGTCATTATTCTGATATGTTGACCTTGGAGCAAGCGCCTACTGCTATGCATGAGCAGCTATACACGCAAGCATTAGAGCAAGGAGCTGAGAGGACTGCCACTGATATTGCTAATTTGGCTTATACGCTACATCATATTTTTCAAAAATCTCGAAATGAACATACCGTTAGTAATGAGCGCCCGCTAGTCTTAGTCAGCTTGGTGCGCGCAGGTTTGCCAGTTGGCGTTTTATTGCAGCGTGCGTTAGCAGACGTTAATAGCAGCTATGCTTTGCCGAGCGTGCATTATGGTATCAGCATCATTCGCGACCGCGGACTTGATCCAGTTGCGTTACAAATGCTATTGAATGCTTATCCAGACAGTCCTATCGTATTTGTTGACGGCTGGACAGGTAAAGGCGCGATTTATCAAGAGCTTGCTCATAGTTTAGAAAAATTTAGCGATCCTAACCATGCAAACTTTGCCAATATCTTTCATCAAGGCGCAGGTGTTATTCCCTTATTAACGCTGGCTGATCCAGCTGGCGTTGCTTGGCTTGCAGCTAGTATCGATGACTGGCTAATTCCGTCAGGGCTATTAAATAGTACGGTATCAGGACTGATTTCGCGAAGTTTATATACCGAGCCAGCATTGGGGCTACACCGCAGCGTGTTTTATGATAACTTAATTGAGGTCGACCATAGCTTAGCTTTCATCACTCATATCGATGCAGCGCGCCGTGCATTAGCCCCATCTTTGAAGTGCTTTCCGACGTTTCAGCAGCCGCGCTATCAGACAGCTGCTTTAATCGACAAGCTGGCAGCAGACTACGCTATCAGAAATCGTAACCGCATTAAGCCAACGATTGCAGAGGCAACACGGGCGATATTGCGCCGTGACCCTGAACGCATACTATTAGCCAGCGCTGATCATCCTGATACCATACTGCTAAGACATTTATGTACCCAGCGAAATATCATTGTTAGTGTATTAGGTGATAAAATACATCCCTATCAAGCCATCACGCTTATCAAGCAACGTAGCGAAGACCATTAATCATTGCTACACTCGCGGTTTTTATAAACCAGACCCGTCTCAAACTCAAAGCAGCGAAAGAAAAAGGTAAAACTACTCCTTCTTGTCGGCTAAACGAATTTGACATTACCAAACGTATTTTTGGGTTTGCGGTCATTGCTGCTAAGCCATACCACTTGATGATACTTCTTAGATTTTATAACCATTCACTTATCACTATTGATGATGCCAATTATGTCAGATATGCAAAACAACGAGTCTACTCTTTATCAAAACACCCAGTCTTACGCTCACCTCATTACTAAGCGTCATGCGATGCTCAAACCACATGCGCATCACCCGTATCAGTTGGGGGCTAGCCTATACATGCCAGCAACTCGCCAAGATATTTGGCAAGTCATTAAGCGTGATAAATTACCAACGATTAATAGTATTATCATCTGCCTAGAAGATGCCGTCAGCCATAGTGATGTTGAGCTGGCACTTCAGCGCTTGCAAACGTTGCTGCATACATGGGCGACGCATGTCGATAGCATCAATGACCCATCAAAACATGCCGACATTCAGATTGAACAACCAACACGCCCGCTGGTATTTATACGCCCGCGTCATCCAGCGATGTTAGAGCAGCTCTCAGGTTTTGCCCATATCGATTTGATTGATGGCTTTGTCATGCCGAAAGTCGACATGTATAGCCTATCCAATTGGCGTATGGCCTGCCAAAATCTGAGTACTGAGCAACTATTGATGCCGACGCTTGAAACCGCAGCCCTATTTAATCCACATCATAATCAGGAATTGGCCATCGGTTTTAAAGAAGCTTTTAGCCAGCCTGTATTTGCCTTGCGTATCGGTGGCAATGATTTATTTGCAGCATTGCGTTTGCGCCGTCCCAAAAACAGCATCGTTTATGATACTCCTATCGGCACCCTTGCCTATCAGCTGCTCGGCTGCTTTGTGCCGCATGGCTTTTATTTAACAGCTCCTGTCTTTGAATATTTGGATCAGCCAACGCTATTTATGCAAGAGCTAACCCGCGATGTTAGCTTAGGATTGGTCGGCAAAACGGTCATTCATCCAAGCCAAATTGCGCTGGTGCAACAAGCCTATTGCGTACCATTGAGCATTTTAGATGAGGCGCAAGCAATCTTGCATAGCGAGGCAAAAGCGGTGTTTAAATATAACAATACTATGCTAGAGCCTGCTACCCATCGCGCTTGGGCAACAGAAATCGTCAATCGTGCCGAGGCATGTGGCACCCTTGATGACGGTAATAATGACTATACGGCACGGTTATAAATAAGAATCTTAAGGTTAATAGGGCATGCCCTCAATCTGAACGAAAGCGCCTAAGTTTCAAATTAATATTTTAAATGTAACCTCTTACATGCGCTCAATAAAAAAGCCGTTATCACATTCAAGATAACGGCTTTTTTTAGCACAAAGATTTCATTACTCTATTATTATTAAAACAATGCCTTATTTAAGGCTATTTCAAGACCAACTCAAAACTAAACACAGTCCGCTAAAAAGGTGTTAACCACTCGATTGACCTGCTCAGGCTCTTCTACGGTTGCGGTATGACCAGCGCCCTTGATCACTGCCAATTTAGACCCTGCTATCGCAAAATGCATACGTTCAGCCTTTGAATAAGGGGTTGCTGTGTCCTCATCACCGACCACAATTAATGTCGGCACCGTAATACTCCCTAGCTGATCGTAGGTGCCTGCCCGCTCAATGACGCCCGTCGTTGCCTTAATGACTCCGCCTTTGCGATTGCCTTGTAGCATCGTTAACCACTGCTTACGATCAGACTTACGCAACTTATCTGTCAAAAAAGTATTGCCAAACATAATAGGCATGACCTTGTTACTCACGCGTTTGAGACCCAGCCAACGAATGGCTTTGACCAGCTTACGATACTGCGGCACGTTTTTGGGATCTTCAGGATCAGCAGAAGTCTCTAACAGGGTAAGCGACAGCAATAGCTCAGGGCGTTTGAGTGCGACACGCTGGGCGACAAACCCGCCCATCGATAACCCTAACAAATGGCACTTATGAATATCTAGTGCCTCTAATAATGCCAATGTATCCTCGGTTAAGGTTTCCATATCATAGCCAGACTTGGTTATTTCAGACTGACCTTGTCCTCGAAAATCAAACGTAATACAGCGATAACCGGCTTTAAAATACTCAACTTGCTTGTCAAATAGGTGTGTATTCCACAGCAGACCATGGGCAAATACCATGACGGGTTTTTGCTTATCGTTTGGCGCGCTGTCTTCATAATAAAGTTCAACATTATTGACATGAATAATTGGCATAACCACTTCCTTGTTGGTTTAATAAATAAAAAATCAGTCTTTTAAAACCTGCCTTCTAGAGCGTGTCTTCATTTTAAAAATGGTGAAAAAAATGAGATAAATTGCTGCCAAACAAGGAAAATAGCACAAATAATATCGAGATATTCATCAGCTATTTGACGCAGTTTGGCAAAATTTAGCCATTTTCAACCCATTTAGAGAATGCTCGATTGAATTGAGGACATGCCTTAGCATAATTCAACCTTTCTACAGATAGTAGCCTTATTTTTGAATGGTAGGTTTAATAATTTTAGTAATATGATAGCAGCAAAAAACACCATACCTGAATCATGTCTTAAGCGCGCACAGATCCTGCTTTTATAATAAGCTCAAACTGCTATAGTATTTGGCATTGCATTATTTGTCACATTTACTGCCAATAGCTAGTGTTACCAAAAACGTTTTATAGAAAACTCAATTAAGGATATCAACCATGTCACACCCTCTCGTCGAATATCAAGTAGAAAACCATATCGCAACCATCACGATGAACGATCCCAAAACACTGAATGCCTTTAGCACAGTGCTCAAAGATGCCATGATGAATGCACTGACGAACGCAGATGAAGATAAAGACGTCAGAGTCATCATCCTGCAAGGCGCAGGCAATAACTTTTCAAGTGGCGGGCATATCGGTGAGATGTTAGAAAACGGCATGGAAAGCGAGGCACTGTCGAATAAGCTAAACTTTATGGTTGGCGAAGTCGCTGAGATTAGCTTAAAGTTGCGTAATATTCATAAGCCTATTATCGCCAAATTAGAAGGTGCCGTCGCTGGTGCTGGCATGAACTTGGCACTGACTTGTGATTTTCGCGTAGCCGCTGACAATGCCAAATTCGTGCAAGCCTTTGTCAATATCGGTCTAATACCAGATGCTGGCGGCATTTATTTACTGAATCAATTGATCGGTGTGGCAAAAACCACTGAGATGGTCATGCTTGGCGATAAACTCAAAGCGGAAGATATGGCACGCTTAAACTTGGTGAATGAGGTCGTCAGTAGCGACGAGCTGGATGCTAGCGTATTGGCATTGGCAACGCGCCTGAGCAATCTGCCCGGAAAAGCATTGGCGTCAATGAAGCATATGATTAACACGCACGCTTATATGGGTCTCAATGAAGCGCTCGATATGGAAGTGGATCAACAGACCATGCTTGCTAAAACGGATGATTTTAAAGAAGGTATTACCGCCTTTATGGAAAAACGTAAGCCAGTTTATCAAGGTAAATAATAACCTGATCACACTCTGTTTTGCACTATCATCAAAAAGGCTGCCTAATGGCAGCCTTTTATTTTTGGGTCATACAGTATCAAGAAAATTCTGTATTAAGCATATCTTTAAGTAACACTTTTAACTCTTAAGAATCAGAGGCTGTCTTATAGTGATGCGGTAAGGTAAATATCTTGTCAAAACCCAAGGTAAAGATAAAGGTATAAACCAAGAAAAATAGCAGTAACGCCGCTTCCATCATAAAAGCTTTGATTAAGCCAACGTCATACCAAATCATATAAAGTGGTAAGCAAATCAATACCAATCCGCCTTCAAACCCTAATGCATGCGCACTGCGAATGAGTAAGGTACGCTTTGCCACATGCTTGCGACGTTCCCACGCTTCAAAAGCTGTATTGTATAAGAAGTTCCAAATCACTGCTGCCAATGACACCATCACAGCAACTGGTAAGGATTCTGCCGCGTCGCTACCGCTCAGCTTCATCAATACGAAAGTAGAAGAAATGATAGCGATAAGCTCGAAAATAGTCACATAGACGATACGACGTTTGAGTGGGGATAAAGTAATCAACCAAGACTCCAAAGCACCTGTAGTTAAACAGCAAAGTGCATATCAAAGTATCGGTCCGTCCCGAGATAGAAAAGAGAGGTAAAATGCAGAGCCACGGTTTCCGCCTGCCCCTATATTATACATAAGATAGCGTAGAAAATCAGCCAGTGCATTTATATAGAAGCGTAAACAGATTTATTAACCATTTAACCTGCCCTAAGCCAGCCTATTTTTCTGGTAGACCCCATTTATTGGTTTCAGGCTTGGTATCACTCGCTAAAAATACCAGTAATATAATAGAGCCTATCAGTGGTATCACACCTATCAGAAACCACCATCCTGAGCGGCTAGTGTCATGTAAGCGGCGGATAGTGACAGCAAGCCCAGGCAGGAATAAACCAAGCACCGCTACTAGATAAAATAAACATGTCTCTGAGCTGAATATTATTGCATCTAGCAGCATTGCAACGAGTATCACACCCATTTGTACTAGAAAAAAGTACCAATACTCTTTACGGCGAGCACGACCAGAAAAATTGACATAATTTCTGAGTCCTTTTTTGAACCAGTCAATCATGCCATAGTTTGCTTCAGCGTTGTGACTGCCCGTAGTCATATTTCTTGGTAATGGTGGCGGTGTCGCTTTATTAAGCATATCTTTATGTTCCCTAAACTCTACCACCAATGATTTCTAGAGGTAGAAGTTGCAATTTGAGTTTTTCAATTAGTGAGTCCGATTATAAGCACTCAATAAAAGTTTGCAAATAATTATTCATACTTTTTTATTTTATAACTAAAAAACCCCGCACCATGATGGTACGGGGTTTTCTTTAAAACGTTTCACTTAATTCTCAAGATTAGGTCAACTGAGCAACGTTAATTTTGTCGGCTTCTTCAGTATAAGAATCCATACGATCGAAGTTCATGTACTGATACACTTCCTCGCCCATGCTATCAAGCATACCAGCGTACTGCTGATATTCTTCGTTGGTTGGCAATTTACCAAGTACCGCTGCTACGGCTGCAAGCTCTGCAGAAGCTAGGTATACGTTAGCGCCTTGACCGAGACGGTTCGGGAAGTTACGAGTTGACGTCGATACCGCCGTAGATTTCGGTGCGATACGTGCTTGGTTACCCATACATAGTGAACAACCTGGCATCTCAGTACGAGCGCCGGCTTGAGCGTAGATGTTGTAGTAACCTTCTTCCATCAACTGACGCGCATCCATCTTAGTCGGCGGCGCAATCCATAGACGAGTTTTCAAACTACCTGCTGGTACGTCTTGTAGCAGTTTACCCGCAGCGCGGAAGTGACCGATGTTGGTCATACAAGAGCCAATGAATACTTCATCAATGGTATCGCCAGCGACATCAGCCAACGTTTTTGCATCGTCTGGATCGTTCGGGCAGCAAAGGATAGGCTCTTTGATAGTGCTCATATCGATAGTCATATCGATGGCGTATTCAGCATCAGCATCAGCGCGTAATAGGCTTGGGTTCGCTAACCATTCTTGCATCTGCTCGATACGACGGCTGATAGTACGCGCATCGCCATAGCCTTCTGAGATCATCCATTTAAGTAGTGTAATGTTTGAGTTTAAATACTCAGTCACCGACGCTTCAGACAAAGTGATGGTACAACCAGCAGCACTACGCTCAGCTGAGGCATCAGATAGCTCAAACGCTTGCTCAGCGGTCAAATCTTCTAGACCTTCGATCTCTAAGATACGACCATTAAACTCGTTGATTTTGCCTTTCTTATCAACGGTCAATAGACCTTCTTTAATCGCTTGATAAGGAATCGCATGGACTAAGTCACGCAACGTGATACCAGCCTGACGTTCGCCAACGAAACGGACACGGACAGACTCAGGCATATCAAGTGGCATAACACCTGTGGCTGCAGCAAATGCTACTAGACCAGAACCCGCTGGGAAAGAGATACCCATTGGGAAACGAGTATGCGAGTCACCACCAGTACCAACGGTATCTGGAAGTAGCATACGGTTCAACCATGAGTGAATGATACCATCACCTGGACGTAAGCTTACGCCGCCACGGTTCATGATAAAGTCAGGTAGTGTGTGCTGAGTTTCAACGTCAACTGGCTTTGGATAAGCGGCAGTGTGACAGAATGACTGCATGACTAAGTCTGCTTGGAAACCTAGGCAAGCCAAATCTTTTAGCTCATCACGAGTCATCGGACCAGTCGTATCCTGCGATCCTACAGTCGTCATTTTAGGCTCACAGTACATGCCCGGACGTACGCCCTCTAGACCACAAGCTTTACCGACCATTTTTTGCGCTAGGGTAAAACCTTTACCCGTATCAACTGGCTCTTCTGGCTTAGCAAAGATATCTGAATGTCCAAGACCCATGTACGCGCGGGCACGATTGGTCAAACCACGACCAACGATTAAAGGAATACGACCGCCAGCACGAACTTCGTCAAGCAAAGTAGGTGAGTTCAATTTGAACGTAGACAGCACTTCATCTGAATCATGCTTAGTGATTTTGCCTTCATACGGATAGATGTCAAACACATCACCCATGTTTAAGTTATCAACGGCTACTTTTTCGATTGGCAATGCGCCAGAATCTTCCATGGTGTTAAAGAAGATAGGAGCAATATTGTTACCAAGTACTAGACCGCCGCCACGTTTGTTTGGCACGTTAGGGATATCATCGCCCATGAGCCACAATACTGAGTTGGTCGCGGATTTACGGCTAGAGCCAGTACCAACAACATCGCCGACATAAGCTAGCGGATGGCCTTTTTCTTTTAACGCTTCGATTTGCTTCATTGGACCGACAATGCCCTCTTCGTCAGCAGTGATGCCGTCGCGAGAGTTTTTGTGCATAGCCAATGAATGCAATGGGATATCAGGGCGGCTCCACGCATCTTGCGCAGGCGACAAGTCATCGGTGTTGGTTTCGCCAGTCACTTTAAACGTCGTGTAAGTCGTCTTTTCTGGCACAGCATCACGGTTCAAAAACCATTCAGCGTCAGCCCAAGATTGCACCACTTCTTTAGCGATAGCATTGCCCGCTTCTGCTTTTTCAGTCACGTCATTGAACGCGTCAAACACCAGTAATGTCTTTTTCAACGCTTCAGCAGCATCTTGTGCCACTTCCGCGTCATCCAGTGCAGCAACCAATGGTTGAACGTTATAGCCACCTTGCATCGTGCCTAGGATTTGAACGGCTTTTTGCTTGCTAATAAGTGGTGAAGAGGTTTCACCCTTAAGGATCGCTGCTAAAAACGCCGCTTTAACGTAAGCCGCTTGGTCAACGCCAGCAGGAATACGGTTTTCTAGCAGGTTCATCAAGAACGCGTCTTCGCCTGCTGGTGGATTCTTCAGTAGTTCAACCAACTCTGCTACTTGTTTTTCATTCAGTGGTAGCGGAACCGTTCCTAGCTCAGCACGTTCTTCGACATGTTTACGATAAGCTTCTAACACAATAGTCGTCCTCGTCAGTTGGGAGTATTAGTACATTACGTGGGTAGTCAGCATGACCGCCTGCGTCTATATACTAGATGGAATAATTATTGGTGCAATCATAGCTTAAAACGCCCTAAATGTTAATGGCTCAGCCTTTAAAAGGCTCATAAAGCGGTTATAAAGGGCTCATATTGAACATTTATTATATAAATAGTACCATCAACAATATGATTGAGCAGCCTTGCACAATCGATATACAGCTTGTCATTTTAGTCAAGCACCGCTCGATTTATGAGTAAATACATACGCTGTGACTGCTAGACGCTTTGTAGGATATTATTTGATAAAATATTCTTTTGAAAATAGCATGTGGAAAGATAGCGCTTGAAAAAACAGCTTTTATTAACTATATATTAAATGAATAAACATTAAGGATAATGATATGGATAGTAGTGCAATGGAAAACAAAAATAGAGAAAACAGCGATATGGAAAACAGCCATATAAAGAGTAACGCTAATTATCAAAACGGTCTCAAAATTCGCACTGACGTGATGGGTGAAGCGCATGTCAAACGCTCACTCGATAGCGCGACTGGATTTACCCAACCATTACAAGACTGGATTATCGAACACGCTTGGGGCAGCACATGGCAAGATGACTCAGTACTGCCGCGCAAATACCGCTCATTAATCACCATTGCTTTTTTAATTGCGCAAAAAAGCCCAACTGAGCTAAAAGGACACATTCGAGGTGCCATCAATAATGGCGCAAGTGTCGCTGAAATTCGAGAAGTATTAATGCACAGCTTGCCTTATTGCGGGGCACCTGCCACCCAAGAAGCGTTTCGTGCTGCCATAGAAACCCTGAATGAGTTGGATATTGATATAGATATTTAAAACTATGGTTGCGAGACAAACCATAGTAGCCTTAATGATCCACCTCAAAATGATCAGTTAAACATTATTCATTGAAAATTAGCCCCTAAGTTTCTGCTATAATGTCCTCACTCACAACACATTCTAATAATTCCATAAACCCTTATACTATAAAGGGTTAAGAGATACTTTATTATGACAACTGCCGTACAAACACATGTGCCTGCTGCTAAGGTCAAACCTAAAAAAGCCATTCAAGGCGAAAAACTACGTGGCTATGATAAAGTTGCCCGTATCCCAATTAAAGTGATTCCGACCATCGAGGCAAAGAAAAAGCCAGATTGGATTCGGGTTAAAATGTCCTCGCCCGCTGAAGTAGCTCGTATCAAAGCCACCTTGCGTGAGCAAAAGCTCTATACCGTTTGTGAGGAAGCGGCCTGCCCTAACCTGCCGCAGTGCTTCGCTGATGGTACGGCTACCTTTATGATTATGGGTGATATCTGTACCCGTCGCTGCCCGTTCTGTGACGTCGGTCATGGTCGTCCGAATGAGCTAGATGCAGATGAGCCACGCCACACTGCCGAGACTATTTTAGGCTTGCAGCTTAAGTATGCGGTAATCACCTCTGTGGATCGTGACGATCTAAAAGATGGTGGCGCGGCGCATTTCGTCGAAGTGCTCAATGAATCTCGCGCACTTAGCCCGAATTGCCTCATTGAAATATTGGTACCAGATTTCCGTGGTCGTATGGAAGTAGCATTAGACTTGTTAACGGAAACACCGCCAGATGTCTTTAACCATAACATCGAAACCGTACCTCGTTTATATAAAGCCTTCCGTCCAGGTTCTGACTATCAGCATTCGTTAGATTTGCTCAAACTCTATAAAGAGCGTCGCCCTGATATCGCGACCAAGTGCGGTTTTATGGTTGGCCTTGGTGAAACTGAAGAAGAGATTTATGCATTGCTTGATGACCTAAAAGCACATAACGTGGATATGATTACGGTTGGTCAGTATCTGCAACCCAGTAAAAACCACGCGCCTGTCGATCGTTACGTCCATCCAGACGAGTTCCAGCGTTATATGGATTATGGTAAAAAAATTGGCTTCTTTAACATTTGGGCAGGCCCAATGGTACGCTCAAGCTACTTTGCCGATCGTCAATATTACGGCGAAGACTGCCCTGCACCGATTCGTAGCAAAAAAGCATTGGCAGCAGAAGGCAAACTTGGCTGCTAAGTGTCGGGGTTTAATGAGCTAATACTTAAAAATTAAGTTAAGCATGTAAAAAGGGTGAATAACATAAACTGTTATTCACCCTTTTTTATGACTCTAATGAATTATTAAAACCTTCAACCGCAACGCCTTAAATGGTTAAAGTTGGCGTTGGCTCGCCACTGTTTCTAGTATTAAGGATGGCGATAGCAATAACGATCACGCCACCCACTAGACCAGTCGTTATTCCAGGATAGATTAACAGCAAAGCTCCGATTGCCAAAATAACGCGTGTTACTGGGCTCATATCGCTTTTAAAATAACCCTCTAATGCTGCACTAAGTGCGAGAACACCCGTAATTGACGTCAATACTACCGTGATAATATCGATAATAGGTGGTAGCGGGAAGTCCTTAGCAGTTACTGCAAGCCCAGTAGGATCAATCATTAACATCGCTGGACTATAGATAAACATAAATGGCACGATGAATCCAGCCAAAGCTAGTTTCAGCGATAAAAATCCTGTCTTCATCGGATCGCCACCAGATATGCCCGCACCAGCAAAGGCGGCTAGACACACAGGCGGTGTAATATTGGCAAAAATACCAAAGTAAAAAACAAACATGTGCGCTGATAAAATTGGAATATCAAAACCAGCTAAGGCTGGTGCTGCCATCGTTGCTGTAATAATATAGGCAGGAATAGACGGCAGTCCCATGCCCAATACCATCGAGGCAAGCATGGTCAAAATGAGTGTGAAAAATAACGATCCTGCACCAAGTGTGACAATTGATGAGGTCATCACCGTTCCAAAGCTGGTTAGACTCACGACTCCGATGATAATACCGACGACTGCACAGGCAGCCATTACCGCGAGCGACTGGCGTGCGCCATCTTCTAATGCACCCAAAATATCAGAGAAACCCATCCTAGTTTCTTTACGCAGCATACTGACCACAACGGTAAAACCAATGGTATAAGCCGCTGCATAACCAACGGGCACGTTTCTGATTAATAAGAAAATTAAAAATACAATCGGTAGCAGCATATGACCGCGGGCTTTTAACACTTCTTTCACGGCTGGCAAGCTTTCTTTAGCGATACCTTTTAGATCGCGACGACCAGCGCGAAAATGCACCTGCGCAATGACGCCCAGATAATACAATATCGCTGGCAATAAGGCCGCCAACGCAATTGTGCTATACGGCAAGCCTGTTGTCTCCGCCATGATAAAGGCACTCGCGCCCATAATTGGCGGTAATATTTGCCCGCCAACAGAGGCACTTGCCTCAACGGCACCCGCAAAATCTTTGTGGTAACCAACCTTTTTCATGAGCGGAATGGTAAAGGCACCAGTACTGACTACGTTTGACAAAGCAGAGCCGTTAATACTACCCATAAAGCCACTAGAAATCACTGCTACTTTTGCCGGACCACCTTTTTTGTGACCCGCGATTGCCAATGCCAAATCATTAAACAGCTGCCCCATTCCCGAGCGCGCTAAGAATGCACCGAATAGAATAAATAAGAAGATAAAAGTGACCGATGCACCAATCGCAACAGAATATAAACCTTCAGTTTTTAGGAATAATTGACCAAAGATATCACCCATGTCATAAGGACGAGTCAGTAACCGGTCTGGCATAAAATCCAAATGGCTGACAAACGGATACGCCAAGAATATCCCTGCCAATATCGGTAAAATCCAACCTGTGATACGGCGACTACCTTCTAATACGCAGACCACCGTAATCAGCGAAAATATCACATCCATCTGATTGGCCATACCGCCACGTGAGGTCACGATATCTTGATATTCATATATCAGATAAGCCATGCCAGACAATGACAGAGCAAACCAAATCCAGTCATACCATGCAACGCGCTGACGGCTGCTTTTTTTACTTGCGGGGAAAATTAAGAAAATTAAGGCAAAACCAATGCCCACGTGTACAGAGCGCTGTAGCAGCGCTGGCATGGGATTAAAGGTGATATATAAATGAAACAGTGAATATAAAATGCAAAGTCCAGCGATAAAATACTTCACTGGTCCTTGAGTGATGTGCCTTGTGATGGATTCTCTATCATACTTTTCTAATATGGCTTTATTGTGGGCTTGCGCCTCGAGTTCAGCGTCGACCTGAGTATCAGCATCCGTGTTGGAATGTATAGGCAAGTCGTTATTGATATGGTTATCTGACATCGTTGTCACATTATTGTGATCCATCACTTGGGAGTTCATGACACAAATCCTTGTTAAATCTATCAATGAAACCATACGTTTTCGGCATGATCGTTACTTCAGAATAGTCTGGCACCCAGCGATGAATGAGCATCTGGTAGTTACCATAGTCAATCTCACCTTTGGTAAGCCGTGAGACCACCCAATTAAGCTGAGGCAATTTCTTATTGATTTGATAACCCAGATAGCCAGGTTTTTGTATGGGAGCAAGCGCTTCGGTTGAAGGTGTGCCCGCCCCAAAAGCTTCAAAATAAGTGGTGGTCAGCAGCAATTCAGCGTCTTCTGTACTGCTGCTGTCTATACGTTGGTATTGCTCTTCCCACCATTGTTTTTCTACAGAGTGTATCCAGCGCAGTTGAAAATTTGGCTCGACAAAGTAGCAAACTTTATCATTAGCACCATCGATGCCTGCGACACGCACTTCCACCACAGGCTGACGGACAAAGAGATGCCATAGCGTAAAACAAACCAGCGCGGCAATGCCTGCCACGCCAATTAATAACCCTAATCGCTTATTTAGCTGCTTGCTCATCATAGTACTTTTTAGCGCCAGGATGGATAGGTGCGACCATACCTTCACGAGCGGTTGCTAAGCTAATATCATTGGCCGCTTGGTGCGCTGTTTTTAGACCGTCTAAATTGTCAAATAACGCTTTGGTCAGCTTGTAACCATCTGCTTCAGACAACTCTGAGCTAACCAATAGAGCATTCATGATTGCTGCGGTTGGAATCGCGGCGTCATTGCCATAAGTGCCAGCAGGAATCTCAAAAGTCTTAAAGTAAGGCTTGGTTGCGATGATTTCTTTTAGCTTGTCTTGATTAATGGTAATCAACTGTAAGTCTAAACCCTGCTCTAGCTCCATCAATGAAGAGTTTGGCAGACCACTACTAAAGAAAGCTGCTTCAATTTTACCCGCTTTCATACCGTCCGCTGCTTCCGCAAAGCCTAAATAGTCGACGGTCACATCATCATATGTGATACCAAACCCTTCTAATAGCGTCCGAGCATTTACTTCTGTGCCAGAGCCTTGATCGCCCACAGCGATGCGCTTACCACGTAAGTCTTCAATATTTTTGATGCCAGATTTTTTGGTGGTGACAATTTGCACCACATTAGGATACAAGACTGCAATCTGTTGTATGTTGGTTATCGGCTTATCAAAGTTGTTTTTGCCTTCGACCGCGTCGGTGACTACATCACTGAGCGCCAACACCATGTCAACCTTTCCTTGGGTTAATAGGTTGACGTTTTCGACTGAAGCGCCAGTGGTTTGCGTTTTTGAGTTGACCCCAAAAGTTTTGACATAGACCTCTGATAATGAAGTGCCAATGATGTTATAAGGGCCAGATGCTCCGCCAGTGGCGATGGTAAGAAACTTGGTGTCAAGCTTGTCGTCGGCAGTGTCAGTAGCAGCGCTATCTGTTGCCGTACTGTCAGTACTTTCTGAACTTGGTGATGAGCATGCCGTCAGACCTAAAGTGGCGCTTAACATTGCTGATAAAAGTAACGGGGATTTTAGAGAGTTGAGCATTGAATTCATCCTTGAAATAATCGAGTTAATACACTTAACGACATCAATATATCAATAGTGATGCGTTACAGACCTGTAATAATATAGCAATTCTTGCTATAAATAAACTGCCATCCAGATTCCCTCTACACTCATACTTGATATGCGAAGCTATTTAAGTAAAGGAGCAGCAGTTCTTGTAATGAATCAATAGCCAAATATAGTTTTGCTATGCGGAACAATGTTTCATAATACAATTCATTTAACCAAAGTCTGTGTCTATTGTAAACCTTTATAATCATCTAAATATAAACGAGGTTATTTGACCAAAAAATACTGATATAAAATGACTAAATGGTCGTTCTTAATGCATTTTTATCATACTGTAGGATTGATTATATTTTATATATAAACCCTAAGCGGTTGTCTTGTAAGGCAGCTCACTTAAAGTAGATCCCGTCTAAATTTACAAATTCGTCACCACATATCTTGGCAACGTTATCTATTACTCTAAAAATATGGAAAACCTTTATGATAATATCTAGTGTAGAAAAGTCAGCGGCAGTATCAGTATCGGTATCCGCTGATATCGCCATCATTGGCGGTAGCGGTCTTTATCAGATGCAAGATTTAACCAATAAACGTAGTGTCAGCATATCGACGCCTTACGGTACGCCTTCTGATGATATTGTCTTAGGTGAATTAAATGGCGTGACGGTCGCCTTTCTAACTCGTCATGGTCAAGGTCACAAATTCACCCCTTCCGAAGTGCCTTATCGTGCCAATATTTATGCCCTCAAAACTTTGGGCGTACGTTACGTCATTTCGGTATCGGCAGTGGGCTCATTAAGAGAAGCGCTTAAGCCCTTAGATATGGTCATTCCCGATCAAATGATCGATATGACTAAGCATAGAAACAGCAGTTTCTTTGGGGAAGGTGCAGTGGCACACGTCGCGATGGCGGATCCTTTATGTCCTAAAGTCGCGGATATTCTAACGCGTGCTTATACTCAGGCGCAGATAGCTGAAGGTCAATGTCATGCAAAAGCCACGTATGTCTGTATCGAAGGGCCACAGTTTTCCACTCGTGCAGAGTCACACTGGTATCGCCAAATGAATGCTGACATCATCGGTATGACCAATATGCCAGAGGCTAAGCTTGCTCGTGAAGCGAGTATGGCTTACGCGACGCTAGCATTGGTCACAGATTTTGATAGTTGGCATCCTACCGAAGAGGATGTCAGCGCCGATTATGCCATAAGAAATCTAATGAAAAATGCTGAAAACGCTCAAGCAGTGATTAAGCAGGCGGTCGCCATACTCGCTGTAGAACAGCCCGACTCTATTGCCCATACGGCTTTAGCTCAAGCGTTAGTCACGCCAGTAAAGGCGATGAGTGAAGAGACTAAAACCAGACTTTCAGCACTATTACCTTAGCCATACGCATTTATGATTATCAAAAAGCCATCGAACTATAATCAACCTAATAGGGTCAACAAAATAGCTCGATGGCTTTTTCATACCTAAAAACTTCGAATGATAAGGCATTCTCAATTCTCAATTCTCAATTCTCAATTCTCAATTCTCAATTCTCAATAACCATTAAGCCAGCCATTTGGCAAGTAACACAAATCTTCAGGCTCATCAATATCAGGCAAAGGCGCTAACAACGCTACAGACCAGCTCAATTCTGCCAAGCGCTGTTGAGTAACCTTTGCTACGCTCACCGTACTCCATTCGATAGTGCTAAATAAGCGAGCAGCAACTTGCTTAAAGCCAAACAGTACATAACCACCATCAAAAGCGGGAATCATGACGCTATCTTGTGTTTCTAACTGCTGGGCAGCCTGTCGAATACGAATGGTTGTAAGACTCGGACAGTCCGTACCTATCAAAATAACGTGCTCGAAACGTGTTAACGCTTGCTGACTGGCGGTTAACATACGCAAACCCAAATCACCCTCTGCTTGTGCTGACCATTGCAGTGAGTCAGGCAAATTAAGCGCTTGCCAGCATGGATCAGTTGGCGCAGGACTGACACATAACTCAATCGTAAAGCCGGTAGCGACGGCTTGTTCTATACTATGCAATAGCAGTTTATGCGCCATTTGCGCGGCACCTTCAATACCAAGAGCTGGCTGCAAGCGCGTTTTTGCCATACCCTGTGCGGGGAACTTGGCGAAAAGAATAATGCAAGTTTGTTGGTTTTGATTCATGGTAAGAGTTTATTCTTTGTAAGAGCTTATTCTTTTATTTATAATAACGCGCTTTGATATTATCAGCTGATACGCCGCGCCAATAATCAAAACGTAAATGCCACATCAAAATAATCGTCCGCCAAGTGCCATGCTGTTGCCAGCGTCTTGCTGATGTGATGACTTTACTTTTTAAACAAGCAGGTTTAGCAATACCTTTTAACTGTTTGCAAAGCTCAATATCTTCCATCAACGCTTGGTTAGGATAGCCACCAATTTGCTCAAATAAAAACTGGCTAATAAAAATGGCTTGGTCACCTATCGCGATTCCGCTCAACCGTGAGCGCCAATTAATCATTTGACTGACCAATCGCAGTGTCGGTTGACGACTGGCTATTTGCACATCAAAACGTCCCCACTCTGCCCGTTTCATCGCTTTAGAAACGCTCTCGATAGCATTCATTGGCAATTGCGTATCGGCATGCAAAAAAAGTAATACCTCACCAGTTGCTAACGCTGCACCTGTATTCATTTGCAGCGCGCGCCCTGCTTTAGACTCAGTCATTTGCCAATCAATTTTACGATCATTATCAGGCATTACCTTATTAATAAAACTTTGGATTATGGCAATAGAATTATCTGTTGAACCACCATCGACCAATATTACTTGCTGCGGGTTTGGATTTAGCTTGTTGATATTATCAAACAATAAAGGCAAATTATCTGCCTCATTGAGCACTGGAATAATGATAGAAACCGTCGCCATAGCCGTCATAGTTAGCAGTACTCTTACTTGTTGTTACCATTATTTATTATTAAGGCTCCAATTATAATCGGTATAACCAATCTTCACTTTTCCTGCTTTTAGCTCAGCCGTTTGCGACTTACTAAGCCCTAAAGACGAGCTGTAACGAGCCAAAAACCCTTCTAAATCATTAGTGCCGCGCCAGTTGGTTTCAAAGTCTTCTTTATACCATTTAAAAATTGGCGAGACCTCTAACGTATTACCTTTGAGACGGTTTCGACTGCTATCCGCGAGGAATTTACTCGTCACTTGCTCTAATTGTTTATCTAATTTACGCCCTGTAAAAGCATCATTTAATAGCGCAGGACAGCCGATGCTCGCACAATTTACGGCAAAGTGAATACGTGGTTCGTTATAGCGTTTAGAGCCACGGATTAGATTGTGCTCGATGTCATCAAGCGAACGCTTCTTGCCTAATAGCGTGACAAAATCCTGTTTCCATGGCGAACCAAATATTCCACCAATATCTTTAATCGACTTGATGTTAGGATACTTGGTCAAGACTAGCTCTACCGTTCCAGCATTATAGACGTTGATCAAAAATGCCAATTGCTCGTCTTTACTCCAGCCGTTAAATTCCGACTGGCTAACCTTACTAGTCGCCGCCATATAGCTGTCAAGCTTGCTCTTATCCGCTTTCATACCATTATAATTGACGACAGATGCTTTGCCACCATTGGTCATAGTGACGTTTTTATCAAGTAAGCTATCCCAAGTGCTGTGATTAAAATCCGCATAACTTGCCATACTGGCTAACAGGATAGAGGTGGTCACTGCCGCTTTGATTAATAAACCACTGCTTAAAAAAAGGCTTTTACTATTAAGTCTTGTACTATTAAATACTGACATGATTGACTCCGGTTAAATCGAGGATATTTCTTCTATCGCCTGCTCTGTTATCTCTCCCTCTAGCGCACCACCGCAGCTACTTCCCTGCCCTGCCGTACAGCCATAGCAGTGATCTGCAATGGCAATATCATCGCCAGCAGGATTTTGCGTTAACAAATCGCTTAGATGCCGACGGGACTTGTTGGGCACTGGAATCTCTAATTGTTGGTTAAAGTCACAATCAAACAACTCTCCTAACCAATTAACACTGATGGTCGATCGGCACATGACTTCGGTTAAATTGGCAGCCACGTAATTGGCTTTGAGCAAATCCATATAGGGATGGAATTGGTTTTTAGCCAATAGCACCGCACCAAAACGCTGAATGGGCATATTGATCAAGGCAAATAACTGATGAAATTCGATATCAAAATGCGCTTTTAACTCGCGCTTATAATCTGCTTCAAGTTGCTGTTGATTGGGCGGCAGCGTCGCACCTTGCGGGTTATAGACAAGGTTCAGCGTGAGCTCTGACCCTTTCTTGCCGTAGCCAAGCGCATTGAGCTTATGCAACCCCAATATACTGTCATCAAATGCGCCCTTGCCGCGCTGCTTATCGACATTTTCTAATGAATAACAGGGCATTGAAGCCACCACTTCGACCGCATTGTCTGCCAAAAACTGTGCCATGTCCTCAAAGCCTTCTTCCATCAGGATAGTCAGATTACAGCGATCAATTACTTTTACACCCAAGGCACGTGCGGCTGTGACCAAATACTTAAAGTCTTCGTGCATCTCAGGCGCACCGCCCGTTAAATCAAGCGTCTCAATATTTTTTGCTTGCAAGACTTCTAGAATCAACTCAACAAGCTCACGCGACATCATCTCTGTGCGGTAAGGACTGGCAGCCACATGACAATGCACACAAGACATATTGCATAAGTAACCCATATTGACCTGTAGCGTGGTTAACTCACGACGTTTGATCGCTGGGAAATCCGTGTGCTCGAGTAATTCGATAGTTGATTTCATAATGGTATAAAACCCCGTTGGTAGCACCTCTAAAGCAAAAAGGATGACGCAAAAATAAAAGGTTAAAAAAGAAAAATTCACACGCAAGCAATTGCTTCTTATGACTATTTCATAAAATTATCATCTCATTTCCAGTCTTATCACTTTGTGTTTTATCTAATTAATCATACCTGATTGTGAAACAGTATTGACAACTAATATCGTGATTTTCACCTTTTATGCCAAATGAGCATGACGTCTCGTAGGATGTCATACAGCACTTGTCAATTTGGCTTTTAAGATATTATATTCAGCAGCTTTATAGATCGACCTTCTCATCCAATTGGCAATACCACAGTTGTCAGTGCAAAACTCTTAAATAGCATTGACCGCACAAGGCTTTATCGCTAAATTGGTTGCAACATTCCTATCTTTTAAAACAACAGTCACTGATAAAATATGAATACTTTTAGAATATAGAAAGCCCACCACGTACCAATGCTTATGACACACGGATGTAAGCATCAAATCACCTTTAAGGATAACGTAATGAATATGAGCACATTACTAAAACCAACTGTACTGAGCATTGGATTAATGAGTGTCATAGGTTGCACTACCATGCAGACCGCGCCCAAGGATATGAGCAACTCAGCAACTGTCTATTACAATGGCAACATCATCACGATGGAGGGCGATCAGCCGCAAATGGCTGAAGCCTTAGTCACCCAAGCGGGCAAGATTGCCTATGTGGGCAATTTACAAGAGGCGCAATCGAAATATAAAAATGCCGCGCAGATTAATCTACAAGATAAAACCTTATTACCCAGCTTTATCGATCCGCACAGTCATTTTGATATGGTGTCGAACACCATGGGTCAGATCAATCTCAACCCGCCGCCCATCGGTCAAGTCGATAGTATTCCTAAAATGATGCAAACGCTAAAAGAGTATAAAATAGACAATAACATTGCTGATGGCGACTGGATCTTTGGTTGGGGTTATGATGAAACTCAGCTCGCCGAGGGGCGTCATCCGACCAAAAGCGAGATTGATAAAGTACTGCCAAACAATCCAGTGTATTTACAACACACGAGTGGTCACATGGGCGTCGCAAACAGCAAGGCGCTGGCCATGATGAACATCACTGCTGACAGTAAAAATCCAGCGGGCGGTAATATTGCTCGAATTAAAGGCTCTAATGAACCAAACGGTCTCGTACAAGAAACGGCGATGTATCCGTTCGTGCGCAATATGCTAGAAGTGTTAGCGCCGAATCAAGGCAAATTCTTTGAGCAGACGCAAGAGTATTATGCAAAGAATGGCATAACGACGGCACACAATGGCTCAACGGCTCGAAACACTATTCAGTTTTTTCAAAAACAAGCCGATGCAGACAAACTTAAAATTGACTTGGTCGCACTGGCAGGAGTGAGTGACTTAGATGAGAATTTAGCTGATAAAAACTTCGTATGGAAAACCTATCAAAACGGCTTTAAAGTACAGGGTACCAAAATCGTTGCAGATGGCTCGCCACAAGGCAAGACCGCCTATTTTAGCCAACCTTATCTCACGCCAGTTCCAGATTGTGAAAAGGACTGCCGCGGTCTACCAAGTGTCAACCAAGATGAGCTGAACGAGACGTTTGTCAAAGCCTATGCTCGCGACAATCAGCTCTTTATCCATAATAATGGTGATGGCGCAACCGATATGCTCATCAAGGCACACGAGTATGCGGTCAAAAAGACTGGTCAAGCAGCTGATAAAGATCGCCGTACTGTGCCCATTCATGCTCAATTTGCCCGACCTGATCAGCTAGCCGCATTCAAAAAATACAATATGGTGCCGTCCTTCTTTACCAACCATACTTACTTTTGGGGAGATGTACACGTTAAAAACTTAGGTAAAAAACGTGCCGCCTTTTCAAGCCCGATTGCCACTGCTGATAGAATGGGACTTAAATATACCAATCACTCTGATGACACAGTGACACCTGTTGACCCGCTATTTACAGTCTGGTCAGCAGTCAATCGCACTTCGCGCTCAGGTAAAATCATTGGTAAAAATGAGCGAGCGACGCCGTATCAAGCGTTAAAAGCCATTACCAGCAATGCCGCTTATGAGTATTTTGAAGAGGACAGCAAAGGCACCTTGACGCCAGGGAAACTAGCTGATTTGGTTATCTTAGATGCCAACCCATTAACCATAGAGGCAAGCAAGCTCAAAGACATCAAAGTCATCACAACCATTAAAGAAGGTCAAACGATTTACCAACGTCCAGTACAATAGTTCATGGTAAGCGCCGTATAATAAGCCAAATTTTAGCAGGCGATTTCAAATTATCATGCCTGCTATTCATTAAGATGATGAACCATTAAAGCCATTTATTAAAAACATTCATTAAAACTGTTTAAGGAATCCTATATGAGTACCAACACCGATACAGGTAGCGACCACATTCTCTCCTCCGATAATATTCATTACTTGCATCATAATTTTTTTGAACCAAGCCATGAAAACACAGCGGTAAAAGCCACGTTACTAATTGTTCACGGTATGGCAGAGCATAGCGGACGTTACGCAGACTTCGCTCAGTTTTTAGCGGATAATGGTATCGCAGTGGCAACTTATGACCATTTGGGACATGGAAAAACCGTCAAAACATCAGCAGATTTAGGTTTTTTTGGTGAAGAACATCCAGTACAGTCCCTGCTAAAAGACGTCATTGTCATGGCAGATAGCTTAAAAAACCGCCATCCTGACGTGCCGCACTTTGTAATGGGTCACTCTATGGGCTCGTTTATTGTGCGTAATGTCCTAAAGCACCATGCACACAATTTTACAGGTGCTATTTTGATGGGTACAGCAGATGCCAACCCCTTGACTAAAGTGCTACTGCCAGTCAATAAAGTACTGGCAAAAGTAGCACCTAAAAAACCAAATGCAATGTTTGCCAAGGTGATGAATAAAGTCTTGAATAGTAAGCTTGAAGATCGCATCTCTTCATCAGAATTTGCATGGTTAACTGAAAATCCTGCCGCCATTGAAGCCTATGAAGCAGATCCCTTAACGGGCTTTGATTTCACCAATAATGGCTTTATGACACTATTCTTTCTGATGGAAACTGGCTTAAACAAAGGCTGGGCAATGACTATCCCAAAAAACTTCCCGATGCTATTTATCAGCGGCGAAGATGATCCTATCGGAGATATGGGCAACGGCATCCGTAAAATTGTCACGCGCTTAAACAAGCAAAATTTCAGTCAAGTAGATATCCAACTCTACCCAAATATGCGTCATGAGCCTTTGCATGAAAAAGACCACCAAACAGTCTATGAAGATATCTTAGAATGGATAGAAAGCCATAGCTCAGACAATTAACAGCAGCGGTTAACTCGTTTGCTAAAAGTCGCCAAATTAGCGACAATACGGTAAGCAAGTTTTTACGCCAAGTCGTGCGAGTTATTTAACGATAATATATGCTTTACCTTCCACTAACTTTAGGAACCTTTATGTCATTACAACAAACCATCGAACAAGCCTTTGAAAAACGCAACGAATACAGCCCAAGCACGATGCCACAGGACGTGCGTGATGCTATTAATCAAGTGCTTGAGCAATTAGATAACGGCACATTGCGCGTTGCAGAAAAAAAGGATGGCGAATGGGTCGTCAATCAATGGGCAAAAAAAGCCGTCTTGCTCTCTTTTCGCTTAAACGACAACTATGTTCAGGCAGCGGGCGAACATGTGCAATTTTATGACAAAGTTCCGACTAAGTTTGCCAACTGGACCGAAGCGCAGTTCAAAGAATCAGGCGTACGTGTTGTACCACCCGCTGTTGCTCGTAAAGGCTCGTTCATCGCAGCAGGTGCGGTATTGATGCCATCGTATGTCAACATCGGCGCGTATGTCGATCAAGGCGCGATGGTAGATACGTGGGCGACCGTGGGTTCATGTGCCCAAATTGGTAAAAATGTGCATTTATCAGGTGGCGTTGGTATCGGCGGCGTATTAGAGCCATTACAAGCGAATCCAACTATCATCGAAGACAATTGCTTCATCGGTGCGCGTTCTGAAATCGTTGAAGGCGTAATCGTCGAAGAAGGTGCTGTTATCTCGATGGGTGTATTTATTGGTCAATCAACGCGCATTTATGATCGCGAAACGGGTGAGATTCATCGTGGCCGTGTACCAGCAGGCTCTGTTGTTGTACCGGGTAGCTTGCCATCAGAAGATGGTACGCATAGCTTATATGCTGCTATCATCGTCAAAAAAGTCGATGCACAAACCCGCGCTAAAACATCAGTCAATGAGTTATTACGTTTAGCTTAGTATTTTTGATACTTAGAGTTTCGTACCCAAACCGTACGGACAGCGACAGATCCTCTTTATTAAAGACGCTGAAGAAAACTTCAGCGTCTTTTTTGCAGCTTAATAGAGGGTGGTGCGTTATAATCCCTTTTTTTGGTTTGGCTTTATCCAAACGCAAAACGCCCATACCAGAACTTGCCTTTTTATTACCATTGATAAATGCCTCATCCCATTAGCAATCTTTAACTGTATTTGACATATTATGAGTGAATCACTATTACGCACCGCCGCCATTCCTGTCACTGATCCTGAAGCGGGTCTACGTTTGACAGAAATCTTTTATTCTTTGCAAGGTGAAGCGCTGACCTCAGGCTTGCCAACGATATTTGTACGCTTGACTGGCTGTCCACTTCGCTGTGTCTATTGCGATACTGAATACGCCTTTACTGGCGGCGAGCGGCAGTCGCTAGAAACCATTATAGAGACCATCAAAAGCTATCCTTGCAAGCGTATTTGTCTGACTGGCGGAGAGCCTTTAGCTCAGCCGAACGCCATTGAACTAATGAAGCGCTTACTGAGCGACGGTTATGAAATCTCGCTTGAAACCGCAGGCGCGCTCACGGTAGCAAACGTGCCAAAAGCGGTCAGTAAAGTCATGGATCTCAAAACGCCAAGCTCAGGCGAAGTCGATAAGAATCTATGGTCAAATCTCGACCACCTCACTCAGCATGACCAAATCAAGTTTGTCATCATGAACCGTACTGATTACGACTGGGCAAAAGCCATGTTGATCGAGCATGAGCTAAACGATTTGGTCGGAACGGTTTGGTTCTCTCCGATGTTTAATGTCGCAGAGGATATCGACGACGACGGCAGCCCCGATGTACCTTTGTTGGCGCGCGAACTCGCAGAGTGGATGTTGGCTGACGCTCTGCCCGTACGCTTCCAATTGCAACTGCATAAAATCATCTGGGCAGATGCTAAAGGCAAATAATAGCCCAATCATCTAAATGGATATTCAACATAAATAGCGACCCAAGGATAGGAATATAGGTATGGTCAAACTCATTTTATTGGGCTTATTATCGGGGGCATTTTTTAGCTCGACGTTTGTGTTAAACGAAGTTATGAGTGCGGCTGGTGGGCATTGGTTTTGGTCAGCTAGCCTTCGCTATGCATTTATGTGGCTAATACTCACGGCTATTATAATTATGCAGCATGGTTTTGGGCGTATTACAGAGCTGATGACTATATTCCGTCAACATTGGGGCTTTTGGTGTATTACGGGCAGTATTGGTTTTGGAATTTTTTATACAGGAATATGCTACGCGGCTGATCATGTCGCAGGCTGGGTAGTCGCCGCGACCTTTATGTTTACAGTGGTCGCAAGCCTACTCGTTTTGCTAGCATTCGGACAACGTTTTGATAAAAAATTCATTGCATATGCGTTATTAGTATTTGCTGGCGTGGTACTGGTCAATATCAGTGAAGGACTGCATGCTGCTTCTTTGCTAGATGCTGATGCAGTGCCTATGAAAGATATGCTGCTTTATGGTGCCGTGCCTGCCCTAGTAGCTGCCTTTAGCTATCCCATTGGTAACCAGTTGGTTTGGCAGGTATCTTACAACGCTCGCAAGCGTAATGCCGCGCCTACTAGCACTCAAAAAATTGATATCCAAGCCAACGAGATTAGTAAAAAAACAACCTCACTTATTACAGAAGCACCTGCGTTGTCAGCCGATATGAGTTATACGGCGGACGCGGTCGATTCCTTAAACCTTAACCACCCCACTCAAACCTTGCCGAGCTCTTTGCTGCAAACTTTAATCGCACGTATACCTGCTATCAAAACCACCCTCCTACAAAATGCCTTTAACAAAGTATGGTTAATGACCTTGGGCAGTCTGCCATTTTGGTTGGTTTTGGGTCTTGTCGTTCATCCGGATTTGCCTGATACTAAACAGGTATTCAATACCTTACTTGTGGCTTTATTGGCAGGTGTGGCGGCAACCAGTATCTTTTTATATGCCCGTGAAAAAGCGGAAACTTCAAGCGAAGTGGCTGGGGTTGATGCCACTCAGGCAAGTGAAGTGATATTTGCCTTAATTGGCGGTATGCTATTGCTCAATAATACCCTGCCATCAGCTATGGGCTTAATAGGTATTGCTCTGATTATCGTTGGGCTTATTCTATTTGCAAAAGATGGCTAAACTACTACCTAAAGTTAGGTTAACTCTATTTAAATTATTGATATAAACAACTTCAAAACCAAACTAGTCCAGCCCAGCCCAGCCAATCTATTTTGATGGCCATTATATTGGTAATATAATCATGGTTAATGATTTAATTTTTCCTGATATTTTATTATATTTATTAGATATGGTTGGTGTGATTGCTTGTGCGATCGCAGGTACACTGCTGGCACAGCACAAAGGCTTTGATATTGCTGGCTGTATCTTGGTTGCGATGGTCAATGCTATCGGCGGCGGTACACTACGTGATATGGCGCTAGACCGTCATCCGCTCTTTTGGATGACTGACCTCAATTATGTGATCGTCATCACAGTGACATCGCTTATTTTACAAATATTCTTTCATCTGTATCATAAGATTGATAAGGCATTGAAGCTGTTTGATGCCATTGGGTTAGCGGCTTTTAGCGTGATTGGTTTTAAGATAGCATTGACACAAGATATGTCAGCTATTATCGCTATTATGATGGGGGTTTGGACGGCTATTATTGGTGGTCTGCTACGCGATATCATCTGTAATGAGATACCACTGTTACTTCAACGCGAGATTTATATCTCTGCTAGTATTGTAGGTTCGATCACTTATCTGCTGCTTGACCGTTTGGGTGTAGATGCTGGATTGAATGAATTTATTATGCTGGGCGTTATCTTTGCTGTACGGATGCTAGCATTGCGTTTTGATTGGCACCTGCCTTCTATACGTTTGGTGAAATAAGACCGATTCATATGGTTTAAACACTAGGGCGTGTCCTCAATTCAATCGTTTACTTTCTAAATGGCCTAAAAATAGCTAAATTTTGCCAAACATCGTCAAATAGCTTCTTAATATCTCAATATTATTTGCGCTACTTTCCTTGTTTGACGGCAATTTATCTCATTTTTATCATCATTTTTGAAATGAGAACACGCCCTAAGCTCTACTGCATTGGCTTATAATAATCAGACAATCATCATACAAACTTAGTGAGACTTGCTCATGCTGGCTATCGCATTGAACCCTTCAGCACTAATCACTACGTTTGACCCACGCTCTCTCATTTATCTTTTTGATATGATTGGTATTATCGCTTGTAGTATTTCAGGCACGATACTGGCAAAACATAAAAATTTCGATGTTTTTGGTTGTTTACTGGTGTCTATTGTCACCGCTATCGGTGGCGGCACTGTGCGTGATGTCATTTTAGATCGCCACCCCCTATTTTGGATGGTGGATATGAGCTACCTGACTGTTATCACCCTCTCTTCATTAGTGATGCAAATATTCTTTCATCCCAACTCTAAACGCGTTAATAAGTTCCTCAAACTCTCAGATACTATTGGACTGTCAGTTTTTACCTTAATCGGTATCAAGGTTGCCGATAGTATGGGTGCAAATGTGCCCGTGGCATTATTACTTGGGGTGATTACCATCATTGTCGGCGGTATCATCCGCGATATGATCTGCAATGAGATTCCGCTGGTGTTGCAGCAAGAGATTTATATTTCGGCAGCCTTGGCTGGCGGCATCCTCTATTTCGCACTACACAATCTGGGTGTGACAGCTTGGATTGCTGACATCGCTACTATGGGTACGATTTTTACCTTACGCATGCTCGCTATTCGTTATGACTGGCAGTTTCCAACCATCGAATGGAAATACTAAAAAAGCGTCAACCTTAAACAAAGTCGACGCTATATTTGCTACTGGTTGAGTATCTTATAATAAGATAATGCCATCATTCCTGTATGACTGCTAAATCCCTTACCATCAACTGTAGACTTTGTTTGCCGTTCCACTCGTTGATGTCTAGCTGAAATAATACATGCGCTTTTTCTGCACGATAATCCCATATCTCGCTATCAAAGTTAAAATAAATTGCTTCAATCGGATATTGTACATCAGGGTAACGCAGCGAAAGCTTAAGGTGCTTATCTTTTAATATCTTAAAGCTTAACACTTCAAAGACCCCATCAAATATTGGCGGTGCAAAGCCATGACCCCAAATATTGGCATCAGCTAGGTGTTCAGCAAACCACAAGCTAAAGTCACTCGCCTGCAACGCGCCATCAGTGAATTTTTGCTCTGCAAATATCTCTTCATCCATCTGTGCCATGACGTCATTAAAAGCCATAACAAACCCATCAAAGTTACGGCGTTTGATCGTTAAGCCTGCTGCCATCGCATGACCACCAAAATGACTGATTAAATCAGGATGGCGCTCGGCAACCTGCTCAATCGCATCACGAATGTGCACGCCAGCGATAGAACGCGCCGAGCCTTTGATAGGGTCATCTTCAGCGGTACGCTCTGTATCCGCAGGCGCAAAAACGATACTTGGCAAATAATGACTTTCTTTTAACCGTCCAGCGACGATGCCGATGACACCTTGATGCCAATCATCTTGGTATAAAACGATACTGCGTTTATGATTATTATTCGTCTTTTTCTCAGATCTATTTTGAACAATAACATCGCCGCTTTCACGGTTATCCGCCGTAGCCTCATCGTCCATGTCTGTATCCGCAGCGGCTAATGTCTGTACGATGTTATCCGCTTGCGCGCGCATCTCACCTTCTACCTGTCGACGCGCCCGGTTTAACTGCTCAAGCTCTTGCGCCAAACGCTGCGCCGTACTCCAGTCATCCGTCAACAAACACTCAATACCGATGCGCATATTGTCCATACGACCAGCGGCATTGATACGAGGTCCTAAGACAAACCCAAAATCTTGTGCCTGCAACTGTTTAGGATCTCGCCCTGCTTGTTCAAGGAGTGCCAAGATACCGAGCGAGCAGCGCCCTTGGCGGATAGCCGCCAGTCCATGATGCACTAAAATGCGATTGTTTTTATCAAGCACCCCAACGTCGGCAATCGTTCCTAATGCCACCAAATCCAAATATTGACTCACTTGCACGGTAGATTTACCAGCTTCGCGGCGCAGCTTAGCCAAGCGTCCAAGCACATAAAATGCCACACCCACTCCTACGAGCGCTTTACTGCTGAAGTGACAATCGAGCTGATTGGGATTAACCACAGCCTCCGCAGGCGGTGTTTCTTTAGTCGTCAAATGATGATCAGTAATAATCACGGTGATACCATCGGCTTGCGCACGAGCCACGCCTTCATGGCTTGAGATACCATTATCGACGGTCACTATCACCTCAGGATGATACTTCTCAATACCCAATTCGACAATTTCTGGTGTCAAACCATAGCCGTACTTAAAACGGTCGGGCACTAAAAAGTCAACGACTGCCCCCATTTTTGTAAGCGCACGCATCATTAATGCGGTACTGGTCGCACCATCACAGTCAAAATCGCCCACGATAAGGATACGCTGACCGTCATCGATGGCGACGTCTAACAGACGCACTGCTTCGGTGACACCATGTAGCATTTCGGCTGGCAATAGCGCAGAGAGTTGCGTCTCTAGCTCATCAGGCTGAGTAATGCCGCGACCTGCATACAGGCGGGCAAGCGTCAATGATTGGGCGGCAAGTGGTTGCAGCGCGGCGGGCAACTCGTCGATGCGAGTGCTGGTATAACGGGGGGTTAAATTTAGCATGTGCATATTCTACTGGCTTTAGCAGAGGGTCACAATGACAATTTTTGGCGGCTTGGTTTATCGTTTTTTGTTGCAGTAAATTGTGATAAACCATATTTTAATACTAGCATAGAGCAAATAATTCATACTCTGTGCATATAATATGCATAATATTTCATTTACAAAAACGGTGTATAGCGACTGCATTTTTCTGCATTTTGCTACAAAGCAATGATTGTATGCCGCTCAGAAATCCATAAAATGGTAAGCAACTGAGATACTTGCTATCTATTGAGATTTTTTATTTTAACCATTTATAATATAAGGATGCTTTATGAAAACCACACCACTGGCTGAAAAACTACCAAATACCATTGACCCTAGCTTGGATCTTGAACAAGTAAAAAAGGAATGTCAAAAGTTGGTCAAAAAACGCGCCAAATATTCTGCTGGTGTTGCCATCGTTCCTGTACCATTTTTTGATGTCGCAGTAGACGCAGGTATGCTTACTCAACTATTACCTGACATTAGCGAGCGATTCGGCTTACTTGAAGACCGTAAGGCGGCAGTTGACTTAGAATCACGAGCCATTCATTGGGGCGCATTAAAAGATCGTACTGTCGATTTTGCAGGGTTGATGGCGACTCGTGGTATTGTTAAAAAGACCGTACAAGGCTTTGGTGGTCGTATTGCTGCCAAACAAGTAACGAAATTCATCCCACTAGGGGGGCAAATGGTTGCTGCTACAATGGGCTATATGATTTTCAAAAAAATCGCCAATGACCACATCAATGAGTGTTACAAGCTTGCAAAAGATATTCAGCAAAAGCAACACGGTAAAAATGTCTAAAACAGTTAAAAAACCGACATTAACTTTATAAAATAAAACCAGCTAAGAGCCATTGCCTTAGCTGGTTTTTTTGTGCTGAGCTACGCATATATGGGTTTGAATTGGCTGCTTTGTGCAGAATGCTATTTAGCTAAATAGTATTTACGGTAGAAAATAATAGACACGCTACCCAAATATAGCAATACTTCATGAACAATTCACCTGCCTTATTGATTAAAATCGTTAAAGTAAGATGAATTTTATTTTTGGATTATGGTATGCCAAACTTTAGCGTAGATAGTTATGAGCTCACGTCAACACTGATATTGCTATTGGGTTGCATCATTCTTTTCATCGCCAATATTTCGGCGGCATTTAATGACCGTTTTGATGATTGTTCGTGGGAACACCTCACCACTTGGTTATTTATCGTCGGTGGTTTATTGATGATTGTCGGCTATATTGGTTATAAAGCCTATGCATATTATCACCCTTATGCGTGGCTGGATTGATAACGACAAGCTTTGATAAAAAAAGCTTTATTCAATACTAATAATAGTTGGTGGTGTTATTGATAAGTTTTGCTGATAATATACGACCTGCTTGGAGAAAATACGTGTCAATTAGCAAACATCAACTCGTACCAAATGCCAGTTTCTATTAAGCATAAACCTTAAAACCAATAAAAATCTTAAAGGATCAGACCCATGAAAAAAATCTTAATATCAACGGCTATGCTCGCTACCCTCGCTCTATCTGGATGCACAACGACTGGTGGCATGAATAATAATGCAGGTACTGCTATCGGTACTGCCAATGAGATTGGTATGAATGTCTTTAAATCAGCGATTGATAACCAATGCCGCAGTCAGATTGAAAAGCAAACTGCTTGGCGTGTGGCTAGCGTGGCTATGACCGACACACAACAAGAAGCTGTAAAAAGTAATGTTTGTGGCTGCGTCAGTGAGCAAGCGCCGCAGCAAGTGACACTCGTTGAATTGGGCAATGCTGCTATCGATTCGCAATATCGCACACAGCTGGTCACGAAAGTCGTCGCAAAATCTCTACAAAGTTGCTATACCAGTTTTATGAAATGAAATGAAATAAAATATGATATATCTACTGATGTGTGGTAGATATGGTTGCACAACATTCAAGTTTTAAGACATTAAAATAAGACCATAAAAAGGGTGCGTTATAAATAACCCACCCTTTTTATTGCTAAGTCTTTGTACCATCACTTATCTTATTAACTTGGCTTAGAACTTGTTTTTGTCGACTGGATTCTGTGACAAAGCTGCTGTAAAGGGCAGTATCTTGCTGCGACTAAAATACTTAGAAGAGCCATCGATAATCTTATCTACTTCTTTGATCAAATCATTAATAACGTCATCATAAACGCCATGATATAGTTCAGTTTCGAATGCCGTAAAGGGATGCTTACGTGATGCCGAGCCGACCTCTGTCACGCCTTGCTTACTATAAAAAATATCGACTCGACCATCACTGTTGAGTACACAATTTAATACTCCGCCCTCCAGCTCCATCTCTACTCGCTCAGGCATAAAAATATAATCATCTACATTGATGAGTTTTTTTTCTACTTCTCTCTTAAAAAATGATTTGATATCAAACATGGATATATCCCTGACCTTAAAATTATAATATACGTTAGCACACCTGATTTTACAGCCACTGTCCAGCATGTAATCTGCTGCTTGTTCATTCGTGCTTTATGAATCAATACTATAAGATGACGTGATATTTTTTAAGACAGGATATGTAAAACTGCGTTTGATGTTGGTAAAAATAGAATGTTAGCTGTGGCTCCTTTATCCTATTGCAATAAAAAAGGGAAGCTGTGCACTAGGGCGCGTCCCCTTTTTTAATGATGAAACTACTCTATCTGGCTTAATCACACCCAGCCTTTCTCACGAAACGATTTCAACACCTCAACAAACACTGCCATCTCATCAGGTCTGCCAAGCGTCAAGCGATTAAAGCCAGTGATAGGCGCAAACTCGCGACCAACAGCGATGCCATGGTCACACATCCTATCGATATAGGTTTGTACATCGCCTTTGATCTCGTGGAATATAAAGCTGGCTTGTGATGGTAAGTAGCGTAGTCCAAGCTCATCCAATGTCTGCTCAACCAGCTGACGCGATTGATTGGCAGTATGCAAACTCAACGCCAAAAACGCCTCATCATCCAAGGTTGCTATCGCAGCGACAGCACCAGACAGATTGGTGTTATCCACTGAGATAAACGCCTCTAGCTCAGTGATCATTTGCGGACTGGCAACGGCATAGCCGACACGCATACCCGCTAGCGCACACAGTTTGGAGAAAGTCCGAACCACGACAATATTGTCTGAGCGCTGCGCTCTTATCCACGCAATCCCACTCTCAAAACTTGGGTCAGTGACATATTCTGAGTAGGCTTCATCTAGCAAGAAATAATGATGGTCTGGTGCCGTTCCTACCCACGCTTTTAACTCATCTGTGTCAGTAATCGTCGCTGTAGGATTGTTGGGATTGCAGAGATAAAACAAGCTTATACCATCAAAATCATCAGCCACTTTTTGCATATTTTGTAAATCAAAAGAATAGCTTTCAGGCATCAGTGCTACTTTTACCACGGGCACATTGATAGAGGTTGCATATAGTTCCGCATAAGCAAAGGTTGGGTGCGGCACAATTACTTGGAAGTTTCTGCCTTCTCTTAACGCTTTGTTTTGCAGCATTTGTACGACGGTGCGGATATTCTCACTGGAGCCGCTGCCTAGAGATGTTTGACTTTCAGTCACGTCATTAATTTTCGCAACTTTAGTGATTAAAGCTGCACGCTGGTCATCTGGATAACGAAAGCCGATATCTAAAGCATCGATAACCGCTTTTTTGGCAGAGTTTGCCATGCCCAATGAGTTTTCGTTAGAGTTTAATTCTATTAATGGATTGGTAAGCACAATAGTAATACGCCTAATTGATACCCATACCAAATATGCGATGAACAATGTCAAACTCGCTCAGCCAGCGGACCGTAGCACTTGCGCTCGTCTTTTTTGCTACTCTGATTATTTAGTAGGGTTTATATATGGATGGTGAGATGCATTCGGATAATAATGGTTATGGTAAGTGGCATTTACCCTGATTACAAGCGCTCTGAGCGATGAAACTCGTTAGCGGCTGTTATGAGTAAGATGCTCATTTATTGATAGTATCCGTTAAATAAAAAAGAGCCACCCTATAGGCAACTCACTTTGTAAAATTCTTAGCATTTTTGCTAAAACTAGGGCGTGTCCTCATTTTAAAAATGGTGATAAAAATGAGATAAATTGCCGTTAAACAAGGAAAGTAGCGCAAATAATATCAAGATATTAATAAGCTATTTGACGATGTTTGGCAAAATTTAGCCATTTTTAGCCCATTTAGCAAGTAATCGATTGAATTGAGGACACGCGCTAGTCTTGCTAGTTTATCAATATTTCAAATTATCAATTTTTTAATGCACTACTTAGACCCAGCCTTTTTCACGGAACAGCTTTAATACTTTAATAAATGCTGCCATCTCATCAGGCGTTCCAAGTGTTAGACGGTTGAAACCTGTAACAGGTGGGAACTCGCGACCAACCTTGATGCCATGGTCGCGCATTCTATCGATATAAGTTTTTAAATCACCTTTTATCTCATGAAAAATAAAATTGGTCTGTGAGGGTAAATAACGCAATCTAAGGTCATCTAATACTGTCTCAATCATCTGGCGCGACTGATTGGTATTGCGCAAACTTAGCGCTAAAAACTTGGTATCATTTAGCGTGGCAATAGCAGCAACCGCACCTGACAAGTTGGTGTTGTCCATAGACATAAACGCTTCGACAGCCTCGATTGCTTGCGGGTTAGAAACCGCGTAGCCCACTCGCATACCGGCTAAGGCACATAACTTTGAGAAAGTATGAATAACAATAAGATTGTCTGATAACCCTTGTTTCACCCACTCAATACCGCTCTCAAAGCTTGGATCTGACACATACTCCAAGTAAGCTTGATCTAATAAAAAGTAATGGTTATCTGGTGCATCACTTATCCAAGTTTTAAGCTTTTGCGTTGATGTAATGATGCCAGTTGGGTTGTTTGGATTGCAAATATAAAGTAGGCTGATGCCATCAAAATCGTCAGCTGCTTTTTGTAATTCATCAAAATCATAATCATAGTTTTCAGCAGTTAATGGTATCTTGACCACAGGCACGCCAATGGAATTTGCATACATCTCTGCACAATCAAACGTTGGCACAGGAATCACCATCTGAAAATGCTTGCCCTCTTTTAATGCTTTGTTTTGCAACATTTGTAAGGTAGCTCGAATATTTTCAGTCGAGCCATTGCCTAATGAGATTTGGTTTTCTGCCACACCATGGATGGTGGCAATTTTGCTAATGAGCGCTGCGCGTGGATTATCTGGATAACGAAAGCCCTCGCCTAAAGACTCTATAATGGCTTGTTTGGCAGAATCTGCCATACCTAGTGAGTTTTCATTCGCATTTAATTCTAAGAATTTATTATTTTGCATGATGGATTATGTGCCTCAACGTCCGTTGTTATAAGTTCATATTGCTCATTGATATCATATTAAGGGGCATTTAATATAAACACAAGTTTTGATATGACCAATTATTAGTTATTAATAATCTCAAACAAAAGCGAGGCTATCTTGGTCATAAGAAGACCATAAAAAAGGTGAGCTGCGCCATTAGCAACTCACCTTTTTGTTAGATACAAACTGATATTAACAGCAGTTCAAATAACCTATTAGATCAAATGCGCCTTTAATTCGAGCACTTTATCACGCGTTTTTGCAGCATCTTCAAACTTCAAATCACGTGACATCTGCTTCATAAGCTTTTCAAGACGATTGATTTCTTTCGCCAGCAAATCAGGACTGCGTAAGATACTAATATCGACATCAGGCAGATTGCTCTTGATAGGAATCACTTGATTGTCATTGGCATTCTGATCGTCACCCGTATCGATTTTATCGGTGATACTGCGACGCGCCCCTTTTGGTGTGATGTTGTGCTCAAGGTTAAATGCTACTTGTTTTTCACGGCGACGGTCGGTCTCGTCTATCGCCTTTTGCATACTGTTAGTGATGCGATCAGCATACAGAATGGCTTTACCGTTGATGTGACGCGCGGCTCGTCCAATGGTCTGAATCAAAGCACGCTCAGAACGCAAGAAGCCCTCTTTATCGGCATCAAATATCGCGACCAATGACACTTCTGGCATGTCTAACCCTTCACGCAAAAGGTTAATGCCGACCAGTACATCATGCACGCCAGTCCGCAACTCATGAATGATTTGCATACGCTCAACGGTATCAATATCCGAATGCAAATAGGCCACTTTGACATCGTACTCTTTCAGATAACTGGTCAAATCCTCTGACATGCGCTTGGTCAACGTGGTAATCAGCACGCGCTCATCTTTTTCTCGGCGCTTAGTAATCTCTGATAACACATCATCGACCTGCGTCAATACAGGACGAATCTCAATCTCAGGGTCAATCAAACCCGTTGGACGCACGACTTGCTCGACCACTTGCTCGCTGTGCTCTAGCTCATACAACGCAGGCGTGGCACTGACATAGATTGTCTTAGGCTTGATACGCTCCCACTCTTCAAACTTCATCGGACGGTTGTTCATCGCACTTGGCAAACGAAAGCCATAATTGACCAAGTTCTCTTTACGTGATCTATCGCCTTTATACATTGCACCGATTTGCGAAACAGTGACATGTGACTCATCAAGGAACAGCAGTGCGTCTTCTGGAATATAGTCAAATAAGGTCGGCGGTGCTTCTCCTGACGGACGACCGGAGAGGTGCTGCGAATAGTTTTCGATACCGTTACAGTAGCCGAGCTGTTGAATCATCTCAAGATCATACTGAGTACGCTCTTTAAGACGCTGTGCTTCAATCAGTTTATTGTTTTCACGGAAATACTCTAAACGTGGCTCAAGCTCAGCACGGATGGTATGACTGGCAGCTTCTAGTTTATTACGCGGCGTCACATAATGCGATTTTGGATAGATAGTAATACGTGGCACGCTACGTACCGTCTTACCTGTTAATGGATCAAACCAAGTAATTTTCTCCACTTCATTATCAAATAAATGCACACGTACCGCCAGCTGCTCAGACTCAGCAGGATAAATATCTAACAGCTCGCCACGCAGCCGATACGTACCACGCCCAAAATCGAGCTCGTTACGCGTATATTGCATTTCAACAAGACGTTTAATGGTAGCAGTGCGATCAATTTTGTCCCCAACGACGACGTGCAGCAGCATTTTTAAATAACTTTCTGGATCACCCAAACCATAAATGCACGAGACCGAGGCGACGATAATTGCATCACGGCGCTCTAGGAGTGCTCGCGTCGCTGACAGGCGCATCTGATCGATATGATCATTAATAGCGCTGTCTTTTTCGATAAAGGTATCACTCGCCGCGACATAGGCTTCCGGCTGATAATAGTCATAATAACTGACGAAATACTCAACGGCATTGTTCGGAAAAAACGACTTAAACTCACCATATAACTGCGCGGCAAGCGTTTTGTTATGCGCCATGATAATGGTTGGACGCTGCGTCTCAGAGATGACCTTTGCCATGGTATAGGTCTTACCAGAGCCTGTTACACCCAGTAGTAACTGCTCATCCATACCAGAATTAATACCGTTGACCAGCTTTTCAATCGCTTGCGGTTGATCGCCTGCTGGCTCAAATTCGGTAACCATCTCAAAAGCACGACTTGATATTTGCGTCCCAGACGCATTGACACCACTAATTTCAGCTTCACCTTGGAGCTGAGTGGCCAATTGATTTAACTGACGCGACGAGCGCGGTTCAGGCATTCGCATAATGGCTTTCTTCTTCTGAAGGTTTATAACAATGTGGGGTCTAAGCTAGGGTTTTTAAAGGTAATTAAGGCTTTTATCTTGTCATCTTCTCTTACAATATTAGCATCTATATATGACGTCACACGCCCTATTTATAACGAATAAATAGTACCTTCGTTATAAAAAACGCACACAGCAACTACTAAATTTACAAAGCTTTTCATGATTAACAAACTCATTACACGACCACCTAATAAAGCCTAAAGCTTGAGGCTTTCAATCTTCATTTAAGCTGCTATTATTTATAACGAATCAACAAGTAGTTCATTAGTAAGATACCAATAACAACAAATGAGATTTTCATTAAAATAATACACATAACGGAGTAGAACATGAGAGAACGTTACGCAAGTGGAATAGATGACGCAACCGCAAAGAAAATGATCGACTTATTGAACGCTAATCTAGCGAATCTCATTGATTTGAGTATGGACAGTAAGCAATGTCATTGGAATTTGCAAGGTACTGGCTTTATCGGTGTTCATCAGTTATTAGATGATACTTATGGTCGCTTGACTGAAGCTTATGATACGGTCGCTGAGCGTATTGTTATCCTTGGCGGTAAAGCCAATGGTATCTCTAAACGCGTCGTTGAGGACTCTATCCTAGAGACTTACCCTACTGATATCACTGAAGTCGATCAGCATGTTCGTGAGCTTACCAATCGTTATAAGACCATTGCGGCATCATTGCGTGAAGGGATTGATGCTGCTGGTGATGCGGGTGACGAAGATACCGCTGACTTATTAACAGAAATAAGCCGTACTGTGGATAAAGATGCTTGGTTCATCGGTGCCAATGCGCCAAAGAAATAATATCTTTGTACTCAAACCAGTTATATCAATAAGAGAGTCTATATCAGCAAAAAAGGTCACTTTTATAGTGACCTTTTTTGTGTGTACGAACTTATGTTTAATGATTTATGTGTAATAACTTTAAGATTCACGCTCAGAAACGGGCTTTAAAATAGTTAAATTATCAGTTATTAGCTGTCAGTTAAAAAACACCTTGGATTATTTGTTGCATCTGCGGTAAAAGCTCATCCAGCTGTGCCTCAGTTTCACTAGTATCATCAGGCAAGGATTGCTGTAAAAAAGCGGCGGTAATTTGTGGTTGCTTAGCAAGAATACTTTGCCCCATTTCTGTATCATAAAAATCAATTTGGGCATCAACTTCCGCTTGCGTATAGTAAGTTTTTGCCGCCTTAATATATGCTTGCGTCAACGTCTGCTTGTCAGTGGTATCGCCGATAGTATTGGTCATTATCTTGGCATATTGACCTAGCACTTTTTGAATCTGCTCTTGTAGCGCCTGTTGGCGTTTATTTAAGTTACCATCACCTACTGACTCAGTACGATTTTGCGTTTGTACATTGATAGCATTAATAGCCGCTTGTTGCCCGTTAACGATAGATTCTATTTGCTCATCAATGTGCATCACTTCCATCAGCTTAACGATAGACGTATCTGTTGGGGAAATATTATTATTCATAAAAGCGGTATTGTTAATAGAAGCGCTATTCGCACTTATTCTATTGATACTTACGCTTTGCTGTTGAGCAGACCCATTATGAATTACCAGCTCAGCCTGTGCTTGAGTCAGACTGGCTACTGCGCTAATAGTGACAACGGCCATACTTAATGAGCGAACCATGATTGAACGCCCAACAGGGCTCTCTATAGCAGACTGAAGACTTAGTTTCATATTAGTTTCTCTTTATCAGGCATCTTGGTTATAACTATTGGGTAAGCTCAAAGTTTCGGCATTGGGTACAGATAATGTCAGGATAGCTTCCTGAAATAAAGGATTCGCACGGAACTGACTTTCAATAATTTCGAATTTTTGGGCAATCTCTTTTTCTTTTTGATTACCAGCGATATCGACTGCCGCCACCATAAATATCTTTTTGGGTCCCACCCACTCCAAATGTAAGTACGACACACTATCTATATCTGGATGATTGAGTAACTCGCTCAATGCATAGCCATGTATCCTCTCTGATACTTTATAACCGACCAAAAAGTCACGGTTACGGCTAATTAAAAAGATGGCTACCGCACCCAATAATATTCCGACAATGATAGAGCCGAGCGCATCCCAAAACGGCTGTCCCGTATAAGCATGCATACCCATGGCAGCAGCAGCGACAACCAAGCCAATGACAGCTGCCAAGTCTTCAAAGAATACGCCACGTAAAGTTGGGTTTGACGTATCGACCACATAGCCAATGGCGCTGACATTTATCGCTTCACCATGCTTTTTACTTTGTAAGTAAGCTTGCCCTAATGAAAACCCTTCGAGCACAAACGCAATCGCCAATACAATGAAACCGATGGTATAGTTGGTCTCGCTTTCCGCAGCATTCCACTCGGTGATACCAGTATAAATGGAGACAATCGAACCTGCCATAAAGACACCAAAAGCGGCAATCATCGACCAGACATAAGCTTCTTTGCCATAGCCGAGGGGATGGCTTTCATCAGCAGGTTTGATCGCCTTTTTCTCGGCGACGATTAATAAGGTACCGTTACCTGCATCTGCCCACGAATGCGCTGACTCTGCGATCATAGAAGCAGAACCCGTCATAAATGCTGCTACCGTTTTGGCAATCGCAATGATAATGTTGGCTCCAACGGCAATTAATACCGTTACCAATGAAGCGGAATGTTGCTTGTCTTTATTAGTGGTCGACTTAGCAGAACCGTCTAATACAGAACGAGAATCACTATCAGAAGTGGTATCTTTAATGAGCGTACCAGTGCCTCGAGCACGACTATTATGCGGCGCTGACTGATGAGAAACAGGAGTGTGTGACTCGGCTTCCGATGGTTTTAAGCTCATAATAATCTCGATATAGGCTTTTTGAACGCAGATATATATATTTAACCAGATTAATAGACCGTATATTGAAAGCCGTTTAACTGACTGTACAAGGTCTATTTGTCTTAACGATCATGAAGATTAGCCAGCTCACCAATCATATCTCCTATATCACAACTGGGTCGATGCGAGCTTTCCAGACGCAGGTTTTTACGCTCTAGTGCGGCATCGGCGCGGCATTGCTGCATGGGATTTTTGATATCAAGTGGCGGCGCAGGTGTGGGCTTGCCATTATCATCGATAGCGACCATCGTAAAATAGCAGCTGTTGGTATGGCGTACAGTACGGGCTCGAACGTCTTCTGCTTCGACGCGAATACCGACCTCCATTGAAGTATTCCCCACATAATTAACACTTGCCGCAAAGGTAACCAATTCGCCAACATATATAGGCTCACGGAACATCACTTGGTCAACAGACAGCGTCACCACATAATTGCCGCTATAGCGACTGGCGCAAGCGTAAGCGACTTGATCTAGCATCTTAAGCAAATCACCACCATGCACATTGCCAATAAAATTCGCCATATCAGGCGTCATGAGTATCGACATATATAGCTCATGATTTAATGGGGCTTTTTTGGCAGTCGAGCTGGTATTGTATTGCGGCATAAAAATCCTTGAATGATTTAGGGCGTGTTAATAGTAAGTATCATTTATACAGCAGCTCACAAGAGAGCACAAACGGCACTCTGTCATTGAATGGTCTAGGTTATGTAAATCTTAAGCTATTTAACTTTAGCTCAACCAATGAAAACGATAAGCAAGCCAAGCAACAATGGCGCTCACTGAACCTGTCAAGATACCACCCCAAGCAAAATCAACCAACGCTGTATCCAGTGTAAAACCTTTGTACAACGCTAAACTGGTAAAGTCATAAGTACCGTAGGCCATCAGCCCTATTAAGCCACCAAGCAAGAATATATGACCAATCGAAGCGCCTGCTTTAATTTGTGGATATAAAATCAAGACACAGAGAGCCAGTAGATAAAACATATAGAACACGCCAGCAGCAATCATGTTTGGCTCATCGGCAAGCAGATGCCCGATACGCTTTTCATAAAATAAGCCAGTCATAGTCTTGAGCCAAACTGCGTCAATACCCAAAAATATAAGCACAGCAGCCAGATATATAAATACATAACCCATAACCACATCCTTTTAATTAGCGTTTTTTAATCCCAGCTTGTTTCCATAACTGCTTGTTAAGTCAGTGTTTGTTAAGACACTACCTGTTGAAACGCAACTTGTTAAGACGCTATGTTTCGTTTGGAGGCGTCTTGGCCATCACCGTTGTTGGCATTACCGCTTTCATGAGAATTCATAATATCGTGAATCAGGCGGCTGCTTTGCTCATCGGTGAGAGTGTCATGAGAAGACAAATCAGAGAAATGCCTCACATCAATATTATCCGGCTTCACTGCGGTCAACTGTACCACGCCGATAGTACGCTCTAAAAACCCACCTTCACAGTAACAAAAATAAAAATCCCACAAGCGAATAAAGGCATCATCATAACCAAGCCCCTTAATTTCTTCACGCTGTGCCATAAACGCCGCACGCCAGTCGCGCAAGGTATGAGCATAGTCAAAACCGTAATCATGTAGCTGCTTGATGACCATATCGGTTTGTTCCGTAAACTGTGTATTCAGCTCTTGATTAGACAGCAAACAACCACCAGGGAAAATGTGCGTCTGGATAAAATCAACTGAATTAACATAATCTTGGTAGTTTTGATCGTTAAAAGTAATCGCTTGCAGCACCATCAGCCCTGTGGGTTTGAGCAAGCTATTACATTTGGCAAAAAACGTCGGTAAGTACTCGTGCCCAACGGCTTCAATCATCTCGATACTGACTAGCTTGTCGTACTGCCCTGTCAGCTCACGATAGTCTTGCTTCAGCAAGGTAATTTTATCAGACAGTCCTGCCGCATCGACTCGGCGCTGCGCCTCATCATACTGGGCATCAGAGATGGTCGTCGTCGTTATGTGACAGCCATAATGTGTGGCGGCATAAATAGCAAAACCGCCCCACCCTGTGCCAATTTCTATCACATGATCATCAGGCGTCAATTGTAATCGCTGGCAAATGAGCGCCAGTTTATGCTGCTGTGCTGCGCTCAGTGATACATCAGGCGTACGATAGACTGCTGCTGAATACATCATCGTATCGTCCAAAAACCGCTGATACATATCATTGCCCAAATCATAATGCGCTAAAATATTGGACTTGGCACCAGACTGATCATTGCTACGTAGCCGATGCTTCGCTTTTTCAAACGCCTTACTCACACCTGCAAAACGATTTTCTAACTTATTCAACACCGCCAAGTTACGCGCTGCCAACCGAATCAGCCCTGTCAAATCGTCCGTATCCCACTCACCATTAATATAGCTGTCTGCTAGCGCAATAGAGCCGCCAAGCAACAGCTGCCGATAGACAGCAGGATCATGAATCATCAAGGTGACGTGTAGTGAATGGCGACCCACTGCCGAACTGCTCGCGACACTATCGGATACTTTACCAAAGCTAACGGTATTAGGTGCTTGCTCATCGAATGCTTCGACTATAGTCAAGCTACCAAACTGGATATGCGCTAATGCACGAAAGATGAGTTTTCTTGCCAATTGATTCATTCCCGCACTGACGGGCTGAAAAATGGCGCGCTCATTGACGACCTTACTCATCTGTGCGGTCAATTTTCCTAATGTCGAAACGGGTGCTCGGTCGGTTGGTCGTGCTGACATCGTATATTCATCCTTGTTTAAATGCTCTATGCTTAAGCGTTAAGCTGATAAATTTCTTTGGCTGGTCGTTAGCCCTACAACTATCAAAGAATATCTTTTGGAGTCGGTGCTTTGTTCTGTTGGCTATCGGCCAGTTTTTCATCATAATGAATATAAGGCACTTTTTTAATCGCATAAAGCTTGAAAGCATGCCAATAAATACGGGTTACAGAGGTCATGTTCATTAGCGGATTTTTTCGCAGACTGTTACGAATCGTTATGGCGGTCATTGGAACGCCAGCCATTTTTATACCCGTTTTTAATACCTCACCGCGCGCATCGCTGATATCGATAGCAATACGAACTTGCAAGCAATTATCCGGCTGCTTTTTTACCTTAACCTGCCAACGATATAGCTGATCGATCGGGTTAAAAGGTGAGACATGAAAATCTTTATTATGACAAAATTCAGTATTCGCACCATTGAGTGTAAACCCATAATAATGGCGCTTATCCCATGGTGTATTAGAGACTTCTGCCAATAAATGCGACGGTATCTGCTGCTCATCGAAACCTAAGTAAAAATTGACTGGACTAAAATATATGCCCGCATTGCGGCAAACGAGCATTCCAATAATATCGCCTGTTGGCGCACTACCCGTTTGCTCAGTAAACGCTTGGTTTAAGCGATGATTAAGTGCTTGAACAGAATTTGAACGACCATTATCCTGCTTATCATTTATTAAGTAATTACTTAGGCTATTTAGCTCTTGTAAAGGTAGACCTTGTAAGTAATCATCAGGACAAAACTGCTGCAAGGCTTTTTTCTTTGCTGAGAATAATGGCAATCCTTTGACCAGACGCCCTTTTGAAAGCAACTTTTTTAAAAGCTTATTTTTGCTACTAATACCTGTACTGACTTCAGGAAGCTCCAGCCCTTTAGCCAATGCGCTGATATTGATGCCCCAATAACGGTATGGGTACGCAAATTTATGCACACTTGGCAGTAACCGACTGTGCCAAGTCGTCCCATGGAACAACTGATGGGGTAACAGCTTATTAGGCGTGTCGGTTTCAATAGACATAGCACTCTCTTAAATAGTGTTCGTTGATTTCACTACCAAAATCACTGCACGTTATGACGACCAAATAAGCGACGCTTTCGCTTTGGTTCATCATTTTTAACAGTCGGTTGTAAACGTTCAATGTACTCAATCAGCTCCTGATTGGTGAGCGCCGTAACAACCTCACGCTTATTAAGTGTGCGCAATTTGGTATCTGCCTTTACCGGCAGGTCTTTATAACGAAACGGCGTATGTGCGCTCTCTGCATCAGGCAGATGAGTCGGATCAACCTCGTCCTTTATCGCAATATCATGACCGAGCGCCTGACAGACACGTAGACCACTACGTACGCCATCTTCATGAAAACCATTAAACCAATAGGCACCGCAAAAATGTGTGTGCATGTCGTTACCGGAGATACTCGACCATTTGCTTTGCGCCTTAATCATCGCTTTATCAAACACAGGATGGCTATAATCGATACGTTTAATGACGTGCTTATCATCAATACTTTCATGAACGGTTTCTGGATTCAGCGTAACCAAATAATTGTGTTTTTTGGTCAGGCGTTGCAGAATATTCATGTGATAAGTCAGCACTGGTTTTGCTGATGTTTGCGCTTTTTGATTTGCGAGACTCTCATCAATCAGATAATTCCAGCTGGCCCATGCCAACGGCTTGTTCGGTAGGACACTGACATCGGTATGCAGTACGGCGGTATTTTTGGTAAAGCGAAAATGACTGAGTACCTCATGTTCATCCTTACTGGCGTCTGTTAAAATTTTGAGCGCGGTGTCTGCATGACAAGCAAAGATAACTTCGTCAAATACCAATTTTTCGTTCAAGCTTTCGATATTTTTGTCAGTAATGCTTTTATTTTGAACCGTCAATAATACTTGCTCACCATCGCGAACCACAGACTGTACGGGACTGTTTACTCTCACCTTACCGCCCGCTTTGATGAAGCGTGGAATTAACTTATTGACGTACTGTTTTGAGCCACCTTTGATCGTAAACCACTGCGGACGATTAACCACATCGAGCAAGCCATGATTGTCAAAGAACTGTGCAAAAAACACCAGTGGGAAGTCTTGTACTTCATGCAGACTGGTTGACCAAATGGCAGAAACCATTGGCAGCAGATAGTTGTCTATAAACAGCTTGCCATAACTTTTTTCTGTGAGATAGCTGCCCAGCGTTTGCTCAGTAAAAACACTAACATCTTGCCCTTTACTACGTGCCATTTCGTAGTCTTGGCGTAGCTGCTTGATATGCTTATTGAACTGTAAAATATCTTTGATAAATTGCCAAAACTTTGGATTGAAGGCATTCTTACGCTGCGATAATAAAGTATTGAGCGTGTGACCATTGTATTCGAAATGGCGCGCTGTATTCTTTACCGAAAAGCTCATGTCAGTCGATTGAAACGGCACTTGCAGCTCATGCAGTAGACGAAAGAAATTGGGATAAGTACGCTCATTAAAGACGATAAAGCCAGTATCTATGGCACTGTTTTCCACATTGCTGCTCTTTGCTTTTTTGCCGTCTTGTAGCGCCACATCGATGGTATTTACATGACCGCCAATATAATCATTAGCCTCGAACACCGTCACTTCATGTTGCGCCACCAGATAATGAGCGCAAGTCAATCCTGATACACCTGAGCCAATGATAGCAATACGTTTTTTAGCTTGAGCGTTAGTCGTCTGTTTTGAGAGGCTGCTGGCTTCATGAGAGACTGTCTCTAGGTTCTTACGTTTACGGTGGTTAAACAGCATTGATGCGTTCCTTTCCATATTTTTAGTAATTTGTTTTAGTAATTTATTTTTTGCAATTTTTCAATATAAGTTATTTTTTATTGATTTTTTCACTGACTTGCTGCCAGACCAAATCTGGCAACGTACCCAACACCTTTAGCGGTAATGTGAGCTTCTTGGGAAATTCAATCACATCGTGACCACTCTCGATACCATCACGAATAGCTTGGCTTGCCTCCGCTGTTGTTTGAATAAAGGGCATGGGAAAATCGTTTTGCTTAGTCATTGGTGTCTCGACAAAACCAGGCACGACCAAACTTACCGACACATCATGCGGTGCAAGGCTGATTTGCAAAGTTTTCATTAGATAATGGATGGCAGCCTTTGAGCTGCCATAAGCTTCGGCACGAGCAAATGGCACATAAGCAGATGCTGAACCAATGCCAACCAAGCGACCTTTTGAGGCGATTAGTTTTGGCAATATCCCTTCGATAGCATGTGACAACGTACCCATATTTACCGACATCACTTTCATAAACGAGGCGCTATCGAAGTTTGGCATGTCCAAATATTCGCACATGCCAGCGCCACAAATCGCCAAATCAACCTCTTCAATTTTTCCAAAAGCGTCGATAACTTTATCCCGATCCATGAGATCTAAATCAATCATTTCTGCGCCTAGTGACTCAAGCTCAGCCAATGCGCTATCGTCTCGACCAACGGCATAGACATGATGACCTTCTAGTAGATAGTCTTTTGCCAATTGATTGCCAATACCAGACGTCGCGCCAGTAATAAGTATATGTAATTTCTTAGTAGAGTCAGTCATCGTAAACGTCCTTTTATGTGTGCTGATAGCACAAAACTTACCATGCATTCAGGTGTCAAATACTTGCTTATCACCTTTAGTCAGCTGACGGCATTAACCTTTTTTTATTAAGGTATCATCCATTTTATTTATTAAATCTAAACAATCATAGCGCAAGGCTATCGATTTATTGTTGTGGTTTCGCAATCAATGCGTCTCTTAATTGACTGAACCTGTCTACTCTCACGCACTGGAAAAATTGCTCTTAGGTCTGTCGTTTTATGTTACTAGCCCTATAAGACAGCGTAATTGCGGCATGCTACAATACTAAAAATCAAAAATAGCTTTACATTAAATGGCTGATTAGTCAGCGTATTTATCATGAAAATATCCAACCTGTTAAAAGCGCTTGTCTTTATTAACGGTTATTTATTTTCAAAAATCAACTTCCCTTGCGACAGTTTTTGAAACTGCCTGATATCGTGTCCTAATGACATCTCAAACGTTATACAATTAATGATAGTGCTTCACCAATCCCACTCCACTATAAAAAGGATCTCTCATGAGCGAATTGCACCTCTCTGACCGCGTCAACAACATCAAGCCATCGCCTACGCTAGCGATTACCAATAAAGCCAAAGAGCTAAAAGCAGCTGGTAAAGACATAATCGGTCTGGGTGCGGGTGAACCTGATTTTGATACGCCAGAGCACATCAAAAAAGCAGCAATCGATGCCATTAATGACGGTTTTACCAAATACACCGCTGTCGATGGTACGCCAGAGCTCAAAAAAGCCATCATTGAGAAGTTCAAACGTGATAACAACATCAGCTATGAGCCCAATGAAATCCTGGTATCAGTCGGTGGTAAACAGTCGTTTTTTAACCTTGCGCAAGCCTTTATCAATCCAGGTGATGAAGTCATCATTCCGGCACCTTACTGGGTCAGCTATCCTGACATGGTCATCATAGCAGAAGGTGTGCCAGTCATCGTCAAATGCCCTGCTGAGCAAGATTTCAAAATCACCGCTGCGCAATTAGAAGACGCCATCACTGACAAAACTAAAATGCTGGTACTAAACAGCCCCTCTAACCCAACAGGTATGATTTACACGTTGGATGAGCTAACAGCCATCGCTGACGTGCTGAAAAAGCACCCACAAGTTTATGTTGTGTCAGATGACATGTATGAGCACATCCGCTGGACGGGCGATAAGTTCTATAATATTCTGAATGCAGCACCTGAGCTAAAAGAGCGGGCAATTACTTTAAATGGCGTGTCAAAAGCATATGCGATGACTGGCTGGCGTATTGGTTACGCTGGTGGCCCTGCCAAGCTGATTGGGGCGATGAAAAAAGTACAATCACAGTCAACCTCATGCCCAACATCGATCAGCCAAGTGGCTGCCGAAGCCGCTATCAGTGGCGATCAAAGCGTGCTCACGCCAATGGTAGAAGCCTTTGAAAAGCGTTGTGATCTAGTCGTTGATGGTTTGAACGCGATTAAAGGTATTACCTGTCTGCGTCCTGATGGCGCTTTCTACGTGTATCCTGATATCAAACCACTCATCAAAGCCGCTGGCCTGTCATCATGTACTGAATTTTCAGCATGGTTGTTAGAGAAAGTTGGCGTTGCAGTGGTGCCTGGTGACGCCTTTGGTCTTGGTGGCTATATGCGCATCTCTTACGCGACTGATGAAGCAACGCTAAAAGACGCCTTATCACGTATCGAAAAAGCGGTTGCTGATTTAGACATTACTGAATAATAAATAAACAGCCACTGTCTTAAAATTACTACGCTTAAGTATGTGCTTAAACATGCGCTTATAAACGAAGACGCCACCTATCCCCTATGTGGCGTCTTTTTTATTTATCTCATGACTGCTGGATTTTTTGACAAAAAACCTCGAAAAACGCCTTATCCCCTTATTAAAATAATTATCTTTGATAATTATGCAAAAAAGGCTTGACGTATTTTTTATTTTTGCTAGAATACGCCCCACTTAGCAAGAACTCGTTAGAGACTTCTAAGGCTCGTTGTAAGGTTTTAAACACTTGCAGCTTATTCTCCAATAGCTCAGTTGGTAGAGCAACGGACTGTTAATCCGTGTGTCCCTGGTTCGAGCCCAGGTTGGAGAGCCACATTTTAGTTGTAAATTTCTTGAATTATCTTTAATTCAATTATGGCATTTGCCAAAACCCTCATCTCTTTGATGAGGGTTTTTTTATGGCTGTTCTTTTCATTGGCATGAAGAAATTTATATGAAACTCAGTAGAAAAATAAGTAGCCAACGATATAACACCCATTACCTTGCTGTCCTAACAGTTTCTATTTCAGCACAACGTATGCAGCTGAAATAAAAACTGTTAAAAAAGTTAGCATTTAAAGTAAGGAAAATAATTAAGGTAGGAAAATTGAGATATGAGCTTGCTCTTTGTTTTCTTGAATCACATTGTCGTATGCTGACAGCTGCTCATTCGAGAAACTATTGGTAAACTGCCACATGGTAGCAAATATCGCGGTCAACAACACTGCCATGACCGTAAGTATGACCCATAGTGGCGTTTCGCTCGTGAGCGTGTGTTTGATTTGGTCGGGTATCGCCCAAAATGGCGAGAACTCGTTCTTATTACCCCGTAGATGCTCAATTTCATCCCCTAAACGTGAGATAAGATAACGAATTTTCTCTGGCGCCTCTAAACGATACTTCCCTTGAAAGCCAAGCAGCATCGCATAGTGATAGACCTCCAGAGCAGGCAGACGCCTCTCTCCTTGCTCGCGTAGCCCATCTAAACGCTCAAAGAACTCATTACCAGCAATTTGTGAGCCAAATAAATCCAACTGCAAAGGATTTAGCTCCCAAGCATCTTTGAGGATTTGAAACTCGGGCTCTTGCGATGTCATGATGGTCTCATCAATCAATGCACAATACGCATACTTAGCTTCATGGATATCTTCTGACAGAAATCCTTTTTTGCGCGCATTCATCTCGAACTTGTCTAAAAAATCATATATTTTTTGACGAAATTGTCGCGGCTCTGTACTGAAATAATGATTGCGCAATAAAAACACCAAGTAAAAGCCGTCATACATTATGTCTACCAGCGACTGACTACTGATACGCTTATCTAGACCAGTTGCTGAGACCTTTGAAGCCACCTCGCCTGAATCTAACAACGAAGGTGCAGAACCCATTGAATTATTCCCTGACATGATTATTCCTAATGCTTATTATTTCAAATACTACTGAGGGCGTGTCCTCAAAATGAGAGCGCGCCCTAGTGCATACTCATCTTGCAACCTCAGCACCTCTAGAGACAAAAAGAACTACTGTACGATAGCCATCAGCTCTATTTTTAAATCATCAAAGCCATTTGGCACATAAATACAGATAGATTCAGATTTGAGCATTTCGTCATATAGCTCGCCTACCGGTTCGATGGTGAAGTAGCTAAAGCCTGGTCTCACTGGTATCGCACTGGGTACTTGACTGACATGTGAAATAGAAGAGCCTGGCAGCGCTGACAACACACGTTTCTCTACTGAGTCAGGCGTCGCAATTTTAAATCGGCGTGGTACGATGTCGATGAGCTCGTGCATCGGCAATGATGAGCTAACAGACAGATACAGCTGTGAGCCACGTGTGATCTTGTCACTACTTAGCTCGCCTGTATAATAAGATGGCTTATTCTGACGTAATGGAATCGAGATAAAGTTACTGGCAATGACGGTATTGAGTAGCTCACGAATGATTAAAATGATACTAACAAATGAGTCATTGGCATTATCGTGATGATAAGAAGGTAAGTCGCCCACCTTATATAATGAGCTAAAAGTAGCCAATTGGCTGGCGACATTTAATAATGCTTCATAAAGGCGTTCTGGATGTAGTTTGGCATTATTATATAAATGACTGAGCTGAGAGTATGCGGTATTTAGCGTATGCAATAGCCAAAAAGAGGCAATATCTGAGGAGCGAAACTCCAGTAAGTCATTGTTAGATTGACGATGATGGTCATACAGTGACGTAGACTTGGTATTAATCATCGTCATCAAACGATATACGTGACCAATAAGCGCAGGGTTACTCGTAATATGCACACTTGGGACGATATAATCATCATCGACTTGATAGACGCCTTGAGTGGTACGCACGAGCTTGGCTACCAATAAGGACACGGTATCTTGGCTAGGCGCTTGCGCAGAATGGCTTAATTGCAAACTTGGCGACAGTTTAATCACGTCAATGACTGCTTCAGCCGCTTGGCTATATAGATCTTGCGCCTCAATAGCACCCCTTACATAGCGTGTTGGGTTGTCACTACGATCCGTCTGTATATTGCTGCCGCCACTATGGACAATCTCTAAACTCAAAAATACGAAAACTTCATCGCCATTGTCTTGGGTATCTAAGGTAATGGCTTTCGGTAAAGTGTCGGTACGAGGCGCATGATATATCGTACCATCTGGCAATACCGCATAAATACTTTGAAAGCTTAGTAAATTGCTTTCCAAAAGTTGCTTATCAATCTGAACATCAGATACTCCATAAGCATAAGGATGCACCAGCATCATACTCAAAGCGCGTTGCGAGTCATGATAAGTGTCTTGAATCTGAAAATGTTGGGGTCGCAAAAACAACCCTTCTCCCCATAATACCCTGTGTTTACTCAAGACAATCTCCTAAGAACAGCTGACTAGTGGCTGCTGATAATATTTAAGTTTGGTAGTAAATGTAGGTGCCAGTGCTGGGTCAACACCCTCAGTAATGCTGACATCGCATCCACCAATATTGATTGCCAGTGGCGTATCAAAATTGAGACTGGCAAGTGGGATAAGAAACTGTGAACGTTTTTTGGTATATCTCAGCCCCACTTTAATAGCGATAAAGCGCGCGTCTTGTGGAATGTTCACGGTCAGACTGCTCTCACGATTTGGAATAATACTGATCTCTTTGGCAGCCAGCGCTTCAATATCCGTAAACTGACTCTCCTCCTCCAAAAATGCGATATAGGCCGTACTTGCTGTGCCTACTTTGGTACGCCCTGCATTGGCATTAGTGGTGGGTTTGATATTTAGGGTAATCTGCTGACGCTTCAATTTTTCTTGTAATGCTTGCTGCTCAGCATTCATGGTCGCTAGCTGCTGTTGCTGCAGCTCTAACTGTGCTTTTAAACTTTGCAAATCAGCACTATTTTTGCCATTATCAACGATATGGCTCATGGCATCTATAGTAGGAGGCTCTCCTGCCAATGCCGATACCTTGTCATTTAACTTGCTCAATTTATCAGTGCTGCATCCGGCGATCGCACCACTTAGCAAGCAAGTGGCGGCGATTAATGATACTGGCAATGTCATACATTTATTCATACTTTCAGTTTACCTTAGCTTTTTATTATCATTATTGACTGGTCAAAATCTCAGCCATTTCTGGGCGACCGAGCACGCCTTTTTTGCGCAGCTCGACATGCCCAAGATCCATCATGCGCCAATCACCACCCCACACAAGTCCGGCAGATTTGGCTACTTTACCATATAATTTATAGCCTCGCATTGCCCAAGGATCCTTTTCGCTTATGACAATTTTACCATTTCTGATAAAGGCGCTATCGCCCGCCAAACCAAACTGATGATAGCTCTTGTATGATCCTGCCTTCGTTACATGAGTCCCTTTTTTCAATAGTCTTGCTTGCCTTGCAGGGCTACGATAGCCTTCTAACAGCACCATGTCATAGCCATATTGGTCACTCATTACTTTATACACAGTCAACAGCCGTTGAACAAAATCTGAGTTCATTTTTTGCCAATTACGGTCAGCATTTTTGATATTGATATGACCGTTGTTTAGATGTGCAGCCAACATGTCACCTGAATAGCCAGTGCTATGATCTTGCGTGTTTAAGTCAGACAAATCAGGCTCAGGGAGCATGAGCGGTCTATCAATCTGAGGTATATTTGTCTGATTATTTGGCCAATAGCCTTCCTCTGTCTTGTCAGCTTGATAGCTTGCAATCTCAGCTTCTAGTTCAGCAAACAGCTCCTCTGGCGGAGGCGACGGCGGACGCAGACGCTCTCCTATGAGTAGTTGGCTGATTTGCAAATTTGTCGTGCTAGCCACGGTATCGTTGGCATGATAAACCTCCAGAGAATGATTGGTAATCAGGGCATAACACAATCCAACCGTTGCCATGACAATCAAAAAAGACAATGCCGATATCACTGGAATACGAGAAACATCTATATCCGAAATAAAACGAATAAACTGCTTGATACGATAATGAAATACCTTCTTTGGTGTCTTTATTGATGGATGCTTGAATTTTAGGCTAGGCAATCGATGAAAAAACACCATTACCTTATCTAATAGTCGCCCACATAGCTGCCGATCAAAAAGCATGACCATCATGAGGATAGAGAGCAATGTAAAGACCGATACAGTCAAGTAAATCATAGGCAAGAGTCAGCGACAGTTGAGACGATAAAAACAAAATAATAATAAACAGGCGTTGATAATTATGATTTCGTCAGTATTATATAGACAAATCATCTCCTTTTAAAATAAAGCTAACTTAATTACACTAATTTTTATTTATTTCTATCCATTCGCTTATCTACAGACAACTTAAAAATACCATTTCATTATAAAAATTTACTTAATAATTCCTAAGACCCTCACTGGTTATCGAATTTATAGTTTAACAACATTTTCAAAGTGATTCCTATCATTACAATCGAATTATAAAAAAGACAAATAAAGTTAACTAGTATAGTAAAAACAAGCTTGTAGATATCATAAAATTTGGATCGAAAAGCTTGTCTACATGGTAATAATTATAATAACAACCCAACAAATAGGGAGTTTAAATAAGTGGGCGCAAAAAAAATACTGTCATACGGCCGATCTGTTTTAGTCATGATTTTGGTGTTGTATCTCATTTTGGTCTGGATGTACTTTAAAGACAATGCGCGACAGCTGACCTCATCTGGCTTATTACTATGGTTTGTTTCCATCCCTTTATTGTTTCTTGGCTCTATCATGGCGCTCTCATGGTGGCAAAAAAAACTGAATAAACAAACAACCGATTCACCAGAGATACTTGATGGAACAACAAATAAAACAGACGCTATTAAGCCGCCCAATACTTATCAGTTATTTATCTATAGCCGTGTCTGCCTACCAGAAGGAGACTGTTGGTCTGAGGTGGTGGAAAATGACGCAGACCTAACCGTATTGAGCGAGGATTTGACAGATATTGATGGTATGCCAATGTTGGTCAAACCGATTGCAAGACTCCCTGATGCCGCTGCCCTACCATATCCTAATATCTCTGATGCCTATTCAGCAGATTCAGAGTTTGACGATAGCTATTCAGACCGTTATTTAGATTCGAACAGTAATTTAGACAATGATTTAGATAGCCATCTCGATGATGAGAGAGTTACCGAACGTAAAGCCGCGTTAAATGATACTACCTTGCGTTTACAGGCATTAATTTATGAGCAGCTAGTCTTGAGCGAGGAGATGCTGTCTAGCCTTGCCGAATACTTTTACCAATATCATCAACAAGATACGATTCAGTCCAACGCAGCCATTCATATTCATCCCGAATGGCAGCAACATTATTTGGTGAGTGCCAACGAAGTAAGTAGTGAAAATAACAGCCGTAAAGAGAACGGTGATGACAAAATGACAGCAGCCTCTGCTGGTCATTTAACCAATCTTCCTATTTATTTATGCTTACCTTCCAGCGCCGATTCAGCATTTTTAATCGCGACCATAAAAGAACAGTTAGCAATTTACGGTATTCCTGATACACGGATTGCTATTACGACCATCATAACTGACAGCACTGACATCGCAAACACCGTAGCTAATAATACCGCCATTGCCACACCTACAGAATTCATCAATAGACATCTGCTGCCTTTATCTAAATCAACTGCGCCGGATCTTTGCTTAATTCTCATTGCAGATTCACAGATAAGTGAAGAATGGTTAGACACTCATTTGTATGCTGAGCAAATGACCAATGTCATTCCTACTGAGGCGGGTGCGCTGTTGCTATTCTCGAATCAAGCGGCTCAAGAGCTACTCAATATTGACGCTAGTACCCGTATTTTATTAACGGAGATAGCTACAGCTCATCGCACTGAGCTTTTGAGTGATAAACGTCGCTATTTGAATCATTTAACGACTATCAAAAACCTATTAATAGACAATATGCTTTCACTGTCGCCGACCGATACGACCACGCTAAAAACCACCGATAAACAGATAGTAAAGCCCGCAAAAAAATCGTCTGACATCAACAGCAAAGAAAAAAACAAGACTAATGTTTCTATAACAGACATATCCATTACCGCCATGTCTGACATTAATCCATTAAATCAGCCTTATGACTTATCAACGTATATGAGCTTTCTTGAAGCATTTATAGCACAAGGCGCTCTAGTAAATGAGCATCATTTAGGGCATTATATGCCATTGAATAATTGGTTGAAGCCATTCATCAGCTTATCGTTATTCATTGACTTAGCCAAAGAAGACCAACAAGAGTCAGACAGATCATTTTTAATTACTCAACATAAGCACTGCAATATGCTTTGGTTGCTAGACTCTTCTCAAAAATCTGAGTCGTAGTTTTAATGGTGTTTTGTCGTGGTAAATACTCGTTTTATTATCTTAAGTTCATACTAGGTAGCACGCATGTTTTCAAGGTTTTTTCATCTTATCTATAACCCAAGAGTATTATTGGCGCTGGGGCTCATAGTCGCCCTAGTCTTACTTTATGATTATGTGACTATTAAAACCTTTGTCATAATCATTGGCGTCCTAATCACATGTACGGTGCTGGGGGCGCTTGGCTATTATCTGTGGAAAAAACGTAAGCTTGCCTCAGATGAGCTGGCAAACTTAGTGGAGGATAATGGCAACGAGAGCCAAGGTGACGATAGCCCTCATGTGGCCAAAGATGAAAACGCTCAAGAAGTGCAAGCGCTACGTCAGCAAATGCAAGAGGCCATTAAAACCATTCGCAAATCAAAGATTGGCGATCAAACAGGCAAAGCGGCGTTATATGAGCTGCCGTGGTATATGGTCATTGGTAATCCAGCCGCAGGCAAAAGCTCTGCAGTGCTACACTCTGGCTTAAAATTTCCCTTTATGGAACAAGGTAACAAGCTATCCGTTAAAGGCGTCGGCGGTACACGTAATTGCGATTGGTTTTTTTCGACTGAAGGTATCTTGCTCGACACCGCTGGACGTTACTCCGTTTATGAAGAAGATCGCTCAGAATGGTTGTCATTTTTAAGCCTACTCAAAAAGAATCGACCTAAAGCACCGATCAATGGCATCATCATCGCGGTCAGTATCGCCGAACTCACCAAAAACGACCCAAACTATGCGTTGGATTTGGCCAAGAATCTGCGCAGCCGTGTGCAAGACTTAACTGAACAGTTAGAAGTTTATGCGCCTGTCTATGTGGTCTTTACTAAAATGGATTTGATTTCAGGCTTCCGTGACTTCTTTAATGACTATGAGCAAGAAGAGCGCAGCCAAGTATGGGGCGCGACCATCCCCTACCCTGAAGACCCAGAAAACATCAATATTACTGACGTATTCGAAGAACATTTTGGCGTATTGGTCAATGGTTTGAAAGATTTGAGCACCACTAAGCTATCCTTACGTCATCAGCGCACGGTATCTCCCAGTCTAATGACTTTCCCAATGGAGTTTCAGTCATTACGTCCCATGATACGGACGCTGATGCATGCTTTGTTTGAGGACAACCCTTTCCAATTTAAGCCCATATTGCGTGGCTTTTACTTTACCAGCGCCTTGCAGGACGGGCAAGTTAGCAGCCAAATGACGTTGCAAATGGTACAAAATTACGATTTGCACTCACCTGCGATACCGCTCAATGCGAAGCAAGAAGCCGCAGACAAGCCCTATTTTTTACAAGATCTATTTTCTAAAGTTATTTTAAAAGACAAGCATTTGGTCAAGCAGCATAAAAATCGACACAAGCGCAGTCATCGTGCGCTTGCGACGCTAGCTGCTGTCGTGACTTTGTGTGCGGCTGTCGGTCTGTGGACATGGTCTTATGCCAATAATAAACAGCTCACTGAGCGTGTCGTGGCTGACTTACAGCAAGTCGCAGCGCTACAAAAAAATTCTAACGGTGATTTACAATCCCAGCTTGAATCGCTCAATATTCTACAAAGTCGAATCGAGCAGCTTGAAGGCTATGAAGACGACAAGCCGCTGTCTTTGAGTTTTGGCCTCTATCAAGGCGATAAGCTTAAGCAAAAATTGCTAGCAGAATATTATAACGGCATCAGCATCATCGTCTTAGCGCCAACCAAACAAAATATCGAAACGTTTTTAACCGAAGTAAATACCAATGCCGATCAATTAGAAGTCCGTACAGAAGACTCAAGCACTGATGGCACCTCTGATGCTGCCGTTAATGATGCTTATATCCAGTCGGACCCCACAGACGTTGAAGATGCTTATAACGCGCTCAAAGCTTATCTCATGCTTGGCAATCATGACAATTTAGAGGCCAGTCATTTGAGTGATCAGATGACCCGTTTTTGGCGCAACTGGCTCGAAGCCAATCGCGCTGACATGCCGCGTGACAAGATGATTCGCCAAGCTGAGCGTATCTTGAGTTTCACCTTGGCTCATGTCGACGACCCCGCCTTTCCATTGATCCAAAATGACTTAGGGCTGATAGACAAAACCCGTAGCAATTTATCCAAGGTTAGCAAAGGTCAACCTGCTCGTGAGCGGGTTTACTCTGAGATTAAAATGCGCGCATCTGCCCGCTTCCCATCGGTCACGGTTGCACAGATTACGCAAAACAATGCTAATGAAACACTGCTTGGTAGTTATGTCATTTCAGGCACTTTTACTAAAGAGGCATGGGATGCTTTCGTCAGTGATGAGATTGATAAAGCTGCTACTACGAGAGTGGTCGCCGATGATTGGGTGTTGGCCACCAGTAGCCAAGATGACCTTACCTTGACGGGTAGCCCTGAACAGATACGACAATATCTGGTCAATCGCTATAAGCAAGAATATATCAGTGAATGGAAACGTTTTTTATCGCAAGTATATGTTCGGGATAGCACAGGCTTCGATGATCACGCGGTCTTATTAAATCAGCTGTCTAGTGCCACAGAGTCACCGTTAAAAACCCTGTTTGAGACAGTAGATCGCCAAACTCAATGGGACAATAAAGCGGCTAATCAAGCAGCTGGCAATGGTGGCGAATCTCGTCGCTCATTCGTCAACTGGTTTAAGCAAACTATCCTGCGTCAAAGCCCTGCTGAGCTACGACAAGCAGAAGCTGCGATGAATAATGGTGGTAGCTCTAGTAACGCCGCGCCTGTAGCACAAGCAAGCTCAGGTGTGATTGCTCAAGAATTCTCCTCTATACACGCGCTAGTAACGCCAAGAGAAGAAAATCAGGATCTGTCATTATTAGACAGCTATTTAGTCAGTTTAGGCAATATCCGAACCCGTTTTAACAATATCGCTCGTAGTGACGACATCGGCCCTGATGCTTTGTTGTTTGCCTCACAAACCCTCAGCCCCGAAGGCTCAGAGTTAACCAAATCTCTACAGATATTAGATGAGCAGATCCTGAGTCAAGCCAACTCTGAAATAAAACAACTGGTTCGTCCGTTGTTGAGTGAGCCACTGACTCGTTCATTTAACATGCTGCTGACGCCCACTAAGGCTGAGATTAATAAAGTTTGGAAAGCGCAGGTCTATAAGCCTTTCCTCGATAATTTAGGCAGTAAGTATCCCTTTACCGCCAATGCAAACTTAGAAGCGACGCCTGCAGAGATCGGTCAATTCTTCGGCGAAGATGGCTATGTGGCGCGATTCGTCAACGAAACGTTATCGCCCTTTATCATTCGCCGCGGCGATCAAATCTCCAGTAAAATCTGGAATGGTGCAGGTCTGGGTCTCAACCCGCAGTTTGTCGCTGATTTTGGCCGTTACTTTACCAATTATATGGGCAGCAATAGCCCAGGCGCTGCTGGTGCGAATAATACTGGTGGCGCTGCCAATCAAACCACTTTTCAAATTATGCCATTACCCGTCAGCGGTTTGACTGAATATACCATTGTAGTCGATGGTCAACAGTTGCGTTATCGCATGGGTACTCAAGCGTGGACAACGTTTGTATGGCCAAATCCAAGTAGCCAACCTGGTGCCAGTATTCGAGCCAAGGACTATGATGGCAGAGACTTTACTGTCTTTGAAGAAGCAGGCAGCTTTGGGGTAGAAAGGCTCATTAACAGTGCACGCCGTACTGAACTTGGCAATGATATCTTTGAGATGGCATGGTCTGGTGACGGTATCACTATCTCTGTACGCTTTAGAATCATCAGCGGCAGCGGCAGTAGTACCACTACCGATCAAGGTCGCTCTACCAATCCCTTTACCGGAATGAAACTACCAGAGGAGATTATTGCCCTTGGTGTCACACGTACAGCAAGGCCAATTTCTGATAATAATGCTGTTGATGGCGATACTCCCAATGCGGGTTCTGGCACCAATCAGCCAGTACCAACTGGCGAGCAAAATACAAGCAATGTCACGCCGCCAGCCCGCGTATCTACTATAGTCCCTAATACCAATAGTGAAAATAGTCCACCAGTACAACCGCCTACTGATACCACGACGGCTACTGATGATCGTTCAGCCGTGACTGAAGAGCAGGAGCAAACGCCATGACTCCAGACTCTTTGCCTTTAGTATATTTTGGAAAATTGCCTGCTCGCGGGGACTTTGTCCGGGCGCGCGCTCATATCTCTGAGACCAATGCCATTGATGAATGGGTCAGCGAAGCGCTAGCCGTGTCGGAAAGTGTATTTAGCGGAATTCCGATAGACAATGTCAGCAATCATAACTTTGCCTTTTTAAATTTCAGTCATATCGACACTAGAGCTAATGAGATTATCACCGGTGTTTTGATCCCTAGTCACGATAGTAGCTATAGAAATTACCCATTGATAGGTTTTGGCGTGCTTCATCTCGATAAACCGAAAAACTGGATGAACTATCTGCCCGTCAAGTCATCAGCGCTTTGGAATGACACTTATGAAGTTTTAAGTATGGCTAAATCCAAAACTGATAATAGCGATCTTATGGAGCACCTCAACCATAGCCAACTCAGCATCGATAATAATGCCAGTACTTACTACTATGATTTTATCAATACCACTACGTTGCATGATATAGCGATCTTAATGAACATCGATAAAGCGCAGCTGATACAGCAAATCATTGCCACTGGCCTGTTATTTTTACCGACCTTTACTAAGGGTTTCCATGGCTTGAATAAAGCCATCTGCTGGTCACTTACCTCTGATAGAGAAAACTCGATACACATGGCCACTTTTTGGCACGATCTCATCAATGGTTTTTATCAGCCACACCAGCTCTACTTGAATACCTACTTATATCGTGTCGCTAATTGCTATCGCCTGCTCATAAGTTTTACTAAACCCGATGGACGTATACTCAAGCAAATATCAGAAAGTGAAAAAACTTATCCTGAAGATTGGGTAGTCATCGCTCATAGCGACTGGACTCAAGGCTATATCGATGAAGACATTGGATTGACACGGTTTAATAAAGTATTGTTACAAGACAATTTATATCTGTATGATACCAGGCAATTGTTTAAAAAAACTTTTTTAGCACAATAAATAATAGCTCACGATAACTGCTGATTCGTAACAGCTGATAGTAGCCGCCATGCATCATACCCCTGCAATTAGTCACTGCTCAACAATAGACAGATTAAAAAGGTACTTGAATGAAAGTCCTCTCTAGAATAACAAAATCCAAGCGAACAAATCACACGAAAAACCTGCTATTAGCCGCTGCTATCACACTACCTATGAGCGCCGTTGTATTTGCGGAACATAACGACACTCATGTGACAAATAATTCACAAAATGTGCCAGTGGTCATCAAAGGTGTGGTCGCTACCAGTTCAGACAAACAGCAACTGCTCGACAAACTAAAAGCACAGTATCCTGATAAACCTGTCAGAGATGAAATCGAAGTACGTTCGAACATCAGTATACCAACCAACTGGCAACAGATAGCCACGACTATCATTGATAGCGACATCTCTAACATTCGTCAGGGGCGTATCGACATTCATGGGACGACCATTAGCTTACATGGCAAGGTAAGCAGCCTTGAGCAAAAGCAAGCCATTCAAAACCGTATTCACTCGCGCCTAACTGATCTCTATCAATTAGAAAACCAGCTGGTCGTGGTAGAAGGTGAACAACGCCTCATAGACGAGACTTTAGGCAACCGTATCGTCGAGTTCGAGTCTGGTAGCACCAATCTAACGCCGATGGGTCTTGGTATCTTAGACGATATGGCAGGGGTGTTACAGCGGGTCGGTGATAAGCCTGTTCTTATCACCGGTCATACCGATAATGTCGGCAATTCTACTGCCAATCTTGCCCTATCAAATAAGCGTGCAGAAGCCGTCAAACAATACTTGATCGGTCGAAACATCAATTCGACTCGTCTCAGTACTACTGGTAAAGGGGACTCAGATCCTATCGCTAGTAACGACAACGAAGAAGGTCGCACTCGCAATCGCCGTATCGAATTTACCCTTAATGAATAACATCGCTATGTAGAACGTATGACGATAATGGTCACTAAGCAATGACGGTTAAGTGCTGATAGCTGGTTTGATAATGCTGAAAAACATACTGTCATTGCTACTAGAGATATCGATGCTACAAAAAACACCAATGCTAAAAGAGAGCCACTGCTAAAAAAATAGGGACATAACTATGCTACGCTTGACCAATACCGTGCTGCCTATGCACCCTGATCGGCTCTATGCCAGTGAAGGCAGCACTCAAGCGCCCTATCCGAGCGCTCGCCAAGACATCAATGCTCATGGTGCGTGGCAAGATAAGCTCATGCATAGCGCTGATGAAGCCGATATCATTGCTCAACTAAACCCCAATGGTAATCGCCAACACCAGCAGCACGGTATCGACACTTATGTGCTACACGTTTATATCCATGAGCGGCATCACCCTCCTTTTACGCCATTAACCAATCTCATCGGTAGCCCTCTGACCTTGAGCTTTGATATTCCAAGTGGCCTAAGCTTTCGTCATCTTTATATAACGGCTGTGCATCAGCTAGATCATGATGGCAGCTACGGCTATTATCGCCTGCTCGCCCAGCCCATCACTTATCGTCTGCATCAGCATATACGCGGTCACATTGATACTCATTTGACTGTACAAGCGATGGTAGCAGAGCGCACGGCTACGCTGGATATAGAAATCATCGATGACAGCAACAATGGTGAAGATGCTAACTGGTCACCAGCACGCATGACCCAGTGGCAAATAAGCGACTGGACACATATTTGCGAGCGGCTTGCGCGTCAAGGACTCACAGCCTATCTGCGCCATGAGCAAACGAATGAGCACAGTCCACCAAAGCTCATTATTACCACCGCAGATCCAAGTGATAGCGATGGAATCAGCCTAAATATTGGCGGGCTGCGTTACCAGCAAGTGTTACATGACCGTGTCCATGCACCTGTATTGGCATTGAGTGAGCAGGTCATCACCCAACCAAATTCAGTAACGATGCAGCGTTTTAATAGCAGCAGTGTTGCACACCCAACGCAGTCCGCTGACGTTGCGATGAGCAGTAACTCTGATGAAGTAAGCCATTCGAATAACCACACTCTCACATTAGACACACCAGCTGCTTTTGCGCCAGTAACAGATACTGAAACCATAGACGAAGCAACCATCGTGGCAAACAGTCATCAAAATCGATATAGCATCTATCATGCCATAGCCCATGCTACGGATTTGAGTGTTGCTGATACTTTTATGCTTGTCGATCACAGTGCGCTCAATCAGCACTACCGTGCTACTCATATCATTCATTTGGCACGCAATAGTCTGGCGCATGTCACAGGGCTGACCCAAAGCACACGCCACCAACAGCGTCATGCGTCGACATTAGCATCTGGCATTCATTTAACTCAGCTGTGCCTCATTACCGCTGATACCCCATGGGTCGGTCACCTATATAGCAGACATGCCCTACCGCCGATGACAGGTATCACCGAAGCGCAAAGCGATATCGATAGCCGTAACCATATGACGCCCACGCGCAGCTATTTACTGGATAGTCCAGCTCAGCCTATCAACCGATTGGAGGCGCAAGCTGGCGCGAACTACGGCACACACTTCACCCATAGAGCGGATGACCAAACCCTCATGCAATCTATCGGCGATAGCGAGCATCTAATTAACACTGGCAGTTTATTGTCATCGACTCGCCCTAGCCTATTTGCCACGGACAATGAACAAGCGATTGAAAGCGGTTATCGCAACACAGGCAACGGCCTGTCTGAATGGGTGACTGACCACCGTACAGAAAAAGCTTACTCTCAGATAAAAATAGACAGTGCTGGGATATCTGCCAGTCTAAAGATGGGGGTCATCAATCCATCAGACACCGCCAAACGCGAAGGCATCAATGCGACTACTAACGCTCAAATCAATATAAAATCAGGCGAAGCCCTCGTCCTTTCTACTCAACCGCAAACTCATACGCAATCTAGACAGCATAACTACCAGCAGCACACCCCGACCCTGACCCAAACTGTATTAGGTGGTCAGCACTTAGCCGAACGTTTAACACAATTGGCAACAGGGCTTGGACGTCATGTCAATGACCACAAAGCGATTAAGACGCAGCTTGAGACTATCGCAGAGGAACAGCAAACCAAAACCCATCAAACGATGCCCTACACACTAATCGATAGCGCAGCAGACAGTGCTTATGTCAGTGACGATACGCTGATTCACAGAAGTATGGGTGAGATGATTAGTACTACGCAGCAAGATATGATGATCAGTAGTGGGGAGAGTCATAACCAAGTCAGTAGCGAGTCTCTAAATATCATAGCCGATGGTCAATTTAGCATGACCAATGCCAAAGAGAATATCACCCTCTCCGCCCATACGGGTAAGGTTGAAGCCACGGCTAAGCAAGATGTCAATATAGCCTCCTCGACCAAAGAGGTTGAGATAGTAGCGACGAATAAAATTACACTGACCGCTGGTGGTGCAAGTATCACTTTGGATGGCGCAAATATTACGATAGCCGCAAAGCAGTTTACGGAGAAGGCTGGTAAGCATAATAAGTTTGGGGGTGATGTAGATGGGTTGGGGTTGGCGGGGTTGCCTGATGAGAAAATATTAAGCACTCTTTATAGTATCGCATACAAGTTTACAGATGATGATGGAAACCCATTAGCATTTGTTGAATACGAAGCTACTAATCTTACTACTGGTGAGCAAATATCGGGAAAGACTGATGAACATGGAATAACTGAACGTTTTTCTTCAAATAACCCTGAAGAAATTGAAGTTTATTTAAAGCTTGATGAAGACGATAACGTAGTTGAGTTGCATGAAATAACTGACGATAGCATTTAGGACAAAAAAATGGGTAAAACAACTACAAAAGCCTCTTCAAGATTAGGAACGCTTAATCTCTACAATCAAAGCATTAGCGTACCGACGCTAGTAAATTTTGAATTAACAACCGATCTTACAATAGGTGCAAATAATAAAGGAACGGGCGTAATTGACAAAAAGGGCTTAGTATTTAATAAAACTTATAAGTTCTTAGCTAAGTTAGCAGGCTCGAAGAAGGGTATCGAAAGTACGAAGATAGTTTGGGTTATTAAATATATGAGCCCTAGTACCTCTAGGAATAAGTTTATAACGTTAAAGGCAATAACTGTAGGACCTGAGTTTACGCTAGAGTTGAAAGACAAGTATAAAGATATGGCAGGTTGTGAAATCGAAATAAGTTGCCATATGCAAGCACGACCGAAAAAATCTGTTAGTAATAAATACTTTGTACATAACCGCTTTAGATATTTTGATGGCAAAAAAGTCTTGACTCAAGCACAGCAAAGAATGTCTAAACCTTGGTTAATTGATCAGGCACAATCCTCACTCTGCGGCATGGCCTGCCTATACTATATTTTAATACAACGTAGTAGTAGCTTATACAAAAAAATAGCGGTAGAGCTGCATAGAACAGGTATTTACGAACTAAGTAATGGCTATAGTATTAGGCCTAAAAGCTCAATGTATGATATAAAGCCTGACGATTCTGACTACAAAAACATGAAAATGGATGAAGTTGATTGGATAGTGCTAGCCTCTACACGTAGTAGTGAAAGCAATCTAAGATACGATGGTATCGAAACTGGGTCATTTGACCAATTAGGCGCTGTAAACTGGATGGGAATGCTTACTCGCATGTGTAAAGAGGTGGCAAGCTATAGCAGTACAAAAAGTCATGATTTGGGTTTATTAGATGTTGGAAAGACAATAATTAATAAGAGAAATTTTAGTATAGATAAATTATTTGAAATGGATAAGAAATATAAATCTGGTAAAAAAATAATAATGATGATACAGCCAAAAATGATTAGTAACAATAAAGGCGATAGAGATATTAACTCAATTCACTGGATAGTTTATGAAGGCGGTTTACAGCTTTTTGATGGCGATGGACGTAATGTATTAACTGATTCTTTACATATTGGACGTGTAAAATTCAACATATTTACTTGGGGTGAAGAGCCCAACAACTCTCCAAGAGATCTACCGAGAAGAGGTATTAGCGTCACTAACTTTTCAACTAACTATTATGGTTACATAGAGGTCTATTAATGAAAAATATTAATTTTACAATATTCATATCCATTTTATTAACGGGTTGTATTGCTAAAACTAACGTCTGTTCACCATCTATTCAACCAACAATCGAATTACAAGACTTTCAGAGGCTGACTAAAAACGATAAAGCTCTTTTCCATACGCTCGATAAAAATGGAAAAAAAATTAACAGCTTTAAACTAGAATATATTATTGATTTTGATGGCTATACAGTTATTTATTTTGATGATAATAATGCTCTAGTTCCAAACCATGCATATAAAATGCAATACAATGATGATGTATATTTCGTATATAATATCAAGCTTGCAAATAATGCTAGACATCGATATTGTGATGAAGAGACTGTATATAACGTTAATAATTGCGAATCAACAGGTCAAAGTTTAACCTTTAATCCTACATGTGCTATTCCCACTGACCAAGCCGATAGCTATTTTGAAAATACAGTTAAACCAACTTTGTAAATAATGTTCAAGCAGTAACTAGACCTCTTGCATAAGTCAGCGCTATCTGTAGAATCTTCGTTATTAAGAGTCAACAAAATATCAATTTTGAAAGAGGTCTACTATTGATACGACGATCCAACCCTCATGCAGTCTATCGGTGATAGCGAACATCTGATTAATACAGGTAGTCTGCTGTCATCGACTCGCCCTAGCCTATTTGCCACGGACAACGAACAAGCGATTGAGAGCGGTTATCGCAACACGGATAACGGCTTAGCAGAATGGATTACTGATCATCGCAAAGAACAAGCTTACTCACAGCTCAACGTCGCTGATGGACAAGTCGCTGCCAGTCTAAAAATGGGTATTATCAATCCTGCTACAGATGGTGCTAAGCGCCAAGGTATTAGTGCCACCACCACTGCGCAAATCAATATTAAGTCTGGTGAAGCACCCTGACCCCTGCCGTCAAATCCGTACAGTTAAACTTGGGAGATTTTAATTACGCAGCTTGACGGTAAAAGTCAAACCACACCTGTCTTGGCGTTTTATAGCCCAAGCCCTTCTGAATCCTCGTTTGGTTGTAGTACAACTCAATATAGCCAATGATATCGCTGATGGCTGCAAATCTTGTTTTATAGTCTTGGTGATCTTGTGATAAGCATGTCTACAGTACTGACTGCCTCTATCAGAATGTACAATTAGCCCTTGGCTTGGCCCTTTATTTTTGATTGCCATATTGAGTGCACGGCAGACTAAATCTGCTGGCATGCGCTTATTAATGGCGTAGCCGACCAGCTCTTTGGTGTATAAGTCTTTGACTCCAGCTAAATACAACCAGTCCTCATTGGTCCAGATATAAGTAATATCACTGACCCACGATTCATTAGGACGCTTAGCATCAAATTGCTGATTTAGTATGTTTGGATAGACAAGCTTGTTGTGATTGGAGTCAGTGGTGATTTTAAATCGTTTGTGACGACGGCATTTGATGTCATGTTCTTCTTTAATGCTTCTAACCATATACAAGCTAATATCGTGCCCTTGCTCTATCAGCTTTGCATGCAGTCGCTCAACACCATAGCGCTCACGAGTTTCACTGTGAACAGCCCTAACCAGTAGCTCAGACTGGTTACGATGTATCTGTTGGTCACTAATATCGCGATTTATCCAGTCGTAATAACTTGATGGCTTAACACTTAGCACGCGGCACATAGTGGTGATGCTAAAGAAGTGCTGGTTATCTTTGATAAAGGCGTACCTGACTAACTGTGCTTTGCAAAGTACGACGTTGCCTCACTCGAGCATAGCTCTCCCCTTGCGTCGGGGCGAAGTAGTGCTTCGCTTTATCCCTCCTCATTTAGGATCTCTCGTTCCTCTTCAGCAACTTTGAGCTGTCGTTTAAGACGCTTGTTTTCTTCGATCACCGCCATGAGTTCAGGATCATATTGAGCTGTTCCTGCAAGTTTGCCTTGATTGGTTTTATTGTGCCAATTAGATAAGGTCTGCATGGCGATACCAAGCTGCTTTGCAGTCGCTGAAATATTCCCATCGTTGTCCGCTATCTTCTTGACGGCTTCTGCTTTGAATTCTGTGCTATAAGTTCTGATTTTCTTGGTCATGGTAAACTCCTTGTCAAGTCGCTAGTTTACCAAGTTTAGGTGTATGGTTTCTTCAGCATAGCTCAGTACGTCCCATAATCAGAGGAAGGACATTAGTCCTTCCTTAGTATGCTTGGTCATAAAAATAATGGTGCATTACAAAATCAAGAGGTTCCATATGAAAAAGTTTATTCTGTTTCTATTTTTTGCACCTTTAGGGTGTTCAGTAGAAAGTAGTGCTATTGAAGACGTGCCTAATATCGCAAAAAGTGAAACTACTTTTATTGAATCTAGTATTGAAAATAATTGTACTGGTGAACCTTTATTATTAATGTATGAAGAATTTGTCAAACTGGGTATTAAAGAATCAAATTTATTAACTAGCAAAGCTAACATAACTTTTACTAAAAGCAATACACCTAAATCAAGGATAGAGAAAAACCTAACTTCAGATTTTGGATCTGATTTTTTAAAAGATGCCTGCGCAATAGATGGAACAGTTATTAGTATTAAAGACCTAAGAGAAGGTTATCTTGGTGCTTATCAAGTTACCTACAACTCAGAGGAAAGCGCACTTTTAGCTGCTGATATTATAAGGGATGCAAACTCAACACAACTCAAGGTTTTTAAAGTTGCCACTGTCTTCGATTGGAGATTAGTCAAGAACACTATTCTCATCAACTACAATAGCCCAGCTACGACTTTATACTACGAACACAATGTGAATGAGTTATCTAAATAGTTGGTTATGGTGATTTGGCAATTTGATGGTGAGCAAGGTTAGTATTTTACTATTTTACTTAAGCCATCTTCGGGTGGTTTAAACACAGATATATTATCCTAGCAAGCCTTGCTCATATCAATGGCGTACCTAAGAGACTCAACCTTCTAAGGCTTATGGTCGACAAAGGTGGCGACGTGAATATTGATACAGACAATAGCAGAATTTTAGAAAAGATTAAAAAATATAGAGTAGAAGAAGCAGTACCTTAATAAATATAAGACACTGCTTTTTATCTAAAATACATCCATTCTTAAGCACTCGTTATTTAACTATTATGCTTGGCTATCCAGTTTTGCATTTGCTCAATTTCAGGCTGCTGCGCGTCAATTACTTGTTGTGCCAATTGACGCATTTCTTCATTTTTGCCATACTTTAGCTGTATCTTTGCCATATCTACTGCGCCAATATGATGCGGCAACATACCACGAGCAAATGCCATATCTGGGTTAGGGTCAGCGATACCTGCCATCATTTCACTATGCATCGTATCCATACCTTTAGCATAAGCTGTCTGCATGGCTTCAGTATCAGACGTTGGCTCAGCAGCATCAGGATGGTTGGCAAGCCAGTTCTGCATTTGCTCAATTTCAGCTTTCTGAGCGTCAATAATCTCTTGTGCCAACTGACGCATTTCTGCATCCTTACCATACTTTAGCTGAATCTCTGCCATATCAACAGCACCCATATGATGACCGAGCATTCCTTGAGCAAAGGCAGCATCGGGATCGTTGTATGCCATGCCTGCCATCATCTCATCATGCATCTTAGTCATAGAGTCATTATACTCTCTATGCATGCCCGTCATCGCATCGCCTGACATATCATGACCTGCATGAGCATCCATCGCGCTAGTGTCTGTTGTAGCATTATTAACGGGAGCCGCCTCGTCTTTGACAGTAGCCTCTGTTACATCATTCGTCGGCTGACAAGCGCCAAGCATCATCACGGCACTGACACTAACTGCAAGCATGGCAAGACGTGAGTTTCTTATCATTTTCATGGTAGGTCCTTAATTACGATCATTTGGTAGTTATGGTTCATATAAAAACTGGCAAATCAGCTAAGATCCACCAGTTGGAAAAATCATTTAATTTATGTACTAAAAGCAGTGCGTTTTAAGGCTATTTATTCTAATGCTTCGATCAGTGCCTGCATCTCTTGGATTTCACGTTTTTGTGCTTCGATGATGTCGTCAGCAAGTTGCTGTACTCTAGGGTCTTCTATATCGGCTCTTGAGCTGGTTAAGATCGCAATTGAATGATGCGGTATCATAGCCTGCATCCAATCCACTTGATCGACGGTTGCTTGAGATCTGACGCCCCAGATACCCACGGCAAACATCAGCACACTAAGACCATAAATCATTACATTGACCTTAGTTTTCTTGTACATATTGCTCATAAAGGCGAGCATAATCACTGCCATGCCTGCGCCCATATATAGCGCCATATAGGCTCTGGTCTCACTAAAATAAATATGATCCCACTCATAAGTATTGAAGTACATCATGATATACATCACCACGGTAGACGTCAGAATCATGAGGGTGAACTTTACATAAGGGTTCATCTGTTTTTGCTCTGTATGATTCATCAGTCAGTCTCCATCAATGCTGCTATCAGTACTACAATGAGTAGCTGAAATTTAAAAAATCTATCTAAAGTATTAACTTATAGCTGCTGCTCTGCGGACTCAATCTCAGCGTATACTTGGTTTGTGCCATCTTTATTGATTTGCATAATTTGGTATGGCATAAACTTATCTTGATATTCCATACCAGGGCTACCGACGGGCATACCCGGTACCGCCAAACCAATGGCTTGCTTTGGTGGATTTTGCAAAAACTTAGCCACATACTTAGCAGGAACATGACCTTCGATGACATAACCATCACTGGTAACGGCGGTATGGCAAGAACGCATCTCAGCAGTTACACCGTAACGCTCTTTAAATAATGACAAGTCTGCAACATCATGTGCAGTTGTCGTTAACCCATTATCTTCTGCGTGCCCTATCCATTCTTTACAACAGCCACAATTGGCATCTTTATAGACAGTGGCTGACACGTTCTTGAGCAGGTCTGGGTTGTTGGCTGGTGTCTCTGTCACTGTTTGCCTACTCTGTATAGCGTTTGCCTCACCACTGCTGGCGTTAGAGGCATTGGCAGTAGAGGGGCTAGCATTAGAAGCATTGCTGTCAGATTGTCCACATGCTGATAATATGGCAGCGGTTAATAAGACCGCTGACCCTCGAACAAACTTAACGGTAAAAGGAATCATAGAGGCTTCTCATAGTGTTGAATATTTCATGGTGTTGAATATTAAAATTAGGATGTATTGATGCCAAACTAGCATAGCCACTCTGACAGTCAGATGACGCCAAGATGACAATTTTGTCATCTTCTAGACTGAGCATAGGTTTATTACCAGTATTCCTCTATGATTGATAATAATAGAGACATTTTATATTGATCTCATCCTAAATAATTGGTGCGAGTATGCTATGAAAGTATTGTTAGTCGAAGATGAATTATCGCTTGGCGACTACATCAAAAAAGGTTTAAGCGAGGCAGGTTTTATCGTTGAGCATAAAACCACAGGTTTAGATGGTTATCATGCTCTGATGACTGAGGACTTCACTGTCGTGGTGATGGATGTGATGCTGCCTGATGTGAGCGGATTTGAATTAGTCAGTAATTATCGCGCTGCTGGTAACACCACCCCTGTATTATTTTTGACCGCAAAAGATGACCTTAGCGACCGCATAAAAGGCTTTGAGATTGGCGGTGACGATTATCTCACTAAACCTTTTGCCTTCGCTGAGCTGTTGGTCAGAATCAAAAGCTTACTACGCCGTGCCAATCAAGCAGATTACGCCAGCACAGTGCTTCAAATAGCTGATTTAAAACTGGATATCGCCAAACGTAGCGTGCATCGAGATAAAGGTTCTATCAAATTGACGGCCAAAGAATTTGCGCTATTGCAGTTTTTACTTGAGCATCAAGGCGAAGTATTGCCCCGCTCTGTCATCGCTTCACAAGTATGGGATATGAATTTTGATAGCGATACCAATGTGATTGATGTGGCGATAAGACGCTTACGAAGTAAAATCGACGATGGCTTTGAAAATAAGCTCATTCATACCGTACGCGGTATGGGCTATAAACTAGAAGCGGACAATATCGCCGCTACAGTCAATAATGAAACTAGCATTGATATGAGTAATGAGGCTAATACAGTTTCTAAACTCAACCACGTTGAAGTGAAATAGCATGGCATATAAACCGGAGCATCGACGCTTGTCATTACTGTGGCGCACTACCCTAGTATTAACGGTATGTGTGCTGATATCTCAAGCTTTTTTGTACATATGGATACAGCGTTCGGTTAATGATCATTTTGAACAAATGGACTCAGAGATCCTGACTCACGCTGCGTTTAATTTACGACAGTACATGACAGAGGTGACATCGGATGATCAGCGCTCTGACAACCTTGCCGACCCTGCTCATCTCGCCAATACAGCATCATCTGTGGTAGATATCTTTCGACCAGATTACGAAGTTAAAACAATTATCACTGACCATAATGGACAAGTCATCAATAGTCAGCCAAAGGATTTTATTGATAAACTCAATGACTCCCAATTGGTCGAAAAACTATGGCAGCAGCACCGCGATCAACCCTTTGACTTGCAGCTTAATCATCGTCATTATCGCGCGCTGGTCATTGAGCACTCTAATCGCTTGGCATTCATCGCGCTACCGATTGATGTGCACCATCAATACCTTGCCCAGTTTAATCACCATCTTATTCTGATACTTATTGCGATTACTTTTATCTTGGTATCAGTGGCGGCTTTTAGCGTCTATTTAGGATTCGCCCCCTTAGCGACCATCAGTCAAAAAATGGCACGTATCAACGCTGAGCAGTTAGACGATAGAATCATCGTCTCTGAAATGCCAAGCGAGTTGCGACCCTTGGCTGACGCTTATAATGCCATGATGGATAAACTCGAACACAACTTTGCCTCATTATCACAGTTTTCAGATGACATTGCTCACGAACTGCGCACACCACTGGCAACGTTAAGCACTCAAACTCAAGTGATGCTCAGTAAACCTAGAGACCATCAAGAATATGTCGAGCAGCTACATCATCAACACGACACGCTCAAGCAACTATCCCTGCTAATTAACAATATGCTATTGCTGGCAAAAACTCAAAAAGGTCTTTACGACTCACAACGTCATCTTGTCGATACCGACTCACTGATAATTAAGCTCATCGATTATTTTGAGCTGATAGCCGAAGAGCGCGGTATCTCTTTTGAGAAAAAAGGTGAGTTTGATGTGGTATTAGGGGATGAGAGCTTGTTACAAAGGCTATTTGCCAACTTGATATCCAATGCGATTTACTACGCCGCCAGCGACAGCATCATTACTATTACCGCCGTTTCTAAGACTGCTAGCCTCATAAAACATAACGCTCACGCCCTTAAAGACACGGCTCAGCAGCCATCGCTAAACATCACCATCACTAATCGCTTGCAGACGCCTCTAACTCAAGCGGAAGCAGATAGACTGTTTGAACGCTTTTATCGTCATCACAAATCCAATAATCAGCACTCGGGCACAGGATTGGGATTGGCCATCGTACAAGCGATCGTCAATGCCCATAACGGCAAAGTCAGTATTACCATTAAGGATGAGTATTACTTTCAAGTTAACGTACAGTTATTAAAAGAATCATAGGGCGGGTTTGATCGAGAAATGGTCACCATTTGGTCACCGAACAGGTGGTCAGAAAGCGGGTGATCAGCGATTTTCAAAAGTTAGAATGTATGCAACCAAACTGATAAAGAATACACTATTGAAGATAGACTATTCCCTATCAGTTGATAAAGAAAAATAGTCAACCTTTATAGATAAAGGCTGTAAGAGGAATTTTAAACACAAAAAAACCCCAAACAAAATTATGTTTGAGGCGAAACTTGCTTAAACTCGAGAGTTTAAATTTGTTTTAGCTTTTTACTAAATATGGCGCAGCGGACGGGACTCGAACCCGCGACCCCCGGCGTGACAGGCCGGTATTCTAACCAACTGAACTACCGCTGCTTAGGTCGTCTTAGCATCTTCTCTTATTACAGAGACACTCGCTAAAAAGAGTGGTGGGTGATGACGGATTCGAACCGCCGACATTCTGCGTGTAAGGCAGACGCTCTACCAACTGAGCTAATCACCCTGAGAAGCGTTAAAAAATTGCAGTGCAATTTTAGCTTCGCAAGTTAAAATTCCTTAAAGGGAATTTTATAGAAAGTTTAATCTTTAAAGTTGTCACGCTTTAAGTCAGTAAAAATTCTAACAACATTGAACTTAATTAAGTCCCCTTGCTGTGGGTGTGTATTATATAGATTTACACATGGCTGTCAAACAGTATTTTCAGTTTTTTAACCTATTTTATAGGTTTTTATTGATTAATCTGACAAGCCTATGTTTTTATTGGATTTATATTTTTATAAAAAACCAATAAATTTTCAAGCATGATCCTATTTACTGGCTAATGCTTGTTCGATATCCATTTTTATGGCTTCTGGTTTGGTGGTTGGCGCATAGCGGTCAATGACCTGTCCATCTTTACCAATTAAAAACTTAGTAAAATTCCATTTGATACCATCTGTCAATACACCACCCTTTTGCTCTTTGAGCCAATCAAAAATAGGATGAGCATCTTTGCCATTGACATCAACCTTCGCCATCATTGGAAAACTGACACCATAGTTCTTTTGACAAAATGCGCCAATCTCATCATTACTCTCTGGATCTTGCCCGCCAAATTGATTACAAGGGAAACCAATAACGACCAATCCTTGATCTTTATATTGCTGATACAGCGCCTCTAGGCCTTCAAATTGCGGCGTAAACCCACATTTGCTGGCGGTATTGACGATTAATAACACCTTACCTTGATAATCAGAGAACGCTTGTGCAGTACCGTCCATGCGCTCAGCAGTAAAATCGTAAATCGTGCTCATCATTTGTCCTTAAATCGATTAAGTTATTATTTTGATATTCTTTTAAACCGTGCTCATTTTTCAATAACAGTGAAAACATTAATAATGCTAATAACTGGCAAGGCAGCATCTCGCGCTTCCCTGCCATGACTCTAAAATACTCTAAGCAATTTTTTTAACAATTACTTTTCAGATTTATCTAGATCAATAGACACAGAATTGATGCAATAGCGCATCCCCGTCGTCTCGCTTGGGCCGTCAGGGAAGACATGGCCTAAATGTGCACCGCAGTTACTACAGGTCACTTCTGTCCGCGTCATGCCCAGCGAATTATCCACATGCTCCTCGATAGCGCTGTTATCAACTCCTTGGTCAAAACTTGGCCAACCACAGCTGGCATCAAATTTATTGCTTGAGTCAAATAAGCTCGCACCGCAGCCTTTGCAGCGATAAATACCGTCATCAGTCGCATCGTTATAGACGCCCGTAAATGGGCGTTCTGTACCCTTTTCACGCATCACGTGATATTCATCAGCACTCAAACGCTCTTTCCAATCAGCTTCTGTTAATTGGCTGATTTCTTCTTGGCTAAGTTGATTGTCTTGCATAATGTATCCTTAATTTGGGTATGTATTATCTCATCCATTAGCATTAGCTTTTATCTGCTATAAACTAACACTTTATCGCCATATTTTTATAAAAACGATGGGCCTTATCTATTGTTTATCCACTCAATATTCAAGGTATACATTACAAGAAAACTATTATAAACAAGCGATAGTGTAAGGTATTGAAAAAGCTATGATAAATAAAATACAGCAAATTTTCTTAACGTATCAATGAGTATAGATGTAGCCACGACAATGATTCTCTGAGAGAAGTTTGATATATAGGGGGTGTCCTCAATTCAATCGACTATCTTCTAAATGAGCTAAAAATGGCTAAATTTTGCCAAGCATCGTCAAATAGCTTATCAATATCTCGATATTATTTGCACTACTTTCCTTGTTTGACGACAATTTATCTCATTTTTATTACCATTTTTAAAATAAGGACACGCCCTAGTAGAGCAGCAATGAGGCAACTATAATACTATTAATGCAAGTTATTCTTGCATTAATAAATATATCCTTCTTAAAAACAGCTTGCATTGATACTGATAATGCAATAATATCTTGCATTAAGGCTCAATTAAAACAAATGCCTGCTTTCCTTCTCTCTATTACCAACTAATGAATAAAGGCTTGAATGACTATGGCTGATGAAAAAAATAAAAGCACACAAGCCGAAAGACTGGTACAGCTACGTCGTGATAAAGGGCTGACTGCTGAGCAATTAGCGCAAGCCATGACCGCAGCAGGCGCAAAAGTCAGTCGCGGTGCTATCTCTAATTGGGAGCGTGGCACCAATGGCATTGTGTCATCTAAACTACCAACGCTAGCACACATTTTAGGCTGCAGCGAAGGCTATCTGTTACGCGGCGAACTAAAAAATGACAGTGATAATAATAAAGAGGTGAGTAAAAGCGCTCATTCTCATAATAAGAATAGTCAAAACGCGTCATCTGCTCAAACTGACAAGATACATGACTCCCAAGCCAATCAAACGACTACAACTCCTACTATAGATACAAACTCACCAAATAACCCTATGAGTGGTCACACTATGAACACAATAAAAAAATCGGATAAATTACAAAATGTTTGCTACGACATTCGAGGCCCGCTATTACAAACAGCCAATAAGATGGAAGCAGAAGGCAAACGTATATTAAAGCTGAACGTCGGTAACCCAGCCCCCTTTGGTTTAGAAGCCCCGCATGAGATTTTGCGCGATGTGGCAATGAACCTACCAGACGCGACCGGTTATTCCGACTCGCAAGGGATTTTTTCAGCGCGTAAAGCCGTCTTACAGTACTACCAATCAAAAGGGTTGCTATCGGCAGTTGATGTCCGTGACGTCTATTTGGGCAACGGAGTTTCTGAGCTGATTGTAATGACCATGCAGGCCTTGATGAATGATGGTGACGAAGTGCTTATCCCAATGCCAGACTACCCGCTTTGGACGGCAGCGGCGAACCTAGCTGGTGGCACAGCGGTACATTATCGCTGTAATGAAGACGATAATTGGCATCCTGATATCGAAGATATTAAATCTAAAATCACCTCTAAAACCAAAGGTATCGTGGTGATTAACCCTAATAATCCAACGGGTTCACTTTATAGTGATGAATTACTCAAACAAATTATTGAGGTCGCTAAAGCACATGATTTAATCATCATGGCCGATGAAATTTATGATCGTATTCTTTATGATGATATGGTACACACCCCAATGAGCACCTTGACTGATGATGTGCTGGTGCTCTCATACAATGGCTTATCTAAATCGCATCGTATCGCGGGATTCCGCGCAGGTTGGATGATGGTGTCTGGCAAAAAGCACCATGCCACTGACTTTATCGAAGGCTTGGACATGTTAGCGTCTATGCGCTTGTGTTCCAACGTCCAAGGTCAATACGCTATTCAAACCGCGATGGGTGGCTATCAAAGCATGAAAGAGCTCACGTCAGAGCGTGGGCGCTTATATAAGCAGCGTGAAATGGCTGTGTCACGGCTTAATGCAATAAAAGGTATCTCTTGTACCATGCCACAAGGCGCGTTTTATTGCTTTCCAAAGATGGATCCTGATGTTTACCCTATCGAAGATGATATGGCATTTATGATGGATTTGCTTGTTGAAGAAAATGTCTTAATGGTGCAAGGAACAGGCTTTAACTGGGATAAGCCCGATCATTTCCGCTTGGTATTTTTACCAAACCTACATGATTTAGAGGATGCCATGGACCGCTTAGATCGCTTCTTTGCCAAAAAACGCAAACAATTTGGTACGGATTAGACGTTCAGTAACTATTAAAAACAGATATAAAAAAACGCTTATCGGCATGATGCTGATAAGCGTTTTTTATTTGAAATGTGCTTATAAATAACGTTAAATAAGCGTACGTGTTAAAAAATATTGACCAAAATAATATAACTGATTGCAGACATTGCCGCTGCTGCAGGAAGAGTAATGATCCATGCCAAACCGATAGGTTTCATCAACGCCCAATTGGTGTCTCTATTGACAATACCGATGCCAAGTACCGCGCCAACTAGCGTATGCGTGCTTGATACGGGCAGACCCATGGTTGATGCGCCCATAACCACTGCTGCCGCAGCCAATTCAGCTGAAAAACCAGAAGCGGGATGCATTTTTGCCAAGTTGGTACCAACCGTTTGAATGACTTCTTTGCCGATGAACCAAAGACCAACGATAAGCGCAACACCAAAGGTCAGCATGACAGCAGGCGGTACAGCGGCTTCAGTCGCAATGCTATTGGTACGGATAACATCCATAATCGCGGCAAAAGGGCCGACTGCATTGGCAATATCGTTTGAGCCGTGGCTAAAAGCAAAAGCAGAGGCGGTAAAGACTTGCATCCAGCTAAACATAATAAACGTCGCTTTGGTCAAATCCTCTTTATGTTTACCGCGGATACTCTTGGTATAGATAAAGGTCGCAAGCCACACTAGCGCTGCGATCATACCCATGATTAAAAAGCCTTGCAGTGTCGTCATGCCATTATTGACATTCTTTAGACCCTTAAAGATGACCAAAGAAGCCATGACCGCGCCGCCTGCAGCCGCAATGATAGGAACCCATTGCTTCAACGCTTTTAGCGTATCAAGGTTGCTGCGTTCATTTTCAATCTCATAAAGCTGTTTATAGTAGTCAGTCTCTAAATCTTCAACATCGCAATCGTCATCTTTGTAGATTTCTTGATCACGTAACATCGCTGACGTATAGGCAAGTTGTTCTGATTCTGTTAAACCGTCCAAAAATTCTTTGTGGTTTTGTTTTAAGGTTTTTTTGTCGCCTTTCAAAGTCGCAATGTGCGCCTCTGTTCTATCATTATATTCAATGATGTTTTTCTTAATCTGTCCATATAATACATAGGACAAAACGCCGCCCAATAGCGGTGACAATACCCAAGAAATCGCGATGGTGCCAATCGTACTCCAATTCACCGTTGATAATGCCATTTCAGTACCACCTAACGTGATACCTAATACAATAGAGCTACCAACAACGCCGCCAATAATGGCGTGCGTGGTCGAAACAGGCAGACCTTTTTTGGTGGCAAATAATAGCCAAAATGCGGCAGCGATGAGCGCTGACAGCATGACATAAATGAATTGGTTGGGCGTTACTGAAAGACCATCTAAATCGACAATGCCGCTTCGAATAGTATCGGTGACTTCACCACCTGCCAGTACGGCTCCGGACACTTCAAATATCGCTGCGATACCCAATGCCTGCGGGATAGTCAACGTCCCTGCACCTACTGAAGTACCAAAGGAGTTGGCGACATCGTTACCACCAATATTGAATGCCATAAAGACACCAAAAGCAGTGGCCACAATAAATAGCGTCGTCTGTTGACGCATCGTGTAATCTAGACCCCACCACAAAAAGTAGGCGGTCATCGCAATCAGTAAAATGGCAAAAAATAGATTTATTCTCATAGAACCGACTGATTTGACTGGCTCTGTAGAACTGTTGCTGATACCCATACGTTGATACGTCCTGCGTAAGCTGATTGAAATTATAGGCGGTTGATGACATTGCGCGGCTATTAATAATGCTCGTGATAGCTTCTGACATTAATATAACGTATATGAAACGCGCAATATGCTTGCTAAAAAACGGTTTTTCTTACTGCTATCTTGGTGCTCTACCCTAACGCTTATCTTTTATTTACTCGTATTTTATTTTACGTAAAGGCAGTAAATAAGGTAAAACACATCACTCAATATGTCACAAAGCCGCAAGGAATATTGCCAAATCGTCTGATTACAGCAGCTTGCGGCTTAGAGATGTCGTAGTAATAATTTTGGTGCTAATAACTGCTATTGTAAGAACCTTTGCCAAATTTATTAACCAGAGTGATTAAAATGTCTGTGTCAAAGGGTAAAAACACGCTACTCACTCAGTGAGTTTCGTGCACAGCAGGAGCTATTACGCGCCTATTATATTAAATATAAGCGCATAATGCATGATGATATTGCAAGATTTGTAACTGCCAGCATATGTGTTAGAAAACATCCTGCTGTAACGCAGCATTATACTCTCTTTCCCTGAATTTATTTAACGTTAAATATATAATTATGGCGCTTTGTAACCAGCTACCTAATTGAATGACCAATCACATATCAGCTGCCACACACCGCTGATAGTTGCTTAATCGCATGATCTAAAACATCCAAACGTGCTTGACGCTTCTCATTGGTCGCGATGACGCACCACGGTGCGTACTCTGTATCGGTACGTGCCAGCATATCCGCCGCAGACTGCACATAATCCGACCATTTATCACGGTTGCGCCAGTCATCGTCCGTCAGCTTAAACTGCTTGTGCGGTGTCTCCTGACGTGCCTCAAAACGTTTAAGCTGTTCTTTTTTATCGATAGCCAACCAGTATTTGATAACGATTGTCCCCGCCGCGGCTAAATCCGCCTCAAAGCGATTGATTTCATCGTAAGCACGCTGCCATTCCTCATCCGTGGCAAAACCCTCAATGCGCTCAACCAAAACGCGCCCATACCAAGTCCGATCAAAAATGGCAATACGGCTAATACGGTCGGTTTGCTCGTTCGGAAGTTTGGTCCAAAAACGCCATAGATAAGGATGTTGCAGCTCATATAGCATTGGCGCACTGATATTATAAATTTGATACTCGCGTGGGTCGAGCGGCGCCACCAATCTTTTGATCGCGCCACCTTTGCCAGCAGCGTCCATTCCTTCAAAGGCAAAAACGATATGACGCCCTTTGCGCGCACGCAGCAACTGGGCAAGGCGAACTTGTTTTTCTAACAACTCATCACGGTATTCCGACTTATCAATCTCTGCATCATCGATATTTTTTAGACATTTAGGAATTTTTACAGGTTCAAACTTTGCTGATTTGAGTGCTTGCTGAGCTTGCTTCTTAGCCTTCGATTTATCAGAGGTGTTTACTGTATTTTTTTTACTACTCATTAGCGCGGTTTGCATCGCTTGTAGCACTTCATGGCAAAAATGGTCAGCTGCATCTGACTTGTTATCACCATCAATGATGATCCAATCATCTTGCTGGCGTAGCAGAACGGTAGCCACTTGATTAAAGGTTTCAATAACTTTTTTACTATTCCAGTCAATTTGGTATAAAAACTGCGGATCGGCTTCATCGTCATTCAATCGCGCTTGCAATGTTTCAATATCCACATGGAACCAGCATTTAAGCAGTCGGGTTTGATTGGCAGCTAGGTCTTGTTCGAATGCTTGTAGCTTAATAAGCTGCTGCTGTAAATATGCTTGCCATTGCGCAATCGGCAACGTCTTGTCGTTGTCTGACGTTGCCATACGCATGACGTTATAAAGCAGGTCAGCATACCAGTTGCCAAAATAAACCATCACATCGCCATGACGGGGTAATGCCTTGGTATGTGCCTGCCAAATCGGCTGATACGCTAAGGGACAATCACCAACGGTTGCCTCAACTTTAAGTAGTCGAGGATCTACCCATTGGCGCAATTGCTTAACAGCAGTGCCCTTGCCTGCCTGCTCCATACCATTGACCAATACCAATAGCCCTGTTAGTTTATTGAGGGTTGGCGGCGTCTGTTGCCGCGTTGCTCGTAGAGCATATTGGGCCGTGACCAGTGCCAATCTCAGTGCATCTTTGTCCATAGAAAACTGGCTTAAGGGATTGGGGGTTAGGCGTTCATCAACAATCTGCTCACTAAATCGCGCACTTAGCGCTTGTGGTGCGGTGGATTCAGTCGTCTTATTATTTTTGCTCATAACTGTCATCATCCTATGATTGAAAGCGTGTTAGCGTCATCATAGCATTGCAGCAATTCGGTAAATAACGCTGCTATGTAACAGTTTGACATTTGTATTCTGCTTTATTTTCTTTTAAGGTGAACACAATCTCAGACACATGCTGTAATCACGCTCTATAAATACAAAAACCAAAAGTATAAAACATGGTTTATCCTGAGCCTTTTATTTGCAACCTTTTAACCCTCTTTACTTTTATGCAGGTTTACTGACCATGGCCTCTTTAGCCGATTTACAACAACATTTGAACCGTTTTTGGGCACTGCCTTATCATGAAGATTTGGCATTAAACGATAAACTTAGCGAGGTGCAAGCTTGGCAACGAGATCGTCTTCAGAACACTCATAAAGACTTGTTTGAGCAACCTCAAAATCAGCTGATGGCAGATTATTTTTTGACACAATTGTATGGCGGCGATGAGTTTAAATTGCTGGCCAGACAGTTAGAACGTATTGTGCCTAAAGCGCAAAAAGTTGAACGTTTTGCGCCAGCAGCAGCTTTAGAGACTGGCAGCATGGCGATACAAGCAGCTATCTTGGCGATAGAGCTGGATTTACATTTAGCAGAATGGCTATTGGCTCAAGATTTGGCTGTTAATGAAGACAACATGTTGACCGCCTATCGCGTAGTCAATGAAGCCGACACTCGACGTATCCAAATTGGTCATTTAAAAGAGGTGTGCTATCGTACCGATAAATATATAAACTCTTTTATGTTGCAAAAAGCCTTTGCCTTGGCTAAAGGCACCGCCTACCGTTACAACTATCAGCCTTTGTATGAATTTATCGATTCAGGCTTTAAAGCGATGAAACCATTAAAAAGTGTCAGCGGCTTTATTGAACCATTTTGTGAGCGTGAGCTTGAGATTATTGACCGTGTTCATGAGACGGATAATGGCGGTAAGCCAATGACGTTTGGTGTATGATAGACGCATCATTTGCTTGGTTAGCTGCTATTTTATACCTTGCAAACAAATAACCATAAAAGTGAATAACAGGATAATGCTATGACCGATAACATCCATAATAACAACGCGCATCTCGATCAAAAACCTACTATCAATGGTCACCTGCAAGATAAATTGGTCAGAGAGAGCATCACCCACAATCAAAATATTACGTCACAAGTACAAGCACGTCAAAGCTATGAAACTAATACCACGCTTAATACAGGTATTGATGCTGGCGTCGAAAACAGCAAGAGAAATGACTTTACACAAGTCCAAGACCTACCAATGGGAACGCCACAAGGCCAACAAACCACTATGCCAAATAATACTACCAGCAACAACGCTAATAGCAACACTGTAGACAATACATCTGCACAAACACAAACCGCCAAACAAACACTTTTTAATCAGCGTGATGACATCAATAATCCGCATACGCCTGATACCGATGGTAATGAAGAAACACATTTTGGCTATAAGACTGTCAATAAAGCTGAAAAGCAAGCACGGGTTGCCGATGTTTTTACCTCAGTTGCCAAAAAATACGACATCATGAACGACTTAATGTCATTTGGTATTCATCGCCTATGGAAGCGTTATGCCATTAGCTTATCAGGCGTGCGTGCGGGTCAGCATGTACTTGATATCGCAGGCGGTACAGGTGATTTAGCCAAAGTATTTAGCCGTGAAGTCGGTAGAAATGGCCATGTAGTATTATCAGATATCAATGCCGCCATGCTCGAAGTCGGTCGTGAACGCTTAATCAATGCTGGCTGCAACAACGTCGATTTTGTACTTGCCAATGCAGAAACACTCGCGCCATTTGATGACAATAGCTTTGATTTGGTCACTATCAGCTTTGGTCTACGTAATGTCACGGACAAAGACGCAGCGCTCAAATCGATGTACCGTGTGCTGAAGCCAGGTGGACGTTTATTAATTTTAGAATTTTCAAAACCTGTATTTGAGCCATTGTCTAAGGCCTATGATTTATACTCATTTACCGCCTTACCTATTATGGGCAAGCTGATTGCCAATGATTCTGAGAGTTATCAATACTTGGCCGAATCGATTCGTATGCATCCTGATCAGCAGACGTTGAAACAAATGATGCAGCAAGCGGGCTTTGAAAATTGTGATTATCATAACTTAACGGCTGGTATTGTCGCTGTCCATCGCGGCTTTAGAGCGTAAGATTAAGTTTTAAATTACACATAGTAATAGACATGCCATCACGTAAAGTGGTGGCAACTGACATTTACAAATAATGCGCTCTTTTAAGGCGCTCAACTGACTATGCGAGAGCCTTATGCTGACTGTTCTACTTTTGGCGGGTGCCGAAAAGCTGATTAACCTTGCTATTGCGAGTGATGAAATTACCAAATCAGGATTGGCACCGCTTGCTGGCAAAGTGTTGCGACTCAATATGGCCATGCCTGAGATTCGTTTGGATATTTTATTCACTCATGAGCGTTTGCGTTTTGAGCCGGTGACAACAGACAGCGTGTTTGAGCAAAGTGGCGCGATGAACGAGCACCAACAAGCCAGTATGGAACGCGCACGGATTGGTCATAGTCGTCCAGACTGTACCATTACTGTAGACAACCCAGCGCAACTGCTGAATCTGATGCGTGGTGCCGAAGGCAATTTACCTATCGCGGGTGATTATAAGGTGCTCATGCAGCTCAAACAACTGGTCGCAGGTTTCGACCCAGATGTTGCAGGACAGCTTGAGCCATTTATTGGTAAGCCGATGGCCAGTCAGTTGCATCTGCTTATATCACAGCTAAAAGGTAGCTGGCGCCATAGTGCCAAACGCGCTTTTGATGACGTCAGCGACTGGGCTAATGAGGTGGCTGGTAATAGTGCTCCTGATCCTATCGAGGCAGCAGAAGTAAACGATCTTAAGCAGCAACTGTTAAAGCTGCGGGCTGATGTCGAACGTGAAGAGGCCAAACTTGCTGCTATCAAAGATGAACAGGCACGCTTTCTCAATAACTCATTTCATCAATAACTGTTGTCGTCGATGATCGCTAAATCCTATTATCGACAGCACTGTTTATAGATAAGTGCAATTTATAGACAAGCACAGTTTATAAATAAGTGCAGTGCCCACCCTATTTTCGACTTTCTTTAGAGTACCCATACCTCATGCTATTATCTCATCGCGCCCGTTTACTTGAGCTTTGGCGTATCGCCGCAACTTATCGCATCGATACTCATCTTTCTATCGAAGACGCGCCTCAGCTGCAACCTTTGGCGCGTTTGATTCGCCTACATCCAGCGGCGTGGGGTAAGAAACACCAACCCAATGCGATTAAATATGCGCTTGAAGACATGGGCACGCTGTTTTTAAAGCTTGGCCAACTGCTGTCAACGCGTCGCGATTTAGTGCCGCCTGAGATTATCGAGCAATTGGTTCAACTACAAGATAAAGTCAAACCTTTCAATTCTGATGTGGCCATTACCCAAATCCAAGACCCCAAACACGGTCTTGGTCAATCGATTGGCACCTTGTTCGCACGCTTTGATGTCAAACCTCTAGCGGCGGCTTCTATTGCCCAAGTACATACTGCTGCATTGCATGATGGTCGTGAAGTGGTGGTAAAAGTGGTGCGTCCTGATATCCGCACCACCATCATTGCTGATTTTGAGCTACTACGTGAGCTGGCCAATTGGGCATCAGCGCGTATTGAAGCGGCACGTGCGATCCATATCGTCGATATTGTCGAAGACTATCGCCAAGTGATGTTAAACGAGCTGGATTTGACCTTAGAGGCAGACAATACCACTCAGATGCGCAACAACTTCTTGGGTTCCGCATTGATGTATGTACCAGAAGTCTATGATTCTGCCAAAAATGTGATGGTCATGGAGCGTATCCAAGGCGTTCCTATCTCGCAAGTTGCAGTGTTTGATAAGCTAGGTTATGACCGAGCAGCACTAGCAGAAAAAGGCTTAACGATATTTTTTACCCAAGTATTCCGCGATAACTTTTTTCATGCCGATATGCATCCGGGTAATGTGTTTGTAGAGACGCCGCCGGTTAAAACACTCACCGCAGATATGGCAGCGGTTGACTTAGGGCATGAACCACGCTATATCGGACTTGATTGCGCCATCATGGGTACGCTATCAAAAGACGATCAGCTTATCGTCGCGCGTATGCTGTTGGCGGTGATGAATAACAACTTTACAGCGATGGTTGATATCGTCAGCCGTGCCGGTTGGATTCCACCAAATACAGACAAGCATGCCCTAATGCGCGATATGAAACGCACAGTTGGTCCAATGCTGCAAAAATCTATCAATGATATCGACTTTGCCGGTGTTTTAATGCAAATTTTAGATATCGCCCGTCGTCACCATATGAGTATCCCGCCGCAATTAATGCTGCTATTGAAGACCTTGGTGCATGTCGAAGGACTTGGTCGTGACCTATACCCTGACCTTGATATCTGGTCACTTGCTAAGCCTATTTTAAGTAGCTGGATCAAAGAGCAGCTTGATCCGATGCGTAATTTACAACATTTACGCCAGCAGTTACCAGAGATTTTATTATCTACGACTGATATTCCAAAGCTATTGGATCAAGGCTTACAAAGCCTTGCCTCACAAGGATCACGCCAAGACAGTCAACTGCGAGAAATACAACAAATTCGTGCGGATATGCTTAATGATCGCCGCCGAGATTGGCTAGCACTGTCAGGTTTTGCCATTTTCATTGCCATTGCAACACAGGTTGTTGGCTGGCTCTCGCCTATCTTTTATATATTGGCTATTTTGGTTGTCGTTTGGCGTATTTTAGCCTAACGCTTTGTTATTTTTAATAAAAATAAGTATTGGTTAATAGCCAGTACTATCTAGGGCGTGTCATCAATTAGATTGTGAGGCTTAAAATGAGAAAAATTGTAGATAAACAAGGAAGAAATTGCCGTTAATATGAACATATTGACAAAATTACTGACGATGTTTAGCAAAATTTAGCCATTTTAAGGCCACTAAATACATTAATGTGCTAATTGATGACACGCCCTAGTATTTATTCAATAAGCTCCCACTCACTTTCATTGCTTTTTAGCGACATTTAAAGTGAGTGAGAGCTTAGTTTTTACATTGCCTTATTTCTCATTGTGTCGTTAAAAAAGACGCCCTGTATAGGAGTCACCCATGTCTACCGCTAAAATATCAATTGCTAAAAAAGACCACAGCGAGGCTATTGCTGCCTTACAAACCCGTTTCGGTAAACAACTTACTACCAATATAACGGTACGTGAGCAGCATGGGCATACGATGACGTGGCTTGCCAATCAGCCACCCGATGCCGTCTTGACAGTAACAGATAAGCACGAGGTAGCAGCTGCGGTGGAGACTTGCAATCAATATCAAATGCCAGTGATTGCATTTGGTATTGGCTCATCCTTAGAAGGTCAATTAAATGCGCCTTATGGCGGATTATGCATCGATATGCATGCGATGGATGCAATATTGCAGGTACATAATGAAGATCTGACGGTGACCGTACAACCAGGCGTCACACGTGAGCAGCTCAATCACTACTTACGTGATACTGGACTATTTTTTCCAATAGATCCGGGTGCCAATGCCAGTATCGGCGGTATGGTCGCCACTCGCGCTTCAGGCACCAATGCGGTACGTTATGGCACGATGAAAGATGTGGTACTCGCGCTTGAGATAGTCACCGCTAGTGGAGAGATTGTCCGCACTGGTACCCGTGCCAAAAAATCTGCAGCGGGTTATGACTTGACGAGATTAATGATCGGCTCAGAAGGGACACTTGGTATTGTTACTGAGGTGACGCTTAAACTATTCGGCATCAGCGAGTGTATTGGTAGCGGTATTTGCCATTTCCCAACGATTGAGGATGCCTGTCAGGCAGTGATGCTGACCATTCAAATGTGCTTGCCGATTGCGCGCATTGAGCTACTTGATGCCATGCAAATTAAAGCCTGTAATCAATATGCCAATCTTGATCTGGATGAGACGCCTACCCTATTTGTAGAGTTTCATGGCACAGATGCCAGCGTCGCTGAACAAGCTCAAATCTTTACCGACATCATCGAAGAATTCGGCGGTACGGATTTTGCTTGGGATACCAATGAAGCCGAGCGCAAGCGTCTGTGGCAAGCAAGGCATAACGCTTATCATGCCAGCTCTGCTTTACGTCCTGACGCCAGCGCCTTATCGACGGATGCTTGTGTGCCCATTTCACGATTAGCAGAATGCGTCAGTGCAACAGCAAAAGACATCGAAGCTTCGGGCATGATTGGGCCTATCGTCGGTCACGTTGGCGATGGTAATTTTCATGTTTTGTTATTGGTCGATACCGATAACCCTGAAGAAATCGCTACCGCTGACGGCATTATCAGCCGCTTAGCTACCCGCGCTATTGAAATGGATGGCACTTGTACAGGTGAGCATGGTATCGGGCAAGGCAAACAAAAATATATGCAGCAAGAACACGGTAACGCCTTAGTGCTGATGCAAGCGATTAAGTCAGCCCTTGACCCTAAAAATATTCTCAACCCTGGGAAAATATGGCCTGAGGTGATACCAACTGTTTAACTGTTAAATGGTGCTGATAAGAAACTAAAGCCTAAAAAATGCCCCTACGTTTAACTAGAGTATTAAACGTAGGGGCATTTTTTAGGCTAATTTCATAACATTTGGTCAATCGCCATTTGGGTCAGTACGCGTCCACGTGCGGTACGCAATACATAGCCTTGCTGAATAAGATATGGCTCAATCACATCCTCAAGCGTACCGCGATCTTCAGCCATTGCTGCTGCTACCGCTTCAACGCCAGCTGGACCGCCATCAAAGCGTTCGTGCAATATCTCAATATAACGTCTGTCCAAATGATCAAGACCACGTCTATCAACTGCCAGCATATCGAGCGCACTGCCCGCAATCGCGCCATTGATACTACCGTCGCCTCTCACTTCAGCATAATCACGTACACGGCGTAATAAACGATTGGCAATCCTTGGCGTACCACGCGCACGGCGAGCAATCTCCACCGCGCCATCTTCACTCATCGGTACACGCATCAAGCGTGCGGCACGACTCACAATCGTGGTTAGGTCAGCAATATTATAAAATTCGAGCCGCTGCACAATGCCGAAACGGTCACGCAGTGGTGAGGTCAATAATCCTGCTCGCGTGGTTGCCGCGACTAAGGTAAACGGCGGTAAATCCAGCTTGATAGAGCGTGCCGCAGGCCCTTCACCAATCATAATATCCAGCTGAAAATCTTCCATGGCGGGATACAGTATCTCTTCAATAACAGAACTCAATCGATGAATTTCGTCGATAAATAGCACATCACCCTCTTCTAGATTGGTCAGCATGGCTGCCAAATCACCGGGGCGTTCAAGCACAGGTCCTGAGGTAGAACGCAAGTTACCACCCATTTCACGAGCAATAATATTGGCAAGCGTCGTTTTTCCAAGACCGGGCGGACCAAAAATCAAAGTATGATCTAATGCCTCGCCCCGACCACGTGCCGCGCCAATAAACACCTCCATCTGCTCACGCACCACCGGCTGACCGATATATTCAGCCAGTAATGCCGGTCGAATATTAGAATCAGGCGCATCGCCTGCCCCTTCGAATGGATTAATCAAACGATCTTGCATCATAGGTTTTATCATTATATTAAATCATTATTTTTAAAGAATAGGTATAAATAGCATAACCAAACGCTACGTATAAGTCATGCAAAACATCATAAAGCAGCTACTAAATAAAGCACAGCCTAAAACGAAAATAAGCGACAATGAATGTCGCTTATCTGTTTAAGAGTTATTGATACTTATTGATGGTAGTGAGCTGAATGAATCAAAATCCTGACAACTGTTGCAATGTGGCTTTTAGTAAACCTTGCGTATCGGCAAAGGTATTACCATTACTCTTAGCGGCTTTAATCGCTTGCTGTGCCTCTCTTTCTTTATAGCCCAAGCTAATCAACGCGCCTTCTACCTCAGCGATGATGCTGCCCTCGTGAGATACCTCAGCAGGTTGCATGGCAAACTCTAAATGACTGCTATCGACTTCGATATTTTTCAGCTTATCTTTTAGCTCAATCAATAAGCGCTGCGCTGTTTTTTTACCGATACCGGGAATACGGGTTAATGCCGTCTCTGACTCTTGCTCGACATGCATCTTTAGCTCAGCAGCTGACATCGCAGATAGCATTGCTAACGCCATTTTTGCGCCAACGCCATTGATCTTGATCAATTGCCGAAAGACATCACGCTCTTTGCGATCGATAAAACCATAAAGCAGCTGCGCATCTTCACGTACATGAAAATGCGTCCAAATGCTCGCCTGCTCATTGAGACGCAACTGGCAAAATGACGGTAGCGGCAGCTCTATATCGTAGCCGACACCAGAGGTAGTCATGACACAGGCAGTCGGTGCCATCAAATACTGCACTTGACCACTAATCAATCCAATCATAATCCACTACCTTTATTAGAGCTGATATAAAAAATGAACTGAGCTGCTATTTAATGATAAATGCTATTAAATAAGCATATCTCACAGACATGCTTATTTATAAAAATCGACCATACCTTCAAGGCTGATTGGACGAATTTTATGCGCTTGCCCAGCTGAGCCAAAGGCTTCGAAACGATTGGTACAGATATCTGACATCGCAACCATAGAGGCTTTGAAGTATTTACGCGGATCAAATTCACTTGGGTTTTCTGCAAGGAATTTACGAATAGCGCCCGTTGATGCCAAACGCAAATCGGTATCGATATTTACCTTACGCACACCATGCTTAATCGCTTCAACGATTTGCTCAACCGGTACACCATAAGTCTCACCGATGTTGCCACCATTTTCATTGATGACTTTTAGCCACTCTTGCGGCACTGACGACGAGCCATGCATGACCAAATGCGTGTTAGGAATACGGGCATGAATCTCTTTTACGCGCTCAATCGATAGGATGTCGCCTGTCGGTGGACGGGTGAATTTATACGCACCATGACTGGTACCGATAGCAATGGCTAACGCATCGACGTTGGTGTCTTTAACGAACTGTTCTGCTTCATCAGCACTGGTCAATAGCTGCTCGTGATCTAATACGCCTTCTGCGCCAGAGCCGTCTTCTTCACCAGCCATACCAGTCTCAAGGCTACCTAAGCAACCAATTTCACCTTCTACTGAAACACCGCAGGCGTGTGCCATCTTGACAACTTCGCGAGTCACGCTGGCATTGTAATCATAATCCATTGGCGTTTTACCGTCTTCACCGAGCGAGCCGTCCATCATCACTGATGAAAAGCCAAGCTGAATTGAGCGTTGGCAAATCGCTGGTGACATACCATGATCTTGATGCATAACGACTGGAATATGTGGCCATTCTTCGATAGCAGCAATAATCAGATGACGCAAAAATGCAGAGCCTGCATAACTGCGTGCGCCAGCACTAGCCTGTACGATAACAGGAGAGTCACAGGCGTCGGCTGCCATCATGATTGCACGCATCTGCTCTAAATTATTGACATTGTAAGCAGGGACACCGTAGTTATTTTCGGCGGCATGATCTAGAAGTTGACGTAACGATATTAAAGCCATAAGACGCTCTCTGATTAAATTTTGAATATGATATTAAGAAATCATTCTTAAAAATACGATGTTGCAACAATTGCCCTAAAACCCTAGCCTGATAATAGTCAGACCAGCAAAAAACTGGTATTTTTTGATCGTAATTATTACGCCGTGATTATAGCAAAAATTGCTAGCGCTTCGTAGCGGTTAACCGACTATTTCTTTCTTTGCTTGATTCATAAAACAGCATGATAGCGAGTTTTATAAAACAATTTGATAAGTTCCATATGATACGCAGCTAATTGAAAAAACGGATAAACCTTGTGCACCATATTTTTGACTGACTAAGGCCTGCCCTCAATTCAATCAATGGATATTTAAATGGGCTAAAAATGAGGACACGCCCTAACCTCTAGATTGTGATTTTAAATACAAAAAAGCCTTGGCTATCACCAAAGCTTTTTAAATATTTTGAGGGCTTATATAGTAATCAATATCTGCAACCAACATCTTAATAAGCTATTCATCAATCGACAAATTAGTAGATCCATGGCTTAGGTTCAGTTGCTTATGTATTGATAATTAGTACTGTTGTTCTGCTTCTACTGCGTTTTCACTGGCTTTATTCTCAACAGCAGATGCGCCATCGGCAACCACTTCAGCAGTTTTGGCAACGGCTTCATTTGCGCCTACCACAACTGCTTCACCAGTGTTTTTTAGTGCATCTGTAGCAGCAACACCGGCAGTTTCAGCGCCTTCGGCAACTTCAGTACCAGCATCTTTTGCAGCAACTTCAGCTTCAGCAGCAGCGGCTTCTGTTTCAGCAGCGGCAGTATCAGCGTTAGCAGCAACATCATCACCAGCAGATTCAACAGCAGCTTCGGCGTTCTCTTCTGTTTGTTGGCTACATGCAGTGATTGCAAAAGTACCAGCAAGTACGCTAGCAAGTAATAAATGGCGTTTTAACATAATAAATCCCTCATAAATAAAGCATGTCAAATACATGATTTGCGCTATTTTATAGAGTGCAAATTAGACATGCAATCATAATTTTCAGTATAGAAACAAATAATTACTACTTAATAATAATGAGTGGCCACTGACTCTTATTTCTCTTAAAACAATAACATAAGAATAGTAGCCAAAATATTATTGATACAGCGTACATGAGATGGTGAGGCTAAATTGTACGGCTAATGTTACTCATCTGCTAAATATCGTTAAAGCGTTACGCATCAATCTGTAGAGCAGCAACCGCAGGCAACACCTTGCCTTCTACAAACTCTAAAAATGCGCCACCACCTGTTGACATGTAGCTAACGCCATCTTCCACTTGATATTTATCAATTGCAGCAAGCGTATCACCACCACCAGCGATCGAAAACCCTTCGCTGTTTTTAACGGCATTTGCTATGATTTGTGTGCCCTGACCAAAAGCATCGACTTCAAAAACACCGACCGGACCATTCCATAAAATGGTTTTTGCGTTGATAATAGCATCCGCTAATTGCTTAGCACTTTCTGGAGCGATATCCAATATCATGTCATTTTCGCCAATCGCATCGACAGATTTGATGGTCGCAGTGGCTTGTTGTAATGAGCCTGTGAAGTCAGCAAAATCAATCTCATTTTTATCAGCAACGACAACATATTCAGGTAATAAAATCTCAGTCTTAGTCATAATGTCACGAGCTGTCTTAACCAAGTCCGCTTCATAAAGTGATGCACCAACGCTATGACCTTGCGCGGCTAGGAAGGTATTCGCAATACCGCCACCAACGATAATCTGCGAGCATAATTCAGACAAACTGTGCAGCACTTCTAGCTTTGTCGATACTTTTGAACCACCAACGATTGCTAACATTGGCTGTGCTGGGGTTTCAAGTGCCAAGCTTAACGCATCAAGCTCAGCCGCCAATAAAGGTCCTGCACAAGCTGTTTTTCCTGCTCGATGCATAGCTTGGGTAACGCCTTCTGTTGAGGCCTGCGCACGATGTGCGGTGCCAAATGCATCCATCACGAATACATCGCATAAGTCAGCGTATTTCTGTGCTAAATCCGCATCGTTTTTCTTTTCGCCCTGATTAAAGCGCACGTTTTCTAATAGCACGACCTCGCCTGCTTTAATTGCCACGCCTTCAGTAAGGTAGTCATTGTTTAAGCTAACGGGCTTTGATAACTCTGTGGCTAATTTATCGCTTAAATACTCAGCAACTGGTGCTAGCGAATATATCGGCTCAGGACTGCCTTCAGTTGGACGACCTAAGTGTGAACAAACTATAACGGCCGCGCCTTTTTCTAACGCCATCTTAATCGTAGGCAAACTGGCTTGCAGGCGTGCATCACTGGCGACTTTACCGTTTTTAATAGGCACATTGAGATCTTCACGAATCAACACCACTTTATCCGTTAAGCTCAGCTCACTCATACGCAAAAAATTCATTACCTGCTCCTATGCATCATCTCTTGTTAATCTATCGGTTGGCTTTTTACTCATTGCTGAAAATATTTATCAAATCGGCTGCTCTTGTCTGTGGCTGTATAAAAGCAACCAAGCAAGAATTTGAGGCGGTGTATTCTAGCAGTTTTCTAGCAAGTGCTCATAAAGAACGCACTATTAAATTTTACTCGGGCGTGTCCTTATTTTGAAAATGGGGATAAAAATAAGACAAATGGCTAAATTTTAATAAAAATCAGTAACATTTCGTGGTGGCACTTAGTAATAAGGCTGTTTAAGATACTATTAGCACTGATAATAAATAATATCCACAATAAAAATAACCCATTAGGAGAACCCAATGAGTATCGACCTTCAAGCTGCCAAACAAAACCTACTAACACTTAAAGAAGAATATGAGACTCGTATCGATAAAATCGAAGATCATATCCAAAACCCGCAAGACGACCTCAATGAGCATTGGGAAGACCAAGCCATCTCTTATCGTCAAAATGACATGCGTACAAATTTGATGGTTGAAGCCCGTCAAAGTTTGATCTATGTCGAAAATGCATTAAGCCGTATTGAAAACGGGACTTATGGTAAATGTGAAGTCTGCGGCGAGCAAATTGAAGAGCAACGCTTACAAGCACTGCCTTACGCTACCCTATGTATGGAACATGCTGAATAACGACTCATTTTACTCTAAGACAGCCATTCCAAATCAAAGTTCCAGTGATCAAGTAGGTGTTTTCCATTGAGAGAACGCCTGCTGCCACTGTTTACATCGCACAGCGATTTGATCCACGGGCAAATCCATAATATCCCCAACGACCGCCACGTAAGTAATGGGCAAACCTGCCAGCTCGGTGACATTTTCTGCCGTCAAGCCACCGATGACACATATCGCTATATTTTGCTGACAGCCATCTATGAGCTGCTGGCGCGAGATAATATTGGCGTTAGGTTTTGTATTTGAGGTAAAAATCGCACCCATAGCGGCATAGCTTACGCCCTCATTTTTTGCTGCTTCAACCAGTTCTATCTTGCCATGACAAGTGCGTCCGATCATTTGGTTGGCATGTAGTTCGTGCTTAGCATCGGCAACTTCGCCATCTTGTTGACCCAAATGCACACCAACGCCGAGCTTGGCAGCCAATTTAATATTGTCATTGATGACGACTGGTACGTTGTACGCTTTCGCCAACTCAACTATTTGTCTAGCCTCTTCGTATAGACGAGACTCACCATCAGGTAGCGCCAATATCTGCTTGCGACGAATTTGTAACAGCGCAATGAATCCTGTTGCTAATGCTGCTTCTAATTTGCGATACAGAAGCGCAAACTCATCGTCATTGGTCAGTAAATATAGCTTTGGCGCTGATATAACAGTCGGTGTTTGAGTCATATTATTTTTCCTAGAGTGTATCGTAATTTTAAAAATGGAGATAAAAATGAGATAAATTTTTAGCCCATGTAGAAGTCCATTGATTAAATTGAAGACACACCTTAAATTCAACACAATAAAAAGGCTGTTATATTGAATAACAGCCTTTTTATAAATGCTAAAACAGTAAAGTTATACCGTGCGGCGTGTCGCTAGACTGTTCAGAATATTTTTGGCATCACCCCAACGTGTGGCTGAGCTGTTCGCTCCTAAGATGACGATAATTGCTGGACGGTTATTCACACGCGTTTCCATTACTACACAACGACCAGCTTCATTGATGAAACCTGTTTTTGAGATACCAATTGGATAATCACCGGCACGAACCAAGCTACTGGTGTTATTGGCTTTATAAGTACGGTTACCACTTGAGTAGTTAGACACATAAAAGTCATAACTCTTGGTGGTCGAGAAACGACGAATCACGTCATAGTTACCCGCCGCGCGAACCATTTTAACCAAGTCGTTTGATGAAGCGACGTTGCGCTTATCAAGACCTGTTGGATCACCAAAGAAAGCAGTGGTCATACCCAGATCTTGAGCTTTGCGATTCATGGCACGTATAAAGGCAGTATAGCCACCTGGATAATTACGCGCTAAACTCTTTGCTGCTGGATTTTCTGATTTCATCAATGCCATGAGCAACATCTCAGCACGATTTAAACGATCGCCTGATTTAAGGTTAGAGCTGGCTCGCTTAGGGCCGACGAAATCTTCTGGATCGAGTGTGAGCTCTTCACGCATATCGAGACCAGCATCCAATACGACCATGGCCGTCATCACTTTAGAGATACTGGCCATTGGACGTGCAATGTCAGCATCTTTTTCATAAATAGATTCGCCCGTTTCAGCATCGATGACCGCAACACTACGCGAATCAGTGCTGATCGGTATCATGTTACTGCTACCAAATGAGCCACGATACGTTGTATTGTAGCTATTACTGCTATTGTAACTGTTATTACTACTACCGAAGCTATTGGCGTTGGTGATACTGGTCGTACCATTGCCACTATCAACTTTCTTGATAGCTGAGCCTTTAGATTTGTACATAATATTGCGTGCTTCAGACAAACTATCGGCACCGCCCCAACTCATGCGAGCACTAGAGCTAGTGTCAGCGCTACCATTAATAGTAAGTGCCGCTTGTGCAACACTGCCCAAACTCAACGAAATCATAGCAGCGATTAATTGCTGTTTGGTTAATGGTAGTTGCTTCATTATGCCTCCTGCTGTCACGATGTTGTTAATTAGAGAATCAGTTACATACTAACCAATAGCAACAACGTACGTAGCGTTTATGAATGGGTTTATAAGTACTCGTATAGAGTTTTTGTATTTTTAGTGTATCATGGTTTGCATTTAAGTTTAATGTATCAAGCTGATTTAATAATTTATTTTGGTGTAATTCAAATTTTACTACAACCACTTTATATTACAGAAACATTGACTCACATTGCAGCAATATATCTTAACTTTGAACACTGTAATTATTCGTTTTTTGTTATATTAAACAATGGTATCTATCTAAAAGATTAGCAATATTTTATTTTTTTCAAAAACTAAAAAAACGACTCTAATGATTTTATTTTTTGTCATTTAGCGTCAATAAAAGCCTTCATTCTGACAAACAACAAAGAGTATCGTTATGATTAAAGTACTGGTAGTAGATGATCATGATTTGGTGAGAATGGGTATTAGCCGCATGTTGTCAGATAGTATCGATATCGAAGTAATCGGCGAAGCGGACAGCGGTGACATGGCCATCAAATTGGCCAAACAATTGCGCCCTGATGTGGTTTTGCTTGATGTCAATATGCCTAATATTGGTGGGCTTGAAGCAACCAAACGCTTAATTCAGCTGGATATGGGTATCAAAATATTGGCCGTCAGCAGTATGTCAGCGCAGCCGTATCCTTCGATGCTTATCAAAGCGGGGGTCAATGGCTATATTACGAAGGGCACGCCGCTCGATGAGATGATTCGCGCTGTCAAAAAAATCTATCAAGGTGGTCGTTATTTTAGCCAAGATGTCGCTGAGCAACTGGCTGATGTTTTGCTGTCAGATAATGCCAACTCACCTTTTGACTTACTGAGTGATCGCGAAAAACAGGTGGCAATGATGGTAGTTAACTGTCAAAGCCCGCAGCAAATCGCTGACCAACTATTTGTGAGTGTCAAAACCATCAACACTTACCGCTATCGTATTTATGAAAAAGTTGGGGTTGATAGCGATGTGAAGTTAACACATCTGGCCATTCGTCATGGTCTAATTCAGCCATAACTCATTAGGGCGTGTCCTCAATTCAATTGATGAACATCTACATGGGCTAAAAATCGCTAAATTTTATCAAGTATCGTCAAATATCCTGATATTAATGGCGATATCTTCCTTGTTTGATTGTAATTTATCTCATTTTATCTCTATTTTAAAATGAGGACACGCCCTAGCAACTGTTCCCTTATTGCGGTCAATCTATGAAGCCTGCTACTAATATCGTCTCTGCTGTTACTCACTATTTGCATCGTGATGACACGCTATCTCTACCTCAATTGCGCAGGTTGGGGCTTATTTATAGCAGTTACCGCTTTGCTGTTAGTCTGTTTTCTCTACTGATGGTATATATCACCGCTCACTCTGACAACAGCCTCTCTCTACCAAGCTTTTTACAACAAACAACGCTTAGCTTTTATTTCCTGCTTAGCCTTATTTTACTTGGCTTGTTTTATGTCGTTAATCAGCAAATGCGGCGGCAGTTGGCCTTTGGTTTAGTATTAGACGTCATTATATTAAGCTTATTGCTATATACAGCGGGTGCGCCTGATTTACAGTTGACCATGCTATATATGGTAGTGGTCGCAGCGAGTTTTATGTTGCTACACGGCTCGCAAGCCTTAATTATTACCCTACTCGCTATTATTTTTGTCATTTATCAGCAATTCTTTTATGCCATTGCCAATAGTATGAGCTTAGCAAATTTAGGGGATGCATTGCTCATGTCAGCCAGCTTTTTGGCGGTTGGTGGTTTGAGCTGGTCCATCTCACAGCGTTTGGTACAACTTGAAAAAGTAGCAGCGAGTCACGCTAAAGAAGTTGAACGATTAAACGTCATCAACCAAGAAGTCATCACGCAAATGGTCAATGGTGTCATCGTCATCGATAAACAGCATATCGTTTTAGCAAATCTTGCCGCTCACCAATTACTTAGCCTTTCACACACCCCTTCCGCATCATTGTACAACACCTCTATTGATACAAAAGATACTCGAAACAATACTCGCAGTGCACTCTTATCTAACTTTCAGCAGCAGCTTGGTCAACAACATACGCAGCTATTTAAAGCCTGTTTGTCAGTAGCGGCAGGCCAATCACGCACCTTTATTTATGATTTGCCTGCAGTCGCAAACGCTTCCATATTCGGTAAACTGCGCGTACAAATTATTCCATTAAAAGATGACAGTAAACTGATAATGTTAGAGGACTTACGCCGCGAGCAAGCCAGCGCCCAACAATTAAAACTGGCTTCTTTAGGGCAATTGACGGCGAGCATCGCCCATGAAATAAGGAATCCTTTGGCAGCGATATCACAAGCCAGCCAATTATTAATGGAAGATATTATAGAAGCCAGTGTAGAAGTCGATACAGCAGATAATACGATAACGACGAATATCTCAAATGACGATATGGCAGCGAATCATGAGCTTTATCAAATGATATTTTCACAAACAAAACGTGTGAATCGCATTATCGAAGATGTACTAAAACTGTCTCGCCAGCAAACCGCAAACCAGCAAGCGATTATACTGGCAGACTGGATGCCAACATTTTTAGAGAATTACTTTCAAGGACACGATGTTTTTCTACACGTAAAAACACAACCGACCATATCATTCGACACACATCAACTAGAGCAAGTCTTAATCAATTTAATTAACAATGGCTTGCGCTACAGTAGCTACGCCCACCCTCATGCCTATGTGGAAATCGAGATTTATTGTGCGGATAACGATGTTATAATTGATATCTTGGATGCTGGTCGCGGGGTTAGCACCAACGACTTAGAACATTTGTTCAATCCATTTTTTACGACAGATCAAGCAGGGACAGGCTTGGGACTGTATCTATCACAAGCTTTTTGTGAGGCCAACCAAACTCGTTTGCTTTATATTCCTGAACATGAGAAAACCTGTTTTCGCTTGATAGCACCTGCTATTGGTACTGATACTCATGTAAATAAAACTGAACATAATGTTAATACCACTATTTTATAAATATTAACGTTACCAAGTATTAACATTATATGGAATACTTTGCCATTAAGGCCTCTTGGTTTTTACCATTTTATAGCTATTGAATACGATGAGATGATGTATGACAACAACCGCGCTAGTCGTTGATGACGAAGTGGATCTGTGCCGATTGATGCAAATTACTTTGACCAAAATGGGCATTAAAAGTGATGTAGCATATACTCTGTCACAAGCAAGATCATACTGGCAAGACAATGATTACGATTTTTGTTTGACCGATTTAAAGCTGCCTGATGGGTCAGGACTAGAGTTGGTAAAAGAAATTAGCAATAGCTCTAGTACGCCCATTGCCGTGATTACTGCTCACGGCAGTATGGATCTCGCCATTGAAGCATTGAAGCTTGGTGCTTTCGACTTTGTAAATAAACCTCTTGAGTTACCACGCCTACGTCAACTGGTGGAAAATGCTTTAAAAGTTATTCATCAAGACAATGAAGCAAAAGCCACAGCCGAATGCTCACCTGAACAAAGACTGCTGGACAGTAGACTCATTGGTGATTCTGCGGTGATGCACCCACTGAAAAATACTATTTTAAAATTGGCACGCTCACAAGCACCTGTATTTTTGTCAGGCGCTTCGGGTACTGGTAAAGAAGTGGTTGCCCGATTGATTCATGATTTAAGCCCACGCCGTGATGGTAGCTTTGTACCAGTAAACTGTGGAGCAATACCATCAGAGCTAATGGAGTCAGAGTTCTTTGGTCATAAAAAAGGCAGCTTTACGGGAGCTGTCGCTGACAAACAAGGGCTGTTTCAGCAAGCCAATGGCGGCACGTTATTTTTAGACGAAGTGGCTGATTTGCCTTTAGCCATGCAGGTAAAACTACTGCGCGCCATTCAAGAAAAAACGGTGAGAGCCATTGGTGATACCAAAGAGGTTCCCGTAGATATTCGTATCTTGTCCGCCACCCACAAAAATCTAAACCAATTGGTACAAGACGGTGCGTTTCGACAAGATTTGTACTACCGTATCAATGTGATTGAGTTAAAACTGCCGACACTCAATGCACGTCGTGATGATATCCCTGTATTAGCCAAGCACTTTTTAGCATTAATTGCTGATGAATGGCAGTTAGAGAACCCACCGATACTCACTGTTGAGGCATGCGAACGTTTGCAAGATCATAACTTTGCGGGCAACGTTCGTGAACTGCGTAACGTCCTTGAACGTGCAGTAACCCTAGCAGAGACACCGCACATTGACATCAGCCACTTGGGTTTGCCTGATATTGATATAACCCATCACCGCGCAGTCTCTCAAGATCAGAAGAGTGAGCCTGCGGTTGTCAATAACACTCAATATTCTGAGCGTCAAACAAACAACCAAATGGTCGCTCAATCGATAGAAAATAGAGAAAAAGTCATTCAATCTATGGATGAGACAATAGCGCCACAGGTCAAGCAATTGACGACCAACTTGCATCCTTATCGTACTAACGCTCAGCACTACCCTTCTATGATACAGCGTTCAGAAAGTCATCATGCAGAAAGCCCAAACCATACGGCCCATCATAATAATGAAGAATCTGTCACCCATCGATCTATTCTGCAAGGAAGTGATGAAAAAGCAATTCTAAGCAAATTAAAGGATGGTCAGTTACCATCTCAAGGGTTAGAACACTACCTACAAGAACAAGAAAAACAGTTGATTATTACCGCGCTAAAACAAACGGCTTGGAATAAAACGCAAGCAGCTGAACTACTAGGCACCACTTTTCGCTCTTTACGCTATCGCATGAAAAAACTAGAGATAGCTGAGGATCAATTCGAGCCATAGCATTTGCCATTTTTGAATAATGACAAATGATATTTTAACGTTAATACATCGCGATAGCCTGTCTTTAAGTGAGCCTTACTGAACCCTTTTGCCTGCCACCGCTTGATCGACTTTGGCAGGTTTTCGGACAAAACGAATGCCCGAATCAAGTGCTTTTGTTTTTAGTAAAGCGAGCGCTTGCTGCTCCCATGTACTTTCACTTCCTGACAAGGTCATATCAGGCTCTACCCCGATTCCATCGATTTTATTGCCTGACGCTGTCATATAGTTAGCGACGGTTAGTTTAACAGCCTGCTCATCATTCAGTGGGATGACCGACTGTACCGACCCTTTACCATAGCTGACTTCACCAACGATTGTGGCACGTTTTTGTGCTTGTAAGCTACTGGCCAGCACCTCTGCCGCTGACGCCGAATAGCGATTTTGCAGCACCACCACTGGCAATGATTCAAGTATCGCCAGACCTTGAGTGGATAGCGTACGCGTGTCACTTTGACGACCTTTTACTTGTACCACATCAGTGTCGCTCATAAACAAACTGGCCACGCTCACCGCCGACGTTAGCACCCCGCCTGGATTATCACGCATATCGAGCAAGATACCTGTAATAGGTGCGTCTAGATCTATCAAGCCTTCCAAGAGTTTTTCACGGCTATTATTTTGAAAGGCAGGTAACTTGATAACAGCGATACCGTCAATGAGACTTGCCTCGACCGTTTGAGGGTGGCTGTTATTACGCTGCAAGGTGGTGGTATGTTTGCGGCGACCAGCTTTTGAGGTGATAACATCTACTTGCGTACCCGCAATCCCTGTCAAAAGTTGCTCGATATCGTTACTTTCTTTATCTTCATCAAGCTTGAAATCACCGACTTGATGCAAATAATCGCCAACCGCAATGCCCTTTTTATCTGCAGGCGATGCATCAATAACCTCTGTAATCACCCAATAGCCATCTGTAGGCTGATAATTGACTTTGATACCCACATCACCCACATCACCTTCGGTAAAGGCACGCAGATTTTCATAAGCCTCAGCATCTAAAAATTCAGCATGACTATCTAGCTTAGTCAACATACCACTCAACGCATTATTGAACAGCTCTTCATCGTTGACCGCATCTACATATTCACGGCGTACCAAATCTACTACCGCAACAAACGTCTTGAGCGTTTCTGGAGAAATGGCATTCAATGATACTTGCGCAACCTCAGGTGGAATACTGACATCGATCTCGTTCGTGTCATCGGTCAAGGCACTCTCATCTGCGACACTGTCTATCGAATCGTCAACTTGGTCGGCCGACTCAAGCATATCAGCGACATCTGATAAATTATTAGCGTCATCTTCTGTGGCTATCTCATCGTTATTTAAGCTAATCAGTTGTAGACTGGCGGTGGGATTATTGATGGTCGCATTAGCTGGTGACATCGCTGCTTGTGCGTACATACTAGCAGTGCTGAGCCCAAGCAGACCTATCATCAATGCAGGTTTAAAAATAGTCGGCGCAGTGAATACCTTCATTGCTTGTTTGCCCAATCGCTTCGTCACTGGTAAGCGCATAAAATAAATAGAACGCATAAGAGAACTCGTTTAATAATAGAATTATTTTTATAGATATATGGATAAATATTTATCTCATAAGATAGCATCAAGAGCCAGTCTAAGACTAGGAGAGTATTGCAAGTAACATTCACGATAACTGATATGATTTCATCAAATGATGAGTAGCGGTGTCAAGTTTGTTTAGCAGGCGAAATATCATGCTTACCCTTATTTTTCTCACTATCCAAACATTTAAAGATAATAAAGTCAGCCAAATATCTCTTAAAAAACAGATCAAAAAAAGGAGAGACAATAAATATCTCTCCCCTTTCTATTACTTCTAACAACGCTAGTAAGTTGTCAATATAATAGTATTAAGTGCCTGACTTACAACGCTGGAACCAGTAAGCTTTCGCCCGTCATTTCAGCAGGCTGCTCAATATCCATCAGCGCCAAAATAGTCGGTGCGACATCGCTCAACTTACCACGACTACGTACTTGTAGCTTTTTCTCACCCACATAAATGAGTGGCACATGTTCAGTGGTATGTTGAGTATGTACTTGACCGCTTTCGTAATCTTGCATCTGCTCACAGTTGCCATGATCTGCTGTGATAAGCATATCACCGCCAGCAGCGCGTACCGCTGACTCAATACGGCCAACACAGACATCTAGCGCCTCTACTGCTTTTACAGCCGCATCAAAAATCCCTGTATGCCCGACCATATCACCATTGGCATAATTGACAATTAACACGTCATATTTGCCTGATTCGATGGCAGCCACTAATTTATCAGTCACTTCAGGCGCACTCATCTCTGGTTTCAGATCATAAGTCGCCACATCTGGAGAGGGTACGAGAATACGTGTTTCACCCTCATACTCTTCTTCACGACCACCGCTAAAGAAAAACGTCACATGTGCGTATTTTTCAGTTTCAGCGATACGCAGCTGAGTTTTACCATTGTCTTGCAAATATTCGCCAAGCGTATTGGTCAATGACGTGGGATAATAAGCAACGCTAGTTTTTGGATTGTCTGCTAAAACGTCAGAATATTTGGTCAGCATCACAAATGCCGCAAGTTTTGGCTGCTTATTGCGGGCAAAACCTGAAAACTCATGATCTGGCAAGACAAAAGCTTGCGCCAGCTCACGGGCACGGTCAGCACGGAAGTTCATAAAGATAAGCGCGTCATTGTCATCAACGGTATATGGCACCTCATCACGGCCAATCACTACCGTTGGATTAATAAACTCATCGGTCTCGCGTGCCTTATAAGCAGCTTGTACTGCGCCATCTGCACGCGTAGACAGACGATCGGCTTTACCTTCAGTGATAAGCTCATAGGCTTTTTGGACGCGATCCCAGCGATTGTCACGATCCATTGCATAATAGCGCCCAATGATACTGGCAATCTGTACGCGGCCGCCTTCATAATGAGCATTAAGCTTATTGATATGATCCCGCAGACGATTAATATACTTATCCGCCGATTTAGGTGGGGTGTCGCGTCCGTCTAAAAAACAATGAACAAAGACATTTTTAGCGCCGTGCACTAACGCCGAGTGGCACATTGCTTCGATGTGATCTTGATGCGAATGTACACCACCATCTGACAGCAAACCCATGATATGGACGTTACCACCCAACTCGTTCGCGGCTTTAACCGCCTTGACTAAGGCTTCGTTTTTATAAAATTCACGATTGGCCACTTCACTTGAGATACGAGTCGAATCTTGATACAGAACGCGACCCGCGCCCAAGTTCATGTGCCCAACTTCTGAATTGCCAAACTGCCCATCTGGCAAACCAACGTCTTCTCCAGAAGCAGATATCAATCCATGCGGATATTGCTGATAAATCCTATCCAAATTTGGCATATTGGCGGCAGCAATCGCATTATCCTTATCGTCTTCACGATGCCCAAAACCATCTAATATCATTAAGACATGCGGCACTTTTTTATTTTGATCGCCATCCTGCTTGCTATTGAGCTGAGCCTGATTATCATCGATAAATGCTGATTGTTGCTGGGTATTGGTCATGGATTACCGCTCCTCAAGTGAATGAACGCCTATAATGCTATATTAGGATGTTTAAAGCCCTCTATCTTAACACACATCTTAAAATAGCTGAAAAATCGTCATTTTACGCCCACCTTTAAGCATTTAAAGCATACTTATTTAAAGCACATTTATACAGTAGAAAATGCGGTTAAAACTTAATAGCAATAATGCCACTCTCTAAATCTACGTATCAATCTGTAAATCATACTTGCAATCATTCAAACCATTCGTTAAGATAATTATATTCTGAAGTGTTGGCTAGTAGATGTTTATTCCCTGAGCCGATAATGCTTTACCAGGATGTGGTACCTATTGCTTCATTGTGTATGCCTGCACCGCTTGCGGTGTATCAGGAAACCTGCAGAGGCAGTGACGCATCCGCCCTGAACTTCACGGTTCATGGGTCACCATCTTACAGCGGCACTTCGGTTGTTCTATTCGGTTAATTATTATCTTATTTATATTCGGTAGGTTTACTTATCAACTCATAAAGACTTAGTAATAACCATTAAAAACCCCCTTTTATCATTGATAAAAGGGGGTTTTTCTATGCTTGCCTATTAATTCAACTATTCGTCATTGGCAGATTTGGTGATTTTTTTCACATCTTTGGGAATGGTTTTTGCTGTCCCATCAATCGTTGTATGCTGTTTAAACCCATCACCAAACGGGTTTTGTTGTTGACCGAACGGATTTTGATTATTCATACCACCTGCGCCGCCGAATGGGTTTTGACCGCCCATGCCACCAAACGGATTTTGTCCGCCGCCCATCTGTCCACCCATTTGCTTGGCCATCATTTCCATCATTTTTTGCTGATTATTCATGACATAATTATTAGCAAAGTCTTTGAGCTTCTTTTGCACGGGTGGCAATATCACCAATAATGCGAGTAAATCGCTCAGCACACCTGGAATGAGTAGCAAAATACCAGCCGCTGCCATGGCCACACTTTTCATCATGGTTGATTCTTGCGGACGCATTGATGGGTTCATCATGCCACCTGCTTTCATTTGCTGCGCCATTGGATTGAGGGCAGCCATCCCTTTACGCAAGAGGGAGATACCGATGACTGCGGCGATAATAAACCACATAAATACCCACCAACCACTCATAAACTGAGCAAGCAAATACCAAAGTAGCATCTCGATAATAAACCAAACAATGGCAATACCAACTATCTGACCCATAAAGTGTCGTCCTATAAAATAAAAACCAATAAATTGAGCGCCATGCAAATTAAGCTGGCTAACATATGATGTATATGGGGATTGATTGCTATACTATCAAACTTAAGGCTGATTTTTAAGCCATATAGTCGGTACAATATGATTTGAATACAAGTCAGGTAAGTAGAAATTCTACGAGTAGGAGGCTGAACGAGCCTGATACTGTATCCGATTTATATAGGCTTGACGATAAAATAAAATATAAGCAAGTATGGAATACTATGGCAATTATTATTGGAATTGATCCTGGTTCGCGCATGACTGGTTATGGCATCTTGCAGCAAACAGGCGACAAACTGACTTATATCGATGCAGGTACCATACGTACCGACACCAAAGAGATGCCTGAACGTCTAAAGCGCATCTTTAATGGCTTAACGCGCATCACACAGCATCATTTGAAATATGCAGATGAGCCTATTTATACAGCTATCGAGCAGGTGTTTATGGCAGAAAACCCTGACTCAGCGTTGAAACTTGGGCAAGCGCGAGGTGCTGCTATTGCCGCCATGGTTGCTCTAGACTTAGAAGTATCAGAATATACTGCTCGCCAGATTAAGCAAGCCGTTTGCGGTTATGGTGCAGCGGCCAAAGAGCAAGTGCAAGAGATGGTCTGCCGCATACTATCTTTGGATGTCGTGCCACAGCAAGATGCCGCCGATGGTCTTGCCTGCGCCATCTGTCATGCGCATTCAAGCCATTCCATGAATAAATTAATATTAAACAGCGCCATGCGTGGGCGCGGTGCGTCTAAGAAAAAAGGCCGCTGGCGTTTGACAGAAGAAGATCTAGGGAATTTGCGTTAAGAACGCTTATAACACAAGCATAAAAAAACACGCGTCTAAATAGCGCGTGTTTTTCGAACTGCCTAAGTTATTTACACTATCGTTTTGCTATAAAATCGCTTTACTATAAAAATGCAACGGCTTAAACCGACTACTCTGCGACGGCACTTTCAATCACTGCATCCAACACATAAGCATATTCTTCGCCTTCTATACTATTGCTATCGTCACTGTCTAATGGGTAACGCTGTAGACGTAATACTTCATCATGCATGCCATCATGCTGATAACCATCGATTTCACCCGTAAAGACTGCCCACTTGCCTTCGCTCGTTTTAATACCTTGGTCATCATAGGTAATGGGTTTCACTTGTAGGCACATCTCTGAGCCATTATCGGTGCAAGGTATCATTTTCGAGCTTACTGCCCAAAATACGGTCTCGCCTTTACTATTATACTTGGCTTGTGAGGTAAGCCTACCCTCCCAAACCAACGTTGCTCCGACACTAGTAACTTGGGTTAATATTGGCTTATCACTCTTGAGACTATCATCCTGAGAGTTGTTGTCTTTAGCGTCGCCATGTCCAGTACTGCTAGCTTTCATTAATGTTAACTGGCTTTCGCCTTGCATCAACTGACTTAAACTATTTTCAGCCTTATCAAGCTCACCACAAGACATTTTCGTACTCATACCCTCTTCAATAGTCAAAGTATGACCTTGCAATTGGTAGCCAGCGCTCATGGTATTACAGCCAACGCTATAACTTAACGTATTCTCACCTTGGTATTGATTAAAAGACAAACGCACTTGGTCTTTAATATCCGTCAGCATGTTTAATGGCTGTGCGCCTTTGTCCATTACAGACATCAATGTCCAACGATAACGTGAAAGATTGGCAATCATTTTCTCTTCATCGCTCATCTTATCCATCTGAGTATCATCCGTTACTGCACCAGCATTCATATCTATGCCATCATCGTGTGTTGCATCAGCGCTTGTCTGATTGCCTTCTTGTACGTCACTTTCATTGGGTAAAGAAGCATCTTGGCAAGCACTTATTACCAAGCTTAGTGCCAACAAACTTGGTAGTAAAGTGAATCGAATTGGCCGTTTTTTAACAGATGAGGTCATAGCAGTCATACCTTGTGGTTATCCCTTTTTTAAGTCAAAGTATTTAAAAAATCAGGTTAAATATTTAACAATAAGGGGCTGATGATATCCACTTTATTAAAGCGTCACAATTCACCACTATAGCGCCGTTGATTACCATGGTTGTAACAAAGTGTTTATTTTTATGGATTCATCGTAACTGCTATTTTAATATTTAAAAGTACCATAAAAAATCAATGGTCTCAGATAATTGGAAATTTCATCAATTATTCAAGACCATCAATGATGTCACCTTTTTAATTTTTCGCGCTAGTCTTACTCGTTTGTATGAGCAATTTTGGCTTTTGCCATATTTTTAATACTGAAACGCTCATTCATCATTTGATAAAAACGCGCAAGATTTTCGCCCTGCTCATTCGGATTTACGTTAAGGACTTTCCCAAAATCCAAACCGAGATATAGGACGATATCAGCAAAGCTTAATTGTTCACCGACCAAATACTCACGACCTTCTAAAATATTTTCAAAATAAGCAAGGGCTTTAACAGCCCGTGCAACAGATGGCGCGACAAACTCTGGGACTTGCTCAACGCGTTGGGCTTTGGACGGATGGCTGTGTTGAAAAGCCAGCATAAAGTTATATAATACCTCAAACTCAGCAATGCGGCGCATAGCGCACACTTGTGCGCGTTGTATTACATCATTCCCCATCACCGAGCGCTCACCATAGACACGGTCGAGATACTCACATACAGCCTGTGAATCATTGAGTACAGTGCCATCACCTAGTGTTAGAACTGGCACGGTCTGCATTGGATTTATTTTGGTGAACTCGTCTGACATTTGCTCATTGGCAGCAAAATCAATGTCAATCACGTCTACATCATCCATATCATCGACATCGATGCCTTTTGATGCTAACAAAATAAGGGCTTTACGTGGATTGGGCGCAGTACGGGTGACGTATAGTTTTTTCATGGCAAACTCCTTGTAAGATTGAACAAAAGCGATTCAACGCTATCTGGTTTTATTATGGTTATTACGCTGTTGATGATAGATAAAGACTGGCCATTCTCTATACAACAGTTATATCCTACTCTGCTCATCATAGCAAAGCCTTATTAGGCTTGCTTTTTTGATCAGAGACTAAACGACAAAAAGCCCCACAACGTTACGTCATGAGGCTTCATTTCATCCATCCAATCATGCTACTTATTTATTGGGTGCAGGGGTGGTACGTAAATAAGGCTTAATTTCTGTATAACCTTTAGGGTATTTAGCCGCAATATCTTCGTTTTTAACACTTGGTGGAATGATGACATCATCACCGTCTTTCCAGTCAACTGGTGTCGCAATATTATATTCATCAGACAGTTGCAGAGCATCAATGACACGGATAATCTCGTCAAAATTACGACCACAGCTCGCAGGATAGGTCAGCGTTAAGCGGATTTTTTTATTTGGATCAATAATGAAGACACTGCGTACCGTATGCGTGCTATCTGCATTTGGATGCATCATGTCGTATAGCTCAGCGACTTCTTTGTTCGGATCAGCAATGATTGGAAAATTTAGTTCAGTGCCTTGAGTCTCACCAATGTCTTTTGCCCACGCATGATGGTCATCGATACCATCAACAGAGATACAGATTGGCTTGACACCACGCTTTTGAAATTCGCCATTCAGTGCCGCAGCACGACCAAGCTCAGTAGTACATACTGGCGTGAAATCAGCTGGATGGGAGAAAAAAACGACCCAATTATCGCCTGCCCACTCGTGGAAATTGATATTACCCTCTGTGGTTGCAGCGTCAAAATTCGGTGCGGTATCGCCTAAACGTAAATGTGCCATGCTTAATTCCTTAGCTATGTTAGTGATGAGCACTAATATCCAAAGATATTCGCGTGCTCTATTATTATCAACGTACTTCTTATTATCAACGTGCCCTGTCAGATATTACACAATAACTCAAAGCACGTCAGCAAAAATTCTATTTTATCTTAGCAAACTGGTTATGACTGTCTTGTGAAGGATTGTAATGCGGTTATTCTGTTTATTACTAAGTAATTTAGCATAGACTCACCATCCCAGAATCCCACAAACAAAAATCACCGAATTTACCTTTTTTACTGGTACCACCTGCTGCACGCCCAGCATCTGTTAATGTAAGCTCACCTTCTTGCTCTTGTAAATATCCCGCTGCAAGCAACTTATCATTTAACTCTTGTGTCTTAAAACCCAGCTCTTTGGCAAGCTTCGCCGTCGTTAATTTAGAGTAATTAGGCGTTGCCGCTTCTATAGCAGTAGGTGCGACCGTTGTATTAGCATTATTGCTGGGCATTGTATGACTGGCAGTAGCAGTATTATCAGTCCTACCATCAGATTCGGTCACTTTTTCAAGCGACATGCGCACTTCATCGCTGATACGAATAATGCGCTGTGCCTCCTCATAAGTATCGGCATATAGTTTGGCATCTTCATTACGATAAATCAGCACACCCATTTCATTATTATTGACTTGGCTAAATTCATAAAGGTTCAAACTGGTAATGATGCATTCGTTTTCATTCAGATAACACTTTGCATGCAAGTTTTTGCAAAAGCTGGTGCGAATAAAAGTCAGATTTTTTAGCCAGTTTATTTCTTCTGGGTGCAAATCATTCTTGCCATAAACGATTCTAATATCAATTTTGAGGCGATTACGGTCTTCTAATAGCTCTTTAATACGCTCATTCAGCTTTAAATAGGGACTGATGATAATCAACCTATCAGACGCATTTTTAATCAATTCTTCTAAATGGTAAGTCGTGCCACTGCTGTTTAAAAATTTTGCCATTATTATTTCCTCAAATCTTACGATCAATCACTTTATAATCATGCACAAAAAAGCCCATCCCTAGCGTACTAGAAATGGGCAAGCTTGCAAACCACTATTGTTCAGTAGTTTTTCAAATAAGCGCTAATGCCGTTAATAGTGATAAATTAAGCTGGCTTATAGCTGTCACGCAAGCTGACGATTTGGTTAAAGACTGGTTTGTCAGTGCTATGGTCTTCGCTATCAGAGATAAAGTAACCTTCACGCTCGAACTGGAAGCGTGTGCCAGCGTCCGCATTCACCAATGACGGTTCAACCACGGCATTGAGTTCAGTCAACGAGTTAGGATTTAATGCTTGATGGACGTCAGCGACGCCACTTGGGTCTTCGACACTAAATAACTGCTCATACATGCGCACCGTTGCTGGGATGCCTTGGCTAGCTGATACCCAATGAATCACGCCTTTAACCTTACGACCTTCAGGATTTTGACCCAAAGTCGCCGGATCAATCGTCGCTTTTAGTTCGACCACATTGCCCGCTTCATCCGTAATGTGCTCAGTCACTGCCAATACATAGGTATTACGCAAGCGGATTTCTGGCTTTTCTGGCGATAGACGCTTATACCCTGCTGGCGGCTCAATCTCGTAATCGCCTTGATCGATATAGATGGTCTCAGTGAAAGGAATTTCACGCTCGCCCATATCGACATTAGGATGATTTGGCTGCGTGAGCCATAAAGTTTGCGACGCATCATCAAAACGCGCGTTGACGCTATCCGCTTTTAGCGATTCCCAGCTGCTGACCGCTTCGGCAAAGTTGGTAATGGTCACTTTTAATGGCTTAAGTACCGCCATACCACGACCTGTGGTCGTCTCTAATGATTGACGAATGCTAAATTCTAATAAGCGAAAGTCAACGACGCTGTCTACTTTGGTTACACCAACACGCTCACAGAAATCACGTAAACCCTCTGGTGTATAACCACGGCGACGCATGCCAGCGATAGTCGGCATACGCGGATCATCCCAACCACTAACGATATTTTCGTCAACCAACTGTTTAAGCTTACGCTTGCTGGTCAAGGTATGATCGACATTTAAGCGGCTAAATTCATACTGATGCGGTGGTACATCAAAGCCAATTTTGTCAATGACCCAATCATAAAATGGACGATGATCTTCAAACTCCAGCGTACACAATGAATGGGTAATGCCTTCGAGTGCATCAGAGAGCGGATGGGCAAAATCATACATCGGATAAATGCACCATTTATCACCCGTTTGGTGATGCGCTTGATGCATGACACGATAGATGACAGGGTCACGCATATTCATGTTTGGGCTTGCCATATCAATCTTGGCGCGCAACACCGCTTTTCCTCCCGCAAACTTACCTTCTTTCATGTCATTGAAGAGGGTCAAGTTTTCTTCAACACTGGCAGAACGATGTGGTGATGCCGTGCCTGCCTCATTGAATGAGCCACGGTTTTCTTTAATTTGCTCCGGTGACTGCAAGTCTACATAAGCATCACCCTGTTTAATCAACTGCACAGCCCATGCATACAACTGGTCAAAGTAGCCTGACGCATGGTGCGCCTCTCCTGCCCACTCAAATCCTAGCCATTTCACATCATTTTCGATATTGTCGATGAAGTCTTGCTTTTCTGCGGTTGGGTTAGTGTCATCAAAACGCAGGTTACAAACACCACCAAACTCTTCGGCCACGCCAAAGTTTAGGCAGATAGATTTTACGTGCCCCAAGTGCAAGTAACCGTTTGGCTCTGGCGGAAAACGCGTCACGATTTGTGGGTATTTTTGCGCCTTGACATCGTCACGAATGATATTGCGAATAAAATCGTTTTTTTGTTCGTCTTTTTGTGCATTGTTGCTTGAGTGCTCACTCATCGGGCATTGCTCCTAACGCAAATTGTCAGTTCATGCTACGTGCCATCACGCAGCATGGAAAATTCAAACCAAATCATTAAAAACAAGTTATTAAAAATGATAATAAAAAGCTAAAGTTGCGTTATTCTATCAGCTTTTGCGAACGCATTAACAGCCTGATACATGACACGAGATAAAAAAGCCGTTAGACTAGCCATAACTTTTTAATCACCAACTTTTTAGCCACCACTTAACAGCGTCATTTTAGGCGCTGCAATCAAAGAGGAATATCACATGGTAGACATGCCACCAGTAGTAGAACTAGACACCAATATGGGTGCGATCGTTATCGAACTCAATGAAGAAAAAGCACCAAAAACCGTTGAAAACTTTTTAAACTATGTAAAATCTGGTCATTATGACGGTACGATTTTCCATCGCATCATTGACGGCTTTATGATTCAAGGCGGCGGAATGGACGCTGAAATGAATGAAAAAGCGACCAATGCTCCAGTTGAAAACGAAGCAGACAACGGTCTAAAAAACGACGCTGGTACGATTGCGATGGCGCGTACGCAAGATCCGCATTCAGCAACCAGCCAGTTTTTCGTTAACGTAAAAGACAACGATTTCCTAAACCATTCTGGCAAAAACATGCAAGGTTGGGGCTACACCGTATTTGGTAAAGTAACAAGCGGCATGGATGTCATCGAAAAAATGCGCGGCGTACCTACTGGTCGTTTCGGCATGCATGCTGATGTGCCAAAAGAGCCAGTGGTTATCAAATCAGCGACTATTATTTCTGAATAATCGTTACTCATGATAAATGACGAGGATAAAGATAAATGCAAAGTTTTAATCATTTAATAACGACCCGCCCTCATGAGGTACGGCAAGTTTTGATTAGCGATTTGCATTTATCGCCTGAAGAGCCTGCCTTAGTGCAGGCTTTTTTGGCGCTGCTTGATGATTGCCTTGCTCTGCCTGCGCTCAAACGCTTGTTTATCTTAGGTGATTGGTTTGAAGTTTGGCTCGGTGATGATTTTTATTTGTCTTTATCCGACGAGGAACGACAAAGTCATTGGCTCACTCCGCTTATCGTTAAATTAAAAAAACTACGGATAGCTGGCTGCGAGATTTTAGTCATGCATGGTAATCGTGACTTCCTCTTAGGTCAGCCATTCTGCAATCTATTTGGTGGCGAGCTTATTTATGAGCCGTATACTTTAACTGTCGGTCAGCAAAATTATCGTCTAGAGCACGGTGATGCTTTGTGTACTGATGATAAAAAATATCAGTTTTTTCGCAAAATCATGCGTCATCGTTTGACTCAGTGGTATTTGCTCAATAAATCGTTAGAGAAACGCTTGGCAATCGCCGATAAAATGCGGCAAAAGAGCCAGCAGAACAATGCCAATAAAGCGGCGCATATCATGGATGTCAATAAAGATGCAGTGATACAAGCAATCACTGCTAGCGATGCGTTGTTACACGGACATACCCACCGTCCAGATACACATCAAGTGACCACTGATAAAAAACGCTACGTGCTCGGCGACTGGCGATTGCTCGATAGCAATACACGCCAGCCAAAAGTAAGTGCGGTGATTGGCGCAGTGACAGGCGACGAGCACTCAAATGACAGTTTTAGTAGTAATGCTGCTGAATTTAGATTGATTGAGTTTAAATCGCTCATTTAATTTCGTTTTTTTTGAGCACCTCTAAATAATAAAAAAGGTCTGTTGAATTATCAACAGACCTTTTTTACTATAAATGACACTGCATGATTGACACGAATTTAAGTGTCAAACTATTGATCGCTCAACTCTTACTTTACGGTATTAATTTAAAGAAATGCTGGCGATAATGCTTCAATTCACGAATAGAATCACGGATGTCATCTAACGCTAGGTGACTGCCACCTTTTTCAAAGTTTCTGAGAATATCAGGACGCCAGCGGAAACAAAGCTCTTTGATTGACGAGACATCCAGATTGCGATAATGGAAGAATTTTTCTAATTCCGGCATTTGACGCGCCATAAAACGGCGATCTTGGCAGATAGAATTGCCACACATTGGCGACTTACCACTATCGACCCATTTATTGAGAAACTTAATAGTCTCAGCTTCGGCCTCTGCCAATGTCACGGTACTACGGCGGACACGGTCGACCAATCCTGACTGACCATGCTGTTTGGTATTCCAATCATCCATTTTATTTAACGTTTGATCCGATACTTTTATAGCGAACACTGGCCCTTCGGCAAGGACATTCAAATCTTCATCAGTGACAACGGTAGCAATCTCGATAATCTCGTCATTCAAGGTATCCAGTCCGGTCATTTCTAGGTCAATCCATACCAGCCCTTTTTTGCCTTGGTTTCTGATTTTAATCTTGTTGGGGTGGTCACCGGTACTCATAAAATATCCTATGGTCAATAAAGTTTAGAACAACTTTGGAGCAATATTAATTAGATAAATCGCCTGTTAATGTTCATGCCTAAGTAGCAAACTGTAGCAAAACGTTGCATCTACTGATTTATAACCCTTAAAACGTTACAAAATCTCTGTCTGCAGCAGGCGCTTTAGGCTGTATGTTATCAAACTTTCACGCTACACTTAGCAATATTTTTTTAATAGGTTCAAAACCCATGGCATTAATTCGGCAACGCAAACTGACTAAGCAACAGATTCGTCGCATCGACAAACAACAGCTGGCAAGTCAAGACAGCATCGATGACAGTTTGATGGATGGCGTGGTCATGGCGCATTATGGCAAGCAGTTGGAAGTACAAGTGACCAGCTTGCCTGCGGTGATACCCGTGCAGCCGGAGATTGCACCCGATGATCCTGAGCCGTTTTGGCAAGAGCTGGCATTAGGCGATATTTGGCGTTGTCATGTGCGTACCAATTTACCGATGCTAGCCGCTGGCGACCAAGTACGCTGGAGTGCTGATCCTAATACTGGCTTTGGACGTATTGAATCGGTCAAGCCGCGTACCTCTCTGGTCTCGCGTCCTGATCGTTATCATAAACTTAAACCTGTCGCCGCCAATGTCGATATTTTGGCGATTGTATTTGCGCCGCTACCTGCTGCCGCGCCAACCCTCATCGATCGTTATTTGGTCGTCTGTCATCATGCTGGCGTAAAGCCGCTGTTGGTGCTTAATAAAGCCGATTTATTGGCAGAAGAAAACGGCGTCGATACCAAAGAATTACTCGCACAATATGCTTCTCTCGGTTATGAGAGCGTCTTGACCTCAGTCGACTGCCCTGAAAACGTCGCGGATAGCGATGAGCAAGAAGGGCTGGATGAATTAAAACGTTATATCGATAAAAAACTGGTTATTTTTGCTGGGCAATCTGGTGTCGGTAAAAGCAGTTTGATTAATGCCCTACTACCTGAATCGGCACAAAGCGTCAATATCATCTCTGATAATTCAAAACTTGGTCAACACACCACCACCACCAGTCGCTTATTACCATTTAATCCAGCCGACTTGACCCAAGGCGGTATCGTCGATACGCCAGGTATCCGCGAGTACGGTATTTGGCATCTCACACCCGATGATATCATTTCAGGATTTGTGGAGCTTGCACCGTTGTCTGGCAACTGTCAGTTCCGCGATTGTCGTCATACTCACAACAGCAAAGGCTGCGCACTATGGCAAGCGGTTGCTGACGGCGTGGTATTGCAGCGCCGTGTGGAAAATCTCGTTACCCTAAGAGAAGAGGCTGATACTAAGCCCTATTAATCGCTGCCTTGTGGGTCGTTAATCGCTTGGTTGACCATCGCCCGTTTACTATGGATGGTCTAATCGGTATAATAGCGCCTTGTTCAGTATCGTTAGGCTGTCTTCTCAGCTTAACCGAACACTTATTTTTTTGGAGGTATGGTTTGGATCGTGCGCTGGAATTTGTGGGCAACCACCCGTTTTTATTTGGTATATTAGCCGTACTTGCCGTGCTATTTTTTACGATTGAAAACAAACGTAGTGGCAGAAAAATATCGCCCAATACCTTAGGTATGATGGTTAACTCGCAAAACGCGCAGCTAATCGATATTCGTGCCAAAAAGAAGTTTGAGACTGGTTACATCCAAGGCAGCCGTAACATACCGTTCACCGAGCTCAAAGACCGCTTAGAAGAAATCCGCGCCATTGAGCAGCCAGTGATTATCATTTGTGATATGGGTGTGCAAGCAGGCGCGGCGATTCAGATGATCGGCAAGGACAGTGTCTATCGCTTAGAAGGTGGTATCGGCGGCTGGCAAGCAGCGGGCATGCCATTAGTTGGTTTAAAAGATGCAAAGCCTAAAAATAAAGGCAAAGCCAAACCAAGTCTACATAAGTAGTTCGCTATACTGCTGTTTAAAAAATATTTAGCCCGTATCAATTGATATATGATTGAGGCGCATTGAATATTCACAAATAAAAAAGACACCTTATCGATAGGTGTTTTTTTGTTTGTGGCATTTGTGCTACCGTCAGAGCTTTTATACTCAAACATCTTGAATTTGCTCTGCTCATCCCCACTTTAATAACGAGCATCACCGAATCTATCTTCAATTTACTTGCTGGTAACGGATTATAAGAATTTTTATCAAATAATTATTTATAATACTTTTTATAATAAAACGATTACCTTCTAAACTTATAAATAAGGATTTACCATGACTGTCGCTGTTAAAGTTTACACCACCCCTATCTGCCCATATTGCTCAAACGCCAAACAACTCTTAAAAACTAAAGGCGTTGACTACGAAGAAATTGGCATGCACGATATGAGCCGCGAAGAGCGTCAAGAATTAATGAAAAAAACCAATAACTATCGCACTGTGCCACAAATTTTCGTCGGCGAGACCTTTGTCGGTGGTTTTGATGAGCTCAATCAAATGAACCAACAAGGCAAACTTGACGAGCTATTAGCAGGTTAATCTGCTGCTTTTCGTTGCTGTCTGTCTTTGCCTGTGCAATGATAGACAGCGGCAAAGATAAAAAAGAGTAATAAAAACATCCAGATTTTGTCTCGATTTATATTACAATGAACTTTTATTAAAATGACAGTTTGTCCAACTACTTGATCAACTTTTAGAGGATTTATCATGGCTGAAGAACAAGCACAACCACAATTAGCGCTAGAGCGTATCTACGTAAAAGACATGTCACTTGAAGTCCCAGGCGCTAGTGTGTTCACCAAAGAGTGGAACCCAGAGCTTGATATCAATTTGTCTAGCAACGCTGAAAAACTGGATGATGATCATTATCAAGTCATTTTAACGGTGAGCGTTACAGCAAAAAATGCGGAAGAAGCGGCATTTATCGCTGAAGTGCATCAAGCGGGTATCTTCTTATTAAAAGATATTCCAGAAGACCAAATCGGTCAAATCTTAGGTGCATACTGCCCGAACGTTTTGTTCCCGTATGCTCGTGAAGTCATCAGCGACATCGTAACGCGTGGTAGCTTCCCGCAGTTATTGCTAGCCCCTGTCAACTTTGATCAAGCTTACGCACAAAGCCAGCAACAAGCACAAGTTGATGCTGAAGGTAATGCATAAGTTTTAAGCAAAAATGTGCTAGCTTTATTCACAGTATATTTTGATAAAAAAGCCGTTTACTCATCACGAGTGAGCGGCTTTTTTGTGGATGTTGTTTAAGCGCTTATTCAAAAGAATCGTTAAGCAACGAGAGTTCTACTGAGTAATATTGTAAGACATACAGTTAAAACCATCAGACATAAAAAAACCCTGCTAATAAACAGGGTCTTCAATCGCGTCATCAATTATTTAAAATCGATGATCAACCTTTTAACGCTGATAAAATTTGTTGCTTAACCTCATCGATGCCTTGCGTGCCATCAAACTTATCATAATTAGGGGCATCGGCACCTTCTTTGGCCTTGTTTTGATAAAAACCAACAAGCGCTGATGTTTGCTCATGATAAGTCGCTAGACGATCACGAATGGTAGATTCTTTATCATCTTCACGCTGGATTAGTGCTTCGCCTGTCACATCGTCGATACCCTCAACCTTGGGTGGATTGTGATCAACGTGATAAACGCGACCTGAACCAGGATGCTGGCGACGACCAGATAAGCGCTTGACAATCTCGTCATCTGGCACACTGATTTCGATTACATGATCGATAGCAACGTCAGCATCTGCAAGTGCTTGAGCCTGTGGAATCGTACGCGGAAAACCATCCAAAATACAACCATTGGCACAATCAGGCTTAGCGATACGTTCTTTCACTAGGTTAATAATGAGGTCATCAGAAACCAAACCACCAGCATTCATGATGTCTTTGGCTTTTTTGCCAAGCTCGCTGCCTTCTTTGATTGCTGCACGCAGCATATCGCCAGTTGAGATCTGCGGGATATCATATTCTTTAGAAATAAACTGGGCTTGGGTACCTTTACCGGCGCCTGGTGGACCTAGCAAAATAATACGCATCATTACACGATTCTCCTTAATAGATAGGATTTTGGGACTAATAAAACTCAGGGATTGGTTGTTTGCCAAGCTACCTTACCTTGTGGCTTGGCAAAGCTCAAGTATTTTCATTATTTGCAGTGATAAGTTGTCATGACTTATCTGTTCATATAATGCTGTTGCGCGCTGCTGTATCGGACAACAGCGCTTACGTCAGAGGTGCTGACAGCAACAGATATAAATACTATGGAATTTGTTGATTGATTTCAACATTGACCTGATTTTGTTCCGCACTAATCACTACTGGATTACCTGACAAATCCCCTGACTCTGCACTGGCAGTACCACTATGGCTGATACGAGCGATGACAGCCAACTGAACTTTATCCGCTCGCGCCGATTTCAAAGTACGTTCAGGCATCATGGCATCCAAATCGCTTAGGCTAATGCTGGCTTCACCTTGCTTGATGACACTGATAGGCAAACGTTTGGCAGCAAATGGTGGTCCACCATTGACATCGCGTATGGCCACAAATAACACATCGTCGGCTTTGACTAATGGCAGCAGGCTAGCATTAATCGTAACAGTCACTTCAATACCTTCAGAGGCTTGCTGTTGCTGAGCAGTGACATTAGCACTTAGCTCATCTAGACTCGCCAATGCTTTGGTATGATCACCAGGTTTAGCCGCAATACTGTCACGTAGACGCTTAATCCAGCCTTGTGCTTGATCAAAATTACTACTCCGTGCCTCACCCATTGCCATGAGCATTTGCGCGCCCTCATGCTCTGGATTTTTGGCCAACACGTCTTGTAGCACTCGGCGACTATTAGCGTCTAATTGGCCTTTATTGGCAAAGAAGCTAATCTGTGCATAGGTGGTTGCAATCTCTTCATTGTCTGGTGACAAACGATAAGCACGCGATAAGGCTTCAATTGCGGAATCCGTCGCTTCTAATGATAAGAATAATTCTGATAAACGCATCCAGCGATCTGGATCATCAGCGTGACGATAGACATTGGTCTGCATGGCACTAATCAGTTGTTGACCATCTTCAATCGCCCAAGCAGGCGGCTGATCAATCTTACCCGTTAACAAGTCATCAGCCACTTGACCCACTTTGTCTTCAGCTGCCCAAAGCTCGAACACAGGCGTACGATCGCCGACCATCAAATACGCCATCGCCGCGAGGACTGGCACCCAGACAGTAATGATCAATCGGCTTTTGATACCAGGCGCGACCATCGGTGAGACTTCACGCTGAGCATCCAATAACTGGCGCTCAAGCTCCAGTTTTTGGTTCTGGTAATGGCTGTCATCGATAGTGCCATTGTCTTTATCTGTTTTTAGTTCTGCTAGACGCTCACGGAACACAGCAACGTTGATATCCAACAGCTGATTGTCCAGAGGCTTTTCTGGCGAGCGTGACGCTCGCAGCCAAGGCATGATGGTAATAACAGCGAGTATTAAGGCGATGAGTAAGCTTAGAGCAATAAATAAGCCCACAGTAGAGAATATGGTCATTTTTTGTCCTTGAGGCTTGTAATATCATGGTCGTTTTTGTCATCGCTCGAAGCACGTGATAACAGACGATCAATCTCGGCTTTTTCAGCAGCAGACAGAGCAGCAGCCGTACTATTGACCGTTACCCCGCTTTCACCACTAGCGACAAGCTGACGTCGTTTGCTTTGCCAGAACCAGCCTATGAGTAAACTGATGAGTAATAGTGGCGGAAAAAACCACAAAATCCACGTTGATGGACGGACAGGCGGCTTATAAGTGATGAAATCGCCATAACGTTCCTGCATATAAGCACGAATCTCGCCATCACTACGACCGTCTTTTATCAAATCATAGGTTTTTTGCTTTAGATCTTGGGCAATGGGCGCATCCGATCCTGCAAGATTTTGGTTTTGACATTTTGGGCAACGCAGCTCTTCGATGAGACCACGATATTGGGCTTCTTGCTGCACAGAATCAAAGTCATAGACCTCAATAGCAGCATAGCTTGCCATACTTATTAGACAAGCTATTAATAGGCTCGCGACTTTTAACGTAACGGCTGTTATTTTATTGGCTATCATTTACACGCCTCCGCAACCTGAGTCGGATCTGGACTGACGTTGTTATTATTGGCTTCATTGAGCACCATCAAGCAAGGCGTAATACGGCTTTGCCAGTTACTTTCATTGATCTCACCAATGATGTGCTGACGAATAATACCATTACCATCGACTACGAAAGTCTCAGGCGCACCCGTCAAACCTAAGTCCAAAGCAAACTGACCAGATAAATCCTGAATGGACATCGAGAACGGATCGCCACCTCGGTTTAAGTAGCCTAGGGCATCACCAATATCATCTTTATAGTTGACCCCGACCAGATTGACACCGCGCTCCTCTAGTTGCATAAGAAAAGGATGCTCAATAATACAAGTTGGGCACCAAGAGCCCCAAATGTTCATCAAAAAGGGCTTATCAGGCAAATTCTCATTGGTCATGATACGACTGGTATCTGATAATAACGGCAGCTCAAAAGCGGGCACTGGGCGCTCAAGTGCCGTATTGGTAACGATATCCGTCGGCTTACCCAAACGCAGATATAGCATGATGATTAAGCCAATGAAAACGATCAGTGGAATCAAAAACCATAGCTTAAGTTGCTTTTTATTCATGGTTTTCGTGCCACCTACCTTATCTTGCTTTGCATTTTGCTCAGGGGATTGCTTTGATGTGCTCATATTAATTATCCCCTGTCTTTAATGCTGACGCATCCAAATCGGCGACGGTGGTAAAGCCTGCTTTATTCGCCGCAATTTGTGCAGGTGTCTTGGTTTTCTTAATACGATAGCGATGATCAAGAATACTCAATACTGCACCAAAAGCCATAATCAGAGCGCCTAGCCATATCCAGCGGATAAGCGGTTTCACATAAATACGTACTGCCCATTCGTTGCTATCTTCGGCGATAGGTTCGCCCAGTGCTACATAAACATCACGCATGAGGCTAGCATCAATCGCGGCTTCTGTGACTGGCATCATACTAATGATGTAATTACGTTTTTCAGGATACAGCGTAGTCACAGCACGGCCATCTTTGCTGATTTCAATCTCAGCTTGGGTGGCATCAAAGTTACTGCCTTTGACTTCACGAAAGCCTTTAACGGTAAAGTCATAGCCTTGGACATGAACACTATCGTTTGGTCCAAGCGCGACATCACGTTCAATACTTAACGTACTGGTAAATGCGACGCCGATGACGGCAATAATGACACCGATATGAGCGGTCTGTTGACCCCAATAGCTCAGACGTAACTGGCGTAACCCTTTAACAAAATTGGGTGCGTTTTTGGTTTTGTCTTTGAAATCAACCACCATCCATAGCAGTACCCAAAAACTGACCGCCAAGGTAACGCCAATATTAAGCATCGCAGACGGGCTCACAAAATACGTGATAACTGCTGCAAGCACTAAACTACTGGTGGCAATGACCATACCAGCGCCCAATAGCGGACGGCTGTCTTTTTTCCAGCGAATGTTCGAGCCCATACCCATTGCTACTAATATCAGCCACGTTAGCGGTACAAACAGCGCATTAAAGTAAGGAGGGCCGACAGACACCTGACCTAAATTAAAGGAGTCAGCAATGATAGGATACAGCGTGCCGAGTAATACAACCAAAGTCGAAATCAAAATAATAACGTTGTTAATGACTAAAAATGACTCGCGTGAGATCAGTTGATACTGACTTTCGACCGTTAAACGCCAACCACGTACCGCAAACATCAACAAGCCACCGCCGATGATCACACCGAGAATAACTAGAATGACCAGACCACGCGTTGGGTCAGCGGCAAACGAATGCACCGAGGTAATAACGCCAGAACGCACGAGAAAGGTGCCCAATAGACTGAGTGCAAAAGCAAAAATCGCCAGCATAATCGTCCATGCTTTAAAGACACCACGTTTTTCTGTGACGGCAAGCGAATGTAACAGCGCGGTACCAGCCAGCCATGGCATCAATGAAGCGTTCTCTACTGGATCCCAGAACCACCAACCACCCCAGCCAAGCTCGTAATAGGCCCACCATGAGCCAAGCGCAATACCAACGGTCAAAAAGCCCCAAGCCGCCAATGCCCACGGACGCGACCAGCGTGTCCACACTGCATCTAAACGACCTTCCCACAATGCCGCCATACAAAAGGCAAACGGCACGACCAAACCCACATAACCCATATACAGCATCGGTGGGTGAATAATCAAACCGAAATCTTGTAGCACAGGATTTAGATCCGCACCATCAACAGGTAAGTTTGGCAATGTACGATCAAATGGCGACGAGGTAAAAATCAGCATCGCTAGCATCATCATCTGCACGCCAGCCAAAATTACCAACACTCGCGCACGCATAGACAGTGGCAAACCACGGCTAAAGTAAGAGACTAGCGCACACCAAGTAGCCATGATGGTCATCCAAAGCAGCAATGAACCCTCATGACCACCCCAAGTTGCCGACAGCTTATAATACCAAGGCAACAGCGTATTAGAATGCTGAGTGACATAGACGAGGCTGAAGTCATTGTAATAAAATCCTGCCATCAGCGCGGCAAATGATGTGATCATGGCAGCAAATTGTGCCCACGCCAGACTTGGTGCCAAACGCTGCCACGCAACGTGGTCACGCATGATACCGACGGTTGGTAATACCACCTGCAAAATCGCCAATATAAAGGCGGCTAGCAAGGCAAAATAACCCAATTCTGTGATTAACATACGGTCTAACCTTGTTTACCTTAATACGGTCATTGTTTATTTTAGGGATTGGTTTTTTAGGATATTCGAAAGTATCCAGTAATCGTTACTACGAGTATTTATACTGCTGGTCTTTATTAGTATTATTTATTATAAAAGCGCCATTAGCCATTGCAGCTAAGGGCGCTTACAGCAAGGTACATTAGCGTCAACTTGTCACGTTTCTGTATCCACTCTGTATGCGATGTGTATAAAGGACATAAAAAATATGTCATTACTGAATCGCAGGAAAAAACACTAAGACCAGATGCAACCAGCCGGCTAAAAACCCTGTCAAACCACCCAACACGATTAATGTCATTTCATCTTCACGAAAAGCGGGACGTAATAAGTTCTGAAACTCATCTGGCGTCAGCGCGCGAATACGGTCACGAAACAGCCCAAATATTTTACTGGCACGGCTTTCATTGAGCTCAGGATCTCGCAATGGCACCATTGTCGCAACAATCGACTTATCAATGATGGTGTTTTTTAGCTGTCCATATTCGCGGCGACCCAAGCCTAGGCGCAGTGTCGTACTAATCACTGGCGACTCTAGCACTTTATATAAATGCGACTTCATCAACTCACGCGTTTGTGCAGCACGGTCGCCATACATCATCTCATTCATGATGTTCTCAAGCGTCACCAAATCTTTTACGACAATTTCAGCAAAAACCTCAGAAACTTCCTCTTGGCGTTTCATAAAACCGCCTTGCAAACGATACTGGGCGATATGTGGTAATTGCGGTCTAATAAATGGAAAGCGACTCTGGACGGCAAAAAATTTCACATAAGGAATAAATCGCGGCTCTACAGGATTAAACACCATCCAAATAGCAATCCAATTGGTAAGAAAGCCCCAAATCGCGGCAAAAAACGGCACTGTCCAATGCTGCGGCACCACCAAAAATATGAACATTTGGATAATACCGAAGACCAAACCAATCAAAGCACTGATATGCCAAATAAAATCGATCTCTTTTTGACCAACCTTCAAAAACATATTGACCATTAAACGACGATCACTTTCCATCGTGTTAACAATCATTTTGCGCATATCAACCAAGTCTTCGACGTTATGGGTCAAGTCAGTCACCAAAGACTGCATGATATTGGGCAGCTCTTGATGCGCTTGAGCGTAGACACGGCGCTTCAACGCATAAGGCAGATTACCCCACAGCGCTGGCGAATGGTCCAACATGATTTCATCAATCAATGCTTCAAGGTTTTTGTCCACGGTATCCGTGATAAATACCGCCATCTGCTCAGGCTCCATCGCCTGAAAAAACTCATCAAGCGAGCCAAGCTTTGACAGCGTTTGATCCACGATAACGCCTGATATCTTGCCAGCCTTTCGTGGGACGATACCTTGCCAGCCAATACCCGGCAACCCAAAAAACGGGAAGTTTGGAATACGAATACCCCGAAACTTAATCGGATAGAACAGCATTTTAAGCGCCATCCACACGTGTATCCATGTGACAAATGCGGTCACAGGCGGAATAGTCAGCATGGCAAAAAACTCTGGGTGTTCAGCTATTGTCTGCCACAATGAAGTTGCATCCATGACTTATCTTGCCCCTGACAGGTTAATTGTCGTCGCTAATTAAAAAGGATTAGCGAATTAGAACGCTTAACAAAAAGCCGCTCTGCCCATGATAATTATTATCAAATAAATCGCCTGATTTTAGCATACTTGCCATTCATTAGCACACGTCGAGCCTAGGTAAGTTGTGACTAGGGATGACACGTTTTACTATTACTTTCGATAGTAACAATATGAATATCATCTACAGGCGCTTTAGATAATAACGACCACAAAATAAATGGCGGTGTACTGCGGCGGCTCATTTGTTCTGTTATAATTTGTGATTGTATGACCACACATCGCTGTATATAGATTGAGGGATTATTATTTCAACTCATATCAGTCCATGTAATTGAAATTCTTATTATTATCCTTTATGCTCGCCGCACTTTGGTGAACGACCCTGCCCTTTTACTCTCTTTTATTGACTCACTGACCGTTTGGGCTCTTACTTTCTATGAATAAACCGCTAACCCCCAATACTGAACAGGTCAATCGTGTTTTCACCAGCCGTATTATTATCCTTGGAATTCTGATATTTATTGGATTGAGTGGCTTGATCGTGCGTTATGGTTACCTACAAGTCTATGCGCACGATAAGTATACGACGCAAGCAGACAATAACCGTATTAAGCTGATCTCTGCACCGCCCAGCCGTGGCTATATTTATGATCGCAATGGGATCATATTGGCAGACAACCAGCCCGTATTTACGGCCATGTTAAGTCCTGATGAAGTTGAAAATCCAGAGCGTACGCTAAATTTGCTTGCGCCTATTTTTGAGCTAACAGATGAAAATATTACCGATATTTTAGCGCGACTGAGTAAAAGCAAAAACGATCCTGTGACCATTAAAATTGACTTAACCGATGCCCAATTGGCGCAGTTTAGTGAGCGTAAACCCTTCTTTCGCGGTGTGACCATTCAAAGCAAGCTGACACGTTCATACCCTTATGACGAGCTATTTGCACACGTCATCGGCTATGTTGGGCGTATCAATGATAAAGAAACCAAACGCATTGACAAAGATCGCTACGCTGGCACTGACCTTATCGGTAAAATCGGTATCGAAGATTATTACGAGGACATATTGCTAGGGCAACCGGGTTATCAGTCGGTAGAAACCGATGCTCTTGGCAATATTTTGCGTCAATTAGACACTAAACCACCTGTAGCTGGTAATGACATTACGCTGAGCTTGGATTATGGCTTACAGCAAGTCGCCCAGCAGCAGCTGGACGGTCGTCGCGGCGCTATCGTGGCAATCGATCCAAAGAATGGTGATGTATTGGCGTTTGTCAGTAATCCAAGCTATGACCCCAACCCTTTTATCTCAGGCATCTCCTTTAAAGATTATGGCAATCTGCGTGAAGATTTGGATCAGCCGCTCTATAATCGTGCGCTACAAGGGACATACCCACCCGGCTCTACGATTAAACCTTTTGAAGGCTTAGGCGGCATTCATTATGGGTTGCGCAATTGGGAAACCACTATCTATGATCCCGGTTACTTTAGCTTACCAGGAGACTCACATCGATTCCGTGACTGGAAACGCGGTGGTCACGGTACGGTAGATCTCAAAAAATCTATCGTGATGTCAGTGGATACCTATTATTATAAATTGGCCTATGAGATGGGTATTCAGCGCCTACATGATTGGATGGCACGTTTTGGATTTGGTGAACCAACAGGTATTGATTTGCCCAATGAAAAATCAGGAATTATGCCGTCACCAAAATGGAAAAAAGACACCTATGATAAAGGCTGGTTGCCGGGCGAAACCATCTCAGTCAGTATCGGGCAGGGTTATTTCTTAGCCACACCATTACAGATTGCCAATGCAACCGCCATGACAGCGAACAAAGGCTATCACATTACTCCGCATCTACTAAAAAGTAGCGATGGTGCAGCACAAGTTAACGTAATCACCAAACCCGACGGTAAAATCGAATATAATGGCAAACCGTCTGACTGGCTACGTATGCACGATGCAATGGAAGAAACCGTCAAGGCAGGTACCGGACGTGGGATTTATACGCCGCGCTATCGTATTGCGGGCAAAACAGGTACTGCGCAAGTCAAGTCCATTGCACAAGGCAAACGCTATGATAAATCTGCCATAGACAAACGTCACTGGGATCACGCGTGGTTCAATGGTTTTGCACCCGTAGAAAATCCTGAGATTGCGCTTGCAGTACTGGTTGAAAATGGTGGCGGTGGTAGCGTGGTAGCTGCACCTATCGGTCGCGCACTATTTGACTACTGGATATTACAGCGCAAAAACGACCCTATCTTGCCACCAACGGCTGATCAACTAAAAGTCATCAAGCGCCAAAAAGCTTTTGAAAAATTGATGCGTGATGCCCAGCGTGAAAAAGAAGAAAAAGCGCTAGAAGAAAAGGCAGAGGTGGAAGCAGCCACAGCCACCACGACCTCTGAGTAAAAGTACGCTAAACGAGATACGGTAAATATAAATATTATGAAAAAATCTATAAGCAGCCGCGAGCATAGGAACAATCATAAGAGCAAAAATATAGCTGCGGGCGACGTGCGGATCATTGGTGGTCAGTTTAAACGCCGTGTTGTACGTTTTATCGACGCAGAGGGTCTACGTCCGACCCCAGATCGCTTGCGAGAGACACTGTTTAGCTGGTTACTTCCTGATATTCATGGCGCTTATGTGCTTGATAGCTGTGCTGGTAGCGGTGTTTTAGGTTTTGAAGCATTGTCTCGTGGTGCCGCGCACGCAACCTTTATCGAAATAAATCCTGCGCAAAGTAATATGCTGCGTCAAAGTGCTGAACAGTTACATCTGAGCGCTGATACCCATCAAATTATCCAAGGCACTGCAGAAAGAGTATTGATGCAAAAGCAGATTGTTCCGCGCCCTTTCAATATTGTATTCATCGATCCACCGTATGCTCAAGATCTGTGGCAACCTATTTTAATAGCACTGATTACCCAGTCGTTAATTGATAGTGAAACACTGATTTATCTAGAAGCAGATAAAGATTTAGAGAGCCAATTGAAACAACTGGAAGAGACGCTTAATAAAAATCCAGATATCCAATCAGGTGCTATTCAGCAAATAATCCGCTTTGAATGTGTGAAACAGACCAAGGTTGGACAAGTTGTTGCTGGACTTTATCGTTTATCATCGTCATAATTGTCGGGTTAATGCCTGCCATTAACAAATTTTACAAATGTTTAGAACCGCTAAAAACTGGCCAACGCTGCAGTTTAATGTATATAAGGCGAAAATAAACCCCAATGCAGCTTGCAAGCGTAGGCACTACTGCTTATAATGTGCAGTCTGTTTTTTGAGAGCCCCGTTCCCAGCTAAACTCTCAACGAATTCTAATTTTAAGGTTTTATCATGAAAACACTTAGTGCAAAACCAGCTGAAGTGACCCATGACTGGTATGTCGTAGATGCTGACGGCAAAACCCTTGGTCGCTTAGCCACTCAAATCGCTAGTCGCTTACGTGGCAAGCATAAGCCTTCTTTTACGCCGCACGTTGACACTGGTGACTTCATTGTTGTCATCAATGCTGATAAAATCACGGTAACGGGTAAAAAAGCGCAAGATAAAAAATACTATCGTCACAGTGGCTACCCAGGTGGTATCAAGGAAACCAACTTCAGTAAGTTGCTTGCACATAAGCCTGAAGATGTTCTACACAAAGCAGTTAAGGGTATGCTTCCAAAGGGCCCTCTTGGCTATGCGATGATCAAGAAGCTGAAGCTATATGCGGGTACTGAACATCCACATACTGCACAGCAACCTAAAGAACTAGACATCTAAGGATATACTTATGGAACGCAATTACGGAACTGGTCGCCGCAAGACGTCTACTGCTCGTGTCTTTTTAGCTAAAGGTACTGGTAGCATCGTTGTTAACGGTAAGCCACTTGATGAGTATTTTAGCCGTGAAACTTCACGTATGGTTGTTCGTCAGCCTCTAGAATTACTTGACTCACCTACTGCTTATGACCTTTACATCACTGTAAAAGGTGGCGGTATTAGTGGTCAAGCTGGCGCAATCCGTCACGGCATCACGCGTGCATTGATTGAGCTAAACGAAGCCAACAAACCTGCACTAAAAGCAGCTGGCTTTGTTACTCGTGACTCACGTCAAGTTGAACGTAAGAAATTGGGTCTACGTAAAGCACGTAAACGTCCACAATTCTCGAAACGTTAATCAAAGCTATCTCTTATCTTTTTGCGGCTGTTGTCTTTATCTCATAGCGACAGTCACAATATTAAAGAAAAGAGTAGATTTGCAAAACCTTATAAGCTGTCCGCAGCTTATAAGGTTTTTTTATGGCTGATGACTTTTGCATTTGCTCGTGATTTTGTGCGTAAACTACCTTGCAAAGCAATGCTGACTACCCCATCATGATGATAACTTTTCATTATTAGTAACAATTTTATGAAAGCGCCTGAACAATACGACCCCAGCAAACCATCTGCCAAAAGCAGCCTGCCACCACCAAGTACACAGCAGCCTGCTAAGTCCCCAGCGATACCTGCTGGCATGCCAACGATTACCCAAAATCATAAGCGCACAGCACCCATAGAAAAAAAGCCTTTTCAATGGCAGTTTTTGTTGCCTAAATATTGGGGCATTTGGCTATTAGCAGCAATGATCTTACCCATCATATATTTGCCACTACGTTGGCAGTTTTGGCTGGGACGTCAGCTTGGCATATTTATCTATAAAATAGCAGGCTCACGTCGGCGTGATACGCTTATCAATTTGAAACTGGCTTTTCCAGAAAAGCCAGACGTCGAGCGCGAATTGATGGCAAAACAAGTCTTTGTCAATCAGGGCATTGGTGTGTTTGAAACTTTATGTGCTTGGTATCGTCCAAATGTTTTTACTCGTACCGTTTCAATTTCGGGATTACAGCACGTTGTCAATGCACAGAATGAGGGTCGTCCTGTCATTTTACTGGGCGCTCATTATACGATGCTTGATTTGGGCGGCATGCTCTGTACGCAATTTTTTCCGATGGATGGGATGTATCGTCCGCAGAATAACGCGCTACTTGATTGGTTTGTTTATAATGGCCGTGCCAGTATTCTGAGCAAGCAAATAGCCAGTCGTGACATGCGCAGTTTTGTTGAGTCAATTAAAGCTGGTCACGTGATTTGGTACTCACCTGACCAAGATTATGGTCTAAAACAAGGCGTCATGGCACCATTCTTTGGTGTGCCAGCAGCGACTATTACAGCATCACGGCGCATGGCAAAATTGGGTGACAAGGCACATCCACCCGCATTAATGGCGCTGCATACTTACCGGCAGACACCAGACAGTTTACCCAAAGGCAAACGCCCGCACTATCATCTAACGATTACCCCAGAAATTCAAAACTATCCAAGTAACGATGAATTGGCTGATGCGACGCGAGTCAATGAGTTGCTAGAGGGGTTGATTCGTATTGATCCTACTCAGTGGATGTGGTTCCATCGTCGTTTCAAAAATGGTCCTGATGGTCGTACTGATATCTATAAGTAAGCGTGTATTGCTACGAAAGATCGCCAAAAAATTTGCTATACTTTGCAGCTTATATTTTTTATATTACCTACATATAAATAACAATTAATTTATAATAAATTGAAAAACGAAACTTTTATAAATAAAACCTTGATGAACCACATAATGGATTTACCATGAATAATACTCATATTTCTGATAACCAAAGTTCTGACAACCAAGCTCCTGATCACTCAACGCAAGCCAAGCGCATTTTGACGGGCATCAAACCGACGGGTACCTTGCATTTAGGAAATTACGTTGGCGCGATTCGTCCAGCCATTCAGTCTATCCAAAACAGTGATGACGAAGCATTCTTTTTTTTAGCAGATTACCATGGCATTATCGGCTGTTATGATCCTACTATTATTCATGAATCGACCAAAGCCATTGCAGCGACTTGGCTTGCCTGTGGTCTGGATCCTGAGCGCGTCACTTTTTACCGTCAATCAGATGTGCCGGAAATACCAGAGCTTGCTTGGATTTTGAACTGCTCATGTGCCAAAGGCTTAATGAATCGTGCTCATGCTTATAAAGCAGCTGTTGATATTAATATGAAAAAAGAAGATGTCGATCCTGACCAAGGTATCAACATGGGGTTATTTGGCTACCCTGTACTCATGGCAGCAGACATCTTGATGTTTAATGCCACACATGTACCTGTCGGTCGCGACCAAATTCAGCATGTTGAAATGGCACGTGATATTGCTGGTACCTTTAATCATCGCTATAAAACGCTCTTTACCTTACCATCTGCCGTTGTAGATGATGATATCCCATTATTGACGGGTTTGGATGGTCGCAAGATGAGTAAGAGCTATGGCAATACCATTCCGCTATTTGGTGATTCTAATCCACAAGTTAGCGCCGAAAAACAGATGCATAAAGCCATCATGAAAATTGTGACCAACTCACAACTGCCTTCCGAGCCAAAAGACCCTGATGACTCTGCTATTTTTGAGATTTATAAAGCCTTTGCTACTCCTACAGAAATTGCTGATATGCGCGCGCAGTTCGCCGCTGGTATCGGCTGGGGCGATGCCAAACAAGCGTTGTTTGAGAAAATAAATACGGAAATAGCACCCTTCCGCGAGCGTTATGAGCATCTTATGGCTAACCCAAAAGAGCTAGAAGAAATCTTACAAATGGGTGCAGAAAAAGCCCGTCGTCATAGCCGTAAGCAATTAGATAAGACTCGTCGTGCCATTGGTATCCGTCCACTTGCCAAACTTAAATAATCATTTGATTATGTTAACCAAGATGGATACTAAGCGTGCAGACTGAGCTAAAAAATGAACAAGCGGCTTTACCAAAAGCCGCTCTTCTTCTAACTGTACCTCAAGCCTCTGATTCTTTAGATACTAAGCGCGCACACGACGGCTCAGTTATCAATGATATGTCTTTACGCATTTACCAGACATCCGTACAACATCTACCAGAAGATCTCTATGTGCCGCCGCAAGCCTTTGCCATTTGGCTTGAGCAGTTTGCCGGACCATTAGATTTCTTGCTATATCTGGTCAAAAAAAATAACGTTGATCTGACCCAAATGCAGATATTGCCCATTACTGAGCAGTATTTGGCTTACATCAGCGAATTAGATACCGAGCATTTTGAATTGGCAGGCGATTATCTGTTGATGGCGTCCACGTTGATTGCTATTAAAACCGAGCTGTTGCTGCCCAAGCCTGAAACTCCGAGCGATGAGCGTGATCCAAAAGCAGAACTGATTGAGCGCCTTGAAGAATATGCGCAAATCAAAGTAGCCAGTCAACGCTTAGATAATCTGGTGCGTCTTGAGCGTGATGTGTTTTTGGCCATGGTCAGTATGCCCGGTCAAGACGTCATGAATGCTGAACTACCTAGCTATTCGCCAAACCTTTTGATTGACAGCCTATTTAAAATGCAACTGCAGCCCGATTATCAAATGCATACCATTAAAGCCGATGCTGTTCCCCTTGCTGATCGTATTGCCAGTATTAGCCGACAGCTCAGTACGGATGGCGAGCGCTCTTTTTATGAGCTACTAGATAAAACACAAGGTAAAATAGGTGTGGTTGTCAGCTTCGTCGCCATATTAGAGCTGATAAAACGACAGTTGGTTGGTATCGTAAATACTGATTTAGAAAGTCACCCTACCACTGACAATAATGATGCTGAAGACCGTCATATTAAACCCTTAACGTTACAGTGGTTGGCATAGTTATTATCCATCTGTCTATTCCTATAAATATCGATACACATTATCATTTAAAAAGAGTCGCTTTCTAATGACAGATACTGACAATACCAAGCAAGATCATGACAAACCATCCTCATTATCTACCGCTTTACTGTCATTGACCGATGAACAGCGACAGCATCTAGAAGACTTAAGCAAGCATATCGAAGTGCTATTACATGCGTCAGAAACGCCCCTAACCGCTACTGTCTTAAGAAAACACCTGTCTTTAACGGCTAAAGAGCTAACACAGGCTTTGGCGCTACTAAGACAGCGCTTGGATATGGGCGTGCTAAGCTTGCACGAAACTGCTAGCGGTTATCGACTACAAATCGCGAATAACTATAGTGCCTTAATTCAACGCGTCTTCCCGCAACGCCAAGAACGCCTGAGCCAAGCCTTACTTGAGACGCTTAGTGTGATTGCTTACAAGCAGCCAGTGACCCGTAGCGACATAGAGCACGTGCGCGGTGTGACGCTATCAAGCAGTATATTGCGTCAACTATTTGATAAAGGCTGGATTGAAGAGAAAGGTTACAAAGAAACCTTGGGTCGCCCAGCATTGCTACAGACCACGCCACAATTTTTAGATGCCTTTGGACTGAGTGAGTTGAGCGAGTTACCACCGATGCCAGATATGAGCGCCATCAAAGCAATGTCTTAAGCCTTTAGAGCGTGAAGCCTTTAAAAATCATTAAGCATTTAAAATATGATATAGAAGAGATTTAGCATGATTTTCCAGAGAATCTCCATTCAAAAAAAAGACAGACCACATAGGATCTGTCTTTTTTATTTAATCAATAAAGCCGTTGATTAGCCATTAATAATTGGCTCTTGCCAACGGCCTATTATTGATTGATAACATCAACACCTTTTGGTGGCGTAAACTTAAACTGACTGCTACTGATGCTTGGGTTTAGTTTGATACTACTGAATTTGATGGAAGTGGTTTGACCAAGGCTGTCATTTAGCACCATCATTACTGGTTTACCACCGCTAAAACTCATTGACAAGCTCTTAAAGCTGGCACTGTCTGATTTTGGGTACAGCACGTAGTAATTTTTATTGTCATATGGTTGGGTAATTTTGAAATTCTTGTCAATTTGGCTTGGGTCGCCTGATAACAGCAGTGCTGGTGTATTACCAACTTGGCTGTCAACGTTTTGCTTGGTCGCTTGCTCTAAATCCTTGTCATAAACCCACATGGAGTTACCATTAGCGACGATCAGTTGCTGTGATGGCGACTTTGTTTCCCAGCGGAAATTATTTGGGCGTTGTACACTCATCGTACCTGTAAAAGTACCACTGTTGGCACCTTTGGTCGTTTGGCTAAAGTTAGCCGTCATGCTTTTGGTATTTGTCAGCAGCTTGTTTAAACGTTTGGCAGCGGTCAAATTATCAGCTGGTGCAGCAGTAGCTGATTGTGTCAATACCATCATCGGGGCTGCGACACCAAGCGATGTCATTAATACACCAGCTAAAGCACCGCTCATCATTTTTTGTTTTAAAGTTTTTTTGTTGGTTAATAAAGTCATCATAAATCCTCTCTAAAAATGCATAATCGCTTAAAAATTGTCGCTTTAAAATAAGACATCTTATTAAAATTTTTGTTTTCCATAAATGTTTATCTAGCAACCATAAAACGGGTGCTTATAAACAATGACAACAGTGTGCCAGTTTTTTTATTACACGCCTAGTCATGATTTGCAATCTTTACTACCGCTGCCATACACGCTTGTAACTACTCTTTTGAGCATTTTTGTGATCATAAGTGGCTACACAATAATAAACCGCATGGATGGTGAGTTTTTTGACTATTCATTATTTCCTAACGTTATTTACTAATGTTGTTTAGCAGCATAAAGCCAATTTAGCATCCTTAACCCCTACGAAAATAACTAAAAAAAAGCCCCTACTACCAAACGGTAATAGAGGCTTTTAGTCATCGGATTATTTTAGTCTTTGACTAAAACAACCTAGATGGGCAATTATGCGCTTTCAACCATTACATAACGACGGTTGAACTTACCTTTGGTCGCAAACTTTACTACACCGTCATTCAGTGCAAATAAAGTATGATCACGACCCATGCCAACGCCTTCGCCTGCGTGGAATTCTGTACCACGTTGACGAACGATGATGTTACCAGCTGTGATAGCTTGGCCACCAAAGATTTTAACGCCTAGCATTTTTGGGTTTGAATCACGACCATTACGGCTTGAACCGGCAGCTTTCTTATGTGCCATGGGAAAATCTCCTTGTTAATTTGACTTATCGCTGATGCGATAACTCTTAAGCGTTTAGTGCACTATTTAGCAGTAATTGCTAAGTGGATAATTAGGCATTAATAGCTTTGATTTTTAACAAGGTATACCATTGGCGGTGACCTTGCTCTTTGTGATAATGCTTACGACGGTTGTGCTTAACGATACGGATTTTTTCGCCGCGACCATGTTCAACCACTTCAACTTCAACGCTAGCACCTTCAACGATAGGCTGACCGATTTTGACAGTTTCGCCGTCAACAATCATCAATACATCTTCGAATTTGATTGTTGCGCCAGTTTCTGCTTTTAGTAGTTCAACTTTAAGCAACTCATCGACAACTACACGGTGCTGTTTACCACCAGTTTTGATTACTGCGTACATTGTATGACTCCGTTTAACCCGTGTGCCGTGGCTGATGTTATACCAACGCTTTTACGACGAACACGACAGGGAAAAATTAAAGGCAAGATTTTACGGCTTTTTGCTCATAAAAGCAAGCCGTCTATCTCACTTGTTTAACTGGTTTTTGTAAGGCAGTTACACGAATAACCACCTCAATTTTTATTATATCTACTGCTGATTAGGAGCGCATCTAAGATGCTACTCCAACAAAAAAACACTATATAATAATAGCGGCTATTATAACTTATATAATCAGCGACTTACAGCCTTTTATACATCTCTTAGATGACCTTAAATGTCGCCGATAAATGACCATTGATTCTAGTGAAATTTCAGCCAATTTTTACAGTTCTTATGTCAATTTCTATATATAGTAAATCTTATTTAAAAGATAGGCGCGATGTTTTAGGCACGTTTTAACCGACAATTTAAAGGCTTAGCTATGCTATTATAGAAAATAATGCCTTATCTATCTATAAAGCCAAGGCTATAAAAAATTCTCTTTATTCTTATTAATATGACTATTTATTATGACCAGCATCCCTTCACATAAAACAGATTCAATGACTCAATCAACGCCTAATTATGCTGATATTCAAAGTATCGTGGCGGATGATTTTGAGATCATGGACAAGCAAGTATTCGGTAGTCTTAATTCCAAAGTTCAGCTGGTAATGAGCGTCTCACAGCATGTAATTAATGCTGGTGGTAAGCGCATGCGCCCGCTGATTACCTTGTTATGTGCGCGCATGTTTGAGGACAAGCCCTCAGAAAAAGCCATGCATCTAGCCGCTATTACTGAAATGCTGCATACAGCGACCTTGGTTCATGATGATGTGATTGATGAGTCAGGACAGCGCCGTGGTAAGCCGACTGCTAATGCCACATGGGATAATGCGACCGCGGTACTGGTCGGTGACTATCTGATAGCTCGTGCCTTTAATTTATTAGTTGGCTTCCAAAGCTTACCACTGTTGCAAGTATTCTCAGATGGCACCTGCGATATCGCTGAAGGCGAAGTATTACAGCTCCAGCATCAGCACAACCCTGCCGCGACAGAAGAGGATTACTTGCGCATTATTGATGGTAAAACCTCGCGGCTGTTTATGATGGCGACTCAAGGCGCTGCAATTTTACAAGACAGAATAGAGCATATGCAGGCTTTAGGCGATTTTGGTCAGCACTTTGGCAATGCTTTTCAAATTATCGATGATGTGCTCGACTATAGTGGTGATAGTGAGGTAATGGGAAAAAACCTAGGAGACGACCTTGCTGAAGGTAAACCTACCCTACCGACCATAAAAGCGCTTGAGCTGTTAAAAGACAGCGACATCGAAGGCTATGAGCAGTTGCGTGTCGCTGTACAAACTGGAAAGACACCGAACGCTGAGCAGCTTATTGAGTTAGTGCGCCGCTCAGGATCATTAGATTACTGTAAGCAGCGAGCTTGGGAAGAAACCAAGCTGGCGCAACAAGCATTGAGTACGCTACCTGACAATCGTTATCGCACAGGCTTATATCAATTGACTGAATTGGCTAGCGCGCGCTTGCTGTAGTCAGTATCGTCATAACAGCTGTCAATACTTGCGGCTAGCAGCCATTAGCTGTTGATAAAGACCATTAATGAGTAATTGTGTTAATGGTCACAGTTAATAGTTGCTAAAGTTTTTGTTTTGTTGGCAAACCTTATTTATCATTCATTAAAGACCTTACAATCTATATGGTTATGCTATTTTCACAAAAGTTTACAATTATTTCTCACTGACCATTGTATGACTGTACATTAGCTGTTAATGAAGATGGCGCTTGCCATGACAGCATTTAATGCATTCACAAAAGCTGATATTACGATTTCTAACCATAAATCCTGCGCTCAACTACTTGACTGTGGGGTTATCCCGATAGTTTATAATTACTCGTTAACTTTACTAATCAAGGTTGTGGTTTGGCTACAGCTTTGATGCTTATGATTCTTACACCGATACTTGATACTTATATCGCTATTAGAGGTTCTAATAATGATGTTTGGCTAAATTCATATTATTAAGAACAAATTTAGCCAAAAAAGTAAAGATCATTAGAATCAATACTCATTTTTATATTCAATACGCTTAGATTTATTGATAAACTTTTTATACTGTCATTACTTATTTTATACCTATTGCCGAGGACATTGATGAAGCACTCTACTCTTGCGCTTGTAATAGCATCTGTACTATCTGGAGCTGTACTGATTGGCTGTGACAAAAACGAGGACGCCGCTGGCGCAGATGCCGCACAGCAGCAGATGCCGCCTGCGGTTGTTAACGTCCAGACTGTCACGCTCGATACTGTACCCCAAGTACAGACTTTTTCTGGACGTACCACGGCTTATCAGACTGCCGACGTCCGCCCACAAGTTAATGGCGTTATTGACGAAGTATTGTTCCGTGAAGGCGGCAACGTCAAAAAAGGCCAGCCACTTTATCGTATCAATACTGATAACTACGCTTCTTCTGTCACCAGTGGTCAAGCAGCAGTGCAACAAGCACAAGCAAATTACCAGACAGCACAAGCAAATAATGCCAATGCAAAAGCCGAGCTAGCCAGCCGTCAGGCATCATTGGCACAAGCGCAAAATGATTTACAGCGCTTACAAGGCTTGGTCAGCATCGACGCCATCTCAAAGCAGCAGTATGAGCAGGCACAAACTCAAGTACGTACTGCACAAGCAGCGGTACAAAGTGCGGTCGCCGCTGTTGGACAGACACAAGCAGGCATCGAAAGTGCAAAAGCAGGCATTCAAACTGCTCAAGCGGGTTTAGATGCTAGTAACCTAGATCTTAACCGTACCATCGTACGTGCCCCGCTGTCAGGTCGTACTGACCGCTCTAGTGTCACCGCTGGTACTTTGGTCAGCGCAGGTCAGGCTGATCCGCTGGTGACTATCTCACGCTTAGATCCTATCTATGTTGATATCAGTCAATCATCCTCTGAGCTATTAAAACTGCGTCAGCAAATCGCTGAAGGCAAAGCACAAGCAGGAATGAACTCAATTGAGTTGGTATTAGAAGATGGCTCAGTCTACCCAGCACGCGGCAAGCTTGCTTTATCTGAAGCAAAGGTTGACGAGTCAACAGGCGCTGTGACCTTGCGTGCTATTTTCCCTAACAGCAATAACATCTTGCTGCCTGGTATGTATGTGACGGCACGTTTGACACAGAGCGTGATTACCAATGCTGCATTGGTACCGCAAAGCGCCGTAATGCGTACACCGAAAAGTGAGACGCAAGTTTACATTGTTGATGAGAATAATAAAATCCAAGTACGTCCTGTCACTATTAATGGCACCTATAAAGGCCAGTGGGTTGTCACTGACGGCTTACAAGCAGGGGACAAGATAGTTGTTATCGGCGGCTCAAAAGTTAAGCCTGAACAAGAGGTGGTCGTTAAGCCATTAGAGAATCCAAACCCAGCACCAGCTAAAGAAGGTGCCCCTAATGCCCAGACGCCGCCGCAAGCTGCTAAAGCGATGGATAAGCCAGCTAGCAAAGATGCCACTGCTCAGAAACCAGCAGAGTCTACCGCTAACTAATTCCATTCAAAGATAGGAAGACTAGGAATATACTATGTCACGTTTTTTTATTAATCGCCCTATTTTTGCATGGGTTATGGCTATTTTAGTCATGCTCATCGGGGTGATATCGGTCATTAACTTACCGATTGAGCAGTATCCACGTATTGCACCACCGACGATTTCAGTCAGCGCAAGCTATCCTGGTGCTAATGCTCAGACGGTTGAAGATTCAGTCGTTCAGATTATTGAGCAACGCATGAAGGGTCTTGATGGTCTGATGTATATGTCGTCATCGAGCTCCTCGAATGGTGCTGCATCCATTACGCTCACTTTCGAAAATGGTACAGATTCTGATACTGCACAGGTACAGGTACAGAACAAACTCCAAGCCGCCATGAGCTCACTACCCGAGTCGGTACAGCGTCAAGGCGTCAACGTTAATAAATCCTCTAGCAGCTTTTTAATGGTGCAAGGTTTTATTTCTGAAGATGGCAGCATGGATCGTGCGGATATCGCCGATTATGTCAACTCAAACGTTGTTGACCAGTTAAGCCGTGTGGAAGGGGTTGGTGAAGTACAAGTTTTCGGTTCTGCTTATGCCATGCGCATTTGGTTAGATCCGGCGCGCTTACGTAGCTATAACATGGTGCCAGCGGATGTGGTTGAGGCAGTACGTGCACAAAACGCCCAAGTATCTGCCGGTCAGCTAGGTCAAGCACCTGCTGATACCAGTCAACAGGTTATCAATGCGACTGTCACGGTTCAAAGCTACCTACAAACGCCTGATGAATTTAAAAACATTCTATTAAAAACTGATACTGCTGGCGCAAAAGTGCGTTTAGGTGATGTGGCAGAGGTTGAGATTGGTAGTGCAGACTACGGCGTAGTGTCGCTCTACAATGGTAAAGAAGCAGCTGGTCTTGGTATTTCATTGGCGGGTGGTGCAAACGCACTGGAAACTCGTGAAGCCGTTGGGGCTCGTATGGCAGAGCTGGAAGCAAACTTCCCAGCAGGTCTAACATCCGTTATCCCTTATGACACCACACCATTTGTGCGCTTGTCTATCGAACAAGTGGTTATGACACTGCTTGAGGCAATTGTTCTCGTATTTATCGTTATGTTCGTTTTCTTACAGAACTGGCGTGCGACTATCATTCCTACTCTTGCCGTACCTGTCGTACTACTTGGCACCTTCGCTGTGCTTTACATCGCTGGTTTTAGTATTAACGTCTTGACCATGTTTGCCATGGTACTATCCATCGGTCTGTTGGTCGATGATGCGATCGTCGTCGTCGAAAACGTCGAGCGTATCTTGGAAGAAGATCCTGATATCTCTATTAAGGATGCTACCGTACAATCGATGGGCGAGATTAGTAAAATCGTTATTGGTATTGCGCTGATTCTATCCGCCGTATTCGTACCGATGGCATTCTTCGGTGGCTCAACAGGTGTGATTTATCGTCAGTTCTCTATCACCTTGATTACCAGTATGGTGCTATCGGCCTTAGTAGCGCTTATCTTTACCCCTGCCCTTTGTGTGACCTTACTCAAGCGTAGCAAGAGCCATGATAAAGGCAATACAGAAGAGCAAAAAGGCTTCTTTGGTTGGTTTAACCGCTCGTTTTATAAAGTCAGTCGTAGTTACGAGAATTTAGTTGGCAAAAGTTTCCGCTTGAAGTGGCTATACTTAATTCTTTATGCTGCCATTATCGGTATTATGGCAGTAGTATTCTTACGTATTCCCGGCTCGTTCTTACCAGAAGAAGATCAAGGTATTATGTTTACCTTGGTTCAGTTACCTGCTGGCGCGACGCTTGATGAAACGCAAGAAGTGCTCGATAAAGTCAGTGATTATTACAGTACCCAAGAAGGCGATAATATCGCTTCAGTCTTTACGATCGCAGGTTTCAGTTTTGCAGGACAAGGGCAGAATATGGGACTGGCCTTTGTACGTTTATCTGATTGGGCTGATCGTCCCGGTGAAGAAAACACTGCACAGGCTGTCGCTGATCGCGCCATGGGTTACTTCTTTACCCAATTAAATGAAGCACAAGTATTTGCGATTGTACCGCCAGCCATTACCGAACTTGGTAACGCCAGTGGTTTTGACTTAATGATTCAAGACACCGGTAACCTTGGACATGAGGGTCTACTCGAAGCACGTAATATGCTGCTTGGCATGGCTGCGCAAAACGACAAAGTCGCGGGCGTTCGTCCAAATGGTCAAGAAGATGCACCGCAGTTAAAAGTGAATATTAATCAAGAGCAGGCCGCTGCTTATGGCTTGTCACTTGCTAGTATTAATAGCGTTATTTCTACCGCTTGGGGCTCAAGTTATATTAATGACTTCGTCGATCGCGGGCGTATTAAACGCGTCTTTGTTCAAGGTGAACCAAGCAGCCGTACTAATCCTGAAGATATTGCTAAATGGTATGTACGCAACGATGTAGGTGAAATGATTTCATTTGATGCGTTCTCTAGCAGCGAATGGCAATCTGGCTCACCGCGTCTGACCCGTTATAACAGCTTACCATCGATGAATATTCAAGGTAGTGCTGCACCCGGTCTAAGTACGGGTGAAGCGATGAGTTCTATGGAAGCAATGATGGAGAATCTGCCTGAAGGTGTGGGCTATGAGTGGACGGGTATGTCACTTGAAGAGCAAAAGTCAGGTGCACAAGCGCCGATGCTATACGCGCTTTCAATCTTGGTGGTATTCTTATGTCTAGCAGCCTTGTATGAAAGCTGGTCTATCCCCTTCTCGGTGCTATTGGTCATTCCACTTGGGGTATTAGGTGCAGTCATCTTTACTTGGCTACGTGGCTTTAATAACGATATTTATTTGCAGGTAGGTCTACTCACAGTCGTTGGTCTATCCGCTAAAAATGCTATCTTAATCATTGAGTTTGCAAAAGAGCACCAAGAGGAAGGCTATAGTCTGAGAGAAGCCGTTATGACAGCAGCGCGTCAACGTTTGCGCCCGATTATCATGACCTCGCTTGCCTTTGGACTAGGTGTTGTGCCATTATTTATCGCCACAGGTCCTGGTTCAGGCAGTCAAAATGCCATTGGTACCAGTGTACTAGGTGGCGTCGTGACCGCGACATTGTTAGGTATCTTCTTTATTCCCATGTTTTATATTTGGGTACGTAGTATGTTCCCGTACAAATACGAGAATAATAAACCAAATGATAAAGATGATGATAATAGTACGCCTGACCCGCAAAACCCAACGCCTTCTGAGAATTATCAGCCTGCAAGCTTTGGAGACAATACACAATGAGTGCTCAGAAAACATATAACACCAACTCAGCAGCGGTAGCAAATATTGCTATCACTGCGCAACCAGCATGCTCACATATGCGCAGAAATGCTGGTCGCCTAATCGGCTTGACCGTTTTAGCGATGAGCATGGCTGCTTGTAACACGATTCCAAAAGCAGATATGCGCCCTGTGCTTGCTGAGCCAAATATCCCTATCGAACAAACCTATGGGGCATTCGATAAAGAAACGGTTAGTAGCGCTGATCAAGCAAGTATTGCGGGTCAACGCTGGCAGAATTTTTATAGCGATGAGCGTTTAAAGGGCTTGATTGCTTTAGGGTTAGAGAACAACAAAGATTTTGAAAGTGCTCGTTTAGCAATCGAGAAAGCACGCGCACAGTATCAAATTACTGATCTTAATGATCTACCAGCGATTAATGGTAATGGTGGATACACGCGTCAAGCACAAAATAGAACCGACAAAAACCCCAATAGTGGTTATAACGTCAACCTAGGCTTGGCTAATTACGAGTTGGACTTTTGGGGCAAAATTGCTAGCTTAAAAGATCAAGCGCTACAGAATTTCTTAGCCACTACAGCGGCCAAAGATTCGACCCAAATCAGCTTGATTAGTAACATCGCTCAGAGCTATGCCAACTTGAGCTATAGCTTAGCGCAGTTAAAGCTGGCAGAAGCGACGGTTGAAAGTCGTGAAAAGTCTCTGTTTATCGCTGATAAACGCTTTGAAGCCGGCATTGATCCGAAGCTGCCATCTTTGCAAGCCAGTGCGTCATTAGAAAATGCCAAACTTGCTGTCCTACGGGCACAAAGCAGCATTTTAAAATCACGTAACGCCTTGCAATTCTTGGTGGGTGGACCGATTCCAACCAATCTAATTCCAACACCAGCAGTCAGCAACATCACTAGCCAGCAGATATTTAGTGCAGGCTTACCAAGTGAGTTGCTACGTTATCGCCCAGATGTACTGCAAGCAGAATACAACCTAAAAGCCGCTGGAGCCAATATCGAAGTGGCACGCGCGTCTTATTTCCCATCTATCAGCTTAGCCAGTAGCATTGGGGTTAGTAGCGGCAGTTTAGATGACTTATTCAAAAGCGGCGCTGTCGGTTGGTCGTTTGGTCCAAGCATTAGCGTGCCTATCTTTGACGCTGGTCGCTTAGACGCCAATTATGATGTGGCTAAAATTGAGCGTGAACAAACGCTCGCAGGCTACGAGAAATCTATCCAAACCGCATTCCGTGAAGTGTCAGACGTACTCGCGACACGAGCCACACTGGGTGAGCAGCTCGAAGCACAATACCGTCTACAAGATAACTTTGAACAAACATTCCAGATAGCAGATGCACGCTTTAAAGCAGGTATTGCCAACTATCTAGATGTGCTAGATGCACAGCGTTCATTGTTCTCAACGCAGCAAGGTATTTTGGATTTAGAGCTACAAAAAATTGTGAGCCAAGTCGAGCTATACCAAGTGCTGGGTGGCGGTGCTAATCTGGATGTACCAACGGCGATTCCTGTACCGCATAAAAACTTAGTGCAACTAGTGAATCTACCGGCCAATAGCAATAAAGCAAAAGCGGCAAATGCTATCGATGCGGCTAGCTCAGCGCGAGTTGCTTCTACACAAGAAGCAAACGCCATTAAACAAGCGCAACCATCGGAAACGGCCACCTTTGAGCCAACCGCTGTCGTTGACGTCAATAATGATGGTAAAAAAGATGCTGCCGTAGGAGTCGTTACCAAACAGACGACGTATAACGAAACCAGCGTTGAGCAAGTACCGGTCACGCAGATCGTTGAGCCTTAAACACTCATAAATAGTGTGAGGTAATCTCCTTCACATTGATAGTCGATAAGTACAAAAAGCCCTACCGACTTGGTAGGGCTTTTTGCTTTTGTAAGGCGCTTTTAGTTATAGTAGAGAAATTAGCTTACACATACTTTTATCCACTTATTAATGTCCGTGATATAAAAAAACATATGCTTCAAAACAGCTTATTTAATCAAGCTGATAAATAACAATGACTAAAATCTAATGAGGACAAATCATGACTTATACCTTTAATCGTCAATTCCCTGAAACTCGTCTACGTCGACTACGCTACAACGATAACGTACGCGCGATGATTCGTGAAGTTGAGCTGCATCCTAAGCACTTTATAGCTCCTGTCTTTGTACTAGAAGGCAAAAACAAGCGCGAAGCAATCGCTAGTATGCCAGGCGTCGAACGCTTGTCGATTGACCTGCTGATCAACTATGCCAAAGAATTATTAAGCGAGGGCGTCACCACTATCGACATCTTCCCTGTTATCGATAATTCCTTAAAAACACCCGACGGTAAATCAGCTTATGATGAAAATGCCCTTACTGCTCGTACCGTCAAAGCGATCAAAGATGCTGTGCCTGAAATGGTGGTAATGACCGATGTGGCGTTGGATCCTTATACCTCACACGGTCAAGATGGACTGCTGGATGACTCAGGTTATGTCGTTAATGATGCAACGGTCGAAGTATTGGTCAAGCAAGCATTGGTACACGCTCGCGCTGGTGCTGATATCATCTCGCCTAGTGATATGATGGATGGCCGTATCAAAGCCATGCGTGACGCCTTTGAAGCCGAAGGCTTTGTGAATACCGCTATTATGGCTTACTCTGCCAAATATGCTTCTGCATACTATGGCCCGTTCCGTGATGCAGTCGGCAGTGCTGGCAACCTAAAAGGCGGACACAAGAAACAGTACCAGATGGATTTCGGTAATCGTGCTGAAGCATTGCACGAAGTGGCGATGGACATAGCCGAGGGTGCAGACATGGTGATGATTAAGCCGGGTCAGCCGTATCTAGACCTTATTCGCGAAGTTAAAAATACCTTTGGCGTACCGACCTTTGCTTATCAAGTGTCTGGCGAATATGCCATGCACATGGCTGCGATTCAAAATGGTTGGCTAACCGACGCGGTGATTTTAGAATCGTTGATTGGTTTCCGCCGTGCGGGCGCTGATGGAATTTTGACGTATTTTGCGCTAGAAGCCGCTCGTCAGTTGAATAATGCGTAATATAAATTAAGCAGCTTTTTATTTATACCGTCAATCTATCGCGCCAACTGTGATCCATCAGCTGGCGCGATTTTTATTGGTTTTATTTTAAAACTTCACTAAAAATTATAACCGTTTACGCTCGTGTGGCTCATTAAAATCAAGCACTGGACCAACAGGAATAATACGCGTGGGATTGATATTGGCATGGCTAGTATAATAATGCGCCTTTATATGCTCGATGCTTACCGTTTCTGCAATACCTGGTACTTGATATAAATCACGCAGATAACCCCAAAGATTGGGATAATCAACAATGCGGCGAATATTACATTTAAAGTGTCCGACATATACCGCATCAAAACGCACCAGCGTAGTAAATAAGCGCCAATCCGCCTCAGTAATCGTATTACCTAGCAAATAACGCTGGTCTGTCAAACGTGCCTCTAGCGTCTCTAATGCATCGAATAGCTCCGTCACTGCTTCTTCGTAAGCCTCTTGTGTGGTTGAAAATCCTGCTTTATAGACGCCATTATTGACCGTAGAATAAACGAGCTCATTAACTGCATTAATTTCTGCTAATAACTCGGTTGGTAAAAAATCACCTGCTAGTGCCCCAACCTCATCAAAAGCTGAGTTAAACATACGAATGATCTCAGAGGACTCATTACTGACGATGGTATCGGTTTTTTTGTCCCATAATACTGGCACCGTCACCCGTCCTGTATAGTCAGGCTTTGCCGCCGTATAAATCTCATATAAGTAATTCGCATTTACAATAGGATCAGCTATCACGCCTGCGCCCTCTGCAAACGTCCAGCCCTTGTCGCCCATAAATGGATGCACCACTGACAACGAAATCAGGTTTTGCAAACCCTTTAGCTGACGGTAAATGATGGTACGATGTGCCCAAGGACATGCAAGCGAGATATATAAATGATAGCGATCAGCTTCGGCTTTAAAACCGCCAACACCTGATGAGCCTGCGCTGCCATCGACCGTGACCCAATTTCTAAAACCGGCATCTTCTCGCTCAAAGCGTCCACCGCTCGCCTCTGTGTCATACCATTTGTCTTGCCATTGACCATCAACCAATAGACCCATAACACTCTCCTCAACATTCTATTTTGATATAATTTTTGTGAACTATGAGTACTGTGAAACTATTATCACAATCCTCACTTTATTTTGAGAATGATGATACCAGTTATATATCACCTAGCTATTAGGGTTTGTAGTTCTACTGACAATAAAAAATAAACCAATTTCAATCACTATTTAATATAACTACATAAAAAAATATTAAAAGTCACTTAATATAAAGTGTGATAATCATTATTATGCTAATAAAAAAATTTATTAGAAATAAAGCTTGCAAAGTCTCAAAAACTTGATAGAATACTCAACCTAAATAGGCGTATAGCTCAGTTGGTTAGAGCGCTACCTTGACATGGTAGAGGTCAGCAGTTCGAGTCTGCTTATGCCTACCAAATATTTAGAAAGCCCCAATCTCACGATTGGGGCTTTTTTTGTCCGTGAAATATGGGCTGTCCACCCAATAAAAAGATCACCATGAATAGTATTAGATTTTGCAGTAGCGTCATGACAGAACTGCCCTTGATCCATGTAAGCAATCCAACGCCTCACCATTCCCCAGTTGCGCGGTGGAATATTGAATACATACTTCCTGAGTAATGATCATAAGTCCATCACAGCGGTAGCGCCAATACCGATTAATATTATAAAAACGACGTTATCCATGATGACTCTCTTACTGGTTTCAGTATCAATATGATGATTGCATACAATTTTAAGTCCAGAGGGCATTATGGATATTTCGCAGGGTGCTAAACAGTCTGGTGTTCCTGCTTCAACGTTACGATTTTATGAGAAAAAATACCTAATTCGCTCTGTTGGTCGGCAAGGTATCCGCCGAGTTTTCAGCAAAGATATATTAGAGCGTCTGGCCTGAATTGCTTTAGGACGTGTTGCAGGGTTTTCATTGGATGAGATTACTGGGATATTAGGGTCTGAAAAAACCCTAGATGTTGATCGAGATTTGTTGCTGAACAAAGCCTCTGAACTGGATGAAACGATTCAAAAATCAAGCGCTATGCGTGATTGGCTGCAACTTGCGGCAACTTACACAGCGCCTAGCCACTTGGAGTGTCCGAGGTTTTGACGTCTAATGAATCTAGCAGCCACTGGCGCTATTAAAGGTAACACCTTGCATAAATAAGCAATAGAGCTGATTCTATTAGGTGATTAGGTCACTCAAATAATATTGAACTGCTTAACAAATACACTGCGATTATCCAAAAAACCTGGATTACTAGTCTCACTTGCCTACGTTCTCTCTATTCAATTGCGCCAAACGTATAGAGTAGCATTCGTAAATAAAGACAAACCTACTTTAAAGCCTGCCCCTTCATACGACGTTTGTTCTTCGCAACTGTCGTTAAAGCTAAACTAGCTATTTTTTATTCAAGTTATCACTCAAAGTTGGTTTTAAACTTCCAAAATATAACACTTTCAGCCATATGAAATCCTAAACTCTGGTGCTGAATTCCTGCAAACTGTCATTAGTCCAGACGATCTATTGTTGATTTATTGCCTACCGTTCTTATTTCTTCAGAGACTGGCTTACAAAGTGCTCTATATTTCAGACGTATCAATTCATTGACCAGAGACCTATAAGGCTTTTTATGATTGATATTCTCCTGAACCATAGTTCTTAACACATTCATTTTTCTAACTTTCGACATACTCATTATTATCTCAGTACCAACATATTCATTGAATGACTGTCACATTTATCACTCACAAAGAAAGTCAAATATTGAAGTTACCTCGTGTAAGCATAGCTAATATGCACACCTTACTGAAATATAAAGTTTGTATATCTTTATGTTATATTATAACATAACGAAAATATTTACTCTTATCGTTATTTATCCCTATATAACTTCTTATTTTGGTAATCTCATGTCTCCAATTTTTCATATCAACAGATTAAGAGAACCTGATTATACTTCTGTATCTTCAGTTAATTTTAGTATTCGCCGGGTAACGACTGTATTCTCAGTAACGACAGCTTTAGGTATGGCAAGTTTGTCAGTAAATGCGAAGGATACGATGGTAGATATCAAACCTATGACATCCTCATCTTTTCACCTAAACTCTCCTGATACGACCCACCCTTCGGTGACTCTAGACACCATAGTGGTGACGTCTAACCCTTTATTGCCACAAGCGAATGAAATGGCAACCGCAACCAGTATTGTTACTGGCGATGCGCTCACTACTCAGACAAGCAGTACGCTTGGTGATGCACTAGCAAATGAAGTTGGCGTGTCTACTGATAGTTTTGGGCAAGGCGCAAGCCGACCAATTATTCGAGGGCAAAGCGCACCGCGCGTCCAAGTCATGCAAAATGGTTTGAGCGTACAAGATGCGTCACAAATCTCACCAGACCATCAAGTGGCGGTACCTGTCCTAGGTGCCAAACAAGTTGAAGTAATCAAAGGCACGTCAGCGTTGATGTATGGTGGCGGTGCTATCGGTGGTGTGGTCAATATTGTTAATGACACTATTCCTAAAGAAAAGCCTAAAAACAACATCAGCGGAAAATTGGCATTGATTGGTCAACAAGCCACAGACGGTTATTTAGGTTATGCAGAACTCAATGGCAGTATCGGTGAAAACTGGCTATGGAGTGGGTATTACCAAAAGACGGATAAAGGCAATATCCAAGTGCCACACTTAGATACCGATGAGATTGCCAACAGTTGGTACACGCAAGATAACGGTAGCATCGGCTTGTCTTATGTGACTGATATGGGCTATATCGGTGCATCATATCAGCGCCTGTCTTCAGAATATGGCTTGCCCTTTCATGTGCATAATGAATGCTCACCTGATAGCGTACTGACCAACCAACTGAGCTGTGAGGCGGATCACGAACATGACCACGATCATGGTGAAGCGCCCTATGTCGATATGACGTCAAACGTCTATCAGCTCCATGCAGAGCGAAAATTACCCATGATAGGCGTCGATAGCATCAATACGAAACTCAGCTATACAGACTACCGTCACGATGAAATAGATGAAGGTGCGGTGGGCACAACTTTTGAAAACAAAGCCATTAGTGCTCAAGCTCAAGCCACACATAGCACGTATAAAACAGGCAATCTAGGTTTTATGAAAGGTGTGGTCGGTCTAGATTACACAAACAGTCGGTTTTCTGCTGTTGGGCTAGAAGGTTATTTGCCGCAAACTGATCGTACACAAGTCGGTTTATTCTTCATTGAACGACTCACGCCAGATTATTTTAGCGCAAAAATACAGAATGCTGATAAATTTGTAGGTCAATCATTATCTGCAAGTGATGCCCATGCTGGTCACAACCATGGTGAGACGACGGCTACCACCAGTGCTCCCCTCGATACGTCTAGTATTTTAAGAAAACAAGACAAAAGTCCTTGGTATATTGAGTTTGGCGGTCGTCAAGATTTTCAAAATCTAATAGATAACGACAATAACATCGAAAAAACACATGCCGGAACGTCTGTCAGTTTAGAAGGTGGCAAATATCTTACGCCTAATACGCAGTTGTCAGCCAGAATCAGTCATTCTGAAAGACTGCCTTCTCCACAAGAGTTATTCTCTAATGGCGCTCATCTTGCAACCAATACTTGGGAGCGTGGTAATGGGCAATTAGAAGAAGAATCTACTGATGGCGTAGAATTCACTTTGCGTTACGACAATGGCAATCGTTTTGATAGTCGTATTTCTGTCTTTTATAACGACAGCGCAAATTATATTTATGCCAAAACTCAAGACATTGCTACTGAGGGAGAATCTGCAGGTTTTCGTTTAGTGGATTATGTCCAAAGCGATGCCAAACATTATGGTGGTGAAATTCAATCACGCTATTATCTTAATGACAATATTAGTATTGGCAGCTTTGCCGACATTGCGCTGATAACGCTAGATGATACAAGCCTTACACGGAAATACGCGCCAAGATTGGTAGCGCCTCGTATTGGTGGTGATATTACCTCTCAATTTGGTCAGTTTGACTTGGTGCTGTCTGGATATCATCGTTTTGAGCAAGATCACATTGCTGATTTTGAAACCAATACGCCGAGCTACAACATGGTTGATGCCAAGCTTGTCTATCACAGTTCGAGCGCTCATGATTACACCGCTTTTTTTCAAGTCGAAAACATTCTAAACGAGCTTGCTTATAATCATGCCTCTTATTTGGCTGAACAAGTGCCAATGCCAGAACGCTCGTTAAACGCAGGTATCACCTATAACTTCTAACAGCTTACTCTCTTTTCATTAGTCACCAGTAACTAGCAATCCGTAATCAATTGTCATAAGCCTCATAACTTATGACTGGAGTCCTTTATGAATCAAATAAATGCTTTGAGCCGTGCCATCGCGCTCGCCTTCTCTTCTTTAATCGCCGTTTCAGCACTTAGCGGCTGCGGGTCATCAGATGATAGGAAAACACCAATCGTAGATTCAGAACACGACCACGACCATGGAGACGATCATGACCATGATGATGAATCTGCTGTCAGCACTGAAATGGAACAAGGTCGTTTATTCATCACTGCAAAAGATGGCAGTCAAGCTTACATTTATAGCCTTGCTCAAGATAAAGTGATACAAACCCTACCTTTGACAGGTCAAGCCGATGCCGTACAAAGTAGTCCAGATGGTCATTACGCCGTCATCATGGATCGTACTAACAACGCGGTCAATTTTTATCATAGTGGGCTTGAGATTGAAAACCATGGCGATCATGATCACCCATATGCTCGTGATGCGGCAAAAATGCCATTACAGCTAAACTATACCCGTCCTGTACATTTTCAAACTTTTGGAGAACAAGCAGGGCTGTTTTTTGACGGCTTAGGTGCGACAGGCAATCCCATAGAAAACCCTGTGCAAGAAGCTGGATTTGTACTTGTAACAGATACCGGTATAGCTGACGGTACACTGCCTTATCAAAAGCTTAATACCAGCATGCACGGTACAGCGGAACCTAGAGGCAATTATGTGATTGCCTCACAGCGTTATCAGACAACCGGTAGCTCACTGGCTGATACGCTCTCTGTATTTGAACAGCATGGTGATCACTATCATATAAGCCAAACCTTTGAGACAAAATGCATGGGGTTGCATGGCAGTGGCAGCATGACCGATTACAGCATCTTTGCCTGTAGCGATGGCGTTTTAAGCGTCAAACAAACCGGAGACATCTTCAGCGCCGAAAAAATCACCTACCCTATTAGCTTAACCAATATGCAGTGTGACGGTACAAGTAGTAGTCCTGCTCGGATTGGCTCATTCATCACTAACCACCATCATAACTATGCCATTGGCAGCGCTTGCGGTCAGCCTTACCGTGTTGATCCTATCAGTAAAAACATGACACCGATTGTCTGGACAACAGACAGCCGTCGCCGTGTTGTCAGCTATGATTTTGATGCCCACGGAGAGCATTTAATGCTACTCGATGATACTGGCAAGTTATACATACTGGATGTCGCACAAAATTATAAGCAAACCGCCGTATTAAATGTTTTCCCTAATGGCATCGAAGGCAAAGCGGTTCCCTCATTTATTGTTAACCCAAACACGAAAATGATTTATATGATGGATGACTCAAACCAGCAAATCATCGAAATTGATGCTGAAGATGGTGAAATCGAGTCAAAAATAACACTGAATTTCACACCCTCTCATGTGACTTGGTTTGGTGTGAAAGCTGGGCATGATGATGAACATAGCCATTAGCGCTTAGCACCTCATCTAATAAAGATAGTTTAATGACTGCTGACAGTAATTGGCTATTAAATATATTTATAAACGCTAGTATTCAAGATAACCCTTAATCCGACGCTTCTTAAATTCCGAAGCATCCGATTAAAGCGCTCGATGATCTTGAATTCTTCTATAGGCATATCTTAAACAACTGGGCTAGTAGGATTTACTACATTAGTTATAGTCTGCTATAACATCATATTACCCCAGTTTATAATTATAAAAAAACCAATGAAACCGCTACGATATTTTCATAGCATTTTCATTGGTTATACGGTCTTTAACGCTAAAAATTATTTACTGAATACTTTCATACGTTCATCAATTGGCTGAAACGCTTTATCGCCTGCTGGCTGCTCAATAGCGCCGAACACCATTTGCGCATTTAATTCCCAATCATCAGCGATGTCCCAAGCATCGGCAACTCTCTGATCGATGACAGGATTATAATGCTGCAAGTTAGCACCGATATCTAAACTCGCCAATGCCGTCCAAATTACATATTGATGCATCGCGCTGGTTTGATGTGCCCAGATTGGGAATTTATCCGCATATAAAGAGGCGGCTTCTTGCATGTTTCTCACGACGCCTTTGTCCTCGAAAAACAATACTGTACCCGCACCCGCTCTAAAGCCTGCAATTTTATCTTTAGTACCTTGGAACTTCTCGTCATCGCCAACAATCACTTTGAGTGTCTCTTCAGTAATATCCCATAATTTTTCATGATCTTCACCGAATAACACCACGATACGCGTCGATTGTGAGTTAAAAGCGGATGGCGTATGCAAAACCGCATGCTCAACTAACTTAACGATTTCGTCATTTGATACTGGCAATTGATTGCTCAATGCATAGATAGAACGGCGCTTTTCTGCCAATTGTTGTAAGTCTTTTAGGTTTGACATTGTTTTCTCCAGTGATTATTGATGAATTTAAGTAATTAAGAACTCAATTATAAAGCTAAATGGTAATCAACCTTTAAAACCTTCAGGTAATTCAGGCGCTGGCAAACGTTTCATATCTGAATCGACATTACCAAAACGCTCATGACCATTATTCCAGTCGATAATAGATTGCTCAATCTCTGCTTTATTGTCCGCAACAAAGTTCCACCACAGTAGCACTTGGTTATTTAATGGTTCACCGCCGATAAACATCACACGTGTGCCTTTTTTAGCAACCAATTTAATGCTTTCGTTATTAGCAACATCACTATCGTGGAAACGAAAGAGTTGATCCTGCTTACATACCTTTCCTTCAGATTCTGTCTCACCCTCTGAGACTAAGATGCCGTATTCAAAGCCTGGTTCTAAAGTGAGCGTCACCTCGCCATCTTGGGTAAAGTAAACGTCGATACCGACCATTTTTGAGTATTGAATAGTAGGCGCTTCAAAATGCTTACCTGACACATTGGTATAACTACCGGTAGTCAGGATCATCTCGACATTATTCTCCGTCCAAGTTGGTAGCTTTGGATAATGATGAAAACCGCGTTCAATTTGTTGATCCGTCGGTAGCGCAATCCACAGCTGTATCATGCTGAGGGCACGGGCTGCGTCTGGTGAGCCGCCTGTATCTGGAAAGACGCTTTGTTCAGTATGACTAATACCTTGATTTAGACCAGTTCCTGCGGTCATGACGTTGACTTGGTTCTTGGTAATCACTTGCTCGTTACCTAAGCTATCCTTGTGCAATACTTCGCCATTAAGCATCCAGCTAAAGGTTTGTAAGTTAATATGTGGATGGCGACCGACTTGCATACCTGATTCATCTGGACCAAATTCAGCAGGACCAGCGTGATCTAAAAAGCACCAGGCACCAATAGGCTGTTTTCCTTTATTAGGCAGCAAGCGTGCAATCGGAATACCGCCGACATCAGCCATCCTTGGCTCTAGGGTTTGAATACTCATCGTTCACCTCTTATTATAGATAGTTATAGATTATTGAATGCTCACTTATAAATTACTACTACGTTTTTGTATGGATTAATACTGCTATTTAATATATAAGTGTTTGATACATTGTTATTTAATAAATAGGTATTTAATAAATAGGCACTTCCATTAACAGGACTCTAGCGTCCTCGCTCGCATCCATCGTGAAGCTTTTTGTATCTGAAATGCCAAGACCGTCACGAGTATCAAGCACATTGCCGTTGATAGTCACTTTACCCTCTAGTACCAAGACATAAACACCGTTATTGACGTCTTTTAAGTCATAAGTCTGGGTAACGCCTTTGTCAAAATGACCCATATGAAACCAAGCGTCCTGATGAATCCAAACCCCAACGTCGTCCGCGTTTGGCGATAGCACTTGGTTGAACTCATTAACTTTCATTTGCTCGTCCATACGCATTTGCTGATAACGCGGTGTCACACCTATTTTATTGGGGATCACCCAAATTTGTAAAAACTTGACAGGCTCATTGGCATCGCCATTCATCTCGCTATGAGTAATACCTGTGCCCGCTGACATCACCTGAATCTCACCCGTTTCGATGATACCTTCGTTACCGATATTATCGCCATGAGCTAACTTCCCACTTAGAGGAATACTGATAATTTCCATATCGCGGTGTGAGTGCTGACCAAAGCCTTGACCGCCAATCACAAGATCATCGTTAATGACCCGCAGCGCGCCAAAGCCCATACGCTCAGGATTATAATAATTGGAAAAGCTAAAAGTGTGACGGCTTTTAAGCCAGCCGTGATCGGCATTACCGCGAGAATCTGCTGCATGATAGATCGTTTTCATAAGTTATCCTTTATTTTTAATTGGCTTGTTTAAGCTATGGTTCTATTATAATTGTTGACCATATATAGATAAATAGTGATTATTACAATTGACTATTCTTGTTATTAGAACAATAGAATAAAGAATTTATACGATAATACTTTCGCTATGATAAATGTCAGATGCTATGATAATTTGGCGTATCCACTTCTAACTATAAAGAGAGAATAATAATGTCAAACCTACATACTACGCATTACGATGTGATCGATAACAAAAGCCAAAATCGCTTTGAGATTCATATTGATGATCAAATTGCCTTTGAAGACTATGAGTTTTTTACCACATCCACAGGTGAAGAAGGTATTGAATATAAGCACACATTTGTGCCTGATTCGCTTAGTGGTCGTGGTATTGCAGGCTACTTAGTTAAGGTTATCTTAGATTGTGCAGCCGCTAGAAAACTGCGCGTAAAGCCAACTTGTCCTTATGTGAAGTCTTACATTGATAAGCATCCAGAATACCAAGCCAATTCGGTGTTTCATGGTGCGAAAGCCTAAGACAATATGCATAAAAAAAGCCATGATAAATCATCATGGCTTTTTACGATTAATGACATTACTCAATAACGGTAGAGCTTTTATTAGCTAATATGCTGTAAGAACTCTGGATTACGCGCTAGTAGTGATAGGTACAGCACAGGAATGACAAATAAACCGACTGCCCAATAACTGAGATTCACGTACAGTACCGCGCCGAGTAGCGCGCCAATCACAAAGCTGATAACCAATGCCGCGCTATGCCCTAATTTTTTGGCATTATCAGCGCTACGGTTGGCAATATAATCTGACATACCAATACCCAGTTGGGTCGTATTGCCTGTCATTAATACCGTTGGACTCATGTGCTTGATGACTGTTTTACTAGCCGTATTACGAATAGCTAGCGCTGTTAAACCTAGACCACCAGTGATGGCGACGGTAATATCTCCAGCCTCAGTGAAAGGTTGAAAGGACAATCCTGCTATCATAAAGGCGGTCAAAAATAGTGCTTCTGCCAAAAATAAATGACTGAGTACTAACGTTTGCTTCCGGCTTTTATCAATGTATATTTTGGTAATAACCACCGTTACTATAAAAAGTGGCACCGATGCCAGCTTGATCCATAAGCCATCTTCACCTTTAACCAAACCGCTACCAGCCAGTACTAAGTTACCCGTGACATGAGCGGTAAAAAAGCCAAATAAAGTGATAAAGCCAATGGTATCAATCGCCCCACCAACTATCGTTAATAGTATAGGCGCTTGATAGCGTTGCCAGAAGCTTGATGTCTTACGATCTAGAGTGTTGTTATCAGCGACAGCTTTAGGCACTGGTATTCCCTGCAAAATCCACAAAATCAGTCACAAAGCGCTGTAAGAATTTCTGTGTGCGCGGGCTAACACTGCCATCATCATTTAAGCTGTCAGTTGCACGACTTAAATGAATTTCAGGATCAATCATCATTTGTGCCGAGAGCATTTGCATGCTTTTTCTGACATCAAGGCCACTATTGATACCGCCGAAACTGCCTGGCGAGGCCGTCACTACCGCAACTTTTTTATGGGTCCACACGCTTTCTTTATAAGGGCGCGAGCCGATATCGATGACGTTTTTTAGGGCAGCAGGCATGGTTCGATTATGCTCTGGCGTGACAATCAATACCGCATCGGCTGCTTTAAGCTGTTTACGGACACGCTCATAGCTGTCAATGGTCGTGTCATCATAATCTTGATTATAAACAGGCAAATCCGCAATGTGTACTTCTTCTATCACTACGTTCTCAGGCATTTGCGATACCATAAGCTCTGCAAATTTACGATTGATAGATTCTTTTCGCAAGCTTCCAATAATTAAAACGATGTTTAGGGATGCGCTCATAGCGGCTCCTTGATTATGATGATAAGACGATATTTTCTAAGCCATTTACTTTACTATATTCTGCGATGATTATTGTTATCGATTGAATAAGCACCTGCTCCATGAGCAAATATCATCAAGAAACCACCCGCCATCGCAATGTTTTTCATGAAAGGGTTCATCTGTGATTCATCTATCCAGAACTGATGGAAAATCAGCGCTGATATAATATTGAATCCAACGAGTAAAATAGCAACGAAACGCGCTTTAAAACCAAAGAGAATAGCGAGGCCGCCGAAAAGTTCAACCGCGATAACCAGCGGCAATAACATTCCAGGCACACCCATTGATTCCATATAACCTTGAGTGGCCGCGTAGCCGGTAATTTTAGTAAAGCCTGAAAAGATAAAAATCATTGATAAAAACAGGCGTCCAATTGGCGCGCTAAGCTCTTGTAATTTGTCCATAAGTATTCTCCAATAATAGTTTGGTTTTTTTTAAATTTTATTTGATTATGCGATGGTCTTATTGTATTCGTTGCTTATGCATAGATAAACCGTGATAATTGCAAATGTAAGTTCTTATTTGTAGAACAATTAAGGAGTGGTTTACATGGGACAGTTAGAAGATATGGCAATGTTTGTGCGTGTTGTCGAAGCAGGCAGTATTAACAAAGCCGCAGAACAACTGAACATCGCAAAATCTGCGGTAAGCCGGCGTTTAAAGGATTTAGAGACGCGCTTGGGCAGTCAACTGATTAGCCGAACCACGCGTCAATCAAACTTAACCCAAGCCGGTGAGCAGTATTATCAAAAGGTGCACCATATACTCAGTGAAGTAGATGCGCTGAATGAAGAGACGAGTGGTACTCCGACGCGTATCGAAGGGACATTAAAGATGACTGCACCATTATCCTTCGGTTTGATGCATTTAAACGATGTTATTGATGAATACGCCAATAAGCATCCTGATTTAAAGTTTGAGCTGGATTTTTCTGATCGGCATACTGATTTGATTGAGGAAGGGTTTGAATTAGCGATTCGGATTAGAGAGTTGCAAGATTCCAGTTATCAAGCCAAACGTCTGGCGCTGATTCGTTACACCTTATGTGCCAGTCCTGAATATCTGACTAGAGCGGGCACGCCAGAAACCATAGAAGATTTGGCCAAACATGAGTTTTTACAATACGGTCTGAGTAAATCTAGCATGCTTGAGCTGATAGACGAGCAAGGTAAGAAGCATCAAGTCGCTATTAATTCAAAAATAAAAGTCAATAACGGGGACTTTTTGCGGGAGATGGCGGTAAAAGGGCACGGTATTGCTTTTTTACCCAATTTTATCACTTATAAAACCTTAGTCAGTGGTGAGCTGGTGCCCATTATGCAGCAGTATCAATTGCCCACTTTAAACGCTTATGCGGTCTACCCGAAAAATCGATTTTTGTCGCAGCGTTGCCGTTATCTTATTGATTTTATTGCCAAGCGTTTTGGTGATAATCCGTACTGGGATAAGTTTTGATAAGCACTTACGGCTCAACATTTAACGGACAAGCTTAAATGATCACTATACCTGCTATCAATAATATAAGTACCCGCGATCCCAATGAACCATATCGGGCATCAACAACGCTTGAGTTATTGACCTCTACCATCAAATCCGTAGACTTAAACATAGGATAATATTGATCTTAATAGGTACAAATACGATACTGAATATATTTCTAAGATTTTGCCCTTCTCTCCCGAAATGGATATTGAATTTCCTATATAATGTGAGCCATCTCTTTATTGATAACCCCTTTAATTTAGGCTTTTTTCTTAGTAAAAAAATGCTTCTTATCAGGTAAAACGGTGCTTTATGTTTAACGCTTCCTCAACTCGTTTAAATAAATACATCAGCGAAAGCGGTATTTGCTCCAGGCGAGACGCTGACCGCTTTGTTGAACAAGGTAATGTATACATCAATGGTAAGCGTGCTCAAGTAGGCGATCAAGTGGTTGCTGGAGATACGGTAAAAGTCAACGGGCAACTCATTGAGCCGCGAGAGGCGGATGATTTTGTGTTTATTGTCTTGAATAAACCCGTGGGTATTGTGAGCACTACAGAAGCTTCAGAAAAAGATAATATCGTTGATTTCGTTCGACATAGTACACGTATTTTTCCGATTGGACGTTTGGATAAAGACTCTCAAGGTTTAATCTTTTTGACCAGTAATGGTGATCTGGTTAATAAGGTACTTCGTGCTGGTAATAACCACGAGAAAGAATATTTGGTGACAGTGAACAAGCCGATAACAGATAGTTTTATTGAAGGTTTAGCTGGTGGCGTGCCAATGCTTGGGAAGATGACCAAGAAATGCCCAGTTACTAAGGTGGCACCCACGGTGTTTAACATCACGCTAGTGCAGGGTTTAAACCGTCAAATTCGTCGTATGTGTGAGCATTTTGGCTATGAAGTGGTGAAGCTTGAGCGTACGCGGATTATGAATGTCAGTCTTAAAGGTACTCCCGTTGGAGATTGGCGAGATTTAACCGAAAAAGAGTTGTCTGTTTTACTTAAGTCCATAGAAGGTTCTTCTTCAGATGCCAGTAATCCGGGCAAGAAATCTCGTAATGCGCCACGAAAAAATGCTCGTACTGATGATTCATCAAAGACAAAAACGTCTTCGAAATCAGCGGGGGCAGCAAAGGGCAATAAAAAACACGCCAAGGATGATGCTAGAAAACCAGCGGGTTCTAAAGGTAAAGATAGACGTCCTTTTGGTAATGGCAAGAAGGCTGTGGGCAATGGCAAACCTGCTACAAATGGTAAGCGCCCTGCAAAAGGTCGAAGTTCTAAGCGGTAGCAGTATCGCGACTATAGATTGATGGTTAATGGTTAACTAATTAAGACAGCTGATAAGAAATACTGCACAAAAAGCCAGACAACTTAAATTGTCTGGCTTTTTTGTGGTCTGCAGATTTTCTCAACCAAATATTTTTTATTATAAAGCCAACTCATAACTAGGATGTGTCTTCACGAAGTACCGTTGGTATGGGCGGACTAAAAATAGCAAAGTCTAAGACAGTTAGCAGATGTCATTGTTTAAAAATTCGATTATAGTAGATATCAAATCATACATTTAAAAGTTGAGGACAGAATAATGAAGACACTAAGTTTATGTATTGCAGCAGGACTGGGTTTAAGCGCTTGTGCTGGTGGAATGACAGGGAACACGGGTCAAAACAATAATGTCAATGGTATCGTCACTCAATACCCTGTTGAGACTGCCATGCTCAACATCTATACCAAACAACGCAGTGATAAATTAGTTGCGGTTGTCGGCAGTCAAAGCGTGTCAGCAGAGATTCAAGTGACGCCTAAAGGCAGTATGGTATTTAATAATAAGTCTGTACAAGGTACCGAAATAAATACCATCAATAAGATGAATAATCAAATCACCAATCAATCAGTCGCTATCAATTACTTCACCCTGAATCCACTGATATTCCATGGTTTTACAGACGGTACAGGTAAATACTCACTATCTAACCAGACGACCACCATTCCTAAAATGGCGACGGTGGGTGCTTCTAGTAAGCTGCTGACGGAAAATGTCTATGCCGATAGCAGCATGCGTAACAAGATAGGGACTTATAACCAAGACTGGTCTTTATCGCGTGATACGAATAATACCGCATGGTTCTGCATAGAAACCTCAGGCAATCTATTACTCAGCTTTGACCCTGCAGGTACTTCATCAGAATGCTACAAGATCAATGCCAAAGGCGATATCTTAGCAAGCAAAGTGACACTGAGTCAGCCTAGTAGTAATGGTAGTACTAAGACGGTGACTTTAAACAGTCAGTAGTGATTATCATGGTGACATGCCCTTTATCATATAGCTTTGTTACATAGCTTTCGTCACATAGCATTTATTACATAACAACGAAACAAAAAAATAGCGCCTAGTATGGGCGCTATTTTTATATCAGTCAGCTGAACGATTAAGAACGATGTCCATGAGTATGCTTAGCTTGATATTTGCTTTTTGCTTTGAGATGAGCCGCTGGTTTTTTTGATTGATGCTTTGACACTACTACCTTTTTCTTAACATGCTGATGTTTATTATCAAACTTTGCATTGACCTTTTGATGCTTCACTTGAGCAACATGATGCTTAGCAATTTGCGGCGCAGCACTTGCTTGGCTAACCATTGTGAAGCAAGCAGTAATGGCTAGCATTGAACTTATCATTATTTTTTTCATTATTTTTTCTCGTATAAAGTCATATTAGTTATGAGTTGTGGTTGAAACTGCCTTACTCAATATCGAGTAAAGCATTCACGTGATAAAAAGCATCGTGATAAAAATCTGCTCTATCGACAACGAGAATGATAAATGATTCAAACGTTAAGTAGATTTATGAAGATTGAAGAAAGGTAACCTTAATGAGGCAAGGTTTCTTAAGTGGTACGCTATAGGCGTCATATTGGCGCTTTTCTAGACGGGCAAGTAATAGCGAATAAAAAAATATCTTATATATAGATTATGATGACTCGCTTTGGCATATTTTTTATAAAGCGTAGACGTTGTCACGATACTTTCATTTTCACCCTATAAAATGCGTTGATTATTCAAAGCCATTGACGATATGCCGCATCACAATAAAGAATTTTAAGGAGTGAAGACCAAACTAAGCAGGCGAGATAAGTATTTTGCAAGGGTCGTTGGGGTTATGCTTTTTTAAAGTAGCCAACTGATGGCCTTCTGAATAGCAATTTTGAAATAACTGAGAATCGATGTAATGAACCATTACTTATGTTTGACAGATTATGAAAAAAACTTGATTGATAGTGCTTTGCTCATTCTGATGAAAAAAAACATCCAATATAGCGATCAATCAACAGAAAACTCAGTGCAACAATACTATCAAGATTTTAATCTCACACTTTTTGAGCTGTGTGCAAAAATAAAAGCACCTGATTTTGATAAGCACATGGATTTATCCTCGAAAGAAATCAAAGCAATTAAAAAAGCTCTGACAGCACTGTATAACCGTATCTATCAAAAAACCCTTAAGGACATAGAGGGCAATCAAGAAGATCACTATAAGAGCTGTAAGTTACAGATTATAGAATTAGAGAGAAAAATCGATATTATCGAGAAAAACAATATAGAGAGCAATAGTTGTTAAAGTGTTCTCTTTTACCGAAAAATCTCACTATTTTTAAGTCGCTAGCACCATCAATATTGGTCGCGTAAAATAAAAAATCGCACTCCGCATTACATTAGCCTATCTTTTCCGCTGGGTTTTATTAGCTCTTTCCCATTTGCTTGGTTATCGTATAGCTACTTCAGTCATATAGTCTTCTCATTACAAGATGAATAGGTACAGCAAAGGATAGTACGACAAATTAAAGTACGGCAAATAGCAGGCTGAGCAAACATGACGACGCTGTGACCGATTTCTCTAGAATGCCCGATATATCTCTATACAAGACTTGTAAAGAGCATACCCCTTGTCTTAGAATGGCATTGTTAATGATAATGTCTATTTTGTTAAGTATTCTTTCTAAAATGCTTTAAACTGACGTTTCAAGTTAGCACACCTCCTTACTTATAAATGTTACCTATGCATCATCAGCATGCTGGTAATACGATGACCCTATCATGTCTACTAAGCGCCGTAAGCTTGTTTTACGATATTCATCACCGGTAACGATGTGGTTCGGCATGTTGGTCGCATGTTTTGCTTGGATCATGCACATCACGCTGTTGCTCACACCTCTATGGGATGATAATGCCCACTTAGGTCATGGTATCTGTGCAGAGCTTGCACCGATTGTATCGGCAGCTAAGCAGTATGAGCAAATACAGACTGATATTGCGCAAACGAATCACAACATACCCATTGATAGTGCCGCCCGTCATTTACTTCATCATAATGCATCCTTATCTTTAGCATCGCCTGCGACCGTTGAGCCAGTTATAACGGTTGACGCCGCACCTTCGCACGAAGCTTTGTATAGCAAAGATAAGGTTGAAAGCTCTGAATCTAACCCTGATACCGTAAAATACACTGGCTGTGACCTTTGCACTGCCATGTCTGCGGCACTATTGCCAGTCGCTTTTACACATACTGACTCGGCTTTGATTGAGCTGTCTATTGTCTCAGTCACGTTTTTGTATCGCTCACATACCTACTCTCCTAGTAATTTTTTACGACCCCTCGCACGCGCTCCTCCAGTCACACTCACATAACTATCTACATTTATAGTCCAATATTTTTAGGGCGTGTCCTCATTTTAAAAATGGTGATAAACATGAGATAAATTGCCGTCAAACAAGAAAAGTAGCGCAAATAATATCGAGATATTAATAAGCTATTTGATGATGCTTGGCAAAATTTAGCCATTTTTAGTCCATTTCGAAAGTAATCAATTGAATTGAGGACACGCCCTAGAGCATTAGTGACAATGCTCTCAATCAACGCGCTCATTTGAGCTCTGATTGAGGCACTTGTATGCGTTTGCCTAAAACATTGCGCTCAAAACTGTGCTCATAATATTGTGCTCAAAATGCTATCTATTTATATCGGAAAATATTCAGTAAGTGCCTAGTCTAAGTCCATAAGTGGCTTGGCTTACCTCTTGGTAAAAACTGAATAACCGATTTCATGAAATATTTTTGCGAATTTCTAGGAAAGTAAGATGTTATCTTCATCAATGAACGCTGTACCTATTTTAAAACTAAGTGTTTTAGCTTTGTCTTTATTGCATATCAGTAGCGCTTATGCGGATTCCACAACCGTAAAGGCGCACATGCCTACTACTGATGATGAGCCACATATTCAATTGCCAGAAATCGTCGTTTATGCGACAGCAGCGGATAAGCGCTCTAGTACCAATGCACTCGGGACAGCCGCCACCCTTGATCAAAAACTTCTTAACAGTAAACAAGTGGCAAGCAGTGATACGGCCACCATACTGACAAAAATACCTGGTCTAAATGTCCAAAGTGCCGGTGGTATCTCGAACTTGCCCGTGATGAGAGGCTTGGCGGACAACCGTCTGCGTATCTTAGTGGATGGCGTTGACTCAATCGCCTCCTGTCCAAACAGTATGAACTCACCCTTGTCTTATATTGCGCCAAGCGCTATAGACAAGACCACCGTCTATGCAGGTGTGACGCCTGTGAGTGTCGGTGGTAATAGCATTGGCGGTACTATCGTTGTCGAAACAGCAGAGCCTATGTTTTCAACGGATAGCGACATATTAACCTCAGGTGAAATTGGCACATTTTATCGTAGTAATGGTGACGCTTATGGTGCCAATTTATCTACCACAGCGGCAAACGATCAGCTTAGCCTCACCTATAAAGGCAGCTTTGCGCAGGCGGATAATTATAAAGCTGGTGGTGATTTTAAATCTTATACAGAGACAGGGAACGCTGGTAAAACCTTAGCTAAAGACGAAGTTGGTTCAACCGCCTATGAAAGCAAAAACCAGTCAGTAGATGTGGCTTATAAGAACGGCAATCATCTGCTACAAGGCACTTATTTGTGGCAAAACGTCCCAAAAGAGTTATATCCAAATCAGCGGATGGACATGCTCGACAATCAGCTTGACCGCATTAATTTGCGCTACAAAAGCGAGTTAAATTGGGGGCAGCTAGAAGCACAGGCGTATCATGAAGATGTCGATCACTATATGAACTTTGGGGAAGACAAACAGTTCGTGTACGGTAATGCCAAAGGTATGCCGATGTACACCAGTAGCGAGACCATCGGTGCCAATCTTAAAGGTATTATCGATTTAAGCAACCAAGGCACGCTCAATATAGGTGCTGAATATCAAGACTACACGCTCGATGATACGTGGGCGGCATCTGGCGACGGTATGATGTCGCCAAACGACTTTCAAAATATCAACAATGGTCAGCGTCAGCGCATCGGTATCTATGGCGAATGGGAAAAAGACATCTCATCTGACTGGAGCACCCAGCTTGGCGCTCGCTATGAAAACGTACGTACCAGTGCTGATGAAGTACATGGCTATCAAATCGATGGTCAAAACAATATGACCAATCAGCTGCGAGATAGCGCTAACTTTAATGCCAGTGACCGCCGAACCACCGATAATAACTTTGATATTACTGCACTCGCACGCTACGACATTGATTCACAAAAAAATCTAGCCTTAGGTCTGTCGCACAAAGAGCGCACGCCAAGCTTATATGAGCGCTATACCTGGTCCACTTGGAAAATGGCGGCCATCATGAATAATACCGTTGGTGACGGCAATGGCTATTTTGGTAATCCTAATCTACGCTCAGAAAAATCCAACACCTTATCTGCCACCCTAGACTGGCGCGGTGCTGATGATAGCTGGGGCGTTAAAGCCACTCCTTACTATTCAAAAATTGATGACTATGTCGATGCCGTACAGTGGAACCCCATGGCAAACACAGCAGCTAGCACTCAAACAACGAATCAATATAATGTGCTGCGCTATACCAATCAAGATGCTGAGATATATGGCATGGATATCTCAGCCAATCGGGAGCTGGCAGCAAATGCTTGGGGGTACTGGGATATAGTAGGCTCCTTAAGCTATACCAAAGGGGAAAATAAAGACAGCGGCTCAGACTTATATAACATCATGCCATTCAATGGCAGTGTTGCCCTGAATCGGGAAAATAATGGTTGGACAAACCAAATCGAAGTGGTGGGCGTCGCGGCTAAAAATGATATCTCAACCCCTCGTAACGAAATTAAAACGGCGGGTTATGGTCTCTTAAATCTCAGTACAGGCTATCAGTTTAAAGAGGTAGCGATTGAGGCTGGTATCGATAACGTATTCGATAAAAACTATGCCCTACCTCTAGGGGGCGCATACATGGGTCAAGGCAAAACCATGTCGATGAATGGCGAAATAGGTAGCGGTTCTAACTGGGGTACTGCCGTCCCTGGCGCGGGCCGATCATTGTATATGGGTGTCAACTATAAGTTTTAGGTGTCATTAAGATAGGTCATTAACTGACTAACATAACGATTAAACCTTCAACGGATTTTATTTATTTTATATCTTAGGAAGCACCTTCATGACTATGGCACTATTAATTTCAGCATTCTTAATGGGATTTTTTGGTTCGCCGCATTGCTTAGGTATGTGTGGCGGTATCGTCACCGCATTTGGGCTATCGATGAAAGAAACCAGTCCAGCAAAAAAACGCGGTCTCATTGCGACTTACCATTTGGGGCGCTTACTCAGTTATGCCCTATTGGGCTTAATTGCTGGAGTGATTGGCACCACCGTATTAACCCCTCTGATGGTTGGCAATAGCACACCTCGCATTCTACTAGGGTTGGTTTTGGTATTTGTAGGATTAACCATGCTAGGGTTGCCTTTTTTAAACAAGCTTGAACGTCTTGGTATGCATTTTTGGCAAGCTTTATCACCTCTGCGGCAGAAAGTCTTCCCCTTAAACACCTTTCCTCGAGCATTAACAGCAGGTTTATTATGGGGATTTTTACCCTGTGGTCTCGTTTATGGCGCATTACTTATTGCGGTCGTCGGTCATGACCCACTCACAGGTGCCGTGTTAATGTTTGTCTTTGGTCTAGGAACCGTACCCATGCTCGTCGCCACGCACGAAACGGTCAACTGGATGCGCAATCAAATCGGGCGTTTACGCCTAAGGCAAGTGAATGGCGCAATCATGATGCTATCTGGCTTAGCCGTCATAGCGGTGCCGATGGTCATGGCCAATATGCATGGTGGACACGGGCAAATGAACCATGAGCAAATGAACCATGAGCAAATGAACCATGAGCAAATGAACCATGAGCAAATGAACCATGAGCAAATGAATCACGAGCAAATGAATCACGAGCAAATGAATCACGAGCAAATGAATCACGAGCAAATGAATCACGAGCAAATGAATCACGAGCAAATGAATCACGAGCAAATGAATCACGAGCAAATGAATCACGAGCAAATGAATCACGAGCAAATGAATCACGAGCAAATGAATCACGAGCAATAAAAACGTCTCTCATGTACATAGGAGGCAATGATACGTTTAAATCATAGATAGGGCATTTTTAGCGTGCCCTATTTTTTTATCTACTAATGCGCCAACCTCTGAATTTAGCAAAGAAACCTTTTAGCCTTTCAGAAAAGTTAAAAGCCTCTGACTCCGGCACTTCTTCAACATGATGACGAGCTGCCAGTATCGGCTGCTGCACCAATCTTTCGTGATGATCGAAAGCCCGATCAAGACTGATACTCATGATAGAGAAGTTAGTCGGACGTGGTAGACAGCGATATACCTGACCCTTATTAATTAAATCAATGACCATATGGGCATCTTTGAATTCAGTCAACATCAGCACCATCAGATCTGGCTGGATATTTTTTAAGGCATAAACGATGGGCGTAATACTTTCTTTATTGAGCGTCGAATCTGTAATCGTGACACCAAAGCGTTTTTTTTGTAATAACTTTGCGGCCTCTTCAAGGTTACTCGCCCAGCTCACGGTATAAGCGCTCTTAAAATGAATTTTTATTTGTTGATAGACACTCTCATCATCGTCTAATACCAATATATTGCGATTGCTAACCGTGCCACTATTAACACAGTTTTGAGTTGCATCATTTTCCATATTATTTTGCGTGATTTCTTGCGTTTGCTGAGCAATTTCTGTGGCTTTATTAACGATTTTTTTGAGTTCGTCATTTTGCCATGGCTTAGTGATATAGCGATAAATTTCGCCCTCATTCACAGAATCCATCACAGCATTTAGATCCGCATAACCAGTTAACAAGATACGAATAGTATTTGGTGAAGCTGCTTTGATGTCACTCAATACTTCCGTACCTTGCTTATCTGGCATGCGTTGGTCGCTGATGACCACTTGTACTTCATTCTGGCTAACATATTCCATTAGCTCAGTGGCATCGGTAGTAATAAATACGTCATGTGACTGGCGAAAATGCATTTTTAAGCTGCGCAAGATACGCGGCTCATCATCGATAAAAGCGATTTTTGGTTTTTGCATGACGCTCTCTTTAAATAAATGGTTGGAAGTCTCTCAACTTTCAAATAAGGCTTGTGAAGGTTTCTTTTCATGAACGATAGACTGTATCGGTAGCATGAGGGTAAACGTCGTGCCCGTGCCAACGACTGAGCTAACCTCAATGCGTCCACTATGTTGTTCGATGATTTGTGCCGTAATGGCCAATCCTAAACCTGTGCCATCGCCTGCTTTTTTGGTGGTAAAAAACGGCTCAAAGATACGGTTTAAGACATCCTCTTTGATACCAGATCCATTGTCTAAAATGCGTAACACTACATATTGCTGCGCCTTATCGACAGACGAGCTGACTTGTAATGTCCCTTTATGATCACTCGGTATGGCTTGGGCGGCATTATTAAATAGGTTTAATAGTACTTGGTTGATTTGCGAAGGATTACATTGAATCAGCGGTAGCTCAGCTAAATTGGTTTTGACGTCTAGCGTTTTTAAGTTATTGCGAGCCATAATCAATGAGGTATTGATGCACTCATTGATATCGATATCTTTTACCTTAGATTCGTCAATTCGAGAAAAGTCGCGCAAGCTGACGACCAGTTCAGCAATTTGATCGACGCCATACAGTCCATCTTTGATTAAATCTGCCAAATCTTCATTGACTTCATCTTCTTTGATTTCCTCGCAACATTGTAAAGTCTCTTCTATCAGTATCTTGACTTGCTCTTGATTGATAATTGGCGCTTTTAACGCCTGCAATAATTGATCGGTATGCTGTAGCAGTTCATCAAAACGCACGAGATTATCGCCGACCAGCTCCATGTTACTACGCACATAGCCTAGCGGCGTGTTGACCTCATGTGCCACGCCTGCCACCATCTGACCTAATGTAGCCATTTTTTCAGAGCGCACCAGATGCACTTGTGAGGCTTTTAACTCATCCATGGCTTGCTGCAAGTCTTGCGTACGGGCGGCGACTTGTTTTTCTAGATGAACATTGATTTCAGCAAGTGCGCCTTCATTTTCGACGACGCGGTCGATCAATTGATTGGTCTGTTCACTGATGATTTGAATCTCGCTGACATTTGAATGTGGCAGTTTAAGCGCGCTTAATTGTTGATATTTTTTTTGCTCAATCAATGCGCCCATATCCGCTACTGCTAGTGCCATATGCTTTAGCGGTCGCGTAAAGTAGCGACGAAACACCCACGCGGTCAACAACAGGATAGGAATAAAACCCAGTAGCATGGTCTGAATCAGCTGGTTCGACAATGCATTTGCCACGCTCATCATGTCATTATTGGGCTTGACGATGACCATCTTCCAATAGGTAAATGGCATGCGAAACACAAAGGCGGTGGCGGGCTGCTGCAACACAAAGTCATTGGGCACAGCGATGGTCTCAATCAAGTGACTGTCTACCAGATTAAACGTTTGGTCAATATTCAATAGCAGCAATGCTGACAGCAACTTGGATTCTTGTTCGCTGATTTTATTCAGATTGGTCGTACTCAAAATACTACGTGCCGCGAGCGTATAACGACTCTCATCTTTGGCAACAGCCTCATCGATGAGTGTTTGATTAATGCTATCTAGGCTGTCCGCAATAGGGGCAAAGCTAGGATGTTTCTCGGCCAATTGATGCGCGGTTACCATTTCGCCTTGGGGATTATCTTCAGTCGCTTGCGTGACCATAGATTGATCAGGAAAGGTCAAAAATCGATTGTCCAAGTCTACCAAAAAGACATAACCACCCAGCTTATCTTGCCACTTTTTCATGGCTTCATCGAGGTTATCTAATAGCAGATTAAAACTCACTACCCCATCAAAAGCCTGATTGCGACTGTCATACAATGCCTTGGCACACGTCATCATCGGCTGATTGCTTTGCGGATCAACATACGCACGGCTCCAGACACAGTGGTCATGACGTGCGTACATCGCAGGAATGTACCACCACTCTCTATAATAGAGACTCGGCGTTTGGCGCACTTGATTATACTGCTCTAACGGTTGCATGTTGCCTGAGTCATCCCGCGCCCACACAAACGACTGGCGCTCTCGGTTTTGAGCGTACATATTTGGATCAAACCACACGCCACCGCCCACAATCCGTTGATCGGTCTGTTGCATGAGATTACCAAAAGTTTCTCTATAAAGGCTGTCTTCTTTTGGCAAGCCGCCCGCCATCGCACTGGTTGCCTTTGCCAGTCCGTCGACATGGCTGATATTCGCCATAATGCTATTAATGGCTTCGTTACCCGTTTCAACTACTATCTCTGAGGTCATCTCCAGTATGCGCGGCTTAGCTTGGGTTTCGATGACCCAGTACACCATCAGGATAATTAGTAAAAAAGCCAATGCTAAAATAATCAGCATGCGTGTGGAAATACTACCAAGCCGACCAGCAACACTCATAGATAAACCTTATATTGATGCGTCTACCATCATCAATGCATCACTTAATGAATAAAGACACCAGTGATACGAAACCACCATTTATAGTGGGCTCAAGGATACGATGCCGTCATGACAATATGATGACAAAAGTTTTGTTTTCTTATCTGTTGACCAGTATCTTTTAATTAACAACAATTAGCTTGCGGTTGGTAAATACAACCTTGTACTCATTTAGCGCTGCTCTCTTTTTATCATCAATAACATCATGCAGCTTATTGAGCGCATATAGTCAGAGCACTTTTAAACCGCTACGGTGTTACCCGCCCTATATGTACTCAGTGTACTATCTGCGGTCGGTCGCCTTGTAGCGATTCTAAAATTCCTTGACTATAGCTGTACTATCAGCCATTGCAAGGCACAAAAAAGCCACTTATTGTTTAAGTGGCTTCTTCATATTCAAGTCAGTCGCTAATTTTTCTATTTATGTCATCAATATTTCTATGATTATAGAGTCTACCAAGTTTATCTTGTTCTGTACTGTGAAATTTTATAAATATGTTATATTAATAATACTAATATAGAGGGCGTGTTTGTATTTTATATAATGTCGCGGAGCACCGTCACTTATCACTGATTGCAAAGCCTGTCTGCTGTACACTCAGAGCTTAATATCACTCGCTCATACCGTTCAACTAACCCTAAAGAAAGGCGCTCACAAAGTCTTTCTCTTTTAAATATTAAAGGAAAAGCGATGCGTCCTTTGTTTTTTAGTACTTTGTGCTTAGCAAGTAGTCTTTCACTAATGGCTTGTAGTAGTCATCAACCAACCACGGCAAAAGAATCAGCAGCTATCATTAACAACACGGCAAAAGAGAACGCTGACGAACAGCTAAGCATGGAGCCGTCCAGCCCCGAAGAACCGTTATCAGCGTTCACCGCTTTTGGTAATACAGAAAAAAGTTGGCGCACAGTAATTGATGGCAACCAACTCAGCATTGAAGCAGATTTCTTGAAACCAACGACCATCGTTGTCTCTCGTTCGACCTATGCCGAAGGTGTGGAATACGTGAGTACCGTTAGCGGCAAGCCTATTATTATGAATATAAATAGCCAGATTTGTACCGATGATAATGGCTATCAGAATGAATTTACGGTGACGTTAACTTATGATAATAAAAGCTATCAAGGTTGCGCCGTTGCTGGAGTGTATGAAACAGCGCCTACGTAATTGCATAGAATTTATTGTGGTTAGCAACCATCATAAATAGCCAGCCATTAGCCAATGGATAACGCATAATTTGGCAAATAAGTACTTATATTACTTTCAACCGATGTCATTATTGTTTAATAAAAATACCCTATAGTCTGTCTATAAACCCTTCATTTTAGTCAAATAACCTTTTATATCAGTCTTACTAAATAAGGATTAATCTATGAAAATTATAAAGACTCAAATCAATAATCCGGTAGACCACGACACATTTATCCATCAGCCTGATGCCAGTAAAACTCGTGTAGCAAACATACCAGGCAAACGCTTACCCTTCCCTGATCAAATTGGTAATTATCAGCGCAATATTGGGACGCCCACTGACGCTTATCAGGACAGTAAGGTTTATATCGTTGGGGGCGGTATTGCAGGTTTGGCCAGTGCTTATTACTGCATCCGAGATGGCAAAGTACCCGCTGAAAACATTACCATTTTAGAGCATCTTGACGTGGCAGGTGGCTCCTTAGATGGTAGCGGCAATCCTGAGACGGGTTATATGGTGCGCGGCGGTCGTGAAATGGATTTCACTTACGAAAACTTTTGGGATTTATTCCAAGATATCCCCGCTCTCGAAATGCCTGCGCCTTATAGCACCTTGGATGAGTATCGCATAGCAAATGACACCGATCCCAATTACTCTATTGCACGCCTGATCCATAAGCAAGGTGAGATAAAAGACTTCAGTCAACTGGGATTGAATAAAACCAACCAACTCGCTTTAATTCGTTTGCTATTAAAACCCAAGGAAGAGCTAGACGATATTACTATTGAAGATTATTTTGATGACAGCTTTTTGAGTAGCAACTTCTGGACATTTTGGCGAACCATGTTTGCTTTTGAAAACTGGCACAGCTTACTTGAGTTTAAGCTTTATACGCATCGATTTTTACACGCATTGGACGGTCTAAACGACATGTCTGCGCTGGTATTCCCAAGATACAATCAGTTTGATAGCTTTGTTAAGCCACTACAAAATTATTTAAAAGATAAAGGCGTGCAGTTTCAGTATGAAACGCTCGTTACCGATTTAGACATTGAATTTGAGCATGCTGACAAGGTAACAGGCACCAAAAAGGTCAAAGCCATCATCACGGAGAAAGCGAGTGAGCAAACCACCATTCCTATGGGCAGCAATGATTTCGTCATCGTAACGACTGGCTCCATGACCGAAGATACCCGCTATGGTGATGATAATACTGCGCCGACGCTAGACTTCAAAAAAGACAGCATGGGGCAATCGTCTGGTTGGAAAGTATGGAATAATCTGGCTAAGCAATCTACCGTCTTTGGTCACCCAGAAAAATTTAATCAGCATGTGGATAAATCTGCTTGGATGTCGGCGACGTTGACCTGCCAGCCGTCTGCCTTTATTGATAAGCTCAAAACTCTGTCTGTCAACGATCCTTATACGGGTAAAACAGTGACCGGTGGCATCATTACGATTACGGATTCAAACTGGTTGATGAGCTTTACTTGTAACCGTCAACCGCATTTCCCTGATCAGCCAGAAGACACGCTAGTCGTATGGCTATATGCCTTGTTTATGGATAAAGAAGGCAATTATGTCAAAAAACCCATCACAGAATGTACAGGCAAAGAGATCTTGAGCGAACTCTGTCATCACCTTGGCATCCTCGATGATATAGAAAATATCATGGCCAATACCATCGTCAGAACGGCTTATATGCCCTACATTACCTCGATGTTTATGCCCCGTGCTAAAGGCGATCGTCCTGAGATAGTCCCTGATGGTTGTGTCAATATGGCTCTAGTCGGTCAGTTCGTCGAGACACATAATGATGTGGTATTTACCATGGAGAGCTCTGTTCGTACTGCTCGTGTCGCAGTTTATGAGCTACTAAATGTGCAAAAACAAGTCCCCGATATAAACCCATTACAATACGATATCCGTCAATTATTGAAAGCCGCGAATACACTCAACGATGGTAAAGGCTTCATTGGCGAAGGTCTATTAACTAAGCTTCTTAAAGGTACTTACTACGAGCACATATTGCCAAAAGCCAATCAATCCACCAACGGCAATGACTCAATATTTACTCAGCAGTGGGAGGCAATCAAAGGGCTTTGGCATAAGTAGCTCTGGCATCAGTAATGTTAGTTTTGATAAAAGCAGCTTTGATGAAAATGGCTTTAGTAAAACTAATGACGAAAAATAAAAGCGATAACGCTCTAGGGGATGCATTCATTTTAAAAATGCAGATAGAAATGAGGTCATGCCCTAGTCAGACTTGGATAACTGCTGTAACTGCTCAATCAGCCAACGGTGTATACCACTGTGACTGGTACGTGGATGCCATGCTGCTATTACCTTAAATGTGGGTGGCAGGGCTTCCACTTTAAGCTCTTTAACCCGACTGTTTGGCAGTAAACGCGAAGGATAAAATGCAATCATATCGGTTGTATAAAGGATATCTGGCACTGCAGAAAAACTAGGAACAGACATAACGATATTTCGTTTAAGACCTTTTTCTGCAAACCACTGATCATGAGAACCACGCAAGTTAGCGCGTGAAGGTGACACCACCAGCTGCGAGTGTGCAGCAATTTGCGCCAGTGACAGCGGCTCTGTTGTAAAGTCGTTATTGCAACCAGTAATGCAAAAATGTTGTTCTTCAAGCAGCGTCACATAAGCCAAGTTATCAGGAATAAATTCTGGGAAAGTAATCAGCAGATCAAGCTCGCCTGCCGCAATAAGCTGATTGACATTGTCTGAGGCAAAATCACGTACGATTAACTTCAAATCAGGCGCGTCGCGGCGTGTTATATGAAACAACTGCGGTAATAATGCCTGCGTCGCATAGTCGGTCGCGCTAATCGTAAATACGCCTTTATAAGTCTGCGGCGAAAACACATCCGGCTCTAACAGTGCTTCTAACTGCTCTAATATGCGACTAATGGGTTGCTGCATCGATAGCGCTTTGGGGGTTGCTACCATGCTATTGCCTTGACGAATAAACAAACGATCATCAAACAAATCACGCAGCTTACGTAACTGTTCGCTGATTGCCTGTTGTGTCAGCCCCATTTTGCGCGCGACTTGTGAGAGATTTTTTAGATCAAGCAACGCATGTAGCACTCTCAACTGCTTGATATCGAGTCGGTTAATGCCATTCATAACATGTACCATTTATAGTTGTATCTTAAACAACAAAATCCTGTTTCTAATTGTATCCATAAAACTCTATGCTTGCCAACCTTACTTACGCAGTAATAAAGCATCAAAACAAGCTCAATGGTTTAAACAATAACCCCGTCTATTTGTTTTAAAAGAGAGTTTTATGGAACCATCTAATATCGATACCAGCCCGTTATTTGCATCTGTCACACTTGGACCATATACGTTAAAAAACCGTATTGTCATGCCACCGTTGACACGCTCTCGCAGCACGCAACCGGGCAATATTCCTAATGAATTAATGGCAAGCTACTATACACAGCGCGCCTCAGCTGGTTTTATGGTCACTGAAGGCACGCAAATTGAGCCAAGGGGTCAAGGTTATGCGTGGACGCCAGGCATACATTCGCATGCCCAAATCGAAGGCTGGAAAAAGGTCACTCAAGCGGTACACGCAGCAGGTGGTATCATTTTCGCTCAGCTTTGGCATGTGGGTCGCGTGTCTCATACTAGCTTACAACCACAAGGCGCTCAGCCAGTGGCACCATCAGCTATCACTGCTGATAATGTAAAAGTATTTATCGAAACAGCACCAGGTGCAGGCGCGTTAGCCGATCCTAGTGAGCCACGCGCACTCAGTACTGATGAAGTTAGTGAACTGGTCGCTATGTATGCGGCAGCAGCACGCAATGCATTGGAGGCAGGTTTTGATGGCGTCGAGCTGCATTGTGCCAATGGCTATTTGGTGAATCAGTTCATCTCTGAGCATAGCAACACACGTGATGATCAGTATGGCGGTTCATTGACCAATCGCTTGCGTTTCTTAAAAGAAATCGTTGCTGCCGTTAGTGAAGTGGTTGGTGCTGATCGCTTAGGCGTACGTTTTGCACCGCTGTTTGCTAGCACAGATGAAACTCGCGTGTATTTAGGGCTAGTGGAATCAGATCCACATCATACGTATATTGAAGCGATTAAAGTACTTGAACAAGCGGGTATCGCTTATTTATCTATTGCAGAAGCTGACTGGGACAATGCTCCTGATTTACCAGAGACGTTTTATCAAGCGGTCAGAACGGAGTTTTCAGGACGTATTATCTATGCGGGTAAATACACGACGGAAAAATCGGTTCATATGCTAGCTAAAGGTTATGGTGACTTATTTGCTTTTGGTCGTCCCTTTATTGCTAATCCCGATTTACCTGAGCGCATCGCCAATCATTGGCCACTCAATGAGGCAGATCCTACCACGATGTATGGTGGCACCGAAATTGGCTATAATGATTATCCTTATTATCAAAACTCTTAATACAATAAGGCCATTCGTGGCCTTATTTTTTTGCTTATAAATATGATGTTTTTAATAGCTGATGCATATATATAGCCCTTATGATTCATCCGACTGATCAAACAACTTTTCGATAGGCTTGCTGTGTATCTTTGAGCTATTGAACAGCGACTTATTACCAGTATCCGCTTCTGTCCAAAAATTAATATTGAATTGGGCATCATCACTTAATTCTACACGGTGCCAATATTGAGGCGGACTGACAGCGAACTGCCCTGCTTTAATAACAATGGTTTTTTCAGGTTCAGTGGCGGCTTCATCAGCAAAGCCATAAAAAGTAACCGTGCCTTGCATGACACAAATTTGGCCGTATACGCCCTCTGCTGTATTGTGATGAGTCAACAAGGCTTTTGGGACTTTATCTTTAGTAAAAAAGTGGGTCGAACGCTTTATTTTCCAATGGCTGGGTATGACGGGGTTTGAGGCGACAGTATGACTCATGGTAACTCCTTGGCTAATTTGATGGGTGTATCCCAATCCTGTTTATTAACAGCTTACTTGTGAATAAAATTCTATTAATAAACGAGAAAAGCACGCACAGTAATGGTTATTATTACTATAGCGCATCATATTTTTAAATGTATTGCTATCCTCATATCATCTTAGTTAACCATCAATATATAGGATATTAAAGCCACTTTTTAATCCCCATTAAGTAGTATGTGAAATGACATTCATACTGCTTTCGCCTAATGGTTAGCGAGCTTACTTATTGCTACATTAACTCCATCTAAACTATCCAGTTCGACGGTGGAGAATACTTGTCATGCATGCAAAAGAGCTACTTGAGGTTGAACGCCGTGATATAAGAGCGCTCCACTATACGTGGATTGCTTTTTTTCTGACCTTTTATGTCTGGTTCAACATGGCGCCACTAGCCACTTCTATGCTAGAGGCCGAAAGCTATTTAACTTCTGAACATATCAAATTATTTCTCATTGCCAACGTTGCTTTGACCATTCCAGGGCGAGTGGTGGTCGGTATGGCATTGGATCGCTTCGGTCCGCGTCGCGTGTTTTCCATACTGATGGTCGTCATGGCGATACCGACATGGTTCTTCGCGTTTGGTGATTCCGCGATGCAGCTGTTCGTCGCTCGCCTATTTATGTCTATCGTGGGCGCAGGGTTCGTCGTTGGCATTCACATGACCGCCCTTTGGTTTAAGCCAAAAGACATTGGCTTTGCCGAAGGATTTTATGCCGGCTGGGGTAATTTTGGTTCAGCTGCCGCAGCGATTACCATTCCCACGGTTGCGCTACAGTTCTTTGGTGGTGATGACGGTTGGCGCTGGGCAATTGCATTATCTGGCTTACTGATGGCCGCTTACGGGGTGGCCTATTGGTTTTTAATCACCGATGGCCCTACACAAGATACCCATAAAAAAGCACGTAAGGCGGGTGCTTTAGAGGTATCAAGTTGGAGAGATTTATTATTATATTGCCTATTTATTATTCCTTTATATGGCGTATTAGGTGTATTGGTTTATCGTACCAAAAACATGGGATTCCTGAGCGAAACAGGCGCTTGGGGGTTTTATACTCTCATCGCTGTGGTGGTTATTTATCAAATTTATAAAGCCATCAGTGTCAACGTACCCATGCTCAAAGCGGGTATCCCTGAGGATGACAAATACCCCTTTACCTCTGTTGCCGCCCTAAATGTCACCTACTTTGCTAACTTTGGCGCAGAGCTGGCGGTCGTCTCTATGCTACCGATGTTCTTTGCCGCAACGTGGAAGCTCGACCCTACCGTCGCAGGGTTAGTCGCATCGACCTTTGCTTTTGTTAACTTATGGGCGCGACCACTTGGCGGCTATATCTCTGACAAGGTTGGCAATCGTCGCTTGGTAATGTTGGTATACATGTTCGGTATCGGTATCGGCTTTGGATTGATGGGATTGCTGAATGCAGAGTGGCCATTGTTTATCGCGGTCGTCTTTACGATTCTATGCTCAGTCTTCGTACAAGGGGCAGAAGGCGCAACTTTTGGTATTATCCCCTCAATTAAACGGCGCTTAACGGGTCAAATTTCTGGTATGGCGGGGGCTTATGGCAACGTTGGCGCTGTGTTCTACCTATTTATATTTACCTTGGTCGAACCAAATCAGTTCTTTTTTATCATTGCGATAGGTGCATTTATCGCTTGGGTACTTTGTTTCTTCTGGTTAAAAGAGCCTGAAGATGCCTTTGGTGACGAATACAAAATGTCCTCGGTCGATCGTCAAATTGCCGCTGAAGAAGGCTAATTTGATTAGCTTATAAAATAAAAAAGCCACCCAGCATTACTGCTCGGTGGCTTTTTGACTGATATAGAGAACTATCTAGACATGTCATAGGGGTTATTCAGATGACCCATGATTTTTTTATAAAAAGTAGCTCTTTCGAAAAGTAGCTCTTTCAGAAAGTAGATATTTCAAAAAAAGCCACTCCGATAAATAACCATTTTGACAAACGACTACTTTGACAAATGATTCACGGTCCATACTGCCGCCTCTACCCGTGTGCGTAGTCCAGTTTTGTTCAAAATATGCTTAACATGCACTTTTACTGTGGATTCTGCGATATCCAGTTTGTTGGCGATCATTTTATTACTTAAGCCTTCCGCAATCATTTGAATCACTTGCAACTCTCTAGTGGTGAGATTGCCAGCGATATCTTCAATGCTTGGTGTACGTAATGTTTGCGCCAAGATTGAGGCCAAATTGGGACTGATAACCAGCTCACCGCGCAACACTTTTCTAATATCGACGATGATTAACTCAGGCTCCATGTCTTTTAGCAAATAACCATCCACCCCTAATTTCAATGCTTCTTGTACGTCTTCTCCGCTGTCAGAAACTGTAAATAGCAAGGTAGCCACGTCAATATTTCTGGCCTTGATTTCTCTTAGGGTCTCGATACCAGTCAACACTGGCATTTTATGATCTAGAATGACTAGATCAACTGGATTGTTTGCCAAAAAATCCAACGCTTCTTGTCCGTTATTTGCCTCACCAACGACCGTTACATCACTTTCGAGACTGAGCAGTTCTGCGACACCGCGGCGCAGCATAGGATGGTCATCGACCAATAGTAGCCGAGCCGGAGAAGCAGACGTATAAACCTTAGTAGTCATAAAATACTCACAAATTGAAAAATGGTACAAAAAATACAATGCAGTGGTTAAGAGCGTTTACTAAGCCGATTCACTTAGTTTTGCTCAGCCATATAATCCGTAAAGAAACTGGGTACAAACCTGACGATGACGCTGGTACCTGCGGGTACATTATTAGAGATAATCAAATCACCGCCTAATTTATAGGCACGCTCTTTCATAATCATGAGACCATGATGCTGGGTCTGATTGACAGTCCCTGATATGCCAACGCCGTCATCATTAACCATCATCGCTACATAATTACTTTCATCATCATAAACCAAATCGATAGTGACGCTGTTAGCATGGGCATGGCGACTGATATTCGACAGCGCCTCCCTTATAATTTGAATGAGATGCACTTGTTCGGTTGCCGTTAGATTCAAGGATAAGATTTGATTGTTGACCTTTATGTCAAACTGCCCTTTTACAGCAAACTCATCAGCCGCCTCATACAAAGCTTCATCAAAATTGCCGCTATCAATCGTCAAGCGAAAAGTCGTCAATAAGTCTCGCAGCTCATGATAAGCAGAGTTCAGACCCATTTTTATTTGACTAATATGCTGCCCAACCTTGATTTGACTTTGCTCATCAAATACCACCAGCCCACTGTCTTTATCAGCAGACAGTTGCAGATGTTTTTCGAGTACGCTGACTTGTATTTTTAGATAAGACAATGACTGTGCTAAAGAGTCATGCAACTCCCTAGCAATGGTCGAGCGCTCTTCAAGTAGAATAAGCTGATGGTCTTGCTGCCTTTGTCTGCGTAGGGATAAGGCGGTGCTGACGAGATTGGTCAGCACAACGATCAACTCATTATTTTTAGCAATTAAATAACTACTATCCACCTCTACTACCTTGATACGTGTTGAATCTTCCTCGCTTTTTTTCTTATCTTCTGCATAAGCTTTATTGGTCATTAAGACAGATTTCGGTCTGACCTTTAGCTCACCAAATTCTATATCTTGATGAATAATCGGAAACGTTTTGGTATAAACGTCTTCTTTAATAGAGCAGCTGTCACAAGTGAGTTTGGTACATAGCTCCTTCATCCTATCATCGTGCAGGGCTATAGAGTTTTTATTGGTGAGAATATTGCTTTGGATACACAGCGTAAAATCTAAATATGGGAATATACACCCAAAGCCAGTAATCAATTCATCAAGCCGATGTAAGCTCACAGGACTACTGGTCAATTGCTTTGAGAAATCATAAAACAATGATAAGGCTTGGTTGGTCTTGACCAAATGCTGAGTCTTTGTCTGTACCTCACTCTCAAGTGAGCGCTGATATTTCTCAATGGTAGTGGTCATACCGTTAAAAGAATTGCCAAGCGCTTCAAATTCTCTATAACCACTGATAGACACTCTCGTATCATATTTGCCTTCTTTAAACGCCCGATTGGCTTTAATGAGTTGTTGAATAGGCGTTAGCACTGAGTTCTGTAATCTCCGTACGCCTATCAGCATAATAATCATGCTCAGTATCAGTGATAGTACTTGTAGGTTTTGCTGCCATGTCTGACGCTGCTCATTTCTATCCTGTAACGCGCCAACAAAACGATTAACATCGTCAATATATTTGGTTGAATCACTATAAAAGCCTTGCTTGTCTTGTGCCAACAATGCTGGTTTTAAATCACGAAACCATTGTGATTTTATCTGGCTCCATTGCTCACTGATCGCCTTATCTCTGTTGGCACTGGTCAGTTGATACGCTTGTAATTTGTTGAGACGACTCTCCATGTCTTCAACCAGTATGTCTATTTTTTCAGACTCACTTTTATTGGAGAAATCCAGTCTGTCTTGCTTTTCTACCTGCGGCGCATTGTCACTATCTAAGCCATCTTGTTTGATATTTAGGCTTGAGCTAAAGGGATGGTTATCCGCAAAGTCAGTCGCTAACTGAAAGCTAATGCGATACGTTGCCATGCGTATCGAGCCTGCGGTATTAATCGCCTCAGCATCAGACTTTGCGACCCAAGCGAGCGCACCGCTGCCTATTGCTGACATCAAGAACAAAGTAGCGATGATCGTAATAGCAATCCAAGTATGAAGGAACAAAGACTGCCGTCGTAGATTAGACATGATTAATAGCGCTCCCATCAAACACTTTCTGCACAAAAGAGTTGAGATCTTAAAATTGAACGTCGCAAAAGCAAAAAACATACAGCATAAAAAATACTACAGCGCACTTAGCAGTCCATCGACACGCAAAATTTTAGTGATAAACCTGTCCGCAATATACCCCTTTTAGTCATCAGTATACCACTATGTATGAATACTACTCACCGTGATAACACAGTACCGTGAGTTATCATTTTTTGAAAGAGCAAGTGATTCATAGCGCTCATAAGCCAATACGGCGGCTCTTTGTTATCAACAATAACAAGAGTAAGCGCTACGGTTTATTGTAAGTTTAGACAGCCATTTGATGATAAAAAATACTGAATATAACTAGGCATAGCTGATACTAAGTGAGGAATAACATGGGCAATAATTACAACTTCAAAGGTGGTAAGCTCATCACTGACTGGCGACCTGAAGTAGAAGAATTTTGGGAAGAAGGCGGCAAAAAAGTCGCTCGTAGAAATTTATGGATATCCATTCCATCGTTGCTATTGGCATTTGCAGTATGGATGGTATGGAGTGCCGTCATCGTCCGTCTGCCAGAGATTGGTTTTGATTTTGATGATGGACAGTTGTTTTGGCTCGCCGCGCTGCCCGGACTATCAGGGGCAACGCTGCGAATTTTTTATTCTTTTATGGTGCCTATCTTTGGTGGGCGACGTTGGACAGCGATATCTACCTTATCCCTGTTAATTCCAGCATTATGGATGGGCTTTGCGGTTCAGAACCCTGATACGCCATTTATGATATTTGCCATCATTGCCCTACTTTGTGGCTTCGGTGGTGGTAACTTTGCCTCCTCCATGTCCAACATCTCGTTCTTCTTTCCAAAAGCAGAACAGGGCACTGCGCTTGGGCTAAACGCGGGTTTGGGTAACCTTGGCGTGTCGGTCATGCAATTCGTTGTACCGATGATTATATTGGTAGCAGCCTTTGGTAGCTTAGGCGGCGACCCACAAGTCTCTGCAAGCGGTCAGCTGTTTTATCTACAAAATGCAGGCTTTATTTGGGTACCTTTTATTCTGCTATTTTCAGCACTGGCATGGTTTGGCATGAACGATATTGCCACTGCTAAAGCTTCCTTTAAAGACCAATCCGTTATCTTTAAACGCAAACATAACTGGATCATGTGTATCCTATATATGGCAACCTTTGGCTCGTTCATTGGTTTTTCAGCCGCGTTTCCGATGCTGATTAAAAACTCATTTCCTGCCATTGATGCGCTTAAGTTTGCCTTCTTGGGTCCTTTAGTTGGTGCGCTATTTCGCCCTTTAGGTGGCTGGATATCTGATAAAACCAGTGGCGCAAAAGTGACTTTTTGGAACTATATCGTGATGGTATTGGCGGTAGTGGCGGTGATGTATTTCCTCCCTAGCGAGACCCATGAGGGCAGCTTTGTCGGATACTTCATCTCCTTTATGGTGCTATTTATTACCACAGGTATCGGTAACGGCTCTACCTTTACCATGATTCCCGTTATCTTCAGAACCTTTCATGAACGCCTTGAACCTCAAAAAGCAGGTACAGAGGACTTGTTTGTCGAGATACGTAAAGAGTCAGCAGCAGTGGTTGGCTTTACCTCAGCGATAGCAGCCTATGGCGCATTCTTTGTCCCAAAAATGTTTGGTTCAGGATTGGGTGTTGATGGTACTTTTATCGCTTTAATTGTCTTTTATGTGATCTGTATTGTGTTGACATGGTGGTATTACAGTCGCCCTAATGCTGAGATTCCTTGCTAAAGCAGCCTTGTATAAATCATTCTTTGGAAACAGATTTTCAAATTAAAAACATCGCTCTTTATAGTGCTACTTGCCAGCGTAAGTAGCACTTTTTTTATTTTCACCAATCCATATTCTGCTTGTAAATAAGCCCGACTTATAAATACTTAACGATTTTTTAAGCAAATCTTATCATTTACCGCTACTACTAAGGTGGTAGTGCTCTGCTCATGTTAGCGGATAGCAAGAGGGCGATGGCTTACTTAAAATAATACCATCGAAAAACATTTACAGCTTGGGCAAAGGGTTGTTTTTACCACGCCATTCAGCTTTAGATACCCCATAGGCAATAATACAGAGGATAGCGAAATGAGCCATTTACTCGACCAATTCCGTTTTTTTAAACGTAAAAAGGGCGAATTCTCCGATGGGCATGGTGAGACGCGCGATGAGTCTCGTGACTGGGAAAATGTGTATCGTAGCCGTTGGCAGTATGACAAAGTCGTGCGCTCAACGCATGGGGTCAACTGTACCGGCTCTTGCTCATGGAAAATCTACGTAAAAAACGGCTTGGTCACGTGGGAGACGCAGCAAACTGACTATCCTGAAACCCGTCCAGATTTACCAAACCACGAACCGCGTGGCTGTCCTCGTGGCGCAAGTTATAGCTGGTACATGTATTCAGCAAACCGTGTGAAATATCCTAAAGTACGTAAGCCGCTTCTAAAATTATGGCGTGAAGCCAAAGCGCAGTATCCTGATCCAGTCGATGCGTGGGGCAGCATCGTCCAAGACCCTATCAAAGCAGAACAGTATAAATCCAAGCGCGGTTTAGGCGGTTTTATTCGCTCAACGTGGGCGGAAGTCAATGAAATTATCGCTGCTAGTAATGTCTATACCGCCAAAACTTTTGGTCCTGACCGTATCGTCGGTTTCTCTCCGATTCCTGCGATGTCGATGGTCAGTTACGCAGCTGGTAGTCGCTATTTATCACTTATCGGCGGTGTTTGCTTGTCATTCTATGACTGGTATTGTGACCTGCCACCAGCGTCGCCAATGGTTTGGGGCGAGCAAACCGACGTGCCAGAATCAGCCGATTGGTACAACTCTGATTATATTATTGCGTGGGGTTCAAACGTTCCGCAAACGCGTACACCAGACGCGCATTTCTTTACCGAAGTTCGTTATAAAGGCACTAAGACCGTTTCTATCACCCCTGACTATGCTGAGGTTTCTAAGTTAACTGACTTATGGCTAAACCCAAAACAAGGTACTGACGCAGCGGTCGCACAAGCATTCTGTCATGTCATTATCAAAGAGTTTTATCTTAAGCAGCCAAGTGACTATTTCTTAGATTACGCCAAACGCTATACCGATTTACCAGTCCTTGTGATGCTAGAAGGTGAAAAAGGCGCGCGCCGTGCTGGTCGCTACCTGCGCGCTTCTGACTTAATCGATAATTTAGGTCAAGAAAACAATCCTGAATGGAAAACCATCGGTCTAAATAGTGATGGTGAACTGGTCTCTCCACTTGGCTCGATTGGCTATCGTTGGGGCGAAAAAGGCAAATGGAACCTTGAGCAAAAAAATGGTACGACAGGCGCAGAAATTGACCTAACATTGACTTTAAAAGACAGCAATGAGACCTGCAAAGTCGGCTTTGATTACTTTGGTCATGTGGATCATCCACATTTCACCTCAGTACCGGGCGAAGCGATACAGCAAAAAACCGTTCCTTGTAAAACCATTACCCTTGCCGATGGCAGCACCGCTATCGTTGCGACCGTCTTTGATCTAACCGTTGCCAACTTGGGCGTGGATAATGGTGTTGGCGGCGAACACGTCACCGACGACTATGACGATGCAAGCGTACCGGGCACACCTGCTTGGCAAGAAGTCATCACCGGTTTGAGCCGTGAGCGCGTCATTCAAGTCGCGCGTGAATTCGCTGAAAATGCCCATAAGACTCATGGTAAATCGATGATTATCATCGGCGCGGGTATGAACCACTGGTATCACCTAGACATGAACTATCGCGGCGTGATTAACATGCTGATGCTATGTGGCTGTATCGGTAAATCTGGCGGCGGCTGGGCACATTATGTTGGTCAAGAAAAACTGCGCCCTCAAACGGGTTGGTTGCCATTAGCCTTTGCGCTTGATTGGCATCGTCCGCCACGTCATATGAACGGCACGAGCTTCTTCTACAATCACAGCTCACAGTGGCGTCACGAAACCATTTCTGCCCATGAGATACTCTCGCCTCTCGTCGATAAAAAGTTCTTCCCTGAGCATATGCTTGATTACAACATTCAAGCAGAACGCGCAGGCTGGTTGCCTTCAGCACCACAACTCAACCGTAACCCACTGACCATCGCTGCCAAAGCCAAAGAAAGTGGCAAAGGCGTGGAAGAATATGTGGTCGATTCTCTCGAAGATGGCAGCTTACGCTTTGCTTGTGAATCACCTGATAACCCAGCCAACTTCCCTCGCAACATGTTTATCTGGCGCTCAAACCTATTGGGCTCATCAGGTAAAGGTCATGAATATATGCTGCATTATTTCTTGGGCACCAAAAACGGCTTGCTCAATAAAGAAAATGCAGAAGGTCACCTGCAACCAAAAGAAGTCGATTGGGTAGAAAAAGGCCCGACTGGTAAATTAGACTTGGTTGTCACCCTGGATTTCCGCATGTCTTCCACCTGTTTGTATTCTGACATCGTACTACCGACTGCAACTTGGTACGAAAAAGATGACATGAATACCTCAGACATGCATCCATTCATTCACCCATTAACCGCCGCGACTGACCCTGCGTGGGAATCTAAGACCGATTGGGAAATTTATAAAGGCATTACCAGGAGCTTCTCTGAAGTATCAAAAGGTCATTTAGGTGTTGAAACTGACGTTGTCACCTTGCCGATGCAACATGACACCCCAGGTGAATTGGCACAGCCATTTGGTGGCACTGACTGGAAAACAGCGGGCGAAAAACCTGTACCGGGTAAAAACTGCCCGATGATTAAAGTGGTTGAGCGTGACTATCCGAGCACTTATAAAAAGTTCACTTCTATGGGCCCTGCCTTAGAAAAACTGGGTAATGGCTCAAAAGGCTTGAATTGGGACATGAAAACCGAGGTCAAACAGCTTGGGGATTTAAACCACCGCGTGACTGAAACGGGTATCTCTGAAGGCAGACCACGTCTCGATACAGCCATTAATGCTTCTGAGATGATTTTGATGCTCGCGCCTGAAACCAATGGTCATGTGGCGGTAAAAGGCTGGGCTGCACTCTCTGAGTTCACCGGTCGCGACCATACTCATCTTGCCAAATCTAGCGAGCACGAAAAAATCCGCTTTAAAGATATCGTCGCACAGCCACGTAAAATCATCTCAAGCCCGACATGGTCAGGTATTGAGTCAGATCAGGTCAGTTATAACGCGGGTTATACCAACGTCCATGAGCTGATTCCATGGCGTACGATTACTGGTCGCCAGCAGTTTTATCAAGACCATCCTTGGATGCAGGCGTTTGGTGAGCAAATGCAGCAGTATCGTCCACCTATCGATACCAAGACCACTGAGCTGCTCAAAGACGCTAAGCCAAATGGTAATAAAGAGATTGTACTGAACTTCTTAACACCGCACCAAAAATGGGGCATCCACAGTACCTACTCTGAAAACTTGCTAATGCTGACCCTAAGTCGCGGTGGACCTTGTGTCTGGATGTCAGAAGTCGATGCCCAAAAAGCCGGCATCGTCGATAACGACTGGATTGAGCTGTTCAATGCTAATGGGGCAATCACTGCCCGTGCCATCGTCAGCCAAAGGGTGAAAGAAGGCATGACCATGATGTATCACGCCCAAGAGAAATTGGTCAACATTCCAGGCTCTGAGCAAACAGGCACGCGTGGCGGTATCCATAACTCGGTCACTCGGACGATTTTGAAACCGACGCATATGATTGGCAGCTACGCCCAGCAGTCTTATGGCTTTAACTATTATGGCACCGTCGGTTGTAACCGTGATGAATTTGTCGTGATTCGTAAAATGTCAAAAATCGACTGGCTAGAAGACAAACCCGATAACGAATTGCCACGTCCATTACCAACCAGCATTGAAGGGTAAAGCTGTTTCTTCTATCGAAAAGATATCCTGATTTCAGGATATCTAGGAAGAACATAAAGCTGCTTTTTTACTATTATTTGGAGCACAGATCCATGAAAATTCGTTCGCAAGTCGGCATGGTGCTTAACCTTGATAAATGTATCGGTTGTCACACCTGCTCAGTCACCTGTAAAAACGTCTGGACCAGCCGTGAAGGTATGGAATATGCGTGGTTTAACAACGTTGAGTCAAAACCCGGTATCGGCTATCCCAAAGAGTGGGAGAACCAAACCAAATGGAAAGGCGGTTGGATACGTAATGCCAATGGCACTATCAATCCGCGTATCGGTGGTAAGTTCAGAGTACTCGCCAATATCTTTGCCAACCCTGACCTACCAGAGATTGATGACTATTACGAGCCGTTTGATTTCGATTATCAGCATTTACATACTGCGCCTATCAGCAACCATCAACCTATCGCCCGCCCGCGCTCAGCCATTACTGGCAAACGTATGCAAAAGATTGAATGGGGTCCTAACTGGGAAGAAATCCTTGGCTCAGAGTTTGAAAAACGTCGCAAAGATAAGAACTTTGACAATATTCAAGCGGAGATTTATGGCGAGTACGAAAACACCTTTATGATGTATTTGCCACGTCTGTGCGAGCATTGCTTGAACCCAACTTGTGTGGCGTCATGCCCAAGTGGCGCGATTTATAAGCGTGAAGAAGACGGCATTGTCTTGATTGACCAAGAAAAATGTCGCGGCTGGCGCATGTGTATCTCAGGCTGCCCGTATAAAAAGATTTACTACAACTGGAAGTCGGGGAAATCTGAAAAATGCATCTTCTGTTATCCACGTATTGAAGCTGGCTTGCCGACCGTTTGTTCAGAAACCTGTGTTGGTCGTATCCGCTACTTGGGCGTACTGCTTTATGACGCGGACAAAATCGCTGAAGCAGCAAGCACACCTAACGAGCAAGACCTTTATCAAGCACAGTTAGACGTATTTTTAGATCCAAACGACCCTGCCGTTATCGCCCAAGCATTAAAAGACGGTGTACCGCAATCGGTCATTGATTCAGCCCAGCGCTCACCAGTTTATAAGCTAGCGATGGATTGGAAACTTGCGCTACCGCTACACCCTGAATATCGCACGCTACCGATGGTTTGGTATGTACCGCCATTATCACCGATTCAAAATGCTGCTGAAGCAGGCAAAGTCGGTATGGATGGTTTGATTCCAGATGTCGACAGCTTACGTATTCCACTGCGTTATTTAGCAAACATGCTTACCGCAGGCGATGAAGAGCCAGTTCGTCTAGCATTGAAGCGCCTACTTGCTATGCGTAGCTACAAGCGTATGCAATTGGTCGAAAAACAAGAAGTCCAAAGTATTTTGGATGATGTGGGTTTGACCAAGCTGCAAGTGGAAGAGATGTACCGCTACTTGGCTATCGCCAACTACGAAGATCGCTTTGTGATTCCAACGGCGCATCGTGAAGAAGCATTGAGTGATGCATTCGCTGAGCGTAATGGTTGCGGATTCACCTTTGGCGAAGGCTGTTCAGGACATTCGGACAATAGCATGTTTGGACAACGCAAAACCAATCGCCGCGATTTCATCGATACTGTCCAAAAGTGGGAGTCATAAGATGCAAACTACTCAACTCAATAACAGCACTTCAGTGCATGAGCCAATTAATTCAGCGATTGAGTCGCCGATGATTGGCGCTTCAGACTTAAAGCTACTCAAGGTACTCAGCCTACTTATCGACTATCCAAGTAATGAGCTGTTTTTAGGCGATACGCTTGCTGATTGCACAGAGATTGTTGCCAGATCAACGCTGATTAGCCCAGAAGTACGGACGCAAATCATCGACTTGATCGAAGATTTAATCGATACCGGCTCTCTTGAGGCGCAAGCGCGTTATGACGGTCTGTTTGAGCGCGGGCGTTCTTTATCACTATGGTTGTTTGAGCATGTACATGGCGAATCGCGCGACCGTGGTCAAGCGATGGTCGATTTGATGGGTCAATATCAAGAAGCGGGCTTTGAAATTAGCGTCAAAGAGCTGCCTGATTATCTGCCTTTATATCTTGAATTTTTAGCGTATCAAGCAACCATTATTGAAGACGACATTCAAATTCGTATGGATATCGCTGATGTTAGCCATATCCTCGCTTTGCTTGCCGCCAGATTAGAGGGTCGCGGTAGCTTGTATAAAGGCTGCTTCAATGCGCTATTGCAAATCGCTGGTAAACCGCTCGATATCGTTGAAGAGTACCAAGAAAAAATCAGCAAAGAAAAGCGTGATGACAGCTTTGAGGCATTAGACAAAGAATGGGAAGAAGAAGTGGTGACGTTTTTGGATGCGCAACAAGAAGAGCGCTGCCCGTCACAGACAAATACCCAAAATCTTGCAGCAAAAGCTGGTATAAAAAATGCCTCTGCTACAAATGCGGTCGATGCTCCAGTGCACTGGGTAGATTTTAAAACCAACCAGCCGGTTAAATCATAATAAGGAGAAAGGACATGAATATCGCAGATCCTAGTGTGCAGTCTTTAGCCAACCTAAACTGGCTACAAATTTTCCTTTTTGGCGTTTATCCGTATGTGGCATTGACCATCGCTATCATTGGTACTTGGGTACGTTTTGATTTATCTCAGTATTCATGGAAGACAGGCTCGACGCAGATGCTTAGAAGCAAAAACATGCGCCTTGCCAGCAACTTATTCCACGTTGGCATTATCGTGGTGCTCCTCGGTCATTTATTTGGTATGTTGACGCCGCATTTTCTTTATGACAGATTTATCAGCGCTGGGCATAAGCAGATATTAGCGGTGGTCGTTGGGGGTATCGCAGGGGTATTTTGTTGGTTCGGTTTGGTCATGCTCATGTGGCGACGCTTTACCGATGACCGTATCTCAAACACCTCATCATTCTCAGACAAGCTGGTACTGGTGCTGTTATTCATCCAGCTGAACTTAGGTCTGCTGTCCATCTTTACGTCAGTGAAGCATTTAGATGGCTATACCATGATGAATTTGGCAGGCTGGGCACAGGACATCACAATATTAAGACCTTTGCAGGCAGCGGCACGCATTGAGCAAACTGACTTAATTTATCAGCTGCATATGGCGCTCGGCATCACCCTGATTGCGATATTTCCGTTTACACGGCTTATTCATATCATTAGCGCGCCAATTTGGTATTTCGGGCGTCGCTATCAAATTGTCAGACAAAAGAACTCTCAGTAAGGCTATATAGCAGTATCTAAATGGAACGGCGTTTTTAACCCTATCCTCACCTAGATACTGCTCTTTACCCTACCTTTAACGATGAATCAACACGCCCTATATTTTAGAATTTCTATTACCAGAATCCTTAGTGGAGCAAAGCCATGACTGTCAGTACCTACAATCCAGCCGACCATGCGACCAACCAAAACGCTCATGTGCACAGTGGTAATCATCACAGCAATGGTAATGATAATCACAGTCATGCCGATCACACCCCTACTGGTCGCGGTGATGATATTCTTAGAGTAATGCCAACCTTGTCTGATTTGCAAAAACCGCATTCTGACCAAGAGTTCATCGAAAAAGCAATGGCGGAAGAGCGCAGCAACCATAAAAATCTGATTGCCTCTAGCCGTGATGAGCTGCCCTCAGTGACGGTCAATGGGGTGATGATAGATAGAACCAATATCGCCCAAGAGCTGCAATATCATCCAGCAGAAAACAAAGAAGACGCCGTCTTTTTAGCGACGCAAGCCTTAGTAGTGCGCGAATTACTGAGATTGGCGGTTTTAGATGAGCCAAGCCTTAATGAAGCGGCATGGGAAAACGACGAAGAGCAAGCTATTTCTACTTTAATAGACAAAAACGTTCAAGCAACGATGCCAGATATGGCAACCTGTGAGCGCTATTATAAGCAGAATATGACTGACTTTAAGACTGACCCCATTATGACCGTACGCCATATTTTATTGGCATGCCCGCCTGAAGATGGTGATGAGCGCTTAAAACTTAAAAAAACCGCGTACGAGTTTATCGAACAAATCAAAAATAACGCCAATCCTGATGCCGAGTTTATCCAGTTAGCACGCCAACATTCGGCCTGCCCTTCAAAAGAGCAAGGTGGCGAACTGGGTGTGATTAGCAAAGGTCAAACCGTACCAGAATTTGAAGGTGTATTATTTAAGCTCGATAAAGGACTTGCGCCAAGCCCTATCGAAAGCCGTTACGGTTTTCATATCGTTGAGGTGCTCAATAAAGAACCTGGGATACAGATGACTTATGAGCAAGTCAGCCCTGCGATCCATAACAAATTGAGCCAACAAGCCTTTCACCAATCATTATGCGATTACTTGTTTACCTTAGCGCATGAGGCTGATATCCAAGGTATCGAGATGACGCTTGAGCAAGAGAATATCTTCCGCGGCTAAGCAGTCCGCTGTCGGTCACTTAATTCTTATGTTATAAAGTAGCTGCTATGGTATAAAGGTTCTTGTGATACAACACCCTTTTTATGCTATGTGTCGTTCAATATCAATAACACAGTTCAATATTAATAAAATGAGTAGACGTTTATGATTACGGTTGCAGGACTTATCTCTGAAATACAGCAGCGCATAGAAGCTTATAATACTAACGACTATCCGCTACATAAAAGAGCGGTCGCAAGCTACGACTTATTAGACAGCCGTCATCATATATTGGCAGAAGATATTGTCTCGCCTTTTGCAATACCAAGACAAAATCTATCGGCGATGGATGGTTATGCGATCGCTAAAGACAGCCTACTCTCAGCAGACAGCACGATTGATATCGTGGGTGAATCACAAGCGGGCAGTCCTTATAGTGGCGACATTTCAGCAGGACAAGGGGTGCGTATATTTACCGGTGCGGTCGTTCCTGATAGCTGCGATACGGTCATCATGCAAGAGAACACCAACTTTGCCGCCATAAAAGGCAGCATTGATAAATCACAGCCTTATGCCATCACTCTAAGTAAAGACGCTAAGCATGATGACAATATCCGTAAACAAGGCGAAGAAATTGAAGCTGGCGAAGTGGTTTTATTAAAAGGTAAACGCTTAAATCCTAGTGATATCAGCCTATTGGCTAATTTAGGGCTCGATAAAGTCAATGTTTATCAGCCTTTAACCGTTGGTGTACTCGCAACCGGTGATGAGCTAGTGGCCATTGGCAATGAGCTGACGAGTTTGGCGCAAATCTATAACTCGAACACGCCTACCCTAAAAAGCTTACTCGCTGATTTACCCATTACTATTCGTGATTATGGCATTATCCCAGATGACTTAGATAAAACCACCGCCGCCGTAACCCAAGCCATGCAAGAGTGTGACGTCCTTATCTCTACGGCTGGGGTATCGGTTGGCGATTATGATTTTTTAACCACTGTCATTGGGCAGCTTGGGCAGATTAACCACTATAAAGTCGCGATGAAACCCGGTAAGCCATTTGTCTTTGGCGAGCTGACTAAAGATCTTGCCAAGCCCGTGCTATATTTCGGCTTGCCCGGCAATCCGCTATCGACCATCGTTGGTAGCCTACAATTTGTGATCCCAGCCTTGTGGCAAATGGCAGGCGCTGCGCCACAAGAGCGACCCATGCAGTTAAGTCTCACTGCAACGCTTAAAAATGATATCAAAAAATCAGCGGGACGGATGGATTTTCAAAGAGGCATATTATCCCAAAACGAACTTGGCGATTTCCAAGTTGAAAGCTTTACCAAGCAACAATCGCACCGTATCAAACAACTAAGCCATGCCAATTGTTTTATTGTCTTGGCACAAGATTCTGGCAATGTAGCCGCTGGTGAAACCGTAAAAGTGCAACCTTTCCCTTGGTTGCATCGCTGAATAATAGCTAAAAAGCTAAATAATTGCATCATTAATAACGGTATAGCTAAAAAGCTGCATGACTAATCAATGGTATAAAGCGTTACACAGTTAATCATTCTTTATACTGTTGATTAGCCATGAATCATGAGAAACTGCTTGGGGCGTATGTTGATTTTAAAAATCATAACCAAGTAGCATCTACTACTTTAGTGGTAGTTTTTGGGTCACTTACGGTGAATGGTTATTTGCTAGCAAGCTGTCATAATCGTGTTTAAATAGAACTTCCCACTCACAACCTGAGGCAACGCCTAAAAGTACACACTATACTTAATATTAATGGTAATCATCTATGAACCATCTTGCCCCTACCCTAGGTAATGCGCAATTGTATTCGCCTGCCGCTGCACCCGTTATTTTTGATGGTGACTCATCATCGAACGTTGCGACGAAAGCTGCTAGCACGTCGACGTATTTTCCGGTCACGCTCTCTCAACCATTAACCGATGGTTTCGCACGACGTCTCACCTATTTGCGTCTATCGATTACTGATTTCTGTAATTTTCGCTGTGAGTATTGCCTGCCAGATGGCTATCAAGGCAAACCCCCACAAAACGAGCTTAGCGTCACTGAAATTGCCAGGTTAATCCGCGGCTTTGCCGAAGTTGGCACTAAAAAAGTCAGAATTACTGGCGGTGAACCCTCTATACGCCGTGATGTGGTAGATATTATTAAAACCATCAAAAATACCGAAGGCATTGAAACGGTTGCCATGACCAGTAATGGGTATAAGCTTGGTAAGCACTTAGCTAACTGGCAAGCGGCTGGACTGAATCAGCTTAATATCAGTATGGACAGCTTTGATGCCGCAACCTTCCATAAAATGACTGGCTTTGATATGTTGCCACAATTACTGGCTGATATGGATACCTTACTGGCAACCACAGATATTAAGCTAAAAATAAACAGTATCTTAATGGCTGAGACTGCTTTTGAAAATTTGATGAATGCCATCGAATACATCAAAAACAGAGCGGTCACTTATCGCTTTATTGAATTTATGCAGACCAGTGATAATAGCGATTTATTTTTTGCGCAGCATGCACAGTCCGATATTATTACCAATTATTTATTAAAAAATGGCTGGCAAACCCATATACGTGGCAGCAACGATGGTCCAGCGATAGAATACAGCCATCCAGATTATAAAGGTCGTATTGGTATGATTGCCCCTTACGCTGCTCATTTTTGTGATAGCTGCAATCGCTTACGGGTTAGCAGTCAAGGCAAAGTACATTTATGCCTATTTGACCAAGGTAATTACGATATTCGTCAGCATCTGGAACAAGATGATGTCGCAGGACTTGTTAATACCCTCCATAGCTTTATGCCAATCAAACCTGAACATCATCATCTTCATGAATCAAACAGCGGCATGATGAATAATTTGTCGATGATTGGTGGATAAAATCAATAATGTATCAATAATAAAAACTTCTATTTCCATAACAAGCGTATTTATTAAGGATTATTCATGAGTAAGCTGCAAGCACCCTTTACCCCGCTTAATATCGCCATCTTAACGGTTTCTGATAGTCGTACTCTTGCAGAAGATACCTCAGGGCAGTATTTGGTTGACCAACTGACCACAGCAGGTCATCAGCTGGCTGATCGTCAGCTGATTATTGATGATATTTATAAGATCAGAGCCGTCATCAGCGGTTGGATTGCCGACCCAAATGTGCACGCTATTATCACCACTGGCGGTACTGGCTTTTATATCCGAGACAGTATGCCAGAGGCGGTTGGCGTATTATTTGATAAATCGGTCGATGGCTTTGGTGAAATGTTCCGCTTAATCTCAAAAGACGATATCGGCATGTCGACGATTCAATCTCGCGCTGTGGCTGGTATGGCAAATGGCACGGGCATTTTTTGCTTACCCGGCTCATCAGGCGCTTGCCGCACTGCTTGGGAAGGTATCTTACAAGAGCAGCTCGATAGCCGCACGCGTCCTTGTAACTTTGTGCCGCACTTTATGCGCACCAATCCAGGTCACGATTGATTCATGGTCGATGTTGCAGATAGATTAATCGAAGTAGATAAATGCAATCGCTTAGTAGGTATCGTTATTTTGGCGGGCGGCGCCTCCAAGCGTATGGGATCGCCAAAAGCTGAGCTTATCTTACCAACAGGTGAGCGTTTGCTTGATTATCATGTCAGACAAGCGCTTGAATTAAGTGCCGCGATGATGAGCGATCTACCTATTATGATTGCCGACAATGGACGTGGCTTTAGCATCCATGCAGATTTGACTAAGAAAAAACCACAGTCGTCAATTTTTCATATTGCTGACTATCTTTCGGTTGATAATATTTCGGTTAACAACATCTCTAGCAATGAATTTTCTAGTAATCATAATAAATCGATTGAAACCGGTGGCGCGTTGGTAGCGATTGAAGCAGCGCTACAATCATTAAAACGTTTGGCAAGTTCAAACCCATTAACGAAAGAGGCAAACTGGCAGCAATCTTGGCTGCTGGTCATTAGCTGTGATAGCTTGATTCCTATCAGCGATTTATGGCAAAAACTGCAACCTTATACCACGCAGGCTGATGGTAAATCTGTCATTTGTTTAACCGATGACAGCCATTTATATCCATTATTAGGTTTATATCGTTTAAGTATTGAACCTGATTTAAAGGATTATATTGACGATGGACAGCGGCAAGTAATGAAGTTTATTCAGCCAATTGTGCAGCCCGTCCCTTTCGCAAGAGATTGGCAGTATTTGACCAATTTTAATACGCCTAAAGATTTTGAGCATGCCTGTTTAGCTTTAAATAACTTATAAACTAAACGACTTATAAAAAGGTTTATTGAGAGAAACTAGCTTTCAGAAAAACTGACCATTTAAGAGAAATGAAAATGAATAGCGACCAAGTAAACAACAATAATAAAAACAATCAATCCGGCTTATCGCATTTAGATAGCGACGGTGATATCACCATGGTCGATGTGAGTGGCAAAACAGCGAGCACCAGAGAAGCACATGCAAGCGGACAAGTGGTTTTTCCCGCGGACATTTATAAGCAAATCAAAGCAGCGGACGGTATGACCAAAAAAGGTAGCATCACCCAAACTGCTCATATTGCCGGTATCATGGCTGCCAAACGCACCCATGACCTGATTCCACTTTGCCATCCTCTGCCCTTAGATAAAATTAGCTTAAGCTTTGAATACGATGATGCAAACCATAGCGTTACTGTGACTGCCACGGTTAAAGTCACCCATAAAACTGGGGTAGAAATGGAAGCATTAACCGCTGTCAGTGTCGCTTGCTTGACCATTTATGACATGACCAAAGCCATCTCACATGACATTGTGATTGATAATATCCATCTCATGAAAAAAACCGGCGGTAAATCCGACTATCAACATGCCTGAAAGTAATTTGAAAACTATAAAGTTAAGCAGTTCATAAATAAGGGAGATTGCTATGAGCACTTTAATAGAAAGCAATACAGATTCAGAGATAAATACCATGATGAATATTAACGTCTTATATTTCGCTAGCTTAGCTGATGAAGCCAATTGTCATGAAGAAACAGTCACTGTGCCACAGTCAACTTCATTGACCGAGCTGTATGAACAGCTGAGCCAAAAGCATCGCTTTAGTCGTCCGCAGTCGGAGCTACGCGTGGCAGTAAATGATTACTTTGCTAAGTGGACAGATGAGATTTATGAGGGTGATAGTGTGGTTTTTATCACCCCAGTGGCTGGTGGTTAAAACCATTTAAATATCATTTGTATCACTAAGAATCTTAAAAATAATACGAGAAAATGGTTATGACAGACAATGTACACGGTCAATCGATGAGCATTAAACGTACCATTGATGAGGCGTACCTCATCGCTGAACGTGATGGTTTTGCGCTGTTAGATACCAATATTGATGAAAGTCGTCTTAAAAGCACCCTTGATAATGACAGTTGCGGCGCGTTTGTCTGCTTTGAAGGGCGGGTACGCAATCATAATAATGCCAGTAGCGTCAATCGTTTGACCTATTATGGTTATGAAGACCTTGCCATCAATCAAGGTCGCGCCATTATTGAAGAAGCCAAAAAGCGCTTTGAGATTACCCATGCCATTGCCATTCATCGTATCGGTGCATTAGAGATTGGTGATGTCGCTATTTGGGTTGGCGTGGTTTCCGCCCATCGCTATCCTGCCTTTGATGCTTGTCGCTGGATATTGGATACGATTAAAGCCGACATTCCAGTTTGGAAGCAAGAATATTACCAAGATGATTCATCTAAATGGCTTAGTAATAATGGGTAATAATGGCTACTCAAAGCGATAGCTAACCTTTAGTAATAATAGTGAGCGACACTGGCGAGCAATAATAAGAAGGTTTTATAATAATGATTAAATTAATAACCATATCATCAGCTTGCTTAGTATTAACGCTAACCGCTTGTAGCAAAGAGCAAACCACTCAGCCAGTCCAATCAGATGTCGATAACACCACTGAGCAGAGTCAAACACTGCGCATCGCAGCGGCTGCCAACTTATCAGATGTATTGCCTGAGATTATTGCGGGCTATCAAATGGATAAAAACTTGCCTGCGCAAGAAATTGAGGTCAGCTATGCTTCTTCAGGTAAACTATATGCACAGATTGCCTCTGGCGCACCTTATGATTTATTTTTGTCCGCCAATCAAGAATTTCCTGCCAAGCTGGTCAAAGATAAATTAGATGACGCCAACTCTGCTGACAAAACAACCCACGAGCCGTTTACTTATACTCAAGGTCAACTGGCACTATATAGTGTTAATAAATCCCTTAAAGAACTCAATCCTACTACCTTAAACGTATTATTGATGTCTGAGTCTGATAGCAAAATCACCATTGCCAATCCAGAACTCGCCCCTTATGGCAAGTCGGCACAAGCCTATCTACAAACACAAAATATCTTTGACACTCTCACTGAGCAAAGTCGCATTATTCAAGCTGAAAATATCGGGCAAGCGTTTCAATATGCGCACACTGGTAATGTCGATTATGGCTTTGTCGCTCAATCACAACTGACAGCGATTAAAGCCACGCCTGAGCAGTTCTATACGTTAGCGCCAGACGCTTATCCTCCTATTTTGCAAGACGGGTTGGTGATTAGTGACACTACTGCCGCGACAGATTTTTCAAACTATCTGCGCTCACCTACTGGACAGCAGTATTTTTCTGACGCAGGATATCTCGCTATAGAGTAAGACAACTTTGATAAAAAATGTGCTCTAACGGTTCTCATCGGAGCGTTTAATACTGTCTGGACTGGCATCATAAATAGCCTCTAATTCTTCTGTTGTCAGATAGCGCTCAACGATAGGAAACAGTTCTCGTTCTTCAAAACGAATATGATCATATAGCAAGGTGGCGAGTTTTTTGACTTGTCCAACGGTGACGTGATTGCTTTGAGAGTGCGGCAAATCTCGAACCTCTGCCATGAGTGCATGCAGGGACTTGTGCTGCGCATCAAGTGTATTTAGTACCAATGCCACCTCAGGTTTGGAGCTGCTATGAGGCTGTAAGGCATGAGCCATTAGATTGTCTTCAATCTGAAAATGCTGTTGCATCTCGTTAATATAAGACGTGATATTTAGCCAATGCTCGGCAATTACGTTAGGTTCATCAGCACACTCTTTAGCATGGCGAGATAGATTTAGACCTAGATGATGTTGACGAGATAATGGTTGTAATTGTGCGACGCGTTTCATGATTAAGTACCTCAGTTAATCGACATAAAGCCCTATGTCAGTGGCATTTAAGGATTGTTATCTATGTTTAACTATATACTCATACTACACTTGTTAAGCGCTACTGTCTGGACAGGCGGTCACCTCATTTTGACCTTGGTGGTATTACCAAAAGCGCTATCATCCCGAAATATTGATGGTCTGATGCAATTTGAGCAGCTGTTTGAGAGGGTTGGAATGCCAGCTTTGGTGCTGCAAATAATCACTGGTCTTTGGATGGCCTACCAGCTATTACCCAACATTGCTGCATGGTTTAAACTTGATAATGATTTTAGTATTCTTATTAGTCTCAAATTACTATTATTGCTAATGACTGTTCTGGTTGCCCTGCACGCTCGTTTCTATCGAATACCCAGACTGTCTGTTCAGACCCTGAAAGGATTTTCAATTAATATCATATTAGTCACTTTGTTTTCTGTCGCCTTTGTTATCGTTGGCACGCTCTTTCGCACAGGTTTAAATTAGGATGTGTCATCGTTTAGGTTATTGATATGTCCTAATATCTTATTGAATTCAACCACCTTAACATCTTCTTAACAGCGTACTTGTTACTGTAAGGCATTACACTCCTTACCATCCTGTTGAGAAGTACTTGTATGTCAATATCTCAAGCCGCCAAAATCGATGCGCCCAAAGCCAATAAAAAAAGCCGCTCCCTGAGAAAGCTCTATGATCGTGAGATCAATTTCAATCATCTGATCATAGTTGTTTCTCTTTACTTAGTAGCGTCAGCGAATATTGGCTTTTTTGAGCAAGTACTCAGCGTTTATTCATTTAGCACAAACACGGGCTTTATTTTTTCCATCACAGGCTTATTATTTGGGCTGATGTGGTTGGTGTTGTCACTGCTGTGTTATCGCTCAACGGCAAAAGTAGTGCTCATCATAATGGTGCTGATTGCAGCTATCTGTGGTTACTTTACCGACGCCTACGGGACGATATTTAATCGTGATATGCTCATTAACGGCTTACAAACCGATCAAGCAGAAGCCATGGGATTAATGGCGCCCAGTCTATTTATTCGCCTGTTTTTACTAGGTATAGTACCTGCTTTCATGATTGGTAACATTCGTCTAAAGCGATTATCTTGGCAACAAGCAACCCTTCAAAAATCAGTCACCCTATTACTATCTATCGTACTGATAGCGATGTGTCTGGTACCATTTGGTGACCAATACGCCAGCTTTTTTCGCCAGCACAAAATAGTCCGTAGTTATGTCAATCCTATTACCCCTGTTTATTCTGTCATCAGACTGGGTACTGATTATATCGCTGAGCGCCGTCGTCCCGATACGCTAATCCCTCATGCCACAGATGCAAAACGCAGCATTACTAGCAACACTAGCAACACTAGCAACAGCGCTGTAAGACCTAAGTTGATGGTATTTGTAGTAGGAGAAACCGTTCGCGCTGACCATATTGGCTTAAACGGTTATGAGCGCAACACCACACCTTTGCTTTCAAAACAATCGGACATCTACAGCTTTAAAGACGCCTCGTCATGCGGCACATCCACCGCCTATTCAGTACCCTGCATGTTTAGCTACACCAATAGAAAAAATTATGACCCTGATAGCGCTAGCTATAATGAAAACGTGCTCGATACGCTACACAAGCAAGGCGTCAATGTCATTTGGCGAGACAATAACTCTAGCGCCAAAGGGGTGGCTGACCGCGTAACTTTTGAGGATTATAAAACAACCGCGCTCAATCCAGATTGTGATATTGAGTGTCGAGATATAGGCATGCTTGATGGTTTTGATAAACTGGTTAAGTCAGGCAGCTCACAGAAAGAGACACCTAAAGACACACTTATTTTGCTGCATCAAATGGGCAATCATGGACCCGCCTATTTTAAGCGTTACCCTAAAGATTATGCAGAATATCAGCCCGTCTGTATGACCAATGAGCTATCAAAATGCGACAACCAATCAGTTATCAATGGTTATGACAATGCCATTCGTTATACAGATTATTTTTTAAATAGTGTGATCGACACCTTAAAACCCTATGAGCAAGATTATGAAGTGGTGATGGTATATATTAGTGATCATGGAGAAAGTTTGGGCGAAAACAATATTTACTTGCATGGCCTGCCATACGCTATTGCGCCAAATGCACAAAAGCACGTGCCAGTGATTATTTGGTCACCGACTGGCAACGGCATTGATAGCAGCACTATTGATAGCAGCACTATTGCTAACAGTAGCCTAGCTAACATGATTGATCAACCCGTATCACATGATTTTATTACGCCAACCTTGCTTCAGTTTTTTGGTATCACCACTGACGAAACCAAAGCAGCACCCACCTTTTTTAAAGTGGATAATTGAATTCTTTATCATCGCTCCGCCTTTTTAGGTAATAATACTCATGTACAAGATACTCATCATTGAAGACAATCCCGATATCGTCGCCAATATTTATGCTTTTTTTGAGCCGAAAGGCTTTGAGCTAGACAATGCCCATAATGGCATTAGTGGCTTAGCGCTCGCATCGAATAATCGATATGACGTCATCTTGTTAGATGTCATGCTGCCGGGTATGGACGGCACTAAACTGTGCAAAAAACTCAGGGAAGAGCTGCATGACAAAACGCCAGTATTGATGCTGACCGCTCGCGATACGATTTTAGATAAAGTGGCAGGATTCGATAGTGGCGCTGACGATTATCTGGTTAAGCCTTTCTCATTGGTGGAATTAGAATCTCGTATTAAGGCTCTCATACGCCGACATAAAGATGATCATTTTGAGCATGGTTTAACTGTTGGCACATTGTCTTTAAATCATAGTGAGCATACGATTACACGTGAAGGTAAGTCGCTAAAACTCACACCAACAGGCTTCAAAATACTACATACCTTGATGAGTGCGGCGCCGCGCGTGGTTAGCAAAACCGATCTGGAAGAAAAGGTGTGGGGCGAAGACGTACCAAGCAGTGATGCACTGCGCACTCACATGCACGGGGTCCGTGCGCAGGTCGATAAGCCGTTCGATAAAATCATGATAGTCACGTTGCCCGGTGTCGGTTATCAGATTATTGATCCTGATAAAGCCTAAAAAATCATCGGCTGATGTCCTTATTTGACTTTCACAACGTCTTTCACAACGAAGTAAACACCATGTTTAATATCGACTCCATCGCCAATAAGTTTCGACTCTCCTACTTCTTATTTGCCCTATTACTGTGTGCCACTTTCGTCAGTATTTTCATGTATGCAGAAGTCAGAATGGAGCAACAGCTGGTCAAAGCTCGCTTATTGCAACAGTTAGAGCTTAGCCAAGAAAAAGAAGGCGATCAGCCTATTTATACCGCTGAACCGGGTATTAAAATTTATCGCTTCGATAACGCACCGAGCAATCTGCAAAAACTGGCCACCCAAACCGTACAAGAGATTCCCGTCACCGTCACCACTGAAAATGGTCAATCGACAACAGAGTTACATTTTTTTAATTATAAAAAAGACAAAGAAAACTACATTTTAACCTACTTAGAAAACACTGAAATGGTGATGGGGAATTACCCCGTTTTGGCCATATTTGAGCATTTAGAAGACATATTTGCCAACGCCCTAAAAGTAGCGGTCATTTTGAGCTTATTGATTGCAGCGATATTCTCATCGCTGTCCTCCAAGCAAATCATTAAACCTTTATTAGACTTAAAACAAGCCGTAGAAACAGATCATCGCAACTTGACGGAATTGACGCATCTGCCCTCCGAGGTTGGCGTGTTAGCACGCGCAATCGATGAAAAAAACCACAAACTTGAGCAGTACCTCAAACGCGAGCAGCTATTTACTGGTGATGTCAGTCACGAGCTGCGTACGCCTTTGACGATTATCATGGGGGCATCAGAAGTATTGTCCTCACAACTAGAAAACGACCCTCACTTGAGCGCATTTGCCACTCGTATCAGTACGACCGCCAAAGAAACCTCGGAGATTATCAGCGCCTTATTATTGCTGTCTCGTGCTCCTGAAAAACTGGATGCACCGCCAATGTCTATCAATGACATCGCGTTAAATGAAGTACAGCGCTTAAATTACTTGCTTCGCCATAAGTCAGTCACTTGTAAAATAGTCGCAGAACAGCTGTATGTCGCACACGTACGACCTGAACTGCTAAAAATGGCACTGGGTAATTTGATAAAAAATGCGTTTCAGTACACCGATGAGGGTGAGGTCATCATCACTATCGATGCTGAAAAAATCACCGTCACTGATACTGGTCTAGGTATTCCTGAGGTGATGATGCCGCTGCTATATGAGAGATTTGAGCGTCTAGAGCAGCAGTATAAAGACATCTCATTAGATACAGAATCGTTATCGGCAGCTGACGCCCATTATCCAGTAGAAGGCACAGGCTTGGGACTCAGTATCGTACAGCGCATCATGACACATATGGGCTGGCAGCTTACTCATCAAGTCAATCCGTTAGGTGGCAGCACCTTTATCATCAATTATCATTAGAGAATATCTCTATTTTAAAAAAGCTTAACGTTTTCTTAATGCCTGCCCGCTTATACTTAGGGCATGTTGAACATTCGACCATGGTTAAATAATTAAAATTTATCGCATACCTTGATATTAATAGACTGTGAAGCATTTGACATGAATAAAGCAAATCCTATTAATCTTGAAAACCAGTCGACGAGTGGTGGGGGTTTAAGCCCAATAACAGGCAAAAAACAACTGCTACCCCATAGCTATGCCAGTGAGGCCAAGGGTAAAACAGGATTTTACCGTATTATAAAAGCCGCTGGTTACTCTCTGGACGGCTTTAACGCAGCTTACAAATTTGAGGCGGCTTTTCGACAAGTATTTTGGCTCAATCTCATATTATTCATGGCTATTATATTGTGCCCTTTCACTATCAGCGTCAAAATGCTGCTGGTCGTCACTTCTTTCATATCATTAATTGTCGAACTCATTAATACTGGAATCGAAGCCAGTGTCGATCACACATCGACCGCCAAGCATCCACTGGCAAAGATAGCCAAAGATGTTGGCTCTGCGGCACAATTTTTGGCATTACTACTGCTATTTATCTTGTGGATGATGGCATTATTGAGTGTTGTATTTTGAAAACATATTCAGCCAATGGAGTCTGGCTTAAACTCCTATGTTTGACCATCATAGCGACACTGTTGTTTGAACATAGCCAATTAGACATTCATATTAGTGAGCTTTTTTATACTAATGGACACTGGCTACTAGAAAAAGGCACACAACCTTTTGCCTTTATTTTTTATGACTTGCCTAAATTGCTACTCATCTTGCTTGGCATTTATCTCATAGCCGTTCTAATTTTGAGACATAAACAGGATTCAGATATCAATCTGGTAATAAAAAATACTAAGTACGATAAACGGCTCACGCCTTTACCCACGCGTGAAATAAGTTATCTACTGCTTGTTTTAATTGCCGTTCCCAGTATGATTGCGCTACTCAAAGGTGTGACTCATGTCAGTTGCCCCAATCATTTAATACTGTTTGGTGGCAACCTGCCTTATCTAAATATTTGGCAAAATATAGTCGCTAATACGCCTGCCAAGTGCTTCCCAGCGGCTCATGCCAGTGCCGGATTTTCTCTATATGGCTTGGCATTTTTACCTACTCTGCATCAGTCTCGCTATAGAATATTTGAAATAGTCACGGTCGTAGGATGGACGATGGGACTGTATAAGATGCTGTTTGGTGATCACTTTTTTAGTCATACATTAGTATCGATGCTACTGTCATTGACCATAACCTGCGCACTTGCAACGCTATTTTTTAAATACCCCGCAGCGAATAAAGCCAACAGTATCAATGCTAATGGCAAAAAACCTGATGCGGCAAGCTTTCAAAAATCGTCGAAAACCCAATCTTAGCTGTTGGATAATAGCCAAATTGACAATGATATTCTTATAAAAACAAAGCTACTCAGTATTTGATAAATAATGTATAAATACGCCACCCTCAGCTTATTCCCATAAGCGACTGATTTTAAACATATTAAAATCAGTCGCTTTCTTAAAATTAAATCAAGGCTAGTAAAACCAAGACGTCGTTTAAGTTGAGAGTGGCGTGTATAAATAGTTATTACTGCCTGACTTAACATTGAGTAACAGCATGGATTGCGCTCATCGACGACGTTCTTTATTTATCAATAGCCCGCAAAGGAATGTAGCTATGAGCATCCTATCTTTTATTCTACAAAGATTACATCTCTACCCTTTACTGACATTGACACTGCCATTATTAATAATAAGCGCTGCACATAGCAGCCATGCCGCCAGTTATACCATCAATCCTGCTGGCACCCATGTGCGCTTTGCCATTGAACGCTTCCAATCCCCTGCCACTGCGGGCGGCTTTTATAATGTCCAAGGTCAACTGCAATATGACTCAAGTTTAAAAACTGGCAATATCTCCTTGGTCATTCCGATCAGCTCTCTAAATACGGGAAATAAAGCATTTAACCAGACTTTGACAGGCCCTAGCTTCTTTGATATGCAGCGCTTTCCATTGGCACGCTTTGATTCTAACAAATGGTATTTTAGCCAAGGCAAATCACGCCCAATGGTCACAAAAGTAGACGGTCATCTAACGCTGCATGGCGAAACCCACCCTATTAGCTTAACAGCGACTAAGTTTGACTGTTATCTACATCCCACGCTCAAAAAAGATATTTGTGGTGGGGATTTTACGGCGATGATTGATCGCACCAAATGGAATATCGATAAATATGCGTGGTTTGGCGTTACTAAAAACCTTCACTTAAACATTCAGGTCGAGGCAACCAAACAGTAGCAGTCCTTATCAGCGTTAATTTTATGACATTAATTTTTATAGCACTGCTTTTTAGGGTCTATCCTCATTTTAAATCTGGGCTAAAAATAGCTAAACGTGCTGAGGCGGTACGGAATACGTGCCAACTACGTGAGCCACCATATCGCGAGAGCCTTCAGAATAAAGCGCAACCTCGCCAACGATTAGCGTGCGACCTACTTTCATCAACGTACATTCAGCGATAATACGTGCTTCTGCTGAGGGTTTGCGCAAAAAATTAATGGTCAAACTCGTCGTCACCGTTAAGGGCACAATACCTATTTTACCAAGTATCGCCACATAGAGAGCCACATCAGCGATGCTCATCAATACTGGTCCAGAGACCGTACCACCGGGACGCAATTCATTGATACCAATATCGTGTGATAAGATCGAGCGATTGTCACCGACTGCCTCGATGACACATTTGGTTTGTGGAAACTCTAACGCCATAAAGGCGACAATTTCTTCTTTGGTTGCAGACATATCCCTTCCTTGGATTTTATTATCCTTAATCAATGCACCACTGGCGTACCTTCTGTACTAAATGCGAAGCCTTTATTGCTAAAATTACCAATCATCACCGCCTCAATGACAGGCTTGACCGTCTCGTCTATCCCTTCGACTTCGATGATAAAGTTGGCGCCCGATCCGCCTTTATCCTCTTCTTTTTCGACGATATAATTGAGCGTGGCCATTGCTGGAAGCTCAATCGGTTTGTTTAAATAGGATTTTATAAAGGTTCCATCAGTGCCATAGTAGTCAATTTTATTGATATACAGTGATTTTTTTAGTGTGGTATTGCGTACACTCAAAGTCGCTGATAGCAAGACTTTACGATTGTCTCTATCGGTATAGATGTCAGAATAAATGGGCACATAAAAGGTTTGTTTATAGGCAAACTGGCTACGATCAACCGCTGTTGTCATCTCCAGCTCTTGAATGGGGTCTTGATGTTTTTCTGAATACAACACGTTCGGGTCTTGCGGCGTCTGGTCACAGCCTGACAACAATGCCATCGTCGCAAGCAACAAGATGGATATAGTGCGCTTACTCATAAGTTTCCCCTTTGCCTTTTCATGTCACGGCTGTTGCAAATGTTTATTTGATTTTTACACCGACACTACGCAGAAACTCGTTGATATGCTTGTTAGCACCGTAGATGACCAATACGTCTTTATCTTGCAATACTTGCTCAGGCGCCGCCAAACCTTTAATACTAGGCTTACTTTGCGTACGACCAAAGCTGTCTTCATAATACTCATAGCGCAGGGTACTAAGCAATCGAATATTGAACTTTTGCTCCAACTGCAAGTCGTCAACGGTCTGACCAATCAACGACTTGGGAATGCTAATCTCTACCATACTGAAATGATCACTCAGCTCAAACGAGTCGACGAAATAACGTAGCGACAGCCGTTTGGCCCAGCGATTGGCCGCCTCTTTTTCAGGATGAATAAGGTCGTCCACACCGATAGCTTGCAACACTTTTTCGTGCAGTGGATTGATACTGCGACTGATCAAACGTTTTGCTTTGAGAGTTTTAAATAATGCCGTCGCCATGACGTTTGCGCCTTGGTCTTCACCGATTGCGACAATAACGATATCGGTGTCGACAATCGGTAAACCATTGACGGTATATTCATCCGTAGCATCCATACAGATGGTATGAGAGATGACTTCCTTATACGCCTCAACCTTTTGCATGCTGCTGTCAATGGCAATCACTTCGTGCCCCTGACGGGTCAACGCCATGCCTAGCGATGAGCCAAAGTTCCCTAACCCTACGATGATATATTTCATAACCTTATTAACCTTTTTCAGTATTTTTAATGATGAAATGGCTTATTTACGACCATTTAATTGATCGTGATTTCTTCAGTTGGATAGCGATAATTGCGTTGGCGTTTATTTTTAAGTAGGGCAATAAAGATTGTCAACATGCTGACACGCCCAACAAACATAATGACTGACACCACCATTTTGCTAAAATCTGATAATTCTGTCGTCAAATTCAGACTTAATCCCACCGTGCTGTAAGCTGAAAAACACTCAAAAACCACCTTGATTAAATCAAGCTCTGGTTGATCATAGCTGATGAGCGTCACCCCCATACCGATGACCAATAAAGACAGCCACATAATAGAAAATGCACGGCGAATCGAGATGTCAGCAATCTGCCGCTTAAAGACCTCAACATTGGTCTGACCACGTGCCAAACTCAAAGTATTTAACAAGGCAATCGCAAACGTACTGGTTTTGATACCACCGCCCGTCGAGTTTGGCGAGGCACCAATCCACATCAAAAATATCGTCAACATAATCGTGGGAAACGCGAGTTCCCCCATGTCGATGGTATTAAATCCTGCGGTTCGCGGCGTGGCAGCAGTAAACAGCCCTGTGACAAGCTTACCGAAAAAACTGCGATGGTCTGCCAGCACATTGTTATATTCAAATATCATCACACCGATGAGACCTACCAACAATAAAGCGCCCGTCGTAATCAAGGTTATGCGGCTATTAATATTGAGCAACCACGGTCGATAAATATAACGCTGATCATGGCGATAGATCAGGCGCTCGGCACGATCACGCAAATAACGCAACACATTGACCACAATGACAAAACCCATGCCACCAAAGATAAAGGTCGTGGCGATAATCAGTTGTAATGGGTAATTAAAACGTAGCGCGTCATCATACATGCCAGCGCTAAATGTAGAAAATCCAGCATTACAGAAAGCAGAAATCGCATGGAAAACAGAGAAGAATAACTGCTCAGACCAATCCATATCTGGTATGTCATAAATACTGATATAAATGAGTGCCGCAGCCACTGCCTCAACGGCAAACGTCACATATAGGATGGATTTGAGGGTCGATACCACATCACCCATGCCGCGCATGTAAGACATCTCACTGATGCTCGCCTGCGTCTCATAACTGACACCGCCCTTAAAGAAATAACTAAAATATGTCACAAAGGTCAAAATACCCAAGCCGCCGATCTGTATCAGCCCCATGATAATGACTTGCCCAAAAGTTGTGAAATAAGTCGCCGTATCTACCACGATGAGACCAGTCACACAGACAGCACTGGTCGCGGTAAAGAGCGCATCAATGAAAGACAGCGGCTGCGTCGTTGCATTGGGCATCATCAGTAGCAATGCACCGACCAATACCAATGACAGGAAGCTTAAGATAAAAAACTGTGCAGGGTTTAGAAAGGTACGATTGAGATTAAAATCGTGGTCAGATATTTCACGAATGAAGGTCACAAAGACAGCAATTTTGATGGCAACAAAGCCATCAACAGCGACCGACATTCCAGAGCGCACCAAATCAGTGAAATGTGCTGCCAATAGGATAACAATCGCGATACTGGTCAGTAAGTCAAAGACGGCGACTTTATTTAGGGTCAGCGGCTTTTTGCTATAGAGGTAACGCCCTGCAGTCACAACAAAGCCTAAAAAAATAATCGCCAGATAAAAAATATGGAAAACCTGTTGTAACCACATCGGCAGCGTGAAACCACTGTCTAATAAAGCAATGGCTACGCCGATAATACTAATAACAATCGTGACATTATTTAACAATCGATAACGCTTGGCTGCATGCATCGCCCTAATCCATGATAGGAATAACCACGATATTTATACTCCTTTTTTGTGTTACTCACAAAAACTGATTTGAGATAATCGTAACCAATTATGATGCCCTGTTGAACACTCATACCTAGCCATGCTGATTGCTAAAATGATTGTAGCTAAATCATAGATTGGCAGTGACGGTAATATTTACGTTTTAACGAGGTTTTGTGAAGTTGGATTAGATAAAAAAATGATTATTGTGAGGGTCGCATAGTGGCATTTCTACATAGCTACATTTTTGGATAGTTGCAGTGCAAACATATGCTCTAGTAGGGTCATTAGTTTATAGGTTGGCGTATTTATGAGCGCTATATCCTAATGGTCATCTTTACGTAGTTTCTGTCGATGTGGTCGCCATTTTCACCCCGCCCCATGTCACCAAACCAACGCCCAGTGCGATCAATGAAGCACCCAAAAACAGCCCTTCTGGCGGCATCTCACCCTGCAAAAAAATAGCCACTGGCACACCGACAACTGCGCCGACCGAGCCTAATAAACTTAATAAAACAGGACCGCCGGTTTTTTGTAATAAAAACAACAATAAGAATTGACCCGCAAATACGGCGGCTTGTATGCCAATCAAACCTAGCGGCAACCAGTCTAGCGGCATTTTGACTGAAAAATTAGGCAATACACTAAATGACAGCAGCAACAGCGACGCCGCGACTAGCATACCTGGCGCGAGTGCACTAGGTGATGCCTTATCAGGCCAGCGTAAGGTGCGATATATATTACCAATAGCCAATAATACTGGACCGCAAAGCGCGATCAAAATCCAAGAAGTACTGGCGTCTGGCGTCGAAAACTTACGTGCTGCCAATACTCCTGCGCCAAGAAGCGCCGCGGCCACACCCAAAGCACGGACGATATTAAATCGCTCCATCCTCAGTGCCAATGCGCCAAGATAAGTCAGCAATGGTGGAAGCGAGATAATGAGCGCGACGAAACCTGCACCCACATGTGGAATAGCTGAAAACAGTAGTAAATTAGAGCCAGCAACACTGATGAGCGCGGCCACAAAATAGTATTCAAAACTACGCGCATTTAAGGGAGGTAATTCTTGCCGTATGAATGCAACGATCAATAAAATAGCAGCAGCGCCCGTGATGGACCAAAAGAGAAATGCCAGTGGTGTAATACCTATCTCACCAGCATATTTTGCCAAATTGGTAGAAATACCAATCAGACCTCCTCCGCCTAACAAGCAAGAAAAAGGGATGAGCCATGTGCTGGTGTTGCGAGAAGCTTGCTGTTCTAAAGACTCACTCATCAACTATCCCATTGGATGGTGACGCTGATGACGATAGCTCATCAGACAAACCTAAATCTAAACCCTGTACCGCCTTATGTGCTGCGTCGATAGCACCAGCAATATAACCGGGGAATGACTCTGACCATTCACTAGCGCTACCCGTTAGGCAGTCTTGCCATACCCCTGTATTTGGCTTGGCGGTCGGTGCGACAGCATGTTGAGCGGCACCACTGGCATCAGCAGGCGTCGCGGTCAATGAATCTTGCGCCCAATCTTTCAGATACTCAGCCGTTGGCGTCTCTGCCTGTGCGCCAAATAAACGTACCAACTGCGCTCGGCAATGGGCTTTTAGCTCTGTTTCAGAGACGCTTTGACGGACGTGAGCAGGAACCCCAAAGAAGCCAAATAATGCACCTTTGCCCTCTACCAAGGACGCATCGTGAATCTCAGTAAGCGGTCCTACTGCACTTCGCGCTGAACCCGATAGTCCTTGATTGCGCCAAAAGGGTGAATCATAAACCGCCACATATTTGGCATGTGGCGCCATCCATGTCGCGGTCTCTTGCCATTCTGTTATCAACGCCTGTGGTAAAGCTGGCTCGAATAGAAGATTAGCCGCCGCCAAACGAGGCGGTAGCGCAAGGAGCACATGCTGCGCTCGATAAATAGGTAACTGACTGGCTGTCACTTGTTCAGCGTTAAGTTTGCATTGTATTTCGATATATTGGTCCATTTTGGTCAAGTGCTCAACCACTTGACCCGTCATGATGCGCTTAGGATTTAAGCGCGCATACAGAGCGTCAGTCAAGGAGGCCATACCACCTACAAGGCGCATAGAAGGCGGCGAGCTTTGATAGCCTTGGGTGCGAACAGACAACTCATTGGCGGCACGTTCCACCATCATGTCGCCATCCTCGAACTGCGCAAAACGTGGTAAATCTAACGCCTCAATAACACTACTTAACTGCGGCTGATACTCTGGCCAAAACCATGATGGCCCTAAGTCGAAGCCATCGTTTGATTTTTCATTATCGACACTTTGACTACTAGCATTCTGATCTACTGATGATTTCGCAACAGCGATGCGCCCGCCCAATCTATCACGCGCCTCAAGCAATATATAATCGATGCCTCGTTGCTCTAACAAAAACGCTGCATATAAGCCACTCAAACCACCACCGATGATTGCAATAGGTAGGTTTTGCATAACAAATCATTCCTGCTTAATTGAAGCTATTCAGTATTGAGATTATTCAGCCGACAACTTGGTAAGCAGCTCGTCTATCTCAACCTTAAATTCTTTATCTTCAATCTTATTAGCCGTAATTTTGGCATTCTGTAGATTTAGAATAGCCGCATCCTTTTCACCCATTTCGATCTGTAGAACCGCCATAGAAAAGGCAATCGATGACATGTGGTCTTTCGAATTAATCGCAGTCGCTTTGGCTAAGGCCTTGTCATAAATAACTAAGGCTTCGTCTAAATCTTCGGTAAAGTCAGCCAATGTTTCCCACTGTTCTGGATGGTCTTTATCGGTATTTTCATTATCGTTACAAATGGCTTCTAATTCGGCATAAAACCCATCAAATGCTGCTTGATTGCCTATACGATCAGCTTCCAATAACTCTTCAGCTAAAGTATAAATTGCTTTATAAATTTTGGTATTAATCATTGCTCATAACCTTTTATGAATTAGGATCTATGGTACTTGTTTTTCAGCCAAGAGTACTTGGCGAATATTACTTGGTAAACAGTGCTTAGCTGGGATTATAACGCAATTCCACTAGCCAAAATGACTGACACAAAAAAAGGATGCGATAGTCGATATCACACCCTTTTTATTCATCAAACTACTAATCATTTTTTATCTGCTTAAAAGCTCATTATCTTGGTGGTTTGATCGACCATTAACGCCCCGATGTCAGCAGGATCAGCAGCACTCACGCCGTCAATCAGTGCCGACTGGTCAATACCCTTACCTGGTAGATAAAGTGCACAAACCTCAACCTTGGTATTGGTATTCTTCATGACCATTTGCATCAAACCCTGTGGGCTCATATTTTTAGGCGGTTGTGCTGTGGTCACACTTTTGGGTGCGTCACGGAGTGCCATATCACCGGCTGGACCGCAGAGCAATACTCGAGTATTGGCACCTTGCTGCACGGATTGCATAGTTAGCACCATAGACATGAGCTGCACTTGAGCATCCTCTGATGTCACATTTATTAACACCGATGGCGTCGGTTTTTTAATATCAGGAATGACGTCACTCTTTTGTGACATAGCATTGGTCGCTGTACAGCCAACCATCAGTGAGGCGGCGCTTATAGCAAGTGCAGTAGCAACTATCCGTTTCATCATCTTCTCCATTTATCAACAATCATTAAAATCATCGCTATTAAATTATACACTAAAATATATTAATAAAAGGTATAATATTATTTATGATAAGAAAGTTATGATAAGAAATACAATCTGTGGCGTGTCCTCATTTTGAGAAGAAAAGAATACAGCACTGCGATCAACTCAATTCGCGCCAGTGCAACCACAACCGCGTATCAAGCTCAAACTGATGATACTCTGGCTCCATATGACAGCATAATTGATAAAAAGCTTTGTTGTGCTCATGCTCTTTAAAATGCGCCAACTCATGCACGACGATCATGCGTAAAAACTCAGGCGGCGCTTCTTGAAACAAACTCGCCACGGTGATGCTGTTGTGCGATTTCAGCTTACTGCCCTGTATGCGAGACTGGGTGGTATGAATACCTAGCGCATGTTTGAGGACTGTTAATTTACTGCTATAACTGACATTCGATAGCTGTCCCACTTTGCGCATATATTGATTTTTTATCTCATTGATATACTGATAAAGCGCCTTATCACTTTTTATTTGGTGCTGAGTGGGATACTTTTTTTCTAGATATGCGCCCAATTTACCATCGCTAATCAGCAATGCCGCTTGGGTCTGAACTTGCTCAGAATAATGAGCGATGTACTTTAATGTGGTCACAAACTTATCCTTTGCTAATATTTCGAAACTGATAATCCGAAACGTATCTTTATATATTTTACCCTATATCTACTGATTTTATTTTTCATAAAACAACCCCATAAGCTGCATTCAACTTATGGGGTTGTTTGTTACGATATTTTTACTTAAGTGTTTTTACTTAAATATTCAGGACGTGTTGATAAATCAATTAACGCTCTAAATGTAGGTACTGCAAATGGCGCTCGTACTGATTTAAGATATCGACCAACACTTGCTCTTTGGAGTAACCAACCAAGTCATACTCTTGCGAGCCTTCACTTAAGAACACTTCGGCACGATAATAGTACTCTGCATTCTTAGTTGAGGTGCTCAATGTAAAGTTAGGACGCTCCGCTTTGATCAAATTCACTTCATAAATAAAGTCGTCTTCATCACCGTGTCCAACCCGTAATTTTAGACCATCTATTTGACCGCTACTCTCATCCATGCCTTCATCTATATCTTGTCCGATATGTTCAGGGTTACGGATGTCCAAAGAAGTTTTTAGACCGCCTGCCGCAAATTCTTTTTCAACTTCTGTCATGGCAGGTCTAACCACATTTTGTAAAAAGCGTTCAACTTGTGCATGTCTAGGGAAACTGACAATGCGTTGCAAGCGTGCTTTCCAGCTCTTACCACTATCAAGCACATTAGCCGTACCAATCGTACTGGCCTTACGTTTATTACCTTCTTCTTTTAATGATCTCCACATCGACATCATATAGAGCACAAGAATGAGCGAGAATGGCAAACCAGCAATCACAGATACTGACTGCAATGACGCAAAGCCACCAGCAAATAATAGTCCTAAAGTGATAAGACCTGTTGCTGCTGCCCAAAACAGACGCAACCAAACAGGTGCGTCGGTATCATTGGTCATGCCGCGTGAGCTCAAGTTCGCTAATACTAACGCGCCTGAGTCCGCTGAGGTCACAAAGAATACTAAACCAATAACCACACCTGCCAATGAAAAAGCATCGCTATAAGGGAAGTATTCAAACAAGGCAAACATACCCATCGCGGCGTCATTAACGGCGATTTCACCAAGCTCAGTGGCACCATTGGCAACCAAGTCTATCGCTGAATTACCAAAGATAGAGAACCAGGCAAAAATAAAACCAAGCGGAATAAACATCACGCCAAATACAAACTCACGCAAAGTACGACCACGGCTAATACGCGCGATAAATAATCCTACAAAGGGTGCCCAAGCAACCCACCATGCCCAGAAAAATATTGTCCAGCCTGATTTCCAATCAGCACCAGCAGTACCGTCATAGGCATAGACATCAAAGGTTTTAAAAATAATAGTCTGAAAGTATTGACCAATATTTTGAGTAAAGGTATTGAGCAAATAAACCGTATTACCCAGTACCAATATGGCCAATAGTAGCAATATCGACGATAGCATATTAAATTCAGATAAACGGCGTACGCCTTTTTCAACGCCGGTCATGGCAGAAATAGCGGCAGCAATAACCACGCCTAAGATAATCAGGCTCTGCACCATTTTGCTAGATTCGATACCGAAAACATGAGTTAAGCCGGCATTGGCCTGCAATACCCCAATACCTAAGCTAGTGGCAATACCCATCAAGGTACAGACGACGCCAAAGGTATCAATACCATCACCAAGCCAGCCTTTGATTAAGCGCTCGCCAAAGATAGGTGTCAGCGGTGAACGTAATGCGAGTGGCATGTTTTTACGATAAGCAAAATACGCCAATGCCATACCGATTAAGGCATAAATGCCCCAACCATGAAGACCCCAATGTAAAAAAGTTTGCGACAGTGCTTCGCGCATCGCTTCTGCACTGGCAGGCTCCAGCCCCGTATGCGGCGTCAAATAATGCATCAATGGCTCAGAGGCACCAAAGAACAGTAAATCAATACCAATACCCGCAGAGAACAGCATCGCGGCCCATGCTAGGAAAGGAAACTGGGCTTTTTCGTGATCTTGCCCAAGCTTGATATCGCCGTATTTAGAAAAACCAACAAATAGTGCAAATATACTATAAGCGGCAACCACCAGCATGTAATACCAGCCAAAACTCTCTGATACCCATGCCATGCTTGAGCTTAATAGTGCCTCACTATAATCTGGAAACGCAATCGTCCAGATAATTAATAAAATAGAAATAATAGCTGAACCTAAAAAAACCGTCTTGTTTAGAGTCAGGGGTTTCGTCGCATCTTTTGATGGCGAGCTGTACATAAAAGACCTCAATAGGTAAATTAAACAGGGTCTGATATTGATTTGTCCGTCATAACTTGATGACTGTATGACGCACAAAGCAGTACCAATAAATAAAAATTGTGATGTAAATAAAAAATTTAAATGACAATCAAAGGCAGCCACAACAGTATTAAAAATACTTAATACGTTAGCGCTGATGAAAAAGACCTTTGCGTGGAAAGGTCTTTTTGATGAGATTCTCTTATATGATTATTGAATAAATAGTTCATCAGTCGCTTAGACAGCAGAGCCATATGCGCGCATCGGCTCAGTTCTAAGCGGTGCACCATTGGCAACGTAATAGTCTACCGTCGAGCGTGGTAGCTGCTTGCCGCGCATCTTATCGACGATTTTTTCGGCAAGCATAATGGTGGTCGCGTTTAGATTACCACTGATGATATTTGGCATAATCGACGCATCAACGACGCGCAAGCCATCGATACCATGTACGAGCCCTTCGCCATTGACCACCGAATCATTACCTTCACCCATCGCACAGGTACACGACGGATGATAAGCCGTTTCGCTATGATTACGGACATATTCGTCTAGCTGAGCATCAGTCACCAAGTCATCGGTTGGCGCAATGGCGCGACCACGATAAGGGTCGAGCGCTGGCTGATGCATAATCTCACGGGTGATGCGCATTGCCGCACGGAACTCGTGCCAGTCTTGGTCGTGAGACATATAGTTAAACAAGATGCTCGGATGCACGCTTGGGTCTTTTGAGGTCAGCTTGACGCGACCACGACTTGGCGAGCGCAATGAGCCCACATGCGCTTGGAAACTGTGCGACTTCACGGCACTACGACCATCGTAGCGCACTGCTAATGGCAAGAAGTGGTACTGGATATTAGGATGGGTAAATTTCTCATCGGTACGAATAAAACCGCCACCTTCGAACTGATTTGACGCGCCAAGTCCTGTGCCATTGAACAACCATTCGGCACCAATGGCTGGCTTATTCCACCATTTATTGGCAGGCACAATCGACACTGGCAACTTACATTCGTACTGCATATACAGCTCTAAATGGTCTTGTAGATTATTACCAACACCCGGTAAATCTAAAATCTCATTGACACCCAAATCTTTAAGCCATTGACCAGGACCAATACCAGAGCGCTGCAATAATTGCGGCGAGGCAATCGCACCTGATGAAACAATCACCTCACGAGACGCGTAAAAATTCTTGGTTTGACCTTGATGGGCGACTTTAACGCCGACAGCGCGCTTGCCATCGAACAAAATCACGTCAGTCAATGCACCCGTTAAAATGGTGATATTGCTACGCGGTTTGGCGCGGTCGAGATAACCGCGAGCAGTCGAAGCTCGGCGACCATTAGGCGTGACAAAACGATCCATCGGCCCAAAGCCTTCTTGTTGATAGCCGTTTAAATCATCCGTGCTTGGATAGCCTGCTTGCACGCCTGCTTCGATCATGGCTTGGAACAGCGGATTGACCCCTGGCTTTGAAGTGGTCATTTCGACGGGACCACCAACGCCATGATAGTCATTTTCACCAGCATCGCGATTTTCTAACTTTTTGAAATACGGCAAGCAGTCCAAATAGGTCCAATCTTCTAAACCTTTGATTTTCGCCCAATCGTCAAAATCCAAGGCATTACCACGGATATAACACATCCCATTAATCAGAGACGAGCCACCTAACCCTTTACCGCGACCACAATCCATGACGCGGTTGTTCATATAGGGCTCAGGATCGGTTTTATAACCCCAGTTATAAGTAGTACCTTGCAACGGCATAGCGAGCGCTGCTGGCATCTGCGTACGAAAGTCTAAGCGATGGTCTGGACGACCCGCCTCTAACAGCAACACCTTAATGTTGGCATCTTCGGTCAAACGGGTGGCCAGCACATTGCCTGCTGAGCCTGCGCCGACGATGATGTAGTCATATTCAGGTGTGGTTGATGTCATAAAACGCTCCATAATATTAAAAAATCCATCATTTCATATCAGTAAGGCGGTGCCAAAAGGACAAATTAGTCCTAATAATTCAGCCTTACCGATTTAAAGCTCTCACAATACAACTGCTTAAAATACCGATTCAAACTTACCAAGCTCTACTTGGATAGATTTGGTCTGCGTATAATGCTCAAGGGCTTCAATGCCGTTTTCGCGGCCAATACCTGAGTGCTTATAACCACCCACTGGCATTTGTGCAGCCGACTCGCCCCACGTATTTAACCAGCAGATACCCGCTTCAATCTGTGCAATCACGCGATGCGCTCGGGTCAAATCAGCGGTCACGACTCCTGCTGCCAAGCCATACTCGGTATCATTGGCGCGGCGAATCACTTCTTCTTCAGTCTCATAAGTCAATATCGACATCACTGGACCAAAGATTTCTTCGCGTACGATAGTCATGTCATCGCTGCAATCAGTGAATACCGTCGGTGCGACAAAGGCGCCATTGGCAAGCTCACCTGTCGTGATACGTTCACCACCCGTCAATAGACGCGCGCCGCCCTCTTTGCCTTGCTTAATATAACTAAGCACTCTGTCCATATGTGGGAAGCTGACCAATGGACCCATATTAATATTTTCGTCCATCGGATCGCCCAATTTAATACGCTCGACACGCAATAATATGACTTCTTCAAACTTGGCTTGTAAGGCTTTAGGGATAAACACGCGCGTGCCATTGGTACAGACTTGACCACTGCTATAGAAGTTCGCCATCATCGCAATATCAGCGGCGGTATCGATGTCCGCATCATCAAATATAATCAAGGGCGACTTACCGCCAAGCTCCAAGGTCACGTCTTTGAGCGACGAAGATGCGGCACTTTCCATCACTTTTTTACCCGTTGGTACACCGCCAGTAAACGATACCTTTGCGATATCAGGATGCTGAGTTAATGCTTCGCCGACTTTATGATCGCCTTGCACAACGTTGAATACGCCGTCTGGTAAGCCCGCTTCTGTCAATATTTCCGCTAACTTTAATGCAGTCAATGGCGTGACTTCAGATGGTTTGAAAATCATCGCATTACCAGCGGCTAACGCTGGTGCTGCCTTCCACATCGCGATTTGAATAGGATAGTTCCACGCACCGATACCTGCGACGACGCCAAGTGGCTCGCGGCGAGTATAGACAAAGCTAGTATCACGCAATGGAATCTGACGACCTTCAATCATCGACGCAAGTCCTGCATAATACTCAACGACATCAGCACCAGTCACGATATCGACATATTTGGTTTCAGAGAGCGCTTTACCCGTGTCTTTGGTTTCAAGTAACGCGAGTACATCGTTGCGCTCACGTAATATCGCAACCGCCTTTAGCAAAATACGACTGCGCTCAACCGCCGTCATCGCCGCCCAAACCTTTTGACCTTTTTGTGCTGCTTTTACCGCTTCATTAATCTGCTCACTGGTCGTTTGCTGAACGGTAGTTAACACTTCACCCGTGGCTGGATTGATGTCTTCAAAGGTGGTTAATGAGTCATCGACAGCCAAATAACAGCCATTAATATAAGCAGTTTGAACCTTCTCTAAATCAATGATGTCTGTTAAGTTGTTTAGGTCTGTTTTTGAATCTGTCATGCGGTGCTCCTATTAACGACTAGCAAAAGCCTTATAAACAAGCTAATGCTAAATGATGTCGTTATGGGTTAAATGTTTAAAATAAATTTATATAGCCTATTGCTACAATCCTGTCTTTCAATGCTTTTTTAATAAAAAAGCTGCTTTGATCAATCATTTAAGAACAGTATTTTATTCATTCTCAGGTTGCGTCATTTTTATCAAACGCTTATGAATAGAGGTCTTATCTGAGATACTAATGCCTGAAAAATCAGAGAGCCAAATACCATCAGCCACCAGACGTACCATACATAATGTTTCGGTATTGTCGGTTGCTTGATGTTTCTTTAATTGCGCATTTGCCCACTTGGCCCACAACTCACGTAACTCGCTATCGCCTAGCATCAATGCATATAAGGTTGCTTGACTATCGAGCTCTTCCTGCCCCTTTTCGCCTAAGCTAATCGTGGCATTGATATAGGCACGAGTAAAAGAGCCATAACGCACAGGGTCTTCTGCCATGGCTTGATTAACTTCTGCCTCAAACCTAGCCATCGCATCATGAAACACTTCAAGGATGAGTGCATTTTTAGTGGTGAAATGATGCATCACCCCGCCTTTGGTCACCCCGACCGCATCAGCGACCGCCTGAAAGGTCACTTTTGATAAGCCCTGCTCTAACGTGATTCGCGCTGCCTGATCTAGTAGCGCACGACGGACAACTTCGGGCTGTTTTTTACGTTTGTAAGCGTTTTCCATTTCCATATCAGTGCACCACAGAATTAGAGAATAAGTTCATCACCACGACACCGCCCACAATCATAGCGATACCAACCACAGCTGCCGCATCAAGACTTTGCTTAAAAAATATTAAGCCAACGAGCGATGTCAGCACAATCCCCAACCCGCCCCATAGTGCATAAGCAATACCAAGCGGTATGGTTTTGATGGTTTGTGTTAATAAGTAAAACGAGATGGCATAAAGCACACCCATAATCAGGGTCGGCACCAAACGCGTAAACTGCTCTGACTTGACTAAAAAGGTCGTGCCAACCACTTCGCAAATAATGGCGATGGCTAGATAACCGTAGGCAATAGTGGTGGGACTCATAATTAGGTTACCTGTCTCAGATTGATCACATATTAATAATGTATATACATTAAAGAAACCATACGGTCGGTATTCTATAGAAATATTCTAGCCATGTGAAGGGCTGTTTCTGATTTTTTTGTTTCGAGGGAGGTACAGATTGTTTTACTATTCAAAAAGATAGCCGACTTGTCTAATCAAATTAGCGCTAGATTTTATATCCAACTTACATAAATAAGGGTTTTGACCATTTTTAGCCCATTTAGAGATTTATCGATTGAATTGAAGACACGCCCTAGTCAAAAAATAATATTTTAGCGGTCAAAATTTGCCAAAACAGCCCGCTTTATAAGGGATTACTGGTTATTTTTCACAGTTAACAACAATATTTATAATTAATGGCATAATAAGGTTGACAGCCTATAACAACTTGGCTAAAATGTGCCCCACATAACGCAAACAAGACAAGCAATAGCGCTTATCTAACTTATCGTTATACCAACTTATTCTCCAATAGCTCAGTTGGTAGAGCAACGGACTGTTAATCCGTGTGTCCCTGGTTCGAGCCCAGGTTGGAGAGCCATATACTAAAAACCTTCATCATTATTTGATGAAGGTTTTTTTATGGTTGCCGTTTTCAATTAAGAGGATAGCCGCAATCTTAGGGCGTGTCCTCATTTTAAAAGTGGTGACAAAAATGAGATAAATTGCCGCCAAACAAAGACAGTAGCGCAAATAATATCGAGATATTAATAAGCTATTTGACGATGTTTGGCAAAATTTAGCCATTTTTATCCCATTTAGAGGTTAATCGATTGAATTGAGGACATGACCTAGTGCGATTGGCATGGCTACGGTGTTCTTTTAGGCGTTTTTGTTGTATGGTAAAGATAGTTTTGATTGGGTTAATTTTTGTCTGAGTGCTTCACTCTTACTCACTAAAAATAATGGTTTATTATGATACCTGTACGTGTGAAAAATAAGTTTTCTGATCATCCGCAAAAAATCATGCGCCCGATCAGTATTCGTTTGTCTGAAGAGATGATTTCGCTATTAGAAGCCACTTCAAAAGAGTTGGGGTTTAAACGCATCCAAGGGCTTATTCGTTTATATATTCGCCAAGGACTTGACCGCGATCATCAAGACTACACCCTAGCCCATGATGAGGTGTTCATCGAAAGCCTGCGTAAACGCGGGGTCAGCCAGCGTATTATTGATGAGGCTATTGTTGTGACCCACAATAATAATATTACTCACTCACTATCTGAGCTGCAAGAAAATGACCAAGCTCATGACTAACTATTCAAACAGTCGTTAGCTGTTACTGCTGTTAATAAAAAAGACTGAGTTTGCTTAACGGCACTCAGTCTTTTTTTTGTGGGCGTAATAAAAATAGCTATTGTGAATAAAAATACCGATCATGATTGCTTGTCAGAACTTATTATAAATAGTACGTCTCCTGCCCTTTTTTGCTGTCATATAACAAAAATATACCTATTTTGCTTGCGATACAGCATTTAGCGATAATTAAACACAACCTCTCATCAAACGAGGTATATTAAGAAAACGCTCATTATTCTGTTGTCATTCTTTATTATCCATAAAGATTTTTAAGGAGGTGTACGATGGCGAGTTTACATCAACGCTTGAATAAAGCTTTGTTATTGACGATTGCCTTAGCGATACTACCAATCGTTTCTGGTTGCTCACAGCCAACCGCGGATCCAACCAAAAAAACCATACCGACCAACTCAGATCAGTGGCAGAAAAAACTCGGCACCACTTTTGAGCAGTTGCCTCAATCTGAGCAGCAATTACTCAGCCGCTACATGTTGCGAATGAAACTCAGCGGTGCCTATGAGTCGGGGGCGATGCCGCGTACCACTATCAAGCAAGCCCTTGTGCAACAGCGTGAATACGAACGATTACATCCAAACAATCCAACAGGTAAAAAAAGCCCCATCGTCAGCAGCCAGCCAGCTTATAGTGCCAATGCGCAGAACTATCCTGTCGCTCTACTACCAGTCAAAACCAGCGATAGTGACAGCTTAAATCAAGTAAAACTGCAGTTTATGCTCTCTAATCACGGCAAGGTCGCCATTCGAAGCTTTAAGGGCACACTGACCATGCAAGATGCTAACTTGGCGCAGGGCAAAAGCTTTAACGTACCACTAACACAGTTTGACCCGCCTATTAAACCAGAGCAGTCTGGCAAGATCATCATCGAGAGCAGTATTGAAGACATCAACGTTATGCGTGCCATTAAAAACACCAAAGACTTGACCATCATGATCAGTAAAGGCACATTGATATTGGAGAATGGGCAGGAAATTAAGTTTGATGAGTCGCTAATGAAATAAAAAAGTGCTGCAGAGTATTTATAAAATTATAGGATAAATATCCAGCATAAAAAAAGCCCCAATCATCACTGATTAGGGCTTTTTTCGAATTTGGAGGAGACGGAGAGATTCGAACTCTCGAAGGGCTACAAACCCTTGTCGGTTTTCAAGACCGGTGCATTCAACCACTCTGCCACGTCTCCATTGGTGGACTATTATAGCGATATAAAATAAAAATGCAACAAAAAAAGCCGCAATCATTAATAATGATTGCGACTTTCGAATTTGGAGGAGACGGAGAGATTCGAACTCTCGAAGGGCTACAAACCCTTGTCGGTTTTCAAGACCGGTGCATTCAACCACTCTGCCACGTCTCCATTTGTGCATTATTATAGCGATATAACATGAGAATGCAAGCAATTAATTGCACGAATTTAAATTATTTTGATGCTATCGTCGATTCAGTTTAAAAGAGAGTCAAGGCAACTGCGTGCAGATGTATATGTAATACTTCAAGCAAGGTTAACGCGGTCACTTTTTTATAGAGAATTGACGATAGGTTTTTTATGAGAAGCCAGATGCAGACACATATCTAGTAGTCTATTGGCATAACCCCATTCGTTGTCATACCATGCAAAAACCTTGTATTGACTACCCACTTGCATGAGCTGCTGACCATCAATGATCAAAGACTCAGTCTGATGGATAAAATCGCTAGAGACCAGTGGCTCATCCGTATAAGCCATGATGTCACGCAAATGTGCCTGACTGGCAGATTTGAGTGCCTCGCGGACTGCCTCGACAGACACATCGGGCGTATCAAAAACAAAAGTCACATCAATAGCCGCTACATCAATGGTAGGTACGCGTATCGAATGCCCATTTATCTTGCCTACCATAGCAGGTAGGACACGCTCTGTCGCCGCGATACTGCTAGAGGTGGTTGGAATAATGTTATAACCAGACGCGCGCGCGCGTCTTGGGTCACGGTGGGCTTGATCAAGCACTGTTTGATCAGCGGTGACAGCATGAATCTCCGTCATCATCGCTGACTTTACCCCAAATGCGGTATCAAGCGTCGCAATCAAGGGAACCAAGGCCTGCGTGGTACAAGAAACGCTCGATATAATCGGCAGCTCACGTGTTAGCTCATCAGTATTAACGCCCATAACGATACAAGCATCGACATCATCGAATGGTGCCGCACCGATAATCACCTGCTGCGCGCCAGCCACGATGTGCAGTTGTGCTTGCTCATAAGAGCGAAAATGTCCGGTACACTCTAGTACCACATCGACACCCAGCGCCTGCCAAGGCAACTGCGCAGGGTTAGGTTCTGAGAATAAATTGATACAATAGGTATAATTGTTTTTTGTCAGACAAAGCTGTGTGGCGCTATTATTGTTACCGTCATCGCTCGCTTCATCGTTGCTACTCGCCACAATATCAGCACTGACCCCAAGGCGACTTAGGCGACCATGCGTGCTGTCAAACTTTAATAAGTGCAACAGAATGTCAGCAGGGGCTAAATCATTAATTGCCACGACATGGATCGCACGGCCTAATACCTCAAAGCGCTCTAGCAATGCCCGCAAAACGTTGCGCCCTATACGTCCAAAACCATTGATAGCAACCCTCAGTGGCTGTGTGTGCTCACTAGATGCATGAAACGCTGCTGCTGCTACTGGGTCAGACGTTAATTGGTAGGTGGCTCTCGAAAAATCAGGCATAAAAAGATATCGCTATAAAGGGATAAAAATTGAGCGCTACACAGTCAGCGCTACAATGAAACAAAACCAACAAGTCGTTAATCGGCTCTAGGGATTGTTATATAAAAGCTAAATGGCTTTGGTGAATGCTTTAACCCTGAATTGTCATACTCAGTATCAAGACGCCATTCAGTATTAGGGCGTTATAAAAATCAGTGCCAAACGAATGGCATTGTAATCAATACTTTGCTTAAGATGATCGAATATTGGACGCAATTTAATACTGCCATCATCATTGAAATCATTTGGATTATTGGCGACTTTAATCGCGACATAGGCATTACCAACCGCCGTCATCACCTCATCCTCTGGCCGCAAATGATCACAAGCGAGACTTGGATCTTGAGATTTTAGGTCAGCAATATGACGCATGATGGTCGATTGTGAAAGCTGACGGGCTTGCGAGATTTCTGCAATCGACAAGCTCTCCTCTAATAACAATCGCGTCGCAAGCAAGGTACTGTCTGACTTATCAGAAACTTGATTGCCCAGTTTCTGTTTCTTGTCTATTTGCGCTTGTTGTTGCTCACGGCGCTTTTTTTGCAAAGTGGCATAAGCATCAATCACTGATTTACTCAGCGTACCGCCCGATTTTAAAATAAATTTCTCATGCGCCTGCGTCATGCTCTCTTCATCAAGCATCGAATAATTGGCATCAGCTTCTTCTGACAGCACCAAAAACCGTTTGTCCGCGCCGCGTGCTAGCGGATCAAGCTGCAAACTCATGTCATTCATACCGAGCAACTGCAAACCTGCCAGCGACTTTAACCGTGACAATGCCACATAGCCCTGCCCTAGCTCAAAGGTGCGCGACAAGTCAATCTCCGCCGCATCGAGGGTCATGCCTTGTGACTTATGAATGGTAATCGCCCATGCTAGACAAAGCGGTACTTGCTCATAGCTTGCTAGCACGTCACCGGTCTCATCTTCGATGATCCATTCTTCAGGCTCAGCGATGACTTCACGCCCTGAATTGAGCCGAACCACGGGCATTTTTTGCGTCGTTGGCTTTTTAGATTTTGTTTTTTCTTTATCTTTGGTAGTCTTTTTACCTTTGCCTTTTATATTCTTATCATTCTCATTTGCAATGCTTTCACTATCGTCTTCGATTAAATCGTCACTACTGTCTTTGCTATCATCAATTTTGACAGCAGCAAAGCC